>JBGAIM010000025.1:0-45583 GCA_044225555.1 Limisphaerales bacterium | reverse complement strand
GTGGTGTTGTACCACGGCGTGTTGGCGGTGAGGCCGGCGAAGGCGCTGCCGTTGTTGCCCGTGGCGGAACTGAAGGCGTAGAGCATTTCGCTCAGACCGTGCGGGCCGGAGTTGTTCAAGCCTGCCACGCCCCACGAGCTGACCGCCGCCCACGCGGAGAAGCCGAGGATCGAGAAACACAGCACGAGCAGGGAGAGCATCGCCATCTTCACCTCGTAGGATTGGATTTTTTTGCCGAGGTATTCCGGCGTGCGCCCGACCATGAGCCCGGCGATGAACACGGCGAGGATGACGAACACGAGCATGCCGTAAAGCCCGGCGCCGACGCCGCCGAAGATGATTTCGCCGAGCTGCATGTTGAACAGCGGCACAAATCCGCCGAGCGGCGTGAAGGAATCGTGCATCGCGTTGACCGCACCGCACGAAGCGTCGGTGGTGATGGTGGCAAAGAGGGCGGAGTTGAAGATGCCGAAGCGGACTTCCTTGCCTTCCAGGTTGCCGTCGGCGGTAGCGACGCCGAGTTGGTGATGAATGGGATTGCCGGCGGATTCAGCCCACCAACAGGCGAGCACGCCGGCGAGGAACAAAATCATCATGGTGGACCACACGGCCCAACCGTGGCCTTGATTCTTCACCATGCGACCCAGGTAATAGGTCAGGCCGCTGCCGATGGCGAAGATGGAGAGCATTTGCAGGAAGTTTGAGAGTGGCGTGGGATTCTCGAATGGATGCGCGGCGTTGGCGTTGACGTAGCCGCCGCCGTTGGTGCCGAGCATTTTGATCGCGACCTGCGAAGCCATCGGGCCTTGGACGATGAGTTGTTCGTCCACGATTTGGTCTTGCATCACAGGTTTGCCGTCCGCGCCGAGAACGGTTTCGCCTTTGTCGTTTTTCTTCTCGACCGCGATTTTGTACGGCTCAACGAGCTTGGCCTTCGTGTAGGGCTTGAAGTTTTGGATCATCCCTTGCGACACAAGCACGATGGCGAACACGAGGCAGATCGGCAGCAGCAGGTAATACGTGACGCGCACGAGGTCCACCCAGAAGTTGCCGAGGGTCTTGGCCGTGTGGCGGGCCACCCCGCGCACGAGTGCGGCGGCGAGGCCGATCCCGACGGCGGCGGAGACGAAATTGTGCAACGCCAACGCGACCATCTGCGAGAGGTAGGACATCGTGGTTTCGCCGCCGTAACTCTGCCAGTTGGTGTTCGTGGTGAAGCTGACGGCGGTGTTGAATGCGAGATGCGGCGAAAGCGGGCCAAGCCCTTGCGGATTGAGTGGCAGGAGATGCTGCAATCGCAGGATCGCGTAGGTGAACAGGCAGCTCACCAGACTGAACAACAGCATCGCAAGTGTGTATTGCTTCCAATCGTGCTCCTTGTTTGCGTCCACGCCGAGCAAGCGATACGTGAGGCGCTCGAACGGTTTCAAGATCGGGTCGAGCCAGGTTTTGCTGTTGGCATCAAGCACGCGCATGAGGTAAAGGCCCATCGGCTTCGTAATCACGGCGAGCGCGACGACGAAAAGGCCCAGTTGAATCCAGCCAGAAGAGTTCATGGGTGTTCCTTAGAATTTTTCCGGGCACAGCATGGCCGCGAGTAAATAGACAACCAGCGCGAGGGCAATGACGCCTACAATCAGAATTTCCATGGCGTGCTCCTAGAGTTTCTCGCAGCCGCGCAAGCAGCTCGCGCAGGCGGCGAAAAATGCAATCATCACACCGGCATAGATCAAGTCACTCATGTTGGTTCCTCTGCATTGGTTGAACGGACCGCGTTCGTGCATGCCCAAGAATGACTCAAGAAGGGAGAGGCCTGGTAATCAAGAAACAGCGGAACGGCGTTAAGATTTCGTAAAGAGTCGCCGCAAGATTCTTGGCTACGATGTCCGAGATATTTCATGGAACAGCCAGGCCCGGGCGTAGGTCCACCAACGTTTGGCAGTGGCCTTGGAGATCCCGAGGATTTCCGCGGCTTCTTCAATTTTCAGGCCGACGAAATAACGCAGCTTAACCAACTCCGCCTGCTGCGGTTCAAGTTTGGCGAAACGGTCGAGCGCATCGTTGAGCGCGAGCAATTGATCGTCCGGTGCGGGGCTGGCGATTTCGAGTTCCTCCACGTCGAGATGCGCGGCGCCCCCGCCCCGCCGCTGACGGCTCTTGCCTCGGGCCCGAGCGATGAGGATGCGACGCATCGCCTCGGCGGCGGCGCCGAAGAAATGCGAGCGGTTTTGCCACGATTGGTTGGGTGAATCCACCAGCGCGAGCCAGGCTTCGTGAACGAGCGCGGTCGGTTGCAGTGTATGGCCGGGTCGTTCCGCCGACATCTTGTGCGCGGCCATGCGGCGGAGTTCGTTGTAAACGAGGGGTAGCAATTCGTCGGTGGCTTTGGCGTCGCCTCGTTCCATGGCGGTAAGAATCTGAGTGACGTTGCTCATTCCTTCCCGCTCTCGGTTTTCGAGTCTTGATTGCCCGACCTCTGCTTCATCAGTTCGTCGGCCTCCGCACGAAAACGGCGCAACTCCTCACTTGGTGGTTGCTTGCTCATGGCGGCAACGGCTCGCTCGTGCCAGCGGCGGGCTTCGTTGTCATCGCCCAGCTGCCAATGCGCCATCGCCAGAAACAGAAAGTCGTAACTGTCTCCGCCGTTGCTCAGGGCAACGGACTGATTCAGGTCGGCGATGGCCTGCTGCCAGTCGCCGGCGCGATATCGGGCAACTCCCAGCGTGTTGCGAAACGCACCGACATCAGAGGCTGACCCGACCGCCTTCGCGGCCAATTCAACCGCCAAAGCCGGGTCACGCTCTGCCGGGACTTCGGCGGTGGCGAGCAACCAAGCGGCGCCATTTTGCAATTCGCTGGCCCTGGAGCCCGTTTGCGACAATAGGTTGCGATACAGCTTCCGAGTCTGCTCTGGGTAACCAGCAGTTATGAGGGTTGCCAGTTTCTTCGATTCCTCCGCTTCCTGGGTCTTGCCCATCGCCGCCCATTCGTTCCCCAGGCTCATACAAATTATGCTGAGCCGGGCCATACCACGCGCCGCCACGAAAGTGGGATCATCATAGCGCACTGTGGAAGGGCGAGTCGTCGTCAGCACCTCCCGAAACATCGCCTCCAGTTCGCCGACTTCGGCAACGGACGGGAACATGCTGGGCAGAGCGTGTGCCACGTCGGCTTTGGTGAGCGTGTCAATCAAGAAGGACAACACATACGCAATGCTGGCGTTTTCTGGAGGGAGGGCGGCTCGCATTATCGCGAATGCCTGCTTCTCAGCCACGAGCGCCTCGGCAAACTTGCCTTGATGCTTGAGCGCGGTCCCGAGGGCGGCATAGCCCCAGCCGGTTTCCAAACTTTCGGGATGCGACTTCAAATGCAACACCAGCGCCTTGCGCGCCAGCTGTTCAGCTTCGACCAGCCGCGCTTGGCGGATCCGCACTCCCGACAGCGCGGCATAAATGCTGGCAATCTTTGGAAACTCAATGCTGGGAGTTTTGGCTGCCTCCGCCAACGCCTCGTTAAGGACCGGTTCGATCTCGTCCCGTTTGGCCGGCGCGCCACCGCTGGCTTGCTCGCCAAGATTCCATTGCAACGTGAACAATGCGCGGATGACCTGTTCGCCCGCAATGCCGCGCGCCCGGTAAATCGCCAGGGCCCGACGCAAGTCGGCTTCCCGCGCCCGACGGGTGGAGGGATCCGAGCCATCAGGCCGCGCATGATCCACCAGGATGTCCGCGTATTTCTCGTGCTGTTCCCCGTACACTTGTCGGCCCAGTTCCAATGCGCGGTCCAGATGTTTCTGTGCCTTGGCGCGCTCGCCCCGGCAGGCGTAGGCCCGGCCAATGGTGGCGTGCAAATCCGCGGCGGCAGCGGGCTCATCGGCCAGCTTCCCTTCGAGATTGTCGGCGAAGTCGTCAATGAGTTGCAGCAGGGAGTAATTCGTCCCTCGATCTGCCGTCGGACTAACCAATCCGAGCATTACCTGCAAACGCACCGCGCTCAGCGACAGCATGGAGCGGCTCGCCGCGTCGGGATCAATCAAGCCGAGCATTTGCTGGAAGGATTCGGTCACCCGCTTCGCGGTCGCCGCTTCCTGGTTGGCCCGCTGCTGCTCCGCGACCGCAGCCGCCTTGGCGCGCGTGGCGATCACCGCCTGCCAGGTGGCAATGACAATTCCCGCCAGCAGGGCTGCGAAGACCAGCGATGCGGTGAGCAGGGCCACTTGATTCCGGCGGGCGAACTTACGGAGGCGATACGATGTCGAAGGTGGGCGGGCCTGCACCAGTTCGTCATTGAGGTAATGCTCGACGTCGGCGGCGAAGCTGCTGGCTGTTTCGTAACGACGCGTGCGGTCTTTTTCGATGGCCTTCATTACGATCCAATCCAGATCGCCGCGCAGGAGTCGGATCGAATCTTGTAGCCGCCGAGGTGACGAGGCGTCTGGCTCAACCGCTCCCGTCCGCCTCCTTACGTCGGCGGCTACAAGCTCCTGAGTGAGCCGCGTGGAGGGTTTCGGGGGCTCTTGTTCACGAATGGTCCGGCGCATGGCATCGAGCCCGACAGCCATCAGGTCTTTGGCGTCGAAAGGCGTCGTGCCCGTGAGCAGTTCATAGAGCAACACGCCCAGCGCGTAGATGTCTGTGCGCGTATCAATGTCCAGGTTCGTCATCATCGCCTGCTCCGGACTCATGTAGGCCGGGGTGCCGATGAATTGCTCGAACGCCGTGAAGACGGTCTTGTCCGTCAGAGGTTGATCACTCGTGGCCTTGGCGATGCCGAAATCAATCACCTTGGGCACGGGTTCTTTTTCGTCCTGCGTCACCAGAATATTCGACGGCTTGATGTCGCGATGAATGATGCCCTTCTGGTGTGCGTGCTGGATCGCCAGGCAAACCTGAACGAATAGTTTCAGCCGCTCCTCGGTCGAAAGATTATTCTGGTCGCAGTAATCCGTGATCCTGATGCCGCGCACCAATTCCATCACGAAGTAGGGCCGGCCGGTTTCGGTCGCGCCAGCATCCAGCACCTTCGCGATATTCGGATGATCCATCAACGCCAGCGCCTGTCGCTCAGCTTCGAAGCGCGCGATGACCGACTTGGTGTCCATGCCGAGCTTGATGACCTTGAGCGCGACTCGGCGCTTAACCGGTTCGAGTTGCTCGGCCATGTAAACGACCCCGCAGCCGCCTTCGCCGATTTGCTGGAGCAGTTTGTAGCGCCCGATTTTGTCGCCGGCCTTTTCGCTGAGTTCTCCAACCTGCACAGTTGAACCGGTCTTGCTACTCAAGCCGGTGGGTGGCTCTTCCAGAAAACCCCCGGCGTTCTCAGCGGCGCGGAGTAAAGCCCTGCGGGCTTCAGGCGTGTCCCGCAACAGCGCCTCGGCGAACACCGATTGTTCGGAAGGAGCGGGCGTCATGGTGGGGTTTGATTTATTGCTCGCACGAAAGCCCGGATCAATGGATGCACTTCGCCACGCAGGGCCGAACGCTCCGGCTGGAAAAGCGTCCCGATGAAGAAGGGATGCGACGGCAATTCAAAGGCCCGCACCTCGCCAGCGTCGTCAAACCCACTGAAGCGCAGCCCAGCATTTTCCAACGGCGCGCGATGCCCGGCGTTGAATCCGTAGTTGCAGTGGTAGCCCTCGACCGCCCGGTCGCAGCTGTATGCGTCGCGCAGTTGGCTCCCTGAAGCAAATTGGATCGCGCCGGTTTTCTCCACGAGCGGGCAACTCAACTTCGTGACTACCAGCGTCTCCGCGTGCGCATTGCTTTCCGCGTGATCGGCGGCGGTGAGGCCGGCGACATTGCGGGCGAATTCGAGAAGGGCGTGTTGAAAGCCGCCGCAAGTGCCGAGAAATGGTCGCCCCGTTTCACGTGCCCAACGGATGGCCTGAAGCGCTCCATCCATGTTGGCGTAAGGACTGGCGGGCACGAGCCAGACGGCATTGTTACCCGTCAGGTCTTGCGCTGCGGTGTGGATTTCGCTCGTGGGAATCCAGCGCCACGAAACTTCACAGCCTGTGTCCGTGCCGGCCAATTCGAGTGCCCGTGGTATAGCTTGATGCGCGAGGACGTCGGGCGAATAGTCGCCGACCAGAGCGATTCGCGGCGGGCGGGTCACGCCGGAGCGTTCAGGCAAGTACGCTGGTTTGGGGGCGGCGGGATTCACGGCGGGATTCGATTCATCGCCCATACATGCGCCATTCAACCACGGATTGGCTCATTTAACGAAATAATAAATCGCATGAGCCTTCTTGCCGGGTTTTGGCTCATGTCGAGGTGGAACATTAACAACGAATCCAAAATCTATGAAACCAAACGCAATCCCCAGTGGACTCTTCCAGCCAATCGGACTCGCAATCGCGCTGCTGCACGTGTGTCTCGCCGTCGCCAATGCCCAAACCCCTTGCCCAGCCGTCAAGCCCTTCGCCACCGGCCTGCTGGCGCCGAGCAAAATTATGCAGTCGCACGAAGGTAACTTCATCGTCTCCGAGAACGGACCGGAAGTGCCGAACAACGGTCGCGTGTCCATCGTGGACCGGCGTGGCAATCGGCGCACGCTCATCGAAGGTCTGCCTTCCGCGCGGACGTTCGTCGGCGACTTCAACGGGACGACTGGCGTCTACATGGAGGGCCGGACGCTTTTTGTGCTGAATGGCCAGGGTGATGTCACCTTGGCGGGACCAGTCCCGGGTACCGAACGAGCCAATCCCTCGCCGGCCTCCCCACTCTTCAGTTCGGTGCTGGCCATCACGTTCAGCGAGGCGATGGAAGAAGAGACCACCGGCGTCGCGCTGACGCTGGCCGATCATCATACGTTGAAATCGGGCCGCCCCATCGTCCGCGCAGATGCCAGGGGTCGCCGGATGATCATTCAACTCATCGCGGACTTCCCGGATTACGCGCCCGAGCCGCGACCAAATTTTGCCGACAACGTCCGGCACTCGCATCCATATGGCGTCGTTGGTTGGGGGCGATTTCTTTACATCGTGGACGCCGGGTTCAATCGCGTGCGCAAGGTGGGTATCTTCTGTGGCACGGAGGAAACCCTGGCCAGCTTCCCGCCCACGCCCAATCCGCGCCTGCCGGTTGGTCCGCCTGTGCTGGAAAATGTCCCGACCAGCATTCGTTGGGATGGCCAGCAACTGGCGGTAACACTGTTGAGCGGCGGACCCTTCTTTATCCCGGGTTACTCGCAAGTTCAGCAGATTGACCCTCGCACGGGAGCGATCACACCGCTGCTCACGGGGTTGTCCTCCGCCATTGACGTCACTCCGCTCCGAGGATGTGACGAAGACTATCTGACTCTGGAACACAACCTGACTTTCCCGGTGCCGGGTCCGGGACGCCTTCAATACTTTCCTGCGCCGGATGCGATTCCAGTCGTGCTCGCCGATTGCCTGACCACGCCCACCGGCATGGTGCTGGATCGCTGCGGCGACCGCGTGGTGATTACGGAAATGGCCACGGGTCGGTTGGTGACATTCGAACTGCCGTGACCAAAAGCCCACGTGCGCAAGCAGCAGCCATCTCCAAAGGAATTATGAGCACGATCAAATTGAACCGAACTCTGCTGGTGGTTGTCGGCCTTTTGCTGCAATTGAGCGGGTTCGCCTGCCGCTCGCACGCCGCGGCGGGCGACGTGGACCTCTCCTTCGATCCCGGCTCGGGCGTTAACGGCGGTGTGTCCGCCGTCGCGTGGCAGCCGGACGGCAGGGTGTTCATCAGCGGATCGTTCACCGCGGTCAAAGGCCTCTCGCGTCCTGGACTCGCCCGGCTCAACGCGGACGGCAGCGGCGACGGCAGTTTCAATCCCGCGGTGGCCGGAGGCGGTTTGATCGCTTTGCAAGCGGACGGCCGGTTACTGGTGAACACTTATGCGGGCTTGGTCCGACTCCATGCCGATGGGAGTTTGGACAACACTTTCGTGGCCAGCATTGCGGCATACGACGAGGGCATTTTCGCGTTGGCCATCCAGCCGGATGGCAAGGTGCTCCTCGGCGGCGATTTCACCGTTGTCAACGGCACGAGCCGCTTCGGAATCGCCCGGCTCAACTCCAACGGCACGGTGGACAACAGCTTCAATCCGGGCACGGGCGCTTACGGAGTTTATGCGATCGCGCTCCAACCGGATGGGCGGGTGCTGATCGCGGGCGGCTTCCAGTCAGTGAACGGCATTAACCGTAAGTTCGTCGCGCGGCTCAATGCCGATGGGAGTCTGGACGGCAGTTTCGATCCGGGCCCTGGTCCCAATGACTGGATTGGCGCAATGACCTTGCAGACCGACGGCAAGGTGCTCATCGGCGGGAACTTTTCGATGTGCCAAGGCACGAACAGTCAAGGGATCGCCCGACTTAATGCCAATGGCACGAGGGACAGCGGTTTCAATCCCGGCACGCTGCTCACGGGCAACCCATACACTTATACCACGGTCTTTTCTCTCGCCACGCAGGCCGATGGCAAAATCCTGGTCGGCGGGACCTTCGCGCTCAACGCCACGAACTGGATCAATTTCACCCGGCTAAATACGAACGGCACACTCGACACCGGTTTCGATCCGGGGACAAGTGGCGGCAGCAGTGTCGCCGCCGTTGCGATTCAACCAGACGGAAAAATGTTGATCGGCGGAGCGTTCACCGCCGTCCACAGCACGGGCCGTCCTGGCATCGCACGGCTCAATGCCACTGGTGGTCTCGACCCCAATTTTGATCCGGGCAGCGCAATTGACGGTGGCATCCTGACCACCGCCCTGCAACCGGATGGCAAGCTGGTGATCGGAGGGACGTTCACAACGGTCGGCGGACTTGCCCGCACCGGTCTCGCCCGGCTCAATCCTGACGGCAGCGTGGACAGCACATTCAGTCCGGGAATCCAATTTGTGGCGACGGCTTCGTTCATCCGGTCGGTCGCGTTGCAGCCGGATGGCAAGGTGCTGGCCACGGGCATTTTTGTGGTGGCCAATGGCACGCAGTCCCGCTCGATTGCCCGGTTCAATACCGACGGCAATTTGGATGACAGTTTCCAACCCTACTTGTGGCCTTTCGTTCAACCCGGGGATTGCATGCCGAATTACGGTTGTTGGCAATCCGTCGAGGCCACGTCCGTCCTGGTCCAACCGGACGGCAAGGTCCTCGTGGGCGGCAAGGCTTGGACGACGATTTACGGGGACGAATGGTCATACGATGTGGTTCGCCCGTTCCTCGGCCGCTTCGAAACCAACGGCAGTCTGGATTGGAGTTTCACTGCCGGCACGAACTATTCCGATAGCTGTATGGCCCGGCAACCGGACGGCAAAATTCTGCTCGGCGGCGACGAAGGGATTTCCCGCTTGAACACCGATGGAACACTCGACCCCAGTTTTAATGCGGGCGCCATCGGCTCGGTCCGATCCATCGCGTTGCAACCGGATGGCAAGCTGGTCCTCGGAGGCGCTTTCTACGTCCTCCAAGGCACTAACCACAGCGGCGTCCTGCGCCTCAACGCCAACGGCAGCATTGACGGCAGTTTCAATTACGGACCGACAGTGAGCGGCCCGGTTCATTCCGTCGCCTTACGGCGGGATGGGAAAGTGCTGGTTGGCGGGGACTGTCATATTCTGATCGGCACGAATTACATTTACGGAATCACCCGGCGCAACGCAGATGGCAGTCTCGACGCCAACTTCAACCCGGGCACGTCATGGGGCGGAGCAGTTCGTTCCATCGCGGTGCAGACGGATGGCAACGTTCTCATCAGTGGCAACTTCACGACGGTCAAGGGAGTGCTGCGTCCGCGCGTCGCACGCCTCCTTGGCGATTCCGCAACTCCCTCCCTGAGCATAGCGTCGGCGAGCGCATCCGTGACTCTCTCCTGGCCGACGAGTGGGCTGAACTTTCAACTTCAAGAAAGCACAAACCTCGCGCTGCCGTATGCCTGGTCGCCCGCGGCGCAACCGACATTGACCAATGGAGCGCAGATCTCCGTCACCATTCCCACCAGTGCGGAGCGGAAGTTCTTTCGGCTGAAGTCGCAGTAATTCGAAGGCAACAGCCACGCTACAACTTCGCGCGTTGCAGATGGCACGCTGCGGGAGAAGATGACCTCGTTGAAAATGCAGCGGATCATTCGGGGCATCGCGAATCCCCAAGCCTTCATCGAGGCCGCCCCCGAAACCCAACCCTACCGCAATGAAGCGGAGATCAAGCGGCTCTTTGACCGGCTCAACATTCCGATCGGGGAGTTGCGGACCCTCGCTACCTGCTGGATTGTACGCGTGTGATCACTCCTCCACCGGCACGACGAGCTTCTCCATGATATAATCTTTGCGCCCGGGCGTGTTCTTGCCCAAGTAGACGAGAGCCGGACTTCCGTGCGCCCACGGAACTGCAGGGTTTCCAGCACATAAAAAGCTGACGGGGACGAGTTGCTCGAGGACGTGGAAGAAATACGTAATCATCAAATTGCGGATGGGCATGCCGTCCACGTCCGCGTTAGTGGCGAGGATGACCTTTTCATGACGCAGCACGTTGAGTTTCGCTCACCGTAGATTACTTGGAGCAGCGACTCAAAGGACTGTTCCGCAGCCGGCGCAGCCACGCGGCGAGGCCGGACTTGCGGCGGACTTTGGCGAGCGCGCCCTTGGTGTTGCGTAACGCACGCCTGGCCCAGAGGAATTCGGTCGCCAGGATGGCCAAGCCCGCCGGAATGACCACAACCGCCGGGCCGGGCAACACGAGCATTGCGAGTCCGAGGAGCAACACCGTCCCGCCAATGAGGGCCACCCAGATTCTCTTCATGCCGCCACCTCATCCAAACTTGGTGTGCGCGCAGGCGGTCGTGCTCCTGTAGTCCACTTGCGCCGCAGGCCGGTCAATCGCGTCTGCATTTCCTTCATCTCCCGTTCCAGCGACTTGAGTTCGTCCTCGAGCGTGGCCGACCCGGTCTCGCCTTCGTGTTGGGCGCGGTCGCGTTCGGCCATTTCCGCGTGCATCTCGGACATGCTGTTCATGATGATGCCGATAAACAGGTTGAGGATGATCATCGTGCCGAACACAATGAAGGTGACGAAGTAAACACCCACTTTGAAGCCCGACACATGCTCCGCCTGCGTATGGAACAGCTCGGACCAGTTGTCGAGCGTCACGAGTTGGAACAACGACAGAAACGCCGGTGGCAGCGAACCGAAATTCTGCGGGTCCTGCGCACCGAACAAATGAATCCCCGCCACGGCGTAGATGTAGAACAACAAACCGAGCAGCAGGCTGACGTAGCCCATTGCTGACAAACTCTTGAGAAGTGCGCCCACGAGTAGCTGCAATTTGGGCAACGCGCTCACCAGTCGGAGCAGCCGCAGCGCCCGCGCCAACCGCAGCACCGCCGCGAAAGGTCCGCCCAGCGGCAGCAGGCAGATCACCACGATCAGGAAGTCGAACACGTTCCAGCTGTCGGCGAAGTAACGCCACGGCTGCCGTCCGTGCGCGACCATCTTGAGCAACGCCTCCACGATGAAGATGCCGAGGATGATTTTGTCCAGTGCCTGCAGCCAACCTCCGTGCTCCGCCATGATGGCGGGGCTGGTTTCCAAGCCCGCGACCACGCCGGCCAGCACGATCACCGCCACGATGAAGTGGTGGAACGGCTTGGCTTCGACGAGTTGTTTGATCGCAGTGATCATGGTTCAGGTAGGGCGCGTCACTCCGTGCGCGCCGAGGCCTTCGACTTTCGCCTTCTTCGGCTTCAACAACGACCACACCACGCTCGTCGCAAGGATCAGCACGATCACGCCAAGCGACACCAGGGTGTCAATCTTGTAGGCCGTGTGCGCGAGCAGCATCTTCACGCCCACGAACGACAGCACCACGCCCAGGCCGATCTTGAGGTAATGGAACTTGTCCATCACGCCCGCCAGTGCGAAGTAAAGCGAACGCAGGCCGAGGATCGCGAACACGTTCGACGTATAGACGATGAATGGATCTTTCGTGACCGCGAAGATCGCCGGGATGGAATCCACCGCGAAAATCAGGTCCGTAAACTCGACCAACAGCAGCACCACGAACAACGGCGTCGCCATGCGCAGACCATTCTCGCGCACGAAGAATTTGTCGCCGCGATATTCCGGCGTCACCGGCATGAGTTTCTTGAACCAGCGCACCACCGGATTGCGCTCGGGATGAATCTCCTCCTCGCGCTTCACGATCATCTTGATGCCCGTGAGGATGAGGAAGCCGCCGAACACATAGATGATCCACGCGAACTTCGTGATCAGCGCCGCGCCCAACGCGATCATGATGGCCCGCATGAGCAACGCACCCAGGATGCCCCAGAACAGCACCTTGTGCTGATACAACGATGGCACGGCGAAATAGGAGAACAGCAGTGCAAACACGAACACGTTGTCCACACTCAACGATTTCTCGATGACGTAACCGGTGAAAAACTCCAGCGCCTTGCCCGAACCGGCGAAGTGCCACACGCCCGCGTTGAACACGAGCGCGAGCGCGACCCAGACGCCCGTCCACGTGAGCGATTCCTTCAGCGACACCACGTGCGTCTTGCGATGGAACACACCAAGATCCAGCGCAAGCATCGCGAGGATGAACAGGTTGAACCCAACCCAGAGCCAGAGTGTATCAGTCATTTCGATCCGAGTTGTAGCGGCCAGTATGCGTGCCGACGTTTTTTGTTAAATGCGCGGCGGTCACAGAGCGACGCCGGAGTTATTCGTTTATTCCCCCGCGTTGCCAGGGAGTGATGGATTGAAATGGTGCGCCGGCCCGGGCATAAATCGCGCGGGCAAAGGCTGCGGAGCTTTTCCGGGCGGCGCGAACTTCGCGCCGCGTGGCGCGCACGGCCGGGCCGAGCATTTGCTTGGAGGCGCTCATCGCGCGGCCGGGCATGGACGCGGCGAGGGACAGCGCGTTGGCCGGAATGTCGGCCAGCGATTTGAGGATAAGTTTCGGTTTCATGGCTCGTAACTGGTTGATGGTTGAAAGTTGTTGGTTGATGGACATCACCCGCCACGGCGGGCCTTGAGGTTGCTCTTGAGCCTTTGCAGCCGCTTGCTGGCGCGGCTCGTGATTTGTCCACGCAACTGCGCCATCGCCTTGGTGCAAGCGGCGCGCAGGGTGTGATCGCAGCTCTCGGCGAAGACATCCGGGCCGGGCGTGACCAGATGCGCGCTGACTTGGTAGGCCGGGCTGGAGTTTTCATGGCGCACCAGCCGGATGTTGGCTTCGTCAATCTGCCGGAGCGCCGCGAGCGCGAGGATTTGTCGTTCCACCCAGGAGTCCAGCCGTTCCAGGGAACGGATGTTGAGATGTTGCACGTTGAGTCTCATGGTCGTTGTCATGTTCTTGTTTTGTTTGATGGTTATTGTTTTTCATTTCACTCCCGGGACCGGTTGCCGCCCAACAGGAGCGGCAGCAGATGCCACAGGAAATACGCGAGCGAGGTGATGAACGCGGCCACATAGGTCCATGCCGCCGCATCCAGAACTTTCTTCACGCCGTTGGCTTCTTCGCCGGGCGCGATGAAGCCGAAGTCAGCCAACACCGCCTTGGCGCGGCGCGACGCGTCGAACTCCACCGGCAGGGTGACGAGGTTGAACAGCATGATCACGCCCCACGCCACGGCCATGAAGAACGCGCCCGTCAGCGGCGTGATCAATCCGGTGAACAGTCCCAGGAGCGGCAGGAACATCACGATGTAATTTGCATAGGTGGTGATCCCCACCGCGGCCATGCGCCAGTGCAACGGCTGGTAAGCGCGCGCGTGCTGGATGGCGTGACCGCATTCGTGGGCCGCCACGCCGAGCGCAGCCGGAGTGCGTCCAAAGTAATTTGCCTCCGACAGCACCAACCTTTTGTGAATCGGGTCGTAGTGATCGCCGAGCATCCCTTCGGCATGGGTGATCTCCACGTCGCGGATGCCGGTGCGCCGGAGGATTTGCGCCGCGACTTCCGCGCCGGTCAGTCCCGAGCGGACGACGCCCTGGTTATAGCGGTTGTAAACCGATTTCACTCGCGCCGCCGCCCAGAGCGAGAGCGCCATCGTGCCGATGAACAGAATCCAAATCATAACGTGCCTTTCGTTTTTCTTTTTCCGCACCGCCGGGAGGCTCTCCTTGAACCTTCAGCCCTCGGGCGGTGTTCACGGCGTGACAGTAGGTGAGCTGGTGTGAACGGACTAATACCCGTTTCCGAATGGACGCTTCGGTTAATCCGAAGCAAAGAGTCAAGGTGGTTCGGTTGCACGAGGATTTTACGCGGGCGGATTGGCGCGACTGGCATTTCAGCGCTAACCTCGCCGCGATGGAAACAAACGACCCTCAGCCGGCAGGCAGGCATCGCATCTCGGATGCCTTTCACCTGTTGGGTTGGCTGTTGGTCACGTTTGCGGCGGCGGCTCTCGGCGGTTTGTTCATGCCCGGCGAATGGTATGCGCAACTCAAGAAGCCGGCGTGGAATCCGCCCAACTGGATTTTCGGCCCGGTGTGGACGGCGCTTTACTCCATGATGGCGGTGGCGGCGTGGCTCGTCGCGCGGCGAGGTGGCTGGATGGCGCAACGCCGGGCGCTTGGTTGGTTTCTCGTCCAACTCGCCCTGAACGCAATGTGGTCACCGCTCTTTTTCGGTTTGAAGAATCCCGCATTCGCGTTCGTTGAAATCCTGCTGCTCTGGCTGGCGATTCTCGCCACGCTGCGCGCGTTTTGGATGGTACACCGGCCCGCCGGCACGCTGTTATTGCCTTATCTCGCCTGGGTTTCCTTCGCGGCGGTTCTAAATTTCACGTTGTGGCAACTTAATAAATGACCGCCACAAAACTTCACTTCAACTTCCGATCCAAAGCAAACCCCATGAAAACCAAACTCGTCACGATTCTCGGGCTCCTCCACGCGGCGGTAGCCCCACTGGCCGCCGACTGGCCGCAGTGGCGCGGACCGCAACGGGATGGTCACGTGACTGGCGGCGCGTGGCCCGACCAACTTGGCACAAATCATCTCCAGCAAATCTGGCGGGTGGAACTTGGCCCGAGCTATTCGGGGCCGATTGTCGTGGGTGATCGCGTATTTACGACGGAGACGAAGGACAAGAAGATCGAGGTTGTCACTGCATTCGACCGGAAATCCGGCAAGCAACTCTGGCAGGCGAAATGGGAAGGCGCGTTGAGTGTGCCCTTCTTCGCGAAGTCGAACGGCGACTGGATTCGCGCCACGCCGGCGTGCGACGGCGAGCGGCTTTACGTGGCGGGCATGCGCGACGTGCTGGTGTGTCTCGACGTGAACACCGGCGCGGAAGTCTGGCGGGTGGACTTCGTGAAGAAACTGGATGCGCCGGTGCCGGATTTTGGTTTCGTCTGCTCACCGCTCGTGGACGGCGAAGCGGTGTATGTGCAGGCGGGTGCTTCGGTATTGAAGTTGAACAAGCGTACCGGCGAAATTCTCTGGCGGGCGTTGCAGGACAAAGGCGGGATGTGGGGCAGCGTGTTTTCGTCGCCAGTCATCGCCACGCTCGCAGATCAACGGCAACTGATCGTGCAGACCCGTGAAAAGCTGGCCGGGCTCACGCTCGACAAAGGCGAGGTCCTTTGGGTGCAGCCAGTCGAGGCGTTTCGCGGCATGAACATCCTTACGCCCGTGGTCCACGAGGACATTGTGTTCACCAGCACTTACGGGGGAAAAACCATCGGCTTCAAGATCACGCAAGCCGACGGCAAGTTCACCGCTAAGGAGTCGTGGACACACAAGTCGCAGGGCTACATGTCCACGCCGGTGGTGGTGAACGGCGTGGCGTATGAACACCTCAAGAGCCAGCGCGTGATGGCCATCGAGATCGCGACCGGGCGCGAGTTGTGGACGAGCGAGCAGTCCTTCGGCAAATACTGGAGTCTCGTTGCGAACGGCGAGCGGATTCTGGCGCTGGACCAGCGCGGATTGCTGTATCTGTTTCGCGCCAATCGGGAGAAGTTCGAGCTGCTCGATCAACGCAAGCTCACCAAAGAAGAAACCTGGGCGCATCTCGCCGTGGCCGGGGAGGAATTGTTCGTCCGAGAATTGAACGCACTTACTGCGTATCGCTGGAGCCAACCGGCCAAACCGACTACGCCGGCACCATGAAAGCCTGCTTCCCTTGGCCAATGCGACGTTCTTTCCCGATTGCGCAGCGGGCCTCGGGCGAAGCATCCTGAACAGGTATGGAATGGCTCAATTATCATCACCTGCGATACTTCTACGTCGTGGCGAAGGAAGGAAGTCTCGCGCGTGCCGCCGCAAAGCTGCACGTCTCGCAGCCGTCCATCTCCGAGCAGATCCGTGAACTGGAACAGGCGCTGGGTGAAAAACTTTTCCGTCGCGAAGGCCGCAACAACAAGCTCACCGACGCCGGCCAAGTCGTGTTCAACTATGCCGAGGAGATTTTCACGCTGGGCCGCGAACTGATGAACGCGGTCAAGCAGCGGCCCGGGGTGCGCACGTTGCGGCTCAACGTCGGCGTGGCGGATTCATTTCCGAAGTTCGTCACGAACGACATTCTGAAGCCCGTGTTCTCCATGCCTCAGGCCGTTCACGTCGTCTGCCGCGAAGGCAAGATGGAAGACCTGCTCGCGCAACTCGCCGCGCACCGCCTCGATCTCGTGCTCTCCGACGAACCCGCGCCGAGCAACGCCAACTTCAAGGTATTCAGCCATTCGCTCGGCGAAAGCAGCGTCACGCTCTGCGCCGAGGCGAAGCTGGCGACAAAGTTGAAACGGAATTTTCCCAGATCACTCAACGATGCGCCCGCGCTGCTCCCCGCGGAGAACACCGCGTTGCGCCGCTCGCTGGAGATGTGGTTTCGCAGCCAGGACCTCAAACCGAACGTCGTGGCTGAGTTTGAAGACCTCGCCCTGATGAAGGTGATGGCTGCCGAGGGGCGCGGTTTCATCGCTGTGCCGACCGTAGCGCTCAAGGAAGCCGTGTCGCGTTATCACTTCCGCAGCCTCGGCCAGGCGACCGCCTGCCGCGTGCGATTTCACGCCATCACTGCGGAACGCCGCATCGCCCACCCGGCGGCACAGGTGGTAACGAAATCTGCCGCCGCCCACTTGTCGTAACGCGCGATCACTCCTCCACCGGCGCGGCGAGCTGGTCCATGATTTGGCCTTCGCACGCGGGCGGGTTCCTGCCCAGGTAGAATTTGAAGATCGGCGTGGCCGTCTCGACGCCAGCACCCACCTGTTCGATCGCGAGTGGGCGCTGTCCATCTTGGAAAACGCCTTGAGCCAAATGCGCAACGAATTCGCCGCAGGCGAATCGGCGGCCAGATTCGGCATGCTGCAGCACTTTCTCCCCGGCGCTTTGGCTAATCCTCGTTTCCTCCAAGCCGTTCGAGCAACTGGCTGATTTCCGGGCCCATTCGGCGCAGTTGCTCGCGATGGACGGCGCTCAGGTTTTCCAGGACGTTCTCCCCTTTGCTGGTCAATTGAATCAAAACCTGCCGGCGATCCTCGGGGGAAGCGGAGCGCGCGACGAGCTTTTCGCTCACCAGCCTGTCAATCAATCCAACCGCGCTGTGGTGCCGCAGTTGCAAGCGCTCAGCCAGTTCGCCAACCGTAACGCGATCGCGGCCGGGGAAGCCCTTGATAGCGAGCAGGGCCTGATGTTGCTGCGGAGTCACCCCCGCCGCCGCCGCCTGCTCCTCGCTGAACCCGAGGAACTGCCGGAGGGCGTAGCGAAATGCCGCCAGCGTCTCATACTGCGCTTTGCTCAATGGCCTGGCCATGGTGGGAATCTTAATACGGGACGGGGCCACGACGCCAAGGTTTGTTTGACATATATCGTAGAGCGATATACTGTCCACGCCTGATTAATGCAAACCGATTCCGTCCTTTCGCCGGTGGGAAGCGGTGATCCTGCGGCGGTTGGCCGTTCCACCAAACCCGAGTTGGCGGACTTCAGCACCAACCGCCGGGTGTTATTGCTCGCCGCCATGGCCTCGGCGATTGGCGCCGTGAGCACCGTCGTTGCTTCTCTGTTGCTCTGGCTGATCGCAGCCATTACGAACCTCGCCTTTTACCTGCGCTTTTCGACGGGGCCTGCCACTCCGCAGGGACACCACTTGGGTCTGTGGGTGGTGGTCGTGCCGGTAGCCGGCGCCCTGGTCATCGGACTGATGGCGCGGTTTGGTTCCGAAAAGATCCGGGGGCACGGCATCCCCGAAGCCTTGGAGGCAATTCTCCTGGGCCGCAGCCGGATTCAGCTCAAGGTGGCGCTCCTGAAGCCACTATCGGCGGCCATCTCGATCGGCACCGGCGGGCCCTTTGGAGCGGAAGGGCCCATTATCATGACCGGTGGGGCTTTTGGCTCCCTCTTCGCGCAGCGATTCCATCTCAGTGCCGCTGAACGCAAGACGCTGCTCGTCGCCGGGGCTGCGGCTGGAATGTCCGCCGTCTTCGCCACGCCAGTGGCGGCGGTATTGCTGGCCGTCGAACTCCTGCTGTTCGAATGGAAACCGCGCAGTTTCATTCCCGTGGCAGTCGCGGCAATCGTTGCGTCGGTGCTGCGAGTGCCCTTGCTGGGAGGTGGCCCCCTCTTTTCGGTGGCGCCACATCTGCCGTTGTCCGGTGCGGGGCTGGCCCTGGCTGCGGGCCTGGGGATTCTTGCCGGCTTTGGCTCGGGCGGGTTGACGATGCTTGTTTACGCCTGTGAAGATCTATTTCAAAAGTTGCCGCTCCATTGGATGTGGTGGCCAGCCATCGGGGCGGTGTTTGTCGGGATTGGAGGAGTCATTGAACCGCGCGTCCTCGGGGTGGGCTACGACACCATCCACAGTCTGTTGCGGGGCGAACTGCTGGGCATGGTGGTGACCAGTTTGCTCATCGCGAAGGCGGTGGTGTGGGCCATTGCTCTGGGCTCGGGAACCTCTGGCGGTGTATTGGCGCCATTGCTCATCATGGGGGGCGCGCTGGGAGCGCTGGTGGGTTCGTGGATTTCGGTTGGCGACCCCGGCGTGTGGGCGTTGATCGGCATGGCGGCAATGATGGGTGGCACCATGCGCTCCCCACTGACGGCCATGGTGTTTGCCGTTGAATTGACACGCGATTTCAATCTCTTCCCGGCGTTGCTGATCGGTTCCGTGGCGGCGTTGGGGGTGACGGTGTTGATCATGCGCCGTTCGATTCTGACCGAGAAGCTCGCCCGGCGTGGCCATCACATCACGAGGGAATACAGCATTGATCCCTTTGAACTGGCCCGCGTTGGTGAGGTGATGGAGAAAGACGTGCCGCGTGTGCCCGCCACGATGAAACTCAGCGAGCTCTCGGACCTGGTGACCAGCGGGAATTCTGCGCTCGCCCGTCGGCAGGGCACCCTGATCATGGATGCCCAGGAGCGATTGGTCGGGATCATCACGCGGGGAGACATCCTGCGGGCATTGCGACAAGACGCGTCCGGAGAAATGACCGTGGTGCAAGCCGGGAGCCGCGATTTGACGACGACATTCCCCGACGAACCGCTGCACGCAGCCCTGACGAAAATGCTGCATCGTGATGTCGGCCGCCTGCCGGTGGTGGACCGCGACAACCCCACCCGCGTGGTCGGTTACCTGGGACGCGCGGCCATTTTATCCGCCCGCTTGAAACTGCACGAAGAGGAAAATCTTCACCAACGCGGCTAAACTGGTAATCATTGCCCTATGATCAAAATGCAACTGCTGAAATTCTTGATCGCCGCACTTTCCGGCTGGGTGATTCTCAACCTCCTCTGAAATGCAACGCTTCCCTTATTGCCGCGACCCGCTCTTTCTCGTGGGTTGTGGTGCGTATGCCCTCAACCGGTGGCTGATCAAGCCGCACCTGCATTCCGGGTTCTGGCATTCGCAATTCAATGATCTCTGGCTCATCCCCTGTGCGCTGCCCCCCGTGCTTTGGCTCCACCGACGGCTCGGGTTGCGAAATCAGGATGATCCACCAACAATCTCCGAGATCGGCGCGCACCTGATCTTCTGGTCGCTCTTGTTTGAGTGGATCGGGCCCAAGTTCGTGGCCCACACCACGGGGGATTGGCTTGATGTAATCGCCTATGGGGGTGGCGCCCTGCTGGCGGGAATATGGTGGCAGCGGAATCGCTGGCCGGTGCCGCACCCGCACTCATGAGTTTTGACATTTTGGCGCCCCACTACCGATGGATGGAATGGGTCCTCGCGGGTGAGAAACTCCAGCGTTGCCGAACCGAGTTTCTGGGAGATATTCCCGCACCTCGTAACATTCTGCTCCTGGGTGAAGGTCCTGGACGCGGGTTGGTGGAATGTTGCCGACGATTTGGGAGGGCGCGGATTACTTGCGTGGACGGTAGCCCACGGATGCTGACTCAAGCTCGTCGCCAGCTGCAGCGCGACGGTCTGTCGGCGGACCGCGTTACTTTTGTCCGTGCCGACGCCCTGAGTTGGACGCCTGCCGGTGAAGCCTACGATCTGATCTGCACCAACTTCTTTCTCGATTGCTTTCGGCCCGATCAATTGGCGCGGCTGGTTTCCCAGATTGCCCGGGCGGCAACGCCCGAGGCGAACTGGTTGATTGCGGATTTTCAGGTTCCGGCCCGGGGACTCCGCCGCCTTCGCGGTCGATTGATTGTAGCATTGATGTATGGCTTTTTCCGGGCCCTAACCGGCCTGACGGCGAAACAACTGACGGCACCGGCACCCTATTTGATTCGCGCCGGGTTCAATCTGCGACGGCGCAGCGAGAGCGAATGGGGTCTGCTCCAGAGTGATTGGTGGTGCCTGGGTTACCAGTCGCCGCTAACACTCTCCGTTGATGCAGTGACGACGGATATTTTGCCGTAAACGTCGGCGCCAAAGGCGTCGTGAAAAACCACTGGCGCAATGTTCCCGCCAGCCGCCACGGAAACGCGGGATTGTTTTCCTACGCGGATGGCCACGTGGCGAAGATAAGATGGCTCGAAAGCAAGACTCGCACACTCAAGTATGATGTTTTCAGCGAGCCCACCGGCACACTGGGCACAGCGCCGGCCGACCGGGATTTTCAGCAGCTTTGGATGTCAACGTATCCGGCCTCGCTTTGGTAGGCTCCCCCCTTCGTTGGCGAACGGCGCATCCGACCCCACTAACCATGTCTGCGACATCTCCGTTCACATGCAGATTCGTCACCGCACCCCTGAGGGTGCTCGGCGTGATTTGCATTCTGGCGTTACCGCATCGAGTACCAGTGTCCGGGCATGGACTACCAACTCCGGTTGGCGACCGATGCTGGCCAATGTCAGCAACTGAACAACGGCCTCATCCGGCTCACACCAAATGATGCGGGAATCCTCGTGCTCAATTTATCCGAATCGCAGTGAACAAAGGAATAAACCCGCGTGCATCTGCGTCCGCCCCGCACTCGGACCGCTGAAGCGAGGCAGGAGTCAAATTGCGGCGCCCACGCCCGCCGAGGAAAGACAAGTATTCCTTTCACTTACTGGCACTACGCAACACGCCGCTCGGAATGCGCAGATCTCCCACCCCCGGCTCACCGCTGAGCCAGACCCAATCCCGTCCGGTCCACGCCGAAAGCGAACGCCGCTGATCTTCGGTCGGTTCGGGAGCAAAGTCTCCGCCATCGTCGCGCAGGTTTGCCCCCACGGAGTAAAGCAGAAAGGAACCATCCGCATTCAACCGGTAACGAAGCGGTTTGCCATCCATCAAATCGGTGGGCTCGGTGGACAGAAAACCCGGCACCAAGTCGGCGAGCCGGTCGGGAGATTGGCCATGTCGAAGTGCATATCGCTTGAGCGCAATGGCGGTCATCACCAACTCCTGTCGCGTCAGATTGCCCAGAGTGATGCACCAGGCTCTGGTAAAATCAGGAAACGGATAAGCCAGTTCGCGCGGGTGAGGACTGCCAATCACCTCCGATATGTGGTCGATTACCGGCAGCTCGCCGTAGAAACGCCAAGCCGCCGCGGGGCGATGATACTCTTTTCGCTGGATGGCGATTTGTGCTTGCAGCCACAACCAGGAACGCCGCTCTCCCGCTTCGCGCAGGACTGCTATCTCACGCTGGGCCTGAACCAAATAGGCCAACTCCTCCTGATCCGCCCACGCAAAGCTCCAGATTGGGTGAGAAACCCATTGTCGCAGGGGGGACGCGGTTGCCGGGCAAAGCTGCTCGACACCAAACCCCTGACAAAGTTCCCGGTACCGATCCACCCAGGCCTGGTACGAATGCGAGCGCAACCATTGATAATTGAAGACCCGATAGAGCCGCTCGGACTCCATGGTCCGCGGCATTTGCGGGAGGATCTGGTCGAGCTGCAGGCACGCCGCCTGAAGCGCGGCGAGCTGGGGCTCGGTCCAACCGTCGGCCTGGAGGGCATCCCAGCAAACATCCACACTCAGCCCAACGATGGCCATCCGAATCATGAAATTGACCAGCGAAGGGTCCTGCTCATACACCCTCGCAAAGGCCATAAGCGTCGCCAGGTCCTGCACTGCCTTTTCGTAATCATCCCTGTGCAAGTCGTTCAGGGCGGCGGCGTGCTGGATTTGAGCGCCGAGCCGAATGCCCACCAGATTTGGTATCCAGGGCTCCTCCAAAGCTTTGGCAATGTTGCCGCCCATCGAGGGCGAGGGTTGTTTCATCAGCTCGCGCAACGACCGCAAGCTGCGCTCGTTTTGCACCAACAGGTCATTTAAGTTTTGCCAGGTGTTGGTTGAGTCTTCGCCGTGCAGCAGTCGTGACGGGCGGGGTTCCTGACTGCCGCGCCGATATTGACCGGTAGGCTCCATGACAATCCCCGAGATTTGGCCCGCATAGTCAGACAAGCTCCCGCGCAAGTTCGCGGTAACTTGGGTCAGCCGGTTGGAGAACTCCGCATTCGCCTCCGAAGCCCGCGGCCACAGTTGCCTTGCTTCCAGAATCTCGCCTTTGGCCGTCAGTTCGCGTTTCCACCTGGCCAGCGCAAACTGACCACGCCAATGTTCAGTCACCAAGGCGGTCAGCAGTCCGAGAACCAGTAACAGAAAGATGGTTCGCCCCCGGTGAGAGGAGCGCGGCGCGCGATTTGGTTGCGATCTCAATTTTGTCATGAGGCTGCGACTGGCCAGCGCCAGCACTAAGGGGATTCCAAGCACCAAACATGCCGGTATCGGCTGTGCGCCAAAGGACTCGATCCAGCCGGCGACCGTTCGTCACGTGACGGAGGCGGGGGCCGGTTTGGTCGCCAGCCCCGCCATCACCCACTTTCGCGCCAGCCACAGGCCGATCGGTGAAGTCATCGCGATGCAGCCGTAGATCAGCCACATGGTGCTGGTGTGCAGCTCGGCGGGCGGAGTTTTCTCCGGACAATAGGTGGCGAGAATCCAGCCGGAATAAAATCCGGTGGTACCCTTCGCGAGCAGCCACGGAATGTTGGCCAGGCCCATGTACTGGGCTACGCGACCCGGCGGGGCCAGTTCCGACGCGTATTCGAGGAAGCGCGCGGACCACATTGCTTCGCCAATGGAAAAGATCACGAAGTAGGTGATGAGGAGGGTGAGGTTCGGCCCACCGCACAGCAGGAACGTGGGCAGGGCGGAGACCAGCGTGCCGACGACCATCATCTTGTAGACGTTGATGTGCCGGGTGAGCGCCACGGCCAGCGGAACCCCGAAGAAAATAATGCCGGGGTTGATCCAGTTCACGAGCCATTCCATGTGATCCGCTACGTCCTTGTCGTAGGCCCGCATGATGTACTGCGGCATCGTCAACCATTGGTGGGCAAAGAGCGTGCGCACCGGCAGCAACATAAAGATAAAGAAAATGAACCGCGTGTTCGAGAACGGGCCTTCGGTGAAGTAGAGCTTGAGGCGGGTCGCCCGTGGGAGCGTGCTGGCCTTGCGCATTTCCTCCGCGGCGTCCGGCCGCAACTTGGCCGCCTCGACCTTGCGGGTGAAGAACAGCAGGAACCCGAGCAGGGTCAGAACGGTGACGCCCAGACAGACCCAGTTCACGGCCTCGACACCCGAGCGCGAGAACCCGGCCAGCCAGCTCAGCAAAGGGCCGGCGGGCTCGACCATGCGGCCGTCCTTGATTTCCTGCACTGCCGGCCGGATCCAAGACGAGAGGGTCGCAATGATCACGATGCCGAGATTCATCAGGGCGTAAATCAACCCGTAACCCATGGAGTTGGTTTTCTCGTCGGTGTATTGTTTGATGCCGGAGTAACAAACGGGCTGGAGGATGGCCTCGCCCGCGGCGACCACAACCAGCGACACAATCACCGTAATCGCCACCAGCGGTGCGCCGCCAAGGCCGGGCGCCAGGCAGTAAAACAATCTGCCGACCACGGTCATCACCAAACCGGCGATGATCGCCCGGCGCAACCCGAAGCCCTCGGCCAGGCTGCCCAATCCGAGCATCAACAAGGTGATGAGCATTGTGAAAATGGAAACCGTGACGCCCGCCCATTTGTCGCCCCAGCCCAGGTCTGTCGAGAGATAGGTCGTCATCAGCGTGAGCACGCCGAAGTAGGCCGCTGAATCCACCACGAAGACGCCAATCACGAACCACAGGGCCCAGGGACACTTGAGAATATCGGTGAACGAGTTGACGAAATCGCGGAGGCCGGAAGCTGAGTCTTTGGTCATCGCCCGGGCATTAAGCCGAAAAGCGCCCGCTCGGGCAAGCCGGTGATTGGCCTGGCATTTTGCTTCGCAGGAGGCGCTCGGATGGATCGCCCAGGTTGGCGCGGCATCGGCAGGCCGGTTTCCTCCCTTCATCGCGATATGTTGAGACTGATCGCGTGGCCGTCCACGACCGATGCGCAACCGCGAAGGAACCGCCACTGCATCAAGGAACCAATCTGACTCGATAGTACTTGGTACGGTTGGTCGCCGTGAGATCAGTGTAAGCGGCACTCGATCCGGTCGCAGTCACCACGCCACTGAGGGGGCTGAAGGCGAAAGCAAGATTAGTCGTGGCCTCGACCTGATAACTCCGGTTGGAGATGCTCGACCAGGTCAACTGGTTGCCGTTGGCCAGACTCAGGATTCGCAGGAGCGAATTTGCATTGAGCGGATTCGTGCCGGCCAGGTCTTCCGCGCCATTGCTCATCCCGTCGCCATCCTGATCGGCCGTTGGAGCGAGCAGCCAGACTCCGGCGCTGGAGTCAGTGTACGGGCCTTCGAGGCTGCCATTGTTGATGACACTCGCCCTCGCGTAGAGCACGGTCCCGGTCAGGTTGGTCACCGGGGCACTGGAGGTCGCCACGATGGTATCCAACACGCCAGCCGTCCCTGGGGCCCCACCCACCTGCAAGTGATAGGTCATGCCGCCGCCATCCCAATCCACCACGGCAGGCCAGGTGAACGTGGCGACGTTCCCGATGACATACGGTCTGGGAGCGGTCGGTGGCGCCGACAGACCATAGGTGACCTGGTAGTTGGCGTTGTTGTTGAAGAACGCGCTGGCCGCGGTGTTGCTGAAGGCGACCGCGCAAAAAAGCCCGGCGCCCCGGGTATTGATCTGGATTCCGTATGAGCCTGCGGTGTTCACGCTCAAGGTATCGAACTTGGTGCCCGTGATGGTTCTCGTCGGGCTCGAACCGCTCAACAGGATTCCCTGGTACGTACTGTCATTGAAAACATTGTTGGTCACGTTGATCGGCCCGGTAATGTCGCTGTCATCCGCGAACAGCCACAACGCGCCAACATCAATTCCAAAATCGGTGCTGTGACTTCCCGTCCGGTCCAACTGGTTGCCCTGAATGCGGGTAACGCCCAACGGAAAGACCGTGAACCGGTTGGCGATTTGGATGCCGGCGCCGTTCCAGACGACGTCCTGGATCAGGTTGTTCACCACCGCATGGTTGCTGCCACCGTAGATGCCAATGCCATTGGCGAGGATGGGCAACTGGATCGTGTTATTTTGAAAAAGATTATGCTGGTCCGGAACGGTTCCAAATTCACTCGAGGACCATAGTGCCATGCCATCGTCGCCGGTGTTCCGAATGTTGCATTGCTCCACCCGGGTGTTGACGACTCCCTGGGCGAGATTGATGCCGTCGGCAAAGGTGTCACGCATCCGGCAGCCGGAGATCACCAACCCCGAGCTCGGGCCGTTGATCCACATCCCCGGCACCGTGTGCTCCACCCAGATATTGGAAATCACAGAGCCGGGGCCGAACACCCCCTCGAGGCCGGTGGCGCCGCTGCCCTGGACCCCGGACGTGCGCGTCGTGGCCAGTCCATCGAGCTTGAAGTCGGACAGCTTGATGATTCCACCGTTGCCGTACAGATTGCATTTCGTTCCTTGGAGCAGTGAGTACCACGGACCCGCCCCGCGGACCGTCACATTAGCCAGGTTGACGCGATTGGTGATCGTGAACCGGCCCGGGGGAATCCAGAGTCCCTTGGCCTGGGCCTGCGCTGCCGCAAGGGCGTTCTTGAATGCTACCGTGTCGTCCGTGCTGTCATTGGGGGTCGCGCCGTAACTTGCCAGCGATAGAAACCCCGCCGGCATGGCGGCAGCCGCCGGCACTTGCTCGAAATCCACCACGTCGAGCAAGTAATACGCGGCGGTGTCGGTGGAATCTTTCTGAAGTCGGACCGTCGTTCCGGCCGGCAGTTCGCCGATCAGGGCACTGACCTCGTCAAAAAAATGATGGGCACTTCCCTGCCCGGGTGTGTTGGAAAAAGGAAAGGCGCCGTACACCCAACTGAAAGCCGAGGTCAACGTCAGGTCCAGACAGTGAACTCCATTCGTGTACAGGCTCAGCGTCCTCGTATCGCCGGCCCCGTCAATGGAATCGGGAAGACAAAAGCGCACGACAATGGAGTTGGCGGCCGCCGCCAGCGTAAACTCCACATACTGGCCGGTGCTGCTCAAACCCACCGTCCGGCGCCCGGAGGATTCGGCGGCTTGACTCAAATAAGTGCGGTTCGGTCCGAGGATGGTCCCGGTACTGACGGCGAGTTCCGCCTCATACGAACGGTACGGCACCGTTGCGCCCACTCCGGCCCACGGTGGCGGAGCGGCCGGAGCGGTCACGACATACTGATAAACGGTCGCGCCGGAGTTGTAGGGGCTTACCCAATTTCCAGAGGCGGCCGTTGGCAGCGGATTGGCCAGCGCATCCACAGCGCTATCCGTTGCGGTGGCGCCGGAGGTGTACACATCGAAGAAAAAACTGTCACCAACCGCCAGGCCCAAGGAAGCGAGGGTGGTCGTCAACGTAACTGAGGAACTCGTCTTCACCGGCACCTGGAGGCTGCTGGGCGGACGCCAGGTGGCGTTGTCCAGAACCCACAATGCCCCGGCCGTTTCCCAGTGGTAACTTTCCGCCCCGGTGTGCCAGCTCCGGATCCAATAATCCATGCCACTGGACATCGTGATGGGGCGGCCATTCGGAACGGTGCCGTTGGTGGCGCCGCCTGAAATACGATTGATGCCGATGTTGTACTCTCCCCAGTTAACGGCAATCGGATCGCCCACCGGATTGATCGTGAAGGAAATATCGGTCGCCGTGTTGATGACCTCGACGGAAGCGATATCCAGGTGCGGCCAGGTACCGAGCAGCGCCCCGTCACCGGTGGTATCGCTGTAACTCGCGCCAAGAGCCGGACGGGTCAACAGCAGCGCGACGGCTACCACCGGGCTGAGGCACTGGGCGATGTTCACAACGATGAAACAATCCTACCACGAATGGTTCCTGCTTGAAACCCGAAACCCGGGATCAGGCGCTCCCGTTGTGATGGCCACGGCCTTGGGGGGAAAGGCATCTTCGTTGTCATGCTCGGACAGGTGGACCGCCAGTTGCAGAAGCTTGAGGTTGTTGAGGCGGAAAATCGCCTTCGCCTTAATCGTGGCCATGCGGACAAAAGTCCCAGTTTCAGCCGCCCGGCAAAGGGTCACACGCGCAGAAAGATTTTTCGCTGGTAGAGAAAACGCAAAAGCCAAAAAATCAACGCCAGGGTGGTCAATGCCAGCACCAATTCGCCGTAGCGCCCGAAATACTGGTTCAGATCACCGCCGACCAGGTGCTTCGCCAGTTTCTCGAAATCAATGAACTGGCCGCCAAAGTAGATGGTGATGGGATTGACGCCAATCCAGACGAAAGGCAGGGCCCACTTCTGCCACTTCCAGACGTCGATGATCTGATAAAAGGCGGCCAGCAACAGGCTGCTGTAGCCACCGGCAACGAGGACAAAAGAAGAGGTCCAGAGCTTCTTGATGACCGGAAAATTGAAATGCCAGAGCCAGCCGGCCACGAGACAGGCAATGCCCGCGGCAATCAGGTAACGGACTTTGTTCCGGTCCGTAACCGCCGGGTTTTTGAGCAACAAGCCGGCGAACACACCGAGCAGGCAACTGGCAATCGCCGGCAGCGTGCTCAACAGCCCCTCGGGGTCATGGTCGCCGTCCCATTTGCGCCCGGTCAGGAATTTTTGGTCCACGTAGTTGGCCAGGTTCATTCCCTCTGCGAAATTGCCAGCGCCATGTTCAGGCACCGGCACGAACGACATCAGCGCCCAATACCCGAGCAGCAGTCCGACGCACACCCCGACCAGCGCCCGGGGCTTGAGATAGCAGAACAGGAGCCCGGCAAACAGATAGCACAGCGCAATGCGTTGCAGCACGCCGAGCAACCGGATTTTGTCAAACGGCGTGGAGAAACCACCGTAACAGAGGATCCCCAGGAAATAGAGCAAGGCCGAACGCCGGAGGATGCGAAAAACCGCCGCCCGCCGGCTCGATTGCGCCATGGTCTTCGTCAACGAAAACACGAGCGAGACGCCGACAATGAAAACGAACAGCGGGAAGATCAAGTCCTCGAAATGAAATCCGGCCCAGGGTTGGTGCTCCAGTTGATCGGCCAGCAACCGGACTGGCCCCCCATCGGTGATTTTGCGCAATCCCTGCATCAGGCCCTCGGCGCCGATGATCCAAAACATGTCGAAGCCGCGCAGAGCATCGAGGGACATGAGCCGGGGCGCAGCGGGAGCCGCCCCGTCCGCAAGCGAAGTTGGTTTAGTCATAATTTGCAAAGGCCGAGTTCGGCAAACAATTCACCTCAGGGTTCTCGCGTCAGATCCAGACACACCAGCCGTTTCTCGCTCCGGGCGTAAAGCAAACCGTCGGCCAATGCCGGCGCCGCCCGAACTCCCGCGGGCAGAACCTGCGCCCGGGCCGTTGGTTTGAAACGATCCGGCGCAGCCGGGAGTCGCAGCAATTCTCCCCGCTCGGTGAGCAACAGCAACTCCTCCCCCACCAAGGTCACCGTGCCGGCCTTCAGTCCCGTCTGCGTCCAACGCACTTTCCCGGTCTGGAGTTCGACACACCGGAAATCGCACCCCTGCTCTTGCCGTCCGTGCCAGCCGTACAAGAACCCCTGCCGTTGCACACTGGTGGCGTAATGATTTGAGAGCACGTCTTCCGCCGACCAGACCAATTCCGGCCCGTGCTTCTGGAAACGCAACAACCGCGCTCCAGCGCCGTAGCTCCCGGAAAGGAAGATCAGATCATCCACGATCAACGGCGTGGCCGCCGTCACGGATGCGCCCAAGGGGGGCCGCCACGGATACCGGAAATGAACGCGCCCGTCAGCGGGCGAGAGACTTACCAGCGCTTCCCGTGTCAAGGCGAGCAAGCAGGGCTGGCCATTGATGCGGGCCGTGACCGGGGAAGCATAGCTGGCTTCGTCATCGGTCGCCTTCCAGCGCACTTTGCCACTCGCCACCTCAAATGCCACAATACCCGCGCCCGCCGACCCGCCCAGGGTCACAATCACCAGATTACTCCACACCAGTGGGGAGCAAGCCCGGCCGAAGAAACCTTTGCCCGCAGCAAACTCCCGGGCGGTGTCCACGTTCCAAAGCTTCTGCCCATTGGTCAGATTCCAGCCATACAATCCGCCTTCCGCTCCAAAGGTGAAAACGCGATTATCAGCGATCGCGGGGGTGGCGCGCGGACCGTTGTCGAAGCCAAAATCATCCTGATAATCCGTCGGGTAACTGGCTTTCCATACCGGCTTGCCAGTCCGAGCTTCGAGGCACTCCACCACGGCCTGGTCGTCGCGCCGGTGAAACAGGATCAGCCAGTCAGCACTCACGGCGGGCCCGGCGAAACCGGCGCCCACGTCGCGCTTCCAAAGAACCGGCGGCCCCTCCGCAGGCCAGGCCCGGGCGAGCGGCGGCCCCAAGCACGATCCGTCTCGCTGCGGCCCGAGGAATTGCGGCCAATCCGCGGCGCGGGCAGTCGCCGGGCTCCAGAGAATCACGGCCATAAGCGTGGTCGCGGACAAAACTTGCGCCACGGTGATCCTTGATTTCATGCTTCGGGTCAGGATGTCCACAGCTCGCCCGCAAGTCAAACCAGCGGGCAGCCGGTCCTCGTGCGCGTTGCATTCCTACTGGAATTCCGTGGCCGCAAGTGTGGCAGCAAATGCGGCAACCTCCGCAAATCCGACGCTCAACACCGCCTTGGCGGTCGGACGAGGATTCGCTGGCTGTCCCGGCGGGTGATGGTTCGATGCTATTCATGCCTGATGGTTCTTGGTTGGGGCCGATTGTCCACGTGAAAAAAATGCTGCGACCCTACTCCCACGCCGATTTGAGTTCATAAACTGTAAGCGCGTTGATGTGGGCAGTGCCTCCTTTGGCGGAAATCCCCAAGGTTCTGTTCTCCGGCGCAACCACCAATCCCATTGGCAGGTAGAGTCGCCCATCGCCACCGAAGATGTCCACCGCCGTGCGATCAACGAAGATGCGGAGACTGATCTTGCCTGCCATCGGTTTGAGCGAAGCGCGATGATCCAGGCACAAAAGTTCTTGTTTCCCCATGTCATACGTCACCGCCACCCCGCGCAAGTTGAAGCTAATCTCCGTGGCTTCGCCCAAGACAATTTCAGCCTGCATTTCGATCAATTCGCCCTTCAAATCGGCCAACGGATTTTCCCCGGGCAAAAGCCCTTGCGGCTTGATGGTATGGGTCTGCTGCCGCAAGGCGGCAAGCTCCTTGACCGGCTGAACCAAAAGGCGCAACCCGGTGTCCGTGCTGTGAAGCGTCAACTCCACCGGCAACCCCATCATCTGATTGAAAGGCATGCCGCGATGCAGATCGCCATGGCGTCCCCAAGGAATCAAAATGCGGCGACCGTCCGCAGGAGGAATGTTGTTGAACGTTTGCGAGGCATACCAGGTGTTGCCGTCCTGGAGCGCCTGCGGTTTTGACTCCGGGAGGAAATTCGTGCCGTCGAATTTGCCGACCAGATATTTCCCGTTGGCACCATAAAAAATCCAGCGGGTGTTTTTGGCATCGCCATCCACCGCGATCTCAAAAAACTCGGGACACTCGCTGTCCCCAGGCAAGGTCACGTCACACAACTTGGTCCATCGCTTCAAGTCGGGGGAGGCAAAGAGTGCGTAGTCACTTTTGTCCAGGTAAAGCGCCATGACCCATTTCCGCTGCGGCGCATACCAGATCACTTTGGGATCGCGATTTTCCGCGGCGATGTGCGGCAGGACTGGATTGCCCTCATACTTTTTCCAAGTTCGTCCCCGATCGTTGCTGAACGCGAGCCCTTGGGTGAAAGGTTTTCCCGCAGCGGTGAACATCGCGACGAGTGGCGCTTCGGCACCTGTCTGGAAGCCGGCGGTATTGCTCACATCCACGACCACCGAACCGGAAAACATCGTGCCGTGCGCGTCCGGATAAAGCGCCACGGGCAGTTCCTTCCAATGGACCAGATCTTGGCTGACCGCGTGGCCCCAATGCATGTTGCCCCAGTTCCAGCCATAAGGATTGTGCTGGTAGAACAAATGATATTCGCCTTGATAGCACACCAGACCGTTCGGGTCATTTAGCCACCCGCGACGGGAGCTGAAATGAAATTGCGGACGCCGCGATTCGCGATACAGGTCTTTCACGTCTTTGATTTCGGTCGTCTGATCAATCGCGCTCAAGCCCTTGGAGGTGTCCGCAAGTTTGTCCGCTTTGACCGTCACCGTTTTTCCGCGAAGCGGTGTCGCATCAAAAAACGCCCACCAATCCGGCTCAGCATCGGCAAGTTCGATGTCAAAGCTGTGCAACTCCTTGCCACCGGCCAGGAGAGTTACGCGCTTCTTGGGCGCACCGGTCTTGACGGGGAAATTGAGATACGGCTTATCGATCGCAATCTCGCGGGTGACATCGCGATGCACGATGGGCACAGCAAGCCGATGATCACTTTGAACGATTTGATCCACATTGATGTGGCCCCAGCCACCCGTCGCGTCGTCCACCATCTCGAGTGTAACTTCTTTCCCGAGAAATTCAGTTACGTCCCACTGTGCCGGTTGCAACCGCTCGCTTCCGCCAGGCTCGGTATTGGGCCCAACTGCGGTGCGCACCACTTTGCCATCACGTAACAAGTTCATGCAGGTCTTGGCTTCCCAGCCGCCACCGCCGATCAGGAATTGCAGATACTTCCGCTCAATCTTGAACGGAGGCGAGGTCAAACGTCCAGTCGCGCCATCACCGCCGTTGAAAGAAGAGACCAAGCCATGTCCGCGATATCCCTCCACACTCATCTGATGGGGCAGCGTGCCTTGCGCCGGTTTCGACCCGAACGCCGTGCCGGTTACTTTCCAGCCGCCATAGTCGGCATCCTCAAAGTTGGCGATGACGAGTTCTTGGGCCTGCACTTGTGCGCAGACCAAGCCAAGGCCGATGAGCGCGGCAAAGCGCCGCAGGTTATTCTTGCTTCGCATATTCATTCCCCGTTGAGCTGACGGACAAACCATCACTTGCTGGATCCGGTCCAAATGGATTTCAGTTTGTGCACCGTGAGCGAATTGAATGTCGCAGTTCCCCCGCTACAAGTCAGCGATAACCGCGAGGTGCCGGCCGGGTTGTTCGCCGGCCACGGCATATAAAGCTGACCGTTGTTGCCAAAAATCTCGATGGTCTTGCGATCAACAATGAGCTCCAACTGAACGCTGCCGCCAATCGGCGCGAGCGAGTTGCCAAACTAAAGACCGAATCGATCGTGGTCCTCCGGCGCGCACCGGGCATTACTCCCGCAGCCTCAGTCCGCCCGATGCTTGGCCACCGCCTCCAAGCGCCCGCGCACGTGCATTTTCTGGCAGATGTTTTTCACGTACGTGCGCACCGTTTCCGTGCCGATATCGAGTTTGGCGCCGATTTCCTTGTAGATTAATCCCATCGCGAGCAGTTCAAGCACTTGTTGTTCGCGCGGTGATAAATTGTCCGCTTCGCGCGGCGCCGGTCCGATCAAGTGAAAGTGCTGCACCACCTTCCGGGCAATGTGCCCGGACATCGGCGCACCGCCGGCGAAGACATCACGAATGGCGGCAATGAGCTGCTCGGGCGGACCGGACTTCACCAGATAACCGCTGGCGCCCGCCTTGAGCGCCTTGAAGATCCGGTCGCTGTCTTCATAGATCGTCACCATGATGACTTGCACCTCGGGGAGCACTTTCTTCAGCTCAGCCACGCATTGAATACCGGACATTTTCGGCAGCTTGATGTCCATCAGTACCACGTCGGGCGATTGCGGGGGGATCTTTTCCAACGCCTCCTCGGCGGAACCGCACACCGCCACGCACTCGATGTCCTTGATATTCTCGAGAATCTGCAGGAGTTGCTCGCGCAGCCTGGGATCATCTTCCACCACCGCTACAGTCTTCTTCATAAATCAAATGGGACTCCGGCCAACTCGCGGTCACCGGCCGGTTCATCGCCGCCTTCGCACCGTCAAACGCAGGACCACCTTGGTCCCGGCATCGAGGTGGGTTTCAATTTCGCAGGTGCCGCCCAAATCCGCCAGCCGCCGTTTCATGTTCGCCAGGCCGTTCCCCGTGCGCGGGTCCGCCGGCCGAAAACCACGGCCGTTGTCCTGAATCGCGATGGTCAACAGCTCGCCCGCAAACGTCACATCGAGGGTCAACTCCGTGGCCCGGGCATGCTTGATGACATTATGCACCGCTTCCTTGGCCGCCATGATGACATTGTGCCGGGTTTGGCTGGACACCTGGATTTCGCCGGGCAAGTCCGCCACGCGCAGGCGACAGGGCAATTGGGCCTGCTCGCACAACCGGTTGATCATCTGGCACAGATAATTCCCAAGCGCGTCCAGATTGTCATTCTCTGGATTGACGGCCCAGACCGTCTCGTAGAGGGCGGAGACCAGTTCCCGGCCCATGTCAGAAATCCGGTCAAAATCCGCGGTCACGGAAGCAGGACAATCCGGCTTCGTTTTCGCCAGCGCGCTGGCGATGGAAATCTCCGTGACGCGAGCGCCGAAATCATCGTGTAAATCCTGGGCAATGCGCAGACGCTCGTTCTCCAACGCCCGCTCATTCTTGAGCCGCACCATCTCCAGCTGGACACCGCGCCAGACCAGGTAACGCCACGCGCCCACGCCCGCCACGAAGACCGACGCCAACACCACACTCCAGAACCAAGGCGTGCGCCACAACGGCGGCGGCACCAATACGCCGATGGCCTGGCTCGCCCCCGCCGGATTTCCAAAGATGTCGAAGGTCGCGACCTGAAACCGGTAGGCGCCCTCCCGCAACCATTCATACTTGGCAGAAGTGGCGCCACCAACCCCGATACTGAACGCCTCGTTCCATTCGATCAGTATCTGCTCGCCGGAATTCACGCGCGGCGCCGCCTCCATGATGGTATGCCACTCGGCGTGGCTGTTGCCGTCATCATCCAGGACCGCGAAGGCGCGTTGCGTGGGATTGCGCCCAATCGCCACGATGTTCGCCATGCTGGAGTGGTTGCCGTCGCGCACCCAGCCAGCGGGAATACGATTTTCCTGAGCGCCAACCCCCTGACCGAACAGCGACTCCATCAGCACCGTGGGCGGGGCGTCGCTGGCCATGCGCGAAACCACCAGATTGGCTACCACATACACCCCCACCGACGCGGGCGGGCCGGCGGACGAGATCACCAGCCACAATCGCGCCGCTTGCTCGGGCACGATGACCGTTTCGCGCCGATGCGTCAGGGGCGCGGTTGCCAGCGAGCCGGTCCAGCCGGCGCTTTCTCCCGTGACCAAGAAGTGTCTCTGGCCGATCTGGTCCCCCGCCGCGTTGTAAAAGCGCACGGTCAGAACCATCTCACTCGCGCTGTCACGCCAGCTGTTGTCGTGTCCCTCCAGCTTGTGTCGGATGCGCACCGGCACGGGCTCGGCATTCGTACGCGGCCCGAAGCTGAAGCTGATGTTCTCCGGGGAGGAACCCAGACTCACCTCACCGCTCCGCCGCACGGGAAGGGATTTGTCGCCGACCGTTACCGCAAAGATCTCCGGCCCCGCACCGTCACCCCCGACGGGCTGTCCCCGCAACGGAAAGGCAGCGAACCAAACAGTCCCCAAAATCATCAGGACCACGCCGAGGCCGCCGCAAAGGCGGGAAACGTTGGCCTGGTAGCACTGAGTCTTCACAAAAACTTCGGTGGCGGGAGATTACCAACCGCCCCCTGAATCGCAAACGCGGTTTGCCGGAACCGACTCGGAATCGTCGCAGGCGGCACAACTTCAAGGCGGGGGATTATGCGATCAACCGCTTTCACCACGTTGGAGATGTTTCGGCAGGCGTCAACGCCTCGCCCCGGATCAATCGCGTCCCCTTTCCGACCAGTTTCAAATAATGATCGCTCGGCAGTCCCTCGTAGTTCAGGAACGGCGACGCCCCGACGGGCGGGGCATCCGTGCATTTGAAAATCGCCGTGCCTTCGTCCACCTCGTCGAACATTGCCTGATAAACCATCGTCGCTCCCGCCTTCTTGGCTTCCGTGTATTGCGTCCAGAGAAACTCCCCCTTCAGACGCGGAATCTGGTTCAACGGAAACTTGGGATACATGTTGTGCCAGCTGAATCCGGGAAAAACCACGGGCATGTATTCCTTGCCGCGCGCCCGGCACCATTCCAAGTCCGCACGTAGAGTCGTTGCCGCGTAATCCGTTGCCTGCTGTGGCGAGGTATAGCGTCCGACGGTCCAAGGACTGACGATGTCGGCTTTGAGCACGATTTCATGAAGCGTTTCATCCTTCAGCGCGTCGCGCTCAAGCTCGCGCCAATAGGTCGGCACGCCGAGCATCACGGTATTGCCGCCATACTTCGGGTCGTCCTTGAGGAACTTCACCAACTCCCGGCACTCGGTCAGTGTGTACCTCCGGTTGTCACTGAATCCAATGCCCCACACGGTGACGACCGGTTTGCCGTTGTGATGCAAATACGCCGGGTCCTTCGTGATTTGCATCCGGTCCACCAGCAGCTTCCAATCCGTCAGCACGCGGTCCATCTGGCCGGCACCCAGTCCGGACAGGTCATACATTACGGCATAAGTGCGACCGTAGAGGTTCGCCCCCTCGCGGCAATGGTTCAGCACCACATTGACGTGCCGATAGCCTTTGAGGTCATGCGGTTGCTGGATGAAGCGCTGCACAAACACGCCGTCGTGACCGTAATCCTGCATCCACTTGAAATGGCGCAATACGGTTTTGCGGTTGAAGGAACTGAAGACTTCGGCCTGACGTCCATCGGCGTGGAGAAACGGCGTGGCGTACCGCTCATCGGCTGCGAGTTCGCTGACGTCCGGCCACAAATCAATCTTGCAGGCGCCCGGCTCAAATCGCCCGCGGGAACCCCAATGCACCCAGCCCCGCCCGGCCCCGTCGGTTGGAGCATTGAACCAGCCCTGATACCCGCTCAGCACTTTGCCGGCAAGCGTCTTTGGATTCACGCCCGGATGGCTGACGCCGGTGAACGGTCGCATCGTACGATCAATCACTTCCTCCCGGGTCAGCAGGTCCGGGTCACCCCAAGCATCAACGGCCGAACCGCGGGTGGTGAAGCCGACCAGCGACGCTGCCAGCAACCAGGTGGGAAAGCGGCTCACAACATTCCTTTAGCGGCTTTGCCGGCGCGGAGTCCGTAGCGTCTGCGGATCGAGCAGCAAACTCGAAGGCGGCAGGTCCTCCCTCCGCGTGCCGAGCAAGCGATTGGGCGTGCGGGACATTTCCGCCGTGACGGTGAGGCCCTCGAGCACATCGGCCTGACGAAACCACAGTTGGTTCTGCGCCTTCCCGTTTAGTTTCAAACTGCTGATGTATTTGTGATCGTGCGAAGTCTGGTTCGCCAGCAAGCGGAGCTTCCTGCCATTGGAAAGTTGAATCGTGACCTTGGGGAACACTGGGCTGCCCATTTCATAAACCGGCACGCCGGGCACGACCGGATAGATTCCCATCATGGAAAAAACCACAAACGCCGACATGCCACCGCCGTCTTCGTCGCCGGGAATCCCGAGATAAGTGTCCGTGAACCACGCCTCCAGCAACTGGCGGACGCGTTTCTGTGTTTTCCAAGGCGCACCGAGATGGTTGTAGATGTAAGGCGTCACAAAACTGGGTTCGTTGCCCATGGTGTATTGCCCGACCATGCCCGTCGAGTCGGGAAACACGGAGAAAAACTCATACTTCGAACGGCCGAGGTCCGCGCGGAACAGTTCATCGAGCCGGGCTTCCGCAGCCGGCTGGCCGCCCATCAATTCGACCAAGCCCGCCAGGTCATGGGCCACGCTCCAGTTGTAAGTGTAGGCATTGTTCTCCGTCGTGAAATCGCGCCCGCCCATGCCGCCGGAGAATTTTGGATCAAAGGGCTCAATCCAGTTGCCCGCCGAATCCTTCGGCCACATGAAGCCCGGGTCTGCGCGGTAGAGGTGCTTGTAAAACGCGGCACGCTTGAGAAAAAGCTCGCGGTCGGCATCCCTGCCCAGCACGCGCGCGAGCTGAGCGATGCACCAATCGTCGTAGCTGTTCTCCAGCGTCACCGCAACCGCCTGCCGCCGCTCGAACGCATGAACTTCCGTCACCGTCTCCGGTTCACCGGGCCGCAACGCGGGCATGTAGCCATGTTCACGGTAGAACTTGTCGAGGGAGGTTGGCGGGCCGTTGCGCCAGGGAATCAAGGTGGCGGCCAGCGAATTCTTGCGCACCCCGTCAAAGGCCTTGGCCAGATCGAAGTTCTGCACGCCTTTGAACCAGGCATCCGCAAACCAGGCCGCGGCGTGGTTGCCCGTCATGCACGCATGATCGCCCCACAGCACCGCGAACGACGGCATCCAGCCGGATTGCTCGAACATGCGGACGTAGGATTGAATCTTGTCGGCCTGCTGCCCGGGGTTCAACAGTGTTTGCAGCGGCTCCAGCGCGCGATAACCATCCCAAAGCCAGTTGTCCACATAGAACGGCCGCGCATCCCGATGCACCTGATGATCGAATGCGCTGTAGTACTGACCGTCCTCGGTGATGTTCACCATGCGCTCGTAGCAGCGGTAGAGGGCCGTATAAAACACGCGCTTCTGGGCCAGGGTGCCGCCCTCGACTTGAATCTGGCCGAGCGTGCGATTCCACAGGTCGCGCGCCTGCCGTTTGACTTTTTCAAAATCCCAATGCGCAATCTCGCGCCGCAGATTTTTCTGGGCCTGCTCCACGCTGATGAATGAAACCCCGTAGCGAAACTCCAGCGTCTGCCCCGCCTTGAGGGTCGTCACCTCCAGCCGCGTCTTCCTTCCGTCCACGCGGACCGCAATCTCAACGGGCGCACTGAACTCACCGTAAACGTAGGCTTTCATCCCGCTGAATGTCTCCACTCCCGAAATGGCATTTCCCGGCAACGCAGTCATTTCACCACCCTGCCGGTTGGCCAACAGCACAACCGGGTTGCCCGCAGGAAAGGAGAAGCGGAAGTACCCGCTCTGGGCCGCCGGCGTGAACTCAACTTGAATCAATGAATCATCCAGGCGCACCGAGTAATAATAGGGCGTGGACTTCTCCTGATCGTACGCCGCGCGCTGCTCCCACGCCGCGGCATCCGGCGCGCCGTCATGCGGCATCAGCAAGAACAATTCTCCGAGGCGATGCGAAATGATCGTCAGCGGAAACGATTGGATCTGGTCATCCAGCACATCCCGGCGCACCGGATAAACGCGCACCATGCTGTTCGGCAACGAAACCGTGGGCCGGGTCGGCTCCAACAATTGCCCCACGCCGCCGATGGTCGGATCAACAAAATCAACCTGCGCAAAGCCAGCCTGCGCCGGAAGCAGCAGCAACGCCAGGATCAGGCGGACAGCCAAACGGATGCGGGCAGCCGTGCGTTTGCTCGCCCCCTGGAGAGACCGCCCCACTCCGGCCAGGTGAAGACTGAGATCGCCGCCCCGGCACCTGCTTTCCACGTCAAGCAAGGTGCGTCCGAGAGAATATTGTGATAGGAACAGTTTCATTTCGTCGACCCCAATCGTTTCCGACTGGCGATATTGCTTCCGCTTCCAATGGTCGCTGGTTGGGTTGCGCGTCCGTTGCGGATCCTGGCCACCATTCGGGGCATTAACGCCAGTAACGGCCGCCTTCCGACCAGGGATAGCGACACGGTGACCATGATCGCCAGGCCACTCAGCCCGAGTGCTGATTGGAGGGCCAGGTTTGGGGACATTGCTGTCATGTTTGGTGTGCCGGCGGCCTATGTTGCCATTGGTCGGGAGAATCAATGTCGCCGGGGTTGCTGCATTTTCTTGCGTGGCGTTATGTATTGGTTCGGGGAACGCGTGCAGACCATACGTCAGGTGTAATTCTCCCGGTATCCCCGAAAGCGGGGAGGACTGCCGCACGGCTCCCCGTTCTCCGGGGGTTGCTTCCAAGGTCTAATTCTTTTCGCGTGCGGTTTTGAGGAAGGTGGTTCCCATCTTCAATCCGTCGGCCGTTGCGGTAAGAATGATCGTTCCCGGCTGTCCGGCTTTTCCGCGAACAATCACCAGGCAAAGACCGTTGAATGCCTTGCGGTCGGGCGATTGGAACGACTCGAAGCTCGTCGGATCGCCATTGTCCGTCGCGACGATTTCACCCGGCCCCTGGACCTCGAAGTGAATACGATTATCAGCGCGCGGTGACATCTGTCCGGCCTCGTCAGTCACGGTCACCGTGACGAAGGACAAATCGCGCCCGTCCGCGGACAGCTCGCTGCGGTCCGGTTCGACTTTGAGTTGCGCCGGGTTTCCCGCCGTCTTCATTTCCGCCGCGGCCCATTCGGCGCCGCTTTTGTAAGCGACCACTCTGAGCGTTCCCGGTTCATAAACGACAGAGTCCCAGCGAAGACGATATTCGTAGGGGCCTTTCTTCTGGCGGCCTTGCGATTTGCCATTGAGAAACAGCTCGCCTTCGTCACCGGAAGTAAACACGTGAACCGGGGTGACCTGCCCTGCCCGCTCCGGCCAGGTCCAATGCGGCAGAAGGTGCGCCAGCGGAAAGTCCGGTCGCCAGTGCGCCTGGTAAAGGTAGAAACGGTCTTTCTTGAAGCCGGCCAGATCAATGATGCCCGAGTACGAACTGCGCGAGGAATCGAACGGCGTCGGCTCGCCGAGATAATCCCAACCCGTCCAGACGAATTCGCCGCCGACATACGGATGCTTTTCCTGCGAGGCGAACACGCGGTCTGGCGACGAACCAAACGCCGCGCTATACAGCTCATACGCGCTCACCTGCCGCCGTGCGGAATCCTGACCGGAATTTAGTCCGACCGGCGCGTGGTTCGCGTTGGTGACGGGAAACAAGTATTCGCCGCGACTGCTCAGCGCCGAGGCCGTCTCGCTGCCAATAATCAAATTGTTCGGGAACTTCTCCCGAAACTCCGGATACCTGCCGGGCGCTTTGCGAACACCCGCGCCCTGGTAATTCAACCCGATGATGTCCACCGTCGCGGGCAGAGCGTTCGTCGCCTGCGCCCAATTCATCGCCGTCGTCGTGGGTCGGGTTGGATCTTCCTCACGCACGATGTTGCAGAGTTTTGTCGCCACCGCCGCGCCGTCCGCGCCCGTGTATTGTTCCCCGACTTCGTTGCCGATGCTCCACATGATGACCGACGGATGATTCCGATCCCGCCGCAGATGCGCTCGCAAATCCTGTTCATGCCAGTCGGGGAAAATGAGATGAAAATCAAACGGCGTTTTGCGGCGCATCCAGACGTCGAAGGTTTCGTCCATGAGGAGGAAGCCCATCTGGTCCGTCAGCTCCAGCAATTCCGGCGCGGGTGGATTATGACTCGTGCGAATGGCGTTGCCGCCCATGTCCGCCAGCATTTCCAACTGCCGCTGCGCCGCCCGATAGTTGAAGGCCGCGCCGAGAGCGCCCAAATCGTGGTGATTGCAAACCCCCTTCAACTCGATGTGCTCACCGTTCACGAACACGCCTGCGTTCGGATCGAACTTCAACGTGCGAATCCCAAACGGCGTCTCGTAACGATCCACGACCTGACCGTCCTGCAACACCGTTGTCACGGCAACGTAGCGATTTGGCTTCTGCGTTGGTGGCGGCCCCCAGAGTCTCGGATTGCTGATCGTGGCGCTGCCGGCGGCGATGGCATTGTCACCGGGCGGAATCCGCAAACTCACCGGCGCGATATTCGCCACGATCGCACCGGTTGGTTTGCCACTGGCATCCAACGCAATGAATTCCGTTGCCACGCTGATGTCGGCGCTTTGCGGTGAACCGTTGTCCACCGTGACCTTCAAATTCACCGTGGCCCGTTCGCGCGACACTTCGGGCGTCGTCAACTGCGTCCCCCACTGGCCCACGTGTACCGGCCGCGTCTTGACCAACCACACGTTGCGATAAATTCCGCCGCCCGGATACCAGCGCGATGAGCTCGGCGGATTGTCCAGCCGGATCGCCAAAGTGTTCTCGCCTCCCGGCTTCACATAAGGCGTGAGGTCCAACCGCCAGGACGCGTAACCGAACGGCCAGCCACCGACGATTTGTCCGTTCAACCAAACGGTCGCGTACGACATCGCGCCGTCCACCTCGAGGAAAATGGATTTGCCGGCGTCCCCGGCTGGAAGGTGCAACTTCTTGCGATACCAACCGACGCCCGCACTCGGCAGTCGCCCCATGCCGCCGCCCCCGGATTTGGTGAACGGTCCTTCAATGGCCCAGTCGTGCGGCAGATTGACCTGGCGCCATTCGGTGTCGTCAAAGCCCGGCGGCACGTACGCGACGCCCGCTCCCAGATTCCCTTCGGGTCGCGCAAACTTGCGCGACGCGTCTTGGAGGAACCGGTTGCCAGTCGGCAAAATCCATTGCTTGATGACTGCGGTCGGTTGATTTGTATTAGGGGCGGATTCGTTGACGGCGGCGTTGCCGTCCGCCTCCGCCCCAACGCGACGGATCGCTTCTGCGCGCCGGACATCGTACAGCAAACTCACGGTGCCGTTGGTCGGATCGCCCTTCGTGAACCGCCAGTTGTCGTTGATGGAAATCCGTTCGCGCGGCGAGTCGGCAGCAACGGCAATTCCCACCGACGCTGCAAACCAGAAGCAGAAAGGAATTTGGCGCATGGGCAACGTTGGCAGCAATTGATTACGGCGCGAACAGCTTTAGATCCACCGCATCGGCCATGGCCTTGTAACCAGCCGGATTCAGGTGCAAGCCGTCGCTGGCGTTGACGCCCCGGTAGTACGCCGATTGAATGTTGGTCAGGGTCACCGGATCCCGCACGACGGCGTCGAAGTCAATCACCCCGTCATAAACCGTGTTGGTGCGAAACCAGGCGTTGACCAGTTGCCGCACGTTTTCGCGTGCCGGGCTGTAGTAACCGTTCCCGCCGAAGGGCGTGATCGTCGCACCGTAGGCGCGGATGTTCCGGGCCTGAGCTTTGTGGGCAAACTGCGTGTAGGCGTTGATCAGATTCGTGGTGAGCGCGGGCGCGCCGGCCGGGCTCACGCTGCCGATGTCATTGACGCCCTCGAAAACTATCAGGTAGCGCACGCCGCTCTGATCGAGCACATCGCGATCAAACCGGTTCACCGCGGCCGGCCCGAGTCCGCCGAAGATCGCATTCCCCCCGATACCCATGTTGACCACCGACACTCCGGCCGTGGGCGCATTGGTGCTGAGTCGCCGGGCGAGGTCGTCGGGCCAGCGATTATTACCGTCGGTAGTGGAACCACGCCCGTCGGTGAGCGAGTCACCGAGGGTCACGAGGGCGCGACCGGACGCGTCGGTCAACACGTCGATGCCCGTGATAAGGTACCAATGTGCGGTCTTGCTTGCGGACGGCAAACTCTCCGCCGCGACGACATTGCTCGATTGGATGAATGAAGTGGTTCGCGAGCCCGGATGACCGCTGATGGTGGTTGCGGAGATGTCCCCGAAATAGAGGCTCACGGCGACGTTGGTGATCGCCGGCAGATCAAAATCAATCGGGTCGGAAAACATGACCTCCCCCGGCGGGATGACGGCTGCCGGCGCCCCCCGAAACGTGAGCGCCTGGTCCGTGGCAGGGTTGATGTCGCCCTGGCCCGCGCTGCCGAGGCCGGCGGCCAACGCGACGTGCGCCGAATTGATCGTCACGGAGTTTGTGCCGTACGCGTTGGCGAGCCGAACCCGCAGTTGGCCGCCACCAACGGTTGTGCGAACGAACTGACGCAGCGTGCTGTTGGCCAGCGGCGCGGGCGGCAGATTTCCCCGCTCAGTCAATTGCGGGCCGCAACCCCAGGTCGTTACCCAACGAGGTTCCGCCGCAAGGATGCGCGATGGCGTGCCATTCAGGACGAGCAACAGGACGGCAAGGGTGTTGCCCGAAACCGCGCCCCGCTGCTGAAAGCAGTTTAGGAGACGAAACAATCGATTCATGCTGCAGCTATTTCCGGTTGGCCCTCACGCTGGCCAATCATCATTACGGAACGGGCCGGCCTCAATAAAAATTGTAGTAATTGCCGCGGTAGCGCATCTGGATCAACGCGGCCTTTCTCGTCTCGACGTGCCCGTCACCGAAGAGGAGATTTGTGTTCTTCAATCTGCCGCCATACGGGTGCGCTTCGCCCGCCTGGAGAGGATTCGGATTGTTTTGACTCGCGGAACGGTCGCTCAGAATGGGTTGGCGACCAACCTCCTTGTCCGTCAGACGGGTCGGCCAGCCTTCGGCGTTGGGCGGGGACGGCGGCGGCACCGGATACAGGCCTCCTCCGCTGCCAATCCGCGGCACCCACCACGAATGAAAGCAAACGGCGAAACCGTAACCCGCACTGGTCACGTAGGCGGACAAATCGTTTAACGTCCCCATGTTGTGCGTGCCAATCGGCGCCAGATTCTTTTTACACCAATCCACTCCGTCGAGGTATTGCTGCGAGCGCGCCGGGCAGAACCACATCGGAACGGTCAATCCGTACGGCCCCAGATTCGTGATCATGCTGGCACTGACATCCCAAGTGTTGTTCAAGGCGCCCAAATCGTAACGCGGAAACCGGCCCTTGCTGTCATCAGTGCCATATAGATTTACGGCGAGACCCCATTGACGATAATTGGAAATACAATTGGTCACCTTGGCCCGGAACTTCGCCATGGATAATGCGGGAAGCAACAGCGCGGCGAGAATGGCGATAATGGCAATGACGACCAGGAGTTCTATCAATGTGAACGCACGGCGCGTTCCTGCACGCGGGGGCGAGGATTGCGCTCCTGCTTCGGAGTTCGAATGGAATGGGGGTTGCATGATGCTCAAGTCAGGCCAGAAACGGTGCCGCCATCAATAAAACCAGCCGCTGTTGCCGTCGCCCATGTAAACGCAGCGTAACTTCTGTTTGTTGTGCGAATCCACGTGGCCATCGGCAAAAACCAGGTTGACGCTGATGGCCCCGCGCGATTTGCCAAAGGCGTGTCCGGAGGTTTTTTTGGCGGCAACCAGACCTACGGCGTTATTGGCGCCGGTGACATTGATGTTGTTCACACTCGTGCCGCCTGAATTACCCGATTCGTATCCGGAGAAACAAGCATCGCTGAGGAAGGGCACGAGGGCGCTGGCACGGTCCGTGGTTTTTGTCGGCCAGCCAAAAATCGCCGGGTCGGTATTGGCTACTGTCGGTGGCTTGTTGGGATCGGGAAGCACAGCCACGCTGAAGCCGGGAGGGGTTCTGCGTTGCACCCACAAGTTGTGATTCAGAATGACAAAGCCGCCGCCGAAGTAACTGGCCAGATAATTATTCAAATCGTCAATTGTCGTTAAGTCGTGTGTGAGAAAGCTCTTGGCCGCCGCATACTGGGCGGCAGTTTCCTCCGTCCGCGCCGGGCAAAACCACATCGGCACCGTCAACCCGTAACGAGCGATATTTGTCGTAAAACCAATGCCGACGTCCCAAGGATTGCCGCCAGCGCCGACCGGATAAAAGCCAGCACCAGGCAATACGTCGTTGAAATCCCCGGCATACATGTTGGCCATCACTCCCCATTGTCGGTAATTGGAAGTGCAGTTCGTCACCTTGGCGCGAAATTTCGCCTTGCCCAAGGCAGGTAGGAGCATGGCCGCCAGGATGGCGATGATGGCAATGACCACGAGCAGTTCGATCAGAGTAAATCCTTGCGCGCGCAAAGCCCGTGGGGTCTGTGTGCTCATAATTGGATTTCAAAAAAAGGGTGGGTGGTTACCAAGCACCACCCACCCTGCCCAGGTTCAATTTAATTACGGATTAATGAGGCGGAAGAAGACGGCGCGGTTGGTGGGGTTGATGGCCGTCGAGTAGGTGTTGCCCAGGTCGGTGCCCGGGATGGTCACCCAGTTGTTACTCAAGCCAACCGTGATCGCGTTGGTCTGGCCTTGCACG
>JBGAIM010000009.1:0-299008 GCA_044225555.1 Limisphaerales bacterium | reverse complement strand
CTCGCTTGGAAAATCGGAATAGTTGAGGAAGCTCGCCGGATTGAACTCCTCATGCACCCGGGAGTTGCCCCAGTAGAGGGGCACGCAGCGGGCCTGCATGGCTTCAAACAGCTTCTCGGTGGTGTAGCCGGGGGACGATTCATTCTCAAAAGCGAAGCAAAACTTGTACGGCTTGAGAAAGTCCAACTTGCCACCCCACGGCACCTGGTAGCCGAGGTTGTTTAGGGCGGTCCCTCCGGAGTCCACCTTTTTGTAATTGCAAAGCCGGTGGAAGAACTCAGTGCGGGTCCGGGTCGTGGGGGTGCGGGTGTTGCCGGTAACCAACGCGCAGAACTTGGTTTTTTGCGCCATGATCTGGCGCAAGTCATCGTGGCGCTTGACAATCGATTCCGCCCCGCCCTTGCAGTAATGAACGTAAATGGGCAGCCGGTAGTGCCGCGGATCGTCGAGGTAATTGCAGGTGAACGCGAAATCGCACTGGCGGAAATCAGGCTGGTATTTCTCGAACGAATAATAGGCTTTCTTGCAAGTGTAGAGTCGGTGCCGATTGCTGCCTTGGGCCGAGTAAATCAGGAGGTCCGGCCAATCCACCAACCGTACGTCGAACTGTTTCGCCAGGAGCTTGTAGAAGAAGTTCTCGGTCTTGGGCATCCGGGGTGGGATGTGGCAAAAATCGAGGTGGAGCGGCTTCATAGGCAGAATCATTCTGGGCGAAAGACGGATTTGGGCAATCCATTTAAGTTTGTCGGCACAGTCAGCCTGCACTGCGCGGTGATAACAGATGGCCGTTTCATCGCCGTACAATTGGAGAAAAAAGAGGCGGTTTCAGTATTCGCGCTTGGCGGAGTTGGAACCCGCTGATAACTTTTATTTCATAATGCAGTTAAGCCGACTCCTCTATCTCGGCAACGCCTTCCCGCCGGGCGTCTCTGCACTGTTCCCGGAACTGCAACCGGCCGGCCACCTGATTGAAACCAGTCTCATCAATGCCGTGCGGCCCTGGTTCGACGTTCGTTCGGTGGGCCTCTCCAGTGTGGACATCGGACGACTCCCGCAACCGCTTGCCCCATCTCCCGGCCTGCCTAACGCGTTGAACTTGCTCGACCGGCCGCCGGCCCTGTGGAATCGGTGGCAATCAGTCCGAAGACTGTGCCGCGCCTATCGCCGGTGGCTGAGTGAGGGCTGGTGTCCCGAACTCATCGTGGTTTGCAATTTCTCACCGGTTTACAACGCCTTCATCCGCCAACTGGCCCGCCAAAAAAATCACCCGCCACTGGTGCTTTATCTGGCCGACAGCACGCTGCTGGATGTACCGCTGTCACCGCTCAAACGCTGGCGCTACCGGCTCAAGCCCTTCAAATGGCTGGATGACGAGATGGCCGGCCTTTACGACGGGTGCATCGCCGTGAGCGCGGAAACCGAAACGCGCTTCCGTTCAGCGGGAATTCCCTGGCTATGGCTGCCCAATGGCATTGATCCATCCCGCGTTCGCAACCATCCCCCCGGGCCGGAGTCCGGGCCGACGGTGTTTGGCTACTTCGGCCATGCGGGCGATCACACCGGAATCCATCATTTGCTGAGATTGTTTGCCGCCACGGCGCGTCCGTCCCACCTGAAAGTTTGCTGCTTTGGCAAGGCGCGGACGCAGTTGGCCAGCCAGTTCGGCCATCTGCCCAACGTGTCTTTCCACGGCCCGTTTGATCCGGAAGGGTGCGTGGAATTCGGCACCAGTTGCGATGTCTTGATCAACCCGCGGCCGCGGATGCCCGGCAACCGGAATAATTTCCCGAGCAAGGTCTTTGAGTATGGCTTGACCGGTCGCGCCGTTCTTTCCAGTTCGCTGTCCGGTGCGGACAAGATTCTCGGACCGCACGCGTACTATTTCAATGCGGACCAGTATAATGCCAGTCTGGGGCAGATGCTGGACACGCTCGTCAACACACCGCGCGCAGAGTTGCGGCGGCGAGGGCAAGCGCTTCAGAACCATCTCCTGGCCGAGTTTCAATGGGAATCCCAAGGGCGGCGCCTGACGTCATTTCTCCAGGATTTTCTGACGCAAACGCAGGTGGGGAAATCGCAGCACTCCGTTCACGAAGGCGTGCCGGACTCTTTGGCGGCCTCGGGCGTTGCGCTGGGGTTGGGGGCCGGTGTGGATCTCGCCTCGTCGAGCGCCAGTTCCTCGTACAATTTGCGCGACCTGCGTTGAGCCCGCTTCGCCGCCTGATAAAAGCGGCGCTTGCGGCCGAACTTGGTCGCCAAATCACACACATACTTCAACCACCACCAAGTATTGATTGGCGGCGGGACCACCTTGATTTGATGGAGCACTTTCACCACGAAACTGGAGAAGAGAATGCCTTCCGTCAGCCGGACCAGGTAATCCTCCGTCGCCCGCTCCGGCGGGATGAGGTGCCGCACGCGCAATTGCGGGAACACGCCGCGTTGCCAGCCCAGCCCACAGGCCAGCAGCGCCATGTCCGTGTCTTCCGACGAACCAAGCGACACCCCGCACCGGCCCAGGCTCGAACGCAGACGTGAACTGCGCGCCGCTGCGGCGTAGGCCAGGGCCACTTCCCGGCGAACGCATAAGCCGGCACCGACCGGCAACGGCTCTTCGAGTCGCATCACTTGTGTCATTTCCTCGCGTTCCACCAAACGTTGCACGAGGAACGGCCAGTACTTGCGCGTCCACTCCGGTGGCGGTGTTTCAAATTCCAAATCAATCCGACCGCTCCAGATACCCAAGGACGGATGCCGGTCGGCCAGATCGAGCGCAGCTTGCAGGTAGTCCGGAGCCAGCACGTTGTCATCATCCACGAAGACGAGGAGGCTGGCTGTCGCGTCCCGGATTCCACGCAACCGCGCGTGCGTCAGACCGAGTTCCTCCTCGCGCAGAATCCGGCCTTGCGGATGCCACGCCACGTTCAACCAATCAGCCACGCGCTTCTTTGAAGCGTTGTCCACGACCAGCAGTTCCCAGCGCGCGACATCCAGTTTCTGCTGGCGCAACGCATCCGCAACCGCACCCAAATACGTCGGACGCGGATTGTGCGTGCACACAATCACGCTCACGCGGAGATTTGAATCGGCGGCCGGCTTCATGGCGCAGTCATTCTGGCCAGGCAGTTGGAGACTTCAACCCTCAATCCAATCCTGCTCTGGCTTTGGACGTGTGGAAATCGAGAACGGCCTTGCCGCCGCTCACGGCCACCGCGACACTCGCGCGCGTGTCAGTTGGGCGACCATCACCCGGACCTTGCGTGGTCTGGGGCGGCTATGGCTACGGCAACACCGGCGATGACCTGGTGCTGGCCGTGGCGCTTGCTGACTTGCGCGAGTCGCCGGGGGGCGTCGTGCAGGTTTTGTCGCCCGCCCCGGACCAAACACGTCTGTACCTTCCCGATACCGAGATCATCCTCCATCCTGCAAGTCGGCCGCGGCGTGTTTTTGAAAAGTGGTTCTGGCGCTGGACGGATTACTTCGAAGCCGCCGGACTGAAAGACCTGGCCGATGGACTCTATCGAGTGGTACTGAAATATCCGCGAAGCATCACCAGCGAATCCGCCTGGCTGAAGGCCTTGGCGGCAGCCTCGGCATTGCACCTGACCGGCGGAGGCTATTTGACGGACCGCTTTGACCTGCGGCATTTCCTCCGGCCGCTGCGCCTCGCTCGCAGCCGCCGGCTGTCGGTCACAACTTCGCCCCTCGGGCTTGGTCCCTTTCGCAATCCCCGCAAGGCTGCCGCCGTCGCCGCAGCCTTGCGCGGCGCGAAGCTGGCCGTGCGCGACGAGGACTCATTGCGTTTCTGCCAGTTACATGGACTGGACGCCGTCGAAAAACCGGACGACGGTTTCCGGTGGCGGCAGGTCATCGAGTTGCCGGCCAAGCCGTCCGCGCCAGCCGACAAAACCATCGGCGTCTGCATTTACTCCCAGCACAGTTCACAGTGGTCCGCGGAAGTGGAAACCTGGTGGGTGAACGGTCTGCAAACAGTGGCTCGCGCTCTGCCCGCCGTCCGGTTGGAGGGATTCTGTTTTCACACGGGTCGGGAGATGGATTTTGAAACGACCCGCCGTTTGTTTGCCCGAGCCGGACTGAATCCTGATCACACCCGGCCTCCCGAGCCGGACTTTCGCGCGGCTATTGTCAATCTAGCCAACTACCAGGCCGTGCTCTCGACTCGTTTCCATGCCGTGGTCACCGCCTCGGAAATGCAGATTCCCTGCGTGGCGATGGTGCTGGATGACTACTACGAAACCAAGATGCGCGGTGCACTGAAATACTCGACTGCACCACTGTCCCTCTTGAACCCCTTGCGTGACCCGCCCGAAACCGCCGCCCAATGGCTGGTCACGAAGCTCAACTTGTAGTCCGGAGTCGCAGGCCGGAATCTTCTCAACGAAAGCGGGCTTGCGTCGCCAACCTTGGGGATGGTTACCTGAAGCCGAGCCTCATGGCGCTACTACCAGTTGCGCTCAGAATCAGACGGCCAATCGCGAAGCGCTCATGGATTGTTGCACGATCAAATATTTGTCACCTAAAATTGTGGGCGGCGAGGTTGACTGGACCGGAGAGTTCACACGTCCAGGCGGCGGGCCTGCTTCCATTTATTTCAGGTTCACCTGTCCCGACCCGCAAGCCTTCGTCCCGCGGGTTCGCCCCTTTCTGCTGGCTTTCCTCGTGCCCGCCATGCGAGCGGGACATCCGATACAACTGGAGCAGCCCATTGATCAAACCACGCTGCACAACCTCATGGAATGGCAGGCGGCCATGGCGTGCTGGCTCCCGGAAAAACTCAAGGTCGTTCCCATCCTTGGCCCGATTGGACCCGAGCCGCCCAGGGTCGCCGTCAGCAAAGGGTGGGCGCTAACCGCTTTTTCCGGTGGCGTGGATAGTTGCTTCACGGCTTACCGTCATACGATCGCACCGGCGACTGCTCTTTATCGCCGGACACAACTCGGGGCCGGACTGATGGTGCATGGCTTTGACATCCCGGAAACCGAAGTGGAGGCGTTCAATTCCGCGTTTAGCAGGTCCGAACAAATCCTGAATAGCCTCGGCTTGCGGGTCTATCGCCTGCGCACCAACCTGCGCACGTTAACGACGACTCTGGGTTGTGATTGGGAATATGAAACACACGGCATCTGGCTGGCCGCCACTCTCGCCTGTCTCGAACCCTGGTTCGAACGCGTGCTGATTCCCTCCAGCTATCCCTACAATGTCCTGCGCCTGCCGTGGGGCTCGAATCCGGTCACCGATGTGCTCTTTGCTTCCGAAGCCACGTCCGTTTGGCACGACGGCGCCGGGTGCTACAAGCTGGCGAAAGTGCAGGCCATGGCGCAGCATGCCGGCATCCGCCAAGGGCTGCGGGTTTGTTGGGAGGGAGCTCGATTGGATCGCAACTGTGGTTGCTGTTTCAAATGTGTGGCCACGCAGGTTTGCTACCAGTTGAGCGGGGTGCTTCATCCGGAATGCTTTCCCAGTGCCTGCCGCCTGGAGGATGTCGCCCGCACCTCGCTGCGAACCGCCTCCAATCGCGCCTTGTTCCGCTTGTTGCATACCGAGGCCCGGCGCCAGGGCGCCAACGACCTGGTGCGGGCGCTGGGCAAGGCGCTGCAAAGCCACTCCCGGCAGAAATTGCGCCGCAAGTTCAGGCTGCTCTGCCAACGTCCGCAGGAATTCTTTGATCAGTTATGAAGACCTTGCCCTCCGTCAGCCAGTGGCTCGACCACTTTGCCGCTTGCGTCCGGAACCGGGACCTGCGACAGGGCCGGAAATTGTTTGACCCGAAAGTCCGCGCGTTCGGCACGCGGGCCGAACAAGCCGGCGATCTGGCGGACCTGGAAGAACACCAGTGGCGCCGGGTCTGGTTCAACACGCGGGGTTTCAGGTTTCTCCATGAAACGGTGACCCAGTTGATTTCCGATGACGGCTCGTTGATCTGTGTCCTGGCGCTCTGGGACTCCGAGGGATTGAATCCCGATGACCGGACCTTTGTCCGCCGCGGACGCTGCACCATCGCGCTGCGCCGTGAAGCATCCAGCCCGCTGGGTTACGTGGCCATCCATACGCACTTTTCAAAAACGCCGCCGGACGAACTCTGATGGGCCGGGTCGATGTTCCAAAAGCGGAACGCCCCGGCTGGAGAACCAGCCGGGGCGTGGAAACCGGAAAATTGCGGGGAATCAGAACGAGTAGTTCAAGCTGACCTTCACGATCGGATAAAACTTCCAGGCGCCGTCTTCAATCTGCTGGGCCTCGGCGTTCAGGTCCTGTTGCGGCACCAACCCCGAACTTGTGCTCAAGGCGACATCCGGACTGCCGGTGTAGGCCACCCCCAGTTCGCCGCCCAAGGACCAGTGCTTTTGTTTGTCCAGATGGAACGACATGCCAATGGACACATACGGCGCAACCAGGTTCTGCTCGAGCTTCATGTTCAGGTCGCCGATGCTCGCCGAATCATACGAGGTGCCGCCAATGGTGAGGAACGTGTTGCCGAAAACCGGATCCTGCGGCACCGTACCTTCAACCTCATTTTGGTTTAGCATGATTCCCACCGTGATGCGAAAGGTGCTCGACTTCCACGGATAAATATCCAGCGCCAGCGGTTCGGACAGCAACTTCACCTTGGTATCGTAATTGATGCCCTCGATGTCCCGGTTGCCAATGTCAATCGAGGCCCCAAAAAATCCATTCACCCCGGCGCGAGCCCCAAAGTGCTCGGCAAAACGCCAGTCGGCGGCCACACCCGGGCCGGTGCTGCTGGCTTCCAGGCTCAAAGTGAAGGGGCGATAGTCCGGCGCGCCCGTCTCGTCTGCGGCCTTTGCAGTTTGCGTGCTCAAATTCGTTGCGACGCAGGTCAAAGCGACGCCAAGCAGGCTGAATATCCGTTTCATCATTTATCCTTTGTATGGTTTAACCGACAGTGTTCTCTCCGGTGTTTGCGATTTAGCCAATGCCGTGCCATGACGGGCAATTGGCCGGAGAATGTGACTTTTCGCCTGCGCTGGCGACAAAACCGCTATCGGATTCCAAAAAACTGCCAAGAAACCGGGACTCACCGTTCAAGAAATAAACACAGCGCCATGGGCAAGGCCTGCCCGCCCGCCCGGAAAATTTTTCTGTTTTCCCTCCGGCGCTTCCCGCAAACATTGTCGGATGCCAGCGCCCGAGAAGTTGTTGCAGTTGACCGAAGTGACCAAACGCTACGCCGCCTCCAGCGGCACCGACGGCGTGCCCGTGCTCGGTGGAATTTCCCTGGCGGTCAGTCGTGGCGAAACCCTCGCCATCGTCGGCCCGTCCGGCTCCGGCAAAAGCACGCTGCTGCAAATCATCGGCACCCTCGATCGACCCACCAGCGGGCAGGTGTTGCTCAACGGAAATAACCTCGCCGCGCTCGACGACCTCCAACTCGCCGAGGTCCGCAACCGGCAGATCGGGTTCGTCTTTCAAGCGCACTACCTGCTGCCGCAATGCACCGTCATCGAGAATGTCCTCGTGCCGACGCTGGCCGCTGGCAAATCGGAAATTCAAAATCCGAAATCCGAAACCGAAACAGCCCGCGCCGAGCGATTGCTCAAACGCGTCGGCCTCGGTGAGAGATTGCACCATCGCCCCGGCCAACTCAGCGGTGGGGAACGTCAACGCGTTGCCGTCGTCCGCGCGCTCATCAATCAGCCGCAACTCCTCCTCGCCGATGAACCCACCGGTGCGCTCGATCATGCCTCCGCCATCGCGCTCAGCCAGTTGCTCGTGGAGTTGAACCAGGAAGAAGGCGTAACGCTCATCGTCGTGACGCACGCGCTGGATTTGGCGCAGCGGATGGGACGGATACTGCGGCTGGAGGAAGGCAAGCTAGTGGAGGGAAAATGACGAATGTCGAAATCCGAATGACGAAAGAAGCCCGAAGGTCGAATGTCGGAAGGCGGATCGGTGTTCTTTTGAGGCTTTGTGCTTCGTCATTCTCTCGTCATTCGTTATTCGACCTTCGTCATTGCTCATGACCTTCCGCACGCTCATCCGCCGCAGCCTGCGTTTCCATTGGCGCTCCCATCTGGGCTTGGTGCTGGGCGCGGCGATTGGTAGTGCCGCACTCATCGGCGCCTTGGTGGTGGGGGATTCAGTCCGAGAAAGCCTGAAGGAGCGGGCGCTGCAACGACTGCCAAATGTCTGGGCGGCGATGAGTTCAGGGGACCGCTATTTCTCGGAGGACCTGGTTGCGCAAATGTATGCCGTCAGCACCAACCGGCATCCACAAGTGGCAGGGCTCGCGCCTGGCACCAACCTCATGCTAGGAATTCCGAACCTGGGCTTCGGCACGCTGGGCCACGGCCTGATACAACTGCCCGCCAGCGTGTCCCAAGTCACTGGCGAGCACCGCGCAAACTCAATAAATCTGTTCGGTGTGGACGATGATTTTGTCTGGGGGGCGCGGAGACCAGATGGCACGAATCAGTTAAGACGGGGCGGGGTAATTCTGAACTCTACTCTCGCGCGGCAGTTGGTTGCGCGTCCGGGTGATCAGCTGTTGGTACGGATTCCTAAACCAACTGCGTTCTCGCAGGAGAATGCGGTTGCGAGACGCGATGATTCCACGATCGCATTACGGCTCGAAGTCTCCGAAGTCTTGCCTGAAGATCAGGGCAACTTGAGCCTCCAGTCCGGGCAGGACTTTCCGTTCAACGCGTTCATGCGACGCGAGGAATTGGCAAACCTGGCCGGCCTTGGTGGGCAAGCAAACCTCTTACTGACTGGCCCGGCGTATCTTTGGCATCCTTCAACGCTGGCCGAAAGATTCAGGTCCGCGCGCATAAGGGCTCAAATCGATGATGATTTCAGTCCCTATCGCGAATTCGGTTGGGTGCGATCACCGGGAAGCATGTCTGGTTACCCGGCCGGCTCGAAAGAAACCGCCGTGCTAGCCGCAGAGCTTCTCGATGCAGCATGGACCCTGGCCGATGCGCAAAGTCACCTGAAGATATTGACCTCTATCAAATTAAGCACCCCACGCATTTTTCTCGACCCACCTATCGTTCGCGCCGCGCTGGTTGCTGAGACCAATGCGCAGCCTATCCTTACCTACCTCGCCACTTTGCTTCGTGCCGGCACTAACGCCGCGCCATACTCGATGGTCACCGCAGCGGGCGCGCCCTGGACGCCGGCGGATTTGCGCGATGACGAAATCGTGGTCAGCCAGTGGCTCGCGGATGATTTGCACGTTAAGCCGGGGGATGAAATCGCGCTGAGCTATTTCCTGCCCGAGTCCGGGGCAAAGTTGACCGAGGCCACGAACACGTTCCGTGTTCGGAGCATCGTGTCGATGGAAATGCCGTGGGCGGATCGCACGCTCATGCCGGATTTCCCCGGCATCGAGAAAGCCGAAAGCACGAGCGAATGGGACGCGGGGTTTCCGCTTACCTACAAGGTGCGACCCAAGGATGACGAGTATTGGAAGCAACATCGCGGCACACCCAAGGCGTTCATCACTCTCGCCGCCGGGCAGAAGATGTGGGGCAATCGCTTCGGCAATCTGACGGCGATCCGATTTCCGATCCCGACGAATTCGGTAGGGACGAGTTCCACCTCGTCCCAAACTTTTTCCCAAAAAAATGGGGACGCGGTGGAACGCGTCCCTACCAGTGCTGAGGATTACCGTGCCGCACTGGAGAAAAACATCCTCGCCCATCTCAAGCCGGAGGAACTCGGGTTGCGTTTCGAGCCGGTGCGCGAGCAGGCGCTCAAGGCAGCGGCGGAATCGCAGGACTTCGGCGGGCTGTTCCTCGGCTTCAGCTTCTTTCTCATCCTCGCCGCGCTGTTGCTGATGGCGCTGTTGTTTCAACTCGGCCTGGAACAACGAGCGCCGGAGATTGGCACGCTTCTGGCGCTGGGATTCACGCCCAAGCAGGTGCGCTCGCTTTGGTTGCGCGAGGGCGTGGCATTGGCCTTCATCGGCGGTGTGCTCGGGACCATCGGCGGATTGTTCTACGCCCGGGCGATGTTGCAGGGCCTGACAACCATCTGGCGTGATGCGGTCGGAGCGTCGGCGCTGAGTTTTCATTTCACCGGACAAACGCTGGTCGTTGGTTTGTTCGCCAGTGTGGTCGTCAGTGTGATTACCATCTGGCTGTCACTGCGGAAATTCGTAAAACGATCGGCGCGGGAATTACTGGTGGGAGAAATCGGGAGCGAACTATTCAAGGCCCAAAGCCTGCGGCCCAAACTCATCGGCGCGGGCGCGTTGCTCGGAGCCTTGAGTCTGGCGGGCTTTGCCGTGGTAAAGGGCGACACGTCCAATGCGGGCATTTTCTTTGGCGCCGGCGCGCTGGTGCTGGTGGCGGGATTGAGCTTTTCGAGTGGTTGGCTGGCACGTTTAGGTGGAGCGCCGAACTCCGGTTCGGCCCGGCCTGGCCCACAACTTGACCGAGCCGATCAGGTGATCGGCGCTCCAATTTCGTTCGGCTCGCTCGCGCTGCGGGGTTGTGCGCGGCGACGAAAACGAAGCTTAAGCACGATGGCGATGCTGGCGTGTGGGAGTTTTCTGATCGTCAGCATCGGCGTGTTTCGGTTGGATGCGAACCGCGACGCGACCAAGAAAACTTCCGGCACAGGCGGTTTTGCGCTGATTGGCGAAACCACGATGCCGGTGGTGCAGGATTTGAATTCGGCATCGGGCCGCGCGTTCTTCGCCTTGAACGAGCGAGATCTGGACGGCGTGAGTTTTGTGCCCTGCCGCGTGAAGGAAGGCGACGAGGCGAGTTGTTTGAATCTCAATCGCGCGCAGCGACCGCGGTTGCTGGGCGTGAAACCGGAATTGCTGGAAGGTCGCTTCAGCTTTGCCGGCATGATCCACGGCCCGCCGCGCGACCTGAAGTGGAATCTGTTGAGAAGTCCACCGGAGGGTATGAATTTTGGCAGCGAGGTGCCGCTCGTACCGGCGATTGGCGACGCGAATTCAGTTCAGTGGGCGCTGGGCAAAAAGCTGGGCGACACGATTGATTTCACCGATGGGCACGGCCGTCCGTTCAAAGTGTGGATCGTCGCCACGGTGGCGAACTCGATTCTCCAAGGCAACCTGTTGATTGACGAGGCGGAGTTTGTGAAACGCTTCCCGGACGAGAGCGGGTATCGAATGTTCCTGCTGGACGCGCCGTCGAACGCGGTGTCGCAGGTGTCGGCCACGCTGTCGCGGGCGCTGCAGGATGTGGGACTCGAACTCACGCCCGCGGCGCAACGGCTCGCGCAGTTCAACGCGGTGCAAAACACGTATCTGGGAACGTTCCAGGTGCTGGGTGGACTCGGCCTGTTGCTCGGCAGTGTCGGGCTGGGCATCGTCGTGTTGCGCAATGTGCTGGAGCGTCGGGGTGAACTGGCGGTGCTGATGGCCGTCGGATTCCGCAAGCCGCAGGTGCAGCAGTTGTTGTTGTTGGAAAATACGGCGTTGCTGGTCGCGGGTCTGGCGTTGGGTGTGAGCGCTGCCGTGGTGGCAGTGCTGCCTGCGTTTTTGTCGCCGGGTGCGCAATTGCCGGTCGCCTCGCTGGCGCTCACGCTGGGCGCGGTGTTATTGAACGGCGCGGCCTGGACCTGGGTGGCGACCAAGCTGGCTTTGCGTGGTGACTTGTTGACGGCATTACGGAGTGAATAATGTTGAACACGGATGAGCACGGATAGACCCAGATGAAAAACTTTTTACTCTACGCTGCTCTCAGCATAGGCCTGATTGTTTCCTCCGCGCGGGCCGGGCTCCCTTACGCGAACAATTTCGAGAAGGCAGATGCCGGCAAGTTGCCGGATGAATTCATGGTCTTGGGCGGCGAGTTTGTGGTCAAGGCGGATGGCACGAACCAGTTTCTGGAGCTGCCGGGTGCGCCGCTGGACAGTTTTGCCGCGCAGTTTGGATCGGCGGACAAGGAGAATATCTCCGTCGGCGCGCGGGTGTTTGGCACGGCGAGGGGGCGGCGGACGCCAAGTTTCGGTGTTGGATTGGGCGGCGTGAGTGGATTCAAGTTGCAGGTGTCGCCCGGGAAAAAGGCGCTGGAAATTCTCAAGGATCAAGAATTGCAAAAGAGCGTGAACTTTGACTGGAAGTCCGGCAGCTGGACGCAGCTTCGCCTGCAAATCCGCAAGCTTAAGGACGGCGCGTGGATTGTCGAAGGCAAGGCGTGGTTGTCGGGTGAAGCAGAACCGAAGGAGTGGACCATCTCCTTCGATGAAAGGGAGGAACCGGTTTCCGGCAAGGCGTCGGTGCTGGGCAGTCCATTTGCCGGAACGCCGATCTGGTTTGATGATCTGACGGTGGAGAAGCTCGCCGACAAGTGAGAGGGCTTCAGTCAAAATCCGAGCAACTCATGAAGTAGTGGCAGCGCGGGCAGCGTAGCTTGCATTTCTCATTGTGCAACTCATGACCGCAGCGTGGACACCAGCGCCAGTATTCGCTATCGCCGGCAGGAGTGGAGGGGCCGCAAGCATCCGCAACCGATGAAGTCTGATTGTCCTGCGTCAGGCGGGTTGAACGATTCACGGTGCTGGTGACGGAGGTGGCGGTTGGGAGTCGCGCGGTTCGCCCGCGCGCGGGCCATCAACCGGCGGCGGGTTGCGCGGCTCGCGTTGATCGCGGAAGCGCCGTTCCGGCTGCCCCGGTGATGGCTCCCCCCGGTCGTTCCGGCGTGGCGACCGTTTCATCAACTGCTCAAACTGCTCCCGTTGTTCGGGCGTGAGGACCGCGCGGATTTGCTCCCGGGTTTGCTGCAATTCCTTGCGCAACTCGGGATCAATGCGGGTCCGCAATTCGCGGACGCGTTCCTGCCCTTCGCCCATGATCTTGTCAATCCGGTCGTGTTGCTCGGGGGTGAGGCGCAACTGGCGTTCGAGGATTTGGATGAACTCGCGGCTCAACAGTCCGGGCGCAGGACCGGACGAGTTCGGTTGCCGCGGTTCGTTCGGGAAATTTTGATTGCCCGGATTTACCGGATTGGGCTGCGTACGGTTGTCCACCACGGGACGCTGGATGCGCCACCGCGCCGGTCCACCTTGCGCCACACGGACGAGCGTGGCGCCGGTCAAAATGCCCGCGATGAAAATCACCAGCGTAGCGCAAACGACCTTCCAGGTGTTCATCAATACTCCTCCAGTTGATCCACCGATGCGAACAGAGTTTGCTCGAACTGTTGTGAGAGGTCCTCGCTGCTCGCGGTTGCTGTGGAATCGGAGGAAACGAAGGTAAAGGACAGCGCGGCGAGGAGAATGGTCACGGCCACGCACGGCACGGCCGCCCGCCAAAGCGCCCGGGCCCAGAGGGCGGAAAGATCTGCGGCTGGTTGCGCGGCCAGCCGGGCGAGGATGCGCTTCTCAAACGCATACGGCACGCGGTCTTCCGGCGGATGGGCGCGGGCAGCGGCGACCAGTTTCTTTTGCAGATGTTCCAGATTCATACGCGAACGATTCAATCAGACGGCCAACGGCTTTTCCGGGTTACAAGTACTTGTCCTGCGTAATCCGGGCGAGGATTTTTCGCATCTCGGCCCGGGCCCGGAAGGCACGGACTTTTACCAGCGGCACGGACCAGCCGGTCAGTTCGGCGATCTCCTTCACGCTGCGGTCTTCAATCTCCAGGAGGGTGATGATTAACTTCCCGGCGGGCGACATCTGGTCCAGCACACGCGCGACGAGTTGCTTCGCCGCATCGGCGTGTTCGCTGGTGGATTCGGGGGCGGCGGCAAAACGCTCCAGCCAGTCATCCTCCGGCTCGGAGATTTCGGAAAAGGCCGACTCCCGATTGCGCTGGTGGGCACGGAGAAAGTCGTAGCAGGTGCGCACGGTCATGCGCATGAGCCAGTGTTCAAACGGCGCATCACCCCGGAAACTGGCGAGTTTCTGGAACGCCTTGATCCAGACTTCTTGGACAATGTCCTCGATCTCGCGCTCGAGCCGGGCATAGCGGCGGGCGGTGGCAAAGACGCGCGGGGAATATTTTTGAATCAATGGCTCGAAGCTCGCGGTGTCGCCGTTGACAGCCGCCGCGATCAACTCCGCTTCGGTGCGTTCCATTGGCGGGACTATGCCAGACGGTTTTTCGCCGACAACGGCAAAAGCCATCGCTCCGGCGAGCGATGGCGCAGATGTGGCACTGAAACCCATCTTACTGCGGATCAGGTTTCGGCGGGCGCGGCTGGTCGCCTCCGTCACGGGGACCGCGTGGCGGACGATTGCCGCGGCGGTCGCCGGGACGCGGTTCGCCATTGCCGGGCTGGAACCGGTCCTGGGGCGGCGGGTTCATGATCTGTTCAATTTGCTCGTCGGACAATGGTGGTTGGACCTGGGAGATGGCCTTGGCGCGCAGCACCGTCAGGTCCGCCTCGAGTTTCGCCACTACCAGTGCCTTGGCTCGCACCACTTCTTCGTCGAACGATTCGGCCAGCGAGGCTTTCAGGAGTTCCTTGCGGGCGGCGCGGATTTTTTCCTGGATGCCCTGCATCCTTTCCCGTTGAGACTTCATGATGTCGCGCATGGATTCGCGCTGTTCCTCGGTGAGCACGCGTTCCATGAGCGCCACGCCTGGGCCCGGCTGCATGCCTGGCCCCGGACGTTCGACTTGCTGACGATCACGTCCGGGTGGACGGGGGCGATCTGGTTGGTCGGGATTGGGTTGGGCTTGAGCCATCAATGCGATGTTCAGCAACAGCAGGGTGGCGAAGCTGCAGAGGGCTTGACGCGTGATCAAGCGGGTGGGGAGCAGGGTTTTCATAGGCGGCGTCATTCCGATGTATTCGTTGACAGACGAACACTTGTTGCCGGATAGGACGCCATCCGCCGGACGCTGGTTACAGGCGGCAATGGAAAGGGGAGGGCCGGACTTCGTCAGCCCCGCTTGAGGCCGAAGGCACTCTCGAAGGTGGCGGAGAATTTCATCATCGCCTCGGTGATTCTCGTCGGCTGCTCGAGCAGGGTGTTGGACATCCGCTCCAGGGCGTCCGGCTTGCGCCGGATCAGCTCAACGGCGGCCATGATCAACGAGAGATGATTGTTGATGTCATGCCGCATTGTGGAAAGCTGCTTGTTAAGTTCCTCAATCTGGCTGGCAGTCAACGTTGCGGGTTCAGTCGGTAACGGCATAAAATGGCGGGTGGCCTTGCTTCATGAAACTGCCGCCGGTTCATCCTTCAGAATCCGGTGCAACGCCGCCACCAGTTGCTCATGCACGACCGGTTTGCGGAAGAATGCCATGGCCCCCAGATCGCGCGCGCGCGAAACATACTTTTCCGGGTCGCCGCTGGTGATGATGAAGATGGGGATTTTCGAGCCCTCCTCCAGCCGGCGCAACCATTCCATGATCTGGAACCCATCCCACGTCACCGCGAGGAATTCGGGCGGGAAATTGATGTCGAGCAAAATGGCGTCGGGTTTCTGGGTGCGCACCGCACTCACCGCCGTGGCCCCGTCCTTGGCGCTCACCACCTCAAACCCAGCGGCTTTGAGCTTGATCGAGAGGGAGGTGACGATGACCCCGTCGTCATCCACAATCAGAATTTTCTTTTTGGTAGCATTCATGTGTGGCCGCGCAAGCGGGCGGATTTTCTCAAGCAACAATCAAACCATCACCCCGGGCCAGTTTGGAAACATCCAGACCGGCTACTGGCCGGCATCAGGAATCCGGCGAATTTGGTCGCAACCCTGCCGGGGGATGGCCACTATCTGGACGTTTTTGTCCAACATGGGGAACGAGTTTTACAGTCCCGGCGAAAAGCGCGCCACCGAGGTGAACCGGCTGTTCGCCCTGATTGCCTCGCGCTACGACTTCATCAACGACCTGCAAAGTCTCGGCCTGCACCGGCGCTGGAAAAAAAGGGTGGCCCGACTCGCCGCCGTGCGCCCGGGCGACCGTGCCCTCGACCTGTGCTGCGGCACCGGCGACATCGCCTTTGCGCTGGCGGCAGCGGGCGCCGAGGTCGCTGGCCTGGATGCCAGTAAACCCATGCTGGCCGTGGCACACGACCGGAGGGCCACTGCGAAGTCCGGCCCCGGCAATCCGAAATTCATGGTGGGAGACGCGCAACAGACCCCCTTCCCGGACGCCACATTCGACATCATTACCGTGGGCTACGGACTCCGCAATCTCTCGAGCTGGGAGGCTGGCCTCCGGGAAATGACGCGCCTGGCGAGGCCGGGGGCGAGGTTGCTGGTGTTGGACTTTGGCAAACCGGACAACGCCCTCTGGCGCACCTTGTACTACGGTTACCTGAAAGTCTGCGTGCCCGTGCTGGGTCTCGTGTTTTGCCGCAATGCCGGCGCCTATGCGTACATTCTTGAATCATTGAAACATTATCCGGCCCAACGCGGCGTGGAGGCCAAGATGCGCGAGCTGGGCCTGGTGAAGGTCCGAATCGAGAATTTCCTTGGCGGCGCCATGAGCATCAATTACGGCGAAATGCCACCGCACTAGGATCTGCCAAGCCGCCGCCGCTTTCTGCGACGGCTGGAAAAATGGAAGCCGGCTTGCTGGATCAAAATCTGCCGAGTTAGTTTGTGGGACGATTGCCGTTCACCTTGCTCAGGCTTGAATAATAGGCCGCGTTCCAGTCCGAAGAAACTCTCCGGTCGGCCAGCCTAGCGGCAGCTGCCTTCAGCCACCGATACCAATCTCTTCAGATGCTCACGAATCTCGCGTAGTTCGCTAGGATGTGGAAGATCGTCCATTGGAGTAACCCAAAGGCCATCTCCACCCGTGTCACCTCCGTCACCAATCTGAAACACCAAGTTTCGAAATCGAAATTCGGCGTATGGCAATGCGCCCGACCCGAATAACCTCGGCTTCCGTATGAAAACTACGCCCGGAAGCTCCGCAATGAAACGACATAACCGCCACCGGGTCATTCCAGTCACGAGAAATGAATAGTCCGGATTGAAAGCCTGAACTTCTGGCGAGAATAGCTTCTTAAAGAATGCTCGCACGACGTAAGATGACAATATCAGTTATGCTCCAACCTGCCGCTTTAGCGTATCGCAGATTTGTTTGCTCCACTTCTCAAGCACGGCTTGCTTCGGGCCTTCGATGAGCAGACGCGCTTTGGGTTCGGTGCCGGAATAGCGCAGTAGCACGCGGCCACCGTCGGGCTTCACTTCCGCTTCGGCCTGTTCCACGAGATCAATGATGCCGTCGAGCTTGTCGAACGGTGTCTTCTCCCGGACTTTCACGTTGGTGACGAGTTGCGGGTAGCGCGTCCAGCACTTGGCGAGTTTGCTCAAGGGCTTGCCGCTGGACTTCATGACTCGGAGCATTTGCAGCGCGGCCACGAGGCCGTCGCCGGTCGTGCCGTGGTCGCGGAAGATGAGATGGCCGCTTTGCTCGCCGCCGAAGTTGAAACCGCTCTTGAGCATTTCATCAATCACCAACTTGTCGCCCACGCCAGTGCGGACGACGCGTCCGCCGGCGGCTTTGATGGCGGCGTCGAGACCGGCATTGCTCATGACAGTGGAGACGAGCGTCTTCTCCGCGAGCGTGCCTTGTTCAAGCATTTCCAGCGAGGCGATGGCCATGATGTCGTCGCCGTCAATCAAATCGCCGCGCTCGTCGCAGAGGATGACGCGGTCGGCGTCGCCGTCGTGTGCGATGCCGGCGTCCGCGCGGAATTCCTTCACGCGCTGGCAGAAGTGTTGCGGGTGCATCGAGCCGCAATCCTTGTTGATGTTCTTACCATCGGGCTGGTTGCCGAAGACGATGACGTCCGCGCCGAGTTCGCGCAGGACGCAGGGCGTGGCTTTGTAGGCGGCGCCGTTCGCGGCGTCCACGACGATGCGCATGCCTTCGAGCGTCATGCCGCGCGGGAAACTGGCCTTGGCGAATTCGATGTAGCGGGCGAGCGCGTCGTCAATGCGCACGGCCTTGCCGATTTCCTCGGCGGTGGGGCGGATGTTTTCGATGTCGCCGCTGAAGACTAAGTCTTCAATGCTGGCCTCGACCTTGTCGTCGAGCTTGTAGCCGTCCGCGCGGAAGAATTTGATGCCGTTGTCGGCGTAGGGATTGTGGGAAGCTGTAATGACAATGCCGGCGTCTGCGCGCAAGCTGCGGGTGACGTAGGCGACGCCGGGCGTGGGCAGCGGTCCGATGAACAGCACGTCCACGCCCATCGAGAGGATGCCGGAGGAGATGGCGTTCTCGAGCATGTAACCGGAGAGGCGCGTGTCTTTGCCAATGACGATTTTGTGGCGGCCGTGGCCGCGGGCCTCGGTTTCGAGGTTCTTGAAGACGTGTGCCGCGGCGCGACCGAGTTTCAAGGCGGTTTCCGCGGTGACGGGTTCGACGTTGGCGATGCCGCGCACGCCGTCCGTGCCGAAGATTTTCTTGGGTTGGCTCATTTGTTGGTTGAGATAATGATCTTGGGCTCCGGTCGGGGCGGCACTTCCACCGCCACTTCGATCGGGTCCACGCGAACGATGGTGATGCCGATGGGCATGGCGATCTGCACACGCCGGGTGAAGTTTTGGGAAATGTCGGCGGACGTAGTGTCCACGAAGGCGTGAATCTCGCGTTCGTTCAAGACGCCGATGACTTCCGGCCGGCCGCGCACAGTGACGCTGACCACGTCGGGAACGACCCGGAACGTGCGAACATCCGTCGTGCTGGAGAGAATCTGCGTGGGAATGTTGATGAAGGTGCGAACACTCTGGGCGCCCCGCTCATTGATGGCGGTCTTGACGGTCAGCCAGATCGCGACGGCGAGTCCGAGAGAGAGCATTTTCCACCCGAGATTCTTGAGCAGCAATTCGCGAAGCACGCTCACTTGCCACCTCCATTGGTCGTGCGGCGCACGTCCGCGCGATTGATGATGGTGGTCCCGGATTTGTGCTCGTAATGATCCACGGTGCGGGCGCGCAGCCAGTTGAGCAGGCCGGGTCCGCGCGCGGGTCGCACAATCACCGACGTGAGAAACGCGCGCAGTTCCTCGATGGAAATCCCGCGCACGAGCTGGCCTTTGTAGGCGTAGGAAATCATCCCGGTTTCCTCGGAGACAATGACGATGGGCGCATCGGTTTCTTCGCTTAGACCCAGCGCGGCGCGGTGGCGCGTGCCGAGGGACTTGTTCAAGTCCGACCGTTGCGTGAGTGGAAAGATACAGGCGGCGTAGGCAATGCGGTCGCCCTTGAGAATAACCCCACCGTCGTGAATGGCGTTGTTGGGGAAGAAAATGGTCTCCAGCATTTCCGGTGTGGCTTCGCAATCCACGACGATCCCGGACTCGACGGCTTCAAAGAGCTGGATGGACTGCTCGATGGCAATCAGCGCGCCGATGCGCACATCGGCCAGCCGTTCGCAGGTGCCGACAACGACTTCGATGTTCTCGCGTTGTTCGCGCGCGGTGGAGAAGAATGGGAGGTTGCCCAACTCGCCGAGGATGCGGCGGATTTCCGGTTGAAAAATAACCAATGCGCCGAAGATGATGAACACCGTGGCGTTGGCAAGCAGCCAGCGCAGCACGGTCAGATCGAGTAACGTAGCCGCCAGCGCGAGGGCGATGAGCAGGAAAGCAAAGCCGATCACCACCGGCCAGCCGCGCGTGCCTCGGATGAACCGCGAGGCGTAATAAATCCCCACCGCGAGGATCAGAATCTCCAACGCGGGCCGCCAGGCAGTTTGTATGAATTCCCAGATTTGCGGCATTAAATTCTTTTTCGAGTCAGGATCGCTTCAATTACGCGCACGGCCTGGACGGTTTCCGCCACGTCATGTGTCCGGATAATTTGCACCCCCGCCTCGATGGCGAGACAGGCGCAGGCCAGCGAGCCGGGCAGCCGTTCCGCCGCTTCCGCCGGGTGCAACCTGCCGATGAATGACTTCCGCGACGCGCCGAGCAGCAATGGCCGCTCCAGCTTTGTAAAGCTCTCCAGTGAAGCGAGCAACTGCAAATTGTGTTCCAACGACTTATCGAAGCCAAGCCCGACGTCCAACACCACCTGGTCTGATGAGACACCCGCCCGGTTCAATTGTTCCAGACGATCTTGGAAGAACTCCTCCACCTCGCGCGTCACGTCGGCGTAGGTGGGATTGACCTGCATGGTCTGGGGCGTGCCTTGCATGTGCATGGCAACGTAACCGGCTTTGAATTCAGCCACCGCACGCCAGAGGTCATCGGGAGCGCGATTCGCTCCCACGTCATTGACGATGCTCGCGCCGGCGGCCAGTGCCGCGCGGGCGACGGCAGGTTTCATGGTGTCAATCGAGAGCGGGACTTTGACGCGGGGGGCAAGTTGCTCGATGACGGGGATAACACGGCGCAATTCCTCGGCTTCAGTCACCGGTGCAGCGCCGGGCCGCGTGGATTCGCCTCCGATGTCGAGAATTTCTGCGCCTTGTGCGACCAATTCCAGCGCGTGAGCAACGGCCTTGGTTGGATGCAGAAACTGACCGCCATCCGAGAATGAGTCCGGCGTGACGTTAACGACGCCCATGACGAGCGCCGGACGGGGGAAACGAAATTCAAACTGTCGGGCGCGAAGCAACATTCGGAAAATCCAAGCCGGGAGCTTTCAGGCCTTCTTCTGAATCAATTCAATCTCGTAACCCTCCGGCGCGTCAATGAAGGCGAACACTGTGCCGGTCGAAGTGGTGGTAGGGCCGTCGGAGTATTTCAGGCCATGTTTCGCGAGGTGCTTGGCGAATCCATCCAGACTATCCACCTCGAACGCCAGATGCGTGAGATCGGGCTGCACCTGCACGGGGTCGCTGCCGGGGAAGAAACAAATCTCGATGGTTTCTTCGCTCTCGGGAGCTTTGAGAAACACCAACTCCGAGCCGCGTGGGGATTTGTGACGTCTCACTTCAGCGAGACCGATGATTTCGCGATAGAACTTCACCGTGCGTTCCAGGTCGTTGACGCGGTAGCGCGTGTGCAGGAGTTTCTTGGCCAGACTCATGAGCGGAGAATAATCCGCGCCCCGACTGAGGCAAAGCGGCAAATGACTCGCCTGCGTGAATCCACTCCGTTTAATCTTGCCACTGCTTCCGGGCATCCGGTTCAATCTGGTCCGAAACTATGGCAACCAAAACCATCATCAAACCCGCAAAATCACCCACAGCCGTCGGGCCGTACAACCACGCGGTGCGCGTCGGCGACCTGCTCTTCTGTGCCGGACAAATCCCGATCAGCCCGGCAGACGGCAACTTGATCACCGGCGACATCAAGGCCCAGACCGAGCGCGTGCTGGAAAACGTGAAGGCGATCCTCGACGACCAGAAGCTCACGTTCGCCAACGTGGTGAAGTCCACTGTGTTCCTGACGAATCTCGCCGACTTTGCCGGGATGAACGAGATTTACGCGAAGTATTTCACCGGTGATTTCCCGGCGCGCTCCACGATTCAGGTCGCCGCACTGCCCAAGGGAGCGAATGTGGAGATTGAAGTGGTGGCGCATTTCTAAACTGGTAGTGGTCGGCGCGCTGCGCCGACCGAACGCCGCAGCGCGGCGTTCACCACCATGAAAACAAAAAAATCCTGGCGCGAGAAGCTGGCGGACGACAAGAACCTGCCGAAGGTTGAAAAGGTCGCCGGCAAGCTGTCGCGGCGTTGGGGAGGTGGCGTCATGGTCATTCCCGCGCCGCGCGAAGTGGATGCGTTGATGCGACAGGTGCCGAAGGGCCGCCTCGTCACGATCAAAGAACTCCGCGCCGCGCTGGCGAAGAAACACAAAGCGGACTTCGCCTGTCCGATCACGACCGGGATTTTTTCCTGGATCGCCGCCCATGCCGCCGCGGAAGCAGAAGCCGAAGGTGCAAAGCGCAGCACGCCTTACTGGCGCACGCTCAAGACTGGTGGTGAAGTGAACCCGAAATATCCCGGCGGCGTAGCAGTCTTGGCAAAACGTTTGCGCGCCGAAGGCCACCAGCTAGTTGCCAAAGGCAAGCGAACGCTCGTAGCGGATTACGAAAGCAAGTTGTTCGGAAAACTGCGCTGAATGAAAACCAAACTGCTTAATGGATCCCTGCTTGCAGCCGCTAACCGGGTAGGGCGGGGTTGTTGCGCCGCCTGGCCGAGCTGCAGCTCGGCCCTACCCTCGTTCTAACCCATGCCTCTCGGCGCTCAACTCGCAATTGCTTTCCTGATTGGTGGCGGACTCGGATGGGTTATCGGTTGGCTGATGGCGCGTGGAAAGCAGCAAGTTGCCCCAGCGGACCAGCGATTGGAGAACGAGCTTCGCCAACAGGCCGGTCAGCGAGAAAGCGAGTTAGCCCAGCTTCGGAGCGAAGTGGTGGCCATCAAAACTTCCCTCGCAACAGCCCAGGCGAATCAGGCGAGCGCCGAAAAACTGCTAACCGAACAGCGAGCACTGCACGAGCGCGCGTCTGTGGACGCGAAGGAATCTCAAGCCAAGGCATTGACTGATTTGCGAGACGCCTTCAAAGCGTTAAGCGCCGACGCGCTGAGACAGACCGCGCCGGAGTTTCTGCGGCTGGCCGAACAGTCGTTTGGGAAGTTTCAGGAAACTGCCAAAGGTGATCTCGCGCAGCGGCAGGAAGCGATCAAGGGTTTGGTTGAGCCATTGAAGCAGCAACTCGATACCTATCAAAAGCGGCTGCAGCAGAGTGAAACCACGCAGGCGGCAACGCTGGGTGAGGTCAAAAAGCAGTTGGAGACACTGGCGCAATCCAGCCAGTCGCTCGCGGCGGAGACGGCGCAATTTCGATCGGTGCTCAAGTCCAATCAGGCGCGCGGGCGTTGGGGCGAAGAGACGTTGCGGCGTGTGGTGGAAGCGGCGGGCATGAGCGCGCACTGTGATTTCACGGAGCAGAAGCCCGGTGATGATGCCGACAAGCGGCCCGACTTGATTGTGCGCCTGCCCGGTGACCGGATGATCATCGTGGACGCCAAAGTGCCGGAACTGGACTTCCTCAATGCACTTGACAGCGCCGATGCCGTCAAACGTTCGGAGGCACTCGCGGCGCACGCCGGGAAACTCAAGGCAACCATCAAGGCGCTGGCTGAGCGTGATTATCCGAGCCAGTTTCCCAACGCACTCGACTACGTGGTGCTTTTTGTTCCGGCGGAATCGCTCTTCAGCGCGGCACTGGAAGGCGATCACGATTTGATCGTCTGGGCCGCCGGCAAACGCATCATGCTGGCAACGCCCGCGTCACTCATCGCGTTGCTGCGTTCGGTAAGTGTGAGCTGGCAGCAGCACGCCCAGACGGAGAACGCGCAGAAGATTGCGGCGGCGGCGCAGGAGTTTTATGCGCGCGTGGTGACGTTCACGGAGCATTTCGAGCGCATCCGTGATGGACTGGAGAAGGCCAGCGACGCTTACAACAAAGCGTCGGCGAGCTTCCAGTCTCGCGTCCGACCGGCTGGCGAACGACTGGCCGAACTGGGCGGTGGGTTGGAGGGGAAGAAACTGGCAGACGTTTCCCCCGTGGAATCACAACCCCAAAAGCTGTTGTGAAACCGAATTTACGCATCAGGGTCGGGATGATCGTGATTACCTTGCTGGTCAGCGCATTCGCCGGTCGGTCGGCGGAACTCAATGCCCAGGAGGTGGCCGCCAAGCTCGACACGCTCCGCGACACGATAGCCGAGGAAATGACCGCGTGCCTGAGCACCAATTCGATTCGCGGCAGCTACACGACGGTCTGGCGACAATTCGAGGACGCGGCAATTGATGCGTTGTGTGTGGTGTTGCCGAAACACATCGTCGGTTTGCGTCAGGAGAATTTTGATCGTGGCGCCACCGGACGGGAAAAGAACCGGCTGGCGGACTTCGCCATTCGTTGTGGGACGAACGTGATCGAGATTTCCATCAAGGCCGCGCGGGGTTCGGAGAATCCCGAGAACGACATGGGGACATTTCGGGATCATCCGAATCGCGAGAAGCTGTTCACGGCTGCGTTCACACTGTGGGTGCGTTATGAGGACAACGGCGGAACGCTGCGGGCGGAGCGGGTATTTTTTGATCGCACCTGGCGGTTTGTCGGCAAATCCACGCTGGTGGACGGCGTGAAGTACCGCAAGAAGGACGGCAACATGCGGCCCAAGCCGTGGACGATGTTTGATTCGGGCAAGGCGTATTGGCAGAGCGAGGAGGAATTTGAACGGGCGGTGAAGCGTTCGGAAACCTATCGCGCCAACGAGATGGTGAAGGAGTATCTCACGGACTTGAGCGAAGAGGATCAAAAGCTCTTGCACGACCGATTGCATGAGAAGTTCGATAGTGCCGCGCCGGCCCGCCCATGATGGCGGCTCAACTGCGGGATTGCCGGGCTGATGCTGTTGACTCATGCTTTGAAAAACATGGAAACCCGCTTACTGGGAAACACCGGACTCAAGCTGCCGCTGCTGAGTTTTGGCGCGTCGTCGCTGGGGCAGGAATTCCGCAGCGTGAAACTCGACGAGGCGCTGGAGAGCGTCCGCGTGGCGTTGGACTGCGGGTTGAACTTCATTGACACCTCGCCGTTCTACGGTCGTGGCATGAGTGAGGTGCTGCTGGGCATCGCGCTGCGTGAAGTCCCGCGGGACCGATACACCTTGTGCACCAAGCTGGGACGCTACGATCTGAATCACTTTGACTTCAGCGCCCGGCGCGTGGCTGAGAGCGTGGACGTGAGCCTGCATCGGCTCGGGACGGATCATCTCGACATCGTGCTTTGCCACGACATCGAGTTCGTGAGCATGCAGCAGATCGTGGATGAGACGATCCCGGCGCTGCGCAAAGTTCAGAAGGCTGGCAAGGTGCGCTTCATCGGCTTCAGCGGTTATCCGCAGAAGATTTTCCGCTTCATCTGCGACCAGGTGGATGTGGACTGCGTGCTCAGTTACAATCAATACACGCTCCAGAACACACGGTTCGCGGACGAGACGATTCCGTATCTCAAGGCAAAAGGCATTGGCGTGATGAACGCCGGCCCGTTCAGCGCACGTCTGTTGACGAACGCCCCCTTGCCCGCGTGGTTGAAAGAGTCCGAGAACGTGAAGGCCGCCGCGCGTCAGGCCGCCGCGCATTGCCGCGAGAGGGGCGTGGATATCGCCAAGCTGGCGCTGCAATTCAGCCTCGCCAATCCCGACATCACCACGACCGTGGCCGGCAGCGCGAATCCGGCGCTCGCCGAGGTGCTGGACATTTTCCGGTCGGTGAAGAACCTCGGGCATATCGAAGGTTTGCCGGAGAATAATTAGCCCGTTGGGCAACCATGGAACTGCCTGATTTCATCAAGCTCGGAAATGAGTCTCCGGCGCACCGTACTTCCAAAGACGCTGACGATGTGGAAGTATTGCTGCGGCGACATGAAATCAATCTGGCAGACCCTCACTACAAAACCCTCTTTCTGAAATATGGAACGTCAGAGATTTATGAAACCTTCGCCCGGCTCTTGCGCCATTCGTGATGCCGTGCGGCCGAGTTTGGATTTCGACCTTCCCGACCCCGAAGGCTTCACCTCACTGCCTCCGGAAGTTTCTATGGAGCGAATGCTAAAAGGTATTCGTCAGACGCGAGCTTGGTTCCCGGAGGCGATGCGCACTTCCGAAGAACGGTGGGCCGCAAAAACCACGGAGGAATTCAAGCTGTAGTCAGTAGTCTAAAGATTATGAAAGCGCTTCAGCTCGAAAAGCCACAGCAATTCCGTTTCATCGAAACGCCCGAGCCGTCCGCCCCGGGGGCGGGGGAAGCGTTGGTCAGTGTGCAGCGCGTTGGGATTTGCGGCACGGATTACAGTGGGTATCTCGGCAAGATGCCGTTCTTTTCTTATCCACGCATTCCAGGTCACGAACTGGGGGTCACCGTTCTGGCCGTGGGCGAGGGCGTGACGAATGTGAAGCCCGGCGACCGCTGTTCAGTCGAGCCCTACATGAACTGCGGCCGGTGTTATCCCTGCCGGCAGGGAGCCACCAATTGCTGCGAGAATCTCAAAGTGTTGGGGGTGATGATGGACGGCGGCTTGACGGAGCGGATGGTTTTACCGGCGCGCAAGTTGCACCCGGCGAACCGACTTTCAGCCGAACAATGCGCGTTGGTGGAGACGCTGGCCATCGGCTGCCATGCGGTGAACCGGGCGAATCCTGTTGCGGGCGAGCACGTGCTCGTGGTTGGCGCCGGTCCGATTGGTCTCTCGGTGATTGAATTCGCCAAGTTATCGGGCGCGCGAACTATCGTGCTGGATTTGAACGAGCAGCGATTGGAGTTTGTGCGTACCCGCATGGGCGTGCCGGATACAATTTGCTCCAAGGGCGACGGTGCGGAGTTGGAAGTGTTGAAGCAAATGACTGGTGGCTCGCTCGCGCAAGTAGTCGTGGACGCCACGGGCAGCAACAAATCCATGGCGCACTCGATGACCTATTGCAGTTTCACGGCACGGCTGGTGTACGTGGGCATTACCCAGGCCGAGGTGACTTTTCCTCATGCGCCGGTGATGCACCGCCGGGAACTGACGCTGCTGGCCAGTCGCAACGCGCTGCCGCCGGACTTCACGCGAATCATCAAGCTGATTGAGGATGGGAAGATAGACACGCGCCCGTGGATCACGCATCGCGTGCCGCTGCGCGAGATCATCGAGAAGTTTCCCACTTTCACGCAGCCCGAGACAGGTGTGATCAAGGCCGTGGTGGACATGGAATCCTGATGCGTTCGGCGGTCACCATTTCGCTGGTACCTGAGGCCCGGGGCGGGCCGTTTGTGTTTTGGGATGATCTGGTCGCCGGGTGTGCACGCGCTGCCGAACTGGGCTTCGATGCCGTGGAGATTTTTCCGCCCGCCGCCCAAACGCTGAACAATTCGAGCACTGCCAGGCTTCTCGCGAGTCACGGTTTGAAATGTGCCGCCGTCGGCACCGGGGCGGGCTGGGTTAGACATAAACTGCGTCTCACGGATCCAGATTCCGGGGTGCGACGGCAGGCCGTTGAGTTCATCAACGCGATCATTGATGTGGGTGGAGAGCTGGGCGCCCCGGTCATCATCGGGTCCATGCAGGGTCGTTGGGGTGACGGCGTGACGCGTGAGCAAGCGGTGCAATGGTTGGGAGAAGCGCTCGCTGCGCTGGCCGGCCGTGCGGCTCGGCGCGGGGTGCTGGTGCTTTATGAGCCGCTGAATCGCTACGAAACAAATCTGCTCAATCGCCAGGGCGAGGCGGCCGCGTTCTTGCGCACCTTGACTGCGCCCAATGTGAAACTGCTTTGCGATCTGTTCCACATGAACATCGAGGAGGCTTCCATGGCCGACGCCCTGCGGGCGGTCGGGCCGCTGGTGGGCCACGTGCATTTCGCCGACAGCAACCGGCAGGCAATCGGTTGGGGGCACACGGATATGAAGCCCATCATGGCTGCGTTGCGGGAAATTAATTACGATGGCTTTCTATCCGCCGAAGTGTTGCCGTTGCCCGACAGCATCGCCGCGGCGCGACAGTCTATCGAGAGTTTCCGCCGCTGGACCGCGACTTGATTCTCACCACCATGCTCAAGCATCAACTCATTCACCCAAAGATCAGCGAAGTGCTGGCCCGTGCCGGCCATCATGCGCGCATTTTGATTGCCGACGGAAACTATCCCGCCTCGACCAAGAAAGGTCCGCACGCTGAAGTAGTGTGCTTGAATCTGGCGCCGGGAATTGTGACGGTGGCGCAGGTGCTCGAGGTGCTATTGACCGCGGTGCCCGTGGATCAGGTGAACACCATGGGCATTCCCGCAGATGATCCTTACGCGCAACAAGGCGAGCCGCCGGTCTGGAAGGATTACCGCCGCATCCTCGCGAGCGCTCGTTTGAAGCTGAAGCTGGAGCCGATCTCCAAGTGGGACTTTTACGAAGCGGTCAGTTCGCCCGATCATGTGCTTACGATCCAAACGGGCGATCAAGCGTTGTGGGCCAACGTGCTGCTGACGATGGGTTGTCGCACCAAATGAAACCTGAGTGGTTGCGATGCGCATAGACAGTCATCAACATTTTTGGCGGTTCAATCCGACGGACTACGGCTGGATGAAGCCGGGTTGGCCGATCCGGCATGATTTTTTGCCAGCGGACCTTGAGCCGGAATTGCGTGCCTGCAAGTTGGATGGCTGTGTTGCGGTGCAGGCGCGGCAGAGTCTCGAGGAATCGCGGTGGCTACTGGAGCTGGCGGAAGACGCGGCCATCATCCGGGGTGTTGTTGGTTGGGTGGATTTGCGGTCGCCGGACGTTGTCAAGCAACTGGAGGAATTGGCCAAGCACCCGAAGTTTGTCGGCGTGCGTCATGTGGTGCAGGACGAGCCCGATGACCAGTTCATGTTGCGCGAAGATTTTCAGCGCGGCATCACGGCGTTGAGGGACTTTGATTTGACCTATGATTTGCTGGTGTTTCCCACGTGGCGTGAGCAGATTCGGGAGCTGGCGAAATTCCCCAACGTCAGTTGCAAAGTGTCCGGCATGGTGACGGAAGCCGACTGGCAACAGTGGCGCGCCACGAATTTCCGGCCCTATCTCGACGTCGTGTTTGCGGCGTTTGGTGCAGGTCGTTTGATGTATGGTTCGGACTGGCCGGTCTGCTTGCTCGCCGGGAAGTACGAGCAGATGTTCGGTTTGGTGGCGGATTATGTTGGCCAACTTCCGCCGGGCGACCAGGCAGCATTCTTCGGCGGTAATGCGGCGGCGTTCTACGGGCTGGGTTAACCCGCTCCGCCTTACAGTCCGTCCACAAACTTCTGCATCGCCTTTTCCTGCTGCTCGATGGATTGCACCAGTTTGAACTGGGTGCGGCAGCGGTCGAGGTTGTGGTCGGGACGATGGATGCGGAAGTAAGTGTCGCCGCTGAGGTAGTCAGTCAGGAAGCGGATGCCGATTTCGAACGTGATGAGTTTGCCGGAGAAGGCCATGAGCGCCTTTTCGGCCTTCGTCAGAAACGTGCCGGCCATCGAGAGGTAGCCCTTCGCCAGTTGTTTGAACGTTGGCAGGTGCATCTTCACCTTGGACAGGTCGCGTTCATCTTCCAGCGTCGGACTGGTGGCCGTGCGCACCATGTCGCCGAAATCGTAGAGCGCGCAGCCCGGCATGACGGTGTCAAGGTCCACCACGCATCGCGCTTCGCCGGTCAGGGTGTCGAGCATCACGTTGTTGAATTTGGTGTCGTTGTGCGTGATACGCTCGGGGATTTTTCCCTTGGCCATGGCGTCGAGGATGACGCCCGTAATGGCAGCGCGTTCGAGGGCGAACCGGATTTCGGGGCGGGCGTTCTTGGCGCGGTTGTAATGGTCGCTGTGGATGGCCTGTTGCAACGCGGCGAAACGTCGGCGCGTGTCGTGAAAGGCCGGGATGGTCTCATGCAGCCGCCCGTCCGGCAGGTCCACGAGCAGGCTTTGGAATTCGCCAAACGCGCGGCCGGCCTGAAAGGCCTGATCCGGAGATTGCACCGCCTCGAATGTTTGCACGCCTTCCACGAACACGAAGGTCCGCCAGAATTCGCCGTCGCGCCCGACGTAATGGGACTGGCCATCGCGCGTCGGGATGACGATCAGCGAGCGGCGCGTGATATCGCGTGCGCCGGCGGCCTCGAGTTTGCGGCGGATGTGGGTGGTGACGCGCATGACGTTCTTCATCACCGCCACCGGCTTCTTGAACACGCCTTTGTTGATCTTCTGATGAATGTAGCGGACGCGCATTCCACCCTGATCGTAGGTGGCGGAATAGGTTTCGTTGATGTGCCCGATCTTCAAGGTCTCGGCGTGAAGGATTTCACCGTAAATCTGGAACTGACGGGAAATTTCCTGGAGTTGTTTTTCCTGATAAGCCATAAGCCGTTGGTGTTGTGGGGCGGATTGTGCGGCTCAATCCTGTTTCAAGCAACGCGAAAGCGGCACGCCGCATCCGTAGCTTGCGCTGGCTGACTGGCGGGCGGTAACTTGTCAGCATGTTGTGTGCGGACAATGTTCATCCTCGCAGTGCCTCCAGGAATGATCGGTGGCGTGGTCAAGTGGTTCGGGTTTGGATGTGGCTGATGCTGGTGTTGTTGGCCAGTGGCTTTTCCGGGCTTGCGCAGTTGCAGCGGGAGGGCGAGAAACTGGAGCCCAAGTGGGAAACTTTGTCGGGCTGTCGCCTGGTGACCAACGCGGTGGTGGATGGGGACAGCTTTCACGTATTGCACAAGGGGCGTGAATATATCTTCCGGCTGTACTTCGTGGACGCCCCGGAGAGCGATCCGGCAATGAAGGATCGTATCCAGGACCAGGCGGAGTATTTCGGCATCGCACCACACAACGTCCCTCGGGCAGGCAGGCTGGCATCGCAGTTCACGCGGGAGAAACTGGCCCGGCGGGACATTACAATCGTCACACGCTGGCAAAATGCGCTGGGTCGCAGCAGCCTCGCGCGGTTCTACGGCGTGGTCTTGGTGAATGGAACGAATAATCTGGCCGAGGAACTCGTGGCGAATGGATTTGCGCGTATTCATGGTTTGCGGGCCAATTGGCCTGATGGTCCACGGTCCACCACCTTCATCAGCAAACTCAAGAACCTTGAACTCACCGCCCGCGAAAAGAAGCGGGGCGTTTGGGAACAGACAGCCTTTCCGTTGGAGGCCAGCGCCGCAGAATCTGGGGTCACGACGAACACCACAGCCACAACTGCGCCGGCGAGCCCTGCGCTACTCGATGTGAACACCGCGAGTTTTGAGGAACTCCAGAAACTGCCGGGCATCGGCCCGCGATTGGCGGAGCGCATCATCGCCCACCGGCCTTACAAGACCGTGGCTGAACTGGATCAAGTGTCCGGCATTGGCCCCGCAACACTGAAGCGGCTCGAGTCGTTCATTTGCGTCACCAACCCGACGAAGTGACGCCCGCCTTATCTCCGGGTTGATCTGCCGTTGTGAACATCCCTTCCTTGCGCGGGCTTCGCTGGGCGGGGTAAATTGTCCGCCATGTCGCATGCGGACTTTGTTCATCTACACTTGCACACCGAGTATTCCTTGCTCGATGGGGCCTGCCGTCTGGATCGGCTGACGGAAAAGGCGCATGCGCTGAAGTTCCCAGCCCTGGCCATCACCGATCACGGCGCGATGCACGGCGTCGTGGATTTTTACAAGGAGGCTCGCGAGAAAGGCGTGAAGCCGATCATCGGCTGCGAGGTTTATGTCGCACCAGGTAGCCGGTTGGAAAAGAAAACCAGCGGTGGAGGCGGACGGGATGTTTACAACCATCTGGTGTTGCTCGCCAAGGACGAGGCGGGCTACAAAAATCTTGTCAAGCTCACGACCTCCGCGCACCTGGAGGGCTATTACTACAAGCCGCGGATTGATAAGGAAATTCTCGCCGCGCACAAGGAAGGACTGATTGCGTTGTCCGGTTGTCTCGCCAGCGAGATTCCCGAGGCGATCATGAAGGATCAGTTGGACAAGGCGCGGAATGCTTTGGACTGGTTCAAACAGACGCTCGGCCCGGAGAATTTTTATCTCGAACTCCAGAACCACGGCATCCCGGAGCAGGCCAAGGTCAACAAGCACCTGATTCTGTGGGCGAAGGAGTTTGGATTGAAGTGCGTGGCCACGAACGATGTTCATTACGTCGAGAAGAGCCACTCGCACGCGCACGACTGCCTCGTGTGTATCGGCACCCAGTCCATGTTGAGCGACCCGAAGCGCATGAGTGCGGGCTACGTGCCGGAACAATTTTATCTGCGCAGCGCCGAGGAGATGAAGGCGCGCTTCGCGGAAATCCCCGAAGCGGTGACGAACACGCTCGAAGTCGCGGAGAAGTGCAACGTGGAGTTTGATTTCAAAACGCTGCACTATCCAGTGTTCCATCCACCCGAACATTTCACGCGTGAAGGGTTTTTGCGACAGTGGCTGGCGGAAGGCTTGTTCACGCGCTACACCATCCACGCGAAGGCGGAGGGCAAGGAGTTCATGGTTGAGAAGGTTGATGACCCCAGCCGGCTACCGACGTTCGATCCAAAAAATCCGAATGAGCAGGCAGCGCTCAAGGCCGTCATTGATCGTCTTCAGCTCGAACTCACAGTCATCGAGAAAACCGGGTTCATCAGCTACTTCCTCATCGTCGGTGATTTCATTCGCTATGGTCGCAGCAAGGGCATCGCGTGCGTGGCGCGTGGTAGCGCCGCCGGTTCGCTCGTCACCTATCTGTTGGAGATCGCGAACGTTGATCCAATCCGCTACGGCCTGCTGTTCGAGCGGTTCCTGAATCCTGAGCGCGTTAATCCGCCGGATATTGACATTGATTTTGCCGACGACCGGCGCGCCGACGTCATCGAATACGTCCGCCAGAAATACGGCAATGATTCCGTCGCGCAGATCATCACGTTCGGCACGATGGGCGCGAAGTCCGTCGTGCGCGACGTGGGCCGGGTGATGGGCCTGAGCTACGGCGAGTGTGACCGGCTGGCGAAGATGATTCCGTTCGACCTGAAGATGACGCTGGAGAAGGCGCTCAAGCAATCGCCGGAACTCAAGCAGGCTTACGAGTCGGAAGAGACGACGCGTGAGTTGATTGACACCGCGCTCATTCTCGAAGATCTCACGCGTAATGCCAGCGTCCACGCAGCGGGTGTGGTCATTGGCGATCAACCGCTGGTAAATCTGTTGCCGCTCAAGACCGATGAAGACGGCGCGATTGTCACGCAATACGCGATGAATCCGGTGGGCGAACTCGGCCTGTTGAAGATGGACTTCCTCGGGTTGAAAACGCTCACAGTCATTCGCAACACCTGCGAAATGGTCAAGAAGACCAAGGGCATTGCCGTGGACGTGGATCGGTTGCCGCTCGACGACGCGAAGACTTACGACCTGCTGAACAAGGCGAACACGCTCGGCATCTTCCAGTTGGAATCTGGCGGCATGCGCGATCTGTGCCGGAAGTTTCAGATCGCGAGTGTCGAACACATCACCGCGCTCGTGGCGCTGTACCGCCCCGGTCCGATGGATCTCATTCCCGAATTCATCAAGCGCCGGCACGGTGAGGTGAAGGTCGAGTATGAACATCCATTGCTTGAACCCATCGCGAAGGAGACCTACGGCATTCTGATTTATCAGGAACAGGTGATGCAGGCCGCGCAGATCCTCGGCGGTTACACGCTCGGCGGTGCGGATTTGCTGCGGCGCGCGATGGGCAAGAAGAAGGTCGAGGAGATGCAGAAGCATCGCGACATCTTCGTGAAGGGCTGCCTGGAGAAAAATAAAATCCCCAAAGCGAAGGCGAATCAGATTTTCGATTTGCTGGAGAAGTTCGCCGGGTACGGCTTCAACAAATCACACGCTGCCGCGTATGCCATCGTCGCGTATCAGACCGCGTATCTGAAGGCGAATTACCCGGTCGAGTTCCTGTGCGCCATGATGACGAACGACATGGGCGACACCGCCAAGCTCGCCCAGTTCATCGCCGAGGCGCGTACGATGGGCGTGGAGGTCCTCGCACCGGACGTGAACGAGAGCCAGTTGTTCTTTGCGCCAGCTCGGGAGGGCAAAGTCATTCGCTTCGGTCTGGCTGCGATCAAGGGCGTCGGTGAAGCCGCCGTGCAAGTCATGCTCAAGGCCCGCGATGAAGGTGGCAAGTTCACTTCTCTCGCCGATATGTGCGAGCGGGTGGATGGTCGCGCGGTGACGCGCAAAACGCTGGAAGCGCTCATCAAAACGGGCGCCTGTGACGGATTCGGCCAAAACCGTGCGACGTTGTTTGCGCAGATCGAACGCACCCTGGCTCGGGCCGCCAGTATTGTTTCCGACCGGCAGAAAGGCCAAAGCTCGCTCTTTGGGGTGCTCGAAGAAAAAGCCTCGGCGGTGATGCCCGAAGCAATTTCTTCCCTGCCCGAGTGGCCGCAGCACGAACTGCTTGCACATGAGAAGGAGTTGCTTGGCTTCTATGTCACGGGCCATCCGCTCACGCCGTTCGCGCCGATTCTGGAAAAGTATTGTCTGGCGACGACGGGCAAACTCGCAGAGCTGCCGACCCGCTCGCTCACCCGCATCGGCGGCTTGATCGCGGCCGCGCAGCACGGCATCTCGAAGAAGAGCGGCAAGCCCTATTCGATGGTAACGCTGGAAGATCTCGAAGGCTCGGTGCAAATCCTCGTCATGAACGAGAACTATGACAAATTCCGGTCGCTGCTCGAGTTGAACAAAGCCATCATGGTGATCGGCGAGGTGAACACCGGTGAGGATAAGCCCAAGATTTTTCCACAGGAAATGTTTCCGCTCGAAGACGCGCCCAAAAAATTCACGAAGCAGGTGCATCTACGACTGCACACGGCGCATCTCAAGCCGGAAAGCATCACCGCGGTTCACGAACTGGTCACCGCCCACACGGGTCGTTGTCCGTTGTTTCTCTGTTTCATGCGACCGACGGGTGAAGTGATCTTCGTCGAACCGAACGAGCGGTTTTTTGTCACCCCTTCACATCAGCTCCAGCAGCGGGCGGATGAACTCTTCGGCGAGGACACCTACTACGTGAAGGTGGACACGAGCCTGCCGGAAAAGCAGCAGCGCTGGGGGCGAAAGACGGAGTCCAGCAATGGAGAGGAGTAAGCGCTCCCGGACCGCGATTGAACATTTCTCTTTTCACGCAAGGCTGCCGCTACTAAACATTCAACCTTTGTTTCATTAAACAACCGATGAAAGACATTGTTCCGGCACCACCGCCAATTGTAAGGAATCAGTTCGAGACCATTCGCGAGCTGTTCAGCAAGCATGTTGTCCCCAGCTACGGCCGCTTTGAACTCGCTTTAAGCCACGGCTCGGGGAGTCATCTCCACGACGTCAATGGCCGGCGTTATCTCGACCTGGGCGGCGGCATCGCCGTCTGCGCGCTCGGGCATGCGCATCCGGCCATCACTGAAGCGCTCATTGAGCAATCCCAAAAGGTCATTCATGTTTCCAATCTCTATTACCAGGAGCCGCAGGGGCGACTGGCGCAAGCCCTGGTACAATTGATCGGCCCGGGCAAATGCTTCTTCTGCAATAGCGGCGCCGAGGCCAACGAGGGGCTGTTCAAACTTGCGCGCAAGTTCGGTCACGACGAGGGGCGGTTTGAAATCCTGACCACGATCAATTCATTTCACGGCCGGACGCTGGCCGGGATTTCCGCCACCGGCCAGGACAAGGTGAAGAAAGGTTTCGAGCCGATGACCCCCGGCTTTCGCCACGTGCCCTACAATGATCTGGAGGCGATGCGCAACGCGATTTCACCCGCCACGGTGGCCATCATGGTCGAAGGCATCCAGGGCGAAGGCGGCGTGACGCCGGCGACGCCGGACTACCTGCTCGGGTTGCGCAAGCTGTGCGACGAAAAGAAACTCCTGCTCCTGATGGACGGCGTGCAGTGCGGCCACTTCCGCAGCGGTCGCTTCCAAAGTTTCCAGCGCATCCTGGGAGGTGTCCCCGGCGGAGAGTCGTTCCTGCCCGACGGCATCTCGATGGCCAAATCCCTCGGCGGCGGTTTCCCGATGGGCGCGTTTTGGGTCCGCGCGCCGTACGCAGACTTGTTGAGCGCCGGCACGCACGGCACCACCTATGGCGGGTCGCCCCTCGCGTGCGCCGTGGCATTGAAGGTTTTAGAAGTGATCGAGCGCGAGCAACTCGAAGCCAACGCCCGCAGCACCGGCGAGTTCCTCAAGTCCGGACTACAACAGCTCGCGCAAAAGTATCCCGGGGTGATTCAGACCGTGCGTGGTTTGGGAATGATGCTGGGGATTGAACTGGCCGCGAACCTCCGAAACCTGCCGGGCGATCCAGCCAAAACGCAATCGGCGCGGGTGACGAACCTTTTGCACGCCGCCGGCCTGATGGTTATTCCGGCGGGGGCCAACGTTCTGCGCCTCCTGCCCGCTCTCAACCTCACGCGCGGTGAGGCGGAAGAGGGTTTGAAGATCATCGAGTCGGTGGTTGCGAAGCTGGCGGCCTGATTGTATTTAATTCCCTTTGGAAAACTCGCAACTGGCGATGAAACATCTGTTAAGCATTGAAAAACTCGCGCGGGCGGACATGGAACGCATCCTGGCGGACGCGGTGGTGATGAAGCGCGAGCGCGCCCGCCACGGGACCCAGCCGCTGGCCGGCCAGACTTGGGCGCTGATTTTCACCAAATCTTCCACGCGCACCCGCCTCTCGTTTGAGGTCGGCGTCAGCGAACTCGGTGGACGACCATTGTTCCTCAACGCCGGTGATATTCAACTGGGACGAGGGGAGCCGATCAAGGACACGGCCCGGGTCATGGGTCGCATGTTGCACGGCGCGATCTTCCGCACGTTCGCCCAAGGCGATGTGGAAGAGTTTGCGCACTACTCGGGCATCCCGACCATCAACGCGCTGACGGACGAAGAGCATCCGTGCCAGATTCTGGCGGACATTCAGACGATTGAGGAGTTGCGCGGCTCGATGGCAGGCAAGATTGTCACCTTCGTCGGCGATGGCGCCTGCAATGTGCCCGTGTCCTGGGTTTTTGCGGCCGCGAAACTCGATTTTGAATTGCGCATTGCCGCGCCGAAGAAGTTTCAGCCTGCGGCCGCGTTGCTCAAACGCGCGGGCGGAAAAGTCCACTGCACCGCTGACCTGAAGGCCGCTGCTCGCGGCGCGGACGTGCTCTACACGGACGTGTGGGTTTCGATGGGCAAGGAAAAGGAATCCGCCGCGCGGCTCAAGGCGCTCAAGGGCTACCAGGTCAACCAGTCTCTCGTGAAACTCGCGAAGCCGGGGGCGCTGGTGATGCATTGTCTGCCCGCATATCGCGGCAAGGAAATCGACGACGCCACCTTCGAGGCGAACGCCGACACGATCTTCACCCAGGCCGAAAACCGACTGCACGTCCAGAAGGCGATTTTGAACTGGGCGGTGAGTTAAACTCCGCACCGCCGCCGGTCGGGGTGAGGCAAATCCGAGATCAGCGTTTGAGGGTGAGGGTTTGTTCCTCGCCATTGTTCCTGAGCCGTACCGTTCCCGAAGCCACATCAATTTGCAGAATCACGACTTCATGCCGACTCTCACCTTCGGCGAGGATCCAGGAGCCAACCGGAGCATCTGTCGGTTTGGCAGGCTGTTGAATGCTTAACAGCACTTGCGGCCGACCAAGAATTGTCGTGACTCCCTGGATGGTGATTCGCGGACGTTCGACCTGCTGAACGACGGCAATGACTTCCGGCTTTGGCGGAATTAGACGGAAGGCATTCCTCCTCGCAATCGCAGCAACGGAGTCAGGAGCCGCGTTGGCATTCACTATGTGGGCGAGGACCAGTAGGCCACAACCGTAGAGTAGAGACTTGTTGCTGTGTTTCATCGCAAGAGCGCAAACACCACCGATGAGTGTTGGTTGCGATTCCTGCGCACAGCACGGCCCCCATTCCATTCCTCCGCATGCTTCAAACGAAAACAATCTCCGTCGTTGCGGCCTTTTCATCCCAGCCGCGGGTTGGCTCGGCGGTTACGGACGAGATGTCTTTGATGGAAATCTGCCGGCCGCGGGTCTTGGGTGATTTGATTTCGATCTTCGAGGGGTCGCAGGTCTGTTGATTAATCTTCTGATGCGGCGCAGGCTTGTAGCGGACGTAGAGCACCTTTGGCGTATCGGGCGCAAAGTAGAGGATGCGCGATTTGTCCGGGATGCAGAGATACGCCTTGTTCAGAATCGTGCCGCCGAACTTGAAACGCTTCAGGTAGCTCGCCTTGCGGTCGGTGTAGGCGCAGGTGAAGATTGTTTCGCGATCCGGCAGGCCGCAATAGAAGAGTTCCGGCCCGACGAACAATTTCTCTGGCAGCTCGGTGACCTTGTAAGTGCCGTCCTTGAACACGAGCAGCACTTTGTCGAACTTCGTGCACTCGAGTTTGAATTCCTCGCCGCTCACCTTGTAGCCCACGTAACCGCTCTCGCGATCATACGCGACCTTGAACGACTTGAATGCTACGGCCTTCACGTCCACTTCCTCGTGACGCGCCGACTTGGTGGTTAGCCGCGGGTACTGCGGGCCGTATTTCTCCAGCAACGCTTCGAGGTGACCGATCACGTACTTCGTAAGATTCTTGAGGTTCTTGCGCGTCTCGGCGAGATCGGCCTTCGTCTTTTCCATCTCCTCGCGATGCTGGTTGATGTCGAAGAGCGAAATCCGGCGGATGCGAACTTGCAACAACCGCTCCACGTCGGTGTCCACGATGTCGCGAAGGAGTTCCTTCTTGAACGGCCTGAAGCCCTCATAAACCGCCGCCGTGACCGCTTCACTCGTCTTGCACTTCTCAATCAACTTGTAGATGCGTTCCTCGATGAAGATGCGTTCGAGCGTGCGGTAATGCAGTTCGTCCTGGAGCTTCTGCTCGCGCAGTTCCAGCTCGCGCTTGAGAACGGCGACGAGTTGATCCGTGTTCTCGCGCAACACCTCGCTCACGGTCAACTCGACCGGGCGATTGTCTTTGATGACGACGATGCGGCTGGCGATCGTCACCTCGCAATCCGTGAACGCGTAGAGCGCATCCATCAACTGATCCTGATCCACGCCCGCGGGACACTTGATCTCGATCTCAGCATTCTCCGAAGTGAAATCGTTGATGGATTTTACCTTCAACTTGCCCTTCTCGACGGCTGCTTCGATGGAGGCGGTGAGGGATTCCGTCGTGGTGCCCGGTGGCAATTCCGTGATGACGACCGCGTTGTCGTCACGGTATTTGATGCGCGCGCGCACCTTCACGCTCCCTTTGCCGTCCTGATAATCGCGGGCATCCATCAAGCCGCCAGTGGTGAAATCCGGCAGGCACTTGAACGGCTGCTTTTTGAGGATCGCAATCTGCGCTTCGAGCAGCTCGGGAAAATTATGCGGCAAAATCCGGGCGCTCAGACCAACCGCGATGCCTTCAGTGCCGAGCATCAACGTCAGGGGCAGTTTGCACGGGAACGTCACCGGCTCTTTGTTGCGCCCGTCGTAGCTCGGCACGAACTCGGTGATCTCGTCGTTGAAAAGTTCCGTGCGCGCCAGTTCGGTGAGCCGGGCCTCAATGTAACGCGGCGCGGCGGCGGGGTCGCCGGTGTAGATGTTGCCGAAGTTGCCCTGGCCCTCGATGAGATAACGCTTGTTCGTGAGCACCACGAGCGCGTCGCCGATGGACGCATCGCCGTGCGGATGAAACTTCATGGTGTCGCCGACGATGTTGGCGACCTTCGTGAACCGGCCGTCGTCCGTCCGATGCATCGCCCACAGGATGCGGCGCTGCACCGGCTTTAAACCGTCGGCCAGATTCGGAATCGCGCGGTCGCGGATGACGTAGCTGGCGTAATCGAGGAAGCTGCGATCCACCCGAGTGTGCAAGCCGACACCAATCTTCTTCGGATCAAATGGCCGGTGGGCGATGGTTTCAACCTGTTCGGCCACGATATGGTCCGCGCCGTTGCCGTTCTTGGCCGTGGCTTTCTTTTCCGCCTTCGGCTCGACGGGCGCGGGTTTGGGCGCGCCTTCGATGGGCAGTTCCGGTTGATTTGAATCTTTTTTCTTCTTCGCTGAACTCATGAGCGACGGGAATTAAGCCAGAAGGTGACTTGTGCTGGCAAGGATTTCACTGAGCGTGTTCGTGGTGTCGTTTCGCTCTCAACATTGCTTTCTGTTCGCCAAATCTGATAGGCTGGCCATCTCATGGTAAAATTGGTCCTCTTCGACATTGACGGCACGCTCGTGCATACGGGCGGCGCGGGCATCAAGGCTTTTGCGAAGGTGTTCGCCACGGAGTTCGGCGTCGCCAATGGCGTGGACAAGATGAAGTTCGCCGGGCGCACCGACGTGAATCTCGTCCGCGAGTTCTTCACGATGAATGGCATCCCGACCAGCGAGGAGAATTTCCGCCGGTTCTTCGAGCGCTATGTTTTCTGGCTCGACCAGATACTGCGTCACAGCGAAACGACCGCGTGTCCGGGCGTGCTGGAGTTCATGCACGAACTGCGTCGGTTGCCGGATCCGCCCAGACTAGGCCTGCTCACCGGGAACATCCGATTGGGTGCGGAAATCAAACTGCGGCACTTCGATTTGTGGAAGGAATTTGAGACCGGCGGTTTCGCCGACGACCATGAGGATCGGGATCAGATTGCCCATGCCGCTTTCAAGCGCGGGTCGCGCGTGCTCGGCCAGAAATTGCGGGGGGAACAGGTGCTGGTCATCGGCGACACGCCGCTCGATATCCGCTGCGGGCGGGCCATTGGAGCGAAGGTGCTCGCCGTGGCCACCGGCGGAGCCACGTTGGACGAACTAAAACGCCATCAACCGGACTGGGCGGTGGATGATTTGAAACGCGTGACGGCAAAGGCGGTCTGCGGACGTGCGACCTGAACAGCGTTAGTGCCGATGCGGCCGGCCAGTGCCGCACATGCCACAGGAGTGCGGTGTCCCGGTGCAACTTGGGGCTGGCGCCGCACTGGAGTTGCCAGCCGCCGAAGAGGCGAAGGTGGAGAACTTCTTTTCCAGGCTGGCCGAACCGCAATGCGGACATTTCGTCCCTTCCCACTTGCTGGAACGAACAAGGATCTCGCTGTCGCGTTTGCACTTACCGCAATGAAATTCGTAAATCGGCATGACGTCAGAGTAGTTCAATCGGTTTCATTGCTCAAACCGGAAAAAATCGTTCCCACGGGCAGAAGTGCCCGTGGGAATTGAAGTCAGGAAATGCGGACGCTATTTATTCTCCGTATTTCACTCGCTGACCACAATCTTGCGCGGCTTCACCGCCTCGGACTTCGGCAGGGTCAAGAACAGCACGCCCTGATTCATGCGGGCCGAAATGCGTGCGGTGTCAATCGCCGGGTCGAGATCGAACACGCGACGATAACTCGCGCCGTGACGCTCGCGGAACAACGTTTCGCCGGGCGCAACCTCATTGGCCCGATGCCCGGTGATGGTGATCTCGTTGCCTTCGAGGGTAATCTCCAGTCCGTCCTTGTTCACGCCCGGCATCTCGGCTTCGAGTTCGTAGCCGTCCTTGGTTTCATAGATGTTCACGTCGGGTACGACAAACTGGACGGTTTGGGCGCGCTCGGGAGTGGCGGGACGAGTTTCCTTTTGCAGAGTAGCTTTCATGGTTTTTGAATCGTTGAGGTTTGAGTTGTTCCGGCGGGCACTTCGCCCACCGGAGTTTCGTTGCGCTTTTAGTTCACCGAGACGTCAATTTTCTTGGGTTTTGCTTCCTCGGTTTTGGGCAGCGTGATCGTCAAGACGCCTTCGTTGTAAGCGGCTTTGACTTTGTCCGCCGCGACGGCCGTTGGCAGCGTTACAGTGCGTTGGAAGCGGCCAAAGAACCGCTCGGCGCGATAGACTTCGCCTTCCTCGTGCTTGGACTCGGTCTTGCGCTCGCCGGAGATGCTCAGACTGCCGTCGTGCAGTGAGACTTCGATGTCTTCCTTCTTCATGCCCGGGAGTTCGGCCTTCACGACGAAGTGGTCCTTGTTTTCGTAAACGTCGAGGGCGGGCGTCCAGCCGCTCAGAAGTTGCGAGGTCCGCGTCAGTTCAGACAAGGGAGACTCGAACAGACGATCAATCTCGTCGCGCAGATCGGACAGGCGTCCGAAGCTGGGCCAGGTGCTCAATGTGGGTCGTTGCCATTTCACGATGTTCATAGTTTTTCCTTTCGGTTGAATTGTTAAATCAATCTGAAACCATAAAAGCTGTCAGAATGCCAACGTGCCAAAGGCCAGGAAACATTGAGGATTTCGGGGAATTTTGAAGAATTGGAACTTTGCCAGGCATGGCCAGCGTGCAACCGTGGCGCGGAAAATTGTGCCAGCGCGGCCGAACGTGTGCCAGCATTGCACGCGCACCCGGGAAAACAAAAACCCCAAGCCGGGAGGCTTGGGGCTGAGTGATCGAAATGCGTTTTAGTCGAACGCGTGACCGGCGCAGCAGAGGACGTTTTTCACCTTGTGGCGAACGAGGTCTTTAACCGCTTTGCGCGCGGGGCCGAGGTATTTGCGCGGGTCGAACTCCTTCGGGTTTTCCGCGAAGACTTTACGGATGGCGGCGGTCATGGCGATGCGCAGGTCGGTATCAATGTTCACCTTGGTGCAGCCGGTGCGGCGGGCGATTTCGATGTCGGCCTCGGGCACTCCCTGCGCGTCCGGCATCTTGCCGCCGAACTTGTTGACCTCTTCGACGAGGTGCTGCGGAACACTGGAAGCACCGTGCAGCACGAGCGGATAATCGCCCATGCCGGCGTCCATGAGCGCCTTCTTGATCAGCTTGAGACGTTCGAGATCGAGGTGCTGCGTGCCTTTGAATTTGTAAGCGCCGTGCGAGTTGCCAATCGCCACTGCGAGCGAGTCACAGCCCGTTTCCTTGACGAACTTCACCGCTTCTTCCGGCACGGTGTAATGCCCGCTCATGGAGTGCGCGCCGCCCTCTTCACCTTCGTCAAATTGCGCGCCGACCAGATGGCCGAGTTCGGATTCGACCGAGCAATTGTGCTTGTGCGCGTATTCGACAACCTTGCGGGTGATCTCGGCGTTCTTCTCGAACGGTTCGTGACTCGCGTCAATCATCACGCTGGTGAAACCTTCATCAATGCATTCTTTGCAAAGCTCAAACGTGTCGCCGTGGTCGAGGTGAATGGCAATGGGGATGTTGCTCAGGCTGACGGCAGCTTCAATGAGTTTCTTGAGATAGACCGGGTTCGCATACTGGCGCGCGCCCTTGGAAATCTGGAGCATCAGGGGCGCCTTTTCCTCCTCGCAGGCTTCGACGATGGCCTGGATGAGTTCCATGTTGTTGACGTTGAAAGCGCCGAGGGCGTATTTGCCTTTGAGAGCTTTCGCGAACAGGTCTTTGGTGTGTGTCAGTGGCATAAATTGTCCAATTAGATGATGAACCCTAGTATTCCCAAGTCAGCGGATATGATAGAAGCCCACGGCTCAGAAGGAAATAAAATTCGTGGTCAGGAATTGCCTGAGGAACACCGTAACTTGGCTCGCTTCAACGACCGGCGGCGGCCGCTTCAGCGGCTTCGCGCTTGCGATCACGGCGCTCCCAATACCAAGCAATCCAGACGCTGAATTCGTACAGGATCTGCAACACAATCGCCATCACCACCTGGGTGAAGACCTCCGGCGTGGTCAGCAGCGCGCCGAGAATGAGATTGACCACGATCATGTAGCGGCGCATGGCATTCAGGCGCTGGTAATCGAGAATGCCAATCTTCACCAGAGCCAGCAACACCACCGGCAATTCAAAGCCCAGTCCCATGCCGAGCATGAACTTGGTGACGAAACTGAAATAAGTCTCCGCCCGCCACTCAGGCACCTTGACGCCCATCCACAACGCCCACACCTCGGCAAAGTAGAGCGCGCGTGCCATCACGAAGAAATAGCAGAACGCCACGCCGCCAAAAAACAACCCGACTCCGACCGCGCACGCGCGCAAAATGTATTTCTTCTCCTTCACCTTCAGCGCCGGGAGGATGAATTGCGCGAGGAAATAAAAAATGAACGGTGAGGCGAACAACATCCCCGCGTAGAGCGACAGGTGCAGCGCGGACATGAACGGCGCCGCCGGATCGAGATAAACCAGGTCAGTTGCCGTAGCGAGAATGGCGTCTTTGGGCGGATCGGTCTCCGTGCGCACGGTCAGCACGATGTTGCTGCCCACTTCGATTGGCTCCACATGCACAATCGCCCAACCGTTGGTGCCGAGGTCAACCGGCCCGACGCGATTCGTGGCAATTTCAAAAGTCGAAAGTGTGTTCGTACCAAACCGCACCATGACCTTGGTGGGGGCACTCTTGGAGCGTTGCAGGGCCGATTGCTTGAGGGGCCACTTGAGAATCCAGACGATTTTGTCCGTGGCGTAGAGGCAGACGATGAGGCTAACGAGCAGGGCCGCGCCGCTTTTGATCAGCAGCCAGCGGAGATCTTCGAGATGTTCGAGAAAGGTTTTGACCGGCCCGCCGCCCTCTTCGCTGTCCTCAAGATGTGGCTCTTCGGTGGGGTCTGCCATGAAAAAACCTGCGGAGCGAAATCAATCAGGCCTTGGGCGTGGTGGAACTTTGCGCGGTGGTCTGGGCCGGCGGATTCGCCGGGGCGCGCGGAGCCGGCGCGGGCTCGTCGCCGGCGCGCTCGATTTCTTCGGTCACTTCGCGCGAGGCTTTCTTGAATTCGTTGATGCCCTTGCCCAGTCCCTTGGCGAATTCCGGAATGCGCTTTGCACCGAACAAAACCAGGATGACGACCAGCACGAGCACCAGTTCGCCACCGCTCAAACCAAGGACTGCCAAAGTTGTATTCATAAAATCACCTATCGCACGCAAAGTTAAGCCGGGGAGGGCGCAGAGTAAAGCGCCAAAACTCCCCGGCTAAATACCAGCAAAGTTCTTACTTCGGGTGCAACACGACGAATTCACCGCGGCGGTTTTTCGCCATGCCCGCCTCGGTATTGGAGGTGTCCACGGGCCGGTCCTTGCCGAAACTGCGGGTGGTGACCTTCTGGCTGTCCACGCCATCCGCCACCAAGGCCTCGCGGAGCGCCAGGGCGCGGCGCTCACCCAGCGAGCGGTTGTACTCCTCCGTGCCACGCTCGTCACAGTGACCCTCGATCAATAACGCCACGTTAGCTGGGGCGCTTTTCATGTAGGCGGCCACGGCCTCCACGTTGCCCTTCTCGCTGCTCTTCACCACCGAACTGTCATAATCGAAATGCACGACATTGACAGCCAGCGTTGCGCGATCTTGATTGAAGTTGCTCAAATCGCCAGCGAGGTCGGCTGGCAATGCCCCGCCACCCAAGGTATCGCCGGGGTTGCCGACCGCCCCGCCATCACCGATCCCCTTCATTCCGGTGTCGGTAACCTTGTAGCCCGTGCCGGGAATCGGTGTAATGCCCGTAGGTTTCTTCTTGCAGCCGGTCGCGCCGATGGTAAGGGCCAATGCCACTATCAGTAAACTGGTGAACTTGATCGCTTTCATAATTACTTTCTGGGAACGGGCGGTGTTGTTATTTCGCCCAACTGGGTTGTGAGTTACTTCCCGAAATTCGGGAAACAGTCTTGGTTTGTTTCGTGGGCACGTCAAGCATAGAGAGTCGCCGGCTGCCTTTGCCGTCGCGCTGTGCAAACACCACCGTGCGCGAATTCGGCGCCCAGGTCGGATCCTCGCCACTGACCAGCGGCGTGGCCGTGCCGCCACCCGACGGCACCACGCACACCTCGAATCCGCCCATCTGCGCCGTGAAGACAATCAACTTGCCGTCCGGCGACCAGTCCGGCTCGGACGGATTCGAAACGCCTGCTGTCGAAATCCGCACCGGCGTCCCGCCCCCCGGCGACACCTTCCACAGCGAGCGACGCTCGTTGCCCTTGCCCGCGAAACAAATCCATTGCCCATCCGGCGACCAACACGGCGAGGACTCGTCCTCGCGCGACTTGGTCAGGCGCCGCAACCCGCTGCCGTCCGATCCGCACACATATAGATCGGTCGCGCCGTCCTTGCTGAGAATCATCGCCACCTTCGAGCCGTCCGGTGACACCGCCGGACTCATGTTCGAGCCGGGGTAAGCCGCAAACCGGTCGCGCTGGCCGTTGTTCAAATTGTGCGACAGGATTTCCGGCCCGCCATTTTTGTACGACACATAAAAAAGCCCCAGCTTGCCCGGCACCCACGTCGGCGCGGCCACGATCACCCCGTCGCTCGTGACCGCCTGGGCGGCGGCGCCGTCAAAGTCGGCGATGTAAATCTCCCCTTTGGAACCATTGTCGCGTTTGTAGGCGATCTTCGTTCCACCGATGCCCTTGCGCCCCAGCGCGGCGAGAAAATCATCCACAAACGCGTGCGCCTGCCGCCGCAACGAGGCGCCGGTGTAACTCTTGTTCACCAGATAGCTCTTGTTGATGCGATCCTGCGCGCGGCCCGTGAGATTGCCATTGGCGCTGCCGCTGATGAGATATTGCGGCGCTTCCGGGCTCGTGAAAGAGAAACCCTGCACGGTGAGATCGAACTGGATCACCTCCGCCGCCTCGCCGCTGATTCCACTGAGAGAAACGGGGATGGGCTTTTCCTTGCCGGGAGCGTAATCTCTCCCAATTTCCCCGATGTCAGTAACCTGCGCGAGGCTGGGACGGACGATAGTCAGGAGCATTCCCAACAACAAGTGATTCAATAAAGTTCTACGATTCATCCGAGTGATTTCTTTGCGTTAAGTTTGAAAGTCATGGTGAAGGTTCGTTCGGTGTCCTTGGAATCGGCCGGGAATTCCTTGACGAACGTCACGCGATCCAAGACCGCCTGCGCCGCATTAACCACCGCTCGGCTGCCGGAGGACCGGAGAATTTCCTTTTCAATAACCCGCCCGTCCCGTGCGATCTTCACTCGAACCTGGACGGTTGCTTCGTCGTCCGTCACGTCATCGGGAACGGACCAGGCGTTCCAGGCGTCATTGTAAATCTTCCGCACGACTTGGGCGTAGTTGGCGTAACTCGGGCCGCCACCGCCCGGACCTTCGGGCATTTCAATCTTGGTAGTTGGGGTAAACTTTTGGCGCAGGTTACTCGCCGCACTGGCATAGATGTTGGGCTGCTGCTCTGCGGACGTGGAATTCTTCGACGGCTTGGTGGTCGTCTTGGACGGTTGTTTGATTTTGACAACCGTGTCGCTGACTTTCACCTGATGCGTCTTCTTCTCAGGTTGAGGATCGAGTGAATCCGGAGATGGCTTGGTGATCTTCGGCGTTTCAAGCTTCGGCGGATCAGGATCGCGCACTGGCTCGGGCGGCGGCTGAACAATCCGTTGTTGAACTTGTGGACGCTCGACGGGCGGGAGTTGCGGCGTCGGCGGCTTGGGTGCGCCACCACCGGACACCTTGTCGTCCGTCGTGATTGTCGGAATGAACGTCAGCACGGGCGTGTCGTCCACTTTGTCGCCCGACATGAACGCCGGGCCGACAAAGAGAACCACCAGCAGCAACAGGTGCATGCCTGAGGCGCCGATGAAACATTTTTTCTGAAGGCGGCTCATTTGTTGGTGGTCGGCGGTTCGGTGCGCAGGGAGAAACGGGTTAGCCCGTTGCGCTGGCAGCGGTCAATCACCGCATACAAATCCTTGTTCTTCCCGTTCTCGTCCGCGCGAATGTTGACGACCGTGTTTGGGTTCGCCTTGTTCGCGGCGACGAGTGCGGCTTCAAGTTCATTGAGCGACATCCGGCGCTTGTCGAGCGAGTAAAGTCCCTGCGGCGTAATTTCCACCGTGCGGATGTCAGACTTGTTGACCGGACGCTCGGGCCGGCCGCCCACTGGCAGTTTCAAATTGATGCTTTGCTCCAGCAGCGGCGTCGTGATGACGAAGATGATCAGCAGCACGAACGCAAGGTCCAGCAGCGGCGTGATGTTGATCTCGCTCAGCGTCACCAGATGACTGCGTTGGGAGAAGCGTTTCATTCGTCCACCAGATATTCCGTCTCCATCTTCGACACCAGCTCCTGGGCGAAGTTGTCCAGCTCGACGGTGCGGACGCGCAGGTTATGCACGAGCCAGTTGTAACCGAACATCGAGGGAATCGCGACCAGCAACCCGGCCACGGTCGTGACCAGCGCGGCGGAAACCCCCGGCGCCATCGCGGCCATGGTCGCGCTGCCTTGTTGGGCAATGCCGGCGAAGGTGCTCATCACGCCCCAGACCGTACCGAGCAAGCCGAGGAACGGCCCGCCGCTCACCGCAATGGCGAGCAGGATCAATCCCGATTCCAGTTTCAACGATTCCTGCGCCACCGCGTTTTCCATGAGCCGTTTCACATGTTCCATCGCTTTGAGCGAAACGTGTTTCTTCCGCGCCTCGCCGGCGGTGGATTTCAACCGCGCATCCAGTTCGATGCTGCCGGCTTGATAGACGGCAAAGAGCGGACAACCCTCCGCCTGGATCCGTCGGTCGAACATGTCGAGCACGGTTTTTTGCGTCTTGAATTCGGTGGTGAAGAAGAGGTTGAGCTTCCGGGCGCGGCGCATCTGGATGCTTTTGAAAACCATCACCGTCCACGCGAGGATCGAGAACAAAATCAAAATGACAATGATGGCCTTCGCCTCGGGCGTGGCCTGCTCCCAGATATAGACGAGTTCCGCCTTGTTGGATGCGGTCCCCACGGCAGCAAACAATAATGGTACGTTCATGAAAATCCGGCTGCTTAATACTTGGTCGTGAGGAACCGATTGGTCACCAAGCCCCGGGCTGGTACGAATACGAACTTCGACGTAGTTTTGCCTGACCTGTTCAGAAAAAGCAAAATCTTTTTATTCACAAACGCAACTCGCGTCATGAATCCAACCCCGGTCACTTGTTTCCCGCCGCCTTGATGATCTCATCCGTCAGCTCCTCCACCGTCCACTTGTTCTCGATGAAAATCTTTTGCACCCGCCCCCGCGCATCCACCACCACGGTGCGCAGGTTGTGGTTGATGCCCCCGGCTGGGTCGCGCCAGAACTGCAACCCCACCTGCTCGCTCAACGCGGTGATGTCCACCAGCGTCCCGGTCAGGAAATCCCAGCGCGCCGGATCGGCGTGTTGCCGGGCGGCGTAGGCCTTCAACTGCCCGGGGGTGTCGAACTCCGGGTCGAAGGAGATGGTGAGCAGATGCCAGTTGGTGGGCGCATTCGGGTTGGCGAGCAGGGCGTCTTGCGCTTTCTGAAAGTTATTCGACATCAGCGGGCAGAACGTCGGAAACGGGCAGCGCGTGAAGATAAAGGTCAACGCCAGTGCCTGTCCGCGAAACTGGCTCAAACTCACCGCCTGCCCCACTTGGTTTGTGAACCGATAGTCTGGCAACAGGTCGCCGACGTCCAGTGGTTCAACGTCCCGCACGATGCGGATGGGTGCATTGGCTGGAATGGAGGCGGCGTTGGCATCCACATTGAGCTTCTGGATCTGGTCAATCCAACCGTCGGTCTCTGTTACGAACATTCGAAAGGTCACCGAATCGCCCGCGTTCACGCCTGCCAGTTCATTGGTGTCCCGGACCTCGAATGGCATGGTCATGGCGTCCATGTAACCGGGAATTGCGTCGTGGCGGATGCGGATCGTCTTCGCTTCGGCTTTCACCGATTCGACCACCCCTTTAACCTGGAACATCTGCGTGCTGGTGACGGAAATGGCCGGGGGCGCTGCCGGGGCAGCGGGCGTCGTCCCGGGCGATTGCTTTTCGCACGACGTGACAACCAGCAGCAAACTCAAGTTGAACAACCAGACCCACTGTTTCATGGCAGTCAGTAAAATGCCGGAATTGCCACACCGCAGCAAGGGGTGGATTGTATCCGGCTCTTACTCGTAATCGTAATCTTCGTCTTAATCGGTCACCGAATTTTTCAATGCCTGGAGAGTAAGCGTCAGATTACGATTAAGGGGTGATGGTGTCTCCGCTGCTTGCTTCGTTGGCAAAACCGTGTTTAATCCCGGAGTCATGCCCGCGCCAACCTCTCCGAGCCAGAGTGCCGAGGACTATCTCGAACGCATCCATGAGTTGATCGAGGCCAAAGGCTACGCGCGCGTCGTGGACATCGCCTCGTCGCTGAAGGTGCGCCAGGCATCGGTTACCAGCATGGTGCAAAAGCTCGGGCGCGCCGGTTTCGTGAAGTACGAGAAGTATCGCGGGTTGATCCTCACTGACAAGGGACGCGAGGTTGCCCGCAACATCCAGCACCGGCACGCCACCCTTTCGCGCTTCTTTTCGTTATTCGGCCTCGATGCGGATACCCAGCGCGCCGACATCGAGGGTATTGAACATCACCTCAGTCCCGCCACCCTCGAAATACTGGCCGATTTGGCGGGGTTCTTCGAGCAAAGCCCGGAAGCGCTGCGGGCTTTCAAACAATCGCGAAAACGCGGAAAAAGATTGTGAATTTTGGCCCCGGGGGCCGTCAAAGCCTGAGACGCTCATGAAACCCATCACCCTGCTTTTCACCGTGCTGCTGGCCGTGGCCGGTTTCGGCGCGGGCATCCTGGTTGGGCGGCAATCAGCCAAACCGTCCACTTCCACCGCCGAGGCCTCGCCGACTGGAGTTTCGTCCGGCGAGACCCCTCTGCCCGCGGTAAACGTGAAACCACGCGCAACCTCCGCCACTGACAGGCCAGGTCCGTCCAGCGGACGCATGTCACTCGCCGAAGTCGAGGCCGCCTTGTTGGAGCTCCCCAAACTGTCCCGCACAAAGGTTTGGGAGCGTTTGAATGAAATCGCCAAGGCCGTTGATCCGGCGGACATCCCACAGGTGCTGGCCTTCGCCACGAAATTGCCCAACGACCTTCAGTCCAGCGTCCGTTACTCGCTCATCGCGCGTTGGGCCGAAGTTGACCCGCGTGCCGCCATGGAGTTTGCCGGGGCCATCAAAAATTTCAACGAACGGCAGCAGGCGATCCTCTCCGTGCTGCGCGGTTGGGCCAAGGACGATGTCACCGGCGCGGCCGCCTGGGTCGAGCAACTGCCGGCCGGCCGTTTGCGCAATGACGCGATGAGTTCGATTGCCCGCGCACTGGCCGAGAAGGATCCGGAAGCTGCGTTCGCCATGATGAAGGCCACGCGCAGCGACCGCAACTATGGCTACAATGCCTACAGTGAACTCTTCGACGCCTGGGCTACCAAAGACCCGGCCACCGCGGCGGTGCGGGCGGGGGAAATCAAGAACTGGCAGCAACGCCAACAAGCCTATCAAAGCATCGCGCGGCGTTGGGCGGAGAAGGATGTGGCCTCGGCGCTCGCGTGGGCAAAAAATCTGCCCGATGGTCGGGACCGCTCCAGCGCGATGGGTGCGGTGCTCGGCGCCTGGGCGGCGACCGATCCGCGCGCGGCCACGGAGGCGGCCCTGGCGTTGCCCGCTGGCCAGACCCGCAACAACTCCATCAGCTCGCTGGCCAGCCAGTGGGCGCAAACGGATCTGAATGCCGCCGTCGCGTGGGTGCAGCAATTGCCCGAAGGCCAGGCCAAACAGCAGGCGTTGAGCAGTCTGGGTTACCAATGGGCAGCGCAGGATCCGCAGGCGGCGATGGCTTACGCGCAAAATCTTCCCGCCGGTCGCGCCAAGAATAATCTGCTCTCGACCATCGCCCAGCAAATGGCGCAGCAAGACCCGGAGGCGGCGCTGGCCTGGGCGCAAAAGCTCCCCGCCAGCCAGTCGAAGAATCAAATTCTCCAAAGCGTCGTCTCGCAACTTTCATGGAACGATCCGAAGACCGCCGCCGCGTTCGCGGTGGACATGCCGCCGGGTTGGGCGCGCAACAATGCCATTTCACAAATCGCCAGCGGTTGGGCGCAATCGGATCCCAAGGAAGCCGCCGATTGGGTGAACACGCTGCCCGAGGGCCAGGCCAAGCGCGATGCCCTGCGCAACCTCTCCTACCGGCTCGCCGAAACTGATCCGCGCGCGGCGGCGGATTTCGCGCTCAACCTGCCGCCGGGAGACGCCCGCAATAATTTCTACGGCCAGATTGCCTCGACCTGGGCCGGGTCGGATTTGAATGCGGCGGTCGAATGGGCCCAGTCCTTGCCGGACGGCACCGGCAAGCAACGCGCGCTGAGCAGTCTCAGTTATCAGTGGGCGCAAACCGACCCGCAAGGCGCGGGCGCCTTCGGCCTGAGCCTGGAAGCGGGCGGCGCGCAAAATGATTTCCTGCGCAACCTCACCTCGCAGTGGGCGGAGAACGATCCGCAAGCCGCCATGAAATGGCTTTCCCAGATCCCCGAGGGTGAAGCGCGGCAGAATGCCATCGGCGGTCTCGTTTCCGGCTGGGCCAACGGCTCCCCGCAGGAGGCCGCGAACTATGTCGCCTCGCTCCCCGCCGGGAAGACGCAGGACAGTGCCGCCTTGAACGTGCTTTCCTCGTGGGCCAATGCCGACCCGGTCGCCGCCGGCGCCTGGGCGGCGCAATTCCCCGAAAGCGACCTGCGCCGAAACGCCATGCAAAACCTCATGAACAACTGGGCGCAAAACGATCCCGTGGGCGCGGGCCAGTTTCTCGCCACTTTGTCCGAGGGCAAATCGCGGGATTCCGCGGCCCAGTCGTACGTGAGCCAGTTGTCCTGGCAATCGCCGGAACTGGCCGCGCCGTTCGTGAACTTTATCGCCGACGACAACCAGCGTTATTCCTCAGCGCAGAATCTGGCGCACAATTACCTCCGCAACGATCCGGCCGGGGCCGAGAAGTGGATCAACGGCCTGGACCTGCCCGAGGAGAAAAAAGCGCAGTTGCGCAAGATGAAATAGCCGCCGGTTGCGAAGGGTGCCGGCTCAATCCGTTCTCGCCATGGCTGTGATGGCATGAACCAGCCGCCGCTCAATTGCCTTCTGCCGCTCGGCGGAAAGAATTTTTCCTCCGTCCAGTTCGCGCACGTAAAAACTGTCAATCGCCGCGCCTTTTTCCGTGCAGATGCGCGCGGTGGAAATGTCCAGTTCCAGGTCCGTCAACGTGCGCGCGATGGTGTAAAGCAGTCCGATGCGGTCTTCCGTTTCGACCTCGATGAAAGTGCGCGTGTCCGACATGTCATTGTCGAAGGCGATCTGCGTGGGAATCTGTTCGCCGGCATATGCCTGGTAAAGCGGGCGGGAAATCTTCTGCTGCGCGATCAGCTTGTGCAGATCGAGATTGTCGTCCTGGAGCACCCGTATGAGCAGGTTCTCGAACTGATCGCGCTGCTCCGCATTCGCCAGCTTGCCGGTAAGCGCGTCCGTGACGAAGAACGTGTCCAGGGCAATCCCGTCGCTGCGGGTAAAAATCTGGGCGCTCAGGATCGTCAATCCCACCGCGCTCAACGAGCCCGCCATGCGACTGAACAATCCGGCCCGGTCCCAGGTGCAAACCCGCACCACGCTGTAACCGCGATCCGGCTCGTTGTGCAGGTTGACCACCGGGGCCAGCGGCTTGTCGTCCTCCACGATTTGTAGCCGGATGAACCGGTGCGTCAGCAGGAGATCATCGTGAATCTCGCGCGCCGAGTGGATTTGAAAGTAACGCGGGGGCAGCGAAGCGAAGTGCGCTTTCAGTTCCTCATCATCCACCGGCGCCGGCAGCAGGGCCCGGACTTCCTGCATCAGCAGTTCGCGCTGTTTTTCCTCGGCGCGGACGAACTCGGTTTCCCCGGTCAGCAGGGGATTCGCGCGCTTGTGCAGTTGCCAGAGCAGGGAATCCTTGAAGCCGTTCCAGAGTTTGTCGCTCGTGGCCTGCGCGTCCGCGAAGGTGAGCAAGGTCAGCAACGAAAGCATTTCCGTGGTCTCGACATGGCGCGCGAAGTTGCGGATGACCGAAGGGTCGTCCATGTCGTGCCGCTGCGAGACACTGGCCATGAGCAGGTGGTGTTCGATCAGGAGCCCGAGCGAGTGGCGGGCGGCGGGGTCCAGGCCGATGCGTTTGCCGACCCGGTCGGCGAGCTGGGCCCCCACGAGGGCGTGCTTGCCATGACCATCGGGTTTGCCGGTGTCATGCAACAACAGCGCGAGATAGAGCACAAACGGGTGCTCGATCTCCTGTAACAGCGGCACGTAACTGCTTTGCGGCGGGTCCTTGGCCTCCCAGATGCGGTCGAGTTGCTCGACGCAGATGAGGGTGTGCTCGTCCGCGGCGTACTGATGGTAAAACTCGTGTTGCACCAGGCAGGTCAGCTTGCCGAACTCGGGCACATACTTGCCGAGAAAATCCACCTCGTGCATGGCGCGGAGAATCGGGGCCACATTGCCGCGCTGGTTGAGGATCGCGAGAAACGTTTCGGCGACGTGGGCATCGCGCAGAAAGTCGCGATCCACCAGGGAAATCTGGCTGCGAATCAGTTGCGCCAGGTCGGGATGGAGTCGCAAGCCGCGTTGTTGCGCATGCAGGAAGACGCGCATCAAACGGCGGGGCTGGTCGCGGAAGACGCGGTTGCTCGTGGCGTGAATCTCGCCGTTGAGGAACTTGAAACCATCCACCGGCTCGGAGACCGCCTCCCGGCCCCGCGGCAGCAGGCGGCGCAAGGAAAGGCGCGGCAGCGGCTGTTTGATGAACGCCATGCGCTGCTCCAGCGTGCGGGTGATGAGAAAAATATTGCGCGCGTGGGTGTAAACGTCGCGCATAAAACCTTCGATGCGCCGGCTGGGTGAGCGCTCGGCATAGCCCAGACCGAGCGCCACCGCCGGCTGGAGGTTCTTCGTCAACGCGTCCACCGGCCGGCTGACGTGATAATGCAACTGCGTCCGTACGCGCAGGAGATAATCGTACGCGGCTTCGAGCTGTTTGCGCTCGCGCGGCATCACCAGTTCGTGCTTCTGCAAATCGGCGAGCGAACGCGTGCGGTATTTGAAGAACGCCATCCAGAGCAGGTTTTGATAATCGCGGAGGCCGCCACAGCCGTTCTTGATGTTCGGCTCCTGCATGCAGGCGGAGTTGCCAAATTTGGCCCGCCGCGTGGCCTGATCCTCCAGGCGCGCGGCGATGTATTTGTCCTCGTAACCCTCCACACACTTTGCCAGCACCGTCTTTTGAAACTTCGCGAACAGCTTCTCGTCGCCGATAATCAATCGGGCCTCGATGAGCGAGGTCCGGGTTTCAATCCGGCGCTCATCGTCCTTGTCGTTGGCGGCGGCGACACACTCGGCGATGGTGCGGACGGCGTGGCCTGGTTTCAGACCGAGATCAAACAACGGCAGCCAGACGCCATTCAGGATCTTGTCCAGGACCGGCAGCGGCTTGGCGTAGCCCGCCACCTGGCCCTCGTGCAGAAACAGCAGGTCAATGTCGCTGTAGGGATTCAGCTCACCGCGGCCATAACCCCCGAGCGCCACCACGGCGATGGCTGGAAACTCCTTGCGCGCCTGGGCGGAGAGCGTGTTCACCGCCGCCGCCCACAGGGCGCGGATCACACAATCCGCCAGGGCCGAGCGGGCATGACAGACCGCCAGCCCGCCCGCGCCATTTTGATGGGCCAGCTTGATGCGATGCGTTGCCTCCTTGATAAAAGCCCGAAAGCGCGGCAGCTCCTGCGCCGCCTCGCGACCCGGTGGCAGTTCCAACCGCTCCGACGCCGACTGAATCTTCTTTAACAATTCCTGCACGCCCGCACAGGTTGCGGAGAAAGCAGGTCGGAAGCAAGCGGGCGGGTGTTTTCATCCTGAAAGTCGCCCCATCCCCGCAACCTTGAGCCGCCCGCGGTGTTGACCTAAACTCAAGCGGCCATGCCCGACAGTCTCGACCCCGATGCCGCCCTGATGCTCCGCGTGAAACAGGGCGACTCCGCGGCTTTCACCACGCTGGTCGAGAAATACAAACAGCCGGTCATGAACCTCGCCTTCCGCACCCTGCGCGACGAGACCGAGGCCGAGGACCTGGCGCAAACCGTCTTTGTGCAGGCGTGGAAATCCGCCGCGCGTTACCAGCCCACCGCCAAATTGTCCACCTGGCTTTTTACCATCGCCCGCAATCTTTGCCTGAACGAAATCCGCCGGCGCAAGCGCCACCCGGCCGAGTCCCTCGATCAAACCCGCGACGACGCGGATGACCAGCCGTCGCTGCAGGTCGAGGACCGGCGTAGCTCGGCGGCACCGGACGACTTGTTGCGCGGCGAACTCGAAACCAAGGTGGATGAAGCACTTTCCGCCCTGCCTGAAAATCAGCGCACGGCACTGCTGCTGTGCCGGCAGGAGGAGTTGAGTTATGAAGAAATTGCCGCCGTGCTCGGTTGCACGCTGTCGGCGACGAAATCCCTCATCCATCGCGCCCGCGAAACACTCAAAGCCCGGCTCAAACCCTATCTCCACTCCGGCGTTTGGGAGGAGAGGAAATGACCGCAACTTTCGACCGCGTATGGTTTTCAAATGAAAGGTGACTCGATGAACCCGGACCCCGTTTACCAAAGACTCCGTGAAACCGGCTGGCGCCGACCGCTGACTACAGCCGAACAAGCCGAACTCCGCGCGTGGCTGGCCGCCCACCCGGAGCACCAGGCCGACGCCGAAACCGACGCGGTCCTGAGCCGGGCGCTGGCGAAATTGCCGGATGCGCCCATGCCCTCGAACTTCACTGCGCGGGTGTTGCAAGCCATCGAACGCGAAGCCGCCACCGCGGATCGTGCCGCCGCCAAAACTTCGCCCGCGTGGTGGCGCGTACTCATCCCCCGAATCGCCGTGGCCAGCGTGGTCGTCGGGGTGGGTGCGATCGCTTACCGGCACCACCAAACCGTGAAGCAGGCGGAGCTGGCGGACGCGGCCAAGAATCTGGTGACGGTTGCCGGCGCGGCCCCCTTATCCGATCTGGCCGTGCTCGCCGATTTTGAAACCATCCGCTCGATGGGCCAGGCCGACGAGGGTTTGCTGGCCTTGAGCGAAGATTTGATGTCGTTGAAGCAATGAACCGTTCAGCTCTTAGTCTGACTTTCTTCGTCTTCGCCACCGTCGGGCTCGGAATCGCCGGGGCGCAGACAAATCGCGCCGTGGTTACGCCGCCGATGCCAACGCTGAAATCGCCGGTGGATTCGTTTCGGGCGCTCCTGGACATGTCCGGGGCCGAGCAACGGCAATTTCTCGCCACGCGCAACACCAATGTGCAGGAAAGGCTGGTACAAAAGATCAATGAGTATCGCTCCCTCACGCGCGAAGATCGTGAGTTGCGGCTCAAGGCCACGGAACTGCGCTGGTATTTGCAGCCGTTGATGCATTCGCCCGCCACGAACCGCCCGGCGCAACTGGCGTTGGTCCCGGAGAACCTGCGCGCGATGGTGGCCAGCCGGCTTCAGCAGTGGGACCGCATTCCCGCACCCGTGCAGCAGATGTTCCTCACGAACGAGCAGGCCGCCGGCTACCTCGCCCGCGTTGAGTCGCCGACCAATTACCCGCCACTGCCGCCGACGCCACAGATCCGCCAGCGGCTGGCCGCCCGGATCAACCAGTTGTTCGACCTGACAGCCGGCGAAAAGGACAAGGTGCTGGCCAGCTTGTCGGAAACCGAACGGCAGCAAATGGAAAAGACCTTGGAAGCGTTCCAAAAGCTTTCACCCGCACAGCGCCGGCAATGCCTGATCTCTTTCAAACAGTTTGCCGACCTGTCGCCGGCGGAACGGCAGGAGTTTTTGAAGAACGCGGAGCGCTGGTCGCAGATGACCCCGGCCCAGCGGCAATCCTGGCGCGAACTGGTCAGCGCCGCGCCGACGCTGCCGCCGTTGCCGTTCATCAGACTGCCCAGCCCGCCACCACCGGGGAATCCAAACAGACCCGGGGCGTCGGTCGCAACCAACGGCGGTTAGCGAGGAACACCCGCCACCGGGCGGCTCACACGGGCACGATTGCCGTCCAACAATTCTCGCCAAACTTGGGTTTGAATTTCTCCCGGGCGGCCTCCGCAGTCGCCCGTTCGCGGAAAATCGCAAACGTCGTCGAGCCGCTGCCGGACATCAGGGTGGCCGCCGCTCCCTGCTCCCGGAAGAACTCCTGATACAGCGCGAGAATGGGATATTTCTCCAGCGCGGGCGCTTCGAGCGAATTGTAAAATTCACGACCCGCCGCGGCGAGCTCGGCGGTTTGCAGGAGCGAAATCAACTTGCGGGCCCGGCCCGGTATTCCGTTCAGCGCGGCGGGAAAACGCGCGAGGTTTTGATACGCCCACGGCGTCGAGATGCCGAAGCCGGGATGGATCAGGAAGAAATTGGCGCCTCGCAAGGCGGGAAAAGTCTCCAAAGATTCGACTTTTTCTCCGCGACCGGTTGCGAGCGCGGGCTTGGCCTGCAAAAAGAAATTCACGTCCGACCCGAGCGTCGCGGCGAGGGAATGCAATTGTCCGACCGTCAGCGGTGAACCGAACAGTTCATTCAGGCCCAGCAACGTCGTGGCCGCATTGCCACTGCCGCCACCGAGGCCGGCCGCCATGGGGATTCGCTTCCGAAGATGGATTCGCACCCCGTCGGTGATTTTTGCGCTTTCGAGGAATCTCACCGCGGCACGATGAACGAGGTTGCTTCCATCCGTCGGCAGGGTGGGATCGCTGCACGTAAGTTGAAGGCCGGCACTTATCCGGGAGAAGGCCAGCCGGTCAAAGAGATTCACCGGATGAAACACCGTTTCCAATTCGTGGAAGCCATCCGACCGCTTGCCCAGAATGTTCAACAGCAGGTTGACCTTGCAGGGTGAATCTTTTTCCAGTGTTGTCATCGGCCCGGTTATTAAGCCTGAATCCCGCGGAATGGCACGAAAAGAAAACGCGCCAACCGGAGGTTGGCGCGTCAGGAAAGCTTTGGCCGCGTTTAGTTGTCGAAGACGCGGAAGCGGTTGCCGGGAATGCCCGGCGCCACGTCGCCGCCACTGAAACCCAGCGAATCGTCCGTCCGGAACACCGGCCCATCACGCAGCCCGGGCTTGTTGCTGTCGGGATACTGTGGGTTGGGCGCGAGGTAGCTCGTCCAGATGGGATCGTAGGTTGGGATGGGGAACGTGACGATTTCGTAGAGGCCCAGTCCCGCGCGCGCCATCGTGCGATTGAATCCACGGACCATGGCCGTATGGATATTGGCGTCCGGGGTCGGGAACAGTTCGGTCTGCTCGACGCTCCGCTGCCATTCCGCCAGCCGGATGGGTTCGAGGAAATTATTGATGCCGCGACCCAGTTTTTTCTCCGGCCCGGCGCAGCCGGTGACCAGCACGGCAACCAACAAGGCCGCGCCCATGAAGGATGAATTCTTGAACATAAGTTTGTGCAGTTGCTTGAGGCAGAGTAACGCGCAACGGTCCGTTGTAAAGCGCGATTTATTGCCGTTCATATTCGCCCTTGCCCAGCCGCTTGAGCACGGTGAACCCGGCTTTCTTCGCGTCCGTCACGGAAAGTGGCTTGAGTTTCGTGGGCGTGCTGAAGCCCGAAAAGACCTTGCGCACCGGCTTCCTGCAGGCCGGGCAATGGGTGAGCGGCTTGGCCGAGAGCGGGCGGTTCAAGGTGAACTTCCCGCCGCACGCCTTGCAGTCACCTTCGCAGAGTTCGTATTCGTAAAGAGGCATATCGCTGTCCAAAATCTCTGCTCCAAGGTCCAAGGTCCGTCCCTCCGTGTCAATTTGCGTTTCCATTGCCGTAGCCCCCGATTAACTTGCGCGCATGGCGCTCGTGCGAATCCTCGTTGACGGCTACAGCCTGCTCCACAACTGGCCGGAGCTGGCCCGCGGGAAACCGCGCCATTCCGCCGCCGCCCGCGCGGAGCTGGTGCACATCCTCACGCAATATCAGGACGCCGCCGGCACGCCCATCACCATTTTCTTCGATGGCGGTGGCGCGCCGGCCGGCGTGCCGAAGAATGAATCCACACCCGCGGTCGAAGTCCTGTTCTCCAAAGCCGGCCAGACGGCGGACGACCTGATCGAGCGCGCGGCGCACCGGTTCCAGCCTTATGGCGAGGTCCTCGCAGTGACGGATGACAACGCCGAGCGCGACACTGTAATTGCTCTGGGCGGTTCGGCCTCGTCTTGTTTGAACTTCATCGCCATGGTCGAAGACGCCTTGCGCGAGCTGGCCGAAGACGTGAAACAGCACAACCGCACCGAACGCAACCGTTTCAAGCAAAACCGATGAATTTTTCCCCGTTGCTAAACCGAAGCCCCAGGTTCCGCCCGGGTCCGCTGCTCTGCCTGTTCGTGTGCGCGCTGACCTTGCCGGCCCCGGCCCAAACGAACCGCGCCGCCGGTCCGCGCACGAACGGCCCTCCCCCCGAGCGGTTTCTCCTCGTTGTCGAAACTTCCGCCGCCATGCAAAAGCGCTCAACCAATGTGCTGAATGTTGTCGGCCGGCTGTTTTCCTCCGGCGTGAACGGGCAGTTGGACCGGGGCGACAACATTGGCGCGTGGACCTATGACAGCGATTTGCACACGGGCCAGTTTCCGTTGCAACGCTGGACGCCGCAGACCGGCCGGGAGATCACCCTCAAGCTCGTTCAGTTCATCCAACAACAGCGCTACACCAAACAATCCCGCCTCGCTCCCGTCATGGCGCAGTTGACCAATGTGATCGCGGATTCGGACAAGATTACGGTGATCCTCATTTCCGACGGCAGCGAAACGCCCGCCGGCACGACGTTCGATGAACAGATCGCCGAGGCGTTCAAGCTCAACGCCGCCGAGCAGCGCCGGCAGGCGATGCCGTTCGTGACCATCCTGCGCGCCGCCAAAGGCAAGTTCGTCAGTTTGCGGGTGAACACGCCGCCCTGGCCGATTGAACTGCCCGCTTATCCGGGCGGGCTGGATTCTACCAACACACCTGCTTCCACCAACCCAGCTCCGGTCACAGTAACGACTGCACCGCCTCCTGTGCCAATCACGCCGGTGGCGCCCGAACCGGCACCGAGACCCGAAACCAATGGGGCCGTATCGCCGCCCACCAACCCGCCGCCGGCAATCGCCGAACGCACGCCTCCGCCCGTCGTACTACCGACCAATCCGCCGCCCGCACCCACTGTTGTCGTCACCAACAAACCGGCTGAAACAGCGGTTGCTCCGGCAGGCGTGGCGCCGACCAACCCGCCAGCAATTGTTTCCTCTGAACCTGCCGCCTCGGCGGACAAGTCGCCGGGCAAGTTGCCCTTGCTCCCGATTCTGGTGGGTGCGGGAGTTGTGCTCCTCGGGGTGACCATCGTGTGCTTCGCGCTTTTGAAACGTTCCCGCGCCGAACCGCGGGTCAGCTTGATCACGCGCTCGATGAACAAGGACGAAAAGTGATTCGTCGAAAACGGGTGCTCATGAAGCGACGAACCTTTCTCCAAACCACTACCCTCGCTACTGCGGCGCTTGCCAGCGGTCAGGTGTTCACCGCGCGCGCCGCCACCGCCAAAGAACTGGCCGCCAAACTGCCGCGCTGGCGCGGGTTCAACCTGACGGAAAAATTTGTCGCCCGACCGGGCGGCAACCCTCCGTTTCCAGACAGCGATTTCGCCCTGCTGCACGAATGGGGTTTTGATTTTGCGCGGTTGCCAATGTCGTATCTCTGCTGGTCTTCGCACGACGATATGCGCTCGGCGCGCGAGCCGGAACTGAAACACCTGGACGCCGCCGTTGCCTCCGGCGAAAAACACGGCGTTCACATCTGCTTGAACCTCCATCGCGCTCCGGGCTACTGCGTCAACCCGCCCGGTGAACCGCTGGATTTGTGGAAGGACGAAAGAGCCCTCGACGCCTGCGTTTTTCAATGGGCGCTGCTGGCCCGGCGGTTCAAAGGCGTGCCCGCCGCGCGGTTGAGCTTCGATCTGTTGAACGAGCCGGCCAACGTCTCGGAAGAAAACTACACCCGCGTCGTACGCCGCTTGGTGGAGGCGATTCGCGCCGAAGACCCGGACCGGCTCATTATCGCCGACGGCCTGCAATGGGGGCGCGACCCGGTATTCAGCCTGGCGGATTTGGGCATCGCCGAGAGCACCCGAGGTTACGACCCAATGGAGGTCAGTCACTTCAAGGCAAGCTGGATTGGCGGCTCAGACAAATGGCCCGCGCCCACCTGGCCGCTCAAGAAGCCGGATGGACAAGTCATCGACAAATCGTTTCTAAAAAAAGATCGCATCGCCCCGTGGCAAAAGCTGGCGCGCAAAGGCGTGGGCGTTCACGTTGGAGAATGGGGCGCGCATAACCGCACGCCGCACGCCGTCGCCCTGGCGTGGATGCGCGATGAACTTGAGCTCTGGCGCGATGCCGGGTGGGGTTGGGCCCTCTGGAATCTCCGCGGCTCGTTCGGCGTGCTCGACAGCGGACGCACCGACATCCAGTACGAGCAGTTTCGTGGCCACAAACTCGACCGGGAGATGTTGAAGGTCTTGCAGGCGGGCTAGAACGGTTACGCGATTCGCACCCACACCGTCTTCAGATACGCCGGCTCGGCCCGGCTGATGGGAAAATCCGGCGGCTGGGGCGCATAATGTCGTTGCACAATTCTCCGGCGCGCGCCCTGCGTGGCGGTTTCGATGTTGGCGAGAAATTTCTCCGGCGCCAGTTCGGCCGCATTGGTCGAAGCCAGCAAGACTCCGCCGGACTTCAGCACCGGCAACGCAGCCGTGACCAGCTTTCCATAATCCTTCTCCGCCCGGAAAACGCCGCTTTCCTTCGACTGCGAAAAGGTCGGCGGGTCGAGGATCACCACGTCATAGGCCCGGCCTTTCTTTGCCAAACGCTTGAGCCAATCGAACGTGTCGCCGTAAAGGAAGTCGTGCGGCGCTGGGTCGAGACCGTTCCGCGTAAAGTTGCGCTTGCCCCACTCCAGATACTTCTTCGAGAGATCAAGACTGGTCGTACGCGCGCCCGCCAGCGCCGCGCAAGCCGAGAACCCACAGGTGTAGGCGAAGGTGTTCAACACTTCGAGTCTCGCGCCATGAGTCCGAAGTCCAAAGTCAGCGGCGATGTGGCCGGTGAGGAAGCGCCGGCGATTGTCGCGCTGGTCGAGGAACAGGCCGACCGAGTAGCCTTCGCTGAAACTCATCTCAAACTTCACCCCGTTCTCGTGGATGACGAAGCGTTCCGGCGCCGGCTCGCCCATCACAGATTGTGGCGAGTTATCGGCGGTGGACGAGCCGCGGACCCGGCGGGAAAGCATTTTGTGATAAACGCGCCGCTGCATCCCGTCCAACGCCGCCCGTTGCGCGTTGCTCAAAGGCGACTCGCTCTGTGACAGCAAATAGTCACCCAGCCGTTCGACATACCAGCCCGGCCAGCCATCACTGGCGCCGTGAATCACGCGAAACGCATCCGTGCCCGACGGTTGGACGATGGCCGTCCGCAAGGCGAGCCGGGCGTCGGCGTCAAACTCGGCGGGCGCGCTGAAGTTCATCAGCTGGCCGGTGGCCGGATGTTTGAGCGTGAGTTCCGTGGCGTGCAGACAAACCCGGGGAAACGCCGCGCCGCCATACAACCCATCACCCAGGATTGGAAAACCGCGCTCGGCGGCGTGCGCCCGGATTTGATGGGTCCGGCCGGTGAGCGGTCTGGCGATCAACTCACAACAGCGAGCCGACTGCCCTGACCGGGTTCGGATTTCCGATTTCGGATTTCGAACTTCAAAATGGGTTTCCGCCTCCTCGCCTAGTTTCCCGCTCACGTAACGTTCACCGGCCCGGAAAAGGTTTGATTTCACGACGAACTCGCGCTGCTTGGGTTCACGGTCCGTGAGCAGGACGTAGGTCTTTCGCACCTGGCGATCGGAGAACTGTTCGGTCAATGAACGATTCGCGAGCGGCGTCTTTCCGAAGACCATCACGCCGCTGGTTTCCTTGTCGAGCCGGTGAATGATGGCGAGACTGGCCCAGCGCGGCTCACGATGTTTCAGCCAGTCGTAGATGCCTTCGCCTGCAAACGGCGATGGCGCGTGGGTGTTCCAGCCGGCGGGCTTATGGACGACAAGCAAATGCTCGTCCTCGTGCAACACACAAGGCGGCAAACTAGCGTGGTCACTTTTCATTCACCAGTTAGCGTTGCTGCAAAAAGATTTGATCTTCGAAGAGTTTGCGGAGGTGCGGATCAGTCACATTTCCCCGAGGATCGAAAATCGGAGTGCGCGACTGCGGAATGGAAGCTAGCGGCGCTCTTCCGCCAAGGGTTGCGAAGGTGTTGGTTATGGTTTCTTTCAGTTCCGTGGCCGTGAGGTGGTCGCCAGATTCGAGAATGAAGGAAACATCCTTACCGCTTGGCTGGTGGCGCGCGATTACCAAGCATAAAGCAGGTTCTGCATTCGTCAGGAATATCCGAGACGGCAGGACCATCGGCCAATCTTTCAGGCTGAATGGAGAGAGGAACGCTGCGCCGCTGTTGACCTCTGTAAGCCAAGACTCGAAGCGCTTCCGCATTGCTGGCGACTTTTCTTGAACGATCATCGCCTCAACGCGAACGACCTCTTGGTTGAAGTCTTCCGTTCGCTGTTGGAATAGAACTTCAGTCCAACTTGATCGCGGGTATGAGCGGATGGCAACACTGACTTGCTTGCCACTCCCTGTCGTGTAGCGCCAAGCGGGCATCGCGTCTTGGTAAGGTTGACCACACAGCGGAGGTCTGCAGGCCGCGCACAATTGCATCAAAACAAACAAAACCAGCCAGGCAGAAGCCGCTTTTGTCTTGCACTTCCAATCCGTGCGCCGCTCAGAAGAACTTCCAAGCATTTGGATCTGTCTGGCCTTTCCACACGACATAGACGCCGAGCAGGAAGTTCGTGATCGCGTGGGCGGTCATGGCGTCGCCCAAGCGGCCTTTACGAATCACCAACCATTGATAGGCCAGTCCGCAAAGGATGCCGGGCAGCCACTGGAAATGCACCGCCCCGAACAACAGGGAAGTCAGCACCAAAGCTACTCCATCGAAATGACCCAAGGTCACCTTGGTAAAATCGAATTTGACGATGTAGCGGTAAACCATCGAGCGATAGAACGCTTCTTCGAGCGGCGGAACGACAATCGTCATGCCGAAGATGCGGATCACAATCAGCGCCCACGCGATGGCCGAGCCCCCGCCAAACCGGGTGAACGGATTCCAGATGCTGTCATCCGTGTCCTTGAACAGCAGATTGTTCTTCGGGTAGTAGGGATCGAGTCCCACCCAAGCCACGAAAACCGCGACCCCGATGACGACCGCTTCCCAACTGAACGCCCACCGCATCTCCGTCACCACCGGCCGCATTTCCCAGATCAACCACAGCCCCACGACCACCTTGGCGGCATACAGCCAGTACATCCAGTCCTTGCCCAAGAAAAAGGCCGCGGAGGTAATGACGCAGAAGATGAAAAAAGGAGCGAACCGGGCGTACTCGGGCGAGTTCGCCATGTTCTTGCGAAACTCGGCAATCATGCGAGCGGAACGTCAGGGTTGATCATGCGGCCCGCAGAGTGCCGCGAAACCCTTATTCAGACAAGCTCAAGACATTCGTTTGTGTCGCGGTGCCCAAAGTCACGTTCTGCGGGGTGATGGCGTAAACGCGGAAGCCGTTCACTTTATCACCCACATAGACTGTCCGGCCGTTCACCACGGCGGACGGGCTGCGCGGATTGAAGAAAATTCCCTGGAGCTTGAATTCGGGCGCCGGCGGCTCAACCGCCACCGCCGGCTGGGTGTTGGTCATGGCTTCTTCCGGCGTGCTGGCCGGGGCGGGCGGGGGCTCAACGCGCAGCGGTGCGAGCGGGGCATCAACCGGCGCGACCGTCTTGGCTTCAACCTGCAAACTCGCGTCCCGTTGCTGAACCACCACCCAGATCAACAGCCCACCCATCGCCACGATCACGGTTAATCCCAACACGGCGGCCACCAGGATCAGCGGCGAACGCGGGCGTCCCTCCTGGCCAGGCTCAACCGGCCGGAATTGCAGTGGCGGAGTTGGCGGCGGATTTTCCTGTTGCGCCTTCTTCGCGCGTTTCAAGGCGTCGTTGATCATGCTCATAGTTAGATGTTCCCTTCCAGTTCGCGAATCGCCTGGCCGACGATCCCGAAATTAATCTTCCCCGTCTGCCGCACAAACCCGGCCAACAATGCCTTGTCGCACACGGCATTGATCAGACGCGGGATGCCGCCGCTGTAACGCTGCACGCGCCAGAGCGCCGGCTTGGTGAAATACGGCAGGCCATTCGCGCCGGAGGTCTTCAGCCGATGCCGGATGTATTGCCCCATTTCCTCGGTGGAAAGCGGCGGGAGATGAAAGCGGACCGTGATGCGCTGCCGCAACTGGCGGAGCTTGGGATTGTTCAACCGGTCGCGCAACTCCGGCTGGCCCATCAGCACGATCTGTAACAACTTGCGATTGTCGGTTTCCAGATTGGAAAGCAGGCGGACTTGTTCGAGCAGTTCGTCGGTCAGGTCCTGCGCCTCGTCAATGATGAGCACGGTATCTTTGCCTTGCTCGACTTGATGGAGGAGAAAGTTGTTGATGACGGCCAGCGTGGTCAGTTTGTCGAGCCCGCTCACCGGCAGGCCGTATTCGAAACCGATGGCGCGCATCAATTCCTCCGCGCTCATCACCGGATTCAAAATCAGCGCCGTGGTGTAGTGCTGATCCAATTGCTCCATCGCCGCCCGGCACAGCGTGGTCTTGCCGGCGCCCACCTCGCCCGTCAGCTGCACGAAGCCCTTCCGCTCCCGGATGCCGTAGAGCAGATGGTTGAAGGCCTCCCGATGCTTCGCGCTGTAAAACAGAAAGCGCGGGTTCGGCGTAATGTCGAACGGAGCTTCGGTTAAGCCGTAGAAATCCTGGTACACGCCGTTTTTTTCAGCAATTCAAATGCCCCCGTGGAATAAAACCGTTCTTGTGTCGGGGATTCGGATCTGGCGTCCCGCTGCGAAACACTGTGCCCACTTACTTGACGCGCGAATCCCGCTTAGGACTCCAAAATGGCTCGCGCCGCCCGGCTCAGGGCGGCGGCCTCGCGTGGCGTCCCAATCGTGATGCGCAAATAATCCCTGACTTCAGGCGCGCTGAACCACCGCACGAGAATCTTCCGGTCGCGCAGCTTTTGCAACCAATCCTTCGCCGGAAATCGGGGCGGCCGCACGAGAATAAAATTGGTCTGACTCGGCAAAACGCGGAAGCCGAGCTTCGTCAGGTCACGACTCAACTGCTGGCGGGTGGCAATGATCTTCTTGAAGTTCGCCCGATAGTAACCCAGGTCGTCGAGCGTCGCCTCGGCGGCAATTTGGCCGAGGCCATTCACATTGTAGCTATCGCGAATCTTGTTGAGCGCCGCGATGAGTTCCGGATGGCCGACAAAATAACCCACGCGTTGGAAGCACAACGAGTAGGCTTTCGAGAACGTGCGCGCCACTAGAACGTGCGGGTGTTTCAGTGCCAGCGGCAGCGCATTCTCGTCGGCAAAATCCACATAGGCTTCGTCCAGCACCACCACGCCACGTTGCTTCCGGCAGAGTGCGTCGAGTTCCCGGAGCGAATAGCCGCGTCCGCTCGGAGCGTTGGGAGTGGTAATGAACGTAAGGGCCGCTTGAAAATCCCACGCCTTGTTCCGTTTCAACTCCACGATTCCGGCCAGACTAAAATCCGGCTTGATGGTCACCGCGTTCTTTGCTGCACCCTGAATATCCGCCAGCACCGGGTAGAGCGAGTAGCTCGGGGTGAAATACTGCACCACAGCGCGTGACTCCTGGCGCGTCACCTGGGCCGGCTCGACAAAACACCTGACCGCCAGCGCCAGCAATTCATCCGAGCCGTTCCCCACGATGATGTTCTCCGGCTGGCAGCGGTGGAGCTTTGCAAGTTTCGCCCGCAGTTTTTCGGCAGTCGGATTCGGATACAATCGTAGCCGCCCGTCCACGGCGGCTTTCACGGCTTTCAACACCCGCGGCGAAGGCGGGTAGGGATTCTCATTCGTGTTGAGCTTGATCAACCCTTTGATCTTCGGCTGTTCGCCGGGGACGTATGGGTGCAAGGCGCGAACGAGCGGACGAATCAATGATTTCGGAACAGACATCGCGAACATTTCAGGCGAAAGCCCCGGTAAAGTCGAGTTCCCTGTGCAAGTCCCGTTGTGATCATGAATCATAAATGAAGAACTTTGCCGGTGCGGAGAGCGTTTCGCCTGGACAGCGTTTGACCCGCTCGCTTTGATTCACCAGGCGCATGGCTACGGGACAACTCTGGTTATTTCCACCGCCGCGAACGCTGGTTGAAAGGTCCGGCGAAGACTTTTTCCGCGAACTACCCGCGCAGCCCGGCGTTTGCCTGTTTTGCGGCGCGGCTGTACATCGGCAAGGCGAAGAACCTGCGCCTACGGCTCGCGAGCTATCACGTCGCGAACCTGGAAAGATTTCCGCGCCGGCTCCTCCGGCTGCTCAATCAGATCACGCGCATTGCGCACGACGTGGGCGCGAGCGAGAGCGCGGCGAGCTCCCGCGAAGAACTTTTGAGCTGTGTTTTGTCACCGAAGTTCAATCGTGCGGGAAAAGTTTGGCCAAGAAAGTTGTTGCACGAGGATGACATTTTAATCTACAACCGGACTGTTCCGAAAATCGAGCGCACGTGCTCGAACCAAACCGCTGCAACAAAAATAACACTGATCGGAGGTGACTAGCATGGCAGCCAAGAAAAAAAAGAAGGCAGGAAAAAAGAAGAAGTAACTTCTTAAACCAACCGGGATGGAAAGCCTGGTCTGCCTGACAGGCTTTCCATCCTGGTTTTTGTTTCCCAATTTCCCGCCATGGCCAAACTCGTTTTCGACATCGAAACCTCCGCGCTCCCGCTGGAAAACTTCGACGAAGTCCAACAGGAGTACCTGCTGCGCGAACTCGAAAAGATCCCCGAGGAATCCGTCCGCGCCGCGCGCCGCGAGGAAATTCTGCGCCAGTTCAGCCTCTGGCCGTTTACCGCCCAGGTCGTTTGCATTGCCATGCTCAACGCCGAATCCCAGCGCGGTCAGGTACTGTTCACCGCCGAGGATTTCGAGGAGAACGCCGCCGAGGGCGGCCCAGTGGAGTTCATGCCCTGCGCGGACGAAATGGAATTGCTCACCGCCTTTTGGGATGTCGCCAAACATTACGACGAGATCGTCACCTTCAACGGCCGCGGTTTCGACGTGCCATTCCTTTACCTGCGCTCGGCGGCGCTCAATGTCCCGATCACGAAGAAGAACTGGCTGGGCTATCGCTACGCCACCGAGCCGCACTGCGATCTCGCCGAGCAATTCACGTTCTACGGCGTGAGTGGTCGTGACGGGGCGGCCCGCAAGTTCAACCTCGATTTCTACTGCAAGGCGTTTGCCATTGATTCGCCCAAGGCCCATGGCGTCACCGGCATGGACGTCGGCAAGCTGATGGCCGAAGGCAGGTTCCGCGACATTGCCGAATACTGCCTGCGCGATGTCCGGGCCACGGTCGAACTCTATCGCGTGTGGAAAGAGCGGCTGGCGGGAATCAAGTGAAGTCCGAGGGCCGCAGTCTGAAGTCCGGAGTCGGTCCGGCCTTGGTGTGCTTCGCGCTCAAAGAGGAGGCGCGGGCGTTTCAAAAGCTTTCGGCCAGAGATCCCAACGTGGCGGTTCTCATCACTGGCATGGGCCGGGAGAATTCCCGGCGCGCCCTGCTCGCACGGTTGAAAGCCTTCACGCCTTCGTTTGTGCTGACGTGTGGTTTCGCTGGCGGTCTGAGTCCGGAGTTGGGCATCGGCGATGTCCTCTTTAACTCGGACGATTCCAACCTGCGCGCGCGTTTGGCGGCGGCCCGGGCTCAGCCCGCAAAGGTCTTCTGTGCCACCCGCATCGCGACCACTGTTGCGGAGAAAGCCGAACTTCGTCGCACCACGGGAGCGGATGCTGTCGAGATGGAGTCCGCCGCCTTTGTGGAAGTTTGTGGAGCGCGCGGAATCAGCTTTGCCATTGTCCGCGCGATTTCCGATACCGCGCAGGACACCCTGCCACTCGATTTCAACGAACTCAGCAACCCGGACCTGAGCCTGAACTTCGGCAAGCTGGCTTGGACCATCGCGAAGTCGCCGGGAAAGATTCCGGCGTTGTTGCGCCTGCAAAAAAATTCCAGCCGGGCGGCAGGAAGACTCGCGGAGGTCCTGATGAATGTGGTTGCGACTGCCAGGCCGGACTGAACCCGCCAGGTCAAGGCATTCCGTAGTTCGGCGTTGCGGCGCCGGTGGCGAAGCGAATCCAGGTCTGCAGAATCAACGCGAGTTTGTGCGGCTTGCTCAAGCGCGTTGGTTCTGGCCCGAGCACATTGTAGTGCCGTGCTTCCAGTTTACACAGCAGTCGCCAATAGACGGAACCCATCAACTCCGCGGCCACCATCGCCCGGCGGTCTTCCGCCGGCAGAGTTTCCCGCGCCAGCCGGTAGTAATTCCGCGCCCGCGCCGCCACACTCCCGGCAAGCTTGGCAAAACGCTCGGTGTATTCGTACCCGAGAATTTCCCTTTCGGTCACTTTGAAGGCCTTCAACTCCGCGCGTGGCAGGTAAATCCGTCCGCGCTCAGCGTCGGTTCGGACATCCCGCAAAATGTTGGTGAGTTGCAGCGCCTTGCCCAAATGGATGGCGTAGTCGCGGCACGCGGGATTGCGGTAGCCAAAAATCTCGATGCTCAACAGGCCCACGACCGAGGCGACGCGATAGCAGTATAGCTCCAGTTGTGCGTGTGTCTCGTAGCGTTGGGTGTCGAGGTCCATCTCGCAACCCTTGATGAGTTCGTCAAAGTGATCGAAGCGGAGTTTGAATTCGCGGATCACGGGCTGCAACTCGCGGTTCACCGGGAACTCCGGCGCGCCACCATCGCAGGCTCGTCGCACATCCGCCCGCCACGCGGCCAGGCCGGCCCGGCGTTTCTCGACGGGAGCCGCCTCCTCATCCGCCACGTCATCCACCTCGCGGCAAAACGCGTAGAGCACGGACATGGCATCGCGCTTGGGTCGGGGCAAAAGGATGAAAGCCAGCGCAAGGTTGGAGGCGCTTTTCTGGGTAATCGCCTGGCTCTGCTGCATGGCGGTCACGGCTGGGAATTTTCCGCTGAGGACGACGATTCGCTGCGGATGGGTGGTAATCCGCCGGTTTCCGCCAGCGTGGGGTTGCGTTTGCGGTGGGCACGGCGCCGGCGCCGCTTTTTGCCGGCGGCGCCGAACCACCGCCCCAGCCCGCTTCGGTGCCGGCGGCGGTCGCGATGATCCGCATGTTGCAACGGCTGGCGCGTCGTGGCAATCCAGAGCGTCACGATGGCCGTCACGATCATGATCGCCCCAAGGTAAATCACGTACTCAACCAGCGTGCGCATTGCGAGCACGGCCCCAAACACCGGGGCAACCTCACCGGACCCGATAGGGATGACAGTCGAGGTCATGGTTCGTGGTCGTCCTTGGACGTGGGGGCGGGGGTGTCGTCCTCCGCGCCGGTGAGATTCAACCGCTGCATCCGGTAGCGGAGCGCGTGCCGGCTGAGTTTCAATTTCTCGGCGGATTTGGTGAGATTGAAACCGCTTTGTTCGAGTGTCGTGTTGATGACATTGCGCTCGAAGTCGGCCACGATCTCGTCCAGCGGCCGGTCGCCGGTGACCACGCTGGGCGTTTCGGGTTTGGTGAGGCGGGATTCGAGTTGAAAATCCGGCAGGCTGGTTGCCTGGACTTCGCTGGTGGTTTCCAGGATGAGCGCACGCTCGATGACGTTGCGCAGTTCGCGCACGTTGCCCGGCCAGCGGTGCGTGGTGAGCTTCTGTTGCGCGCCCCGTGAAAGCCGTTTCACGCTCTTGTTCATCGCGGCGGCGAAGGTTTTCAGAAAGTGGGCCGCCAGCAGCAGGATGTCCTCGTCGCGTTCGCGCAGGGGCGGGAGGCGGAATTGCACCACGTTCAACCGGTGAAACAGATCCTCGCGAAACTGGTCTGCGGCGATGGCCTGGACAATGTCGCGATTGGTGGCGGCCACGAGCCGGACGTTGACGTGCAGCTCCTGCGTGCCGCCGACGCGCGTGAACGTCCCGTCCTCCAGGAAGCGCAGCAATTTGGCCTGCAACGGCCGGCTCATGTCGGCAATCTCATCAAGGAAAATCGACCCGCCGTTCGCCTCCTCCACGCGTCCCGGCTTCTGTTTGAGCGCGCCGGTGAAGGCCCCGCGCTCGTGGCCGAAGAGTTCGCTCTCGAGTAATGTCTCGGGAATGGCCGCGCAGTTGATGCGAATGTACGGCGAGCGCCGCCGGTGACTCAGGCTGTGCAGCGCGCCCGCCACCAGCTCCTTGCCGGTGCCGCTCTCACCCAGGATCAGCGCCCGCGCATCCGTCGGGGCGACGGTTTGAATCAACTGCCGCAACTCGCGCATCCGCGGAGAGTCGCCCACAATCTGGTCGAGCTGGTAGGTTTCACTGGCGCGCGCGAGCAGGCGCGCATTTTCCTGCAACAGCCGGTGGCGTTCGGCACATCGCGACACGGCGTGAAGCAATTCCTCCGGCGCGAAAGGCTTGGACAGATAGTCCATCGCGCCGGCTTTGATGACTTCGACCGCCAGTTTGGGCGTCGCATACGCCGTGATCATCAACACCGGCAGGTCCGGCCAGCGACTGCGGATTTTGTTCAGAAAGTCATAGCCGCTCATCCCGCCGAGGCGGGCGTCGGTGATGACCATGAAGACGGATTCCTTGGTCAGGAGCTCCAGACCGGCCTCGGCGGACTCGACCGCCAGCACGCTGTAGCGCTCGTCTCCCAGCAGGGTTTGCAGGGAGAGGCGCATGTTCTTCTCGTCATCCACGACGAGCAACGGTGGCAGCGGCGCGCTCATGAACTGGTTTGCATCAACGTTTTGGCCGGGAAGATTAACGTGAATTTGGCGCCCTTTCCAAGCTCGGATTCGGCCCGCACCCGGCCGCCGTAAAGTTCGGCATTGTGCTTCACCACCGCCAGGCCGAGGCCGGTGCCGCGGTCTTTCGTCGTGTAATACGCCTCAAAAATCCGCTCCAACCGGTCCACCGGCACCCCGGGACCATCGTCGCGCACCGTGATTTCGACCGAGTGATCGCCCAAGTAGCGGGCCCCCACGTGCACATTGCCGCGACCGTCCACCGCATCCCGCGCGTTCTGCAAGAGATTGCCGACGGCCTCCCCAAAATGCTTCTGCTGCATCAGCAGCGGCGGGAATGTGCCGGCAAAATCCCGATGCAGATGCGTTCCCGTGGGAACGTTGGCGGGAAAAACTTCCTCAATCGCCCGGTTGATTTCGTCAATGACGTTGAGTTTCTGCACGCGCCCTTCGCTCAACTGCGCATAGCCCATGACCTGCGTGATGATCCGGTCCGCCTTGGCGATTTCCTCCCGGATGATTTCGATCTGCGTGGCGGCCTCGGGCCTTTCCTTCACGAAATTCTTTTGCAGCGAGAACGTGACGTTATTGATGATGGCCAGCGGGTTCTTGATCTGGTGCGCCACCTCCGCACCCAACCGGCCCGCCGAGCGCAATTGTTCGGTGCGGACGGCGTATTCCTTCTGCTCTTCCTCGGTCCGCAGTTGCGCTGCGAAGAGCACCTGCACGCCGTAACAACAGAACGTCAAAAGTACCAGCACCGCGACCCGGAGCACGTAGGGGCCGGCCGTGGTTTCGGGCAATTCCGGCACGGGATTCGGATCCGTGATCATTCGTTGCGGATACAGGATCCGGTCCAGGTCCTTGGCGAGTGCCTCGCGCAATTCCATCTCCACCGATCCGTCGGCCAGATAATTGGTGGCGCGCCGGCGGGTGCTGTCGGGCAAGGCATCCCAAAGACTGCGATTGAGCGGTTCGGGCGACGATTGGAGAAAGGCAATCACCGCGGACAGGTTCTTGATGTCTTCCGGCATGATCCTGGGTTTGCGCAACCGGAAACTGCCAATGCTCGGGTCCGGTTGGGATTGCGTTTCAATGTACCCGGCGCCGAGAAAGAATATCCCCAGCACGAGGTTCAGGACGATTTGCGGCGTCGCCAGCGGAATGGACACTGCGTTGAGGATGATCAGGACAGGAAAGACCCAATAAAGAATGCTCTCAAAGCCGCCGGTCAACACGGTCAGGCCTCCCAAAAAAACGCCATCGGCCAGTCCCACGGCAAACACCAGCCATTGCACGGAGCCCGGCGGAGGCCGTCGCACGACGTAAAATAGCACGGTCACCGCCAGTACAAACAAGGCATAAGCCGTGAAGGTCCTCTCGACGGTCTCAAACACGACGCCGTAGTTGTCGACCACTTCAACCAACCAACGGGACGTGTAGAGGTGGTAAAGCACGATGCTGACAACCAGCAGCCGGGCGGGGAGGATGATGTTACGCTGGAGCTTGAGGATGCCGGGCACGCGGTCACCCGGTCCCGGGCGCAACGCCACCGCCACGGCGGGCAGCCGCTTCAACCACTGCCAAAACCCCGTATTCATAATCTCGCCGCGCGGGCGATCACCCCGTCAACGCAACAATTTCAGGGCGCGCGCCGCAATCTGGTCCACCGGCCAGAGCCGGCCAATCCCCTCGTAGCCGCACGACAACATCCCTTCCTCCGGCCCGATGAATGTCGCGCCGCGTGACGTGAGTGTGGCCACATTCTGCTGCGTGGCCGCGTGCCGCCACATCTTCCCGTTCATCGCCGGCGCGATCAATAGCTTCGCCTTGGGATTCAACGCGAGTGCGATGCAGGTCAACGCGTCGTCCGCGATCCCATTGGCCATTTTCGCCAGGACATTCGCGGTGGCCGGGGCGATGAGCAGCAAATCCGTTTCGTCAGCGAGCCGGATATGCGTGGGTTTCCAGCCTTCCTCCTCGTCATAGAGGTCGGTGATCACGGGGTTGCGCGAAAGGGTCTTGAACGGCAGGGGGGTGATGAAGCGTTGCGCATCGGCGGTCAGCACCACGCGCACCTGGCATTTCTGCTTGGTCAGCAGGCTCGCCAGATCCGCCGCCTTGTGCGCGGCAATCGAACCGGTCACCCCGAGAACGATGTTTTTGCTCATACGCTCCACTCGTTGGTTTCTTACGCTTGCTCTTAATCGTAATCTTAATCTACCGGGCGCAGGATCTAGCTTAAGCTCCAGAAGCGACTAAAACTCCGGTGCGGCGGACCGCCCCGCCTTCCGCTTCTCCGCGTCCACAATCGCCTGCATTCCTGCCAGATCCTCCTTCACACTGCGGCTGATGAGCAGGTAATCAAAATTCTTCCACTGCGCAATTTCCTGCCGGGCCACGCCCAGCCTTTTCAGGATCACCGCCGGCGCATCGGTCCCCCGGCGACGCAAACGCTCTTCCAAAACCGTGATGGAGGGCGGCGTCAGAAACACGCTCACCAAAGCGCGCTTCAACTCGCCATCTTCCTCGGCGCATTTCCGAATCGTGGCGGCCCCCTGCACATCCACGTTCAGCAACACATCCTTGCCGGATCGCAACTTCCCCAACACCTCGGACTTGAGCGTCCCGTAGCTGTGGCCGAAGACCGTCGCGTGTTCGAGAAAGTTTCCGGCCTGCACCCGTTTCAAGAATGACCCCGCATCCAGAAAGTAATAATCCACGCCGTCCTTCTCGTCCCCGCGGGGCTCCCGCGTGGTGCAAGTGATGGCCCGTGTCATATCCGGCCGGGCCGCCAGCAGTTGATTGCATAACGTGGTCTTGCCGCCCCCTGAGGGGGCGGAGATCACCACGAGCAACGGGCTCGCGACACTCGGGTTGGATGGTTTTTCGTCCGCTGCCACGGGTTACTCCACGTTCATCGCCTGCTCACGGAATTTTTCCAGTTCCGCCTTCAAGGTCACCACCTCGCTGGAAATCAAGGCATCGTTCGCCTTCGACCCGATGGTATTGATCTCGCGATTCATCTCCTGCGCCAGAAAATCCAGCGTGCGCCCGACGGGCTCTTTCGACCGCGCGCAATCCTCGAACTGTTTGAAGTGGCTCTGCAGCCGCGTCAATTCCTCCGAGATGTCGGAGCGATCTGCGAAGAACACGATCTCTTTCAACAACCGCTCGTCGTCCGCCGCCGGCGCCGGCAGCCCAGCCGTCTTGATGCGTTCGATGAGTTGCTGGCGATACCGCTCCGCCGAGGTCGGCGCCTGTTTCGCGACACGCTCAACGCACTTGCGCATCACGCCGACGCGGGTGGCCAGATCCTTGGCCAGGTGCGCCCCTTCGCGTTCGCGCATCGTCACCAGCGCCGTCAGCGCCGCGCGCAACGCCTTGTCCACCGCGGGCCAAAGATTCTCCGTCTCGGCCAGTTCCTCATCCGTTTGAAAAACACCTGGTGCGCGCACCAACTGATCGAGCGTGACCGGACCGGCGAGTTTCAATTCCTTGGCGAGCTTGGTCAGTTCATGCGCGTAAGCTTTGGCGAGCGGCACGTTCAGATGCATCCGTGCCGAGGACTTGCCGTTGCCGGCGTGAACGGTCACCCGCGCGGTAATGCGCCCGCGCGATACCTTTTCAAGGATGGTCTCGCGGATGCGCGTCTCGAGCATTTCGAGTTCACGGGGAAGGTTGACCGAAATTTCGGCCTGCTTGCGGTTCACGGAACTGAGTTCGACGGTCACATTGAACCCGTCGCGGGCGCATTCGCCGCGCCCATAACCCGTCATGGACTTCATGGGCGACCACTATGGCGGAAGAGCAGCAGGCAGGCGATGAAATTTTCTGCGAACGGAGCGCCGGTCGAAAAAGAGTTGGAATTTCTGCTTGGCAAGATTCGCGCGCGGGCGTAGAACCGTGACGCTCTTTGATAGCGGCGGGCCAGTGTCCGCCATTTTGTTGCCGTCAAACGCAGGGAACGCCGTGAGAATCGGCGACGGTTGCGCCACTGTATCGGATTACAAGCTCCCACGAGCCACTGTTGGTTCAGTTTTGCCAGCGGGAAGGCGGGAGTGAGGTTTGAAGTCCGGAGTCAGGATATCAAGTTTGATTGCACTCGTCCGCTCGTCCCGTTTGGGGCGGGCAACTTCTCCGCAAAGAGAAGGATGAGGCCAGCCTGCCGATCTGTTTTCGTCAGGATTCGTCGAATGCCTTCATTCTCCGTTTTGCCGGAATGAGGGCTTTTTTATTCCCGTCACTCCGCGCTGGTCTCTCTGAAACCAAAACCTGTTCCGCCTTCACAAGTGGAACTCAGCAGAAAGATCAGCTCATGCTAAAGTCGTTATTCGTTTCGCTGGCCCTGGCCGGCGCGTTATTCCTTCCCGCCGTTGCTTCCGCGCAATTTGCGGACTCCGTCATCTCCTATACGTCCGGCACGGGCTTTCAGCCCGGCTTCAACACGCCCGCCTCCGCGCTGGGCGAACCTTCACGGGTCACGCCGGGCTTGTTCGGTGGTCCGGTGGATCCGTTTAACTCGCCGTACCTTTCCAGCCAGCTTGTCTCGCTTGGCGCCGGCGGCTCGCTGACGGTTCAATTCAACTCGCCAATCCTCAACAGCCCGGGCCACGCGTTTGGATTGGATTTCAATATCTTTGGCAATGCCGGGTTCATCATCACCAATGGCGATTACTCCGGGGGCGGAATCACCGATGGCTCGTTATTTGGCGCGGATGCCACCGCCACGCGCGTCTCCGTCAGTGCCGATGGAGTCAACTTTTTCACGCTCAATCCCGCGCTGACTCCAATCGTGGACGGTCTTTTCCCCACGGATGGCTCGGGCAACTTCGGCCTGCCGGTCAATCCGGCACTGAACGCCAGTTCGTTCGCCGACCAAGACATGCTTGGCATCCGCTCGCTCTACAACGGCTCGGGTGGCGGGCGCGGCTTCGACATTTCCTGGGCGCAGGACGGCGGTGGCAACAGCGTTTCGCTTGCGAGCATCAGCTTTGTGCGCGTGGACGTACTGGGCGGCAACGCGGAGATTGACGGGTTCGCCGTCGTGCCCGAGCCCACCACGCTGTCGTTTGGCATCCTCGCCGTCGCTGCGTTGTGGTGCGGTTGCCGCAAGAATTCATAGACGCCAAAGAGGAACTCCATCCTTCTCTCCGCCTCACCGTCAGGGAGAAGGGATGGAAGCCTCCACCCGAAATGGCGAATTTCATCGAACCCATGAGGCAACCGGACGCGAGTGCGGCGGTCGACCCGGCGCGCTGTCCGCTGTGTGGCGGATCGAACGATTGCCGCCTTTGCACGGCAGCGGCCTACAAAGGTCCTTGCTGGTGCGAGTCGGTCAAAATCCCGGATGAATTGCTCGTGCGCGTGCCGGTGGAGGCGCGCAATCGCGCGTGCCTTTGCCGTAACTGTGTAACCGCATTCCACCGCGAGCAATCCGGCAGCGAACCATTGCCCGTTGTGCCCGGAGATTTCTATTTCGATCCGGATGGTCTGATGGTTTTCACCGCCGCGTATCACCGCCGCCGCGGCTACTGTTGTGGCAACGACTGCCGGCATTGCCCTTATGGCCCCAAACTGAAGCTTGGGTCTGACGGTCACAAAGAGGCACAAGAATCACAAAATGAGATTTGAAACAGCCAATGAGTGGCCGGTGAGGTTCCCGCGCGGCAAAAACCGCCTGAACGGCGCGGCAGTTTTTTTCTTTGCGTCTTTTGGGCCGCTTCGTGGCCAGGAATTCAGGAGCAAGCGGGTGCTCCGCGTGCTGGCAATCCTCGCCATCCTTTCCATGGCCGCACTCCGCGCCAGCACCTTCACTGAGAATTTTGCGGGCGATCCCGCCGCCAACGGCTGGCAAATCTTTGGCGACCCCAACCTGTTTCGCTGGGACGCCACAAATCAAAACCTCCGGGTCACCTGGGATTCCTCCCAAACCAACAGTTATTTCTTCCGACCGCTCGAAACGATCCTCACGCGCGACGACGACTTTAGTCTGAGCTTCGATCTCACCTTCGACGATTGCGCGAGCGGAACGACTTCCGGCAAGCCGTTTGCCGCCCCGACGGCCATCGGTTTTCTGGACCTCGATCAAGCCACCCGCACCAATTTTTCACGCGGTGCCGGCATCAATCCCACCTCGGGTCCGCGCAATCTGGTCGAGTTCAACTTCTTCCCGTCGTTCGATGTCTTCCTGCCCACGATCGATCAGGTGATCGTTTCCACCAACAACGGCTGGCTCTACAACGATGACAATCTGTTGGAAATGACCGCGGGCGAGACGTTCAACATTCACATGGGCTACGCTGCCGCCACCCGCACGTTGAGCACCGTGATCAGCAACAACGGGGCGCAATACGGTCTCACGCAAACCATCGCTGTCCCGGCCGGCTTCGATTTTCGAGTGGCGACACTGTCCATGAGCAGCTACAGCGACGCGGACGACATCGGCTCCGTGCTCGCCCATGGTGTCGTGGACAATTTCGTCGTCGTCACGCCGCCGCCACCGGTGGAACATCTTTCCGGCGGATTTGTCGGCGCGAGCTGGGAAGTGCAATTTACCAGTCGTAGCAACTGGGTTTACATTTTGGAGCGGACGACGGATTTCCAAACCTGGATGGAGATGACGTCGCCACTACTGGGCACTGGGACCATGCTCACGTTGACTGATGCCAATCCGGTTCCAGGCAATGCGGCGTATCGTGTGAGGGCGCAGAGGCCATGAAGGAAAAAGTCGAGAGGCGAGAGTCGAGGGTCGAAGGACCTTCTGCCTTTACCTTGATCGAACTGCTCGTCGTCATCGCGATCCTCGCGATTCTGGCGGCGCTGCTGTTGCCCACGCTGTCGCGCGGCAAGGCCACGGCGCAACGGATCAAATGCGTGAGCAACCTGCACCAACTCGGCCTCGCCACGCAGATGTATTGGGACGACTACGCGGGGAATTGTTTCCGTTACACCGGCGGCTTTACCAACGGCGGGCAGCTCTTCTGGTTCGGCTGGCTCGGCCCGGGCGCGGAGGGCGAGCGACCGTTCGATGCCACCTCGGGCGCGCTGTTTCCTTATCTCCAAGGGCGCGGCGTGGAATTGTGTCCGTCCCTCAACTATGCACTGGCGCAGTTCAAGTTGAAGGCCAAGGGTGCGGCGTATGGTTATGGCTACAATCTCCATCTCGGCCAGGTGCCAATGAAGCTGGGCAAAATCGCGCGCCCGAGCGACACGGCGTTGCTGGCCGATGCGGCGCAGGTGAATACCTTTCAACCGCCCGCCGCGCCGGAGCATCCGATGCTGGAGGAATTTTACTACGTGAGCACGAACCGCAACGAAGCCACCGCCCATTTCCGTCACTCGCAAAAGGCTGGCGTGGTGTTCTGCGACGGCCACGTGGCGCTGGAGAAGATGGAGCCCGGCACGCTGGATCAGAATCTGCCGGGTCAGTTTGTGGGGAGACTCAGGGCGGATATTCTGCGTTCCTGGTAGGTAAACATAGCGGATCCTGAAGGAATCCCCGCCGGTCGGCTACGTCCGCTGTCGTCGGAGCGCGGCGTTCAAACCCGCAGCCGCTTAGAAACAAGGCGAAGGGACAAATGCGCGAAGCTCCTGCCGTTCGGACGGGCGCGCTCGGCGGCGGGGGCGGTGAGGGTTTCGCTCATAAAATCTTTGCGTGTTTCTTAATCGTAAGCTGCTTCAGCCGCTCGTCCTCTCTACCAAAGCAAAAAGGTCAGTCTGCATCTTGTGTACGGCATCAGGCTTTCCGTGTTTGAAATCCTTGAACGGTTCGTAGAACCGAAACTGGCGCGCAAAACGAAATGGTCGAAATACAAGTGCCATTGGATTGTACTGCCGGTATCCACCAAAATATCGGAACGCCATGACAGCAAGCGTACGCTTCCAACGGCTTCTGTCAGACCAATTCAAGACGACCGCGCGTTCACCAAGGCGTGGCAGAATATTTTCTTCAACATATTCCTGCCAAATCGGACTATTTGAGTAAACGAACAAGACAAAGCGCCCGCGAAGACACCAGCAAAGCCAAACGGCCGGGTAAAGAAACATTCCTGCAAGCAAATGAAACGTGAGCGCGATAATCAGAAGCGGAAGAATGATTGGCGAAAGGATGACGAACATCAATAAGCCGAGACCATCAGCCCACCGTCTCTTTGATTTTGTTCGATTACCCATCGCGCGTAGCTTACTTCGCAAACACCACTTCTTCCTCCGTCTTCGCCTTCGGTTGCGCCGGCGCGGAGATGATGCTCCACGGCACTTCCATCACGCTCTTCAAACCTTCGCGCACGCATTTCAGGTTTTCCTGCACGACGTGCTCGCCGCGCTTGCCGAAGTACTTGCGGATGTATTTCTCCACGGATTCGAGCACCTGTTCGTCGCCCATGCCAGAGCGCGATGCGAACGGCGTCACCTTGATGAAGATGCCGACGAGGCAGACGCCCTGCATGCGTTGCTGGAGATCGGGGTCGGTGGCGATCTCTTTCGCAATCTTCACGGTGTCGAGATAGAAGACCTTGAGTCGTTTGTTGCGGATGATCTTCTGGCCGTAGGCGGGAATATGATTCCAAACGCGCGCGGGATCGGTCTCTGGGCTTTGAATGAAGATACTGCCTTCGTCGGCGATGCCGTCGAGCGGGTTGCCGAGGTTGAAGGCGTTCACGTCGTTGAGCGGGATGAATTCGACATGCGCCAGTTCGCTGTGCGTGCGGATGTGTTTCTCCGCGACGGTCAGGTAATACGTCGTGGGCAAACCTTTTTTCTCCGATCCGTATTTCGGATACGCCTGCACGTAGAGGTTGAACAATTCGCCGACGAACGACGCGATGAGCTTGTTGGTCGTGACCGAGCCGAACCCGCCGACGGAGTGGCCGCGCATCGAGAACGCGCCGGGCGGGCGGATGTCCGGGTCCGTGCCCTCGCCGAGAGCCAGGGAGTGCTTGATGCCAATGACAGTATATTCGCGCGGTTTGTCGGCCAGCATGTTTTGCACGAGCGAAATGAAATGCCCGGCGCGAACGTCGCGCGAACCGAGTCCGGCGGAGCAGGCGTAAATCTTCGGGATGCTGGTGATCTTGGGATACTTGAACTCGCCATTCGAGCCGAAGCTCAGGCCGGTGAGCGCGTCCGCAAAACTGGCTTTGATGCCCTGCACGAGCGGATTGGATTGCGCGAGCGGATTGTCCATCCGTTCGAGCACGGTGAGCGCACGGACGTTCTTGAGCGCCTCGACGAGTTGGGTGGCCGGGAAGGGCGCGAAACAGGTGACGTGAACGACGCCCACCTTGAGGTCCATTTCCTCGCGCAGGTAATCGGCGGCGGCCTGGGCCGTCTCCATCATGCCGCCCATGCCAACGACGGCATATTCCGCGTCGTCCATGCGATAGGTGTCCACCATGCGATAACGGCGACCGGTCTTGGCGTAATACAAATCCATTGCCTCCTGCACGGCGGCGGGGACTTTGTCGTAGAAATGGCGTTGGGCGATCTTGCCCTTCATGTAGGAATCCTGGTTTTGCACCACGCCGGTCATGATCGGATTGCGTGGATCGAACAGGATGCGCAGCTTTTGATTCGGGTCGCCCATGTATTCCTTCATGAACTCCGGCTCGGGCAGCTTGATGTTCTCGATGGTGTGAGTGGTGAGGAAGCCGTCCTGCACGTTCATGAACGGCGTTTCCACCGCCTCTGCCGCACGTCGAGCGATCAGTGCGAGATCACAGGCTTCCTGCGCATTACGCCCGAACAGAATTCCCCAGCCGCAGTCGGAGACGCTCATCACGTCGTCGTGGCCGCAATGGACATTGAGCGAATGTGAAGTCAAAGCCCGTGCGCCGATGTGGAACACGATGGGCAATCGTTTGCCCGAAATCGTGTAGAGCACTTCCTTCATCAGCACGAGGCCTTGGCCGGAAGTGAAATTCGTCACCCGCCCGCCGGCGAGCGCGAAGCCTTCACAAGTCGTCGCGGCGGAGTGTTCAGACTCCGGCTGGACAAACGTGATCGTGTCGCCCCAGAGATTTTTCTTCCCGTCGGACACGGCAGTTTCATAGCCCGTGCCCATCGTGGTCGAAGATGTGATGGGATACGCGCACGCGCCGTGAGTGATGTGGGTTTCGACCCATACGACGCCACCGGCGCCGTCAGACGTTGCGGGGATTCCAGGGTAGGGAACGTTTTTGGATTCGTTACTCATAAATCAAAAGGTTGAGAGGAAACGGAAGCGCGGGACGTTGGCTGGAACGAGGGTGTCGAATCCACTGGCCGGTGCGGAAGCACGCCGGCTGGTTTGGCGACAAGCTGCTCGATCATACTCAGCGCCCGGCGGCCAACATCTTCTGGCCACGCCGGGGCAAGGTCGCACGAATCTAGGTTCGGCGTGAAAGCCTCGCAAGGAATTTAATCATGGTTATTAAACTTTTATCGCTCGCCATGCGTAGCGGCACGGACTTAGCTATTTCTCGTAACGATAATGAGTTCGTGGCCGCAACCGCAATTGACGCACGACCCCGCCGAATGGCTGGGGGACGCGCATCCGCTCGTCGAGCAACTCGGTTCGGCGGACGGACTCGCATCGTTGCACGCGCTGGCGGATTCACTCGCGGTCCGACCGATCACCAGCCTCCCGGCGTTGCGCAATTTTCTCCGCCGTTATCACGAACGCATTCTGCTGCCGCAAGAATTGCCCGCCATCCAGACTGCCTATGATCATGTCAGCCGGAACGAGATTCGGGAGTTGATCGCGTTCGACCAGCAAATTTCCCGCGAACCGGCGGTACGCGATTTCACGTCGGCGAGCCGGCGCGTCGGGCTGGCGCAATTGCAGAAACTTCGCCCGCTGCGGGACGAACGCGGGGTACAACGGTATCTGACCGCCGTTGAAAGTGGCGAGGCATATGGCTGGCATACGCTGGTCTATGGGATGACGCTGGTCCTCTATTCGCTGCCATTGCGACAAGGCTTGCTTGGTTACGCACATCAGACGACACGCGGTTTCATCCACGCGGCGGCCAAGTCACTGACGGTTTCGGAAGCGGACTGTCGCGCCTTGTTCGAGGAACTCTGCGCGCCCCTGCCGCAGGCGACGGAAGCGCTCCTGGCAAAAGTTTACGTGTAGCCTGAAATGGCCGGGCGACGTTGGCATTGCCGCCACTACACACGAAAATGTTCTCGCCATCAGCGGCGCTCTTCCCCAGAAATGACGCGGCCTGAATCCGATGAACACCTACTTCAATCTGGCCGACTGGACGGTCATCTTCGCCTACCTCGGCGGGATCATCGCGCTGGGGATGTGGTTTGGCAAAGACCAGCGCAACGTTCGTGATTATTTTCTCGGCAGCAAAAACACGCCGTGGTGGGGCATCGGCCTCTCGATTGTCGCGGCCGAGACCAGCGCGCTCACGATCATCGGCGTGCCGGCGATTGCCTACGGCGGTGACGTGACGTTCATTCAGATGATCATCGGCTACGTCATCGCGCGACTGATACTGGCCGTGGTCATGGTGCCGCATTATTTGAAGGGCGAAATTTATTCGCCCTATCAACTCTTTGCTGACCGGCTGGGCGCCCGGGCCCGGCAAACTGCCGGCGGATTTTTTCTCATCAGTGAGACGCTGGCCGCCGGGGTGCGGGTGTACGTCGTTTCGATTCCCATCCAACTCATGCTCGGCATTGGCGTCGTACCTTCGATCATTTTGTTCGTCGTCCTCTCGCTGGTTTACACCTACGTCGGCGGCGTGAAGGCGGTGATCTGGACGGACGCAGTGCAATTCGGTTTGTTCCTGCTTGGTGGGCTGTATGCGATCTTTTACATCCCGACGCTCGTGGATGGCGGCTTTGTCGGGTTAATGAAAACGGCGGCGAGCGCGGATAAACTGCACTGGCTCAATCCGCAGTTCGCGCTCGACGCCCCGTTCAATATCTGGATGGGCGTCATCGGCGGGACGGTGCTGGTGCTGAGTTCGCACGGGGCGGAACAACTCATCGTGCAGCGGGTGCTCGCGTGTAAGAACGTCGCGGACGGACGCAAGGCACTAGTGTTGAGTGCGGTGTTGATTTTCCCGCTGTTCGCCATTTTCCTGCTGGTCGGCGTGATGTTGTGGGTGTTTTACCAGGGTCATCTGTTCCAAATCCCCCTGCCCGAAGCCCGGCCCGGCATCAAGGCGAACGATTTCATCTTCCCGATTTTTATGATGACCGAAGTGCCGCACGTGCTGCGCGGATTTCTCATCGTGGCGATTCTGTCGGCGGCGATGTCGTCGGTTAGTTCGGCCCTCACGTCGCTCTCCAGCGTGAGCACGATGGACTTCGTCAAAGGCGAGCACGGCCAGCGAGGCGAGGAATTCTATCTCAAGTTCAGCAAATACAGCACCGTGGTCTGGGCGGGAATCCTGATTCTCGTCGCCTATCTCAGCCGCGAAGTGGCGTTCGTGATGAACGCGGCCTTCACCCTGCGGGGTTTGACCAGCGGTGCGCTAGTCGGTGGGTTGATGCTGGCGGTGTTCTGGAAGAATGGCCGGGCGGTTTCAGTCATCACGGGCATGATGGCGTCTTTACTGTTCATGATTGGCGTGAGCCAGTATTCCTGGTCGACGGTCGTGGATGGAAAAACCGTGGACCACAAAGTCTTCTGGCCCTGGTTCACGCTTATTGGCACGGCGGTGACGCTGGCGGTCGCTGGGGCGGTCAATCTCGTTACCGCTCCGAAAGTCAGAACAACCAGTTGACGCACCGGCGGTCGGTAAAAATCTATTCGCTCCGTGCGCGGAGTCTCCACCACACTTCACGGGTTGAATCATCACGAACAATTTGACGCGTTGCTGCGTGGAGCAGCGCCCTGGCTCGCGCTCGCGCCGATGCAGGACGTAACCGACGGCGCGTTCTGGAAACTCATGCACCGCTACGGCGGCGCGGACGTTTACTGGACGGAATACTTCCGTGTCCATGTCACTTCGCGGCTGGAGCAATGGATCGTCGAATCCATCGAACAGAACTCAACCGGTCGCCCGGTCATCGCGCAGATGATCGGTAATGACATTCCGTCACTGGTGCGGACGGCGAAGGAATTGCAACAATTGCCCGTCGCTGCCATTGATCTCAATCTCGGCTGCCCCGCGCCCATCGTTTACAAGAAGTGCGCCGGTGGCGGACTGTTGCGCGAACCGCAGCGCATTGATTCCATCCTCGGCGCATTACGCGACGCGGTGAGCATCAAGTTCACGGTCAAGACGCGTGTGGGCTTTGCTTCGACCGCTGAGTTCGACACGTTGCTGCCCATCTTCGCGAAGCATTCGATTGACCTGCTGACCGTTCACGCCCGTACCGTCGCCCAGATGTATCGGCTGCCAGTGCATTACGAATTGATCCGGCAAGCGTCCGAAACCATGAAGTGTCCCGTCTGCGCGAACGGGCACGTTTATTCCGCCGATCAGGCACTGGAGGTGTTGAACCAGACCAAGGCGCGTGGGCTGATGATTGGGCGCGGGGTGATTCGCAGTCCGTGGCTGTTCGATCAAATCCGCCAGCGACTGCGCGGCGAACCGGAAAAGCTGCCGGCGGGGCGGGAAGTGCTCAGCTACGTCACCGCCCTCTGGGAGTCCCAGGCAAGTTTCGACGCGCCCGAGCGCGCCCAATGTGAACGCATGAAGAAGTTCATGAACTACATCGGCGAGGGGGTTGCTCCCGAGTTCCTCCATCAAATCCGCCGCACCGAGACGCACGATGAGTTCTTCCGCATCTGCCGCGAATTTCTCGATCATGACCGACCGCTGCCGCTCCAGCCGCCCGAGGTTACAACTGCCAAGGGCTTTGCCGCGTGAACGGCGACGGCTGGAAAGCGTGCCAGTTTTTGTAGCTGTCAGCCGCGACGGTGAGTAGCATTATCCGCGAAATACGAAACCAAATTTGAAAGACCAGCTATGAACGCAATGCACGAAATTGACTACCAGGTTCACGGTGACGCGATGCAATATGTCGAAGTCGAACTCGATCCCATGGAAGCCGCCGTGGCCGAGGCCGGCGGAATGATGTACATGGATGACGGCATCGAGATGGAAACCATCTTTGGTGACGGCTCGCAGCAGAACAGCGGATTCATGGGCGCGCTCATGGGCGCGGGCAAGCGTTTGCTCACCGGCGAGTCGCTCTTCATGACCGTGTTCCAGAATCGCGGGGCCGGCAAAAAGCGCGTGGCCTTCGGGGCGCCGTATCCGGGCAAGATCATCCCCATTCACCTCACTGAAATCGGCGGTGAGCTGATTGCGCAAAAAGATTCCTTCCTCTGCGCCGCCAAGGGCGTGAGCGTGGGGATTGCCTTCAACAAGAAGATCGGCGCGGGCCTGTTCGGTGGCGAGGGCTTTATCATGCAGCGGCTGCAAGGCGACGGCTGGGCGTTTCTCCATGCCGGCGGCAACATCCACGAGCGCGTGCTGGCACCCGGCCAGGTGTTACGGGTGGACACCGGCTGCATTGTCGGCTTCCAACCGAGCGTGGCCTACGACATTCAGTTCGTCGGCAAAATCAAGTCAGCGCTCTTCGGCGGCGAAGGTTTGTTCTTCGCCACGTTGCGCGGGCCGGGAAAAATCTGGCTGCAATCCCTGCCCTTGAGCCGGATGGCCGACCGCATCATCGCTGCCGCGCCTCGTGCCGGCGGCAGTCGGAAGGGTGAAGGCTCGATTCTCGGCGGCTTGGGCGGGCTGCTGGATGGCGACAACTCCTGATGTGCCAGCCGTGAGCTGATGAAACGACCAGGCGGCAAATCGGAGTGTGCCTTCACCCTCATCGAGTTGCTGGTGGTCATTGCGATCATCGCGATTCTCGCCGCCCTGCTGCTGCCCGCGTTGTCGCGGGCGAAACAAAAGGCACGACAGGCCGCGTGCCTTTCCAACCTGCGTCAGATCGGCCTTGGTTTCACCCTTTATCAAAACGAAAACCGCGAACGTTTTCCGGAGCGACGCGATCTGAAGGCGCAATTGGGTTTTCATCCGTGGACTGACTGGCCGCCGTCCGATCCGCGCTCCGGCTGGGCGGCGCTTACCTTGAGCAACCACCTTGGCAACGCCGAGGTTTGGCGTTGCCCGGGCGTTACAGCTTCGACTTTGCAACAGGCCACCCAGGCGGTTCAATGGGTTCATTCCGGAACTTCCGAAGTGTTGGCGTCCTACTGGTTGTGGCGCTTCGATCGTACAAACGACCCGGTGGCACTGGATAATTTCTGGGACAAGACCGTCGAAGTAGCGGTCAATGATCTGCGCGCGGCCAGCAACGCCACGGTCGGCGTGCCCGCTGGGCCAGTGGATGTCGAGCTGGCGGTGGATGTTTATTTCCCGGCGACCATCCCGACGGTGAGTCCGGCGTTGTCGGGACGGGCAGCTCACGCGCGCGGACGAAATCGTTTGATGCTCGACATGAGTGCCGGATTCTGGCGCGATTCACGGCTGACCGCCCCGAATTGACCAGACATGAAGACGCTCCGAACGATCCTGGCCGCCCTGTTTCTGTTACTGACCCTCGCGACCGCGGCTGCGACGACTGATCTTTTCGCCCGCAGCAATCTTGTCGCTTGGTGCATTGTCCCGTTCGACGCGAAGAAACGTGGCCCCGAAGAACGCGCGGCCATGCTCGAGCGGCTCGGCTTCAAAATGTTCGCCTACGATTATCGCGCCGAACACATCCCGACGTTCGACGCAGAAGTGGAGGCGTTGCAGCGGCATCACGTGCGACTCGTCGCGTGGTGGTTTCCGACCGAACTGAATGCCGAGGCGAAAAACATTCTCTCCGTTTTGCAGCGTCACAATCTTCGGGGAGTGCAACTCTGGGTGATGGGCGGTGGTGAGCCGACTAAGAATGCTGAAGAACAACAGCGCCGTGTGATTTCCGAGGCCGACCGCTTGCGGCCTATCGCCGAAGCCGCTGGGAAAATTGGCTGCGTGGTGGCGCTATACAATCACGGCAACTGGTTTGGCGAACCGGAGAATCAAATCGCCATCATCGAGAAGCTGCATTCCGCCGGCGTCACTAATGTGGGCATCGTTTACAATTTGCATCACGGTCACGAACACCTCCCGCGTTTTGCCGAATTGCTGGCCAGGATGAAACCCTATCTGCTGGCTCTGAACCTTAACGGCATGTTCCAGGATGGAGAAAAAACCGGGCGCAAGATCGTGCCAATCGGTCAGGGCGAACTCGATTTGGAATTGCTGAGCGTCATTCGCGACAGTGGCTGGCGCGGGCCGATTGGCATTTTGAATCACACCGACGAAGATGCCGAGGGCCGGTTGCGCGACAACTTGGAAGGCTTGGACTGGTTGCTTGCCCAAACTCCCGGCCATCCCGTCGGCAGCAAACCGCAACCCCGCACTTGGCGCGACCCCACGGCAACAACAACTCCGACCAACATTGCTTCCTACTGGACCGTCGAAAGCGCAGCGGAGCGAGCGAAGCTCCCCCTCTATCAAACCATCCCCGCTGCGAAGCCCGACGAACTCACGCCCGCCAACGGCTTGCCAAAGCGAGAGGTCTATCGCACCTGGCATCGCTCGCATGGCGACAACGGCGGCACGCGCTTCTCCGCGCTCGACCACATCAATCGGGAGAACGTGACCAACTTGCAGGTCGCTTGGACGTATCATTCCGGCGATGGCAGCAACTACATCCAGTGCAACCCCATCATCGTGAATGGCGTGATGTTCGCGCCCACGCCGGGCAAGCACATCGTGGCCGTGAACGCCGCCAACGGCAAAGAACTCTGGCGTTTCAAACCCGAGGGCAAACCGGCCTTTCGCGGATTGATCTACTGGCCAGGCCGCAACGGCGCGGGTGAGCGGATAATTTTTCCGGCGGGCAAACACATTTACGCCCTCAATCCCAAGAACGGCATGCCGGTGACGGAGTTCGGCGAAGGTGGCCGCACCTTGCTGCCGGGTAATGCGCAGGGGGATTTCGGCGCCGCCACCGCCGGGCCCACCATTTTTGAAAACATCATCGTCATCCCGGGTTTCGAGAAGGACGTTTGGGGATTTGACATCCTGACCGGAAAGCTTCTGTGGACCTTCCACACCGTGCCGCAGCCGGGAGAATTCGGTTACGACACTTGGGATCAAACTGAGTCTTACGGCGCGAATTGCTGGAGCGGCATGGCGATGGATGAGACGCGCGGCATCGCTTACATCACCACGGGCGGACCGAAACCAAACTTCATTGGGGTCGGACATCGTGGTGACAATCTGTTTGCAAACTGTCTCATCGCAATTGATGCCCGCACGGGCAAGCGGCTCTGGCACTTTCAGGAAATTCGTCACGACATCTGGGATCTCGACGTTCCCGCGCCGCCAACGCTGGGCACCATCACGCGCGACGGCAAACGCGTGGATGTCGTCGCCGCCTGCACCAAAATTGGCAACACCCTGTTGCTGGACCGGATAACCGGCAAACCCATTTTCCCTTTCCGCCTGCGCCGCGCGCCGACCAGCGATCTGCGCGGCGAAGTCACCTCGCCCTACCAACCCGATCTGGAACTGCCCGAGCGTTTTTCAAAACAGGAATTCACCGCGGCTGATCTGACGGATCGCACGGAAGAGGCAGCGGATTTTGCCCAAACCCGTTTCAAAAGCGCAACCACCGGCTGGTTTCGTCCGGGCAGCGAAGGCCGGGCGAATCTGTTCTTCAACATTGATGGCGGCGCGGAGTGGACCGGCTCGTGCATTGATCCCGACACTGGCCGGCTCTATGTCTCCGCGAACCACCTCGGCTGGCTCATCACCATTTTCCGCGATGACGATCCGCCTGATGATCCAAGTTTGCCAAAGACGCGCGGGCAAATCGTTTTTGAAGCCACCTGTGCCCAGTGCCACGGGACGAACCGTTTGGGCATCGGCACGGCACCGGCCCTCCGTGGTTTGCGACATCGCATAGATGACGCGACCGTAACCAATCAAGTCCGCACCGGCAAGTATGCGATGCCGGCCATTCCCGAGTCGCAACTGGGCGAGCCCGATCTCAAGGCCTTGCTCGATTATCTCATGTTGCGCGACCGACCGCTGCCGCCCGCGAAACCAACCGAGCGACCGGTTTACAGTTTCACCGGCTACCCGCGATTCTTCGACCAGGAAGGTTACCCGGCCAACAAAGCGCCGTGGGGCACGTTGAACTGCATTGATCTCAACACCGGCAAACTGGTCTGGAAAGTTCCGCTGGGTGAACATCCGGAACTGACGAAGCAAGGCGTGCCCAAAACCGGCACGGAAAACTACGGTGGCGCGATTGTCACCGCTGGCGGTTTGGTTTTTTGTGCCGGCACCCGCGACCGTAAAATCCGCGCGTTCGACAAGGACACCGGCGCGGAACTTTGGTCCGCCGAACTGCCGTGGGTCGGCAACGCCCCGCCAGCCACTTACGAGGTGGACGGTCGGCAATTCATCGTGATACCCGCCACCGGCAGCAAGCTGGAATCGCAACGCGGCGATGCGTACGTAGCTTTCGCGCTGCCAAAGAAGTGACTGGTGGTGCTGGTCGCGCTGCGACCAGCCGTTCGTCGCTGCGCGACGAACGCTACCAAGCTGATTGAATCCTTCTAGTCACGCTGATAGCTTTTTCCCTGCGTGAGAACCAAAGTCCTTCCATGGCTTGCCGGGGTTGCTCTGGTTGTGGCAATGCCCGGCTGCCAACCCGGCCACAACCCCAACTCCGTCTCCGGCACGATCGAGGTGGACGAAACCCGCGTGGCCTCGCGCTACGGCGGGCGCGTGGAGCAAATCTTCGCCGCGGAGGGTGAAGGTTTGACCACTGGCCGGGTCATCGCGGAAATCTCAGCGGCGGAACTCCGGCCCCGGCGCGATCAACTCGCCGCGCAACTGGCCGAAGCCGAGGCCGGTCCGCGCAAAGAGGAGATCGCCGCTGCCAAGGCCGAGTGGGAGGCGCAAACCGCCCAACAAGTGCTCGCCAACGCCGAGCGCCAGCGGGCGGCAGAATTGATTGCCGAAAAAACCATTTCGACCACGGAGTTCGATCGCGCCACCACGGCCGCCCAGTCCGCACAACAAAATGTCGCTGCGGCTAAGGCACGCTACGATCTGTTGCTCGCCGGCACGCGACCCGAACGCATCACATTGATCCGCGCCCAGCTTGCCGAACTCGACACGCATCTCGCCGAGCTGAAGATCGCTGCGCCGACGAATTGTGTGCTCGAAGTCCTGAGCGTGAAAGCCGGCGACGTGCTCGCGCCGAATCAATCCATCGCCACGCTGCTGCTGACAAATCATATCTGGGTGCGCGTGTTCGTGCCGGAACCGTGGCTTGGCCACATCAAGCTGGGCGACGCCGTGAAAGTGCGTGTGGATGCTTTCCCCGGAAAAGACTTTGCCGGCGTGGTGGAACAAGTCGCACGCGAGGCCGAGTTCACCCCACGCAACGTGCAAACCGTCGGCGAGCGCGTGAAACAGGTCTTCGGCGTGAAAGTGAAGCTGGACAACGCCGAAGGCCAACTCCGCGCTGGTATGGCCGCGGATGTGTCGTTCCCGAACGTGCCGAAATGATCTCAACCACGGATGAACACAGATAGACACGGATTCGAGAGGGTAACTGGGGGGGCGGCTCAACGAGCCGCCAGAACCCAGCCCAGGGCTGAGCGGAGCGATGCCCTGGGTCAACGTTCCACAAATCATCCCGCGCCCTGAAGGGGCGAAAGAGGTATTATCCATGCCACAATCCCTCGCCAAAATTTACGTCCATTTGGTTTTTTCCACGAAAAATCGGGAGCGCGTTTTGCCGGATGAGATCCGTTCCGACCTGCATGCCTACATGGGCGGCATCCTCAATGGCCTCGGTTGCTCACCTATCGAGATCAACACCGAACCCGATCACGCGCATCTCTTGTTTGCGATGACTCGCACCGAGACGCTAAGCAATGTCGTCGGGCAGGTTAAGAAAAGCGCGAACGATTGGTTGCGGGCACGTGGCCCGGCGTTTGCCAGTTTTTATTGGCAGGGCGGTTACGGAGCATTTTCAGTGAGTCAATCGGCGGTCGAGGAGGTTCGTGCATATATCCACAACCAGCGCGAGCATCACAAACGGGTTTCGTTTCAGGACGAGTTCCGCACCTTTCTGCAACGCTACGAAATTGAATTTGATGAACGATATGTCTGGGATTGAGCCTATCGTTTCGCCAACGGATTCTTGCGCCCCTTCAGGGCGCAGGACTTATTTGGGGACGCATACCCAGGGCATCGCGCATCCGCGCTCAGCCCCGGGCTTTATTCTCATGGCCTTTCAGGCCGTTCATTGAGCCATGCCTGCCGAAACCATGATCTCCTGTGAAGCATTGACCAAACGTTTCGGTCATTTCATGGCGGTGGATCATGTTTCGTTTGCCGTGGCCAAGGGTTCGATCTTCGGGTTTCTCGGGCCGAATGGGTCGGGCAAGTCCACGGTCATCCGCATGTTGTGCGGGTTGCTTGAACCGAGCGACGGGCGTGCGAGCCTTGCGGGGTTTGATGTGGCGACGCAGACGGAGGAGATCAAACATCTCATCGGTTACATGTCGCAGAAGTTTTCGCTCTACGACGAGTTGACGGTGCATGAGAACCTGAACTTTTATGGGCGGCTCTACGGTTTGAAGGGCACAGCGCTCAAGCAGCGTTACGACGAACTCATCGCGCTCACGCATCTTGAGCCGTATCTGAACCGGCGCGCCGGGCTGCTTTCCGGCGGCATTGATCCGGTGGCGCGGCGCGAGTTGTGGGATTTGCTGTTCGAGTTTTCGAGTCGGGGCATGACGCTGTTCGTCACGACGCATTACATGGACGAGGCGGAGCGCTGCTCGCATGTCGGATACATTCACATGTCCAAGCTGGTGGTGTGCGGCGAGCCGGATGATTTGAAGCAACTGCCGATCGTAAATCCGCCGGATGCCAAGCGCATTGACGTCACGTGCGATCATGTGACGACCGGGCTGCAAGCGGTGCGGCAATTACCCGGCGTGCGCACGGCCACCGTGTTCGGCCAGTCCATGCATTTGCTGGTGGACAAAGGATTGTCGGAGGACTTCATCCTCGCGGAATTGGCAAAGCACAAAATTCCAAACGCCGACATCCGGCCCATCATGCCGTCCTTGGAGGATGTTTTTGTGGCATTGACCAACAATCGGAATGGAGACAAACCATGAAATTCCCTGAGCCAAAAGATGCGTGCGCTAGCCAGTTTCTTAATCTTAATCGTAATCTCGCTCTTAATCCGTCGAGCCGGGAGAGTAAGACTAAGATGAAGATCATGACTAAGAGGGGTGATGCGTGAACCCCCCCTTCCGCGGCTTCACCGCCATTCTCTACAAGGAATTCCTCGTGGTGATGCGTGACCCGTTCACGCTGTTCTTCATGATGTTTCCGCCGCTGGTGGAAATGATCGCGTTCGGTTACGCGCTCGATACGGACGTGAAGAACATGCGGACCATCGTGTTCGACGAAGATCGCACGGAGGAAAGCCGGGCGCTGGTGAAGCAATTTGAAAACACCGGCACCTTCAGAGTCATCGGCGAAGCGCAAAGCGTGACGGAACTGGCGGAACTTATTCGCCGCGGCAAGGCGTATGTCGGCATCCAAATTCCGCCGGACTTTACGCGAGATTTGCACGCGGGTCGCAGTGCGAAGCTGCAAGTGTTGATTGATGGTTCGAATTCCACCATCGCGTCGTCGGCATTGAACACGTCGTTGAATGTCGGCTTCTTGAACGGATTGAAGGCGATGGCGGAGCGCTTTGGATTGCGCGAGCTGCCAGTCGAGGTGCGACCGCAGATTCTCTACAACCCGGAGATGCGCAGCCCGAATTTCTTTCTGCCGGGCGTCATCGGCATCGTGCTGCAAATCGCCACGACCTTCACGACGGCGATGTCGCTGGTGCGCGAGCGCGAGCGCGGGACGCTGGAACAACTCATGGTCAGTCCATTGTCGCGCTGGGGTTTGATGCTCGGCAAGCTCGTGCCGTATCTGGTCATCGGCATGCTGATGAGCGTGGTTTTGTTCACCCTGATGCGTTGGATTTTTCATGTGCCGATTACCGGTGACGTTGCCTCGTTGATGCTCGGAACATTCTTTTACGTGTTCGCGCTGCTGAGTCTGGGGTTGCTCATTTCGACCCGCGCTCAAAATCAAATGCAGGCGTTGCAGATGAGCATGGTGTTCATCCTGCCGAGTGTGTTCTTTTCCGGATTCATTTTTCCGCGCGAGACGATGCCCAAGATTTTTTACGCCATCAGCACGGTGATTCCCGCGACGTATTACATCGAACTGGAACGCGCGTTGATTCTGCGGGGTGCAAGCCTGAGTGAGTTCTGGTTTCATCTGGTGGTATTGGCCGGGATGGGGATGGCTTTGTTTGGCCTGTGCGTGCTAAGGTTTCGACAAAAGATGGCGTGATGAGCGAGCCGATTCCAAAACTTAAAACAATCTTGTGGCGTGGCGTGTGCCGGCGTTGTCCGCGCTGTGGTCAAGGCGCGGTCTTCAAAAATTTTCTGCGCATGCACGACGACTGTGCTTCCTGCGGACTCAAGTTCCTGCATGATCAGGGGGATTTGTGGGTGTATATCATTGTCGTAGATCGCGCATTGTTCATTCTGCCGTTGGTCGGGATGTTGTATCTCAAACTCTACAATCCGCATTCCGTCTGGTTTGTCGTGTTTGGGGTGACGCTGCTCGGATTCTTGTTCGGGACTGTGCCTCACCGCAATGCGATGTGTCTGGGGATTGACTATTGGGCGCGCCACAAATGGGGCGACCTGTCTCCGAAAACGAAACCACCCGAATCTGCGTCCCCCAAGTGACATGGCCGCGCGCCTTCAGGCAAAAGCACCTTCGCGCTTGCGATTGCGTGTCACCGCCGCGGTGGAGCGGCACATCCGTGCGGGGCATCCATGGATTTTTTCCGATAGCGTGCGGGAGCAGAATCGCCCGGGTGTTGCCGGCGAGTTGGCGGTCATCTTTGACCGCCATGACAAGTTTCTCGCCGTGGGCTTTTTTGATCCGGAATCCCCGATCCGCGTGCGCGTGTTGCACGTCGGCAAGCCCCTAAACATTGACGCTGCGTTTTGGCAGACGCGACTGGACACGGCGCTCAAGCGACGAGAGGGATTGTGCAATGAGCACACGAACGGCTATCGCCTTATTAACGGCGAGAGCGATGGCTGGCCGGGGTTGGTGCTGGATCGCTATGACACAACCTTGGTGCTCAAGATTTACACGGCGGCGTGGTTGGAGCGACTGGAGGAGATTGCCAAACTGATCCAGTCGCGATTGAATCCAGAACGAATCGTGCTGCGCACCAGCCGGAATCTGGAGCGCCGGGCACCGGCCCGGCCTGATAGCGAAATCCTCTTCCAGAAACACGCCAGCTTGGAGACTGGTGCGCCGGTGGTCTTTCTTGAGAACGGCATCCGCTTCGAGGCCGATGTCTGGCGCGGACAGAAGACCGGTTTCTTCCTTGATCAACGGGAGAATCGCCGCCTTGTCGAATCCCTGGCGCCGGGACGAACCGTTTTGAACGCGTTCAGTTTCTCCGGCGGATTCTCGCTCTACGCCGCGCGCGGGGGCGCGAAGTCGGTAACCGACCTCGACATAAGTCAGCACGCCCTCGAATCGGCGCGGCGAAATTTCCAGCTCAACGAAAGCGACCCGAATGTGGCGCGCTGCCAGCCTGAATCCATCCAGGCGGATGCCTTCGAGTGGCTGGCCGGGAACGCCGGACAACAGTTCGATCTAGTGGTGCTCGATCCTCCCTCGCTGGCCAAGCGCGAAGCGGAGCGGGCGGGAGCAATTCGCGCGTATGCAAAATTGGTTGAGTCCGGGCTCAAACATCTCCGACCGGGGGGAATTCTACTCGCTTGCTCCTGCTCGGCGCATGTGAGCGCGGAGGAATTCTTCGGCGCGGTCCGACAGGCTGCCCGCGGGTCGGGACGCCGATTCACCGAGTTGCAGACCACGCGCCACGCGTCGGATCATCACGCGTCTTTTCCCGAGGCGGAGTATTTGAAGGGAATCTATCTGAACTTTTGAAGCGATGGCGCCAAACGTCCGCTTGACAGCTCCGGTGATTTCGCGAACGCTCGCTTTCAGTTCAACACGATTAACGATCATGAAAAATCGCTTCCGGCAAATTTCCCCGCTCTTCACTAGTGTCACCGCCTCGCTGGTCCTGGCGGTTGTTCTGCTGCCCGGTTGTAAGCCGCGCACTTCGTCGATGGCCGCCAATCCCAAACCGCCGCGCGAATCCGGTTTCCAAAGCCTCTTTGACGGTCACTCGTTGGCCGGCTGGAAATTGATGGACCAGAAGGGCGACGGCTACGGCGTGACCAACGGCGTGATTTATTGCGCTTTGGGCGGTGGTGGCAATCTCATGACCGAAAAGGAATACAGCGATTTCATTCTGCGCTTTGAGTTCAAACTGGAGGATGGCTCGAACAATGGCGTCGGCATCCGGGCGCCACTGGAGGGCGACGCCGCTTATCTCGGCATGGAGATTCAAATTCTTGAAGAGGGCGCGGCGGATCGTGGCAAGTGGGGCAAGCTGAAGCCCGAGCAATATCATGGCTCGGTCTACGGCGTCGTGGCGGCGAAGAAAGGCGCGCTCCGGCCTCCGGGCGAATGGAACACCGAAGAAATCACCGCGCAAGGCCGCCGCATCAAGGTGGTGGTCAACGGCACGACCATCGTTGACACAGACCTCAATGAGGTTAACGACCCCTACAAGATTGCCAAACATCCCGGACTCTTCCGTGAGCGCGGGCACATCGGCTTCCTGGGACACAACGACTACCTCGAGTTCCGTAACATCCGGATCAAGGAGTTGCCGGCGGCCAGCCGCGAAGGGGCGGTTCCTGAAGGTTTCACTTCAATGTTTGATGGCAAAGACCTCAAGGGCTGGAAAGGCCTCGTGGCCGATCCCAAGAAACGCGCGACAATGTCGCCGCCCGAACTCGCCAATGCGCAGGCCAAAGCCGACGAGATCATGCGCGCGAGCTGGAAGGTCGAGGACGGCACGCTCGTGTATCGTGGCACCAACTTCGACAATCTTTGCACGTCCAAGGATTACGTGAACTTCGAGTTGCTCGCCGACTGGAAGATCGAACCTTACGCTGACAGTGGCCTTTACTTGCGCGGCACGCCACAGGTGCAAATTTGGGATCCTTACACGCAACCGACCAAGAACGGCAGCGAGGTCGGCTCGGGCGGCCTTTACAACAACAAGACGAATGGCGCCACGCCGCTGGTGGTCGCGGACAAACCGATTGGCGAGTGGAATCGTTTCCGCGTCGTCATGGCTGGCAGCGTTGTCCATGTCTTTCTCAATGGCGAACTCGTGGTGAATGGCGCGCCGCTGGAAAATTACTGGCAGCGCGATCTGCCGGTGTTTCCCTTCGGGCCGATTGAGCTGCAGGCGCACAAGTCCGTGGTGTGGTTCAAGAACCTTTCCATCCGCGAGCTGCACGCCCCGGCGAAGTAAGCCGACGACGGCGATGCTCCCCTGCGGGGAAGTCCTCAGTGCCCGCGGGTCGCGTTGATTCCGTTTAACGACTCTGCCTTGCTCAACCGCGCCCAGAAGAAACCATACCCGGCCACGATCGCGAAGCAGGCCGCCGGCACGATGAACCCGCGGGAGACGTCGTATTTGTCCGCAATGGCGCCCATCAATTTGGGCAGTAACGCCCCGCCCATGATGGCCATGACAATGAACGAGGAAGCCTTCTTCGCCCGCGCCCCGAGGCCGAAAATGCCCAGCGCAAAGATGGTGGGAAACATGATGGACATGAAGAAATAGCTCAGGAAGACGCACACCACCGATATCCAGCCCAGCTTGGCGAAGATCAGGAGACAGATCAGCACGTTGAGCAGGGCATAAGCTCCCAGCATCTTGTGGGCGGAGAATTTCTTCAGGAGCATGGCGCCTGTGAAGCGCCCCAGCAGGAAGCAGACAAACCCCGCCGACGCCAGGATTGACGCAAAGCCGTTGCTCAAATGCAGTGCCCCGTCCGGGCCGGTTTCCAGCCAGCCTTCCCGCATAAACGAATTCCAGGAGCCGGGAACCGCCGGCACCTGCGAGGTCATATAGTTGATGAAGAACGCGAAAATCCCCGACTGCGCGGCCACGTAAAAAAACTGGGCGACGACCGCCAGCACAAAGTGCGGATGCGCCCAGATCGAGTGCGAAGCGCCCGGCGCGGCATCGTCCAAGTGGTAATCGTCCTCGGTCTTGATATCGGGCACGTTGGCAAAGTAGAAGATGACGGCGAGGATGATCACGACAACCGCAACCCCGGCGTAAGGGATCCAAAGTGTTTCCGCGCCCGTGCTCTTGCCCGTGGCATCCTTGCCGTAGAAGAACATGCTGCCCGCGATCGGCCCAAAAATCCACCCGATGCCGTTGCAGGACTGGGCAAGGTTGATACGGGTGGCGGCGAATTGCTTCGGCCCCAGCACGGTCGTATAGGGATTGGCGATGGTTTCGAGGAAGGTCAAACCCGCGGCAATGAAGCAGACGCCGACCAGAAATGCCCAGAACTTCGCAATGTGCGAGGCGGGGATGAACCAGAACCCGCCCACCGCCACCATCAGCAATCCGGCAATGATGCCACCCTTGTAGCCCAGCTTGGTTGCCAGCCATCCAGCCGGCAGCGCCATCAGGAAGTAGCCCAGGTAGTGTGCCCACTGCACGTTGGCGGATTGAGCCAGCGTCAGATGCAACTCCTCCTGAAAATGCTTGTCCATCACATCAATCATCCCGTTGCAGAATCCCCAGAGGAGAAACAACGAACTGACCAGGATGAAGGTGAACAGGACATTCTTGCCGTCGGCGGTGACGAACATGCTCTTTTTCTCGGTGCTCATGGTGTTTCGGACAGGATCGGGCACTTCAGCAGCCAGCGGGCGCAACAGACATCCGGTTCGGCGAGGCGCGGCCACTGACTGGTTCGGCCATTTTCAATGTTGTTTGGTCGGGAGACGCGGTCAGATTGCAAACAGGATGCTAACCTGTCAATGCCGCATCTCCCCGTGACTCCTTGCTCGACTTTGCCGCTGCCAATCGCTAATAAAACCGCCACGCATGAAAGTTGTGATTCTCTGTGGCGGACTGGGTACGCGCCTGCGCGAGGAAACCGAGTTCCGTCCGAAACCCATGGTGCCGGTGGGCGAACGTCCGGTCCTCTGGCACATCATGAAGACCTATGCCCATTACGGGCACAAGGAATTCATCCTCTGCCTCGGTTACAAAGGCGAGGCGATCAAGGATTACTTCCGCAATTACCAGTGGAACACCAGCGACGTGACGCTTCGCCTCGGCGCGAAGCCGCAGATCAAGTATCACAGCAAGCACTCCGAGGAAGACTGGACGGTAACGATGATTGATACCGGTCAGAACACGATGACCGGCGGGCGTGTCCGGCGCGTGCTGCCCTATATCAAGGACGACACCTTCCTGCTCACCTATGGCGATGGGGTGACGGACAGCGACATTAACGCCTCCATCAAGTTTCATCAGAAACACAAAAAGATTCTCACGATGACTGCCGTGCAGCCGCCGGGGCGATTTGGCGACATTGAGATCATTGATGGCAAGGTGACGGCGTTCAAGGAGAAGCCCGAGCGCCAGGCGGGTTTCATCAACGGCGGTTTCTTCGTTGTAGATCGGCGCATCGGCAAGTATCTCGGCGACGACGCCTGCGTGTTTGAGAATGACCCCATGAATAATCTGGCAGCCGAAGGTCAACTGGTCGCTTATCAGCACACCGGCTTCTGGCAGTGCATGGACACGTATCGTGAGCAGCAATTATTGACGGGCATGTGGAACAGCGGCAAGGCGCCGTGGAAGGTTTGGTAATGTTTGCGGGCTACTATCAGAACCGACGCGTCCTCGTCACCGGGCACACCGGGTTCAAGGGTGCCTGGCTCTCGCTCTGGCTCGCGAAACTCGGCGCGAAAGTCACCGGCCTCGCGCTGCCGGCGCCGACGGATCCCAATCTTCACGCCATCGTCCAACCCGGCGCGTTTGCGCGGGAAATCATCCTCGATATTCGAGACGCGAAAGCCCTCGCTGCCGCCGTGAAGGAAGCTCAGCCGGAAATCATTTTCCAACTCGCGGCCCAACCACTCGTCCGGCTTTCTTACACCGAACCGCTTTCGACGCTGGACACCAATGTCAACGGTACCGCGCATTTACTCGAAGCCGTTCGTTTAGCGACGATTAACTGCGTGACCGTCTGCATCACCAGCGACAAGTGCTACGAGAATCGGGAATGGGAATTTGCCTACCGCGAGAATGATCCGATGGGCGGGCACGACATCTATTCCATGAGCAAAGGCGCGGCGGAACTCGTCGTGGCGGCGTGGAATCGCTCCTTCTTCCAGCCTAATCCCGCGCTCGGCCCCGTTGTGACCGCGCGCGCGGGCAACGTCATCGGCGGCGGTGATTACGCGGCGGACCGCATCGTGCCCGATTGCATCCGCGCGTTGCAGGACGGCAAGTCCATCCTTGTTCGCAATCCAGTGGCAGTGCGCCCTTGGCAGCACGTGCTTGAATGCCTGAGCGGTTACCTCTGGCTCGGCGCGCGGCTCGCCAAGGAGGGCAAAAGCTCCCGCCTCGCTTCGCCGTTCAATTTCGGCCCCGAACCCAGCGCCCGCCAACCGGTGCGGCGGCTGGTGGAGGAAGTGTTGCGCCACTGGCCCGGCCAGTGGACTGATGGCTCGCAGCCCGGCAGCGTGCATGAGGCGACTTTGCTTTCCCTCTCGATCGAAAAGGCCGGCGCGTGGTTGCAGTGGTATCCGACCTGGAGCTTCGAGGAGGCCATCAAGCAGACGGTTGTTTGGTATCACGAGTGCCACGCGCGCAAGAATCCGGACATGTTGAAACTTACGAGCGCACAGATTGACGATTACGCTGCCGCCGCTCGCGCGAAGAATCTTTCCTGGACGAAACCCGCATGAGCTTCAGTTTGAAATGCCGTTCCTGTGGCAGCACGGATGCCGCACAAATCCTCGACCTCGGTTTGCAGCCGCTGGCGAACAACCTTCTCACGCCAGCGGACCTAGCCAGGAAAGAGCCCAAATTCCCACTCCGGCTTGCGGTCTGCAAATCGTGCTGGATGCTTCAGATCACCGACCTCGTGCCGCCGGTCGAGCTGTTCTCCGAGTATCTGTATTTCTCGTCGTTCTCGGACTTGATGCTGCGCCATTCGCGCGAGGCATGCGAAGGCTACCTGAAGGAATTCGGGCTAAATGGTCAGAGCCTCGTCGTCGAAGTTGCGAGCAATGACGGCTATCTTTTGCAGAACTTCGTGAAGGCCAACGTGCCGTGTCTCGGCATCGAGCCGGCGGCGAACATCGCGAAGGTCGCGCGCGAGAAGGGTATCGAGACGCTTGTCGAATTTTTCGGCATGAAGATCGCCTCGGACCTCTCCGCGAAAAATCGTCAGGCGGATTTGATTCTCGGCAACAATGTCTTCGCCCACGCGCCGGACACGAATGACTTCGTGGCCGGACTGAAGCGCTTGCTGAAACCCAAGGGACGCATCGCGCTGGAGTTTCCCTACGGGGCAGATTTCATCGAACACACGGAGTTTGACACGATTTATCACGAGCACGTGTTTTACTTCACGCTTACGGCGCTCAAACCGTTGTTCGAGCGGCATGGGCTGACTATTTTCCGGGTGCAGCGACTACCAATTCACGGCGGGTCATTGCGCTTGTTCGCCGGCCATACGGGTGTTTACGCGGTTGAGAAATCCGCCACCGATTTGCTCCCGGAGGAAACGCGCAAGGGCGTGAACTCGCTCGCTTACTACGAAGGTTTCGGCAATCAGGTCCGCGCCATCCGTGACGACTTGGTCGCGCTGCTTGCGAAGTTAAAAAAGGAAGGTAAACGCATCGCCGCCTACGGCGCGTCGGCCAAGGGTAGCACGTTGCTGAATTATTACGGCGTCGGTGCGGACACGCTGGAGTTCGTCGCCGATCGCAGCACCTACAAGCAGGGCCGGCTCACGCCCGGCACGCATATCCCGATCGTCGCGCCCGAGGAATTGGCGAAGCGCAAGCCGGACTACACGCTGCTGCTCACCTGGAACTTCGCCGACGAAATCCTCGCGCAGCAAAAAGCGTATCGCGACGCGGGCGGCAAGTTCATCGTGCCCATCCCGAAGGTGAAGATTGTCTGAGCGATGAAATTTTCGCGCACCAAGCTGGACGGGCTTTGGCTCATCGAACTGGAATTGCGCGAGGATGAGCGCGGCTTCCTCGCCCGGACGTATTGCGACGAAGAATTCACCGCGCACGGACTCAACACCCACTGGCCGCAATGCAATCTCACGCTTACCAAACAGCGCGGCATGCTGCGGGGAATGCATTTCCAGGCCGAGCCAAAGCCGGAAATCAAACTCATCCGCTGCGCCGCGGGCGCGATCTTCGACGTGCTGGTGGATGTGCGGCGTGATTCACCGACGTTTGGAAAGTGGGAAGGATTTGAACTCACCGCGCAGAATCGGCGGATGCTCTACGTGCCCGGCGGATTCGCTCACGGCTTCCAGTGCCTGACGGATCACTGTGAAGTTTTTTATCAGATGTCCGAGGTTTACGTGCCGGATCTGGCGCGCGGGCTGCGCTTCAACGACCCGAAGGTTGGCGTCAGTTGGCCTATTGCCAGTCCAACACTCTCCGAACGCGACCGCAATTTGCCGTTATTGGCTGACTTGAAATGAAGATTCTCGTCACGGGCGCTACGGGATTTATCGGTTCAGCTTTCGCGAAACTGGCCTTGAGTCAGGGCCACGAGATTGGGGGCATGATGCTGCCTACGGAAATTCCCCCGGCTCACGTTCCGGCGAGCGACCGGATGCATTGGATCAAAGGCACGCTGGCGGACTTGCCATGGCGCGAGATCGAGGCGTTCAAGCCGGATGCATGCGTGCATTTCGCGTGGATTGCCACGCCGGGCGTTTACTTGGAATCACCGGAGAACGAAAAGCATCTCGAGTGGAGTTTGAATCTTGCGCGGCGATTGAAAGGCATCGGGCTGCGGCAATTTATCGGCGTCGGCACATGCATCGAATACAAGATCACCAACGCACCGTTGAACGAGGACACGACGCCCGTGGATCCAACGACGCTGTATTCGCGCTGCAAAAACGCCCTGCGCGAAACCCTCGAGGCGGAGGCGCGGAAAGACGGCACACACTTCTGCTGGGGACGGGTGTTTTATCCGTACGGGGTGGGCGAGCATCCAGCGCGCTTGTGTAGTTCACTCATCCAGAAATTACGCCGTGGCGAGAAGCTTGTGCTCAGGACCCCGCACAGCACGAAGGACTACATCTACATTGACGACCTCGCGTCTGCGATTCTGCTGACGGCGGAGAAACAGTTTCAAGGCACCATCAACTGGGGCACGGGCGTGGGCCTCTCCGTCCGGCAAATTGCGGATGCGGTGGCAGCAATGCTGGGCCGTCCGGAGCTGGTGGCGGAGGTTTCGCCACCAGAGATTGACCCTTTGGGTCACGTCGTGGCGGATAACGCTCGGTTGAAGACTTTGGGTTGGCGACAGCAGTTCGGCTTAGCAGAGGGTTTGCACAACCTGATACAAAGCCTTTAGCAGCCTTTAGCAATCTGTGCTGGACAGATTTGGCAACTCGGGATAGAACCGTAGCCTCAAACTCGGTAAACTCAACAGGCCCTCCCACACGCAACAAAACAGGAGATCCGGATGAACAACCTGCGCAAATTGTTTCCAAGCATCGTATTGACCCTGGCCGTACTTTCAACAGCCGTAGACGCCAAGGGCGAAATGACGATATCTGTCCCTGGGTTGTACAACACCGGTGTGAATGGCAGCGGTGGTGTTCTGCCTCTGCAATCTTTGGAGCCGCATTACGCCGTTTCCGGGGCGGTCAGTATGGCGTATGTGGAGCCGCCGGTTTACGAGCCGAATTTGGGGTGGGCATGGTTGCCGGCGCCCGCCGGTTCTGCTTGGATTGGTCCCAACTCCACTACCAACACTGCGTCCCCTGACCCGGTCGGGATTTACAATTACACACTTCAATTCGATCTCTCGAGCTACAATCCGGCGGACGTGCGTGTCTCGGGTTCGTGGATGACGGACAACACGGGTGAGTTATTCCTCAATGGTCTCCACACAGGTTTCACGACCGACGGGGAGAGTTACAAACATCTGACGTCCTTCAATCTCACCTCTGGTTTTGTTGCTGGTCTCAACACGCTTGAGTTTCGCGTGCTAAATGAGTTTGTTGGGCCGAATCCTTCCGGGCTCTGTGTCGCGGGCCTTTCGGCCACACTTGTGCCGGAGCCAAACACTGCAAGCTTGACCGTTAGTCTCTTGGTGGGAACAGCGGTATGCGCACTTCAAAGAAAGAGAATGCCATGAGTAATTCAGTAACTGTCCGCTTGGCTTGCTGGATGGCGGTATCACTCAGCGCAGTGTTACACTCCGAAGCACAAACTTGCGTTTCACCACCTTCGGGCTTGGTAAGCTGGTGGAAAGCGGAAGGGAACAGCTACGACACCTTGGGTGGCAATAACGGTGTGGCAAGCGGGGGTGTGACGTACATGTCTGGCGAGGCGGGGCTGGCGTTTGCCTTTGATGGCACCACGGGTGATGTAGTTGTGCCAGCAGCCACCAATCTGGCTTTTCAGAGTCTTACCATCGAGACATGGATTATGGCGGCCGATCTCGGTAATCCACAGCCCATCGTTGAATACGGCAATGCCACCGGGCTGTGCTCCATGAACTTCTGGCATGGCATGGGACCCGGTATCACCAGTCTTCCAGGCTCAATCAGCGGCTATTTCCGCGATTCAGGAGGCGCGGATTTGGGCGTCACTTCCGTCGGCGGACTGTTACAGAGCAATCAATGGAGTCATGTGGTGTTGACGTACGATGCGTCAACCTTCACCGCGCGGTTGTACCATAATGGCGTGAATGTAGGCGCGGCGACCTCCCCAGTTCCCGTACGCCCGAATGGGCTGCTTAACGTGAACTTGGGATATCGCCCTGTGGGCAGCGCGGACTTGTTTGCCGGGCAACGTCTCTTGGGTAAGCTAGACGAAACCAGCATTTACAATCGCGCACTGACAGACGCTGAGATTCAGGCCATCTATGTGGCCGGCAGCGCCGGCAAATGTTCGATACCCACATCGCCTACCATCTTCGCCCAGCCGACAAATCTGGTTGTGGTTGCGGGTGCGACCGCATCATTTTCCGTCGCAGCGGGCGGGACACCTCCGTTGAGCTATCAGTGGCATTTCAACGGGATTTCGCTTACCAACGCTACGAACGTGGCTTTGACGTTGACGAATGTGGGTACCAATCAAGCTGGGACCTATTCGGTGAGGGTGACCAACATTTATGGCTTCGCGGTCAGTTCCAATGCGGTCCTAACCGTGAACGCGCCACCGCCCTGTGACCCGCCGCCTAGTGGGCTGGTCAGCTGGTGGCGGGCCGAAGGCAACTCGCAGGATCAGACTGGAGCGAATAACGGCGTCTTGGCCGGCAACACGACCTATGGTCCGGGTGGCGTAGGACAGGGCTTTGTATTCGATGGTAGTGGTGATGCGATATCGCTCGGCAATCCGCCCAATTTGCAGCTTCAGGACCTGACCATTGAGGCCTGGATCAAGCGTGGGAGTGATTCGATCGTTTCTTATGACGCAGGTGGCGGCGGAATTCTGTTCGGTTACGGTACGGGAGGGTACTTCTTTTTTCTCGGTCCCACCAGGCATTTGCAATTTGGCAAGAACGGCACTATTGCGCTGGCGGGCACAGGGATGATCACAGATACCAACCTCCATCACATTGCAGTCACCAAATCCGGTAGCGCGGTGACGTACTACATTGATGGCGTCGTTGATTCCGTGGTGAATTTGGCTGTCAGTTTTGTGTTTACCACGCCGGTGGGGATCGGAGCACAGGCTGACAATCTAAGCAGCAGTTTTCTGGGAATGATTGACGAATTAGGGGTTTACAGCCGCGCCCTTCCAGCCAACGAGATTCAAGCCATCTACAACGCGGGCCTTTCGGGCAAATGTGTCGTGCCGGTGTCCCCGGTGATAATTTCTCATCCTCAAAACATTAATGCGATCGTTGGTACCAATGTGACTTTCACCGTCGTAGCTGGAGGCTCCGTGCCCTTCAACTACCAGTGGCGCTTCAACGGGACAAATATTACCGCCGCGACCAACTCCACCTTGAGCCTGACCAACATTCAATTCAATCAAGCGGGCAGCTATTCAGTGCAAGTGACCAATGCTGCAGGTTCAGCACTCAGCAGCAGCGCGACCTTATCGGTGGTGTTTCCGACAGCGGTCATCCGTGCTGGGGCCGCCAACATCATGGCTGGCAGGCCGGTGACGGTGCCGATAACCCTGGTTGCGAATGGCCTCGAAAATGGGTTGGGATTCAGCTTGAACTTCAATACCCAGCGACTGGCTTTCAGCGGTGCCACCTTGGGCAGTGGGGCCGCCGGAGCGACCATGGCGGTGAACACCAGCTTGATCGCCACCGGCAGGCTTGGTATTGCCGTTACGTTCCCGCCCCAATCGGCTTTCGCCTCCGGAACCCAGGAGGTGGTTAGAATCAATTTCAACGCACTGCCGTTGCTTGGAGTTTCCTCGGCAAACGCCACGAACAGTTTTGCGGATCAGCCAGTACTGCGCGAACTCTACGATTCGCAGCTGCAAACGCTCCCGGTCAATTATTCCAACGGCGTCATCACGTTGGCGCCAACCGTGTTTGAAGCCGATGTATTTCCGCGGCCCAACGGCAATCAGGCAATCACCAGCACGGATTGGGCGCAAGCAGGTAGATTTGCGGCCAGACTTGACACCCCTGCCGCGGGGACTGAATTCCAGCGGGCCGACACCGCCCCGCGGTCGACTTGGGGCGATGGGCAGATGAAGGTGACTGATTGGGTCCAGTCTGGACGGTACCTTGCCGGGCTGGATCCGTTGGTGGGGATTGGCGGACCGACGAACGAGACACTCATCGGCGCCGGTAGTTCACCGGGCAACCGCGAACTCAGGCTGTCGAGTACAAATTTATTCCACGAGCAAAGTGCCAAGATGTCGGTCACTCTTGATGCTCAGGGTGACGAAAATGCACTCGGATTTACCTTCAGTTTTGACCCCACGGCGTTTGTGTTTGCAGGGGTGACCTTGGGGAGTGGTGCGGCGGGAGCAAACCTGATCCCGAATACGAGCCAAGTTAGCGTAGGCAAGCTGGGTGTTGTGCTTGCCTTGCCGACCGGCGGCAGCTTTGGCGCAGGCTCAAAGGAGATGGTTCAAGTCAACCTTGTGGCGTCATCAAATGTGGTTGGCCCCTTCCAAGTCACGCTATCCGATCAATTGGTAACCCGCTGCGTTTCTGATGCCTTGGCCAACGAACTTTTGGTGAGTTACGTCAACGGCACATTGACTGTCAACCCGGTCAATCCAAATCCTGCCTTGGTCATCATGCAATCGAGCACAAACGTTGTTCTCACGTGGCCGTTTTGGGCGGCAGATTTCACACTCCAGACCTCGGCGGGAAGCAATGGTTTTCAAGGCAGTTGGACGAATACTCCAGCCGCGTTGGTAACCAATGGCTCGACAGTTTCTGCTACCTTGCCGATCGCCATCGAGCCGAGATGTTTCCGACTGTTTCACCCATAGGCAGAAGAATCCGTCGAGCACTTTTGCGACTACTGGACCCGGTTGTTACAAAATCTATGGATGGAGGGATCTAACAATTCGCAATGTGGATTGTACCACGCCAAACAATTGACCTCATTTGAACTGGGAAAAATCCAACTGCGTCATAGCACCTGGGGCCGTCTCCTTGATTTGAGAAAGCCCCGTTTGGTCATCTCTTGCGCGCAAAAACCAACGAGCAAAAGCTTGACGATGTCGTCGCTTCTCTGTTTGTTACACCACCATTTGATATTTTGCACTAAGCACCCGGGATGCAACCACTTGTTAGCGTAATAATCCTCAATTACAACGGGGCGCGCTGGATTGAGCGCTGTCTCGGCTCTTTGAAACAACAGAGCATCCTTGAGCAGCTTGAGGTCATTGTTGCTGACAATCGATCCACTGACGGCTCCGACAGGCTGTCTGAGAAACTCTTGTCGGACTTTCCAGTAGGACGCTTCATCCAAAATGGAGCTAACTTGGGTTACTGCGAAGGGAACAATCGTCCTGCAAGTGCAGCCTTGGGAGAATATCTTCTGTTTCTAAACAACGATACTTGGATCGAGCCGGATTGCCTTGAGAAGCTCGTTGACGAACTGCGCAAGACCGGTGCCGACGCGGCCACGCCCCTCATTTGCAATTACGAGGACAACAGTTTTCAGTCCTTAGGCGCAGCCGGCTACGACATGTTTGGCCTCAGCAGCACCCGCCTGCCCCACTTGGATACCCGTGAGGTCTTGATGCCAGAAGGATGCGCCTATCTGATCCGGCGACGTTTGTTCGAGCAACTTGGAGGATTCGACACCCAGTTCTTCATGTACGCCGACGAGATGGACCTTTCCTGGCGCGTCTGGCTGTCAGGCCACAGGTGCATCGCGGCGCCAAAGGCCAGACTGCACCACCGCAGCGCCGCTGCGGCAAATCCGTCTGGCGGAGGCAATATCGTCGAACTGCGAACCAATGCAACGACTCGATACTATTCCAATCGCAACAGCCTGTTAGTGCTTTTTCAGAATGCTCAGCATATTCTTCTGACCCTCGCAGCGCTGCAGATTGCTCTGCTCGCCATGGAAGCGGTGATCGCGATCGTCCTCACGCGCAACCGCACCTACGTGCGGCGCGCTTATTGGGATGCTGTGACTCACTGCTGGGGACTGCGACGCCACATCCAATCGCAACGAAACCGAGTACGTAGGTTCCGTGCTCGTTCAGATTGGTGGATGCTGCGCTTCTTTCGCCTGCGCCTGAACCGGTGGGATGAACTTCTGCGCGTACGACGAATGGGGTTGCCGAAGGTTTCTGGGCATTGAACCCGCGCACCAGCCCCCAACCGCAAGACCAAGGCATCCGGCCGCAAATAAAAATCCCGCTGGGAATTCCAGCGGGATCGCTTGCTGAATTTTAGCCAGCTACTTGCGAAAGCGGCCAAAAAACAAAAACCCGCCGATCCCAATCATTGCCAAGACTGTAGGCTCAGGAACGGCCGAGGCGTAGCCCGTCATCTCAACCCGCAAGCCGCTAGGAGTACTGCCCGGCTCATATACCGAAAAATCAAGCGTATTCAAGCCGCTGGCAAACCCCGAGGTGATGGTATAGGACGTGAATGCCCTGAAACCTTCAAAGGGAGTGGTAATACCTGTGTGTGCTCCGTTCAGATATACGTCGCAGGTATTGTCTGATGCGATGCTGATGTTAATCGTTGCAGTGGTGGGGCTCATTCCTGAAAGATCGAAGGTGGTTCGATAGGTGTATGTGCCGGTCGGCCTCCACTCTGCTAACCACGTAGAGACCCCAAGCCAGCGTGAGTTCGGACCATCTGCCAACCACTGAACATCATTGAACCCATTGCCTGCGTACGCGGTGGTAAACGGTGCCGGTGAAGAAATCAGTGAATAATGTGGGTCGACTGTGGAATTTGGCAGCAAAGCTCCAAAGCCATCCACGCCGGTGTTAAAGAGTTGGATGGAAGCTGCATTGGCTGCATGAGCAGAAACAACAAGGAGAACAACACATGCGACCAGCGCCCTAGACCAAGTCAAGTAATTACGGGTATTCGTATTTGTCATAGATGGTTGCCTTCCTGCGGGTTACCGAGATAATAAACATCCTGAAAAGACTGTCAAGGTATAACGAGGTTCAACGAAACTGTGTTTGAGCCAGCTAGTCAGCTGTTGCGTTAAGGTTGTCGCTCGCCCCCCACGCTGCACCAGTGAGCCGATGACGAAGTTGGTCGTCTGCGGCGGCGTAGAGCCGTGTCTGATTATCGGCAACGAGGAGGTTTTCTTGGTTGCCTGCTCGGTAGGTTCGGCTCTGGAGCCAATCCTCTTTGCAATACGCCCGCCCGTCTCGACCAACTACCAAGACCTGTAGCCCCATCCGAAGCACTTTGCACGTCAGATTCCTTTTTCCATTCTCGAAGAGGTAAGCATTTTGTTTGGACAGGACAATGGATGGCCAGAACCGTAAGATGATGTCTCTTGGCACAAGAATCGCGTTGGTCCGAAGGTGATAGTTTGGAAAGGGCTGAAAGAACTGCTTGGACAATTGTACGCGAAGTGTGAACCAGAGACGCTCGCGCAAAGAAATCTGGTCAAGCGACTGTTGTCGAATAAACAAATTCGAGTACATGCTTTCCCAAGAACCCGTGGCGCCGACAAGGCCAACCCCAGATTGCTGAGTAGTCTTGCTGAGTTTCTCCAACCAGCCCGGAACCAAAGGCTCACTAAAGGAGTTCAAAAAGCAGAAGTAAGGATGTTCCATCGCTTTCGCAACTAGACCATAAGGGCGAAGGTCAAACCCCCAGTCACTGAAAAAAAAACTGCGGAAGCGCAGATGGCCCGCCACGCGCAGGTAATCGTTAGGAATGGTCTGCCTTGGGAATCCTTTGAAAGCAATTACCAGATCGTGTTCAATCCCCGCCGGGTATTGTAAGTAAGCACGGACGAAGTTCTCAAACGGTTGAATCCCGTTGGGCTTCCTGACTAGATGAACAACACAGATTTTTCTCACCAGATACTCCAAACAGTACTTCCAAGAGATGCTGAGTCCCCATCCGGTTATTCGTACCCGATTAGGGGAACCCGCTGACGATCCATGCGAAAAGGACTAGTTGTCAAACACGCAGGAGACCCAGTAATGAACTTCGCGTTATTTGGAGACTCATCGCTCACAACTTTCCGCGCAACCAGAATAATGTGAAAAGGCAGTAGAGCTTCAACCGCCAGAATTTGAAGACCCACATAGTTGACAACCCGCATTAGCAAGGTCGTGTCAAAAACGTGTTGATGAAGACAACGATTCTCGAAATTCCGAAGCGAGCGTTCACGCAGAGTTGGCCAATCACATCCCCCGGGGTGAATATCAAGATCGTGCAAAGCCAGAACTTCTTCCAAATGGGTCAAATCGTCTTCCCCAGTGCTTTTTCTGAAATCATCCACTAAGTGACTCAATTCGGTAACCGGTCGCCGGTGATCAAATGTTCCCTCCTTGTGGGGAACTATCAATATGAGCGTGCCCTGTTTCCCAAGAACTCTTTTCCAATCTTGAAGCGCCTTTAAGGGGTTGGCCAGATGCTCCAACACATGAGATGAAAGAAGAAAGTCGTAGGCTCCCGTAGAGACTCGACTTAAATCCGAAGCTTCGGCGATGTACTGATATCCCAGCGGTTTTTGATCGTCGTAACGGAAATGATGCCCTTCCTTAATGCTTCCTTCCCAAATTGTCTGTTGAGCAAAGTTGCAGCTGTCCAGACGCCCCACTGTCGGATAAACGGGGAGAAGCCCACCCTTCGAGAACGCCAAACTCGGCCCTCCAACTTCTAATCCTACACGCCCTGTAACGAGTTCGCGGCAAACCTGAATGCACTTGGCCTTGGGAGGGAAAAGTCGTCGCCCCGCTGCTAGCACTAGACCACGTGGCCCGTGAAATTTGCAAACATGCCAGTAACGCTTGATCATACGGGGATTTTCTATCAAGGCAGTTTACTTTCGGCAAACCAGAACGGCTTCCTCGCCAGAATCCGGATCGCGCGCTAAGAGCAATGCTTCTCGATACTGAAAAGCCAAACTACGCATTGCACGGAGGATATTGATCTCACCAGCAGACTTATGTTGACGATCCGTGTAGAACTTGCGAACACCGTAGCTCGCTCCAATAAAATTGTCGGTGTTGGCCGCTGACGTCAGGAGCCAGAGGACGCCAAGATTGGCGAGCTTTGCACACGCGCGGAGTGTGTTCGGCGTAAAAACATGCAGATGCCGTGGAGGATCGAGATTCACCCAGTGAGCGAGGAATCGCTTATGACCTAAGCTCAGACTGTTAGGAGTAACCACCACAAGTCGTCCACTAGGCTTCAGAACGCGTCGGATCTCTGCAAGCAGTGCTAAAGGATGCGGCACATGTTCAATCACATGGTTCATTGTAACGGCGTCAAATGTGTTCTCAGGAAACCGAGCGCCCGCCAAATCTCCGCAACGCAGGGAAAGCCCGTATCTTATCTGAGCGGCTTCAATGGCGCTTTTATCAAAGTCCAAACCATCAACCGACCAACCCAGCATCTGCATTCGGTGCAGAAAGGTTCCATCTCCACAACCAATGTCCAGGAGCTTACCTGGTTGTAGATCGTCAAGGAACATTTTGCGCATTTTGCTTTGGGCTTTGGTTAAACCAAGGGCCGCAGACGGAAGATAATTGACAGCCCTGTATATTCCATACAACACCGACCGCATCCCTAAACGGAAACGTGTGTCTGCACTCGGCGATGATCGACTGAAGAAGTATCTCCGGTACAATAGTGGTAAATCGGCCTCAATTGGAGTTGGATCAAGCCAGATGAGGCCACAGTCAGATCTTCCACACTGCTTCAAATTCCAAATGCCCGGAGCATGAAACAAACTGTCAACCATGTCACGGTACAAAGGCCTTCCCGGACATTGGCACAGAAAGCAATTTGGGCGTGGCTCGGTTCTGATTTCAATTGGCACTGTACTCATCAATTACTTTTGGCCAATGCCACGGGGCGCTTGGCTATGCGAAACGATTTCGGCAAACAACCCTGCAAGCAAGCCTTTTTGAGCTTCAATCCAGTGCAAAGATGCGTTTCTGTTGAATTTCCTATCCGCTTCCCTGACACTCCGTCGCTACTATGAATTCCGGTTTCATCCCCTTTCTTGAAAAGCGAAAGCCATTTCTGCTTTGCGCCGCTGTCTTGGCGCTAACACTCCTCGCGCTTTTCTATAAGGCCTTCCTGCCGGGTCATGTTGTCTTCTCAAACGATGGCCCGTTGGGAGCGATGGTCGCTGCCCAGAATCGCTTTCCATCCATTCTTGCTGGTCAATGGGCTGACTTAAATTGGATTGGGAGCCCTTATCCCGCGCCGGCTCCAAGTCTCACCTCGCTTTTTTGGACTGCGACTTCTTGGTGGATTCCGGCTGGGTCGGCTTTTTATCCCCCATTTTCTCTCCTCGTGCTCGGTGTATTTACTTGGCTGTGCTTTCGCATGCACAAGTTTTCGGCCGTCGCTTGTCTGCTGTCAGCCGTGGGGGCAACTTTGAATTCGGATTTCGTTGGTACGTCCGCTTGGGGTGTTTGCAGCCAGTGTATTGCGTTTGGTTGGAACTTTCTTGCGCTGGGCCTATTGGCGGATATTGCCTCCCCGAAACGGTGGCTTCGCGTTGCGCTTGCAGGTTTTGCTGTAGGGCAAGGCATAATCGAGTCGTATGATATTGGTGCACTCTTTAGTTTGTTCATAGCAGCCTACCTTGTCGCGCAAACGCTGGTAAGCGAGGGGCCGATTGTAAACAATATTGGACGAGGCATCGGTCGTCTTGCCGTTGTGGTGGTGTGCGCCGGCCTGATGGCAGCGGGTGCTTTGATCCAAGTGTTGTTCGTCAGCTCGCAAATAAAGGGAGTTGCCGGTGCAGATCAGAGTGCCGCTGAGCGTTGGAGTTTTGCCACGCAATACAGTATCCCCAAAGCTGAAGCCTTGGGAATACTGGTGCCCGGCTTGTTTGGCTTCAGGTATGACACGCCCGATGGCGGCGAGTATTGGGGAAGGGCTGGCAGCGATCCGTCGTGGGACGAGTTTGTTGATTCAGGCGGGCAACGCGGAAAACCAGACGGTGCCTTCCGGGCCGGGGCCGGAAGCAACTACGCCGGCGTGCTTGTGGTGCTGCTGGCGGGATTGGCGGTGGCCCAGTCGTTGCGGAAAGTGGGCAGCGCATTCAGTGCCGCCGAGCAGCGGTTGGTTTGGTTTTGGGCGGCAGCGGCGGTGGTGGCTTTGCTCCTCATGTTTGGCCGCTTTGCGCCGGTCTACCAGTACTTCTACGCCTTGCCGTATGTCTCGACCATTCGCAATCCCGCCAAGTTCCTGCACATCGTCGAATGGGTTTTGCTCATTCTTTTCGCCTACGGGGCTGAAGCCCTGTGCCGAAGCGGGATGGTGGGAATAACCGGCAGTGCCAGTGCGTTGATGAGCAATTGGAGGTCGTGGTGGGCCAGAGCAACCGCTTTCGATCGCCGATGGGTTTGGGGTTCAGCGGCAGCGCTGGTGTTGGCCGCCTTGGCGTGGTTGGTCTATGCCTCGTCTCGTGAGGCCTTGGAGCGGCACATTGGTGACCTGACCAACTTGCAGTATGCCGCGATGCGCCAAAAGGCGGATCAGGCGGCAGTCAGCGAGAGTGCGGCGGCCAACGCGCGCCATAGCATCCGACAGGTGGGCCGGTCGGTGCTCTTCCTCATTCTGGCGGTGGCCATCGTGGCGCTGATCCTGAGCGGATATTTTCGGGGGTCGCGAGCCAGAACAGGGGGTGTCCTGCTCGTGGCGCTGCTTGTGGCTGACTTGCTTCCGGTCAATCGCCCATGGGTCCTGTTTGTCAACTGGAGGGTGAAGTATGAAACGAACCCCGTCATTGATTTTCTCCGAGAGCGGCCATACGAGCAACGTGTCGCGATTTTTCCTCTCGATCGTTTTGTGGATTTCCGACGACTCCCGCGTGAAATGTTGCCGGTGGCCCAGCAATACTCCTTCTTCGCGCAGCTTTATGGCATCGAATGGACGCAGCAACTCTTCCAGTATTACGACATCCAGAGCCTCGACATCCGGCAGGAGCCACGTGTCGCCTCGGAGAAGGCCGCTTTTGAGGCAGTAATGGCATTAGCTTCGCCCTTGAGACGTTGGGAGTTGACCAATACCCGCTATTTGCTCGGTCCAACCGCATTCGTGGAATCGCTTAACCAGCAATTGGACGCGGGCAAAGGACGATTCCGGATCGCAAAGGCGTTTGATTTGGCGGCTAAAACGGGAGCGGATCACTCCGTTTCTCAATTAGAGCAAGTCACAACCGTGGTCAGCACCAACGGGCAACTGGCGGTGCTGGATTTTGCCGGGGCGCTGCCGCGCGCAAGGCTCTACACGAATTGGCGGGTAAGCACCAATGACCCGGCCGGGCTCCGAGATTGGGCAAAAACAATCCAGCAGCGCGTGCCGAGGGACATGGCCACCGCGTTGGCCGGGCAAAGCCTGACCGACTTGGCCACGCTGCATGAACTGGCCGATAAAGATTTTGATCCAGGGCAAACGGTGTTGCTGGCGGAGCCGTTGCTGGTGGCGTCGGGCACCGATCAAAATCCTGGCGCGGTCAAGTTTGAAAGCTACGCACCCAAACATATCCTCCTGAGGGCCGCAGCCAACTCACCCGCCGTTCTGTTACTCAACGACAAATACGATCCAAACTGGAAAGTGTGGGTGGATGGGAAACCAGCGGAGTTGTTGCGAGCTAACTTCATCATGCGGGGCGTGTTTCTGGACAAGGCCGGCGAGCATCGCGTGGAATTCAAATATCAGCCACCGCTGACGGGACTTTACATCAGTCTGGTGTCGATGGTGGTAGCGTTGGGTTTGCTTGCCTATGTTGGCTTGGTGAAGCCACGCGCTAGCCCAGTGCAAGCGCGTGGCTGATCGTTTCCAGAACTTTTTCCGGCTTCACCGAAGCCATGCAGCGAATTAATTCCTCTGCAGTGCCCCGGATGCCAGCACCATCATAGCGATAGAAACCCAGATTCTTCCCGCAAACGGCTGGATTCGTCACCAGGGTGAACTTAGCACCATAGGGCACAACCGTTGGATTTAGCGTTGGCGTTTCGATGACGATTTGCTGGGGCACACCAACAGCGGCAGCCGCGTGCATGAGGGACGTATCCACGCTCAGGAAGGAGTGACAGCGTTTGATGAGGGCAGCGGCCTGGCGGAGGTTGCGGGTTTCCGGCTGAATTACGAACGGTGAGGCTACTTGTTGCTGAATGAACTCATGCGCCGCTTTTTCTTCCGGGCCGCCCATCAGCAGCACGGTGATTTCGGGATGGCGCTGGTTCAACTCACGGAACAAATCCACGTAATGCTCCTTTGGCCAGCGGCGTAGCGCGAGATTCTTGGTCCCGCCGGATCCAACGTGAACTCCGAGCAACCGGCGCCCCTTGAGTTTGTTGCTGGCGACAAATTCCTCCGCCCAGCTTTCCTCTCCGTCCGTTAGGAAAAGTTCGTAACTGTGTTCTGAGAGCTTTAGTTTCGCACCAATGAGTTCGAGCAAAGTCAGATTATTGTCTGCACTGTGGCGCTGGTAGTCTTGCGGCAATGTCTTGTTCACCAACCAGTGGTCCAGTTCGTTGGCGTGATCGTAGTCATGGCTGACACGGGTGGTTGCACCGATGATTTTGGCGACAATGCGATAATGGCGGCGGCTCTGGGGATGGGTGTTGATGGAGATGTCATAACGCCGAGCCCGCAACTTCCACAGATAACTCAACGAATCACTCGGAGACTCGGTGATGAGATTCTTCTGAAAGACGGTGTTCAGGTGTGGATTGCCCTCCAGCACGTCGCGGGAGCCGGGCCAGAGCACGAGCGCGTCGATTACCGCTTCTGGGAAATTGGCGCGCAACTCGTGGATGAGCGGCGTGGCGAACAGTGTGTCGCCAATACCGGCGAGCGAAATGACGAGGATCTTCATCGGCCTCGGTGGCACCTACAGTTTCGAGATTTTTTCGAGCGTCGCGGTGGTGGATTTGCCGGGGACAAAGGGAATAATCACAATCCTGCCCCCCGCTTGTTCGACGGTGCGCCGCTCTTCCTGGTCCAGAGTTTCCAATGTGTAGTCACCGCCTTTCACGTAGATGTCCGGTTGCGCGTGGCCGAGAAAACGTGTCGCCCGCTTCTCCTGAAAAATACAAACCCCGTCCACGCTTTGGAGCGCCGCCAGCACGGCGGCGCGATCGAACTCGGCGTTGATGGGCCGGGTCGGCCCTTTCAACTGCCGCACGGCATCGTCGCTGTTCACCCCAATGAGCAGGGCGTCGCCCTGGTTGCGGGCGGATTCGAGGTAGGACACATGACCCAGGTGGAGCAGGTCAAAACAGCCGTTGGTGACAACGAGTTTCTGGCCACGCCTTCGGAACACTTCCCGCCACGCCGGGAGATGGTCCCAAGCGATAATCTTGTCGCGAAAATTCACGGAGGGATTCTGACGGATGCGGTTTTGGCTTGGCAACGATATTGATACAAGCACCTGTGGCACTCTTTGACCGGGCAAAGACCGGGCGCAACAAACGAGTCACTCGCTGAATGGGGGCTTGCCGACCGCCATTAACCTCGTATCTTCTCGCCATGAGCACGACTCTTGAGCCCGCCGTAACTCCCGCCGCGCGCGTCAACCAAGTCCCCATCACGGACGACGTCCTCAACGTCGCCGATTTCAACAACCGCATCGTCGGCGCGTACAACGACGGCAGCGCTGAACTCGGTCTGCCCGCGGACAATTCCACGCTGCGCTCGTTCATCCCCGCCGGCACGGGCATCCTGCGCGACTTTTCCTACATCGCGCCCGAGATTCCGCTGCTCAACAGCGAGAATTGCGTCGCGTGCATGGCGTGTGTCACCGAATGCCCGGACACCGCCATCCTCGGCAAGGTTGTACCGAAGGCGAAGCTCGAGGAGGAACTCGCCAAAATTTCCGATGAAGCCGAGCGCGAGCATTATCGCAAGCAATTCGGCAAGACGACCAAGTTCTGGAACGTCTATGAAAAGAAGGGCGACGAGCCGGGTTACTTCGGCATCTTCATTGACCCGACCAAGTGCAAAGGCTGCGCCGAATGTGTGGACGCCTGCGGCGATCACGACGCGCTCGTCATGCTCAAGAAGGACGATCGCACGTTGAAGAAATATCAGCGCACGTGGAATTTCTACACCAAGATGCCCGAGACGCCGAAGAAGTTCATCAACGAGAAAATGCTCGTGGACATGATGCTCGCCGAGCGGTCGTTGCTCTACGTCGGCGGCGCAGGATCGTGCATGGGTTGCGGCGAAGGCACGGCGCTGCGCATGATGCTCGCCGCGACGGGCTTTGTTTACGGCAAGGAAAACATCGGGATTGTGAACTCAACCGGTTGCTCGACGGTTTACGCCTCGACGTATCCCTACAATCCGTATCTCGTGCCGTGGACCAATTCACTTTTCGAAAACGCGCCGGCCGACGCGATGGGCATCCGCGCGCGCTGGGATCAAATGGGCTGGGACAATAAGAAGCTCTGGGTCATCGGCGGCGACGGCGCGATGCTGGACATCGGTTTCCAAAGCTTAAGCCGCATGCTGGCTAGCGGCATGAACATCAAGGTGCTCGTGCTCGACACGCAGGTTTATTCCAACACCGGTGGGCAATCGTCCACCGCCACGTTCATGGGCCAGAACACCAAATTCAGCGTCCACGGCAAGGTCATTCCCGGCAAGATCGAGCGGCGCAAGGAACTCGCGCAGATTTGCATGATGCACCCGAACACGTTCGTGGCGCAGACCAGTTGTGCGATGAGCAATCACTTCTACAAATCCATCATGGCCGCGAACGAATACGACGGCCCGGCAGTGGTGAGCGTTTATACCACGTGCCAGCCCGAGCACGGCGTCGGCGACAACCTGGCGATGCAGCAAAGCAAACTCGCCGTGGACACGCGCACGTTCCCCGTGCTCATCTACGACCCGCGCAAAGGCGACAAGATCGCGCAGCGCCTCAGCCTCCAGGGCAATCCGTCCGAGAAACTGGATTTCTTCATCGAACCAAAGACGAACGAAGTCTATGACTTCATCCGCTTCGCGCGCACTGAAGGCCGCTTCTCGAAACACTTCGACAAAGACGGCAACCCGAGCGAAACGCTGCTGAAGGCCAAACAGGAGCGCCTCGAAAACTGGCGCACGTTGCAGGAACTGGCGGGGATTATTTGAGAAACAAGGTCAGGGCGAAACCGCTCGATACCAGCGTTTCGGAGCAGACGTTGGATCCAAGATTTGCTTCACACTGGACGTGCCAATGAAATTCGTCAGGGTAAGCCAATTTGTATCGCTCAATTCTGAGACGTATTGGACACGATAGCTTTTGCCTGCTTCCGTGTTCAACGCCAGCCGAATTCCGGCGGGGAACGTTTGTTGCACTCCGGAAAACTTGAATGGAGGCGAGATCATTTCTCCCATAACGCGGATCTGATAGCCGGTGAAGAAGCCATTGTCTTCGCGCAAGATTTGTATGTAGTTCGTCCCGGGCGACAACGCGCCAAGGACCACATTCGTGTATTCGAACTCTCCCGGTGGCGACGGAGGACCGCCCGACACCGCGCCAAATTTGTATTGCCCGTTCACCCAGACAAAAATTCCGTTATCCACATCCAACTGGGCCACCACGTTTGTGAAGCCTGTGGGACCGCCATCCACTACGTAAATGATGGCGGTCTCCGCATCGGTTGCCCACGCCTCCGGAATCGGGATCAGACCGCTCCAATTGCCATTGAGCACCGGATTAGGCGCGAGCCACTCGCTGAGGACACCCGCGGCCGGTGAAAGGTCAGGTTCGGCAGCGGGGAAGATCAGTGGATCACCGCCGAGCGAAAACGTGAGCGGAAACTGCGGTTGCGTTCCGTCCAAGACCGTGCCCAACGATTCATTGTAATATCCGAGCGTGCTCCCATCCAAGTAATTGCCCGCTTGCGAACTCTGGACATTGGACAACACCAAGCTGCTGTTGGTCGCGCCGGGGATTGGATTGGTCTCGAACCACCATTGATAAGAAATGGGCGTCAAGCTCGTCGCCGCAACATTGAACGTCGCGGTCTGCCCAAGATTCACGTTTTGATTTGTCGGTTGCTGCGTGATTTGTGGTTTGGGCGGTGGGGCCGGGTCGCCGGTGACGCGAATCTGATAGCCCGTGAAGAAACCGTTGTCCTCGCGCATGACCTGGATGTAGTTCGTTCCCGGCGACAGCACACCAAGGACGACATTGGTGTATTCGAATTGTCCGGTCGGCGACGGTGATCCGCCCGAGACCGCGCCGAATTTATACTGCCCATTCACCCAAACGAATACACCGTTATCCACGTCCAAGGCGGCCAGCACGTTGGTGTAGCCAGTCGCTCCCGCATCAACCTCGTAGATGATTGCCGTTTCAGCGTACAAGTCCCAGGTCGCGGGAATGCTCATCGGACCAGCCCAAAAGCCGTTCAACGTCGGGCTTGCGGACAGCCAATCACCAAGAATCGTGGCTACGGAGGAGAGATCCGGTTCCGTCGCCGGAAAAATTGTCGGATCACCACCGTTGAAAAACGGGAGCGGAAACTGCGCCTGGCTGCCATCCAACGTCGTCCCGAGGTTGTTGTTATAGAATCCTTGGGTGTTGTCATCCACGAGTGTGGCCGCGCTTGCGGAAATGCTCAAAGCGAGCCAGACGATGAGGCCTGATTTGAACAGCAGAATGTTCCGCAACAGGGAAAGATGTCTCACAAGAGCAAGAATGCCGATTCAATGCGTGCGGTCAAGGTGGTATTATCCGAACTATCACGGACGATGATGGCAATCGGCCGGGCATTTCAGAATTGTCGAAGGGAGCATCGTTGGGAAAAGGCCAACGGGCCGAACGGCGGCATGGCTTCTGGAAATGAACTCCAGCGAGCGGCTGATTTGTGTCCACCAGACCAAAACAGGCACGCGATAACTGAAGGCTGGTTCAAAGACTCGGCCAAGCCTGTTGATCGTCCATGCGGAACGGGATCGAAGTCTATGGACTATCAGCCAGGTTGAGAACGGTGTTCGGGTTCTTGGTTAATCCACGAACATCAGTTCGTTCGACAGCAGCAACACTTGGGCATACTTCTCCAGCGGAGAGAGGGAAGTTGTGGCTGTTGGCTGAAGAGCGAGGAATTTTTCGGCTTGGCGCACTTCGGAAGTTTCTGCCGGTCGCTGCCATAACAACTGATACATGGCTTCGATCTTATCCTTTTGAGTCTTGGCGCGGGCGATTCCGTCCCGCTTGACCAGTTGTTGTGCCTGCTGAATCACAAAGGGACTGTTCATCAAGAACAGCGCCTGTTGCGGCACGGTGGTGAAGAAACGGCCTTGATTGCTGGTGTCCGGGTTGGCGAAGTCGAATGTGCGGAAGACGCCGGGGAGATTCTGGCGGTCAATCAATCCATAGATCGTGCGTCGGGTGGGAAAGGGTTCGGTGACCAGGTCCACCGGCAGACCGCCCACCTGCGGGTCCAATTTGCCGGAAGCAGCCAGCAAGGTGTCGCGCAACGACTCGAAGTCCAGCCGGCGACGGTTCATGTGATCGAAGTAACGATTCTCCGGATCAGCGGCGAGATTCTTCGGGCTGGCATCACTGCTCTGCTGGTAGGTGGCGGAAAGCACGATCAACCGATGCAGCTTCTTGGTGCTCCAGCCATTTTCCATGAAGGTCGCTGCCAGATAATCCAGCAAGTCGTGCTGCAACGGGGCTTCGGTGCGCACGCCGAAATCGCCCGGCGTGCTGACCAGTCCTGCACCGAAGTGTTGCAGCCAGACACGATTGACATAAACCCGGGCTGTCAGCGGATTGTTGGTGCTGGCGATGGCGCGCGCCAGTTCCAGCCGGCCACTGCCATTGGTGAAGAGCATCGGCTGTTCGGTGCTCAACACTTCCAGAAAACGCCGCGGCACTTCCGCTCCGCGATTGCCGGGATTGCCGCGTTTGAACACCGGCGAGTTGTGCGGATTGGGCCGGTCAGCCATCGCCATCGCGCGGGTGGGAACACCGGGATGCGTCCAGCTCAAGGCCTCAATCTTGTTGCGCAGGGGCGCGGCGCCTTCGCCCAATCGGCGGGCATGGATCTTTCGCACTTCACTGTCCGGCACGTTCACCGGCGACTTCTCGGCATAGAGGACCAATCGCAGGGCTTCGCGATTTGTATCTGTCAGGGAAACGGGCGTGGCCTGCTTTTCCTTGGCGGCGTTCTTTTGGGCCTCCGCCCATTCGGCATCGATATTCTGAAACAGCTGCTCGTAAACCTCCGCCACCTGCTTCAGAGATTCCGGTTTCTTTTCGACGATGGCCTTCGCGACGACCAGATTTGCGCCCGGCGAATCGGAGGCGAGCCGATCCAATAGTGGCTTTACCTCCACGGTGAAGTTGGTCCCGCTGAACCTGGTGCATTCAAACCACGGGCCGAGGATGGGATCGGATTGCTTTTGCGGCTCGGTTAAAACCGTCATCCAGCGGCGCAAAATCACCGGCAACACCTTTTGATTGCCGGCCAGGTCGTCGAACTTGGACTGGTCCTCAAGTTTGGAAGCCTCATTCGCCGCGATCAGGTAGTCGCCGACATTTTTCCGCAGGTCAGCGCGGAACTTCTCAATTTCCTTCTCCTCGAACTCGCCGATCTCCTTGTTAATCTTGGCCACCTCCTTGAGGTAATCCTGATACTGCGGCGAGTCCGTCAATGGCTTGAGCAAGGGCAGTTCGCCCGGTTCTTCGCTGCTGTCGAAGATGCCGTGCAGTGCGTAGTAATCTTCGGTCGGAATCGGTTCGAACTTGTGATCGTGGCAGCGCGCACACGTCACGGTCAGCCCCATCGTGCCGCGGGTGACGACATCAATGCGGTCGTCAATGATGTCGTTCGGGTTGTTGAGAAAGCGGCGGCCCAACGTGAGAAAGCCCAGCGCGGCAAGCGAACTCTTGTCCTCGCCGAGCGGCAGGCGATCGGCGGCGATTTGCTCGATGAGAAATTGGTCGTAGGACTTGTCCTCGTTGAAGGCGCGAATGACGTAATCACGGTAGGTGTAGGAGAACTTGTAGCGCCGCTCCTCGCCACCGGCCAGATAACCTTTGGTGTCCGCATAGCGCGCCACGTCCAGCCAGTGCCGTCCCCAGCGTTCGCCATAGTGTGGCGATGCCAGCAGACGATCCACCACTTTGGCGTAGGCGTCGGGGCTTTTGTCCCTTTCGAAGGCGATGACTTCCTCAGGTGTAGGCGGAAGGCCAAGCAGATTGTAGTTCAACCGCCGGATCAAAGTGCGCCGGTCGGCTTGGGGCGCGGGCTTGAGTTTCTTTTCCTCCAGTTTGGCGAGAATGAAATTGTCCACCGGCGTCTGAACCCAGCTCGACTTCTTCACCTTGGGCACGGCCGGTTTTTGCACGGTTTGAAACGCCCAATGCTGCGTTCGTGCGACGGACACCTCGGTGAGCAAGGGTTTCACGTCAACGTCTTTGGGCAGCGGCGCGCCCATTTTCACCCAGGCTTCGAGCAAAGCGATTTTTTCGGCGGGAAGCTTCTTATTCTTGGGCGGCATCTGCAAATCCGCGTCGGTGTAACGCACCGCCTTGATCAAGACGCTTGCGTCCGGATCACCCGGCACAATCACCGGGCCGTTCTCACCCCCTTTGAGCAGGGCGGCGGAGGCGTCCAGCCGCAATCCTCCTTTGATCTTCTGCGCAGCGCTGTGGCAGGAATAACAGTTGTCCGCGAACACCGGGCGGATTTTCGCTTCGAAGAATTCAATCTGCTCTGCCGTGGGTTCAACGGCAACGAGCGGCGTCGCCGCTGCCAGGATGAGACAGAACGCCCACCGCTTCACGCAATCAGCTCCTTGACCACGTTCCCATAAACATCGGTCAGCCGGTAATCCCGACCCGCGTGGCGGAAGGTCAGCTTCGTGTGATCGAAGCCGAGCAATTGCAGGATGGTGGCGTGGAGGTCGTGAACATGAACAGGTTTGTCCACCGCCTTGAACCCGAATTCATCGGTCGCGCCGTGAACATACCCGCCGCGCACGCCGCCACCGGCCATCCACATCGAGAATCCGTAATGATTGTGGTCACGCCCGTTGACCTTGCCGGCGTTGGCGCCGGGCGTGGGCAATTCCACCGTGGGCGTGCGACCAAATTCTCCGCCCCAAATTACGAGTGTATCATCCAACATGCCACGCTGCTTGAGGTCCTTGAGCAAGGCACCGATGGGTTGATCCGATTCGCGCGCGAGCCGGCCATGGCCTTCTTCCAAGTCGTCGTGACTGTCCCAGGGCTGACCGTCGCCATGCCAGACTTGTACGAACCGCACGCCGCGTTCGAGCAATCGGCGCGCGATCAAGATCTGCCGACCCTGAGTGCCGTCGCCATACATCTTCCGCACTGATTCCGGCTCACGGGAAATGTCAAAGGCATCGGTGGCGTCCATCTGCATCCGATACGCCAGCTCGAAGGATTGCACGCGCGCCTCGAACCGGGCATCCGCCGCGCGCCGTTTGGCGTGTTGCTCGTTGAAGCTCTTGAGCAAATCGAGTTGCTGCCGCTGTTCGTCGAGCGAGACCGACTTGTTCTTGATGTTCTCGATGAGCTTCTCGATTTCCTTGTTGGCCGTGTTGATGTAAGTGCCTTGATAGATTCCCGGGAGGAACGCGCTCTGCCAGTTCTGGGATTCCTGAATGGGATAACCGCCGGGACAAAGCGTGATGAAGCCAGGGAGGTTTTGATTCTCCGTGCCGAGGCCGTAGGTAATCCATGATCCCATGCTGGGTCGGGGTTGCCTCGACTCACCGCAATTCATCAGCAGCAAAGACGGCTCGTGGTTCGGCACATCGGCATGCATCGAACGAATCACGCAAATGTCATCAATGCTCTCGGCCACGTGCGGGAACAAGTCGCTGACTTCGATGCCGCTCTGGCCGTATTTCTTGAACTTGAACGGTGACTGAAACGCCGCGCCGGTCTTCCGTTCCGTCTTGAGATTGTCCATCGGCAACGGCTGGCCATGGAGCTTGGCGAGCATGGGCTTCGGATCAAACGTGTCAATGTGCGACGGACCACCGTTGGCGAAGATATGAATGATGCGCTTGGCCTGGCTCGGGAACGGGGGCGAACGCGGGGCGAGCGGCGTGTTGTTGGTAACCTCGTCGGCCAGCAGGCTGGACCCGAGCAATTGCGCCAGCCCCAACATGCCAAAGCCCATGCCGCAGCGGCAGAGAAAATCCCGGCGCGTGAGGAAGCGATCCTCGAGTCGGGGTTGATGATGCGGCGCGGGCATGCTTGAGACAGTTCAGCATTTCTCCAGACGCGTCAACCCACATGTTTATTGAATCCAAGTGGTCAGGAATGGTTGAAAATTACTCCACCACCGGTTCCGGATTCGCGAATGCGGGCTGATGAATTTCGTTGGCCTGCACCCGTCGGGCGAGCCAGAGGCTGAACAGACTCACTCCCACGGCAATCCAGCCAAGGATATTGTAATGCACCAGGTCGCCGGAGGGGGTTTTGGTTACAATCCAACCGCCGAGACTGGTCGTGAAACCAGTGGTCAGATCGCGCGTGCAACTGCTCAAGCTCATGAACGAACCGCGTCGCTTCGAGTGAACCGCCATGGAGACGATGGCCTGCGCCGGGATAAATCGCCCGCTGGCAAACGTAAAAAAACCGGCAGCCAGCAATAAGACCACCCAAACCGGGAGTCGCGGGGCATTGGTCAGCATCAACGTCACGAGGCATGCCATGACAATCAGCATCGTGTAAATGCGCATGTGCCCCCGCCGATCGGCGAGTTTTCCGAACATCGGTGCGGTGAACGCCGAACTGACACCGCCGACCAGGTAGATGAGGAACAACTTGTCCTCCGGCAGGCCGGCGTTGGAGACGAGATACGCTGCCAGCAGCGGGATGATGGTGATGTGTCCCATCACCAGCGCGGACATGAAGACCAGGGCGCGTCCGGCATTGGGATCGCGCAGCAATTCCCAGAACGTGTGGAAACCGTGGCTGGCGGTTTCTTCGAGATGCCCGCGCACGGGCGGCAGCATGATGGCAATCAGCACCCAGATCACCGCACCCATTCCCGCCACCAACAGGAACGGCATTTCCCATCGAAACTTCTGGGCCAGATATAAACCCAGCGGTACGCCCAGCGCCGCGGCTACGGCAAAAGCCGCCATGATGATGCCCATGCCAGCCGCGCGACGTTGCGGGGGAACGATGTCGCTGACGATGGACATGATGGTCGCGCCGGAAACGCCACCAAACGCGCCGCAGATGGCGCGGGCGACGAGCAATTGTCCGGCTGTGTGGGCGAGGCCGCAGGCCAGCGTGCCCAACGTAAAGCCGGCATAGACCACCAGCAGAATCTTCTTTCGATCATGGCGATCCATGAACGGCGCCGTCAGGAGTCCCACGATGCCGGCGCTGATGGTATAAGCGCCGACCAGATGACTGAAGCCCGCCGGAGTGATGGTCAGCTCCCGCATGAGCTGCTGCCCGAGCGGCATCATCACCATGAAGTCCAGGATATGAGTGAACTGCACCGCCGCCAGCAGCAGCAGCAAAGTCCGTTCAGAGTAGCGGTGCATGAGCATCACGAAGCGGCGAAACGCCGCAAACGTTGAGGAATCTAGTGTGAAAAGCCGTCAGCGCAAGCGACGACCGATGGAACGAAAGTTCAATCCTTCTTGGCCGCCGCAATCTTCGCCAGCAACTCATCGCGCTGGGAAGTATCGCCGCTGCCACAACCACCGTTACCGTTGTGCTCGTGTGCTTCCTCACGACGCTGGAAGACAGATTGCGCACCGTTCATCGCGGCTCGCGGACTGTTGATCGCGGCTTTGGCTTCGGCGAGATGGCCTTTGCCGATGGTCACGCCGTTGAAGGCGCGCTTGGTCAATTCGGCGGTTGCCGGATACGGCTTGGGCTTCGCGCCGAAGTTGTATTTGAAATTCTTCCAGTTGTCGCCGGACTGATAATTCGTCCCGAGCGCACCGCTCGGATCGTAGCCGCAATGGACCATGCAATTCTCGCAACGCGGATCGCGTGCGACGCCGTCCACGACGCCGTATTTGTCCCACTGCACCTTCGACAACATCTCCTGATAGCCATCGTAATGGCCGTCGGTCATCAGGTAACACGGCGCTTTCCAGCCCTTGACGTTGTAGGTGGGAATCGCCCAGGCGGTGCAGGTCAACTCGCGTTTGCCGGCGAGGAATTCCTGATACACGGGCGTGCCGAAGATGGTGAACTTCTCGCCCCACTCCTGAATCTTGGCGAACTTCTGCCGCGTCATCTTGCGCGTGAGGAAGAAATCCTCCGGCTGTTTGCCGAGGCGCGTGACCATGTCCTTCTTCGCGGCGTCGTATTCGTAGCCGGGCGAAATCGTGTGGCCATCCACGTTGAGCGACGACAGGTAGGCGAACATGTCATCCAACTCCTGCACATCCGTCTCCTTGTACACGGTCGTGTTTGTCGCGGTCTGGTAGCCGAGAATTTTCGCCATCTTGATCGCGGCGACACACTCCTTGAACACGCCTTCGCGCTCAACGATGAGATCGTGGGTGAACTCCAGGCCGTCCACATGAACGTTCCAATACATCCATTGGCTGGGGCGGATCACCACCTTGCTCTTGGCGGCAGCGTCAGCCTTGCGGATGGTTTCAGCCTCTTTGTCCGTGATCAGCTGCTCCGCGAGCAATTGCTTGAGATAGGACTCATGGGACGGATTCGACGAATCATAAATCGCCGCGAGGTAATCGCGCATCTTTTTCCGCATGAACACGCCGTTCGTGCAGATATAGATGATTCGACCCTGTTCGCGCAGGCCCGCGACGAGTTCCTCAATCTTCGGGTAAATGAGCGGCTCACCGCCGCAGATGGAAACCATCGGTGCGTCGCAATCCATCGCTGCCGCGAGACATTTCTCGAGCGGCACCATGTCCTTGAGGGACGTGGAGTATTCGCGAATACGGCCGCAGCCGGTGCACGTCAAATTGCACGTATGCAATGGCTCCAACTGCAAGACCATCGCAAATTTCGGAGTCTTGCGGACCTTATGTTTAATGATGTGACCGGCGATTTTCGCCGACAACGCGAACGGGAATCGCATATTTGTGTAACCGACTTAAACGACTTGTGTTTGATTCGCTGGCACCGGAGCGTCTGGCGAGGCCGGGCACGGTGGCGGTGGCGGAACAAAAAGCAAACCGCGCATCAACCCTCCGCCACCCGGAATCAGGAAATCCAACGGCGAAACACTCTTGGATGCATGAATGCCACTGCAGCCCGCCGTCAAACCCAGCAAGGCGGCGACCATGAGCAATCGAAGTGTTTTCCGCTGTAATGTCACTGGTATCAGAGTATAAATCCCGGGCGCGTGACCGCAACTGTTAATTCCGTCGTTCAGATTCAGGCCAAAAGCCTGCGGTCTATCGTTTTGCCCGGTTTCGCGGTCGCGTTTGTCCTGCTCGCGGTCGGCGACGCGGCTGCGGATACGAACACCACGAGCCGGACTCAGTTGCTCGGTCATGCACAGGAAGTTTTTGTCGCGGCGCAGAAGCTTTACGAGGCCGAACCGACCAATAACGTTGCCGCCTGGCAGTTCGCCAAGGCTGCGTTTGATCGCGGCGAGTTTTCCACGAATGACACCGAACGCGCAGCTATCGCCGTGCAGGGGATTTCCGCCTGCCGCAAACTCATCCAAAGCGACCCGAAAAGTGCCCAGGCTCATTACTACCTTGGCTTAAACCTTGGCCAGTTGGCGCGGACAAAATTGCTGGGCGCGCTGCCCCTGGTCAGCGAAATGGAAGGTGGCTTCAAGACTGCGCGCCAGCTTGACGAGAACTTCGATTACGCCGGACCGGATCGTTTTCTCGGTCAGCTTTATTTCCAGGCGCCGGGCTGGCCGGCCAGCGTGGGCAGTCAGAGCAAGGCGCGCAAACATCTCGAACGCGCCGCCGAACTCGCCCCCAGCTACCCCGAGAACCGGCTCAACCTCGCCGAAGCCAGTCTCAAGTGGCGCGACAAAAAACTCGCGCAACGCGAACTGGAAGCGCTCGAAAAGCTCTGGCCCGCCGCCAAGACGAATTTCGCGGGCGTTGACTGGGCCACCTTATGGACCGACTGGCAACCGCGCTACGACAAATTGCGCGCGAAGCCCGTGCGTTAATTTTTTTGTTGGCGTGAAATTCGATTGTTCCTTCACGCATCTTGCCGCTACGTTCACACCGTGCATCCAATTGCATTCAAACTCGGACCGCTGACCGTTCATTGGTTCGGCATCATGATTGCGCTGGCGTTCCTGGCCGGCATGTGGACGGCGGTGCGCCGGGCGCCGCTGGTCGGCATTTCCGGCGAGCACATTGCCGATCTGGTTGTGCCCTGGCTGTTGCTCGGTGGCGTCTTGGGGGCGCGACTGCTCTACATCGCCACTTACTGGCGTGAGAGTTTCGCCGGCCAGCCGTGGACGGAGGTCTTCATGATTCAGCGCGGCGGGTTGGTTTTTTACGGTGGACTCGTCGGCGCGTCACTCGCCGTCATCCTCTTCGCACGCTGGAAAAACATTCCACTCTGGAAACTCGCTGATGTTCTCACGCCCAGCATCGCCCTCGGTTCGGTGTTTGGCCGCATCGGCTGTCTGATGAACGGCTGCTGCTTCGGCCGCACCTGCGATTTGCCCTGGGCCATCCGCTTTCCGGCGGATCACTTCACCGGTGGCTTGCCCGTGCATCCCACGCAAATCTATGACGGTTTGTTGAATCTCACGCTGTACCTGGGATTGGCCTGGCTGTTCCGCCATCGGCGCAAATTCGACGGCCAGATCTTCGCCACCTATCTCATGTGCTATGCCTTCACGCGTTCAATTGCCGAAGCCTTCCGTGGCGACTACAACGATGCCCACCTGCACGGTGGGTTGACGCCGGCTCACCTCGTCAGCGTTGGCATCTTTGTCGCCGGCGTGGTTGCGTTCGTTCTCCTGCGGAATCGCTCTAGAACGCGCGGATAGAGGATTGAGAATTGAAGATGGCCAGCGCTCAACAACTCCATCCCCGTCCCCTTTTCCTTGCCGGTCCGACTGCTGTCGGCAAATCCGCCCTCGCCCTCGCGCTCGCCGAAAAACTCGGCGGTGAAATCATCTCGGTGGATTCGATGCAGGTTTATCGCGGCCTCGACATTGGCACGGCGAAGCCTTTGGCCGCCGAACGCGCCCGCGTGCCGCATCATCTGATTGATGTGGCGGAACTCACCGAGGCGTTCGATGCCGCCAAGTTTATTGAATTGGCAAACCGGGCCTTGGCAGAAATCCAGTCGCGCCAGCGCGTGCCGATTTTCTGCGGTGGCACGGGGTTGTACTTCAAAGCGTTTCTCGAAGGACTGGGCGAGGCGCCACCCGCCGACGAAAGATTACGCGCCGAACTCGAGGCTGCTCCACTCGCGGATCTACTCCATGAACTCGAACAGCGCGACGCGGTGAGTTTCGCGAAAATTGACCGCCAAAACCCGCGTCGCGTCATTCGTGCCATCGAAGTGATCCGGCTGACGGGCAAGCCGTTTTCCGCCCAGCGCGCAGAGTGGAACTTGGAACCTGGAACTTGGAATCCGGAACGCTTCTTCTGCTTCGCGCGTTCTTCCCAAGAACTCCACATCCGCATCAACGCGCGTGTGGACGAGATGTTCGCCGCCGGTCTCGTGGAAGAAACGAACCGCCTGTTGAAACTCGGCCTGGAACAAAACAAGACTGCCATGCAAGCCATCGGTTACCGCCAAGTCGTCGAGCATTTACGCGGCGAACGCGGACTGCCCGAAACGATTGAGCTGGTGAAAATCAAAACGCGCCAGTTCGCCAAGCGCCAACTGACTTGGTTTCGCAAGCACGCGAAAGCACAGTGGATTGAGCTTCGACCGGGAGTCGCAGTTGTGGAAATTTGCGAGCAACTGACGGCGCGCGACCGTGTCTGAAAGACCGGCCGCAGCGTAGCGATACCACGAAAGTTGTCGCAAAGCGAAACGCTGCGACTGGTGCTAACGCACACAGTCGCGCTCCACTTACTTCGACCGATCCGGATATTTCGGTTTCTTCACCTCGGGCGGTGGATTTTGCCGGATGGATTTCATCACCTCGAAGATTGCGCGTTCGAGTTGCGGGTCACCACCGCGCGCCATTTCGCCGGGGTCATCCACCACGTCGATGTCCGGGTCCACGCCGTAGCTTTCGATGATCCACTCGCCGGTCTTGCTGTAGATGCCGAACGTGGGAACGGTGATGCTGCCGCCGTCCACCAATCCCGGCGTGCCAGTGATGCCGATCAATCCGCCCCAGGTGCGTTGACCGATCAGCGGACCAAGTTTTGATTGCTTGAAGTAGAACGGGAAACAATCGCCGCCGGAGCCGCTCCACCCGTTGATGAGCATGGCCTTCGCGCCGAAATTCGCCACTGGCGGCCACGTCCAATCGGCGCCATCGCGCACTGCCCAGTAGTTGCGGAGCGGACGGTCCAGCATTTCGACGAAGCGATCCGGAATCTGCCCACCGCTGTTGAAGCGCTCATCAATGATCAATCCGGCCTTGGTAACCTGCCCGCGGAACTGGCGCACCAGTTCGTTTTGTCCGTTCTGGCCGGTGTCCGGCACATAGACGTAGCCGATTTTCCCGTCACTCTCCTTCTCAACGCGCAGGCGATTCTCATTGATCCACGCCAGATTGCGGAGACGCGCTTCACTCCCGATGGTTTGAACCAAGATTTCGCGCGCCCCTTTCAGCGTCGGAGTGTCATTGACAGTAAGGAACACCGGCTTATCAGCCAGTCCCTGCAACTCGGCCCACGGATCGAGCTTCGTGTCCAAGGGTTCACCATTGATGGCCAACAAGTAGTCGCCTTCGCTCACGTTCGTCAGGCCCGGACGCGCCAAGGGTGAGCGCACTTCGCTGTCCCACGGCGCGGCTTGAATGACCTTCGTGATGCGATACGCGCCGTTCGTCAGCACGAAATCGCAACCGAGGTAACCCACGCCACGTTCGGCGCTGCGTTCGACATCGCCACCGTTGCGATACGTGTGCGATGCGTTCAACTCGGAAATCAATTCTCCGATCACAAAGCTCACATCCCAGCGCGTCACCGCGTCTTCGAGCAACTTGCCGTAACGCTCGCGCATCAACGGCCAGTCCACACCGTGCATCTTCGGGTCGTAGAAAAGATCGCGCTCGAGCCGCCACGTGTCGTTGAAGATTTGCTTCCACTCGGCCACCGGGTCTACGGTGGCTTCAAACCCGCCAGTCTCGATTCGCTTGTCGAGCTTCTGCGATTCCTTCGGCTCGATGATGTAAAAATTCCGATCCTTGCGAACAAAAAGCTTCTCGCGATTCGCCGAAAGCTCGAGGTCGTCGGCATCATCCACAACGCGCTTGGTCTCGCGCTTTTCAAAGTCATAGAGTTCAACCGGACTTCCAGAGGAATCAGAACCGGTGCGGGGGAGCCAGCGGTAGAGCAGCTTGCCGTTGACGGCGCACAAGTCCGCATAGCGCCCGGCTTTGGTGGGCAGAAGCACCAGCCGGCTTTCGAAGCCATCGAGGTCAATCTCCACCGGCTTCGGCTTCTTGTCTTTGTCCTTGTCCGACTTCTTGTCGTCCTTCTTGTCCGAATCCTTGGCGTCGGGTTTGGCTTCGTCCTTCGCGTCCGGCTTGTCGGATTTCTTCTCGCCGTTCTTGGGTTCGTCCGATTTCTTCTCATCGGACTTTTTCTCGTCGGCCTTCTTGTCCTCCGACTTCTTGTCCTCATCCTTCTTTTTTTCGCTTTCCTCGTCATTGCGCGGAGCCAGCGGCGAGGGCACATCCTTGCGCAACGGAATGGCCGCCAACTGCATGGTGTTGGCGTAAATCCACGAGCCGTCAAGGTCGCTGTAAATCGGACCGAAACTGCGCCCGGTGCGGAGGTAAAGATATTTACCCTCGGGATCGAACACCGGCTGCTCGTCGTTGTAAAAGCCGCTCGTCACCTGATGCCGGGTGTTGTTCTGGAAATCGTAAAGCACGATGGCGCTGTTGCGCGAATCGAGGTCGGCGGCATAGGCGAGCCAGCGGCTGTCCGCCGACCAATTCGCGCGGAAGCCTTCAAGTTCGCCGTGATACATCCACTTTTGCTTGTCAATGAACTGGTTGGTCTTCGTCTCGAAATCGTAAACCCAGATCTTCATCGCCTGATCAATCCAGAGAATCCTCTTGGAGTCCGGCGACCACTGCGGCGTGTAACGGTAGCCGGCGCCCAGCTTCGTCAACGTGCGCTCCTCGCCGTCGCCCTCGGGATTGCGCTCGGCTTCGCGCACGGTCAACTCGTATTCGCCCGAACGGTCGCTCCAATACGCGATCAGTTTCCCGTCCGGCGACCACGCGGGATAACGCTCGGCAACACCCGAACTACGCGTGAGATTGCGCACCACGCCATGCTCGGCGGGCGCGGAGAATATGTCGCCGCGTGCCTGGAACAGAGCGCGTTTGCCTGAGGGTGAGATGGTCGCCCACTGGATGAGGCTGGAGACATTTTCGAGGCGCGGCTTGAGCGTGGAACGATCGGTCGTGACGGAGATTTCCACCTCGCGCGTTTTCTCGGACTTGAGATCGAGCAGATAGAGCCGGCCGGCATTCTCAAACACAATCTCGCTCGGTCCGATGCTCGGGAAATGCACGTCGTAATCCTTGAAGGACGTCACCTGCTTGAGGCGGTTGTTGTCCAGATCGAGCGACCAGATGTTGAAGCGCTTGTTTTCGTCGCGATCCGACAGGAAGTAAACCTTGTTACCCGACCACATCGGGACGGATTCGGCGGCCGTGGATTGGGTGATGTTCCGCGCCTTGAGCGTCGTGAGATCGAACAGCCACAGGTCGGGGTTCATGCCGCCGCGGTAACGTTTCCAGGTGCGGAAGTCCACGCTGATGGTGTTAAAGACAATGGACTTTTCATCCGGCGAAATCGCGCCGAACTCGCCGTAGGGCATCGGCAATTTCTCCGGCAGCCCGCCTTCGGCTGAGACCTTATACAGCTGGTTGAAACGATCTTTGAAGCTCGTCATGCTCGTCGCGAACAGGATGGATTTCCCATCCGGATACCAGTCAATGACGCGATCGGGCGCGCCATGATGCGTGATGCGCTGGGGCAGGCCGCCCTTCACCGGCACGGTGTAGATGTCGGTGTTGCCGTCGTAATTCCCGCAGAACGCGAGCGTCGCGCCATCCGGCGAAAACTTCGGGAACGATTCCTCGCCGCGCGGCGAACTCAATCGCACCGCCTCGCCGCCGGCCTTGGGCGCCACCCAAATGTCACCGGCATAGACAAACGCGATCTGCGTCGCCGAAACGTCGGGTTGCCGGATCATCCGCGCGTCAATACGCGCAGGCTGGTCTGCGCCGGAAGCGAGGTCGAGAAGAGTAACACTGAGTGCTGAGATGACGAACAAGGTTGAGCATCGCATAGGTTTTGCGCCGCGCCCGGGGAGATTCCGCCGCCGCGATTGCCGCACACAGTGCCGGAGAGAGTAGGTTAATGCCAGAGGGATTTGTGATTTGGAACTATCCACATTTTGGGGGTGACCTGGCTTCGTCTGGCCGGGTAAAACCCCGTCTTGTTCTGCACGTGCTTCATGTTATTCTCGTCGGACGATAGAACTGAGTTGAAAGCACTAGTCCAAACCAGAGACACACGGACGGAACGGGTCTTCCTCGTGGGCGTTGAATTGAAATCCGGCGATACCGCGGCCATCCGCGATTCGCTGGACGAACTGGGTGAACTGGCCGAAACCGCCGGGGCCGAAGTCATCGGTGAAGGCACGCAAAAAGTCGAAACCCCCAATGCCGCCACTTATATCGGCAAGGGCAAGGCCGATGAGTTTGCGAAATTCTGTGCCGAGAACAACGTGGACACGGTTATCTTCGACGACGAACTCTCGCCGGCTCAAACCCGCAATCTTGAGAAGATTTTTGAGGTCAAGATTCTCGACCGCACCGCGCTCATCCTCGACATCTTTTCGCAACGCGCCCGCACGCGGGAAGGCAAACTCCAGATTGAACTCGCGCAGCTTCAGCATCTGCTCCCGCGCCTGACGCGGTTCTGGGGTCACTTGTCCCGGCAAAAGGGCGGCATCGGCATGCGCGGTGGCGAAGGTGAATCGCAGCTTGAAGCCGACCGGCGCAAGGTGTCCGAGCGCATTGACCGGATCACGCGCGATCTCGACGCCGTGCAGCGTCACCGCGAAACGCAACGCGCTGGTCGCCAGCGCAGCCAGTGGCCTCTCGCGTCCATCGTCGGTTACACCAACGCGGGCAAATCCACGTTGCTCAACAAACTCACCGGTGCGGACGTGCTGGCGAAGGACATTTTGTTCGCCACGCTCGATCCAACCACACGCCGACTGCGATTGCCGACGAATCAGAACATATTGCTCACCGACACGGTGGGTTTCATCCGCAAGCTGCCGCACGGACTCGTCGAGTCGTTCAAAGCCACACTCGAAGAAGTGGTGCAGGCGGATCTGTTGTTGCACGTCGTGGATGTCAGTCATCCGCAGGTGGACGAGCAGATCGCCGCGGTGAACAGCGTGCTGGGTGAATTGGGCGCGGGCGACAAGCCGACGATGATGGTCTTCAACAAGGTGGACCAGTTGAACGGCGGCAACACACTGACGCGCCTGCATGAACTGTATCCAAACTCCGTCGCCATCTCGGCGACGCAGGGCACGGGTATTGGAGAATTGCTGTCGGAGATCGGCAGTCAAATCCGGCCCGAGCGCGAGTTGCTGGAACTGAAAATTCCGCACGAGGAAGCGGCGGTCATCGCCCGATTGCACAAGGTGGGGCAGGTGCTGGAGCGTCGTTATCTGGCGAAGACGGCCAAGTTCAAAGCCCGCATTCCGCCCTACCATCACGCGGAGTTCGCGGCGTTTATCGTCGAGTAGTCGCCCGACTTGCAGTGGAAACAGCTATCTCCAGCAGGTCGGGGCTTGGACCCGTTGGTGTTCAAAGCCGGCCATACTGCTTTCGGACTATTGCAATTCCTGTTGCCTGACTCAAATTGGGCGCGTGGATGCGAACCAGAAAACCCACGTGGTCGTGCTCGGTGCGGGGTTCGGCGGATTGACTTTCTGCCAGAACTTTCGCCACCCCGCCGCTTGCATCACGGTCGTTGACCGCACGAACCATCATCTGTTTCAGCCGTTGCTCTACCAGGTGGCGGCGGCGGGGCTTTCCGCGCCGGAAATCGCCCAACCCATCCGCGCCATCCTGTCCGAACGCACCGACATCACCGTGCTGTTCAACCAGGCGGTGGACTTTGATCTGCCGCAGAAGCAAGTCATCCTGGAAAAGGGCGCGCTCGATTACGACTACCTCGTGCTCGCGCTGGGTGGCCAGACCGGCTACTTCGGTCATCCCGAGTGGGAACAATTCGCGCCTGGTCTGAAAACCCTCGACGACGCGCTGCGCATCCGCAGTCAGATTCTCCTCGCGTTCGAGAAGGCGGAAAACGAAACCGACCCTGCCGAGCGCGAGCGGCTGTTGACGATTGTCGTCGTCGGTGGCGGGCCGACCGGCGTGGAACTGGCCGGGGCGTTCGCTGAATTGACCCGCACGGTGTTGAATCGGGATTTCCGCCGCATTGACCCTACGAAGGCGCGCATCATCCTCATTGAAGGTTCGCCGAAAGTGCTTTCGCATCTGCCACCGGATTTGTCTGCCAGCGCGCAACGCCAGCTCGAAGACCTGGGCGTGCAGGTGCGCAACAACATTCACGTCAAAAATATCCGCGCCGGCGAAGTCGAACTCGACGATGGCGAAATCATTCGCGCGGGAAACATCCTCTGGGCGGCGGGCGTGGCCGCCACGCCGTTGACGAAGAAGCTCGGAGTGGAACTCGACAAGGCTGGTCGGGTGAAGGTGAATCCCGACCTCAGCCTGCCCGGGCATCCCGGGATTTTTGCCATTGGTGACATGGCACTCGTCCTCGGCGAAAATGGGAAGCCTGTGCCCGGCGTTTCGCCCGCTGCGATGCAGATGGGCAAACACGTCGCGAAGATTATCAAAAGCGAAATCACCGCCGGCGCAAAATCAGAGACGCGCCCCGCATTCAAGTATTGGGACAAAGGTACGATGGCGACGATTGGCCGCTCGGCAGCCGTGGCGTGGATCGGGCGGTTCAAATTCTCCGGCCTGCTCGCGTGGCTGGCCTGGCTGTTCATCCACCTGATTTTTCTCATCGGCTTCCGCAACCGCGTCGCCGTGCTGTTCCAGTGGGCCTATTCCTACTTCTCCTACAAGCGTAGCGCGCGGATTATCACCTATCTTCCGGCGGAAGGTGCCGTGAAAACTGCCACGCCGGCATCACCAAGAACTGGCGACTGATTCCCAAACGCGTGGAAGCATGAACTCAAGAGCTTTTCAACTTCCAGAGTGTGGCATCGCTGCGCAGGTAGAGGGCGCCGTTGGCAATCGCGGGCGTGGCGAGAATGGTTTCCTTGAGGTCCAGCGTGCTCACAATTTCTCCTTCAGGCTTGGTCGTGTCTACCGCTTGAAGCACGCCTTTCTCGCTGACGCAAAACAATGTGTTGCCGGCGGCAACGGGCGTGGCGCTGAACGGACCTTGCAGGCGAAGCTGCCATAAACGTTTGCCGTCGGCTGCGTCGGCACAGGTCAATACCGAAGCCCGGTTCACGATGAACAGCCGATCGCCCAAGGCCAGCGGACTCGCTGTGCCGGTGGCGAGCTGGCTGACTTTCCAAAGTTGAACCGGAGAATTGCTGGCATTCAGTTTCAGCGCCGTAATGCCGTCGCCTGGAACATACATGATGTCGCCAACCAGAGTCGGGGACGGAATCGTATCGGCTTTGCTCAAAGCCTCCCACGCAATCTTGCCGGTGGCCGGATCAATGGCGGTCACGCCTTTGTCGGATTGGAGGACTACCAGATTGCCTCCACCCGCCGCCGGAATCACGATGGGCGAAGTCCAGTTGGCCTCCTTGGGGCGATTCATTTTCCACCGATTGACTCCGGTGGCAGCATCGAGGCCGGCAGTGAAGGAATCACTTTCGTTTTCGGACATTGCGACAACCACGTCGCCGACGACGACCAACGAAGAAGACAGCCCCAGATTGTTGCCGGCCTTGGGATAATCGCGGGTCAATCCACGCAACCAGATCAGATTGCCTTCGAGGTCCAGACAGACCAAATCATTGGAGGAAAAGACCGCGTAGATCCGGCGGCCATCACTGGCAGGCGTGGGCGCGGCCACACTGGATTTGGGGTGGCAAAGCGTGCGGCCGGTGGCCCAAAATTGGCGCTCCCACATCTTCTTGCCATCCGCCGCGCTCAAACAAATGACGTGCAAACGATCCTGTTTCGGACCGCTGGAGCAGGTCACGAACACGCGTTCGCCGATGATGAGCGGACTGGACAAGCCGCGTCCCGGCAGCGCGCTCTTCCAAGCGACGTTGGTCTCGCCCAGCTTGGCGGCCAGAGTGGTTTCGTCGGAAATACCGTTGCCATGCGGACCGCGAAATTGTGTCCAGTCTGCCGCAGCGGCATTCAACAAAACCAAGGAGACGAGGGTAATCGAAATCAGTTTCATGGAATTGGCAGAATGAGCGCTATTGTTTGGCCAGGATGATCGGTGTTCCGATGGCGTCCGTGATGCGGAGTTGGAACTCCCAGGACTTTGTCCAGTCGGCCACCTGCTCGTTCTGGCAGAGTTTCACGAGGATCGTGTTCTTGCCCGCCTTGAGTTCCGCCGGCATCCGGTAGTGATCAATCTCGGTGCCGTAATGATATTCGTCACGGCCGAACAAGAACTTCCCGTTCAACCAGACTTTCCAGCCGTTATCGCAGGCCACCCGCAGTTCAACGGGGCGCGACTGGTCCGATTCCAGTTCGGTCCAGGCGTAGCCGGTCACACCCTTCAGCTCGCCGATGGGCTTGTTGAAATCCACCACACCATATTCGTTGGTCGTTGTGATTTCTTGCCAGCGGATCTTTCCCGACTTGCCGTCGTATTCGGCTTTCAAATCAACCAACGACTCCGGCGGGAAAATTTTCTCATACCCAACACCTCCCGAGTTATCGAATGGCCCGACGATTTGCCATTGGTTGACCCAGCCAAAAACTTTCGGCAAATCCGCCGGGGCGCCCAACTTCCCCAGCGCGTCGGCGATGGCATCAATCTGGTCTGCTTCGCGCGCAGGCTTAATGGCGGCTTGATACTTGACGATGGCGTCGTTGGTCTTGCCCGCCTTTTGCAAAGTTACCGCTTCAGAAATAATTCGTTGGACGGCCTCACGCCGCAATTCGGAACTGGGGTCATCCAGCATGCCCGCCATCAACTGCTCCGCAACTTTGGGATCGGCGCTGGCGATCAATTCGTACGCCAGGCGGCGCGCACGCGGATTATGATTCCGGGCGCGGACAAATTTCTCCAAGGCGGAAACCGGCAGCGCCTCGCGGTTGGCGGCGGCCCGGGCGACCATCGTGTCCACGGCCGACCGTAGCCAGTTCAAGGCGAGTTCGTTCGCACCATCCATTCCGGCCAGCAGGGTGGGCAGTTCTTTGACGGGTGCGGTGGACAGATTTTTCCAGGCCGCACTCGCTTCTCCGTTGCCCTTGCCTTCCGGCCCGACGGCGCGAACCGTAGCAATTGACGCGTCCAAACTGGCCGCCCGGGCAAGGGTACAAATTCCGCAAATGGTAAAGCCAACCAGCGCCAGCGACTGAAGTTTTCGCATAAAGTTCGTTTACGTTCTTTGTTAGTAACAATCTTGCCGCGCAAACGCAATGTTCGATCGAGCCTCGGACGAGAACGAGCTGACAACCGGCCTTTCCCGGCCTCAGTTCGCAAACCTGAAGGGGTCAATCTGACTCCGCCACCCGACCGGGTTCACGCACGCCGCTGCCTTTGCGGTTGGTGAGCGTATCGCCCAAGTCGGAGCGAGCTTGTTCGGCAAGTGCGAGCAGGCGCTGAACGACCTCCGGATTCTGTGCCGCGACATCAGTGGTTTCGCCCAGGTCGGCCTTCAGGTCATAAAGTGCCGGCGCTTCCATTTTCACTTGTTCGTATTTGGCGGGAATCCCGTTCGTCCCACCGGGGTGACTGCCGAGTGTGCGGAACGTGTGCGGCAGTTGCAGTTTCCAACGTCCGTCGCCGCTGGTCACGGCCTGGAGCTGGCTGGTTTCGTAGTAGAAGAAATAGGCTGCGTGCGGATTTGTCGCGCCTTTCGTGCCCGCGATCAACGGCCAGACATCGAGACCGTCAATTTTGTGCGACGGCAATTCCGCGCCAACCAACTTGGCGATGGTTGGAAAGAGATCAATGGTCATGAACATGGCGTCGCTCGTGGTGCCTTGCGGAATTTTCCCCGGCCAGCGCATGATGCAGGGCTCACGGGTGCCACCTTCCCAGCAAGTGCCCTTGCCCTCGCGTAACGGGCCAACCGAGCCAGCGTGATTGCCGTAACTGAGCCACGGGCCATTGTCGCTGGTGAAAATTATCAGGGTGTTATCCTCGAGTTTGAATTGTTTGAGCGCCTTCATGACTTCGCCAACGCTCCAATCAATTTCCATGATCACATCGCCGTAAAGACCTTGCTTGGATTTGCCCTTGAACTTGTCGCTCACATGCAACGGCACGTGCGGCATCGAATGAGCGAGGTAGAAGAAGAATGGCCGGTCGTGATTGCGCTCGATGAACTTCACCGCGCGCTCGGTGTACCAAGTCGTGAGATTTGCCTGCTCAACGGGTGTAACTTCCGCATCCACTACCTTGTCTCCCTCGATCAACGGCAGGGTCGGATAGGTTCCCTGCTTGGCCTCGGGGTGACGCGGCCACATGTCGTTCGAGTAAGGCAGCCCGAAGTATTCGTCGAAGCCGTGATGAATCGGCAGCAACGGCGCGGGCCGCCCCAGATGCCATTTGCCCGCCATGCCGGTGGCATAGCCTTTCGACTTGAGCAATTCCGCGAGCGTCACTTCATTCGTATTCAGACCATGTCGGGCATTCGGCCCAAGCGCGCCGTGGATACCGATGCGGTTCGGATAACACCCGGTCAACAGTCCGGCGCGCGAAGCGGAACAAACGGGTTGAGCGACGTGAAAGTTTGTGAACTTCGTGCCCTGCGCAGCCAGCCGATCAAGATTCGGGGTCTTAAACCCTTTCGCGCCAAACACGCCGACGTCAGCATAGCCCTGGTCGTCGGTGAAGATGATGACGATGTTCGGCAGTTGTGGCGCAGCCTGAACGACAGCGCCAAAGATCAGCAAGGTAAGAAAGGACAATCGCGCTTTCACGGGCTGGAGGATAGGCCATTCCCACCGCGCAGGGCCAGCAGTTGCTCTCGGAGATTTCTGGCTTGATATGGGTATGCGTTCGGTTCAAGTACGCGGCAGCTATGCGCCCATCTTTGATTCCAGGCTTCCTCGCCGTCCTGCTCATGAGTGCGTCCCTCTCCCGCGCCGCCGATACCAACACCGCTCCGGCGTTCCCGCGCGCTGATGCCCAAGGTAATCCGCTTCGTCGCGCGCCAACCGGCCATGTCTCGAATTACGATGAAGCGAAGGTCGGCACTTACCACTTACCCGATCCACTACTGCTGCTGAATGGGCAACCCGTGCGTGACGCCGAGACGTGGTTCAAACAACGCCGCCCGGAAATCGTCAAGCTCTACGAAACCGAAGTCTATGGTCGCGTCCCCAACCAAGCACCCAAACTGAGGTTTGAAGTTGTTGGGACTGACTCCAGTGCTTTGAGCAATTCGGCGATCCGCAAAGACATCGTGGGTTACCTCGGCAATGCGCCGGATGGCCCCAAGGTCAACCTCGTCCTCTACCTCCCAGCCAAGGCAACCGGGCCCGTGCCGGTATTGTTGCATGTGCTGTTTGGTAATCCCCCGGCGAACGCAAAGCTCCCGGCCTCGACGAATTCCACCCGCCCCGGCGAAATCGGACCGCTCGCCGACATTCTCGGGCGTGGCTACGGTTACGCGATGTTTCGCTACACGGAGATTGAAGGTGACACGCGGACCAACAGTCTGTCCCTCGTTCGCAAACTTGCCTTGGCGTCCGACCAGCCCCATCCCGCTTCGGACGATTGGGGCACGATTACCGCGTGGGCCTGGAGCGCGAGCCGCGTCCTCGACTATCTCGAGACCGACTCCGCGGTGGACGCGAAACGCATCGGCCTCATTGGTCATTCGCGATTGGGCAAAACCGCGTTGTGGGCCGGGGCGCGCGATCCGCGATTCGCATTGGTGTTTGCCAGTTGTTCCGGAGAGCTGGGCGCGTCGCTGGCTCGCCGCGATTACGGCGAGACCGTGGACGACGTCATCACCAATTTCCCCTGGTGGTTTTGCGCCACCTTTCAGAAGTATTCCACCCGCTGGAACGAGCTGCCGGTGGATTCGCACCTGCTCATTGCACTGAACGCACCGCGACCGGTGTTCATCACCGGCGGCACACAGGATCAATGGGCCGACCCGCGTGGTGAGTTTCTGGCTCAAGTCGCCGCCGGACCTGTTTACCGCTTGCTGGGTAAAAAGGACCTCGGCACGAGCGAATTGCCACCACTCGACAAGCCTTTGACCGAGGGCGCGCTTGGCTTTCTCTATCACACCGGTCCCCACTCCATCACCGCCGAGGACTGGAGAGCCTTTCTGGATTTTGCCGACCGCCACCTGAAGTCGAATCCTTGAAGTGTCCGCCGGGTTGTCGTGCCGGCTTCGCCCGAGCTTTTACCCGCGGATCATTTCTTGGGCGATGGTTTTCGGATTTCCGCGTTGAAGGTGCCGGCGGCATAGCTCCTAGGCTCGTCGGAAAACGCGATGAAGATTTTACCGGGCAGATGATTGTTTGTGACCTGGCCGAACTCGACTCTTAACGCGTAGCTCTGGCGCTGATCTTTCGTGACCGGGTCGCCCCGTTCATTTTTCCAACGCAGAATCGTGCGGGGCGGATTGGTGCGTGTGGCTTCAATGACCACAGTCCGCCCGGCCAGATCCTCGGTGCGTTCAGCAAAGAGATGCACCGAAACACCCACATCCGGCGGCCACGTGGGTCCTTGTCGCAAATCCAGCCGCCCTTGCTGAATCGTGGCCCGTTCCAACGCGAAACCCTGTCCGTTCACACTGCCAGTTACACGCCCGTCAGGAATCTTCGCCTCGGCGAGATTCAGCGTCCAGTTGGTGGCATCCGGCGCTGGCGGGATGCTCGGAACGACTGGCTTTGCCAATTGCACCGGCCGATCGGTTGCCGCTGGCGGCGGTTGATTCGCGCGAAAGATAGTCTTGCGAAAGGCGAACACACCGGCGCCCGCGCAAACCACCAGCACCATCAGGGTCACGGCCACGACCGGAACTTTTTTCGCCGCCGGCGGCCGGGCGGCAATGAAGTCGGTTTGTGAACTGACCGAGGTTGCCGGTCGCGACTGAACCAGCGCCGCCGTCAGAACCAGATTGGTCGAACCGGCAGCCTTGGCTTGTGGCACGACTAGTTTGCGGAAACACGTGGGGCAATCCATCTGCGTGCCACTGCTGGCTGAATCGCACGTGATATGCTGACCGCAAACGGGACAGGCGAATTTGAAGTCGCTCATGGACTGCTCAGGTTACTGAAGAAAAATGGCATTCTTTGCCAGCCACTGCAACCGGACAGTTTGCTCCCCCGCATCGGGTCACGACCCGGGGTGCCGCCGCAGTCACGCGGGCTCCTGTTGCGTCAGGCAATGCAGGGAACCAAAGCCCAACACGAGGTCCACCGCGTGAATCCCTACGACCGGCCGGTCTTTAAACAATTCACCGAGGATGCCCAATGCAATGCGGTCGTTCGCATCATTGAAGGTCGGGACGATCACACACGCGTTACAGATGTAAAAATTCGCGTAGCTCGCCGGCAGGCGCCAGTTCTTGTAGTGAACCGGCGACGGCATCGGCAACGCGACGACCTCAGGTTTTGAACCATCTTCAAGGCGAAACTCTTTTACACGTTCCCAATTCTCTGACAGCGGCCGATAGTTGATGTCACGCTTGTTCGTTTCCTTGATCAGCACCAGCGTCTTCCGGTCAGTGAATCGGCAGATATCATCAATGTGCCCGTGCGTATCGTCGCCCACCGGGCCGGCGACCAGCCACAGCACGTTAGTAACGCCCAGATACTTTTTGAACTGCGCATCGTACTGCGCCTTGGTCATGCCCGGATTGCGCACCTGCACGGTCGGGTGCTGATAGCATTCCTCGGTGGTAAGCAACGTGCCACGCCCGTTCACTTCGATACCGCCGCCTTCAATGACGAACTTCTTGCCGTTGAACTGTGCGTCGAACAGCGGTCGCTTCAGCAGTTTCGCTGCGGTCTCGGGAACTTTAGTGTCGAGTTGCCAGTTCTTGTACTTGGCCCAAGCATTGAAATGGAAGTGGACGATGGCCGACTTGGGTGTTGAGCGTTGAATGTTGAGCGTTGAATGTTTCGTCACCACATGAATCGGACCACTGTCACGGGTCCAACCGCGATTGGTCGGATGCACCACGAATTGCACGCGCTCCAAATCGCACGCCGCGCGCTTCAGATAGCTGGCGGCAAACTTCGCCTCGGCTTTGCTGCGCACGAGAATCCGCACCAGCTCGCCTTGAGAAATCTTCCGCACCATCTCGCCATAGACCCAGCGGATGGTGTCAATCTTATCCGGCCAGTCGGATTCATTGTGCGGCCAGCCCAGCCAGGTCGCGGTGTGCTTTTCCCATTCTGCCGGCATGGAATACCCGAGTTCTGCTGGTGTTTGCTTGGTGATCAAATCGTTCGCCATAAATCGGCGCGCAGGATAGAGGCTCACGGGCAATTGTCCATCGCACAGCGCGGCCTCGCCAGGCAACAACTCTCTGGATGACGCCCGAACCCGCTTTCGGCATACTCAAATATATTTCCCGGCAACCACCGGTTTACACGCGTGAAAACCAATCTCAAATCACCTGTCCTCGGCGTCCTCTACGGCAACCGCGATTTCTTCCCCGACGCGCTCGTCACTGAAGCGCGGGCGGACATCGCCAAACTCTTCGGCCAACTCGGCATCAAAGCCATCCAGCTTGGCGAATCGGATTCCAAGCTTGGCGGCGTCGAGACGCACAACGACGCTCGCAAGTGCGCGGAGCTGTTCAAGAAGCACGCGGATGAAATCGACGGCGTGCTCGTCTGCCTGCCGAACTTCGGCGACGAAAAGGGCGTGGCCGATACGCTGAAGCTCGCGGGCCTCAACGTCCCCGTGCTCATCCAAGGTTATCCCGACGATCCGAAGCAGCTCATGCCGTCGCGCCGCCGCGATTCCTTCTGCGGGAAAATTTCCGTCTGTAACAATCTCGTGCAGGCCGGCATCAAGTTTTCGCTGACGAGCAAACACGTGTCGCATCCGACGTCCGACAGCTTCAAGCGCGACCTGCAAAAGTTCCTCGGCGTCTGTCGCGTCGTGAACGGCCTGCGCGGCGTTCGCCTCGGCGCAGTCGGCGCGCGGCCCGGCGCATTCAACACCGTGCGTTACTCGGAGAAAATCCTCGAACGCCACGGCATCAGCGTCACAACCGTGGATTTGTCCGAAATCATCGGCGCGGCCAACAAGCTCGACGCCAATGCCGCCGCCGTGAAGGCAAAGCTCGCCGAAATCACCGGCTACGCTCCCGCGCCCGGCGTGCCGAACGACAAGCTCGTGCAGATGGCCAAGATGGGTGTGGTGCTCACCGATTGGATGAACGCCAATCACCTCGACGCCACCGCCATCCAATGCTGGACCTCCGTGCAGGCGAACTTCGGCTGCAACGTCTGCACGCTCATGAGCATGATGAGCGAGAAGTTCATGCCCAGCGCCTGCGAAGTGGACGTCACCGGCGTGCTCACCATGTATGCCATGCAACTCGCCGGCGGCACACCCGCCGCGCTCGTGGACTGGAACAACAACTACGCGGACGACGACGACAAGTGCGTTCTCTTCCACTGCGGCAACTGGGCGAAATCCTTCCTGCCCGACATCAAGATCTCTAACGCGCCCATCCTCGGCAGCATTCTCGGCGTGGAAAATACCTACGGCGCACTCGACGGCCGCACACCCGCCGGCCCGCTGACCTACGGCCGCATCACCACCGCCGATGCCGAGGGCAAAATCCGCTGCTACGTTGGCGAAGGCGAACTCACGAACGACCAGCTCGACACCTTCGGCAACCGCGCCGTGGCCAAAGTGCCGAACCTGCAAAACGTCCTGCGTCACGTCTGCGAAAAAGGCTTTGAACATCACGTCGTCATGACGCAATCACACTCGGCGGAAATTCTGGCCGAGGCGTTCGGGAATTATTTCGGGTGGGAAGTGCAGCAGTTCAAGCGATGACCCACCAACACCAACCATGATGCCGAAGTGTAACCGCCTCACGATTGCAGTGTTGACCTGTAGCTTGATTGCCATGGCTGCTTTTGCGTCGCTTGCTGCGGATGCCGCAACTGCGGTTCAGTCGAAACGATTGCGCGTGATTGTGTCATCGGACTTTCCTGCAATTCCGGTGACGAACAGCGATCCAGACGACGTGCAGTCGCTGGTCCGCTTCCTTCTGTATGCCAATGAATTTGATGTTGAGGGATTGATCGCGTCGGCTGGCACTTACGGCATGGTTGCGGAGAAGAAAAACATTTTGGCCGTGCTGGCAGAATACGACAAGGTGGACGAGAACCTGAGGAAGCATGACCCTAAGTATCCCAAGGCGGACTCGTTGCGGGCCGTCACTTTCGAGGGCAGAGGGAACAACCACGGCATTCGAATCAAATGGGGCTGCGGCAAGCAGCCGCCCACTGAGATCATCGGGAAGGGCAAGGACAGTGAGGCCTCGAATGCGATCATTGCCGGCGCAGACAAGCCGGATTCACGGCCGATTTACATTGGCGTTTGGGGCGGTCCGCGGGAAGTCGCGCAGGCCATTTGGAAAGTGAAGCACACTCGCAGCGAGGCCGAACTGAAAGCCTTCATCGGCAAGCTGCGCGTCTTTCTCATCGGCTGCCAGGATGCCACCCATGAATGGCTGATGAATGAATTCCCGGACTTGTTCATCATCGAATCGAAAAAGACCTACCAAGGAATGTTCGGCAGCGACAACCGGGCGTGGGTCGAGGAAAACATCATCAACAACCATGGACCGCTCGGGGCCATTTATCCTCCCGCCGCGATTGCTGGCCCGGGCGTGATCGAAGGGGATTCGCCCGCGTTTCTGTATCTCGTCAGCGCGAACCGTGGGCTCAACAATCCGGAAGACCCAACCCAACCGAGTTGGGGCGGTCAATATGTGCGCAAGCCAGGCACAAAGCATTATGTGGATGGGCCCGGCGGCGCAACCATTGCCAAATGGAAGAACGACTTTCAAGCCGAGTTCAAAAAGCGGGCCGACTGGATGTTGCCATGAACCAGAACTTCTATTCCAAGGTGCAGACCCGCCTGACGCCGACCGGTAATGCGAAACCCTTCGTGTTGTTTTCCGGGCTGGCAGTTGCCGTCGCCTCAATGTTGTGGGCCACGCCGATCATGGCTCAACCCGCTGTCAGTCGTCCCGAGGGCGGCACAATCAGGCACAAGCCCAGGATTGTTGTCACCACCGATCTCGGGGCTGACCCCGACGACGAACAATCTCTGGTGCGACTGCTGGTATCCGCCAACGAGTTCGACATTGAGGGCTTGATCGTCTCGACCGGTTGCTGGAAGAAAAATCAAAGTGACACGGCCATGCTTGACAAGATCGTCGCCGCCTACGGCAAAGTCCTGCCCAATCTTCAGGTTCATGCCCAGGGTTATCCGTCCTACGAATACCTGGAATCCATCTCGGTACTGGGCCAGCCGGGTTACGGCATGGGCCATGTAGGCGATGGCAAGGATTCCCAGGGCTCGGACCTCATCATTGCCGCGGTGGACAAGAACGATCCGCGGCCAGTGTGGGTTCAATTCTGGGGCGGCGGAAACAATCTGGCCCAAGCCATCTGGAAAGTTCGCGCGACCCGTTCTCCGCAGGACCTAGCGAAATTCCTCAGCAAGTTGCGCGTGTTTGACATTCTCGGGCAGGACGATGCGGGCGCGTGGATCGCCAGGAATTTTCCCGAGGTGTTGTTCATTCGCGCCACCGCAGTTTACGGCTGGCAACCTCCGAAGAATGGTCCGTATCAACGCAACGACATCCAAAGCCATGGTCCACTCGGTGCAGTTTATCCCGACACGAAGTGGGCGACCGAAGGCGATACCCCGGCGTTTCTGCATGTTTTTCCAAACGGTTTGAATGATCCCGAGCAAATGGATCAGGGCGGTTGGGGTGGTCGGTTCAGCCTCGTAAAGCAACCTGGCATTCGCAGCATGTCGGAAGTTGCCAAGATCACCAAAGACGCCGAGCCGCGGTTCGACCCCTATTACATGCACGGAAATACTCCGGAGAAAGCCAACGCCATCAAGCGCTGGAGCAATGGCTACGACAACGATTTTGCCGCGCGCATGGACTGGAGCATCACCAGCAACTACGCCAATGCCAACCATCATCCCATCGCCGTGGTGAACGGAGACCAATCTCGGAAAGTGTTGGAACTCTCCGCCGCTCCAGGTTCCCAAGTAAAGCTGGACGCCGCGGGATCAAGCGATCCTGACCAGAACTCACTGATCTTCAACTGGTCATTTTACCAAGAACCCAGTTCCTACACCGGCGAAGTGAAGTTGGAAAAAGCTACTTCGTCCGCGACCACGGTTGCCATCCCGGCAGACGCGAGCGGGAAGCGGCTCCATGTGATTTTGGAATTGCACGACCACGGCTTACCGAATCTCTATGCCTACCGACGCGTGATCATTAACGTGAAATGACCGACTACGAACTCCAACTTAAAGCCGGCGCGCGGTGGCGTGCGCATTCGCTGCTGCTTTTGATCGGGGTGCTGTGGGCCGGGGTATCGCTCAGCGCCCAGGAAACCAACGCGCCTGCCAAACAGCGGCGTTGGGGTGATTACTATCTGCGCCAGAAGCCGGAGTGGTATGCGAGTGCGGAAGCCTGCCGCGCCGCGGACAACGTTTTGCTCTATCAATCGCAACACGGCGCCTGGCCCAAGAACACCGATCTGCTGGCCCCAGTAACCCCCGCTGCCTTGAAGGCGGTTCAAGCCGGCGGCAAGGCGGACACGATCGATAACGGTGCAACGACGTTGCCGATGACATTTCTGGCGCGCGTGGCCCAAGCGACCGGTGACGCGAAATACCGCGACGCGGTGACCCGGGGCATCGATTACCTGCTCGCCGCGCAATATCCGAACGGCGGTTGGCCGCAGTTCTATCCGCTGCGCGAAGGCTATTATTCCCACATCACCTACAACGATGGCGCGATGATCCATGCGCTGACCCTATTACGCGACGTCGCGGTTGGGCGATCACCCTTTGAATTTGTAGACGCCAAACGCCGGGCCAAAGCCGCCGATGCAGTGACCCGCGGCATTGATTGCATCCTGCGCACCCAGATCAAGCAGGATGGCAAACTTACCGCGTGGTGCGCGCAACATGATGAAAAAACCCTCGCCCCGGCTTGGGCGCGCAACTATGAAATCCCGTCGCTGTCCGGCGCGGAAAGCGTCGGCATCGTACGCTTCCTGATGGAGATCGAGCCGCCGACGCCGGAAATTATCGCCGCGGTCGAAGGCGCGGTGGCGTGGTTGAAATCCGTGACGATCACGGGACTGCGTTACGAGCGCGGCACTCAGGCGGACGGCAAAAAGGACGGTTGGGTGACGCCCGACCCGACCGCCGGCCCGCTTTGGGCCCGCTTTTATGAACTCGGCTCCAACCGACCCATCTTCACGGGACGCGACAAGACGGTGCACTCTGCGTTGAGCGAGATCGAACGCGAACGGCGCGCTGGTTATGACTTTTACGGAAATTGGGCGGAGAGACTGTTGGCCAGGGATCATCCTCGTTGGTTAGCGAAGCACAAACTTTCATCGGCCAATAAACAATCTGGTGATGCAGCGCCGGCGGGTGTTTCATCTGACCAATCTCCGAAAGCAAAATGAGCGACCACGACCTCCAACTCAAAGCCGTCGCGCTGCGCCGGGCTGCAGTTGGTCTGGCCCTTCAGGCAACCCAGCGCGCCGCGTCACGCCGCGAATCTCACGAACGGAGAACTCCACGATTTCCGTTTCGTGAGTTCGGTGCGTTTCGTGGTAAAAATCTGTTTCCATGACCGATCACGAACTCCAACTCAAAGCCACCGCGCTGCGTCGCGCGATGTTGCGGCTGATCTTTAACGCCGGCGCGGGCCACACGGGCGGCGGGTTGTCCTGCCTGGACATCCTGAACGTTCTCTACAACCGCGTGCTCAACGTCTCGCCGCAGACGGCCACCAGCCCGACGCGCGATCGTTACGTCCAGAGTAAGGGCCATTGCGTCGAGGCGCTGTACGCCGTGCTCGCCGACCGCGGATTTTTCCCGGCGGCGGACTTGGAAACCGTCTGCCATTATCAATCGCACTACGTCGGCCATCCCACGCGGCACATTCCCGGCGTGGAGATGAACACCGGCGCGCTCGGTCACGGCCTGCCCATCTGCATCGGCATGGCGCTCGCGGGCAAAATGGATTCCGCCAGCTATCGCGTGTTCACACTGCTCGGCGACGGCGAACTCGCCGAAGGTTCGAACTGGGAAGGCGGCTTAGCCGCCGCGCATTACAAGCTCGATAACCTCTTCGCAATTCTCGACCACAACACACTCCAGATCACCGGTCACACGCGCGACGTGATGAGCAACGAGCCGCTCGACGAAAAATGGCGCGCGTTCGGCTGGGGCGTGAAAGTCATCAACGGCCACGACTACGCCGCGCTCACCGAAGCGTTGAGCAAGCCGGCTGAACCCGGCAAGCCCACGTTTATCATCGCCAACACCGTGAAGGGCAAAGGCGTCAGCTTTATGGAAAACGTCGCCAAATGGCATCACGGCGTGCCGAGCGAAGCGGAATTGAAGCAAGCGCTGGCCGATGTGACTTAAGCGACGGATGGGTCGCACAAATCGGACATTCACTCCGCGTTGGGATACGAGCCGAGCACCTTCACGTAGCTACACTCTTTGCCCAAGAGTTCAATGGCCTTGGCGACCTTCTTTTCCTCCACGTGCCCGTCGCAATCAATGAAGAAGAAATATTCCCACGCCTTCCGCTTGCTGGGACGGGATTCGATCTTGGTGAGGTTGATCCGATAACGCCGGAAGGCCGCGAGGGCGTGATGCAACGCGCCCACCTTGTCGCTGATGCTGACCATCAGACTGGTGCGATCGCTGCCCGTTGGCGGGCTGCACTGGCGTCCCAGAACCAGGAAACGGGTGGCATTGGCGGCGTTGTCCTGAATATCCAACTCCAGCACTTCCAGGCCATATTTCTCGGCCGCGAGCAGGCCGCCGATGGCTGCCGTGCCTTGCTCCCGGGCCGCGAGTTCTGCGGAACGCGCATTCGATGACGTCTCGATGATCTCCACACGCGGCAGATGGTTCTGAATCCAGCCACGGCACTGCGCCAGGGACTGCGGGTGGACGTAGAGTTTCTTGATCTGCTTGCGCGGCGTGTTGCTCATCAGGCATTGCTGCACCTTGAGCACGATCTGGGAAACGATCTTCAGGTCGCTGTCCACGAACATGTCGAGTGTGTGCGTGACGACGCCCTCGGTGGAATTCTCCACGGGCACAACGCCATAATCAGCGCGGTTCTTGCTGACCTCGGTGAAGACATCAGAAATGGTTTTCTGCGCGGCGTAATGCAGGCTGCTGCCGAAGCGCTTGATGGCTGCCTGATGCGTAAACGTCGCTTCGGGTCCAAAGTAGGCGATGGTGAGCGTCTTTTCCAACGCCAGCGCGCTGGACATCACTTCGCGATAGATGGCGCGGAGCTGTTCGTTGGTGATCGGACCCGCGTTGACCTTGCTGACGCGCTGGAGGACGGCGCGTTCGCGATGCGGTGCGTAGATTTCCTCGCCGGCCTTGAGTTTGATCTCGCCAATGGCCAGCACGTGTTTCGTGCGCTCGTTGATGAGCCGCACGATCTGCGCGTCCAGCTTGTCAATCGCCTGGCGGTGCTCCGGAATGTTCACAATGAAGGCAGAATGAAGAAGGGGGAATGAAGAAGCAAGCCAGCGTGCAATTGGCACCGCGATGGTTGCGTAGCTTGGAGACTCACCAACGCCGCGTATGCCTGTCAATGAAGACTGCCTTGTCGCCAAGAGACACACACACACTCTGGGTAGTCGGAGAAGTGGGGTGACCAACGGGACTCGAACCCGCAACATCCAGAATCACAATCTGGGGCTCTACCAATTGAGCTATGGCCACCGACCGACGGACAGGCTAGTTTTCGGGCCCGGTCCCGTCAAGTTTTCCGCAATCCTAAACGGGAAAGGTGATTTCAAAGGTCGTCCCGTGGCCAATTTGGGAATTGATCCTGACCGTGCCCCCGTGGGTTTCAATGGTGCGCCCGACGATGGCCAGCCCCAGGCCGGTGCCCTTCGTCTTGGTGGTGCTGAGCACGGAGCCGAAGGCGCGCCCTTGCTGTTCCTCACTCATGCCCTCGCCGTTATCCGTGAACTCAACGATCACGCTCGCGGGCTTCGTCCCTTTGCCGGCCGCGGTCGCGGCGCGCGTGGCAATGGTCAGGGTGCCGCCTCTCGGCATGGCTTCCGCCGCGTTGAGGATCAAGTTTAAGAACGCCTGCTCGAGCTGCGTGGCGTCGCCCATCACCGCAGGGAGGTTGGGTTGCAGGGTGCGCACGAGCTTGACACCCTGGTTGGACAGCTTGTGGCGCACCAGGAGGCTCAATTCCTCCACGAGTTCGTTTAGGTCCACCGGGGAGAGCTTGGGTTCGGTGGTCCGCGCAAAATCGAGGATGCGTTCGACGATCTTGTTGAGATGTTCGATCTTCTCGCCGAGCAACCGGGCGTCCTTGGCGCGCGGATCCTGCGCGGGAAATTTCAGGTCGAGCGAGTGATACAACATCTTCATCACCGTGAGCGGATTGCGAATTTCGTGGGCGACCTCCGCCGCGAGCAGGCCAAGCGCCGAGAGTTTTTCGTTCAGCCGCAACTGCTCTTCCACGTCCACTACGCGCTCGTAGAGCCGGGCTTTTTCTATGGCAATGGCCGAGAGCTCGGCGAACGCGGACAGAATCCGGATCTCCTCGTCGGAATAAAGGTAGGGTTTGCCGGTGTAAACGTTCAATGCCCCGATGGCTTCACCGGCGAACAGCATGGGTGCGCTGACCAGGGAGACGAGTCCTTCCTGCCGTGCGACGTCCACGTTTTGAAAACGGGTTGAGGTTTGCACGTTCTCAACGTGGATGGGGCGCTTGCGGCGCACCACCGCGCCGATGAGACTCTCCTGCACGCTTAAACGCGGTTTACGGATGTAAGCCTCGCCGGCGCCGAAGCTGGCACGCAAGTCCAGCCACGTGCGGGTTTCATCCAGCATCATCAGCGAACACATCTTGGCCTGCATCAATTCGCACGCTTCACTCGTGATGATCTGGAGCACCTCGTCGAGGTTCAGGGCGGAGTTGATGGTGCGGCTGACCCGGGCCAGCGATTCGAGCAAACGCGCCTTGAGCCGGATCTGTTCGTAAAGCCAGGTGTTTTGAATGACGCTGGCGGCCTGCGCGGCAAGGGATTCCAGCAATTCCTGGTCGTCTTCGGTGAACGCATTCAACCGGTCCGCGTCCACATTCAACACGCCGCGCACCTCGTTGTTCACTTCGAGCGGAACGGCCAACTCCGAGCGCACCTCCGGGCGCAGCATGACGTAACGCTTGTCCTGGGTGACATCGCCCACGCGCGCCGCCTTGCCGGTCTGCGCGACCCAGCCGGTCAAACCTTCGCCAATGCGCAGGCGCAGCGACTCGGCCTTTTCGGGCAACCCTTGCGACGCCTGGATTTCCAGAAAACCATTGGTGGGGTTGAGGAGAACCACGGAACAACTGGAGGCGTCCATCAGCCGCGCCGCCTCACGCACGATGAGCGAGAGCGCCGGCTGCGGCTCGAGCGTGGAGTGAATCACGCTGCCGACCTGGTAAAGCAGTTTCAGCCTTTCGTAACGCGCCTTGAGTTGTGCGTAATCCTCGTTCACGAGTCGAATTGTCTATCTCACGCGTGCGGTCAACCAGATGCCGGCAACACTGAAGAAGATATTGGGCAGCCAGCCCGCGAGCCACGGAGGAACTTTTCCCGCCGCGCCCATCGCCAGGCTGATTTCGAGCAGCACGAAATACGCAAAACAGATCAAGATGCTGCTGGCGACCCCGACAAAGATGTTTCGGCGGCCCGACGCCGCGCCGAACGGCAGCGCGATGAGCACGACGACGAGGCATTTCCACGGGCCGGCCAGTCGGCTGTGCAGTTTGGTGTAAAGCCACGCGGAGTCCGTGCGGCTCAGGTTCGGGTGCAGTCGCAGGTAGTCCAGGATCACCAGAATCGGCAGGTCGGCGCGATGCCGGTTCTTGAGCGTGAGATGCTGGCTGATGCGAATCTCGCTGCGAATTTCCTCCGCCGTCTCGTTGAACTCAGGAATGGCGAGCACGTTGGTCTGCACCGTGGGCACGAATCCGCTGCCGGTGAGGGCGCGGAACTCGTATTGTTTCACGTCGAAAAACACCCAGACATTGTTCGTCCGCGTCGCCCGTGCGGCGGCCGTCATGACCTTGGTGCCGCTCGGTTTGGTCCAGACCACCAGCGGCGAAATCATTTCCGCCGTGTCCGAATTGTAATAGCCATTCACCCAATGCCGGTTTGCGTCGGCGTTGAACAGACCCATGCCGCGCACCAGGTGTGGATCAAATTTGGTGGCCCCGCCCGCGCGCCGGTTCTTGATGAACTCGGCGCGGGCTTCGCTATCTGGGGCCCAGAGTTCGTTGATGGCCAGCAGCGTCACGCTTGCCAGGCCGCCCACCACAAAATACGGCGCGGCGATGCGCCACAAACTCAGGCCTGCCGCCCGCATGGCGGTGATTTCGTTGTTCCGCGCGTGTTGAGTCAGCGCATACAGAATGGCCAGGAGAAACGCGACGGGCAGAACGATCGAGAGAAATCCCGGGGAGAGGGCGAGGTAATATTCCACGATATCGCCCGGGCGCATCTGCTTTTCCTGGAGTTCGCCCATGTCCTTGAACAGTTCGGATGAAACCCAGAAGATCAGGAAGCCGCCCAGGCAGTAGCCAAACGGCAGCAGCAATTCCCGCAACAGGTATCGGTCCAGCAGACGCATCCGGCGCAGGCTAAACTGCCGTACGGGCCCAACGCAAGCGGCGCGCTTAGCTCGCGAACCAGCCACCCCTGCGTTCGGCGCTTGTCTTTGCCCGGCACTTCTGTAACAAGGCGGTCATGAATCGCCGCCACTTCCTCAAGACCGCCGCTGCTGCCGGCTTTGCCCTTACGGCTTTTCCCGCGTTCGCCGCCGAACTGGCTGATGCCAGGAAGCGCGTTGGCCTCATCGGCACAGGTTGGTATGGCAAATGTGATTTGTTCCGGCTCCTGCAGATCGCGCCGGTGGAAGTCGTGTCGCTCTGTGACGTGGACAAACGGATGCTCGCCAGCGCCGCCGACCTGTGCGCCGAACGCCAGCAATCGAAGAAAAAGCCGCGCACGTACGGCGACTACCGAGAAATGCTGAAGGAAAAGGACCTTGATCTGGTGCTCATTGCCACGCCCGATCACTGGCATGCGCTGGCGATGATCGCGGCGGTTCAAGCGGGTGCGGATGTGTACGTGCAAAAACCGACGAGCGTGGACGTCGTGGAAAGCCTCGCCATGCTCGCCGCTGCGCGAAAAACCAACCGGGTGGTACAGGTGGGCACGCAACGCCGCAGCACGCCGCACCTCATCGAGGCTCGCAACGAAATCATCAAGAGCGGCAAGCTCGGCAAAATCTCCCACGCGGAACTGTGTTGCTACTACCCGATGCGGACGCATGACAATCCGCCGGATGCGAATCCGCCCGAGTATTTGGATTACGAAATGTGGACCGGCCCCGCGCCGATGCGGCCTTACAACGCACTGGTCCATCCGCGTGGTTGGCGGGCCTTCACGGAATACAGCAACGGCATCGTGGGTGACATGTGCGTGCATATGCTCGACATGTTGCGGTGGTTTCTCGACCTCGGCTGGCCCACGCGCGTCAGTTCGTCAGGCGGCATTTTTGAGGACAAAGCGAGCAAGGCGAACATCTCGGACACGCAGACCGCGACGTTTGAGTTTCCGGAGTTGAATGTCGTGTGGATTCATCGCACGTGGGGCGATGCGCCTGATCCCAAGTATCCCTGGGCGGCAGTCCTCTACGGCGACAAAGGCACGCTCAAGGCGAGTGTGAACGGCTATGATTTCTACCCGCACGGCCAGGAGTCGCCCGCACAAAGTGGGCAGGCGTTGTTCGAGTACGACAAATATCCCGAGGACCGCACCGAGAAAGATTTGGAGCGCCACGTCGCCTCGGCGATCCGCGGGCACATGAAGGATCTCCTTGCTTGCACGGCCACGCGACAGAAGCCCGTCGCCGACATCGAACAGGGCGTCATCTCCTCCGTGTCCTGCATCCTTGCGAATCTGTCCATGCAACTGGGCCGCACCTTGACGTGGGATCCGGTGAAACAGGAAGTTGTCGGCGATCCGGAAGCGAACAAGCTATTACGCCGGCCCTACCGGGCGCCGTGGGCGCATCCGGAAGTGAGCGCCGCCTAAACCTCAGTCCGCTCGCTGTTCGCCGTCCGCGCCCACAAATCCGCGCCCCGGTTGTGCCCCCGGCCAATCCAGACGCAGTTCGCCCAACTCGCGGCGCGACGCCTCGAAATCCCACACGCGAAAGAACTGAAATCCGCACGTCGTGGCCATGCGTGTCAACGTAGGATCGAATACTCCAGACCATGTAGCACTCCCTTCCGGCTCCGGCAGCCGCAACTTGGCGAGTTCTCGTCCGGCTCAAGATCCCACAGACGCAGCATGTTGTCCCTTTCAGCAGCCAGAACACAGCGAGTGTCCGGCCAGAGGCCGATCATTTCGTCTGACAAGTTTGCCCCGGATCGCTTCGTCTGCAATTGGCATCCGGGAGCTGAAACCTGCGACAATTGGCAGGCGGTCGCTGTTGTTCTCGTGGGCGAGGGACTGTGTGGGCGTTGAAGAATTCCTTCGCCCTAACGAGGCTTGCCGGCCTTTTCCAAATCCAGCACGAAAATGCCGTAGCCCACGCCGGCGGCGTCTTTTGACTTCGCCATTTGAAAGGCGATGAAGCGTCCGTCGTCGCTCACCACGGGGTTCGACGCCTTGTAGCCGGGGTAGTCCGAGAAATGGGTTAGTCGCTCCACGTAACCGCCGCTATCGAGCCGGAGCTTCCACAGGTCAACGTGGTTCGGGCCAAGTTTGTTTTGCTGGTCGCACTCGACGAGGGTGAATTTGCCATCGGGGAAAATGCCTTCCGGTTCGTCGTATTGGCCGGGCGAGTTGGAGAGATTTGTCACGGCCTTGGTCGTCAAATCCACCAGGCCCACGTCCGTGCCTTGAAAGCCGTAGGCGGAGAAGGTCAGTTGTTTTTCGTCCGGCGGCACAAAGTTCTGGGTCTCCAGCGTGCAACGGAACGGCAGGTCGCGACTGTCGAGAATGAGTTTCTGATTCGCCAGCTTGGGTTTGCCGTCCTCATAGACAATGTCCGCCTCCTGCATGCGCGAACTGCCGCGCGGCATTTCTGCTGGGTATTCGTCGGCGACGTGCGTCCAGGCGATGTGCATCCGCTTGCGGGAAACAGCCGGCCCTTCGGAACATTTCGTGCCGAGCGGCACGGGCGGTTTGCTAAGGCTCTGGTCGAGCACGGAGAGTAAACATTGCGTGCGCGCGTCGCCGGGTTTAATGGGATCGAACGCGGCCGGGCCGGAGAGGATGATGTCGCCATTGGACAGATAGAGCGCGCGGGTGAAACCGTGATGCGGGAAATGGTGCGTCACCGGGCGGATGATGCCCGTGGCGAGCTCGACCTCGAACACATCGCCAAAGGTTTTTTCTACGAACAGAATCCGCTTCCCGTCGTGCGACCAGTCGGCGCGTTCGCCAAACCAGGTCAGGCGCTTGATGTGCGGCGGCAGTTCATCGGCGGGATTCTGCTCGGTGGTTAGTTGTGTTGTATTGCTTTGCACGGCGTAGAGATCACTCATCGTGGCGATATAAAGCACGCCATTGGCCGCGGTGGTCGTGGCGCTGATGGGCGTGCCGAGTTCGAGACTGGAAAGGAGTTTCTTTTCCCGCTGCGCTGCGAAGACGTAAAAATTCCCACTGCGCGTGCCGAGATAGACCTTGCCGTCGGCCACGTACGGCGACGCCCAGACTTCGCCTTTGATTTCGTGGGTCCACAGCGGCTGGCCGGTTTTGGCATCCACGCAATGAAACATGCGTCCGCAATCGGCGATGAACACCAGTCCGTCGCTCACGGCTGGCGTGGACATGACATGTTTCTCCAACGGATACGACCAGATGAGACCCCTCTCCCCATCGGATGGGGAGAGGGTGGCCGAAGGCCGTGTGAGGGCCACAACATTAATGCACTTGAGCCACGCCGCGTTCTTGCCCCACCAGATGTCGCCGCCGCCGGCGACGTAGAGCCGATTTTCGTGAAAGACCGGCATGCCGTAGATGTTGCTCGGGCCTTCGCGCCGGTTGGAGTTGAACTTGTGAACATTCTCCTTTGGCGCGGTGGGGTCGAAATCAATTTGGAAAACTTTCTTGAGCATGAGCGCTTCACCTGGCGGTGGTTTGCCACTGACCGGTTCGAAGCCGTAAACAACGCCATTGGCGCCAGCGAAGAAGATCAAAGGGCGACCATTCACCTCTGCCAGCGAGGGCGAGCACCACGTCGCGTGGAAAACATTCGATCCGATGTGTTCGTCGTCGCGCGCGATCCATTTGCCCGTTCGTTTGTCGAGTACGATGAGACTGGGCGCGTCGGGGCGGCGAATACGCTTGTGCGTGTTGTCCACGCCATTACCGGTGTTGACGTAAAGGTAATCGCCGTGAATCAGCACCGAGCCGTGCGCGCCGTCGTGCGGCCAGATTCCCGCCTCGGCCACGAGATCAAAGGTCCAGAGAATGTCCGCATCGGTCGGGCCTGGCTGGAGTTGATCGGGTTTCGGCGGAGGGCGATGCGACTCGGGGGCAATCTCCGCCCCAATGACATACTTGGGTGGCGCACCAGAGTTGGTCGGCGGCGACATGTGGGCGGCTTCGTCGAGAAACGGGCCGTCGTTGCCATTCGCGATGCCACGGGCATCGAGACACAGGACTTCGTTGCGATTGCCGACGAGATAAACGCGGTCGCCCTCGACGGTGACTGGCGACGAGATGCCGGTCTTGGGCCAGTCGAAGTACGGGTCTTCCTCCCGCTTGGGCACGACGAGTTGCCAGAGGAAGTTGCCGGTCTTTTCATCGAAGCACATCAACACGCCGCGGTCGCCTTGATGCTTCGGGTCGCGCGGTTCCTGGTTGTTCGTGCCGATGTAAACGCGGCCACCGGCGATGATCGGCGTGGAATGAGTCTCCGTTCCGAGTTTGGCGGCCCATTTGATGTTCGCCCCAGTTTTAGGATCGAACGAATCGGGCAAACCGCGCTCGGCAGAAACCATGTTGCGTGACCAGGCCTGACCCCATTGCGGCTGGTCGGTGGCGAGCGCAGGCAATATGCCCGCAGCCACGCAAAAACTTGCGAGCGCGATGAACTTCATTGACGGCATCAGTGGCAAGGCCACAGGAAAACTCAGGCTGCCGAAATCAACAAGGATTCTTTGCGGCACGCGGAGCTCCAGTATGAGGAATGAATGTCTGGGCAATGGAGACCAAGATCCCGCCGGGTCGGAGACCGGCGCTCCGGAGCGAGTCAAGTTGCGCTGCCGATGCGCAACTGGCCAACCACCACTGCGCCCGGCTCGACCACCAGATTCCGCGCCTGGATGTCGCCAAACATCCGCGCGGTGGACTTGAGGGTAACGGTTCCGTCTGCCTGAAGATCATTGGCCAGTTCGCCGGCGATCTCCGCCGAGTTGACTTTGATGGTTTCCTTCCAGCGAAAATGATTTTCCGGCGGGATGATCAGGCAGCCAGTCTTGAAGCTGCCTTTGATCTCGGCGGTCGAATAAATCGTCAGCGAATGTTCGGCATTGAGTTTGCCGAGGAAACGCCCTTTGATGACCGCGTCGCCGACGATGGCTTCGGTGTTGAAGACGTAACCCTTCGGCTCGACCACGAAGCTGCCCTTGGTCTTGAAGTTTTTGGAAACCGCGTTGGCGATTTGATAGTTCTTGAGATCAAGGTAGCTGCTGCACCGTTTGCACATGGTGGACTCGGCACTGGCGGCCACCTCGAGTTCGGTGCCGCAATCGAAGCAGGTGACCCGCCGCCGGTCGGGGGCACGTTCCACCTTCTTGGGCGCGGGATGCAACGCCTCCTGAACATGGAAGTGCCCTCCGCACTTTTTGCAGACGGTCGAAATGGCTGTCGGTGGCACCGGCTGCGATTGACCGCAGTGGGGACAGGCCACCGAGACCTTGTCCTGCTTGCTCGCTGGCATTCAACGCTCGCCCGGGCGAGGGGCAGGTCAGCGTGCAGGGGGTTGGCCCGGGGTCGGGGGCTTGGGGGCTTCACCCGATCGCGGGGCCGTGGGCGCAACTTTGTTGGGATTGACCTCGGTGCGGCCAACGAAGGTAACGCCTTCTTCGACCACGAGTTTACTGGCGCGAATGTCACCAAACAATTCAGCCTTGGCCTTGATTTCGATTTTTTCCTTGGCGTTGATGTTGCCGTTGACCTTGCCCCGCACAATGACGGACTGGGCATTGATGTTGCCAGTGATGACCGCGCTGTCGCCGAGATTCAACTGGCCCTCGGTCTGGATTTCGCCTTCGAGTTTGCCTTCAAAGGTCAGTTCGCCGGCGAATTTGAGGGTGCCTTTGATCTCTACGTCAGAGGCCAGTGTGTTTTTTGATGTGCTTGGTGTTGTGCTCATGGTTCAGTCCTTGGTTGCTCCTTTTAGCTTCGCGACATTGCTAGATGAGCCGCCAAATCGAGTCAAAGGCTTTGTTGGAAAAGTTATTCCCAATTCGGCCATGGCCGGAGACGGTGTCATGGGCCGAAAGGCCACCAACCCTGGTCAAATAATCGGTTGACCGCCAACCCGGGTCAGCTAGAGTGCCGGCACGTTTTTGAAACTGATGAAGCTTTCCATCGCCAACCTGAACTGGATGCCGAAACGCGCCGCGTGGCTGCGCAAGGTAGCCAGCGCGCACACGGCCGGCGGTGGGAGGTTGAACGCATAGACAGACAACCAGATTTTGAAACCCACCGTCGGCCTCCGGCGGTGGGTTTTTGCTTGCCCGTTGCCGCCGGAACTGACGGGCAACCAAAATGAAAACTGAAACAACCAACTCGCACCGCTCCGCGCCGCTCTGGCTCGTGATAACGGCGTTCGCCCTCGTGTATGTGATCTGGGGCTCGACCTACCTCGGCATCCGTTACGCGGTGGAATCCATTCCACCGTTCCTCATGGCGGCCACGCGGCATCTGGTGGCGGGCGTGTTGTTGTTTGTTTTCGCGCGTTTGCGCGGAACGGCCTGGCCATCACTGATCGAGTGGCGCGACGCCACCATCGCAGGCGCACTGATGCTCGCGGTTGGCAACGGTGGCGTGACGTGGGCAGAACAAATGATTCCCTCAGCGGCGACGGCCTTGTTGATCGCGCTCACGCCGGTGTGGATGGTGTTGCTGGACTGGCTGCGTCCCGGTGGCGTGCGGCCACGCGCGCTCGTGGGTTTGGGATTGATCATAGGTTTTGCCGGGGTTGTTCTGCTGGCGCGCAAGCAGCTCAACGGGGCGGGCTCGGCACATGCCTTGGGCGTGGCCACGTTGATGGCGGCCTCGATTTGTTGGGCGTGGGGTTCGGTTTTCAATCGCAGCGCGCGCAAGCCGGCGTCGCCATTCCTGAGCGTGGCGATGCAGATGATCACCGGTGGCGGAATCCTGCTGTTGCTGTCATTGGCCCAGGGCGAAGGGCGGCAATTTGCAATTGAGCGGGTCACCGCGTTGTCGTTCGGCGCGTGGCTCTATTTGACAATCGCCGGCTCGCTCGTGGCTTACACCGCTTATGTGTGGTTGCTCCATGCCACCACGCCGGCACGCGTGGCGACCTACGCGTATGTGAATCCGCTCATCGCCGTGATTCTGGGCTGTACCATCGGACGTGAGGCTTTTTCGCCGGAACTGTTCACGGCTGGTACGTTGATTATTGTCGCAGTGATCGTGGTGTTACGTGGCGGTGCGGCCAAGCCGGCGGCCAAGTCAGTGACGACAAGTTTCCCGGTGCCGACGGTGAAAACAACTGACTGACCGGTCCATGGTGTTCCAAATATTCCAAAACTTCCGCCTCTGGCGACGCGAGATCCGGCCCACGCTGGCACTAGCGCTGCCCATCATGGCGGGCATGGTGAGCCAGATGTTGATGGGGCTGGCGGACACGGTCATGGTCGGCAACCTCGGCGTGGTCCCGCTGGCGGCGGCTTCGTTCGTGAATGCCGTGGCGCATTTGCCGCTGGTGTTCGGGCTCGGGCTGTTGTCCTCCATCGCAGTGCTGACTTCGCAAGCCTACGGCGCACGCAAATCGGGTGATGCCGGCGAAGTTCTGCGACATGGGCTGATCGTGTCGGTCGCAACCGGGTTATTGGCGGCGCTGTCGATGTTCATCCTCTATCCACTTCTCCCGCTCATGGGGCAACCACCCGAGGTGGTCGCGGAGGCTGGCAACTATCTGCTGCTGTTCGGCTGGTCATTGCTTCCCGCCCTGGTCGCGCACGGTTGCAAGCAATTCGCCGAAGCGCTCAAGCACCCGTGGGCACCAACGTTTGTGATGCTCGGCGGGGTGTTGTTGAACATGTGCTTGAACTGGATTTTGATTTATGGCCACTGGGGCGCCCCCGCCCTGGGACTGACGGGTGCGGGCTGGGCAACGGTGATTGCCCGGTCGGTGATGGCGCTGGTGCTGTTGGTGTATGTTCTGCGTGCCCCGGCCTTGCGCAGGTTTCAGCCCGGGCGCTGGCGGGCTGCCTGGAGCCGGGTATGTTTTCTTAGTTTGCTCAAGCTTGGCTGGCCGGTCGCGGGTCAACATTTCTGTGAAGTGAGCGCATTCACGTTCGCGGCCATCATGATGGGCTGGATCAGCGCGGACGCCATCGCCGCGCATCAGATCGCGATCACGTGCGCCGCAATGAGCTTCATGTTCGTGCTGGGGCTGGGCGCGGCGGCCTGCATCCGGGTGGGGCACGCTTTCGGTGCCGGACAATTCATCCGCATGCGCCGTATCGGGCTGGGCGCGGTGGGACTAGCAGCGGGTATCATGGCCTTGTTCGGTGCCGTGTTCATGATTGCGGGCCGGCCCATTGCCGGTTGGTTCATCGCTTCGCCCACCGTCGTGGACTTGACCGCCCACCTGCTGATCGTGGCGGCCATCTTCCAAATTGCCGACGGCGTGCAGGTGACTTCGATCTCGGCGTTACGGGGATTGGGAGACGTGCGCGTGCCGGCGTTGATTGCGGTGCTGGCTTACTGGGTGCTGGCGGTGCCGCTGGGCTGGTGGCTGGCATTTCGTGCGCACTGGGGCGCGGTCGGAATCTGGACCGGCCTCGCCACCGGACTGGGCGTGGCCGCAGCCGGCCTCGCCTGGCGGTTTCATTGGCAAACCCGCCACGCTCTCGGTCTGTCTCGCATCGTGCCGCCAGTGGGAACTGCGTTCCCCGAGCACGGCGCGCTGCCATGATGCAGGGCTCGGTGCAGATATCGGCTTTCCCCCGCCGGAGGACTCGAAAATGAGCGCAGGCGATTAGGTATTAAGACCTTTTTCCAAGCGCGACTTATAGAAGTTATGTTTCATTGACGTTCCACTCATCGGCTCGCTAACTTTCGCTCCCATTGCGGGGCAGTCCGCCCTGTCAGTCAATCTAACTCCAATGAGCACCGTGGCGGGAATTCTCAAATCGTCACTTGGCCGCAAGTTTGTCATGGCCGGGACGGGCGTATTACTGTTTTTGTTCGTCGTTGGCCATCTGGTGGGCAACCTCCAGGTCTTCGGACCGCCGGAACTGATCAATACCTACGCGCACTTCCTCCAAAGCAAACCGCTGATGGTCTGGGGCGCGCGCCTCGGGCTGTTGGTGCTGGTCGCTCTGCATATCACCACGGCTGTCCAATTGAGTGCGGCGAACAAGGCGGCGCGGCCGGTCGGTTACGCGGGTGGGGATGCCTACGGTTCGACCTGGCAATCGCGTTATATGCTGATGAGTGGCATCGTGATCCTGGCGTTCATCATTTATCACCTCGCCCATTTCACCGCGCGTCTGCCCGCCATCAACGGCGTCGGTGATTTTACCAAACTCAAGACCTCCCTGCATGGCGACACCGTCCCGGATGTTTACGCCATGATGATCCTCGGTTTTCAAGTGTGGTGGGTGGCCGCGTTTTATCTCATCGCGCAGGCGTTGCTGTTCATTCACCTCGGACACGGCATTTCCAGCGCGTTTCAATCGTTTGGCCTGCGCAATCATGTCTGGTGGCCACGCATTCAACTACTCGCCAAGGTGGTCAGCATTGCGATCTTCCTTGGTTACGCCTCGATCCCGGCGGCTATTTTCCTGCGCATCGTCGGTTCGGAATACGCCGAAAAGGCAAAGCATACGCTGGTCGAGCCCGCGACCACCACCGCACAGGAGGCGAAGTAACATGGCCACGCTGAATTCCAACATCCCCGCCGGCCCGCTTTCGCAAAAGTGGGAGTCCTACAAGTTCAACACCAAGCTCATCAACCCGGCGAACAAGCGGAAATACAAGATCATCGTCGTCGGCGCGGGCCTCGCCGGTTCGTCGGCCGCGGCCACGCTGGCGGAACTTGGCTACGAAGTTCACAACTTCGTGTTCCACGATTCTCCCCGTCGCGCCCACTCGGTCGCGGCGCAGGGCGGCATCAACGCCGCGAAGAATTATCAGAACGACGGCGACTCCGTGCATCGCCTCTTCTACGACACGATCAAGGGCGGCGACTTCCGCGCGCGCGAAGCCAACGTCCATCGACTCGCCGAAGTCTCGGTCAACATCATTGACCAGTGCGCCGCGCAGGGCGTTCCATTTGCCCGCGAATATGGCGGGTTGCTCGATAACCGCTCGTTCGGCGGCGCGCAGGTTTCGCGCACGTTTTACGCCCGCGGTCAGACGGGTCAGCAATTGTTGCTCGGTGCGTATTCCGCCCTTTGCAAAATGATTGGCGCGGGTGGCGTGAAATCTTACACGCACTCCGAGATGCTCGACCTCGTGGTCGTGGACGGCCACGCGAAGGGCATCATCGTTCGCAATCTTCAGACTGGCGAAATTTCCCGCCACAACGCCGATGCCGTCGTGCTCGCGACCGGCGGTTACGGCAACACCTACAACCTCTCGACTTACGCGCGTGGCTCGAACGCCACCGCGATTTGGCGCGCCTACAAGCGCGGCGCGTGCTTCGGCAATCCGTGCTACACGCAGATTCATCCGACCTGCATTCCCGTCAGCGGCGATTATCAATCCAAGCTCACGCTGATGAGCGAATCGTTGCGCAACGACGGTCGCGTCTGGGTGCCCAAGAAGAAGGAAGATTGCAAGAAAGCGCCCAAAGACATCGCCGAGGATGATCGTGATTACTACCTCGAACGGATGTACACCGCGTTCGGGAATCTCGCGCCCCGTGACGTTTCATCGCGCGCCGCGAAGATGGTTTGCGATGAAGGTCGCGGCATCGGTGAAACTGGTTTGGGCGTGTATCTTGATTTTGCCGACGCCATCAATCGTCTCGGCGAAGGCAAGGTCCGGGAGCGTTACGGCAACCTCTTCGCGATGTACCACGAAATTACGAACGAGGATGCCTACAAGACGCCGATGCGCATCTACCCCGCCGTTCACTACACGATGGGCGGGCTGTGGGTGGATTACAACCTGATGAGCAACCTGCCGGGCTTGTTCGTGCTCGGCGAGGCGAATTTCTCCGATCACGGCGCGAATCGTCTCGGCGCGAGCGCGTTGATGCAGGGTTTGAGCGACGGTTACTTCGTCATCCCGGCGACCATCAGTGCTTACCTCGCTTCGCAAAGCCCGGCCAAGCGCCCGAAAACCGATCACGAATCTTTCAAGCAAGTTTCCACAAGCAACTTGGCAAGCTCATGTGGGATTACTGCGGGATGGCCCGCACCAAGGTCGGCCTGGAAAAGGGCATCAAGGAAATCGCTGCGTTGCGCGAGGAGTATTGGAAGAACGTCAACGTCCTCGGTGACTCGAACGAATGGAATCAAAACCTCGAAAACGCCGGGCGCATTGCTGACTTTTTCGAGTTGGGCGAACTCATGTGCCGCGACGCCTTGCACCGCGAGGAAAGTTGCGGCGGCCATTTCCGCGAGGAATATCAATACACCAAGGACGATCCGGAGACGAAACAGGGCCTCGTGAACCCCGGCGACGTGAAGCGTCGGGACGACGCGTTCGCCTACGTGGCAGGTTGGGAATATGCCGGTTCACCGGACAAAGCGCCGATCCTCAACAAAGAGCCGCTCGTGTATGAAGAAGTCCACATGAGCACACGTTCCTACAAATAAGCCGCAACCTGAAACGATTTAGACGTCATGAAAGTTAAACTCAAAGTCTGGCGGCAGAAGAACGGCAACACGCCCGGCGAATTCCGCACCTACGAATCCCCGGCGCTTAACGAGAACATGTCGTTCCTCGAAATGCTGGACGTAGTCAACGAAGAACTCGCCAACAAGGGCGAAGACCCCATTGCGTTTGACCATGACTGCCGCGAGGGCATCTGCGGCACGTGTTCGCTAGTGATCGGCGGCAAGCCGCACGGCCCGCACAAAGGCGTGGCGACCTGCCAGACTTACATGCGCAGTTTCCGCGATGGGGATACCATCGTCGTCGAACCCTTCCGCGCGAAGGCGTTCCCAATCATCAAAGACCTCGTCGTGGATCGCAAAGCCTTCGACCGCATCCAGCACGCGGGCGGTTTCATCAGCGTGCGCACCGGCGCCGCGCCAGACGCGAATTCGATTCCGGTTCCGAAGGAAAATGCCGACCTTGCCATGGACGCGGCGCAGTGCATCGGTTGCGGCGCCTGCGTGGCCGCGTGCAAGAACGCCAGTGCTATGCTGTTTGTGGCGGCGAAGGTTTCGCATTTCGGCTTGTTGCCGCAAGGTCAGCCCGAACGTTTCAAGCGCGTCAAAGCGATGGTGGACCAGATGGACGCGGAAGGTTTCGGCGCCTGCACCGTGACCGGCAGTTGCGAAGCGGTTTGCCCGAAGGAAATCTCCCTCGACTTCATCGCGCGCATGAACCGCGACTACGGCATCGCCCTGCTCAAAGGTGCGCCCAAGCCAATCGCTGGCGGCGGCGCAGGTTAAAGTTCCTCCGGCGATACTCCTACGCCAACGATGCTGCATGCCTGAACGACATTGAGTCCCAGTTGCTCCGCTTCGGCGAGGACTTCATCCGACTCCGTACCCGGATTCAGCCAGAATTCATCGCAGCCTTTCGCCGCAATGTCGGGCAGTAATTTGAGCAATATCGCTGGCGGCAGGTACGCGCTGATCTTGTGCGGGCGCACCGGAACGTCAGCGATGGACTTGAAAGCACGCAATCCCTCAATGGTTTCCTCCCTCGGGTTCACGGGAAACACTTCGTAACCCTGCTGCAAAAATGCGCGCACGGCTTTGTTTCCAAATTTGGCGCGGTCGTTCGAGGCGCCGATGATGGCGATGGTTGGGCGATTCATCATGGCTTGGGCCGATTCTTGTATTTCTCGTAAAGCCGCGTGTGACGATTCTCCAGGCTGACTTCCTTCCCGCCGATCCACATCCGCTTCACGTTGGTGCGAATGTCGAGAATGTCGCCGTCGGCAACAAACAACGTCGCGTCCTTGCCAACTTCAATTGAACCCAACCGGTCGGCGACGCCTGCGATCTGCGCCGGATAAAGGGTGATGCTCTTCAACGCCTCGTCCCCCGGCAGGCCAAACGCCACCGCCTGGGCCGCCGTGTAGGGCAGGTTTTTTACGAGCGAGCCATTGCCACCCGGGCCGCCGCCGCCGCTGAAGGCGATTTTCACACCCGCCTTGTTCAAGATGCCGGCGGCTCGAAACTGCGCGTCATAGCCGTCCTCTTCGCGCTGGGGTTGGGTGTAAACGTGGCTGAAGACCACCTGAACATGGTTCGTGGCCAGTAACTCCGCCACGCGCCAGGCGTCCAGCCCATCCGCAAGGACCATCTTCACGCCATTCGTAGCCGACCACACCACGGCGGCGCGAATCTGACGCACCTCATCTGCATGAATGGTCACGGGAATCTCTCCGCGCACCACCGGCAGCATGGCTTCCCACGCCGGCACGACTTGAAAATCCTTCGCACCCGCCTTCGCCTTGGCATACGCCCGCGCCTCCGCGAAGAAATCATCCAACTGCCGCAGTTTCTCTTTACGCTCCTTGTCCTGATCTTCGAGCGATTTCGATTTCTTCGGATCGCGGGCGCGCTCCTTGGGCGTAGTGTCGAGATTCGCGCTGGGCCAATAGACGTGCAGCGCCACCGATTTTTTTACAACCATCTGCTCGGTCGTCCAGCCGTCCAACGCCAGCAAACCCGATTGGCCCGCTACCACGGCCCCCGCCGGTGTCGGCTCGAAATAAGCCACGCCATTGGCCCGCGCCACCGGGAGCAGTTCCGAATCCGGATTCACCGCCAGCCAGGAATAGACATCCGGTGTGTATTCGCCCACCTCCCGGACATCGAGCGTCGCTCGCACCGCACCAATTTCCGCCAGCCCAAGATCGGTGTTCAACGCGATCATTCCGGGATAAAGATGCTGACCCGCGAGTGAGATTTCTTTTGCGCCATTATCAGAAACCGATTTGCCCACCGCAGCGATTTTTCCATCACGCACCAGCACCTGACCGTTGGTGATTGTCTCGCCGGAAACCGTGTGAACGGTCGCACCGGACAGCAGCAGCGATTCGGCGCGGGCTGAAGTCAACCCAAGCGTGATCACGGTCAGCGCTGCCAAAACGGTGGAGGGCCACCGCACTCCAAGACCTAGCGGAATTCGGCAGGCATTCGGCAAGCGCACCAGCGTCTTGGACTGCGCCAGTCCTCTGGCGCTTTTGCTCCGGCACCCCACACACCAACTAAAATCGTATCTCATATCAGTGCGCCTCCCCTTCCATGCAGTGACGCTCGATGCCGTCGAATTGATGCTCCAACGAAACACGGAAAAACGAACCACCATCACCACCGCCGCCGTCTCCACCCCCTCCTCCGCCAGAAAGTTTTGCCAGCTTCTTGGCTTTCGCGATCAAGTCTTCGCGCTCCTGCTTCAAAGCCGCCGCGCGTTTGGCCACTTCATCGCGATCAAAGTATTTCTTCCCATCAATCCACGTTTGGAGCACCACGCTTCGCGTATCCAGTGGATTGCCCGACCACACCACGAAGTCGGCGTCCTTGCCCGGCTCCAGCGACCCAACGCGTTTATCAATACCCAGTTGCTTGGCCGGATTGATCGTGACGAACTTCAGCGCCTCTTCCTCGGACACACCGCCGAACTTCACGGCTTTGGCGGCTTCCGTGTTCAAGCGGCGCGCCAAGTCGGAGGAATCCGAATTGAACGAAACCAATACGCCGCGCTCGCGCATCAACGCGCCCGCGTAGGGAATCGCGTCATACACCTCGAACTTGTAGGCCCACCAGTCGGCAAAACACGACGCGCCGGCGCCGTGCTTCGCGATTTCGTCGGCGACCTTGTAGCCTTCGAGGATGTGTTGCAGCGTGCCGACGCGGACGTTGAAACTCTCCATCGTGCGCAGGAACGCCAAGATTTCATCCTGCCGATAGCTGTGACAGTGGATGAACCGTTTGCCTTCGATGATCTCGCCGATGGCTTCGAGCTCCAAATCCCGTCTGGGCGGAACACCGCCTTTGGTCCGGAACTCCTGCCACTCCTGCAAATACTGTTGCGCCGCTGTGAAGCGATTGCGATAGAACGTCGGCACGCCCGTGCGGGATTGGGGGAAACGCGTCGTGTTACGGTCGCCCCAGTTGGATTGCTTCACGTTTTCGCCGAGCGCGAACTTGATACCCGGCGGTGCGCCTTCAAACTTCATTCCCTCGGGACTCGCTCCTTCTCGCAATTTGATGATCTGGTTCTGTCCGCCGATGGGATTGGCCGAGCCGTGCAGCAGATTTGCCGAAGTCAACCCGCCCGCAAGTTGCTCCGAAATATTCTTGGTCTCGGAGTTCACTACATCGCCGATACGGACCATTGCGCTTGACGGCAAGGTGCTTTCGTTCACACCGCCGAGAATGGCCGAGTGACTGTGCGCATCAATCAGGCCGGGGGTGATGTGGAGGCCGCCACCAGCGAACTCCACCAAACCTTTTGGATCAACGTCTACGTATCCAGAAATAGTTTGCGATTTTCCAGCGTAGGAAATTCGACTGTTCGTGATAACGAGATGGGCTTGTTCAACTCGGCTGAGAGACCCGCAGGTCCAAAGCGTTGCGTTGCGAATCAGAATTGCCGGTGGACTCGCAATTACTCCACGCCCTTCCATCGGACTTCGCGCCACACGTTTGTTCTGAAGCTCCTTCAACTCCGCTTCTTTTTTCTCCTTTTCCGCTTTGCTCTTACCTTCCTTCTCACTGTTCTCGGCGTCATCTTTCTTCGCGACTTCCTTGGCGGACTGCACGTGGTAGTTCCGGCCATCCACCCAAACTTCGCGCACCCGGGACTCGGGGTCGAAATAACCTTTGCCATCCACGATGGTCAGATTGGCAATTTTGCCGGCTTCAATCGTACCGAGTTGTTTGTCCACACCGAAGAGTTTGGCGGGAATCGTCGTCAGCGCCGCCAGCGCATCGGTTTCAGACAAACCACGATCCACCGCCAGCTTCACATTCTTTCGGAAAACTTTCTTGTCGGGCAGCGAATAAGTCGTCAGCGCGATGTCGAGTTTCTGCTGGCGCAGCAATGCCGGATTTTCCGCCGCCCAATCCCACGCGCGCAGTTGGTCCAGCGTCACCTGTTCCCAGTCGTCGTCGTTCGGCAGCTTGGGCAGTGTGGGAAAATCCAGTGGCACGATGAAGGTTGCACCGGTTTCCTTCGCCAGATCAGGCCGACGCCATTCCTGTCCGCAGGAGATGATGACGAAATCCAGTTTTAACTCCCGCGCCACGCGCGCCGCGCGATCCACCATTAACGCGCTGCCTGGCTCGAACAATACCCGCTGCTTGCCGTCTGTCGCCGGCTGCAACGCTTCGAGCGAGGGATCGAACTCCGGACGCTTGCGGCCTTGGGGTTTATTTTGCCAATCGGCCTGGTCGAGGGCGTAGTGTTGCGCGTCAAAGAAACTCTGGCGCACCACGGCAATCGCGCCCATGAGCGAACCGGGATACGCGCGTTCATCTTCGCCGCCGGCCTCAAACGCGATGTGCTGGAACACATCGGACTTCACCACCACTTCATTCGGGTCTTGTTCCGCCAGCGATATCAGCGCGCTCGTGCCGCGCACAATGCCCCGCGCCGGGGCAACGACCGCCGTGGTGAAACCGAGCTGGCGCAATGGCTCAATGGTTTTCTGATCGGGCGAGTAACTGCGCACGGCCCGCACTTCCGGGGTGACTTTGGAAACTTCATAGCCGGGACCGCGCTGGCCGGTGTCAATGCGTTGACCGGGCGCGCCGTAGAAATTCACCCCACCCGCGGTGAAGGACGACAAGCCAACCGGCTCGGTGTCACTGGTGGAAACGGGCTGGTTCGTCTGGCCAACCGGAAGATAGGATTCAATAAACCCGGCATAGATGGTCAAGCCGGTCGCATCCCAAATCCGCGCGTCGGCATGCACGGAGATACTCTTTCCGACGGCTTCAATCAGCCCGTCGCGAATGACGATGGTCGCGCCTTCAATCGCTTCGCCCGGCTTGGTCACTACTTTGCCACCGACGAGGGCGTGGACGCCGACGGGTTTCGGCCGGAAGCCGGGCGGGAGAATGTCACTGGCGAACGTGGACGTTGCGAAAATCAAGAAGACTTGCAGCGTCAATAACCGGATGCGGCAGAGGTAGGGGCAACTGCTCATGCGCGGCGACAATAGGCATTACCGTGGGCGATGACAAGCCGGGTGAAACCACATGGTGGCAATCCTCGCGCTGTGAGGATTGGCTGGTCGCAGCGCGACCAGCCCTACCAAATCAAGGGCGTGTCATTGATGCACACCTGCCATTCCCTAAAGGCATGGCAAGGCCAGCAACTAAGTATTGGGCGCAATCCGTGCCCCGGGTTATTGCTTTAACCGTGAAACGAATGTCGTTTCGAGGACGAGAACGAGGACGACGACGAGAACGATGTTAAAAAGAAAGCGAATGAATATGATGACGATCCGAAAATCCGAAGAACGCGGCCACGTGAATCACGGCTGGCTCGACAGCTATTTTACCTTTTCCTTTGCGGAATATCACGACCCGCGGCACATGGGTTTCCGCTCATTGCGCGTGATCAATGACGATCGCATCGCGCCGGGCGGCGGGTTCGGGATGCACCCGCATCGCGACATGGAAATCATCAGCTACGTGCTGGACGGCGCGCTGGAGCACAAGGACTCGATGGGCAACGGCAGCGTGATCCGCCCGGGCGATTTCCAATACATGTCCGCTGGAACAGGAGTACGGCACAGCGAGTTCAATCCTTCCGAGCAGGAAGAGACGCACTTGTTGCAAATCTGGATTGTGCCCGATCAACGCGGGGTGAAACCGCGTTACGGCGAGAAGGCCATGGCCAAGGCGCCGTCCGGCAGGCTGCACCTCGTGGCGTCCAAGTCCGGACGGGATGGTTCAATCGCCATCCAGCAGGACGCGGATTTGCACCTAGCGCGATTGAATCCCAAGGATTCGGTTGAACATGTGCTGAATCCCGGTCGTCAGGCGTGGGTTCACGTGGCGACGGGTGAGATCGAGGTGAACGGCCAGGTATTGAAGGCCGGTGATGCCGCGGCATTGTCCGAGGAAGCGCGGGTGAAGCTTGCCGCCCAGCAGCCGTCGCAGGTACTGTTGTTTGACCTGAATTGAACACGAGTATGAAACGCGTGCTCCAAATCGTCGCGGTCGTGGTCGCCGTGAGTGCTGTGGCACTCTGGGCGGCGCGCGGCGCCAATCGCGGCTGGACCAAGACCCAGGTTCAGGTAAAAACCGTGGACGAGGTGACCGGGCTGGAAGGCGTGAGTTATCAAGATCGCTTCACGCCCGGCATTGATTTTTTGGGCGGCGCACTGCTCGCGGCGGGAGTCCTGGCCGGCGCAACCCTGTTGATTCGTAACAAACCAAAAACACAAAACTGAAAACACCCCCCTACATGAAAACACAAATCGTATCCCTGCTCACCGCCGTCGGCCTCGCGAGCGTGGCGTTGGCCGCGCCACAAACGTTTGACTTCAAAGACCCGAAAGGCGTCAACAACGCCGTGTTCAAACTGGACGCCCCGCTCGAAGCCATCAGCGGGAGCGCCAGCGGGATTTCCGGCACGGTTACTTTTGATGCCGCCAATCCCGGTGCGACCAAGGGCAAGATCGTCGTGGCTGCTGAATCGCTCACCGTTCCCAACGGCATGATGAAAGAACACATGCACGGCAAGGACTGGGTGGACGTGGCCAGCAACAAAGAGATTACGTTCGAGGTCAAAGAGTTGAAGAGCGTCAAAACCACGGGCGACACCACCACGGCGGATGCGGTCGGCACGTTCACGCTCAAAGGCGCATCGAAAGACATCACCATTCCAGTGAAGCTCACTTACCTGAAGGACGCGCTGGGGAAGCGAATGCCGAATGCGAAGGGAGACCTGTTGGTCATTCGCGCGAATTTCGCGATTAAACGCTCTGACTTCGGCGTGAATCCCAAAGCGCCGGAAGACAAGGTCTCGGACACGATTGAACTCACGCTGAGCATTGCCGGCGCGGCGCCGCAGAAGTAATCGGAAAAACTTTCGCCAGCGCGGAGGGCCAACGCTCTCCGCGCTTTTTGCTGTTCAGAGAATATTCGCCGCCAGCTCCGCGAGTTCAGAGCGTTCGCCCTTCTGAAGTTCGACGTGCGCGGCCACGGATTCCGGGCGGAACTTGCTGACGATATAGTTGAATCCGTTCGAGGAGCCGTCCACGTATGGATTGTCAATCTGGTAAGGATCGCCGGTGAAAACGATTTTCGTGCCGTTGCCCACGCGGGTGACGATGGTCTTAACTTCGAGCGGCGTGAGGTTCTGTGCCTCGTCAATGATCATGAACTGATTCGCGATGCTGCGGCCGCGAATGTAGCTCAACGCTTCCACCACGATGCTGCCAGAGCGCATCAGGTCGGTGCTGCGGCGGTGGTCGTGGCCCATGTTCAAGTCGCTCAACATTTCGAGCGCGTCGTGAATGGGCTGCATCCATGGCGCGAGCTTTTCTTCGAGCGAACCCGGCAGGAAGCCGAGTTCCTTGCCCATCGAAATGGTTGGACGCGCGACCACGACGCGGCGGAATTCGCGATCCAGTATGGTGCGCTTCAATCCCGCCGCCATCGCCATCAACGTCTTTCCTGTGCCGGCCTTGCCCATGAGCGTGACGAGTTTGACGCGGTCGTCGAGCAGAGCATCGAAAGCGTAGTGCTGTTCGCGATTGCGCGGTTTGATGCCCCAAACGCCTTCGCGACAGTCAATGATCGGAACGAGTTTCGTGCCGGTGGCGTCCACCTTGGTGAGCGCGCACTTCTTGGGATTCGTCTCGTCAATCAGTGTGCAATACTCGTTCGGGAAATACTGTTTGCCACCGTTGACCTCGAGTTCTCCATTGGCGCGAAAGTCCGCCAGTTTCTGGGGGGCGACCATGATTTCGATCATGCCCGTGTAGAGATCTTTGATGTGAACGCGATCCGTTTCGTAATCCTCGGCGTCGAGTCCGATGGCGTCGGCTTTGATGCGGAGGTTGATGTCCTTGGAAACCAGGATCGTGTTGTTCTTCGGGTCACCCTTTTGAATGATCTTGGCTTCGGCGAGGATTTTGTTGTCCACGCTCATCCCTTTGGCGTGGCTGTGCCCATTGCCGTTGCTCGCGCCGTTGGTGAGACTTTTCTTCTGAACGGTGATGCGGAGCTTGCCGCCATTCGGAAGTTTCACGCCGTCGCTCAAACTGCCCTGGCCGCGAAAGCCGTCGAGCATCCGGGATACGGTGCGGGCATTCTGGCCCAGCTCGGTGGACTCGCGTTTGAACCGGTCAATTTCCTCGATGACTTCGATGGGAATCAGGACGTTGTTGTCCTGAAAATTGAGCAGGGAGTTGGGATCGTGGAGGAGAACGTTGGTGTCGAGAATGTAATTCTTCACGTTGCGAATTGAGAAAGCTTGGCGGATGCCAGCCGGCGATACCATTTTTGGATTTGAGGCCGGTTGGCCGGCAACTGGTAGTGGCCAGAGTAGAGGAAATTGTCGAGCATGCCGACCAGATCAAAATCAATGAACCGGGGTCGCGCGCCGAGCAGGAAAGGGCGGTAGGCTAGCATTTCTTCAAACGGCAACAACCGCTCCGCCAACTGCGCCACCATCGGCTTCTGCTGCGAACGCCACTGGTCCAGACAGCCGCGCCCGAACTTCCGTTCCTTGTGCCGGATGTACGAAAGCTGGTCTGGCTTGGTGACATTTTCCCGGTAGTAAACGTCGTTGAGTTTGAAGGTCAGCCCCTCAATGTCATTTTCGATGTAACGCCAGAGGATGGATTGCTCGCCTTCAAGGTCGGCGGGGAACAAGCCCAGCCCGAGTTTCTGATCCAGATACTTGCCGATGACTTGAGAGTCCTCGCCCGTCTCGAAGACCACGTTGCGTCCGTCCCGGATGATGGGGACACCGTAGTAACGTTCCTTGGTGAGTTTCCAGACGGGGGAACGGTCGCCGGTGAGCTTGAGATTGGTGGTTTTGAACCGGACGCCGGAAAACTCGAGGATACGCCGTTGGACGAGGCAGAACGGACTCCACGGAAACTGAATCAACTCAATCATGTCAAAGCATCACCAGGGCAAATTCTGGTTGGAATGTAGAAATCATCAGCCGGGGTGACAAGAACAACATTTGATTAGTTTCGGTCAGTTTCCGCATTGACCCCCATCCCACGCTTATTAGCATGTGCGCTGGTTTTTAACTGACTCTAACCTGAACTGAAATCGAATTATGGCAGTGAAAGTCGCAATCAATGGGTTCGGCCGCATTGGCCGCCTGGTGTTCCGGGCGTTGGTCGAACAAGGTCTCGTGGGCAAGGATATTGAAGTCGTTGCCGTCGGCGATATCGTCCCCGCGGACAACCTCGCTTATCTCCTCAAGTACGACTCCATCCAGGGTCGCTTCAAAGGTGAAGTCGGCTCCAAGAAATCCGCCGCCGACAAGCCCGAGGATGATGTCCTCGTGGTCAACGGCAAGGACGTCAAGGTCGTCAGCGCCAAGTCACCCGCGGAACTCCCCTGGAAGGCCCTCGGCGTGGACCTCGTCATCGAATCCACCGGCTTGTTCACCGACGTCGAGAAGGCACAAGGCCACATCACCGCCGGCGCGAAGAAGGTCATTATTTCCGCTCCCGCCAAGGGCGATTGCCTCACGGTCGTCATGGGCGTGAACGACGACAAATATGACGCGAGCAAACATCACATCGTTTCCAACGCGTCCTGCACTACGAACTGTCTGGCGCCTGTTTGCCACGTGCTGCTCAAGGAAGGCTTCGGCATCGCCGAAGGTCTGATGACCACCGTGCATGCCTACACGGCGACGCAAAAGACCGTGGACGGCCCGAGCAAGAAGGACTGGAAGGGCGGTCGCACGGCGGCGCAGAACCTGATTCCGTCCAGCACCGGTGCGGCCAAAGCCGTCGGCCTCGTGTTGCCGGAACTCAAGGGCAAGCTCACCGGCATGGCGTTCCGCGTCCCTGTGCCGACCGTTTCCGTGGTGGACCTCACCGTCAAGACCGTGAAGGACACCAGCTACAAGGAAATTTCCGCCGCGATGAAGAAGGCGAGCGAGACCTACCTGAAGGGCATCCTCGGCTACACCGAAGACGAAGTCGTCAGCTCGGATTTCATCCACTGCGAACTGTCGTCCATCTTCGACGCCGGCTCCGGCATCGAGCTGAACAAGAACTTCTTCAAGCTCGTGAGCTGGTATGACAACGAATGGGGTTACAGTTGCCGCGTGGGCGACCTCATCAAAGTCATGCTCAAGAAGGGCCTGTAAGTCGGCCAACCGAATTCACAAACGGCGATCCGGCAACGGGTCGCCGTTTTTTATTTGATCCGCTCCAACTCCACCGTCAGCCCAGACATGGCGTTTTCCAACGTCTGCCGTAATTTTTCGAGCGCCACATTGGCGGGAGCGAGAATCTTTGCCTTCGCCTGAAACAACGGCTCGCCCGACATCGGCGCGCTGACACATTCCGTCGCGAGTTCCTCCACGTTGATGCCTTGCGCGCTCAGGGCATGGGTGATTTCCTTCACGATGCCCGGACGGTCCTGCCCCACCACTTCGAGCGACGCCAATTGCATTGTGCCCGCTGTTGCCGCCGGTTCATCCGAGCGGACGACAATGGTCAACCCTGCCAGCTTCGCCAGTTCGGCTTCCAAGGCGGTGCGCCGATCCTTCGGCACATGCACGCGCAGAATGCCGGCGAAATCTCCGCCCAACCGGCACATGCGGCTCTCGAGCCAGTTGCCGCCTTGCTCCGCAACCAATCGCGCCACGGACTCGACGAGCCCCGTGCGATCCTTGCCAATAACCGTCATGACGAGTGGAACTTGCATGGGCCTAGTGTTGAGGCTGGTCGGTTTGATGACAAGCGATTCCGCCGGGCGAACGCTATCGGTTCCCGCCGGTGGCAGGGGCGGGAAGCTGGCGCACCTGCAAATTACGATAGCGAATCACCGTCTGGTTCATGTCGTTGAAGGCGCCAAGCCCCAGCAGCAGTTCTCCGTCCGGCAGAACAATGGGTCGGGTCGGGGCGACTTCATGCAGCACCTCGGCGCCGTTGACCGAGGCGGTCGCCTTGCCATTTTGAAAGCGGAAGGAGAACGCGTTTCGGTCATTCTGCAACTTGACCGGACGGGAGACTTGCTGCTTGGTCCAGCCGTGCGAGAGGGAAACAATTTCGCCCTCGGTCGCGTTGCGTTTCATCCGGAACGCCTGCCAGTTGATTGAATCAAAACTCGGATCGCAATCGGGCATCCCGAAAACCAGTCCGGCTTGGAAGGCCTGATCGGAAGACCGGACAATTTCGAACTCGCCCCGCACTTCAAAATTACTGCCCACCCGCGCCCGCGAATAGAGCAAGTGACCCTCGTTGCCCGACTGAAGTTCCACGGTGCCGGGGGAAACGGTCATGGATTCCGCCCAGGATTTCACCCAGTTGCGGTCCTGCTCGTCCCTCGGCAGAAAGTCCACCCAGTCGCCCGCTTGCAGGCGTTGCTCCAGTTTCGTCAGCGGCGTCTGAACGGCGACAAACTGTCGCGTGCGGTCATCAGCATCAGCGACCTTGCCCAGTTCGCTGTAAATTTCCAGCGCGCGCGCGGGATTACCATTTCGACGGGCCAGCTCCGCTTCGCCGACCAGCTGGCCCTGCGCTCCGGTGCGCGCCGCAACTTCCAGCGGCATCATGGACAAATCCACGCCCCAGTCCTTCAGGTTGGCCGGTCGCGGCTGCCAGTTCAAAGCTTCCAACTGGGTCCGGGCCACGTCATGGTGCCCGGCCAGATGCGCCACAACCGCGTAGGCGCTGCGCCAGCCGTTCCGTTCGGAGAGCCGCGAGGGCGCACTGATGTATCCTTCGTACATCCGGCTCACCTGTGGCCAGATGTTCGGTTGCGCGTAAATGTGCTGACCCACCGGGCATTCATATTCGGATTCCAGATCGTTGATGACATCGAAGAGCTTGCGCGGAACATCCGTATCAAAACGTCCCGTGTTCACCGCCGCGACGCCCAGGGCTAGCAGCGCCTCAGGACTTCCGTGCCACCGCGGGCGCAGCCCCCATCGCATGCTCGACCACGCCTGGGGATAATCAATCTGGGCACTGGTCGCGCGGTCGAACCACTCGCGCATTTCGTCGGCCCCGGAATCTCCCATTACCACATAGATCATCCGGCTGGCGGGCAATGCCCATTCCGGCTTGAGCTGCCAGGCCTCCGTGAAAGCCTGCCGGGCCTCGCCCAAATGTTTGTAGAAATCCTGCCAGCCCCGCTCGGTCACGGATTGGGAGAAACCACTGCCGCGCGCGCTCCAGGCGAGGACGACGTTCCTCTCGCCGGTCAACACCAGTGCCAGCCATTTGAATGGTTCTCCGGCATCTTCGAAAGTCCGGCAAACTTCCACGGGATTTCGCTTAAAGAAGTCACTTCCCCAGTCGTTCAAAAAAATCTCGGCAATGATCGCTTGATCCTGGGAAGCCAGGCTCCCGTCCTGGATGGCCAGCTTCAGGTATTGCAGGGCGGACACGTCCAACATGGGCGCATCCATTTTCCAAACCCTCCGCGACTGGTTTTTCAATTTGTTTCCCAGCGCGACGGTGGCATAGAGCTTGGGATAGGCTTTGTATTTGGCCTGCTCAAACCCGCTCACCGCATTTTCCAAGCGACGGATGGATTCATAGAGTTCAACGCTCGTGACACCGGCAATCGTCAGCAACATCGGGTCGTCACACCCGGCCGCCACCAATTTGTCACCGAGTTCCGGTACCGAGGGCAGGTTGGTCCGGGTGCTGCCGCCGTAATTGGCGTCAATCCACGCCTCGATCAACTCGACGCCCTGCGGCGACCAGGAAAGATTTCGTTGTTCGTTTTTCTGGTAACCGTCCAGCCATTGCCGCACGCGGAACGCGCGCCGGTCCTTGTTCACGTCCGCTTCGGTCAAAGTCCCGGGCTTCACAACGACTGGTTTGCGGGCGGCGGTCACGCCATCGTCCGATCCACCTTGCCGAACCGCCGACTGCACGCGCTTGAGAAACTGGAATCCGCGAACGCCAACGAAGACAGCCCCAGTCAAAAAAATCAAAACCGTGGCCACAATAATGCCGGTGACGACGCGATTGGTTTTTCCTCCCCGAGCCGCGGAGGGCACGGGCGGCGGGCTCAAGGGCATCTGGGCTGGGGCGACGCGGCTTAGAACCACGGCCAGAGTTTCCCATTGGTCACTGGTCGTGGGCCGCACCCATTCCGTGCCATTCAACATCCCGGCGGCCCGGCGGCTCCGCAGTTCTTGCAGGGTGAAGCTCCCCAGGTCCTGCCCGCCGCGATTGAGTTGATATTTCATGGCCGCACGAGCCAAAGCGTGGCAGAACCATTTCCGGGCCGCAAGCGGAGGCGCTCCGCAAATTAGGACGCCACCGAGGCCATGGCTATGCTTCAGCTGCAGGATCCGGTCGGGATGGAGGAAGCTACGGATGGACCACGGCACTTTCGCCTTGCCGTCGGCCCTGATTACCTTGAACCCTCTGCGCCACTCATGAGCAACTTTGGCCCCGCGCCTGCCTCGCCGACCGGCACTCCGGGCGCCCCGCTGTCTCCCGAGGAACAGCGCGCGACGCTAACCCGGGTCATCTGGCGGCTGCTGCCATTGCTCTTCTTCTGCTATGTCATCGCTTACATTGACCGGATCAATGTTGGTTTCGCCAAACTACAATTGCGCGAAGTGCTCGGTGTGACCGAGGAGAAGTTCAGCAGCGCCTACGGACTCGGCGCGGGTTTGTTCTTCATTGGCTATTTCTTTTTTGAAGTCCCGAGTAATCTGATCCTCCAGCGCGTGGGCGCCCGGATATGGATTGCCCGTATCATGATCGTCTGGGGAATCGTCTCCATGGCCTTCATGTTCCTGAAGGGCACCACCATGTTTTACGCGATGCGCTTTCTGCTTGGCGCGGCGGAGGCGGGATTTTTCCCCGGGGTGATTCTCTACCTCACCTACTGGTTTCCCGCGCACGAACGCGCCCGCACCGTAGCCATGTTCGTGGTCGGCGGCGTTCTGGCCGGGGTCATTGGTTCGCCCATTTCCGGCGCGTTGCTGAACCTCCACGGCTTCGGCGGGCTCGCGGGCTGGCAATGGCTTTTCCTCATCGAAGGAATTCCCGCCGTGCTAATGGGCCTGGTTATCCTCCTCCACCTGCCCAATCGCCCGGGCGACGCGCGCTGGCTCTCGCCCGCCCAAAAAGCCTGGATTCAAGGCCGGCTCGCGGATGATCCGGTGCCGTCCGGTCATGTGGCGCGTCACGGCTTGATCGAAATTTTCACCAATGGCCGCGTCTGGTTGCTGTGCCTGCTCTACTTCCTCATGAACGTGGGCGGTTACGGTTACGAGCTCTGGCTGCCGTCCATCATTAAAGGCCTTTCCATCACCAATACCTTCGTCATCGGCATCATCAACGCCGTTCCTTACTTTGCCGCCGGCGTGGTGATGATTGTTGTGGCGCGGTATTCCGATCAAACCGGCGAACGCCGCCTCGTCGTGGCGCTGGCCGCCCTGACGGCGGCGATTGGTTTCGCGTTCAGCGCCTGGTTCCAAAATCCTTACCTTGCCATGGCGGCGCTCACCCTCGCCTTCATCGGGATCAAATCAACTATTGCACCATTCTGGGCCATGACCACGGCATTCCTCGGCGGCACGGCGGCGGCGGCGGGCATTGCCTTCATTAACTCGGTGGGCAACCTCGGCGGATTTGCCGGGCCATACCTGGTGGGCGTAATCAAAGACCAAACCGGCAGCAACGTCGCCGCGCTGCTGCTCCTCGGCACTGCACTGCTGGGCATGGCCGTCTTTACCCTGGTCCTGCCGAAGACTCTGCGTCCACGTCCGGGCGGCAGCGGGCACGAATGAGCACCAGCCTCACGGTGTCTTTATCCGATCCGGCGAAGCGGCAAGGCGGCCCCAACCGTACCGCCTTGGCGCCGGTGCCGGCGATTGGAGTATCACCGGCTGGGCCGCGCCAGCGCGCAACGACGATTCGGGATCACGGTTGCAACAACCCCTGGGCCGTTCGTTCAATGATTTTGAACATGGTCTCCAGCACCGGCGTCCGGCGGCCTTGCCAGAGCATGCCGAAGGTCAGTTCGTCGAAGTCGTCGAGTGGCACTGGCCGCACTTTGGGGAGCAGTTTGAATCGCGGGAGATGTACCGTCACCCCAAATCCGTAGCCGTTGGCCACGTAGGTTTGCATCATCTCGACACTGCTGACTTCGATGCCGCCCAGCCAGTCCACGCCCCGCCGGGAGAGTCCGTCCTGGAAAGCGCGCCGAATGGGTTCGTTGCTGGGCACGGTGATGAGGGCCTCTTCGATGCGGTCGCGTTGCCAGAGTTCATCGGCGGATTTGAGTTTGCTGTTTTTTGGCGCCAGCAGCACGAGGGGGAGTTTGAACAGCGGGATGGCGTTGACGCCGGCGGGCGGTTTGCCGCCGAGCAGGCCGATGGAGAGATCAATCTCCTGTTCGAGCAACCAGGTGATGACCTGGGGATGGTAGCCCTCGCGCAGGGTGACTTTGAGTTTTGAAAACTGGCCGCGCAGTTCCTGCAACATCTCAGGGAGGTAGCTGCGCAGCACGGTTTCGGAGGCCGCAATCCGCAGGTGCTGGGACACGCCACCCCGGAGTTTTTCGGCCATGGGGGTGAGATTGTCGAAGAAGGGTTTGATGAAGTCGTATAGTTCCTTCCCGGGCGGCGTGAGCGAAAAGGGCCGGCGATGGAAGAGGGTGGCGCCAAGGAATTCTTCGAGCTGGATGACCTGGCCGCTGATGGCGGGCTGTTGAATGCCGTAGGGCATGTGGCGCACGGCTTCGCTGATGCCGCCGTGTTTGGCGACGTAATAGAAGAGTTCAAGGTGGTGAATGTTCATAGGATTGCCTTGTGGGCTTACTATCAGAGGCATGGTGTGTGGCAAAGAAACATTTGACCGGGCGGAGGGTGCTTCCTAAAGTCCCGCGCGCTCCCGCCTGGGAGGACGATGTCATTTTTACCGGCAGTCAAAATCTGGATTTGGGTGTCTGTGTTCACGAGCCTCGCGGGGTGGACATTGTCGGCGTTTGGGTTGTTGAATCGGATTGGCTATGTGGTCCTGGGTGTTGTTGGGGTAATCGTCTTCATCGAGATGCGGGCACGCGGGGGATTTGATCAGCGCACGACGCCGTGGCGCTGGAGCAAGTGGCGACACCGGTTGGCCCGGCCTTTCCCAATGATGTTTGCCGCACTGGCGGTGCTGATCCTCATCAGCGGCGTGATTTATCCGGCATCGAATCACACGGGTCTGAGCTATCGCATTCCGCGCGTGTTGCACTGGCTCAGTGCCGAGGGGTGGCATTGGATTTACACGCCGAATCCGCGTTTGAACACGCGGGCTTGTGGCATTGAATGGCTTTCCGCGCCGTTGTTGCTGTTCCTGAGATCGGACCGGTGCCTCTTCTTGTTGAATTTCATCCCTTATTTGCTCTTGCCGGGTTTGATCTTCAGTTTGCTGACCCGGCTGGGGGTGCGGGCGCGCGTGGCTTGGCAATGGATGTGGCTGTTGCCGACGGGTTATGTGTTTCTGTTGCAGGCGGGCAGCGCGGGAAATGATGCGTATCCGGCGGTCTATGCGCTCGCCGCGATGGATTTTGCGTGTCGGGCGTGGGTTTCAAGGAAGGCGGGCGACCTCTGGTATTCCCTGCTGGCGGTGGCGCTGCTCGGCGGGGCCAAGGCGAGCAATCTCCCGCTCACGCTGCCCTGGCTGATCCTAGTCGTGCCATTGTGGCGGTTGTTGAAGCAAGAGCCACTGGGCACGAGTCGCGCGCTGTTGATCGCGGTGATCGTTTCGTTTTTGCCCACGGCGATCTTGAATCTTTACTACCTCGGCAATTGGTCCGGCCTCAGCATCGAGCGCACCGGCATGGACATGAAGAATCCATTTGTGGGAATTTGGGGCAATGCCTTCCTGCTGTTGGAGAATAATCTTTGCCCGCCGTTCTTTCCCATCGCGGGGTGGTGGAATCGAAACGCCCTCCAACTGCTGCCGGGCATCATCACGCGTCCCATGAACGCGAATTTTGAACAGGGGTATCACATGCTGTGGGAGTTGCCGACGGAAGACTGGGTCGGGGTTGGGGCCGGGGTGGGCGGCCTCCTGCTGATTTCCGCGCTGTGGGCAATCATTGGACTTCGTCGGCGACACCAAGCTCCCCATTTGCACAGTGCGATTCCCCCGCTCGTCCGGAAACTGGCGCTGATCGCCCCGTGGATTGCGCTGGCAGCGTACGGCGCCAAGTCAGGAATGGTCACCCCGGGCCGGCTGATCGCGCCATACTATCCGCTGCTCCTGCCGCTGCTGCTCGTGGGCGTGGAGCAGTCCGCCCTCGTCCGGAAACGCTGGTGGCAGATGCTGGCGTGGGCTGTGTTCATTGTAGCGTTCGCCGTCTTGATCGTGGTTCCTGCGCGTCCGCTTTGGCCGGCGCAAACCATCCTGACCAGGGCGGTAAAGGCGAAGCCGGACAACCGCTTGCTGCAACGCGCCCTGACCACCTACTCGGTTTATTCAATCCGTTCCGATCCATTGCCGGAGCTGCGCGCCCAGTTGCCATCGGACTTGAAAACCATCGGTTTTCTCGGCACCTCCGACGATCTGGACATTTCCTTCTGGCGACCTTACTTCTCGCGCCAGGTTGCGCAGATTGCCCTGCTGGAAACTGCGGAACAAATCCGGCGCCGGGGGCTTCGGTACGCCATCGTCAGCGGCGCTGAGTTTGAATGGGAAGGGGCTTTGAACAACATCACCTTCGATTCCTGGATGGCCCAGACCCGCGCCGAAGTTGTCACCAATATCACCGCCACGATCGTGGTTTCCGCGGGGCCGAAACCGTGGTACTTGGTGCGCTTCAAGGATTGATCCTGCCGACCAGCCGCTCGCTCATCATTGAGTTGGGCGATGGCCGGCGGCTTTTTATCAATTAACGCTTCCCCACCTCGCTGGGTTAAAAGGGAAGCAATGAAAGCGCTGTTGCAACTGAATCTGATCGTTGCCTGGCTCTGGACACTTCTCGGTTTCGTCTCGGGCATGGTCCTTGGCCTGTTCTTTCATCGGGAAAATTGGCTCGGGGGTTATGCCAGCTTCAAGCGCCGGATGTATCGTCTCGGCCACATCTCCTTCTTCGGTCTGGGCGCGGTGAATCTTCTGTTTTGGCTGAGCGTGAGAAACCTTCCCGCCGCCGGGCCCTTGGCTGACTTCGCCTCCGGCGACTTCATTGTTGGCGCGATCACTATGCCACTGTGTTGCGGCTTGATGGCGTACTTTCCCCAAGCACGGCATCTCTTTGCCGTACCCGTCTTGAGTTTGATCACGGGCGCTGTTCTCACCCTCACCGTATTGATAAATAGCGATACCGGGCGGCAGGTTCGCGCCCAACTGAGGATGGCGCGCCACTATCAAAGCCAGTTCATCGTCCCGCCCCAGATTACCAACGCACCACCTGGGCCGTGGACCCCCAACTCTTAGCACCATGACAACCAAACGCATCGGCTTCATCGCCATGAGCGGCGTGCGCGCCCACAACGAGGAACTCACCCAGCTCGGCCTCACGCTGCCCGGTTTCGTGGACCGCAATCGCATCATCGCCTCACTGCCGAGTCTCGGTCTGCTCACGCTGGCGGGCATGACACCTCGCGACCGCTTCGATGTGGAGTACCATGAAATCGCTGACTTGCGGAAGTTGCCCGAATTGCCAAAGGATTTTGATTTGGTCGCCATCAGCACCTTCACCGCGCAATTCTATGAAGCGTGCGACGTGGCGGATTATTACCGCAGTCGTGGTGTGCCCGTCGTCATGGGCGGCATCACGGTTTCCTCATTGGTCGAACAAGCCGGCAAGTTCTGCACCAGCGTGGTGGTCGGCGAAGGCGAACCGCTCTGGCCCGAAGTGTTGGACGATCTGGAGCGCGGCCAACTCAAACCTGTTTATCGCCACCACGCTCCAGGCCAGTTCGATTTGCGCAACGCGCCCATGGTCCGCACAAGTGCGAATTCTGCGCCAGCTCCATTTTGCTCACTTCGCGTTACAAGCTGAAGCCCGTCGAGAAGGTCATCGCTGAAATCCGTGAGATCAAAAAAATCTGGCCGCGTCCGTTCATCGAGTTTGCCGACGACAACAGTTTCGTCCACCGCGAACACTACAAGCATCTGTTGCGCGAACTGGCCCAGGAACGCGTCCGCTGGTTCACCGAAGCCGACGTGCGCGTGGCCGAGGACGACGAACTGCTCGGGCTGATTCGCGACTCCGGCTGCCAGCAAATCCTCATCGGCCTCGAAAGCCCACGCCGCGCGAGCCTCGACGGGGTGGAGTTGAAGAATAATTGGAAAGTCCGCCAGCAGGATTACTACCGGGAAGCCATCGCGAAGATTCAATCCTACGGCATCACGGTGAACGGTTGTTTCATCCTCGGCCTCGACGCCGACACGCCGGAAGTCTTCGACGACGTGCTCGCCTTCGTGCGCGAATCCGGTCTCTACGAAGTGCAGATCACGTTCATGACTGCGTTTCCCGGCACGCCGTTGTATCACCGGTTGAAGGCGGAAGGCCGCATCATCCGGGACAAAGCCTGGGAGCTTTGCACTTTGTTCGACATCAACTTCACTCCCAAAAACATGAGCGTGGTCCAATTGCAGAACGGCTTCCTCAAACTTGTGAAGGAACTTTATTCGGCGGAAGAAACCCAAACGCGCCGGCGCAATTTCAAACGGAAACTGAGGACATCACCCAATTTCGGCCCGCAGGTGGCCCGGCTTGAAGAATCGCTGGCCGCATAGCCAGGCGCGGCGAACATTTGTGGATTGATTCTTTGCTTCTGAAGCATGACAACTAGCACCAACCGGGGATCACAATGAAATTCGCCGATGTTGAAAAATTGCGCGAAGCGGGGTTGAGGCATCGCGTTGTTGATTGCCGCCAATTGGGAGGAAATCCCGCGCGGAGTGAAGCTCGCCGTCGGATTCACGTTGATGCTCGGCGCGCACGGCTTTGGCTGGTGGCTGCGCGAGATTCACGGCAAGTATCCCAAGAGCGGAGAAGCGTTGCATTTGCTGGGCTCGTGCCTGTTCCTGGCGAACATCGCGCTGGTCGGCCAGATCTATCATCTCAGTTCGCGCCCGCCCAACGCGATTCTCCTCTGGTGGGTGGGTATCACGGCGTTGCCGTGGCTCTTGCGTTCCAAAGCCCAGCATCTGCTCGCGCTGATTGCCTTTGGCGTCTGGTTCGGATTCGAGGTTAATCAGGAGGACAGTTTGATCCGGCTCCGCGATGAATGTCAGGTCCTGGCTTATGCACTGTTGGGTCTGGTGTATGTCGGCCTTGGCTACGCGCTGCGCCGCAGTGCATTTGCAAACTTCGCCAAGGTGACCGAGCGACTGGGGTTGCTCCTGTTTTTTGTCTTCGTGTATCCGCTCACGTGGCAGGGTTTCCTGGATGATTATCACGACGCCGTTGCTGGTTCGTACTGGATTCTGCCCGCACTGGCGGTGGTGGTGATGGCACTCGTCGCCTTTGGCGCCAGGAAGCTGGAACTTGACCGACAATGGCGCTGGACGTGGGGATTGACACTCGCAGCGGCCGCTGGGTTGGTGGCGTTGTCGTTCTATGTTCCGCATGAACGAATCTGGGGTTGGAACAACAATCTCTCACCGGTGAACGCCTTTGCCGCACTTGGGTTGTTCGTTTTCTGCCTGTTGCAAATCCAGGTGGGGTTGCAGGAGCGATCTGCATTTCTCGTCAATGTCGGCGTGGTGTTCATCGCGTTGGACATCATCGCGTCCTACATCGGGCTCTTCGGCACGATGGCGCGGACGGGGCTGATGTTCGTCGTGTCCGGGGTGTTCTTGCTGGCATTTGGTGTCTATCTCGAAAAGAAACGCCGGGCATTGCTGAAGCAGATCAAAACCGCCAAGCCCGGGACGGAGGTGCCATCGTGAGACTCAAATTGTTCATCCTGATCTTGGCGCTGCAACTGGCGTGGCTGCTTGGCACCGTGGCGACGCAAGAAACCGCTCTCGTGCGCGGCCAGGTCATCAGGTTGGAAACGCAGCCGGTGGATCCCAGAGACTTGTTGCGCGGCGATTACCTGGTGCTGAATTACAAAATCAGCAACGTGCCGAGGACGCTCTTCGTGCCGCCACTCACACAAAACCTGCCGGCGGGGGAAACGGTGTGGGTTGCGGTGTCGCCGCACGGCGAATTTTACGAAGTGGTCCGGGCGAGCCGGGAACGGTTTGAGCCGGCGGCGGATGAAATCTTGATCAAGGCTCAAACGAGCTGGAACAATCGCCGCTCGGACGCCGTAAGTTTGCAATACGGTCTGGAACAGTACTTCGTCCGTGAACGCACCGGGAATCCACGCGGCAAGATCACCGTGGAGGCGGTCGTCTCTACCTCAGGCCGCGCGAGCATCAAGCAGGTTTTTCTTGATGGCCGGCCTTACGCCGAAGCGATGAAGGACCAGGCACAGTAAACCTCTGGTCGGAGTCCCGATTCTGAATAAACACATAGAACAGCCGTACTCACCGGGACTATTGGCGGTAGTTTTGCGATGACATCCGGGCGGCTTTGTGACTATATCAACCCGCCCGCACCGAGAATCGAACGGCCACTCGCATGAAACTATTCCTGCTCCGAATCCTGCTGCTCGCGGATGCCGCCGTGCTGATTCTGCTGGGGGCATTGTTGGTTTTTGCGCCCGCACAGGTCGAGCGCGCGTTTCATTTTCAAGACCTGCCGCCGGCGGTCAGTTATCTCATCGGTCTTTGGGGTTGTGCCCTCGCGAGCCTCAGTGTCGGCTATTTCCGGGCAGCGGCACATCCGCTGCGTTATGTGGTGTGGATTCAAGTGGGCATCGCCCGCGGCGCCCTCGAATGCGCGCTTGGCGTGGTCTGTCTGATTCGTGGCACCGTCACGCTTCAACAGGCCGGGCTCGGGACGGCGATCGCCGGCGCCATCGCGCTGGCCTACTGCGCCTTGTATCCGCGCAAACCGCGCGTGCTTAAACCGGCGGAAACCACCGGCCCGACGCAATCACCAGCATGAGCGACATCAAATTCGCCTGCCCGCACTGCCGCCAGCACATCGCTTGCGACGGCGGCTACGCCAGCCTGGGCATCGAATGCCCTTCCTGCGGTGGCGCAGTGGTCGTGCCGCGACTGTCCGGCTCGGCTGCTGTCCATCCGGAGACTGTGATCGTCGCCTCTGCGCCGTCGCCCAAACCTCCGCCCATCCCGCTGGCCTCCACCGGCGGCGCCTGGACCAAGGCGGATTGGGAGCGGCACTACGATGAGGTCGCCGGCACCGGGCCCGGACATTCCCCATCGTGGCTCCTGGCTGCGTTTGGCACGCTCATCGTGGCCGCTGTCCTCCGGGCCAACCAGGCCAACCTATGGTTGATCATGGTGATTTTGGTCATTGGCGCTGTGATCGCCGGATTCCTCGCCTCCCGAAACAAGGCCGAAGGCGATGAGACAGGTTATCAAGTCCTGAAGGTTCTCGCTTATGTCGGCGGTGCCATCGTCCTGTTGCCGGTCGTCGCGCTCGGAATTCTTTTTCTTGGATGCACCGTATGTCGCTGAACCTGGAATCGCCGCCGCCGGAACATTCTTCGCCCCCGCCATTGACGCAACCGCCGCCAGTCAAAATGAACTGGCTGCTTTTCTTCGCTGCCCTGTTCGCGCCGACTATCGCCACAATTCTTCTGGTTCAGACCCAATTGAAGGATCCGCCACCGGTCGTTGCGCTGTTCGGCGGTGGCATTTCAGGAATCATCTGCGGCGTGATGCTGGGGCGACGCTTGGGGCGCACCCAACCATCCCGGATTCTCTTGAGCCTGTTGTTCGTGCTCGTGATGGGTGCCGCCTGTGTCATCATGAATTGCTTCGGTTGCCTGGCTAGTGGATACAAACTGGATTTTCACTGAACCTGAATGCCATGCAAACCAGCCGCCTGCCTACGCCGTCGCTTAAGCTTACGGACGAACTTCTGAAGCGCACCACCTCGCGCTGTCCGGTCTGTCACAGCGCTTGTCCGGCGGAAGTCTGGCGCACCGGCGGAATTCCCTCGAAAGTTTTCCTCAAACGCAACTGTGCCCAACACGGCGAAGCCAGCGTCTGTATCGCGTCCGACGCTCGCTTCTACTGGCTCGCAAAGGGGAAGGACGAAAATTCGTGTGGTTGTGGACCGGGCGCTTGTTGCTCCGCCGACGGATCAAACGCCGGCACGCTCGGCCGCAATGCCGAACCCGGCGAAGCCCTGGGCGTGATGGAAAAGCTCGCCACCTGCCTTTGCCTCATCGAAATCGTCAACGCCTGCAACCTCGCCTGCCCGACCTGCTATGCCGATTCGCCCATCGGCATCGGGCAGAAAGTAGATGCCATCCCGCTCGCCGATTTGCAGCACCGCATCCAGGGTGTGATTGATCGCAAAGGCAAAATCGAAATTCTCCAACTCTCGGGTGGCGAACCAACATTGCACCCGCAGTTCTTCGAGTTGCTCCGCTGGCTGCACGCCAATCCCGGGATTGATTACGTGCTGCTCAACACCAACGGCCTTCGCATCGCCCAGGATGATGCCTTTGCCGCTGAACTCGCGCGCACGTTCCGCTACGGCAAGTTCCAGCTTTACCTCCAGTTCGACGGCGCGCAGGAGGCGGGTCAACATTTCCTGCGCGGAGCGGACTTGCGCGCCACCCGCGAGCGCTGTCTTGAACGCTGTCGCGAAATGAAACTGCCCGTCACCCTCGCCATGACCGTGACGCCGGAGAACCTGCCTTTCCTTTGGGAGGCCATTGACTTCGGTCTGCGCTGGCCCAACGTGCGCGGAATCTCCTTTCAACCGATGTTTGGGAGCGGAAGAATTCCCGGTAGGGCGGCGCGGCCGCGCCGCCCTGAAATTGGGGACGCGCAGCAGCGCGTCCCTACCAGTGAAAGATTGAACACCGCCGACATCATTCTCGCGGCCGTCGGCCAATCCAGCGGCAAACTGCGCTTCGAGGATTTCACGCCGCTGCCCTGCGGCGATCCAAACTGCGCAACCATCGGTTACTTGCTCAAAGTCGGCGGTGAGGTCCGGTCAGTAAGCGACTTCATTGAGACCTGATGAAATGCGGCTGCGAATCCGAACCGCTCGGCGAACTGCTCAAACAGTTCGAGCTGGATGAATCACACACGTTCCGGCTCTTCATCAAACCGTTCATGGATGCCGCGACCTGGGATGAAGACCGCATTGACCGCTGCTGCACCCATGTCATCCGCCCGGATGGCAAACTGGATTCGTTCTGCCGGTATTATCTTTCATGAATAGTTCACCGCCAGTTCGCTCGTCATTGACCTTTGCAGTTGTTCTAGCTTTCGTTCCGATGGTAATTGCATCTGCAGTTGAGCACTTGGCAGCTACCGGTCCGAAAGAGCCACTTCCTGAGTTTTTCAGCCTCTATACTTTGCCTCTTTTTCTGCTCTGTCCGCTACTTAGCATTGTTTGTTCTATCACTTCTTCGGTTCTACTTTTTCGGCGACGCGCGATCATCGCAAGAGTTGCGGGCGTGCTTGCTTTGATTTGCAACGCCTTCATTTCACTTGTGATTACATTTATGGTCCTCTTTGGAGTTCCGGAATGATTGGTTCATTGGCATCCACCGCCTACGGCTGGCTGATGCTCGCGGGCATTCTTGTAAGCCTCGCGCTTTGGTCGCGCTTGGCAAAGCGCGACTCGCGACTCGTCCTGATTTACATCGGGGCACTGGCCGGCGCGTTCCTCGGCGCGAAACTGGTTTATCTCGCGGCGGAAGGTTGGCTGCACTGGCAGGATGAAAATCGCTGGCTCGTTCTCGCCACTGGAAAATCCATCACCGGCGCGTTGCTCGGCGGTTACGCGGGCGTTGAAATTGCGAAAAGACTCTTGGGCTTCACCGGTGTCACTGGCGATTGGTTTGCGCTCATCGCACCCATCGGCATCATGTTTGGTCGCATCGGCTGCGTGTTGCACGGTTGCTGTCTAGGCCGCGTGTGCGAGGCGAACTGGTTCACGATTCAGGATGCACATGGGATCGTCCGCTGGCCGGCGTCGCAGATGGAATTTCTTTTTAACGCGCTCGCGCTGATGGGAATTTTCGTGCTGCGCTGGCGAAAACTTTTTCCTGGTCAACATTTCCACATTTATCTGATGGCCTACGGCACTTTCCGTTTCTTCCATGAATTCCTCCGCGACACGCCCTCGCTGCTTGGACCCATCTCCGGTTATCAAATCGCGTCCCTCGCCGTAGTGGCGCTCGGGTTGGGCGGATTCATTTTGCGCCAGCGACGAGTGCTGGCAACCCAGCCAAGTTACAGCCACCGGACAGACTTGTAATTGCGGTGGCCGCGGCGCGCTGCTAGCGTCGCCTCAGTATGAATGCAACGTCCGAAACGCACAGCAAGGTGATTGGCTACGTCCTCTGGTTGGTTGGCTTCACCGGCGCGCACCGGTTTTACTATGGCCGCCAGATCACCGGCATCATCTGGCTTTTCACCGGCGGACTTTTCTTGATCGGCTGGATCGTGGATTTGTTTCTCATCCCCTCGATGAATCGCTCGGCCGACCGCCGTTACGTGTCCGGCCCGAACGATTATTCGGTCGCATGGCTGCTGCTCGCTTTTCTCGGCCCGTTCGGCCTGCACCGTTTCTATTTGGGTAAGTGGGGGACGGGACTGCTGTATCTCTTTACGGGTGGGCTCTTGGTGGTCGGGGTAATCTACGATTTTCTGACACTCAACTCCCAGATCAGCGAACGCAATCAGGCGGCGAAGTAATTCAAGCGCCGCTCCCGTTCCCGGGCATCGGTCTGGCTCGATACTGGTCGCAAGTTTTTCAATTCCCACTTGCACCCGCCATCGGCTAGCTTGCCACCGATGACTGAAGTGGAAAACTCGTCCGCGGTCACCGGTTCGCAATCAGAAACGCCACCGGCGGAACAGCCGACCGCCACCAATCTCCGTGGCTTTTGGTGTCTGATCGTTACCCAATTTCAGGGCGCGTTCAGTGACAATGCGCTGAAATGGCTCGCGATATTTCTGGTCTCAACGATGAGCTTGCCGAACGGCGAGCGCGACAAACTTGTCGGAATCGTCGGCGCGTTGTTTGCGCTGCCGTTCATATTCTTCTCAATGGCCGGCGGTTTTCTCGCCGACCGCTTCAGCAAGCGTAGCGTCACCATTGGCGTAAAAGTGTTTGAAATCCTCGTGATGCTGCTCGCACTTGTGGCGTTGGGCGGGCAGCATTTATATTTTACCATCGCGTGCGTTTTCCTGATGGGAGTCCACAGCGCATTCTTCGGCCCATCCAAATACGGCCTGTTGCCGGAACTGCTGCCGGAGAAAAAACTTTCCTGGGGCAACGGCGTGCTCGAACTGGGGACTTTCCTTGCCATCATCACCGGGACTGTCGCCGGTGGTTGGTTATGCCAAACCTTTGCGGAACGACCTGCCTGGTCGGGAGGCGTGCTCATCGCGCTGGCCGTCTGCGGACTTTTCGTGAGCTTTGGGATTTCTCCGGTGCCCGCTGCCAACCCCGCGAAGAAATTTCAGGCCAATTTCATCGGCGACTTGTCGGCACAGATAAAAATCATCAGGCGTGATCGCGTCCTGTGGCTCGCGGTGGTGGGCAACACTTACTTCTTTGCCATCGCCGCGCTAATCCAGTTACTCATTGTAATTTATGCGGCCGACGTGCTCGGCATCACTGATGCACAGCAGACCAGTTATCTTCAAGCGGCCACGGCCATTGGCATCGGATTGGGCAGTTTTGCCGCCGGCCATCTTTCAGGCGGCAAGATCGAATACGGGCTCATCCCCCTCGGGTCAGTGGGATTGACGGTGTGTGCCGGGTTGCTGGCCCGGAGCGGATTGACCTTCATCCACGTTGCGATTGACCTCGCCCTGCTGGGGTTCTTTGGCGGCTTTTTCATTGTGCCGATTGCGGCATTGCTCCAACACCGTCCCGCAGGCGGACAGAAAGGGGCAGTTCTGGCAGCGGCGAATTTGATTTCGTTCGTCGGCATTTTCGCTGCATCCGGCATCTACTATTTACTGACGGTCTTGCTCAAGCTCACCCCACCGACGGTCTTCTTGCTGGTCAGCATCGCCACGCTCGCCGCAACGATCTACGTTGTCACACTTCTCCCGGACTCACTTTTGCGCTTTCTGCTGTGGCTGGCCACGCACACGCTCTATCGAGTTCGCGTCATGGGGCGCGACAACATTCCGCCCAAGGGCGGCGCGTTGTTTGTCTGCAACCATCTCTCGCTCGCGGATGCCGTGCTGCTCCAGTCGTCCACCGACCGGCCCATCCGCTTCATCATGCTCAAGGCGATGTACGAGCGGCCATTCATCAAGACCTGCGCGCGTATCATGCAGGCAATCCCCATCTCGTCGGAATTGCGTCCGCGCGAAATGATCAAGTCCCTGCAAACCGCCAGCGAAGCGATCCAGAATGGCGAGGTCGTCTGCATTTTTGCCGAAGGTCAGATCACGCGCATTGGGCAACTCCTCCCGTTCCGGCGCGGGTTCGAGCGCATCATGAAGGACCTGACCGCGCCCATCATTCCCGTGGCGCTCGACGGCGTGTGGGGCAGCTTGTTCAGTTTCGAGGGTGGAAAATTTATTTGGAAGCTGCCGCATCGCATTCCTCATCCCATCACCGTCAATTACGGCAAACCCTTGCCCCACACGGCGACGCCATCCGAGGTGCGGCAGGCTGTGCAGGAACTGATGGCCGAAGCCTGGCCGAAACGCCGCGATCACATGCAACCGCTGCATCGGGCTTTTGCCCGCACCGCCCGCCGTCTGCCGTTTCGTTTTGCACTCGGTGATCTGCAAACCCCGCGCGTGACGTTCGGCTCGGCCTTGGTGCGAACGGTCTTCCTCGCCCGCCGGTTGCGCCAGACCTGGACGGGCCAGCAGATGGTGGGTCTGCTGTTGCCGCCCTCCGTGGGTGGTGCGCTGGCCAATTGGGCGGCACTGTTATGCGGCAAGGTGCCGGTGAATCTGAATTACACCCTGTCCACCGAGGCCATCGCCTCCTGCGTGCAACAGTGCGAAATCAAAACGGTTGTCACTTCGCGGGTGTTCATTGAGAAAATCAAGCTCACCGTGCCGGGTGAAGTAATCTTCCTGGAAGACGTGGTTCGCGCCCCGCGCGCTTGCGAAAAGTTCATCGCCTTCCTGATGGCGTGGCTGCTACCCGTCAGTCTCCTCGAACGCGCGTTGGGGTCTGGTCCGCGCTCCGCCCTCCGCCCTCCGAATTCCTTGGACGCTCTGGCCACCGTGATTTTTTCCAGCGGCAGCACCGGGGAACCCAAAGGCGTGATGCTCTCGCACTACAACGTCGGCTCAAACATCGAACAGTTGGGCCAGGTCTTCGGTTTCAACTCCCGGGATTGCATGTTGGGTGTGCTGCCATTCTTCCATTCCTTCGGCTTCACCGGCACACTGGCCTTGCCCAGCGTCCTCGGCATCGGTGTCGTTTATCACCCGAATCCGCTCGACGCGAAAACCATCGGCCCGCTCGTCAGCGAATACGCCGTGTCATTCCTGCTGGCCACTCCCACCTTCCTACAAATCTACATGCGCGGCTGCGACCCGGCGGACTTCGGCAGCCTGCGACTTGTCGCCGTTGGCGCGGAGAAATTACCGGAACGACTTGCGGCGGCGTTCGACGAGCAATTCGGCATCCGTCCGTTCGAGGCCTACGGTTGCACCGAATGTTCCCCGGCGGTGACCGTCAACACGCACGACTTCCGCGCGGCGGGCTTTCGTCAGGTTGGTGGCAAGCGCGGGAAGATCGGCCATCCCTTGCCCGGGGTTTCCGCCCGGATTGTGGATGTGAACTCGCGCGAACCGTTGGCGATCGGCCAGCCCGGCCTGTTGCTCGTGCGCGGCCCGAATGTCATGACGGGTTATCTCGGCAAGCCCGAGAAGACCAGTGAAGTCCTGGTGGACGGCTGGTACACCACCGGCGACATCGCCGCGCTCGACGAAGACGGTTTCATTCAAATCACCGACCGCCTGAGCCGCTTCAGCAAGATCGGCGGCGAGATGGTGCCGCACATCAAGGTGGAGGAAAAACTGCACGAACTCGCGGGCGCAACCGAACAGACCTTCGTTGTCACCAGCGTCGCCGATGAAAAGAAAGGTGAACGGCTCGTGGTTTTGCACAAACTCAAAGACGATCAGTTGCCGGCCTGCCTGGAAAAACTGACGGCGTGTGACCTCCCAAATCTCTGGAAGCCGAAGGCGGATTCTTTTGTGCGCGTGGAAGCCTTTCCCTTGCTCGGCACCGGCAAGCTGGACTTGCGCAAGGTGAAGGAAATCGCGGTGGCGAAGTCGAAGGCGGTGGAGCCAACTCTGTAATCTCCATCCATGAGTCACGCGGTTGAATCTCGTCCTGGCTTCACGCCGATTAGCTGGCGGCAAGCAACGCTGCTCTCGGTCATCGCCATCGCGTGCTTCCATCTGGCCTACACGCCGGCCAAATCCGGACTGCTGGCGCTGGGCATCGTCGGTTATGTGATTTGCCTGGTGCAACTCGCGCGGTTGCGAACTACGCGCCAGTCATTCTACGCCGGACTGGCGACCGCCTTGGCGTGCTTCGCGCCGCAACTGGAATGTTTCTGGCGCATTTTCGGTGCGTTCGCGATCGCGCTGTGGCTGGTGCTGGCGCTGTGGCTCGCGTTGTTCGTTACTCTTACGCATCTCGCCATTGTTCATCTGGGATTGAAACGCGCAGCCTTCCTCACGCCATTCCTCTGGACCGGCCTCGAATATTTCCGCAGCGAACTTTACTATCTCAAGTTCGCGTGGATGAACGTGGGGTATGCGTTTGCGGAATCGCCGATCATTCCTTGGGACTACGTCGGAGTCTATGGAATCGGTTTTGTAGCGGCTGCGATAGGGGCTCTATTTCTCGTAGTTCATCCCAGACAACTTAGGAGAATCGCTCTTTGGAAACTTCTGCTGGTTGTTGCTTTTGCGGGAGTTGTGCTGGCCGTTTTATTCCCGAGTGTTTCGGACAAGCACGGCTTTGGCAGCCCAAACTTGGTTTTAGCCGGAGTTCAGTCGGAATTTCCCGAAAGTGACCAAATCGAGCGGTCACTCTCGAAAGTCCTAATCGTTCCCGAAGAACAGCAGTATGGATGGTTGCGCGGCATAACCAACGTGGATGTGGTCGTCCTCAGCGAATACACGTTGGACGGCGAGCCCACGGCGGCGTTGAAAGACTGGTGCAAGGCCAACCAGAAATTTCTCATCGTCGGGGGCAAGGATGCTTCACCCGGCACGAATTACTACAACACCGCCTTTGTCATCAGCACGAATGGCGAAGTCGTTTTCAAACAGGTCAAGAGCGTGCCCATCCAGTTCTTCAAGGACGGACTGCCCGCGCCCGAGCAAAAACTCTGGGCTTCGCCGTGGGGCCAGATCGGCATCTGCATTTGTTACGACCTGAGCTACACCCGGGTGACCGACGAACTCGTGAAGCAAGGCGCGCAGATGCTAATCGTGCCGACCATGGATGTGGCGGATTGGGGACAACATCAGCACGAGTTGCACGCCCGCATCGCCCCGGTGCGCGCGGCGGAATACGGCATCCCGATTTTCCGGCTGGCCAGTTCCGGCATCTCGCAAGGCGTGGAAAAATCCGGCCGGGTTCAATCCGACGCTCCATTCCCCGGCGAAGGCGAAATGATTTTCTTCGGTGCCCACCTCGGAGCAAAAGGCTCGGTGCCGCCCGACCGGTTGCTCGCACCGCTGTGCGTGTTGATCACCGCCGTATTTGTGTTGCGGACATTGGCGGTCACCTGGTTTCGCAAACGCGTTTCACCCTGATGGGTGCGCAGCGCGCTGAGTTGGGTCAAATAGTCCGGCGGTAAAATTCATTTTCCTCGCGCCCGCATTGGTTACTCTATCCGCATGAACTTGTTTCCAGCATGAGCGCGCCCGCACCGTCGATGTTCACGCCTGCCGCCAAGGCGATGGCGGAAAGGCTCGGCCTCAAAATGGGTCGTGCGAACCTCGATGAATTCGCCGCCACGCTCGAAGAACTGGCCAAGGCCAATCCGAACCTGGTGGCTGTCACCAGCGATTCGCGCGGCTCGGGCAGACTCGCGCCCTTCGGCAAGGCATTCCCCAAACAAATCGTTGAAGTCGGCATTGCGGAGCAAAACCTCGTCGGCATCACGGCCGGACTCGCGGCGTGCGGCAAGAAATCTTTCGGGGTTTCGCCGGCGTGTTTTCTCACGGCGCGTTCGCTGGAGCAAATCAAGAACGACGTCTGTTACTCGGATGTGCCGGCGGTGCTGGTCGGCATCAGCGCGGGCGTGAGCTACGGGGCGCTCGGCACCACGCATCATTCGCTGCACGACCTGGCGGTGCTTCGTGCGATCAACAACCTCACGATCATCGTTCCTGCGGATAACTTCGAGACGCGAGAGGCCATTCGCTTCGCGGCGAAGGCGACCAAGCCGGTATTTGTCCGCTTCGGCAAGGCGGCGATGTTCAGCCTGCACAAGCCGGAATCGAGATTCGAGGTCGGCAAAGCCATTACGCTTCGCGAAGGCAATGACGTCGCCTTCCTCGCAACCGGCGAAACAGTGATCCACGCGTTTCTTGCTGCCGCGCAGCTCGCGGAACGAGGCATCCAGGCGCGCGTGCTTTCAATTCATACTGTAAAGCCGCTCGACGTCGAAGCTATCCTTAGAGCCGGTCGTGAATGCCGCGCCGTCGTCACGGTGGAGGAGCACATGGTTCACGGCGGTCTCGGCGAAGCGTGCGCCGCTGTTTTGATGCAGGCCGGCGTCAGCAAGCCCATCCGCATTGTGGGCATCCCGGATGAAGAGACCGTGCCCGGTGCACAGGCGGATATCTTTCGACACTACGGCATCAGCCTGGAGGGATTGAGTGAGAAGGCGCAGGAACTACTCAAGTAAGGTATGAGTCTGATCCTCGCCCTTGACCAAAGCACCTCCGCCACCAAGGCCGTCCTCTTCGACGCGCGCGGCAAGGTGCTGGACAAGTCGTCGTTCGAGCACCGCCAGATTTATCCCCAACCCGGCTGGGTCGAGCACGACGCCGATGAAATCTGGTTTCGAACACTCGCGACCATTCGCGACGTGGCCAAGCGCAACCCGGCGCGACTGTCGAAGCTCGCGGGTTTGAGCCTCACCAATCAACGCGAGACCATTGTCGTCTTTGATCGCCAAACCGGCCACCCACTGCACAACGCCCTCGTCTGGCAGGACCGCCGTGGCGATCCCGTCTGCCAAAAGCTCGTTCGCCAAGGCCATGAAGATCTGGTGCGCCGCAGGACGGGACTCAAGATTGATACCTATTTCTCGGCTTCAAAACTCCGGTGGCTGATCGAGAACAAGCCCGCTCTCGCCGCCAAACTCAAGAATGGCCGGGCCATCATCGGCACGATGGACGCCTATTTGATTCACCGGCTGACCGCGGGAAAAATTTTCGCCACCGATTTCACCAACGCGAGCCGCACGCTGCTATTCGACATCGGCAGGCTGCGCTGGGATGCGCAACTCTGCAAACTTTTCAAAGTGCCGATGAGCGCGTTGCCGGAAGTGCGGGAGAGCGCGGCACACTTCGGTGAGACGGATGCCGGCGGCATTTTGCCGCAGGGTGTTCCCATCATCGGCGTCATGGGTGATTCGCAGGCGTCCCTGTTTGCGCAGCGCTGCTATCAACCCGGCGCGGCCAAGGCCACATTCGGCACGGGCACCAGTGTTTTGCTCAACGTCGGCCGCCGCCTGCGCGTTTCCCGGAGAGGTGCCGTCACCGCGCTGGCGTGGGTTTGGCGGGGCCAGCCGACTTACGCCTTCGAGGGACTCATCAACTTCTCCGCTGCCACCATCGCGTGGTTGAAGAATCAACTCGGCTTGATCTCGGACGCGGCGGAAATTGAAAAGCTGGCCGCGAGCATCAAAGACAATGGCGGCGTTTATCTCGTGCCGGCGTTTGCCGGCTTGAGCGCGCCGTATTGGTCGCCGGAGGCACGGGCGGCGATTGTAGGCATGACCGCATTTACCAAACGCGAGCACATTGTCCGCGCCGCCCAGGAAGCCATTGCCTACCAGATCCGCGACGTGCTCGACATGATGCGCGCCGATGCGAAAGTGAAATTGCAGAGCCTGCACGCCGACGGCGGCCCGACCAGGAACAAGTTCCTGATGCAATTCACCGCCGACCTGACGCGCACTGAAATCAGGGCTGCCGAAGTTGCCGAAAGTTCCGCGTGGGGCGCGGCCATGAACGGGCTGCTCGGCTTGGGCATTTACAAATCGCTGGATGAACTCGCGAAGCTGCCACGGGCTCAACATGTGTTTCGCCCGCAGATGAAACCGGCCGACGCGACGAAGTTTCACGCCGGGTGGCAGCGCGCGGTGAAGCGCGTGCTCTGATTTTTCTTGTGCCGGCGGCGCAATCCCCTAAAACGCCCGTGCATTTTTGCGTTTTGTCATGACGAAGAAACAACTCCAGTCGCTCGCGAAGAAACACGGCACGCCGCTCGTAATCGTGGACCACGACGAAATTCGCCGCAACTACGCGCTGTTCCGCAAACATCTCCCGCGCGTGCAGTGCTATTTCGCGGTGAAGGCGAACGCCGAGCCGGCCATCGTGCGGACGCTTTACAAAGCCGGCGCGAGCTTCGATGTGGCGTCGCTGCCGGAGTTCATGCTGGTGTACGAGAACATCAAGAAGCTTCCCGCCAAGGCGCAGCAGGATTTCATCTGGGACAAAATCATCTACGCCAATCCGACGAAGCCGAAGGAGACGTTGCTGGCGCTGGATAAGTACAAGCCGCTGGTCACCTACGACAACGAGACCGAGCTGCACAAGATCAAGAAATACGCGCCCCACGCCGGTGTGGTGTTGCGATTGGCCGTGGCGAACACCGGCTCGCAATGTGAACTCTCCAACAAGTTCGGCTGCGACCCGGGCGAAGCCGTGGACCTGGTGCTCGCGGCGTTGAAACTGGGATTAGTCGTCGAAGGCTTGAGCTTCCACGTCGGCAGCCAGTGCACCAACTTTGAGAATTTTGTTCAGGCATTCAACGTGGCCGCGGCCGTCATGAAGGAATCGCGCGAGCGCGGTCATGAGATCAAGATTCTCGACATCGGCGGCGGTTTCCCGGCGCCGTACAACAAACACGTCAGACCATTTCCGGAACTGGCCCGCGTGATTAACGCCGAGATTGATCGCCTGTTCCCACCGCACATCCAGATTCTGGCCGAGCCGGGCCGATTTCTCGTCGCCACCGCTGCCGCCTCGGTCGCCCGCGTCATCGGCAAGGCGGTGCGCAACGGCAAGCGCTGTTACTACATTGACGACAGCGTGTATCACACGTTCAGCGGGATCATCTTCGACCACTGCCAGTATCCGTTGCAGGCGTTCAAGTCCGGCAAAAAGGAAGTGTGCGCCGTGTTCGGCCAGACCTGCGATGGGCTGGACGTGATTTCGCAATCCGAGCTGCTGCCGGACCTGGAGATTGATGACCTCGTGTATGCCGAGAACATTGGTGCCTACGGCAGCGCGTCGGCGACCTACTTCAACGGCTTTCCGCCTGCCAAGGTGATTCACGTTAACCAGTAGCGACCGCATCGAGGCGAATTCGCTGAAACTTTTTCTGCTCCCCCGCGTCTCTCCGTGGCGTATGATGAGCGCATGACGCGCGGCAAACACATCTGGCTCGTGCCGCTGGCCCTGGCCCTGGCCGTTGGCGGCGTGGGCTGGTGGGCGGATCGCGAATTGCGCCGGACGGTGCAACAGGAGTTGCGCGACGATCTGCAATCCACACTGGAGGCGAACGTCACCGCGTTGGAAATCTGGATGGAGAACCAGAAGCGCCTGGCGGCGGCCTTGGCGGACGAGCCGGGCCTGAAGGCTGTCGCGCTTCGCTTGCTGGATCAACCGGCCAACAGCCTCACCAATCGCGTTCCTTTCGGAGAGCTTTCCCGCGAACTCCTTGCCGGCGAGCGTTTGCAGGAGCGGGTGCGGGCGTTGGGCTACGGCATGGTGCAGCTGGTCAGCACCAATATGACGGTGATCTCGGACGCGGGTCGTCGCCGCAGTCGTCAGGGTAACAAGGTGCTCGAGGAGTTGCAGCCGAAGTACTCCGAGCTGTTCACCAACGGCGAACCCATCCTCATCACGCCGTTCAAACTCAAGCCACCGGAGTTTCCGCGACGCCCCGGCAACCGGCCGGGCAACGAGCAACGGCCGCCGACCGGTTTCTTCCGGCCACCGTCGGGCGACACAAACAATCCGGCGTCATCACCGCGCGGCGAACCGCCACCGCCGCGTGATTTCACCGTGATGCAGGTGGCCGCGCCCATCAAAGACAGTAACGGCCAGACCCGCGGCGCGCTGGCCTTGATCATCAACCCGGACGCGGAGTTCACGCGCATTCTTTCAGTCGCGAGTTCCGGAGATTCCGGCGAAACGCTGGCCTTCGACGGCGAAGGCGTTTTGATTTCCAAGAGCCGGTTTGATGAAGAGTTGAAGCGGCTAAAACTGCTTCCGGACGAAACGAACTCCGTGTCCGCGCTGACACTTTCGTTGCGCGATCCGGGCGGCGACTTGACCCAAGGTTACGTGGCGAAAACCAATGTGACGCATCCGTTGATACGCATGGTGGAGCGGGCGGTCGAAGGTGAATCCGGCGCGGAGTTGACACCCTTCCGCGATTATCGCGGCGTGCCGGTCGTGGGCGCGTGGCGCTGGCTGCCCAAGTATGGCTTTGGGGTCGGCACCAAGATTGACGCGCGCGAGGGGTTCGAGCCACTCCGGGTGGTGCGGCGTGTATTCCTGATTTTGTTTCTGCTGCTCGTGCTCGCGTCGTTGGTCATCCTGCTGTTTTCCATTGTGCAAGTCACCTGGCGGCGGCGATTGACTGAAGCGGAATTAAAGGCGCGGCAGCTCGGTCAATACAAGTTGTCCGAAAAGATCGGCGCGGGTGGCATGGGCGTAGTTTACAAGGCGCATCATGCCTTGCTCCGCCGTGAGACGGCGATCAAGTTATTGCTGCCGGACAAGGCCGACCCGGAGGCGATCGCACGGTTCGAGCAGGAGGTGCGATTGACCTGTCGCCTCACGCATCCGAACACCATCCAGGTTTTTGATTATGGTCACACGCCGGACGGTATCTTTTACTATGCGATGGAATATCTCGACGGGTTGAACCTGCACGAACTGGTACATCGCTACGGCGCGCAGTCCGAGGAACGGGTCGCCTACCTGCTGTGGCAAATCTGCGAATCCCTGAACGAAGCGCACAGCGTGGGCTTGATACATCGCGACATCAAGCCGGCCAATGTCTTCCTTTGCGACCGCGGCGGCGTGCCCGACAGTGTGAAGGTGCTCGATTTCGGTCTCGTGAAAAGTGTCAGTGAGCACCCCGCGACGCCCAGCGCCCGGGAAATTCCGGGCGACGATGGCATCGTGGGCACGCCGAACTTCATCGCGCCGGAGGCGATCAAGGACTGCAACCACTCGGACGTGCGCAGTGATCTGTATTCGCTGGGCGCGCTCGGCTATTTTCTTCTGGCCGGCCGGGAGGTATTTGATGGGGATTCGATTGCGGAACTGTGCCGCCAACACCTGAATGAAACGCCGGTGCCACCAGGGGCGCGAACCGGGAAGAGCTTTAATCCCCAATTGGAAGCGCTCTTGATGCGTTGTCTCCAAAAGAACCCAGCGGAGCGTCCCCAATCAGCGCGCGAACTGGCCAAGGCGTTGACCGAATCGCGGGTGGCCGAGGCTTGGACGCCGGAACGACGCGCTGCCTGGTGGGCGGATTATCGCAAATCCGTTGCGGGAGTTGTCAAACCCGTCGTGCAGTTCGAGTCGTCGCAGCTGGACCAGACGGTGAAGATCGAATTTGCCGACCGCACGCCGTAAGTTCTCAGAGCGCTGGTGAATTCGAAAAATCCGTGTCCATCCGTGTCCATCCGTGGTTAAATCTTCCCCGTCATTATGGAATACGAAGCAGTCATTGGTCTCGAAACCCACGTCCAGCTCAAGACGAAGTCGAAGATGTGGTGCGGCTGCGCGAACCAATATGGTTCCGAGCCAAACACGAATGTTTGCCCCGTCTGCCTCGGCCTGCCCGGCGTGTTGCCCGTGCCGAATGAGGAGGCACTGCGTCTCACCGTGCTGACAGGCTACCTGCTCAACTGCGAGATCCCGCGCTTCGCGAAATTCGACCGGAAGAGTTATTTCTACCCGGACATGCCGAAGAACTACCAGCTCACCCAATACGACAAACCCAGCACGGCGAATGGTTTTGTGGAGTTTGAGTTCAACGGTCCGGGTTCAACCAACGGTTTGTCCCGGGTGCGCATCACCCGCGCGCACCTCGAGGAGGACGTGGGCATCTGAACCCGACATTACCAGCGCGGACATGGCTTACGAATATCTCAACGCGCTGAAGGAGATTTTGCAGCAGGGCGGCGTGAGTGATTGCGACATGGAAAAGGGCATGGTGCGCTGCGACGTCAACGTGAGCGTGCGGCCGGTCGGCACCAAGCAACTCGGCGCGAAGATCGAGATTAAGAACATGAACAGCTTTTCCGGTGTGCGCCGTGCGTTGGAATACGAGATCCCCCGCCAGATCGAAGCCGTAAAGCGCGGCGAGAAGCTCATCCAATCCACGCGCCGCTGGGACGATGTCGCCGGCATCACCGAGCAAATGCGCACCAAGGAAGACGCGCATGACTACCGCTATTTCCCCGATCCCGACTTGATGCCGATCGCGCCAACTGACGAATGGATTGCTGCGGTCAAGTCGCGGGTTGTTGAGTTGCCCTTGGCATATAAGCAAAGGGTCGTTCGTGAGCTAGGCTTGCCACCTCAAGATGCGGAAGTCTTCAAGAGTAATGTAAGGCTAAGAGAAACGTTTGAGCAGGAGTTGAAATGGATTCCCGCTTCGGTTCAGGGCGAGCAGCGGGCCAAGCACGTCCGAGGCATTGCGAATTGGGTCATTAATGTTCTACCGGCCAAGATTGAAGAGGCAAAGGAGAGAAAACAGAAGACCAGTGAAGCTGCCAGTGTGTTTTCCAACGAAATTGAATCTCTCACAGAAAAAGAGTTTGAGCTTCAGAAAGGCGCAATAGCCATGCTCTTCGGATTGGTAGATGCAAAAACCATCAGCCATTCCGCCGCGCAACAGGTGTTCGCCGAGATGTACGACACCGGCAAGTCGCCTGCCACAATTGTGCAGGAGAAAGGCTTGGCCCAAGTCAGCGACATCACCGCCATTGAGAAATTCTGTGACGAAGCTATCGCTGCAAATCCGAATCCCGTGGCCGACTTCAAAGCGGGCAAGCTGGCTGCGCTCAACTCGCTCAAAGGTCAGGTGATGAAGTTGAGCAAGGGCAAGGCAAACCCCGCGCTGGTGGGCGAAGTCCTGGAGCGCAAGTTGAAGGCTTGACGCCACCCTCGGCTGCCAGGGTGTGCCGCCGTGAAGTACCGGCCGATATTTCAGCCATTCGCACCATTGAGACCGGGGTGTTTGGTCGGCCGGATGAAGCCCGCCAGCGAACTCCTTATGGCCGGGTAACTGCGGTTTCGGCCCAACTTCGGTCTAAAACAACAAAGTGCCAGTTTCTCACAAGAAATGGGTTGGGGCGATTGGGCGAGCTATCTCATATTCCCCGCCGGAAGATGACAATGAAAGCCATCAATTTGGTCAGTCCCTGGGCCCCGGTCCGCATTTCGGGCGAAGCTGGCGGCGCGGCGTTGCCCCAAAGCCCTGGCGCGGAAGCTGGTGTGAACTGGGGGTCATCCGTTTTGGGGACTTGTGCAATTTGGGCTCATCGCTGACAATAGGAAAGCAACCATGAAACACAACCGCCGCCCATACCATCCTGCTGTAACAACAGCTTTCACCTTGATCGAACTGCTTGTGGTTATCGCGATCATCGCCATTCTGGCGGCGATGCTACTGCCGGCACTGGCCAAAGCCAAAGACAAGGCCGCCCGGACCAACTGCGTCAACAACAACAAACAACTGGTCCTGGCCATGACCATGTACTCCACAGATAGTTCGGATTTTCTCCCCTTTCCGAATTGGGGTTCGCCGACCCTGCCCAACGGTCAGCCGGGGCCGGGCTGGCTTTACACGCCGGTGGGAGGCAATCCACCTGACTTGGCGGTGGCGCCGTACACTACCAATCCGCTGCTGGCATACCAGGGCAACGCCACCTTGGCGGGCGGGCTTTACTTCCGATACATGCCCAATCCCAAGACCTACATCTGTTCGATGGATGCCAAAAGCAAGTACTTCCCGCAACGGTTGAACAAGATGTCCACCTACATCATGAACGGAGCCGTTTGCGGCTACAACGGGGTTTATCGCAGCGCGAAGATTACCCAGGTCTGGAGTCCGATGTGTTACATCCAGTGGGAGCCGGACGAGAATCTAAACGGCATCGGCGCCTTTGCTTACAACGATGCGAGCAGCTACCCGGATCGGAATGAGGGCGTCGGGAAACTTCACCAAAAGGGTGCCATCGTGCAGGCGGTGGGCGGGCACGTGCAGTTCCTTGCCTTCAATGATTTTTACCGGGAACAAACCAACGCTCCCAATGCCAAGGGATTGCTCTGGTGGAGTCCCTGGAGCGCAAGCGGACGCTGAGCGATTCGCTTCTGGTCAAGTTTACACGGGCTGCCGTTGGTTTTTACCCGGCAGCCCGTTCGGCTGTCCGGCTTTCGGTTCGCGTCCGGTAAAGCACATCCACGATGTTCCTTACATATTGCTCGTCCGCAATGCCGTCGGTGGCCTCGGCGGGGAACTCCACCTTGGCGCGGAAGTGCGCGGCCAGCTCGGCGAATAATTCCACCCGGGCCACCAGCTCCAGTTCATCCCGTCGCAACAACGCCTGCAAGGCCACGGCGGCTTCCGCGGGCGAAACATTCTGTCGCAGCCGCGCCGCCAGATGCGGGTATTGCCGGAGCGAATTGAACTTCCCGGCCAGCAACTGATCCAGGTCCGGTTCGATGACGCGTGGAATGCGGATGACAATCGTGTTCGCGGCGATGTCCCCGAGGCGCTGGCATTTCGGGTTGAACCAGCAAACCAGCCCGCCGACGAGATACGTCCCGGGCAGCGAATCCACAAAGCGCAGCAGGTTGCGGGTGACGATTTGATTGAATTGCAGCCGCATCCCCTCGACATCCACCACGCGCAGCCGCAATAGTCTTTTGCCCACGGTTTGCCCGCGCCAGCCCCATTCACAGGCGATGCCGTAACCGACGCTGATGACGAAGTAGCCGATGGCCGAGAGCGCGGCGCCGAAGTTCGGGCTGACCAGGTGCAGCAAAATCATGAACCAGCTCAGGGCCGTCACCAGTGCCGAGATGCACATCAGGTCCGCCGCCCACGCGAGGAAGCGCGTCACCGGCCCGGCCAGTTGCTGGGAGAACACGATGCCCTCGGGGGTGCGGATTTGCAGCGTGGCGGCGCGCATCGGTTTCAGGTTCCAAGTTCCAGGTTCCGGGTTTGGGCGTCGTTCCCGATGGGTTGTTCCAACTTGGAACCCGGAACTTGGAACCCGGAACTCTTCCTCCCCGACCGCGCGAGAAACAGCCACAACAGGGCGAGTTCGATCAACCCGAACGCGATCTTGGCCTCGTACGGAATGATCGGCTCGTGGTATTGCGACAGGAACGCTTCGATGAACCCCGCCCATACCAGCATGAGGCCGACCCCGAAGATCAGTGTGGTGAGATCACGCGACACGGCGCGGAAACGCGTGCCCAGCGGCGTGCGTTTGCCCCAGCCAATCAACGCGTAGGCCAGCACGAGGCCGGTCTGACCGGCGATCAGGATGGCCGGGATTTCAATCACACCGTGCGGCAACAACCAGCCGAGGAGGAATTTCGTCTGCCCGGCCATGATGTAGTCCACGCTGATCGCGCCCATGATCACGCCATTGTAGAAGAGCATGATGATCGTCCCGACGCCCCAGGTCATGCCGAGGGCCATGGTAAAGATCGAGACGCGCGTGTTATGGGTCATCAGGTAGGCCGAGAACGAGGTCTTCGCGCCGGACAATCGGTCGGTGGTGGCCCGCTCCTCCTGCCGCACGCGTTCCTCCGGTGTCTGCAGGTCGTGACCGAACGCCATCGTCACATGGCGCGAATCCGGGTCGAACATCAATGCCAGCCCGCCGAAGGCGCAGCCGGCGAGGGTGATCGCCACCGAAAGATAAAACGCGCGGACGTGCCGGCGGAAGGTCTGGGGCAGCGTTTGAAAGAACCAGCTCACCGGCGCCAGCCGTGTGCGGCGTTCGCGTGTTTCATGAATTTCACCGTAAGCGCGGGCCACCAGCGTTTCCAGATAGCGCCGGGTTTCCGGCTCGGACGAGAAGGTTGTGATCTTCGCCAGGTCGGCCGCCGTGCGCTCGTAGAGTTGATGGAAGCGCAGGATCTGTTCGAGCGACATCGTCATGCCCGGCGTGGTTTCGAGGCGGTCGAGCAGCTTCTCCAGTTCGGCCCAGTGCGGCCGCTCGGTGGTGACGAAGCGTTGGAGGTCAATAATCATGGTTGCCTGTTCCCAGTTCGACGTTCCAAGTTGCCGGTCGGCTGCCAAACCTGGAACTTGGAACTCGGAACTTGTAACTTCTCACAGCAGTTGCCTCCGTTTCACATTGAGATACTGCGACACGAGTTCCGCGCTGAGCCGTTCGTTGCCCAGCAGCGAGAACTGCACGCCGCGACGTTTCAACACCTTTTCCAGTTCGCGCAGACGGGTGTATTGCAAGTGCCCGCCGAGGTGCTCATAAAGCTGGTCCACCGACGCAACGTTCGGGTTCGTAAACACCGGCGCCACGCCCGGCGGCTGGATCATGTTCACCAGCACGAGATGCTGGCGGCGGATCAAATCCAGGTTGCGCACGAAACTCTCCGCCAGGGCCGGGTCGTCGAGGGAGGTGAGAAAAAACAGCATGGTGCGCCGGCGCAGCCGCAACCGGATGAAAGTGCAAAGCTCGTCGAAATCCGGGGAAACAATCTGCGGCTGCAGCGTGTAGAGCGCGTCGCGACACGTGCCGTAATGCACCTTGCCGTTCTTGGCGCGCACAAAGTTCTGCACCTTGTCCGTGAAGGTGACCAGGCCGAACAGATCACCCTGTTTCTCCGCCGCGAGCCCGAGCATCAAGGCGGCGGTGATATAGCGTTCCAGAGTGGAAGTTCCAGGTTCCGGGTTCAAAGTTCCAAGTTCAGGCGCGCTACCGTCCGGAGGACCTGGAACTTGGAACTTGGAACTCGGAACGGTTTCCCTCGCGCTGAGGCGCGACGCATCGATGACGACATAGATTTCCTGCGTCTTCTCGATCTGAAACACCTTGGTGATCGGCTTGCCGCGGCGCGCCGTGGCTTTCCAGTGGATTTCGTCGTAGCCATCACCGGGCACATACTCGCGCAGCTTCTCGAATTCGCGGCCCTTGCCAATCTGCCGCTGCGCGTGCATCCCAAAAGCGGAACGGTTGAGAAACAGCGCCGCCAGACTTTTTCGGTCGCTGAACAAGTTCGGATAAACGCGCACTTCGCAGCGCGCCGGCAGTTTGCGCCGCACGGCCCAGAATCCCAGCGGCGACGAACCCTCGACATGAACGGCCTCGAGCGCAAAGCAACCGCGTTGCCGCGGCCGGCACGCCCAGGCGAAGCGCGACCACTCGCTGGCCGCCGGTAATTCCACCCGCGCATCCTCCTGCGGGGAATCAATGGCGCGCGGAAAGGCCAGCGCCAGCCGGAGCTGCTTTCGCTTCTGGCCTGTGTTGCGGATCCGCAGTTCGATCATCGTTTCCCGGTCCTTGGACAGGCGCACGACCTCCGGCAGTTCGACACTGATTCCGTTCAAGCCGGACGGCGCGGCCACGGCATCGCTCAAGACCATCAGGAAAAATCCGCCGATGCACGCGAGCGAGACGACTGCCGCCACCGGTTCAATGGCGCCCAACAGCGCAAAGGGCACCACGACCAGTGCGAACCAGACCAGCAACCTGGAATGGGGGACAATCATTTTTTCATCGCGGCACGGCAATCTGCTGGAGAATCTGTTGAATCACTTCGGACACGCTCAAACCCTCGATTTCAAACTCCGGCCGCAGGATCAGGCGATGTTCCAAGACAGGCTGGGCCATGCCTTTGATGTCGTCGGGCGTCACGAAATCGCGACCGGACATGGCGGCATAGGCGCGCGCGGCCATGATGAGCGATTGCGTGGCGCGGGGACCGGCACCGACCAACACGCTCTCGTGTGACCGGGTGGCCCGGACGATGTCCACCAGATACGCGGTGAGTTCGTCACGCATGACCACCAGCCCCAGCTGCTCGCGCAAGGCGACCAGTTCGTCCGCCTTGATCACCGCTTTGACCCCGCCGCTGGCCAGCATGACCTCCGGCGATTCTTTTGTCATGGTCCGCTGGGCCAGCAGAAGTTCCTCGTCGCGACCCGGCGTCTGCATCGTGATCTTGAGCATGAAACGGTCTTTCTGCGCTTCGGGCAGCGGATAGGTGCCCTCGTACTCGATCGGGTTTTGCGTGGCGAACACCGTGAAATTCGGTGGCAGCGTGTGCGTGTCCCGATCAATCGTCACGCACCGCTCCTGCATCGCCTGCAGCAGCGCCGATTGCGTCTTGGCCGGGGCGCGGTTGATTTCATCGGCGAGCAAAAAGGAGGTGAAGATCGGGCCTTTGATCAGTGAAAACTCGTTGCGTTGGAGATTAAAGACATTGGTGCCGGTGATGTCGGCGGGCATCAGGTCGGGCGTGAATTGAATGCGCGCGAAGTCGCAACCCAGCACCTGCGCGAGCGTGCGCACGAGCAGGGTCTTCGCCACGCCGGGCACGCCTTCGATCAGGGCGTGGCTGCCGGTGAAGATGGCGATGAGCGCGCGCTCGATCACGTCGTGCTGGCCAATGATGACCTTGCCGGTTTCGTGACGGGCCTGGGCGAGAACTTCTTTGAGTCGTTCAGTGTTCATGGATGTGTTCCAAGTTTCAGGTTCCAAGTTCCAAGTTTGTTTAGGTTTGTCCGCCGCCGGCCTTTCGTCCGCGCAGTTCGGATTGTCGCAGATAGCGCATGAAGCCGCTGATGAGTCGTGACGCTTCTTCAGCACTGACGAAGAGTTCATTGAAATGTGCCTGGTTCAACAACCCGGCATCGAGGGCGACGTAGAGTTGAGAGCGGACTTCGCCGATTGAGCCTTTGGCAACTGAAAGGAATTGAACAAACTCCTTGTTTCCGTCGCGTTCAAACCCTTCCGCAATATTTGACATGCTGGACACAGCGGCCCGTCGAATCTGGTCGCGCAAGCCATAGTCCCGGGCAAACAAGCCCGTCGCAGTTACTTTGTAAATGTTGGCCGTCAACTGGCGTGTCTTCTGCCAGGCTTCAATTTCCTCAAACCTCTTGATGGTCATTTTGATTCCTTTCACGGGTTTGGTTGTTTTCTGCCGCATCCTGGGTCGGAGTCGGGAACTTGGAACTTGGAACCTGGAACCTGGAACTCTTCAGCGCGTGACTGATTTCTTGATATGCTTTGACCGGATCACGCTGCCGGGTGGAGCGTGTGTTCTCGGTTTCCATGATCTCGGAAGCGCGATCCACGGTGGAAATGGTGTGACTCCCGGCATGGGTGAGGGCTTTGGTCCATTCCTCGAAGCAGACGTCCAGGATTTTCGCCGGCGGAATGTTCCGGCGCAGGAGATTCACAAAGCCGCCGGCGGCATCTTTGCCGGTCACAAACTCTGTACGCGCCGTTTCCGCCGCTGCCGGCACGAGGCTGAGGGAATTCTTCCAGATGAACAATCCCGCCAGCAGCACCAGCGCGACTAGGACGCCGTGCAACCGGTATTTTCGCATCAATACCGCCACGCCGGAAGTTTCCACCACGCCCAGATGCGCTTCGTCGAACACCGCGTGTTCCGCGGGACCCACGAACCACGCGAGCAGTTCCGGATGCCGCGCCCGCCACATCGCTTCATTGCTCAGGAAATAGGAATCCGTCGCCAGCACGACGGTGCCGCTTCCGAAGCGGCGTTCCGCGATGACCGGATTCGTGCCCCGCGCATAAATCACCCGCCACGACGAATCGAGGTTGGTGAAGATCAGTCCGCTGTGCCAGTCCAGCGTGGCGGGCAGCGGCAGGGTGCTGACATTGGTGACCAGCACCGATTCGTAGGTATGGTCGTCGCGCTGCTCCAACTTTTGGTATGCGAAGGCCAGGCCCCAACGCTTTTCGATTGAGGCGGTGCGAACGTCCGCTTCCGCGTCGCGCAGCGCCTTCTTCACGCTGGATTTCCTCTGGCTCAAGGTGTTGGTCCCCGCGGCATTGGTCCTGGTGATCGGCGGCGAAAAGGCGAAATAATTCGGACTCGTGACCGGCGCCAGGGCCACCGCCAGCCGGCCCCCGCGGGTGGCGAACGATTCGATCTCGTTGAACAACTCCACCGGCAGTTCGTGCCACTCGTCCTCGTCCGCGCCCAGATGCAGATAGGTCACGTTCTTTTCTTCTGGCAGTTTGTTCGCGTCGCTGAAATCACGTCGCACGGCCAGGCCCGGCATTTCTTGCAGGCTCTCACACAACGCCATCGTGCCCAGTGGGTCCGCCCGCAGCGAGGAGTAGGGCGGGTAAACATCGCCGGCCTCGAAGCGCAGCAGGAATAACTGCGTGAGACCGGCGGCGAACGCCGCCACGCCGAGGATGATCAACACGATGGTCAATGAACGTTTCATGCGGCGGTTGCAGAACGCTGAGAACAATTAGCATTCAACGTCCAACGCCTGACGCCCAAGGATTCCCGGTCGTCGCGGCGTTGGACGTTAGGCGCTGAATGTTGAGCGTTGAATGTTTTCCTCACCCTCCACCTCCGGCCTTGAGGCGTTCGACGTTGGCGGCGAATTGCGTCACGAGTTCGCCGGTAGCTTCGTACCGGCCATACCAGACACGGTCGAAGGCGGAAACATTTTCCCCAAACACGGTTTGCAGGTGCGGGAACGCATGGGCGCGGCGCTGCAACTCGCGTTCGTAGTCGCGATTGGATTTGAACCGCGCGAGGCTGACCAGATTCCGCTCCGCCAGATGCGCCAGGCTCGCGAGGTAGAAGGCGCGCAGGGCGAGGCGGAATTCGCCGCGGGCGAGAAGTTCGCGTGCCAGCGTCGTCCAGCCATCCTCCGGCAACTGGTCGGCGCCCACGTTTTCGTCCGTGAGATCCGGCGCGGGCTGGATGGCTTCGGTGGTGATGGCCCCGGCTTTTTGTTGACGCCTTTTCCAGGAACGCATCAACAACAAGGCAATCGCGCTGATCACGACTGCCAGCAATCCGTAAAGCAACATCTGCTTGGTCAGGATCCAGCCGTAACCCGAACCGCCCGGGGCCGGCAGCATGCGACCGAAGAGTTTCCGGAAAATCTTTTCGATCCAGTTGCCGACCTTGCGTGCCGCGTCGCGAAACATCGTGCCCATGCGCTGAAGAAAACGGGTGACGATGCCGGGTTCGGATTCCGCCGACTCCACGTTTTTCTCCCGCGGCATGCGCCAGGTGTATTTGCGCTGCTGAATGACCTCGCTGATGGCGCGATCGAGTTGCTGCGGTTGGATGGCTTCGGTGGGCGGCGGAGCGGAGGTCGTTTGCTCGCCGGCGGTCAATCCACCGGTGAAGATCAGGGCGAATACCAGCCACGCCGCCAGACGCTGGACGCCGGGTGCGAAGGGCTTCAAAGCCGCGCGCAAGTCTTCGCCCGACTGGAGGGACTCGCCTTGAAACACCCGCAAAACGTACACCGCCTTCAAGATTGGATCCACGCAGAGATACGTCAGCGCGACCGTGGAGCTGAAGAAAGTGGTGTTCAACATTGCCATCCCACCGCGTGAGAAGACGGTTTCAATTCCAAAGAGTATTTTGAGCAGCTCCGGCAGGGTTATGCCGGCGATACAAAAACCCACGAGTACAAAGAAGCTGAACAGGGAGATCACGGCGAGGATGACATGATTCTGCGCCGGCCAGATCAAAGCCTGCCGCCACGCCCGGGCAAAAGTGGCGCGAAGCGTGGGCGCGTCCACGTCCGCCTGGGCGGTCAGGTTTTGGTAGAAGGCGTAAAGCCAGGCGAAGGGCAGCGCCGGGATCAGCGCCAGCGGCAGCACAAACAGGGCGGTCGGCTGCCAGGCGGCCTGGGTATAAAAAATTCTGGCGGCCCGCGCCAGGTTGAGCGGCGTGGGTGCAACTCCGCTCAATTGCGCCCGCAGTTTCTGCGCGAACACGGCCTGCCAGAACTTCATCCAGAGGAACAAGCCGGCCAGGCCCAGCGCCGCCTCGACCGCGTGCCGCGCCGCAAAAGGATTGCGGCTCATGTCCGCCCAGAAGAAGAGCAATCCGAGGACAAAGGGCAGCGCCCCGGCGTAATAGGTGGCGAGCGTGCCGGCTGGCGCGACGCGCAACAGATGCACGGCGGTCTCGATGGTTTCGAGGGCGCCCGGACTTGTCGCACGTCGGGGATTGCGGTTCATGGCACGAACAGCGGGTTGGGGCCGTCGGCGAAACATTCAACATTCAACGTCCAACATTCAATGCCCAAGGCCGGACCATCGTCCGGAGTGCTGGCGTCCGCTGCTGGGCGTTGAAGGTTGAGTGTTGAAGGTTTCATCGCACTACCTGTCCATCCAGTTGACTTCCCACAACGTGCCTTCATGGAAGTCCGTGGGCAACTTTAACAGCGCCTCCGCCACGAGATGAAAGAAGAACCAGGCCAGAAAAATTCCGACGGCACATTGTCCGGCGCGAATCAGTCCGGCCAGGGCGGGGCGTTTGAGCAACGGCACGTGCGCCAGCTTTTTCAGGCAGGCCGCGCAGATGACCCGGTGGTCGTGTTCCGTGATGCATTCACGGCAGAAGTACTGCCGGCACTCCGGACAGCGGGCCACGGCCTCGCGCGCGGCGTGATTCAAACAGCGCTGATGCGTGAGCGATGACATGGCGAAAACGCGGCGTTAGGAAGCCATGCGCGGCGGTGCGTTGGGATCCTCCGCGATGACTTGCGGCGTGGGCGTTGCCCCTGCGGCGGCGGCCAGGGTTTGCAGGCGCTGCGAAATTTCGTCGGGAGTCAACACGCCTTGAACGCCGACCACGAGCGGGCGGATACGTTCGAGCGCCTTTCGCGCGGTGCGGAAGCGCGTCAGCGAGTGCAGTTCCTCGGTCTGCACGGCGGTGCGAAGCTGGCAGCGGCAGGTGGGGCCGGCCAGAAAGTTGGCGAGCAGGATTACTCCGAACAACGCGGCGATGATCAGCAGCGTGATGGTGCCCACGGTATCGCCGACCGCCAATCCGAAAACCACGAACAACGCGACGATCACGCCGAGGATGCCGTTGACGATTTTCCCCTCCGTCGTCCGGTGAATCACCACGGACTGGATGTCGCGGTAATTGATGCGTTTGTAGTATTCGCGGTACCCGTCCCAATCCACGACGAGCAGGTGATCGTCGCCAAGCCAGAGCTGCACGCGCCGGCCGCGCAGCAGCAGCGTGAAGATGCCAATGACGAAAAACAACAGCAGCATGGCCCACACGGGCACCAGCCGCCGATAGCCGGTGCCGGGCAGTCGTTGATAGCGTTGGGGCGAAGCGTCGGCCATGCGGGTTAGTGGAAAAACAACCAACCGAACAAAGCCGCATACGCCAGCGTTTGGAGGCTTGCCAGCACGAGCGCCGTGGGCATCAGCCAGCGTTGGGGTTGCACCAGGCTGCCGGGGGCTTTCCAATAGCGCAGCGTGACAAATAGCGCCGCCAGCCCGGTGATAAACAAGGGGAGTATCGCCAGCACCAATGCCTGGCGCCCATGCAAAGGGCGTGACTTTTCCAGGTGTTCGATGTTGCGTTTCTGGTCGCCGGATTCGAGGCAGGGCGGGCAGTAGTGGCGGCCGCTCAATACGCAGTCGCAGAGGGCGCAGAGGAACCGTCCGCACGAATCGCAAACGACCACGGCCTTCTTGGCGTCGTGATAAAAGCAGGCGGACTCGCCCGGGATCATCACCGCTTCGCCGGTGGTGGTGGTCGCCGCCGGGCGGAACAGCGCGCCAAAGACCTCCACCCACAATGGCGACTGGCAATTCGGGCAGCGCGCGAATTCACCGAGGTTGTACATGCCTGGCCCGAGATGCACCCGGCATTTCGGGCAGGCAGGGAGGTTTACGGCCTGGCTCATGAGTTCACGATCCGGTCCCGAAGATGTCCTCGTAGGTCAGGATTGTCACGACGTACAGGATCGGCATGGTAAAGATGATGCCGATGAAGCATCCCAAAATGCCCAAGGCACTCAACAACCCCGCCACCACGATCAGTCCGAAGATCGGTAACCAGCGTTTCGAGACGACGCGCCGGCTCACCCGCAAGGAATCCAGCGGGCCGAGTTCCATGTCGATACACAACGCCATCGCGAATACGAAGGAGACGCCCACGTAAACGGCGCCCACCAACCCGATCAGCCCGAGCACTATCAATACCGGCCAAAAGGCGGAACTGCTCTCAGATAGGGCGAACGCCGCAATTCCGACCGGAGCAAACCAAATGTAAACGATCAGCATCATCAGCAGAAAAGTTCCGCACAGCCGCCAGAACGATTTGCTGAAGCCGGAAAAAGCGTCGCCGACACCGGGAGCTTCGCCCCGAACCAACTTGATGTAAAAATTGTTCAACCCGCCCATCAGCGGACCTTGAACAATCAAGCTGAGGATGATGCCGACAATGGGAATGAAGCCCGCGGCCTGATTGCACAACATCACGAGGACCGTGGCCCCGACACAGACGCCAAAGTTCGCCTTGTATAGCGCCCAACCGCGCGAGATGGAACCCCCGATGTCCACCTCGTAGCCGCGCGCGTCGATCTCCGCCATCAAGGCGTCGGCGTTGACCGGCAGATTGCGGCGCCCCCGACGCACCCCCGAAACAATTCCTTCGCCCAGTTTCTGCATGAACACCGGCTTGCAGTTCGCGCAGACGTACACGTCCTTGTGCCGGATCATGTCCTCCTTGCGGAAGAGGTTGTGGCACTCGGCGCAAACGGCCTCCGGCGTGTCCCCGGTCGGAGCGGAGGTGCCGATGGGGGCCGCGCCGCCGCCGGCGCCGGCGAACTGCGGCGGGCAGACGGCGCTGAACGGCTGCCAGGCCGCCATGCCTTCGTGCCAGACCAGCGTGTCAGCCCGCAGCTTGCCACTTTGAATGAGTTCGCCCAGTTGGGCTTCCTCGACGGGACCGGCCTGTTGGCCGTTTTCGACGTAAAACCATTTCATCGTCTGGTAGGGTTGAAGTTTCCGGTTTGTTGATTCCGAGTGCGCTTGACCTCCCGGTTTGTGCCAAGTCGTCGTGCGGAAAGCAAAGGAATTTTGAACCCCAGCCGCCGGGGAGAACCGGCGCGCCGCGTGGAAAACATAAAAGGGCGACCCGAGCTCGAGGGCCACCCTGTTGCGACGATTCCTTACCTATGAAAAAGGATCAGGAACCTGGGGCAATTTAGAACGCGGCTACCTGAAAGCAACGGGAAAAATGATCCGGCGAAAAGCCGGGCTGCGGGATTTGGCTGGCCGGCCGAATCGGGGTCGTGATAAAAGCGGGCAACGAACGAACCATTGCTGCCATGTCCCTCTTGATCAAAAACGGTGAAATCGTCACGGCCAGCGAACGCTACGTGGCCGACATCCTCTGCACCGGCGAAACCATCAGCGCCATCTGCCCGGGCATCCAGCCGCCGGATGATTGCGAAATCATCGACGCCCAGGGCAAGTTCGTCTTTCCCGGCTTCATTGATCCGCACGTTCACATTTATCTGCCGTTCATGGGCACGTTCTCCAAGGACGATTACATCACCGGCAGCCGCGCCCGGTCGGATGATGCGCTCAAGAGTTTTGAACTCTGGATGAGCCAGGCCGAGGGTAAGTCTGCCTGTGACTTCACGTTCCACATGGGCGTGACGAAGTTCGACGAGAAGAGTGAAAAACAACTTCGTGAGATCGTGAAGCACGGCATCAGTTCGTTCAAAGTGTTCCTCGCTTACAAAGGCGCATTCGGTGTGGACGACACGGAACTATATCGCACGCTCAAACTGGCGAAGGAATTGGGCGTCATTGTCACCGCGCATTGCGAGAACGAAACGCTCGTCAGCGAACGCTGCAAGGAGTTGATCGCCGCCGGCAAAACCGGGCCGGGCTTCCACGAACCCAGCCGCCCCGTGCAAGTCGAAGCCGAAGGCGTGCATCACTTGATGACGTTCGCCGAACTCACCAGCGCGGCGACTTACATCGTCCACTTGAGTTGCAAGGAGGCGCTTGATCAGGCCATTGCCGCGCGCCAACGGGGCGTGCGCGTCGCCGTCGAGACACTCATTCAATATCTCACGCTCGACAAAACCTATGCGGAGAAGCCGAAGTTCGAGGGTGCGAAATACGTGATGTCGCCACCGCTGCGCGACCAGCGGAATCAGGAAGTGCTCTGGAACGGCCTGCGCGATGGACTTGTGCAAACCGTCGCTACCGACCACGCGCCGTTTGATTTCCGGAAGCAGAAGGAGATGGGCAAAAACGATTTCACCAAAATCCCGAACGGCATTCCGTCGCTCGAAGAACGCGTGAACCTGCTCTACACCTACGGCGTGAAGACCGGGAAGATTGACCTGCATACGTTCGTAAACGTGCTAAGCACGCAGGTCGCGAAGACCTTCGACCTCTTCCCGCGCAAAGGCACGATCCAGCCCGGCGCGGATGCCGACCTCGTAGTTTATGACCCGAACTACCGCGGCAAGATTTCCGTGAAGACGCAGCACATGAACCTCGATTACAGCGCGTTTGAAGGGTGGAAGCTCGAAGGCCGCCCGAGCCATGTCACCGTGCGCGGACAAGTCGCCGTGCGTAATGGCAAGTTCGTCGGCAAGCACGGTCACGGGAAATTCCTCCAGCGTAAGCCGAGTCATTTTTGATCGCATACCGAAACAGATTATCGCGATGCAATCCTGTAGTTCCTGCAACCGGGTTCGCAGGTTTCGGATTCTTTCACGGGAGCAAATTGCGACGGGATTCGTCTAAGAAGCTGTGAACTGGCGTGTCTATCCTAAACACAACTCTCTTTGGCTATGCGACCATGGATTTTGATGACCGTTGTTCTTGGCGGCAGCGCGCTGCTGTTGGCCGTCTGGCTGGCGAGCCTATCCAATCAGGTCAAAGTGCTCCGTCAGCAGAATGAGCAGGCAGTTCAGGAACAACAGAGCTTGAGCGCGCGACTGGAGAGCGCTGAACAAAGACTTGCTTCGCAAGCTGGTTCACTGGCATCGGACGCCGTGGTTAGCTCTCCGACAGGAATGGGCGTAAGTTCTCCGGCGCCATCACAAATTGCGGCTTTGGAGAATCAACTCCGCGCCCTCCAGGCGGCGGTCAGTCGTCAGCCCGCGGGGTTAATCGTTCCCGAGTATGATGTGACCAATCCAACGCCCGAACCCGAGCCTCCCACCAACGCGGTCCCCAAGCGCAGTTGGGGAACGGAACAGGTGCTCGGCCCGCCAGACACTTCAGCCGCGGGGGATGCCCCGACCGCTTGGGCTTCACTCCAAGCCACTGCGGGACCGGAATGGCTGGCTTTGGGTTTCGACACTGCGGTCGAGCTGGCGCAAATCCGGATTCGCGAAACCTACAATCCCGGCGCCATCAGCAAAGTGACAACCATCGTGAATGGCGCGGAGGTGGTGTTGTGGGAAGGAACGGCCGCCAAGGCAAAAGGCATGCGCGATTTCGTTGTTCCCGTTTCGGGAAGCATGCACGCCAACTCCATCTTCGTGCATCTGGACACAACTCGTGTTTCGAGTTGGCCCGAGATTGACGCGGTGGAACTCGTCGGCCGCGATGGCAGCCGGCAATGGGCGACGTCCGCCAATGCGAGCAGCACGTATGCGGAGAGGACGCGGACGGTTTCGACATTAGAATTCGAACGATTACGCCGTTAGCCAACGGACTTTTCAATGCCTGCGTTCGGTCGGAGGCCCTGGCAGGCAAGGCGGCTGCTAAGGTGTCATGCTGACTTTAGTCCATCGCCCGTTAGGGAATACAGGGCGGCCCCGCCGCAATGTTCGCTTGCGCCAAAACACCCGGCTTTTCAGGCGTTTTCGGGTTGCCGTGCGCCACTCCACCCGCCCATCCTGACGCTGCAAGCAGCACCGCCCTTGTCGCAAAATGGCCACGAAGACCAAATCCGCACCATCGAATCGTTTGCTCAAAGGCTACGATCCGGAGAATTTTTTTGATGAGATGGTGGACGCCACCGGCAAGGTGCGTCCGCATTATCGCCAGTTCCAGGACTTGTTCCAATCGCTCTCGCCCAAAGAATTCGACCTCAAGCGCCAGTCGGTTGACCTTGCCTTCCTGCGGCAGGGCGTGACGTTCAACGTGTATGGGGACTCGGCGGGCACGGAGAAAATTTTCCCGTTCGACCTGTTGCCGCGCATCATTCCCGCCGCCGAATGGGAAATGTTGGAGCGCGGGCTGGCGCAGCGCATCACCGCGTTGAATCTGTTCCTCCATGACATCTATCACGAGCAGAAGATTCTCAAGGACGGCATCATCCCGCCGTTCTACGTGCTTTCGGGAAAACATTTCCGGCGCGAGTTCGTGAATTTCAATGTGCCGAAGGACATTTACATTCACGTCTGCGGCACGGACCTGATTCGCGACGACAAGGGACAATACCTGGTGCTGGAGGATAACGGGCGTTGCCCTAGCGGTGTGAGTTACGTTCTCGAAAACCGCCGGGCGCTCAAGCGGTCGTTCCCGCAGATGTTTGAGACCATTGGCGTGCGACCGGTGGAAGATTATCCGCGGGAGTTGTTGCGGACGCTCGAATACATCGCGCCTTCGGGCGTGGCGAATCCCACGGTGGTGCTGCTCACGCCGGGCGCGTACAACTCGGCTTACTTCGAGCACACGTATCTTGCGCGACAGATGGGGATTGAAATCGTCGAAGGTCGTGACTTGGTGGTGCGCGACGCACGCGTGTTCATGCGGACGACCAAAGGTTTGCAGCCCGTGCATGTGATCTACCGTCGGCTGGATGATGATTTTCTCGATCCAACGGTGTTCCGCCGCGATTCGATGCTGGGGGTGCCGGGTTTGATCAATGCCTATCGCGCGGGCAATGTTTCGCTGGCCAACTCCATTGGCACGGGCATCGCGGATGACAAGGTGATGTATTACTTCGTGCCGCGCATGATCAAGTATTACCTCGACCAGGAGCCGATCATTCCGAATGTGCCCACCTATCTCGCCAACGAAGCAGCCGACAAACAATACATCCTCGACCACCTGGAAAAACTTGTCGTCAAAGCCGCCAATGAATCGGGCGGCTACGGTATGTTGATCGGTCCAAAGGCGAGCAAGGACGAAATCGCGGAGTTTCGTAAAAAGGTCGAAGCCGAGCCGCGCAACTACATTGCGCAACCCACCATTTCGCTTTCACGCCATCCCACGCACACCGAGGATGGCATGTTCGAGGGCCGGCACATTGACCTGCGGCCATTCGTGCTTTATGGCGAAAAGATCGTCACGGTGCCGGGCGGATTGACGCGCGTGGCATTGCGCAAAGGCTCGCTCGTCGTCAATTCCTCCCAAGGCGGCGGCAGCAAAGACACGTGGGTGCTGTATGGAGACGAATAAATGTTAAGCCGCGTTGCCAACTCACTGTACTGGATGTCGCGCTATATCGAGCGCGCGGAAAACATCGCGCGCATCGTGGACGTGAATCTCCAGTTGCTCCTCGACCTGCGCAATCTCGACGAGAAGCGCCTGGCCGAACACTGGCTGCCCATCGTGCTGACCACTGGCGACGAGAAACAGTTTTTCGATCTGCACAAGAAAGCCACCGCGCAAAACGTGACCGAGTTTCTGGTGTTCCAGATGGAGAATCCGAACTCGATTGTCTCCTCGATTTGTCAGGCGCGCGAAAATGCCCGCATGGTGCGTGACCAGATCACCGTGGAATTCTGGGAGGAATTGAACCGGCTCTACTGGTTCGTGCGCACGCCCACGGCGCGGCAGGTTTGGCAGGATAGTCCCACGGATTTCTTCCAGCACATCAAGGCCGGATCGCTCCACATTATCGGGCTGGCGTACTCGACGCTGATTCAAAACGAAGGCTGGTGGTTCGCGCAGGTCGGCAAGTTCATTGAGCGCGCGGACAAGACCTCGCGCATTCTGGACCTGCGCTTTGAAACCCTGCCGGAAAAGGGCCTGCCCAAAACCGTCAGCCAGGAGGACGCGTTGGAATGGGCGGCCATCCTGCGCTCGTGCAGTGCGTGGGACGCTTACAAAACGATTCACGGCGCGGAGGTTAGTCCACGATTGGTGGCGGAATTCCTGTTGCTCAATGAAGATTTTCCACGGTCGGTCCGCTTTTGCGTGGGCGAACTTAACAATGCGCTGCGCAAAATTTCCGGCGTGGCCGAGGGCAAGTTCTGCAACGATGCCGAAAAACTGGCGGGCCGGCTGGTGGCCGAGTTGCAATTCACCACCATTGATGAAATCTTCGCCCAAGGACTGCACCAATACCTCGACCTGCTCCAGCTCAAGCTCAACAACATCGGCGCGGAGTTGTTCAACGCCTACATTTTCCAGCAATTCAACAATCTCGAAGACGAAATCATGGTGCAGCAGGAGGAACAGCAGCAGCAATCGCAGGTGAGCCCGAATCCCCGTCTATGAAACGCATCGGCATCCTCACCGCGGGCGGCGACACGCCCGCGCTCAACGCCACCATCCACGGCGCCGTGGTGCGCGCCAACCAACTCAAGGTCGAGATCGTCGGCCTGATCAAGGGTTTCAACTGCCTGTTCAACCCGCGCGTGCCGCACGTTCATCTCAATCCGCTCTTTCAGGAAATTCCCGAACTCGATCCCACCAAAGGCGGCACGCTTATCGGTTCATCACGTGACTATGTTGATCCGAACAAGAAGGACGATCTTGATCTCGTTGCGTCGCGCCTCAAGCAGCTGGGGATCGAGGGACTAATTTGCATCGGCGGCGACGGCACGCTCAATGGTCTGCAACCGCTGGCCGAGCGCCTGCCGGTGGTGCTCGCGCCCAAGACGATTGATAACGATCTCGGTCTGAATTACCCCAGCGAACCTGACGAATGGGTGCGCGTGAACGATGCCTCAGCCAAGTCCGGCTACCGCTACAAACGCGCCGCGTCCAACGCTGTTTTCGACATTGAACATATCGTCAACTACGTCACACCAGGATACGCGACCTCGGTGTTTGTGTCCGCTGGCGGCGTTGAGCGCATTCGCACGACGGCGGAGAGCCATCGGCGCATTGCCATCATCGAAGTGATGGGGCGGCACTCGGGCTACATCGCGCTCGGTACGGCCTATGGCCGACCCGACATCATTCTCGTGCCTGAGGTCGCGCCCGACTTGGACCATCTCGTCGAACGGGTGAAGCACATTTACGATCTCCAGAAGAACGTCGTGATCGTCTGTGGCGAAGGCATCGTGGATGAACAGGGCCGCGAACTCGGCGCGGAAACCAAGTCCACCGATCCTGCGGGCAACGTGGTATTGAGCGGCGCAGCGGAAGCGCTGCGTACCCGGCTGATTCAGATGATCGGCGACAAATACTTTCAACTCTACCGCCGGGGTGATTCCGCCAAGGAAGCCATCTTCACCCGTAAAGTCGGCCACACGCAGCGCGGTGGTCGGCCGATTCTCTTCGACCGTTTCTACGCGGCCCAGCTTGGCGCCAAGACGGTGGAACTCCTCGTGGAAGGCCGCAATAATTCGGTTTCAATTCTTCAATACGATTCCGCCAAAGGTTTTCATGTGGAAGGATTCGATGCGAATCGCTTTCGTGATCGCTGGGGGCTGATTCATGCTCGCCATATGCATCCGGATTTGTACGATTCGAAGCTGATGAAACCTTCACGAATGGGCATTGATTATCTGTTGCCGATCTTCACCGACGCCATCGGGGAAGACGACGCCGAACACATGCGGCAGACTTTGTTTGCCGCGGGCAATCTCGCGCAGCCGTATCACTCCATCAACACGGACGTGCATAAACGCATCCGCTACCTGGAAACGGAGGGTGCATGAACGCCGACGCCCGGCTGTTTCCGTACATCAACGTCAAACTCCAGTTGCTGGGGCATCAACCCATCTCCGTCAACGCGGAGGTGCAGGATTTCGTGGCCATGTTGGTGGCGCAGTACCGCGAGAAGGAACGGTTGCTCGCCAGCCATCTTTGCCCGGCCGACCATCGTATCCAGACGTTTCTTTACGATTACTTGCAGGAAGTGCCCGTGCCGAAACTGCCGTTGCGCACGTTCACGCTCGACTGCTCCGGCATGGCGCGGGTGTTGTCGCTGCCCGTTGATCGCGACGAATTCTCGTCGGAAATTATCAGCTCGTATCGCGTCAAGCAGGGCGTGCTGCACAATCCGCGCAGCGACCGCCGCACCACGGCGGGCATCTTTCACGTCGCGGAAGGCGGACTGCCGATTCCGGATGACAAGATCGGCGTGCCGAAAGCTGTCTTCGCCAAAATGCTGGGCCTGGCGTTTGCGCCACCGCGTTCGTTGATGCGCCTACCCTTTACCTCCACGCTGGCGCAACCGGCGGAATGTTTGGTGTCGCTTCTGTTGCGACCACTGGTCTGTCCCGAAGTGCCCGGATTCACGCCGGAGAAGCGGATGGAAATCCGATTCTTCGCACCGGGTAACCTGGTGAGCAACCTGGATTTCGTCGAAAACATTTTCGGCAATGGCGGCGATCCGAACCTGCCGGAAAACGACGCCGGCTTGGACAGCGACCATTGGACCGGCCACACCGGTTGCGTCGTGCTTGCGCCACACCTGACGAAGGTCACGAAGAAGGAAGCCGGCCTGCCGCATTGGGATCAGGCCACCGAACGCCAGCGCCGCGACGGCGCGTGCTGGAAGGATGAATGGGAGTTCTACAACAACGGCCAGGCTTTCAAGCTCACTTGTCGCGACGAATCCGGCGTCATTGTCACCATCATCGCGGACAACTATTTCGGTTACTGCAAGAAGGAGGTCAAGACGCAGATCAGTTACGCGGCAAATCTCTACGGTCTCTGCGAAGAGGAGCATGCGGGCGGCGCGCTGGTGTTTCCCTCCTACGATCTCGGCGAGGAATTCAGCGGCGACACTCACGTCAAACGCCTGGGCCATTCATTTGCCGAGGTCAGCTCCGTTTATCGCGAGCACCTCGAGCCGCAACCCGAGGGCTGGGCGCTGGATAAAAAATATCCTGACATCATCTATGTGCCGGAGGACGCGCGGTTCGATCTGCACAAGCAGAAGATTTCCTGGCCCGGCGGCAAGACCGAGCGTTCCATCAAGCTGCTGCCCGGAAAAACCTACGTGCGCCCGTCCGGTTACAAGGTGCAGATGGAAAAGCCCGGCCCGAACCGCGCCTGGCGGCTCGTCGGTACGATCGCGGAGGGCACGCTCTGTCACAAGCCCTGCACCGTCTCCGGCGGCGGCAAATCGGAAATCTCCAAGCCCATCACCGACGCGGTGCTCACCGGGCCGGTGTTTGTGGCGGATTTCAAAAAGGATTTTGACCAGGTCGCCGAATTGATCAACCACGACTACAGCGCACGCTTCAAGAGCCCCGAGAATTCGGATGGCCGGACGATTCTCAGCGCGGAACGTTCGCTCGGGTCGGTGATCAAGCTGCTCACGCCGGACGAGCAGGATTTCAAGCCCGAGTACAACGCCTGGCTGGAGGCCACGCCGCAGTATCTCAAGGAACTGGTCTTTGTGGTGAAGCGCTATTACAAGCCCGAGTGGGGCGCGAACTGGCGCGAGCATTTCAGCGTGGACATCATCAATGGCACGCCCGCCAACGAGCTGAAATGCGACAACCGCAAACTCGTCACCACGTATCTGCGCGTTGGTTTCGATGCCGACGGCGCGTGGCGCACTTTCGGGTTGCGCAAGGATTTTCATCCGGCGGTGAAAATCCAGATGGAGGACGACATCACGGCGTCCGTGGTCGTCCCGTCCAAGGCTGTCACTGGCGCGGATCAACCGGATGCGAACTCGCTCAAGTTCGTCCAGAACGCCGAGGCGCGACTTTTCCAGAGGCCCGACGATGCCATTCATCGCGGCTATGACAAGGTCACCGAATCGGATTTTGCGCGCACTGACAATTTCTTCTCCAACTACGAGCCGCTGACCGCCAAGGTCGCACGTGACCTGGTGGACGACTCCCTGGGTTTCTACCAGTTCACCGAACCGATGCAAAAGTTGATCCGCGAAGTGGCGGAAACCGGGAAGCCGAATTTCTTCGTGTGCTCGGCGCATCCGCGGCTCGTGGATGGCAAGCCCAGCAAGAACCCGCGTTATCTGCAAATCCGGCCCGACCTGCTCCAGCCGCGCGAAACCTATCTCGCCCAAATGTCCATGCGCCTGCGCCGCCGCCTGTCACCAGGGCAGCCGGTGCGCAGCCCCGTCACGGCGGTGTTACCCGGGCGGCGCAACAACCCGCCCGAAGCCGGCATCCGCCCGCTCGCCGTATTCAATCCGATCCATTACTTCGAGCTGCCGGAGTTGTTCATGGAATTCATTTGCAGCATGACGGGCAAATCGCCGTCCACCACCGGCGCCGGTTCGGAGGGCGCGTTGACCAAAGGACCGTTCAACGCGCTGCCGCCGATCATTGACCTGAACAACGCGCTCGTGTCGTTCATCCTCACGGGCCATCACGTGTTCGTCACCGCCGCTGGTTACGTCGGCCCAAAAGTGCGCGTGGATCACGATGTGAGTTTGCTCGTGCCGGAAGTCTGGTGTCGCATGTCCGCCGAGGAATGCGATCCAAAATATCTTTTGGCCGAACACTTCCTCGACAAGTGCGAGGACTTCGAGCACGCCGGTAAGAAGGTGCTGGCCAGCCGGCTGGGCTACCGCATCAATGCGCGTTTTGTCCGCCATTTCTTTGGCCGCGTCTTCAATCATCCCCACGTCGTCTTCACGGACGAAATGCTCAAGCCGGAATTGCAGAGCCGGGAGATTTTCGTGGACGGCATGGACAACATCATCGCGACCCAGAAGCGCGTCGCGAAAATGTATTTCGACGACGGCAGCCTCAAGCAGGCGTGCCCGCCGCTCAAAGCGTTGCTGCACATCATGCTCAACGACCAGTGGGAGGGCAAAGGCCTCGAACATGCGGAAGTCCGCCAGTTGTTCACGCGGGCGAACTTGCTCGCCAGCGACTGGTACGCCGCCCGGTTGAAAGCCAAGCAGGCGGTGGATGGCCGGCTCTGGCGGCGGCACGTGGATTACCTCGACAAGTTTTTGAAACGCGCCAGTCACGCCGACGAGGCCGCGCGGCTCGGCATTCCGCACCGGCTCGTGCGGGCGCGCAAGAAACTCGAGGAGGCGGAATCACCCGCGCACCTGGCGGCATTGGTCGGCACGCTCGGGGCGGAGCCGATGAGTTCCTATTCATAACCATGTCCATTCACGTCGCGCTCCACCACAAAACGCACTACAAATACGACCGCTTGGTCAATCTCGGGCCGCAGGTCATCCGCCTGCGGCCCGCGCCGCATTCGCGCACGCGCATTCTCAGCTACTCGCTCAAGGTCACGCCCGAGAAGCACTTCATCAACTGGGTGCAAGACCCGCAATCGAATTACGCCGCACGCCTCGTTTTTGAAGAGAAGACCCGCGAGCTGTGCGTCGAAGTGGATCTGGTCGCGGAGATGGCGGTGTTCAACCCGTTTGATTTCTTCCTCGAACCGCAGGCGGAAAAGTCTCCGTTCGCCTACGATCCGGCGCTCGATCACGAACTCGCGCCGTTCCAGCGCAAATGCTGGCTCACGCCGCAGTTCACGAAATACCTGACCGCCATCCGCAAAGAGGTTCTTGGCGAAACCAAACGCCGCACGAAGAAAGAGCGACTAGAAATCCCCGAGAAGGACAAGCCGCGCACGATTGATTTCCTCGTGGCAATCAATCAGCGGTTGTGGAAGGACATCAAATACACCATCCGCCTCGAACCCGGCGTCCAGACGCCCGAGGAATCGCTCACCAAGCTGAGCGGTTCCTGTCGCGATTCGGCTTGGCTGCTCTGCCAGTTGCTCCGCCATTGCGGTCTCGCCTCGCGCTTTGTCAGCGGCTATTTGATCCAACTCAAGCCCGATGTGAAATCCTTGGACGGCCCGAGCGGCGCGGAGAAAGATTTCACGGACTTGCACGCGTGGACGGAGGTGTATCTGCCCGGCGGCGGCTGGATTGGTCTTGATCCCACCTCCGGTCTGCTCGCAGGCGAAGGTCACATTCCGCTGGCTTGCACCCCTGATCCTTCAAGCGCCGCGCCGATCAGCGGCGGCGTGGACGAATGCGAATGTGAATTCGCCTTCGACATGAGCGTGACGCGCGTCTATGAATCGCCGCGCGTCACTTTGCCCTACACCGATGAACAGTGGAAGAGCATCGAATCGCTCGGTCACGCGATTGACGACGATCTGAAAAAGGGCGACGTCCGTCTCACGATGGGCGGTGAGCCAACGTTTGTTTCGATTGATGACCCGGACGGGCCGGAGTGGAATTTCACCGCCATCTCGCACAAGAAACGCATTCTCTCCGGCGAACTCATCAAGCGCCTGCGGAATAAATTCGCGCCCGGCTCGCTGCTGCATTACGGCCAGGGCAAATGGTATCCCGGCGAAGAACTCCCGCGTTACGCCCTCGCCGCGTATTGGCGCAAGGATGGCGTGCCGATCTGGAAGGACGATTCGCTCATCGCGGATGAAGCGAAGGATTACGGCCACGGCGCAAAGGACGCGAAGGAGTTGCTGACGCGCATCGCCAAGATCACCGGCGCGGATCCGAAAAATCTGATTCCCGCTTACGAGGACGCGTTCTACTACACCTGGAAGGAACGCCGATTTCCGTCGAACGTCTCAGCGAAGTCGTCGGCTACGCGCTGCCGATCAAGCGCGCGTGGTATGGCAATCAACAAGGCTGGATGTCCGGCGCGTGGTTTTTGCGCGACGACGACACGCTCTGGCTCATCCCCGGCGATTCCGCGATGGGTCTGCGCCTGCCGCTCGATTCCATTCCGTGGGTCGCCGAGAAAGAATTTCCGTGGGTGAACCAACAAGACCCATCGCAACCAAAGCTGCCGGAGTTGCCGCGAGAATTTCCTTATCGCGCCCGGCCGGAAACCAGCGGGCAAAGATTTTTACGCAAAGGCGGAACTCCGCTGCCGGCGGGTTACGGCCCCGGACAACGCGCGCAACAACTCGGCAAGCCCGAACCAGAACCGGAGTTGCCCGAGTTGCAAAAGGAATTCGATCCGAACCGCCGTCCCGTTCAGGGCGAGAGCGCGCCGTGGATCATCCGCACCGCGATGTGCGTCGAGCCACGTGACGGACGCTTGCACGTCTTCATGCCGCCGGTCGAGCGCACGGAAGATTATCTCGATCTCATCGCGGGCATCGAAACCGCCGTCACCGAGATGGGCACGCCGGTCATCATCGAAGGCGAAACGCCGCCCAAAGATCCGCGCCTGAACAAACTCGCCGTCACGCCCGACCCCGGCGTGATCGAGGTGAACCTGCACCCGAGCAAAACTTGGGACGAACTCGTCATACGCACGACGACCGTTTACGAAGAAGCGCGCCAGACGCGGCTCGGCACGGAAAAGTTCATGGTGGATGGGCGTCACACTGGTACTGGCGGCGGCAATCACATCATAATCGGCGGAGAAACTCCGTCGGACTCGCCGGTGCTACGGCGGCCCGATTTGCTGCGTTCACTCATTAGCTACTGGCAAAATCATCCGTCGCTGAGTTGGCTGTTCAGCGGATTGTTCGTCGGCCCGACCTCGCAAGCGCCGCGCATTGACGAGGCGCGCAACGATTCGCTTTACGAACTCGAAATCGCGTTCAAAGAATTGGATCGCAACATCAACCGCTTCGGTTACACGCCGCCGTGGTTGTCAGATCGCTTGTTCCGCAACCTGCTGATTGATTCGAGCGGCAATACCCATCGCGCCGAATTCTCGATTGATAAACTCTTCGCGCCCGAGAGCAGCACGGGGCGCCTCGGCCTTGTAGAGATGCGGGCGTTTGAAATGCCGCCGCATGCGCAGATGAGTTTGGCGCAACATCTCCTGCTGCGCGGCCTCGTCAGCAAATTTTGGAAAGAACCTTACACGAACAATCTCGTTCGCTGGGGCACGGATATTCACGACCGCTGGATGCTGCCGCACTTTTGCGAGACGGATTTCCGCGATGTCATCCGCGACCTGCGCGAGTCGGGCTATCCGTTCGAATTCGACTGGTTCGCGCCGCACTTCGAGTTTCGGTTTCCGCGCATCGGGGATCTGGAGCAACGCGATTTGCAGATCGAACTCCGCACCGCGCTCGAACCGTGGCACGTCCTCGGCGAAGAACCCGGCGGCGGCGGCACGGTGCGTTACGTGGACAGCTCGCTCGAACGTCTCCAAGTCAAGGCGCGCGGCCTCACCGGTGACCGTTTCGCCATCACCTGCAACGGCCATCGTGTCCCATTGCATCCGACTGGCACGAACGGCGAGGGCGTCGCGGGCGTGCGCTATCGCGCGTGGCAGCCGCCCGGATGTTTGCAACCGACCATCGGCGTTCACGCGCCGTTGCGCTTCGATCTTTACGATACATGGAACAAAAGGTCGCTCGGCGGTTGCACGTATAACGTCGCGCATCCCGGCGGCAGAAGTTACGACACGTTCCCGGTAAACAGTTACGAGGCCGAGTCGCGGCGGCTGGCCAGATTTTTCCGGCATGGACATCAACAGGGAAAATTCACACCGCCACCAGAAATTCCGAACGGCGACTTTCCTTTCACGCTGGATTTGCGCAATGTCTGACGCGGCAAACAGAAGTAGAGACCGCGAGAAGACTCACATGTTCCAGTCACAGACGCAATCAACGTCGACAGGGGAAAGCAGCGCCGCTGAACAAACAGCGTCGCCACCGGCCGGTTTGCTCGCCACCTACCCGGCAAGCCCAGCCGCGTTTGACGAATTGTTGGCTGACGATGGCAAGCTGCGTCCGCACTTTTCCAAGTTGATCGGCACGCTGGAGGAATTCAGCACGGCGGAATTGCAGCGCCGCTCGGACACCTGCCAGCGGCTCGTTCACGAACAGGGCATCACTTACAATGTCTATGGCGACCCGCGCGGCATGGAACGCCCGTGGCAACTGGACCCGATCCCGTTCATCATCGCGCCGGAGGAATGGCAGGCGCTCGAAGAGGGTTTGATCCAGCGCGCGACGCTGCTGAACAAGATTCTCATGGATTGCTACGGTGCGCAGGAACTCATCCGCTCCCGATGGCTCTCACCCGCGCTGGTTTTTGCGCAACCGGATTTTCTGCGTCCGTGCCACAACATCCGCGCGACGGCAGACACGTTCTTGCATTTTTACGCCGCTGATCTGGCGCGTTCGCCCGATGGACAGTGGTGGGTGATCTCGGATCGCACCCAGATTCCAACCGGCGCCGGCTACGCGCTCGCGAATCGCCTCGCGACTTCGCGCATCCTCCCCGAGCCGTTCCGCGACAATCACGTTCATCGCCTCGCCGGATTTTTTCGCGACGTGCAAAATTCCCTGGCGCAACTCTCGCCCCGCCAGAACGACAAGGCCCGCGTGGTCATGCTCACCCCGGGACCGCACAACGAAACCTATTTTGAGCAGGCGTATCTCGCGCGCTACCTCGGCTACATGCTCGTTGAGGGACAAGACTTGACGGTGCGCGACAATCACGTCTTCCTGAAAACCCTCAGCGGACTCGAACGTGTGGATGTAATCCTGCGCCGCGCAGACGACGATTTCTGCGATCCGCTGGAATTGCGCAACGACTCCATCCTCGGCGTGCCCGGACTCGTCGAAGCCGTGCGCGCGGGCAACGTCACCATCGCCAACGCCCTCGGCAGCGGCATCGTGCAAAGCCCGGCGTTCATGTCGTTTCTGCCGGGGTTGTGCAAACATCTGCTCGGTCAGGAACTGAAGTTGCCGTCGGTCGCGACGTGGTGGTGTGGTCAGGAGACGGCGCGCAAATACGTCCTCGAACATCTCGACAAACTTGTCGTGAAGCCCGCGTTCCGGAGCGTTCCGCACTCGAACGCCACATTGAATTCGATCCAGATTTATTCGTCGCGCAGGAGCGGGTGGCGCTTTCCACCGCGCCGTCGTGGGATGGACGCGGACTTGTTCCCAAGCCGGTCGGCCTGCGTGCATTCCTTGTCGCAACTCCCGAAGGCTATCGCGTCATGCCCGGCGGGCTGACGCGGGTTTCACCGGACGGCGGCGGGCGTTTCATTTCAATGCAACGCGGTGGCAGCAGCAAGGACACCTGGATTACCTCGGCAACCGCGGTCGAGGAGGACACGTTGCTGCATGCGCCCGGAAAAAACATCGAACTGCGCCGCACGGGAAACAATCTGCCGTCGCGGCTCGCGGATAATTTTTTCTGGCTGGGTCGCTACTCCGAACGCGCCGATGCCACCGCGCGTTTGCTGCGGACTTCACTGCAACGCTTCAACCCGGAACGCGCGGGCGGGGCGATGCCGCTGATCGTGCCGTTGCTGCAAACGCTCCAGACGCAGGGCCAGTTGCCCGGCATCCTGGACAAACCCGAGTTGCACCAAAACTCCGAGGCGTTCGAGGCTGAGTTGCTCGCGGCGATCTTTGATCCGGCGCGACCGGGAAGTTTGCGGCAGATCGCTGAAAACCTGCACCGGCTGGCGATGCTCGTGCGGGACCGCACGTCCAACGACATGTGGCGCGTTTTGAACCAGCTCAACGACCGGTTGGCGACGCCGACGGCGAGCATGGTCATGCTCGCAGGTGACGCGGTGGGCGTATTGAGTCAGACGCTGATGAGTCTGGCGGCATTCCACGGTTTGGCGCGGGAGAACATGACGCGCGCGCAGGCCTGGCGCTTTCTCGACATGGGCCTGCGGCTCGAACGCGCGGTTTATTTATGCACGCTGCTGGATGCTACGTTGCGGCTGCCGGAATCGGAAAACCCCAGCGTGCTTGAAGCCATCCTCGAAGTGGTGGATAACTCGATTACCTTCCGCTCGCGATACAACTTGTTGCCGCACGTGCCGGCCGTCTTCGACCTCGTGCTGCTCGACGACAAGAATCCGCGCTCGGTGCTGTTTCAGATCAATCAACTCGCGAAACATTTCCGGCATCTGCCGCAGGAACGCGAGGGCGCGGACTCCGGGAAAAATATTTTACAGGAGTGCGCCGCGCGGTTGAATCGCACCGATGCGCGTGAGCTGGCGTCCAAACCCGAGACCTGGCCCGACACCGAGGTGAGCGAAGCCATCCGACAAACGTTGCGCGATTTGCCGAGATTGTCCGATGCCATTGCGGCGAGCTACTTCGCACACTCGGCGATTTCGCGCACCGGCCGGGAGATCGCGCCATGACCTACAACATCCTTCATCGCACACTTTACGAGTACGCCGCACCGGTGACGGTTTCGCATCACGTGGCCCGGCTCGAGCCACGGCCCACGTCCATGCAAAGCCGGGAAAGTTTTTCACTGAAGATTTTTCCCGAGCCCACGTTGCGCAAGGAACGCGCCGACTATTTCGGCAACCAACTTTGCCTGTTCAGCATCCAGGAGGTTCACAAGAAACTGGAAATCATCACCCACAGCCGCGTGACGGTGCGGCGCGAACCGCCGCCCGCTCCGGAGACCTCGCCCGCTTGGGAAGAAGTGGCTGCGTTGTTCCGCGATCCGGTGTCGCCGGAAGTGGTCGAGCCGTATCAATTCGTTTTCGATTCGCCGCAAGTGCGCGCCTCGTTTGAACTGGCGGATTACGCGCTGGAAAGTTTTCCGAAAGGCACGCCCTTGCTCGTCGGCGCGCGGGAACTGACACGCCGCATTTTCAAAGATTTCAAATACGATCCGAAAGCGACCACCGTCGCGACGCCGCTGGAAGAAGTCGTCGAGAAGCGGCGCGGTGTGTGTCAGGATTTCGCTCATCTGGGCATCGCGTGTCTGCGGTCGTTGGGTTTACCCGCGCGTTATGTGAGCGGTTATCTGCGCACGCGCCCGCCGGAAGGTAAGCCGCGACTGGTTGGCGCGGACGCAAGTCACGCGTGGTTCTCGGTGTTCTGTCCGGGCGTGGTCTGGGTGGGCTTTGATCCCACGAACAATGTGCAACCCGGTGAGGAGCACATCACCGTGGCGTATGGCCGGGATTTCGGCGATGTGAGCCCGGTGGCAGGCATCATCACGGGCGGCGGCGAACACGAAGTGAAGGTGGCGGTGGATGTGACGGAGGTATGAAGGTGGGAAACATACAACTCTCAACATTCAACGCTCAACATTCAATGCGGCGCTCTCGCGATCATTGGTTGTTTGCTGTCCACTCCGTTGTTCCAACATGAAGTGGGAAATTCTCCATCGCACGCAATACGCCTACGCCGCGCCAGTGCGGGAGAGTTTCAACGAGGTGCGCTTGCAGCCGTTTTCGGACGAGTGGCAGACGGTGGACCACTTTCTCCTGAAGGTGTTGCCGGCCGCGCGGCTGCGACATCATCGCGATTTCTATTCCAACGTCGTTCATCATTTTGAAATCACCGAACCCCACAATTCGTTGCTGATTGAAAGTCAATTGGGCGTGACGACGAAGCCGCGCCCGTTACTAGCTGAAAACGAAACACCCTGGCCGCTGGCGCGCATCGGGGAGGCCGCCCGGGAAAGTCGCATGTTCGATTTTTTGCAGGAAAGCCGGTTTGTGGAACTGTCTCCGGAAGTATGGCGACTTGCGGTGGACGCCTCTTTGACCGTGACGGATACCTGGCAGGCGGCGCGGGCGCTCATGGGTTTCGTCCACGCCCAGCTCAAGTATGAGCCAAGTTCGACGACGGTTCACACGCACATGCGCGATGTGTTGCGGGACAAACGCGGCGTGTGTCAGGACTTCGCGCACGTGATGATCGGACTGTGCCGGGTACTGAAAATTCCCGCGTTGTATGTGAGCGGTTATCTCGCCACCGAAACGGCCAGCGCGACGCACGCCTGGGTGGAGGTCCTGATTCCTGGCGTGGGCTGGCGCGCGTTGGACCCGACTCACAACCGCCCCGCGGACGAGACTTACATCAAGATTGCCGTGGGCCGGGACTATGCGGATGTGCCGCCCGTGACGGGCAATTACAAAGGCACGACGAATCGCACTCTCAAGGTCGAAGTCAACATCCGCGCGCTGGTGTGAACAATTGAATGAGCTACTTCAGGTATCTGTGGGCGTATTGTCCCACTGATTACCGGGTGCGTAGCCGCACAGCCAATTAAGGGCGAAATGCCGCTCCACTGTTACAGACCGAACTTGACTCCATTCATCGTTTGTCAGTTCGCGGTAGGCTTTGCTCATGATTGGGTAGTCATCCCCGAGGCTCGTTGGTAAATCTCCCCGCTCCACGGCGAGTTTAGCTGACATGCGAACAATATCCTCATACGACTTCAGGCCGGCAGCTTTCATTGTCTCTGTGATTCGGCAAGGCTCTCCTGCTTCCTGGAGCTGGCGCGTCCGGCTTCGCCAATGCCACAGTTCGGCGAGCTCCCGCTGGTGAGTGATTTCCTTGTGGTCACGAAGCTTTGCTTTTGAAGCGAAGTCCGCCGGGCCAATTTGCGGAATCTCTTTGAGCAGTTCCGGACTTGCTGGTCGGTCGTACGGTGGCAGGCCAGGTAAAAGTCCAAGCGCCCACATAAAGACTTGGACTGCCTCCAAGCGCCAGCGTGCGTTGAGCAATTCTTGTAGGGAAATGTCTTTAACATGTCGGGCAAAAAGGTCCTGCTCCTGCGGGGATACATCTTCCCACAATCCTTCCTCATGGAGTTTCGCGGAATACATTCCTCCAAAAATGGTGTGCAAGTCCGCTTTTGCGTCGGGTTTAACATCTGAATGGGCATTTAGTTGCTGACCAAGCGGGACAACCTGTGCGTAGGTGCAGATCCACCGGAGGATTAGCAGCCTCTTGGCGACTTGCTCTGCCGTAGGAATCTTCTTGCCCATGACGTGGTCGAAGACCATGTCAGTGAATGCGGTTTGTGCTGTTCCGGCGTGAGGGCCGCTACTTAACAGTTGATAGCCTGTGGCTGACCATTCCAGCAATCGCGTTTGTGGCCCCTCACCCTTCTCCAGTACGAAGTATCGCGCCGGCACCGTCTGCCAATTGACGTTCTTGAATTCGACAATCGGTCCAATTACCAGCATCCCCAGGATAGCTTCACCGGCAAAGCAAGCCGTTGGAAACTCAAAGACGCTGCAGACATAAGGCTCGTTCTTGAAAGTTGTAAAATCAATTTCTTCAGCTAGCGCCGGATTCTCTCCGAATTCCGCCGCCACCTGGCGCCAACTCTGTTTCATGATTTCTTTCAACTGTGGACCAAGGAGTGCGGCGAGGTACTTCGCGCGGCGTTGGCCAAGGATGAAACTGCTGGGGATGTATTCGTGCGTAAACGAGCGATGAACCTCTCGCGGAGATTTCGGCAAGGCGGGTGGGAGGGGCGGCGGGGTTGCCGGCGGTTTTGGAGGGACTGCGGCAGAGTCAGTTTTCCTTTTGAACATGCCGAACATAGTGTGTCCTTTGTTGCCTGAATTGCCCATTAAGATTACGAACCACTGTGCTTCCGGGCATGGACCGAAGCGTATGCTTCAGTTGGGCGACTGTCGAGATAGGCCTTCGATAACTTTTGAGTCGAAGCCCACGCCTTGCAGCCGATGCCAGAGCTTCTGAACAAGGGTTGCGCATTCCACATTTCAGTCGACTGGATGGAATCCTCCATGCGCTTCGGCGTGACAGTTGCCCGGGCAACGGTTAAACAGTTGCCATGCGACAACTCCTCATCGGCATAGACAGCGGCACGCAATCCACCAAGGCGCTCGCCGTGGACGCCAACTCGGGCAAGGTCCTCGGCACGGGCGCGCAGGCGTATGATTTGATCCCCGATCTCCCGGCCGGCGCAAAGGAGCAACATCCGCATTCCTGGCGCGAAGCCACGGCGGGAGCGATTCGCCAGGCACTGCGTCAGGCCAAGGCGGTGGCGGCGGAAGTCGTGGCGATTGGCGTGAGCGGACAACAACATGGCTTTGTGCCGCTCGACAAGAACGGCGAAGTCATCCGCCCGGCCAAGTTGTGGTGCGATACGACGACGGCTGAGGAGTGCGAGGAAATCATGGCCGCGCACGGCGGACTCAAAGGCACGATCAAGAAGCAGGGCATCGGCGTGGTAACTGGGTTTACCGCTCCGAAGATTCTCTGGCTGAAGAAGCATGAGCCGAAGAACTTTGCCAAGCTGGCCACCGTGTTGTTGCCGCACGACTACTTGAACTTCTGGCTGACGGGCGAACGCGTGATGGAATACGGCGACGCGAGCGGCACGGCGCTCCTGGATGTGCGCAAACGCAAGTGGTGCGAGACGACACTCAAGGCAATTGACACTGATCTGGCGGACAAACTGCCGCCGCTGATTTCCAGCGACAAACCCGCTGGGCGTTTGCAGGCGTCCACCGCGCACAGTCTCGGTTTGCAGCCGGGCGTGCTCGTGAGCGCAGGCGGCGGCGATAACATGATGGGGGCGATCGGCACGGGCAACACGCGGCCCGGCATCGTGACGGCGAGCTTTGGCACGAGCGGGACGATCTACGCCTGTGCGGACAAGCCCGTGGTAGACCCCACGGGAGAGATCGCGGCGTTTTGTGATTCGACGAACCGGTGGTTGCCGCTGCTCTGCACGATGAATGTCACGGTCGCGACGGAGATGATGCGGCTGGACTTCGAGTATTCGCATGAGCAGTTCGAGAGCAAGGCGGGACAAGTGCCGCCGGGCGCGAATGGCCTGCTGCTGTTGCCCTATCTCGAAGGCGAACGCACGCCCAATGTTCCGGACGGAACGGGAGTAATGGTCGGCATCAACACCAAGACTTTCAGCGCGAGTCATTATTGTCGTGCGGCAATGGAAGGCGTGACGCTCGGAATGAACTACGGTTTGCGCCGCCTGGCCAAGCTCGGCGTGAAGGCGAAACAGATCCGCGCCACCGGCGGAGGAGCGAAATCGAAACTCTGGCGGCAGATCATGGCGGATGTTTTCGATGCGCAAGTGGTGACACTCAAGGTGAGCGAAGGCGCAGCCTACGGCGCGGCGTTGCAGGCGCTGTGGTGCTGGCGATTGCAAAAGGGTGAGAAGGCGAACATCGAGGACATCACGGACGAGTTCGTGGAACTGAACAAAGCCGAAACCGTCGAACCCAATGCGAAGACAGTGGCGACCTATCGCGAGTTGCAGGAATTGCAGGATGACTTGTCCGAGTCGTTGCGCGGCGTGTTCGCGAAGCACCGGAAATTTGTCCTGCGTTAACCGGATCATGAGCGACGAAGTCACCCAGCGCGTGGATCGGGTCGAGGCGAACCTTGCGCACTTGGAACATCAGGTGGAGCAGTTGAACGGGGTCATCGTTGAGCAAGGCAGGGAACTGGAGCAGTTGAAGAAGCTGGTGCAACGGCAGGGCTCGACGTTGGAAACCATCGAACTGGAGCGCGTCAAATCCACCAACCCCAAGCCGCCGCACTACTGAACTCGCGCGTACGTGTCATTGGTCGGCTGTTTTCTATCATTGCAATCCGACGGAGGGCGTTCCATGCTGGCAGCATAACGTTTTATCGAGTCCCGTCGTGGGGCTGTCGTCAACTATGAGCATCAATCCGGAAACGGACCTTGACCTGGAAAAATTGTTTCTGCCCGCGTGGGCACAAGGAACGTCAGACACCAACCGTTACGCCAAATACACCGGCAGTGAGGAGCCCCGTCGCGAGGATCGCGGACGCGGCGACCGTCGCGGCCCGCGCCCGCCCCGCCGCGAAGGCGGTGAACGCCGGGAGTTTGGCCGGGGGCCGGGCGGCCCGCGGCGCGATGGCCCGGGTGGTCGTCCCCAGCGTGACGATCGTGGTGGTCCACGCCGGGATGACCGGCGTGACGATCGCCGCGGTTTCAACGACCGACGGGAGACGCCGCCACCGTTGCCGGAAATTACGGCGATGCTCGTGCCGGATGAAAAAGGCGTCGAGTCCATGGCGCGTCAAGTGAAGATGACCGGCCGGGCGTTTCCGTTGTTCGATATCGCCTTTCTCGTCATCCAGAAACCGGAACGCTATTCCATCCGGTTTGCGGCTAAAAAGAACGCGGAAGGCCAGCCGGTGCAGCCCCTGTTTTTGTGCGCGCTGGACGACACCCTCTGGTTGAGCGAAGACGAGGCGGTGGCGCATGTGTTGTCACGGCATTTCACGACGTTTTATCAGGCGGAGAAAACGGCCACCGAACCGCCCAAGGGCGTTTACACCTTTGTCGGCCAATGCGGCCTCAGCGGGGTGGTATTGGGTCCGCCGAACCATCACGACTACCAGAATCAGTTGCGCAAGTTGCATGCGGAACGGTTTTCGCGAATGCCGTTCGAGGTTTTTAAGTCACGGGTGAAGATCGTGCGGGACGAAGCGGTGGTGAAGCAGTGGGTTGAGGAGCAAAGCTGGAAGACCGAGTACACCTGCCTCAACGTGCCCGAACCGCTCAAGCAGCCGAATCGCGAAGAGGTTGAGAAGCATTTCCGCGCGACGCACAAGGATGCGATCATCAAGACGGTCGAGTCGCAGGTCGTCAGTGGCGTGGCCTGCCGGTCGTTGCGGGGCGGGTTGGGCCGGATCGTGCAACACCTGCTCGACGACCAACGCCGGTTTCCGATGCAGATTGCCACCTCGTTGAGCCAGTCCTTTGCGCATCAAGGTTTGCAGTTCTTCAAGGTGAACAAGACGGTTACCCACGTTGCGGTGGCCCGGCCTCATTTCCTGGATTTGGAAACCACGCCGGTCTCTGATGGTGTGAAGCGGATCGTGGAGTTCATTAATGCCCATCCGAAGTGTAATCGGCGCAAACTGATTGAAGCGCTGGCGCCGTCGCCCGCGCCTGCGCCAATCCCCGTTGTGCCTGTTGCGGAAGGGGAGGCTGGTGCGGCTGCACCCGCAGTCACGCCAGCGACTGCCGAACCGACGCCCGAGCAAACGGCGTTGATTGCTGACCTGCACTGGTTGGTGCATCAGGGGCACGTGATTGAGTTCGCCAACGGCCAACTGGACACGGCAAAGAAGCCGATACCACGCCCGCCGAAGCCGGAGGCCAAACCGTCCGCAAAACCGGCGACACCCGCGTCGGACGCGACAGAAGCGGCGGTTGCTCCCGTTGAGGCCACAAGTTCTGAGGTGGCCAACGCAGCGGCAGAACCGCTTCCCGAGGTTGCGGTCACGCCCACGCCCGAGTTGAATGACGTCGCGCCAGCACCGGATGCTGCAGCAAACGGAAATCCCTGAACGAGCATCTCCAAAAAGAAAAACCGCGCCCCCGATAAGGGCGCGGTTTTTTAATACCTTTGCCTCGCTGCAGGTCAGGACGTTTTGACCAGCTTTTCCATGATGCCGGCGATGCCGGTTTTGGGCGCGTCCTCATGCTGGCGGACCTTGAGCTGGCCCAGGATGGCGTGCCAGCCGATGTAAATCTTGTGCCACTGATTTTCCAGGCTGCGCAGGGCGCCGTCACTCATCTCGCTGAGATAGCGGAGCGAGGGTGAATTGCCGATCAAGCCGTGGATTTCGTCCTTGGTGGGGGAACTGACCTCCATCCCGGCGAGAATGAGTTCCAGTTCCTGGACCAGCACACTCTTGATTTCCAGAAAGTGGATTTCGTCATCCGCCCCGAACTTCTTGCTGCGGGCCATATTGATGAAGTGATTGAACTGTTTCCAGCATTCGAGGTAGTTCTCGGTCTGCTGGATCAAGGGATGGAGTTTTGTACTCATAAGTTATCGGGAGTTTTGATTTGAGGCAAAGGTGCTGGAGGTGGAAAGGAAAACCATGGCGCCGCCACGCATTTCGCGCGCGGTGATTTTGAGGCCGGGGTAGTGGATCACCAATTCTTCCAACGGCAGTTGAATGGTGTGCGCGTCCCGGAAAGTGTCCGCGATGCACTGACCGATCTGTTCAACCAGGTCGCGCGGGAAACTTGAAGGCAGTGTGCCGGCGAGGACGTTGCCGCTGCGATCCATGCTGAAACTGCCCGAGTGCAGTTGCAACAACGGTTTCGCCGGTCGGGAAAAAATGCTCAGGAGGCCCATAAGGTAAGGACTTTTTTCATGCGGTCGCGGATTTCGCTGGCGTCCAACGAGTGTTGCCAGCCGACACAGACATCCGCGTTGCCCTTGTGGGCGAGGGCGACGTTGCGTTGCACGCCGAGGCCGGTGATTTGTTCCAAGGCGCCGACGTGGAGGGTTTCACCCAGCGCGCGAAATCGGTCGAGACTTTTGCGAGTCCAGCCCGCGAGCCGTTCCGGATTCTCCAGGCCACGCGAGTCCACGCGGTTTTCCGCGGTGGTCTTGAGCACGAATTCCACTCCATCCGATTCTGCCAGGGCCATCAGGCTGGCGGCGCCATTCTGGGCCGGTGCGCCATTGGCCCCGTTGCCAGATACGTCGCTATGGCCAGATTCATCAATGGCCTGCGCGGTTTCGAGGAGAAGCGCGTTGTAGGATTTGAAAATGGTCCGCGGACGGTTCGCTTCGGCTGGGAGAAATTCAAAATTGCCCGCCTTCCAGCGCAGAATTTTTTGGAAGGCATCCTCACCCCGCGCGCCTTCGGTCTCCGCATCGGTCAGTTCGCCATTGTTGACCCAGATGCAGCCGGTAAACGGACCGTTGGTGATGCGCAGAACGGAAGAACTCTGGGAAATACACTCTAGCTGGACGAGGTCCACGAGGCTCTTGCTTTGCACGCCGCGGAAACCGGGCTCGGACTCGCGTCCCAGCAATGACTCGAGGCATTCGAGGAATTGCTTCATTTCCGATTCCGACCCGGGCTTGTGCCAGTAAAGGTCCACGCCCAAAGCGTAAACGCGCGAACGGAATTGTTCATCCGACACCGAGGTCAGCACGACCGTGCGCAGTTCGGGAAACTTGCGCCGCACGATGGAGAGCAGTTGCAGCCCGTCCATCTTGGGCATCTTGAGATCCGTGATGAGCAACCGGTAAGCTTCCGACTCCAACATGGCGAGCGCGCGCGCGCCGGAGGAAGCCGTCTGGATTTCCGGTCCGCTGGGCAGCATTTCGATGGTTTCGCGATAGACCTCGAGTAAATCCGGGTCGTCGTCCACCAGCAAAATCTTGTGACGAATTTCCATTTTTGATCGGTTCAAACGGCTGGCGTTGGCATTCGCACTCCCCGCGCGCCGGGCCGTTCCAAGCTTCGGAAGCAATTGGTATTCCTATCCCGGGGAGAACTTCAGGTTTGGGGTTCGCGGCGTCACTTTCACGGCGGGCGGGGCCACGGTTGTGGCCCGGTGGGACAGCGCTTTTGTGAGTGCGAGCGGAAGCGGGGCACTTGGCAGGACAAAGAGTCCAGCGATGGGACAAGCCTTCCAGGCAGAGCCCGGCGGAAGAATCCGGCCCAAAGATTGTTGCACCAATTCCGGGCCTTTCCGAACGAACTGTCCGCAGTCGGCGCCGGTTTCGGGCCTTTGCTGGCATGTGTTCTGCGAAGACCTCTTTCAAGTCGTAACAGCAAGCAGTCAACTCGTGATTATACACGCAACAGTCGTAATGTGGACCGGACGTCGGGAGCGTCTGCCTGTACTGTGAGCGCGGTTTTCCAAGCGAAGCAAGGATGACTGAGATACGAACCAACAACATGAGCGCATCATCTAACGGCGTAAAACCAGGTTTCTTCGGAAGACTCAAAGGACTCTTCCGGCGGTCGGACGAATCAACCGGCTCCGATGACACACAGACGTTCGTTGGCGCCTCGGCGCCGCTGGCGCCACCGCCCGTGGAAGTAGCCCCGGCGCCCGCCCCTGCCGCACCGGTTCCGGCTGCCCGCAGCCAAGGCGGAAACGGAGCAACTTCCGGTATCGCCGGTGTCGCCATCCCGCTCCAGTCCATTCTCAACGGTTTGCCCGTCGAACTGCGTCCTAAAGTACGGGTGCAGGCCGTGGGCGATCTCACGGTCACGATCACCGTGGACAAGATCCTGTCACAACTTGGGCAGGGACTTGTGCAGATCCCCTTTGGCGACATTCGCCAGGCTGCGCCGCACGTCTTTGCGCCCGGCATCGAGAGCGACCGCATCCCGGTCGCGTTGCCGCTCAATGAGATTCTTTCCCGCATCAACCCCGCCCTGCTCGTGCGTCGCACCGCGCGAAAACAAGTCGAAATCCCGTCCGAAATCACCAGTCCGTTTGATTCACCTGGACAGGGACTTTCGATTTCGGTGGGGAACGCAAAACCGGTGCAACCCGTTGCACCGCGCCGAGCCGCGCCCGCCAATGTGCCGGTGCGCGGCTCAATTTCCTCCGTGAACACGCCGCCCCCGCCATCGGGTGGGACGACGATCACGCCCGCGCCGATCCCGTTCACGTTCGTCAAGCCGACGATCCCGGTGCAACCGAACGGTCCGACACCGTTCCCGACCATTACGCCCGCGGCGACTCCGCAACGACAAGCTGCTCCGGTCGCACGGGCCGTTCCGACTCCGGCAGCCGCATCGGAACAAGCCGTGCTCGCGGTGGCTTTGAGCGCTTTGTCGGATGGATGGGCCGAAGGTCTCCGCCAGGAAATCATTCAACAGCATTTGTCGGACGCGCGTGTGGCCCTGCCCGTGGACGCGGTCGAAGCCGGTCTCAAGCGAGGTCGGGTGACCTTTACCTGGAAGGCGCTGCGTTCGTGGATTCGACCGGCCACGCCGCCGGTGGTGTCCGCCCATGACGCGGCCGAACTGGAATTGCCACTCAAGGTCATTGCGCCGCTCTTCATCGCGCGCAAACAAGCGGGCTCGCAGACCCAGCAAAAGCTTACGGTGGATGAGGAAATTCCGAATCTGTTCTTCGGGTTCCCGCAACCCGAAACGCCCGCCGCCGCACCCGTTGCGCCGGCAGCACCAATCGCATTCACCCCAGTTCCATCACCGGCCGCATCGGCCGCGGCTATGGCTGCTTCCGCCGCATCGGCGGCCGCGGCTGCGGCTGCTGCCTCCGCGGCTTCAGCTGCCTCCGCCGTTAACCCGGCAGCGCCGAAGTCGGTGGACACGAATTACTACATTTGGGACGACATGTCCGACACGACGCAACTGCACGTGGACGCCATCCGCCGCAGTGGCCCCTCCGGTACCGAATTCGTCAAGCGCTATGCGTCACCCAACGAGATTGTTTCGCGGGCCGCGGCGTTGGACGGCGTGGCCGGGGCGCTGATTGCCCTGCCCGACGGCCTCATGGTGGCCAGCCGGATTCCTACGGAATTGAACGCGGATACGCTGGCGGCCTTCCTGCCCCAGCTTTTCAACAAAGTCAGCCAGTGCACGAAAGAGTTACGCATGGGCGAATTGAACAACCTCAATTTCACCGTCGGCAACGTGCCGTGGAAGATTTTCCGGGTGAACGCAATTTTCTTCGCCGTATTCGGTCGCGCGGCACAACCCTTGCCAACAGCACAACTTGCAGGGCTGGCGGCGGAACTGGATCGCAAAAATAAGTAACTAGTTATGGCTATCATCAATCAGGCAACGAAAGAATTGCAGGTCAAAGTCGTCTATTACGGACCCGCCATGTGCGGCAAGACGACCAACCTCGTCCAGGTCCACGACCACGTGCAAACCCAGGCGGGCAACAAGGGCAAGCTCGTCTCGCTCGCCACCAGTTCCGACCGCACGCTGTTCTTCGACTTCCTCCCCATCGAGGCCATGTCGATCAAGGGCTTCAAGACGAAGTTCCAGCTCTACACCGTGCCCGGCCAGGTGATTTACAACACGACCCGTCAGTTGGTGCTGCGCGGCGTGGACGGCATCGTCTTCTGTGCGGATTCCCAGTATGAGAAGATGACGGAGAACGTCGAGAGCTTCCAGAACCTCGCGGACAATTTGAAGAGTTTGAAGCTCAATCTGAACGAGATTCCGTACGTGCTCCAATACAACAAGCGCGACCTGCCGAATGTTGCGCCGATGGAATACATGGATTTCCTGTTGAACAATCGCGAAGTGCAGGTGCCGGCTTTCGGCGCGGCCGCGCACAAATGTGAAGGGGTGTTCGAGACGCTCAACATGATCACCCGCATGTTGCTTCACAAGTTCGTCAATCAAGGCCAGCCGCAGTACGCATGACATGGGCACACTCCCCCAATTACTCGAGGAAGACATCCAGCGACTCGATGATGTATTGCGCGAGTATCTGGAACGCAGTGACGCCGCCACCGCGATGGTCATTGACAAGGGTGGCTTCCTGATCACAAACCAAGGCGATGCCCGCCGGTTTGATCTGACCACCATTGCCGCGCTGGCCTCCGGCGCCTATCTGGCAAACCAGACCATCGCCAACCTGGTTCACGAGGAGAATTTCGATAGCGTCTATCAGCAAGGCGAGAAATACAGCATGTTCGTGACGAACGTGGATGAATCCTGTCTGTTAATGGTGGTTTTCTCCTCCAAGGTCGGCGTGGGTATGGTCAAATACCATGCCACCGAAGCCCGCAAGCAAATTGCCCTGCAACTCCAGACCGCCCAGGAACGCGACCCGTCCGCTGGACTGGATCTCTCAGTGTTAAACCTGGCTGACCCGAGCGAGCTGTTCAAACGCAAGGCGTGAGGCGCTGAAGCATTGTCGCGTTAATGGCCGTGCCGCGACACGCCACGCCGCAGTGCTTCACCGCTTCACGAAGCCGCTACAACCTGGCGTGCGAACCGTCACAGAAGGCGCCATTTTTCGAGTGCTTGCAGCCGCACCACGCCACCGTCTTGGATTCGGCAAGATCAACCTTCTTCGGCGCGAAGCTCGTTCCCTTGTGTGAACCGTCACAGAACGGCTGGCTTTTCGAGCGACCGCACGCACACCACCAGTAGGTGCCGGGTTCAACTTTTTGAACGAACGGCGACTTCTGTGCGATGACGGGTTCGCTCACGGGAGTAATGTCAATGGCCCGGATCCGGCTTGTCGCCCTTGGTGAGCCACCAGACGACCATCGCCGGCCCAAAACACAGCGCAACGCCGATGGGCATGGCAAAAATGCTCCAAAAGATATCCATAGCTGGGACGCAGCATTGCCGCCGCCGCCCGGCAAGTAAAGGACGTTTTGCACTTACCGAGGGCCGATTCACCGCGGTGCGGCTTGCCTCGGCCCAGCAGCTTCGCTAAGGTCTGCCTATGTCGTCGAAAATGACATTTCTTTTGACCGTGCTGCTGGTTGGCGGCTCGTGGCTCTCGTTTGCTGATGTGGTGGAATTGAAGGATAAAGCCACCGTTACGGGCAAAGTGCTGGCCGAGAAAAAGGATGCCGTCATTGTGGATGTCGGCTACACGGTGCTGGTCATTCCGCGCGCAGCGGTGACGAAGATTTCCACCGGCGAACCCGTCGGGGCCACTGCGAAATCTGCCAAGCCAACGCCCTCGCTCGCTGCCCCAAGGACTCCTCCCGAGGCGAAGCTGGTTTCGGAGTCGGGACCGAGTCTCTATCAAGTCGGCAACAAATCGAGTCCCGAGCGCAGTGTCCGGGACCTCGTGAACCAGTTGGGGGAAGCCGTCGTGCAGGTTCGCACTCCTAGCGGACTCGGTTCCGGCTTTTTCCTCAATGGGGATGGTTTCCTGATCACCAACTTTCACGTCATCGAAGGCGAGACGCAGATTTCCATCGAGGTTTATCATCAACGCAGCGGCCAGCTTGAGCGCAAGACGTATAAACAGGTGCGCATCGTGGCCGTGAACAAGTTTGCCGACCTCGCACTCCTGAAGATCGAGGACAAGGACGCCGAGAAGTTCAAATTCGTCCAGATCGGCAGTGCTGACGCTTTGGCGGTGGGCGAGCGCGTGTTTGCGATTGGCAGCCCGCTGGGGTTGGAGCGTACCGTGACCGAAGGTATTCTGAGCACGAAGACGAGGCAACTGGGGGGCGATCTTTATTTGCAGACTACCGCCCAGATCAATCCCGGCAACAGCGGCGGTCCGCTATTCAACCTCACGGGTGAAGTCGTCGGAGTAACCAACATGAAAATCACCTCTGGCGAGGGGCTCGGTTTTGCTATTCCGTCGGAAATGGTCCGGTTCTTCCTCGATCATCGCGACGCCTACGCTTACGCAAGTGACAACCCGAGCAATCCCTATCGCTACCTTGAGCCGCCCGGCCGAACGAAGCAAACAGGCACCCAGGAATAAATTGTCCGCGAACAGAACCCGCTTATCCGTGTCGAAATGTCCATGAGTCAAATGATTACCACCTGCCTCCGGCGGATCACCCGATTTCAACCCCTTGCTTTTTTGTCGCTGACGCTGGGCATGTTCGCCGCCTTCGGCGCGGTGCCGCCGGCGGAAAAATTGCTGCCACCGGACACGCTGTTCGTCGTTTCCGCGCCGGACTGGACGCGGCTCCAGGAAGTTTACCGGAAGTCGCCGCAAAGTCAGTTCTGGGACGACCCAGCCATGAAGCCTTTCCGCGAAAAGTTCCTCAACAAGTGGAACGAAGAATTCGTCCAGCCCCTGGAGCGCGATCTGGGAGTGAAGCTCGATGATTACGGCGCGTTGTTGCAGGGGCAGGTGACACTGGCCGTCACCCAGGAAGGCTGGCAGGGGAAGGAAAAGGACGATGGCGATCCCGCCTTCCTGTTCCTGCTCGATGCGCGCGACAAGGGCGACCTGCTCAGGAAAAACCTCGCCGATTTGCGCAAGAAATGGAGCGAGGCGGGCAAGCCCATCAAGCGTGAGAAGATCCGGGACATCGAATTCTCCGTCGTGCCGCTGACGACGAACGATGTCCCCAAGACACTCAAACAATTCTTTCCGCAGCATCAGCAGGTGGAGGAACTCGGCAAGGAAAATGAACAGGCGTCCGCCACCGATGAGCTGGTCATCGGCCAATACGATTCACTGCTCATCGTAGGTACCAGCATGAAAGCGGTCGAGAAAGTCGTGGTCCGGCTTACGGGCAACAGCGCGCCGACCCTGTCCGAGCAGGCCGATTTTGAAACCAGCCGGCAGGCACTGTTCCGGGAAGCGCCGCTCTTTGGCTGGTTCAACGCCAGAACGTTCCTCGAAGTGGTGGTGCGCACCATGAGCAGCAAGGGAAATTCCGAAGCGCCCAACCCGCTGCCAATTCCATCCGTGACCAAGCTGTTTGCCGCCTCCGGTCTGAACGGCGTGAAGACCGCCGCCTTCGACTTCCGCGACACCGGCGAAGGGCGGCTCTTCGAGTTCTTTCTGGCGGCCCCCGAATCGAGCCGGGCGGGGCTCACCCGCCTACTGACGCTCTCCCCGAAGGATTCTTCCGCCCCGGTTTTCGTGCCGGCGGACGTCGTCAAATTTCAGCGATCCCGGATTGATGGACCGAAGGCCATCAGCACCATTGAAAAGATGTTGGCCGACATTTCCGCCGAAGCCCTGAACACCTGGAATTTTCTCCTGAGCAATGGCAACGAAGCCATGCGGGTCAACGACCCCAACTACGACATCCGCAAAAATCTCTTCGGCAACTTGGGCGACGATTTCATCGCCTACGAAAAACTCGCGCGCGGCGATTCGGCCCTCGAAAAGGCCGCACCGCCTTCGCTCGTACTCATCGGCTCTCCCAATCCCGATCAGTTGGCGGCGGCCCTCAAGGGGTTGTTCATCTTCCTCCCCGACGGCGGCAATCTGCAATCACGCGAATTCCTCGGCAAAAAAATCTTCAGCGTGAAGCTTACCGCCCTGCCTCTGGCCGGAACGCAGACCGCCGGGCTTACCCTGAGCTACGCTGCCAGTGCCGGCTATGTCGCGTTCAGCACCGACGCGGGCATCCTCGAGGAATTTCTGCGCAGCGGCGAGAGCCAGAGCAAACCCTTGCGCGATCTTCCGGGCCTTGCCGATGCCATGGTTCGCATCGGCGGCCAGAGCACCGGCTGGTTCACCTACGAAAACGAGTCCGAAACCATGCGGCTCCTGTTCGAGGCTTTGCGGCGCGGGGCCGCGGACACGAACAGCACCGGGCCAAGTGTCCTGGGCAGCGCCATTCCGTTTGCCGCGCCTGAGAAGAAATTTCGTGACTGGCTCGACTTCTCGCTCCTGCCGGATTACGAAAAGGTTTCCAAATATTTTGGCTTCGGGGTTCAAGCCGGCAGCGCGAACGTGGACGGCCTCACCTTCCGGATGTTCTCGCCCACGCCGCCGCAGCTGAAGAAGTGACGGTGGTTCAGGCCCAGTCAGCCACACGGAACAACCGGCAGAAGCGTCGCCGGTGCAGTTCCCCATCGAGAACATCGTAGTGATTCGGCACCACCAAACGCGGCGCGAGTCGGCGGATTTTTTCAACGCTTGCGGGAAAGAGTTCCGGCACGCTGTTTAGAATGGGCCAGGGTTTGTGGACATTGAAGAAGTAGCTGGCGAACATGTCGCCGCTGAACAGCAGATTGTGGCGCGCGCTGAAGAATCCGCAGTGCCCGGCGGAGTGCCCGGGCAAATGAATGACCCGCAATCCACCCCAGAACGGCAATTCCTGTCCGTCAGTGATGAATTCGTCAATCGTGCCGGCGCGATACCGGGTTAGCAACCGCGCTGCCCCCTCCAGTCGCCCGCACCACCGGGCGACGCCGGTGTAAGGATAATTTCCCGCCACGTGCCGGAGCTCCTCCGCGTGGGCCAGCACGGGCGCCCCGGTCCAGTCCTTCAGCCACGCGAGATTCCCGGCGTGATCAATATGACCATGCGTGAGCAGGATGGCTTTGATGGAATCAGGCTGGAGGCCAAGTTTGCCAACCAGCCGGCGGATCAAGAGGGGTTCACCGACCCATCCGGTGTCCACCATCACGCTTGCATCGCCAGCCTCCAGCAGATGGCAGCAACTCATGATCCCGCGAACCGTGTGGATGCTGAGTGGAACATTGCGCACGAGCGCTTCATAGCATTGGTCTCATCGTCTTGAAAGAATTTCGTGTGTTTCGCGGGTTTCATGGTTCAATCTCCGCCGCGCAAGATGAGCAAAATTGTCGGCATTGACCTCGGCACCACCAACTCGCTGGTCGCCACCGTGGACAGCGGGATTCCGTATGTGATCGCGGATGCCGACGGCCAGCGGCTCACGCCGTCGGTCGTGCATTGGCCGGCGCGCGAGCTGGCCCCCATCGTCGGTCATCCGGCTAATCGGGTTCGGGTCATCAAACCGGCTGAGACGGCCTATTCCGTGAAGCGGTTCATCGGTCGGCGCAGGGCGGAGGTCAGGCAGGAGGAAATGCGCGTGACATATCCCGTTACTGGAGACGGCAACGGGCCGGTGAAGGTCAGGATTCACGATCGGGAGTTGAGCCCCGAGGAAATTTCCGCCGAAGTGCTCAAGAAACTCAAGCGCGACGCCGAAGCGGCCTTGGGCGAACCCGTCACGCGCGCCGTCATCACCGTGCCCGCTTATTTCAACGACGCGCAACGTAACGCCACCAAACGCGCCGGTGAACTCGCCGGTTTCACCGTCGAACGCATTGTCAACGAACCGACCGCTGCGGCGCTGGCCTACGGCTTGGACAAGCTCAAGGAGAAATCAAAAATCGCCGTTTACGATCTGGGCGGCGGTACGTTTGACCTTTCGATTCTCGAACTCAATGAAGGAGTTTTCCAGGTCCTCTCGACCAACGGCAATACACGGCTGGGCGGCGATGATCTGGACCATCGGCTCGTGGATTTCATCGTCGAAAAATCAGGCGTGGCGTCTGATCCAACGATTTTCGCTCGCCTTCGTGAGGCGGTAGAGTTGGCGAAGATCAAACTCTCCAGTGAAACTGAAACCGAAATTTCGCTTCCTTTTCTGACGCCGAAACTGTCCTTCAGCCATAAACTGACTCGCGCGGAACTGGAAAAGCTCACACGCGAGATCGTTCTGCGCACCCGACAACACTGCCTGCGCGCGCTCGCCGACGCCAAGGTGGAAGCCAAAGATCTGGATCAGGTCATCCTCGTGGGCGGGCAGACCCGGATGCCTCTGGTGCGCAAGCTCGTGAGCGAGTGGTTTGGCTGCGCCGAATTCGAGGAGGAACGGGGCGGCTTGCGGTTGGGGCAGGATCATCACCAGCTCACCGGGCCGTTGCTTAACACATCGCAGAACCCCGACGAAGCGGTGGCGCTGGGCGCCGCCATCCAGGCGGAGATTTTGTCCGGTGGCTTCCGCAATGTGCTCTTGCTGGATGTAACACCCCTTTCCCTGGGGATCGAAACCTTCGGCGGTTTGATGAATGTCATCATTCCGCGCAATTCGACGATCCCGGTGAAAGCCGGCGAAATGTTCACCACCGCCGTGGACCAGCAGCGCTCGATGCTGATTCACGTTTTGCAAGGCGAGCGCGAGCGCGCCAAGGACAACTGGAGTCTGGGCAAATTCACGCTGGAGTTCGAAGCCGCACCACGCGGAGTGCCGCGAGTGGGCGTGCAATTCGAGATTGATGCCAACGGGATTTTGCATGTGCTCGCGCGCGACACCAAGAGCGGTCATGAACAGGTGGTGGAAATGAAGTCGGCGGTGGACGTGGATGATGCCGCGGTGACCCGGATGGTGGAAGAATCGGTCGAACACGCGTTCGAGGATCTGGCCACGCGCCGTTGGGTGGAGGCGAAGTTGAAGGCGAATGAACTGTTGGCCGCCACCCGCAAAGGCTTGTTGAGTTGCAGTGAACTGGATGGCAGCCATGTCGCCCAGGTGGAAGCTGCCTTGAAGTTGGTTGAAACCGCGTTGGGCACGGAGAACACCAGCGCCGGCACGGGCGATACCAAACAACTTCAGTCGGCGTGTGCCGCCCTTGACGAAGCCACCAAACCCCTGGCTGATTTGCTCATGGACCAGGCGCTGGAAGCCATGTTGCGAAAGCGCGGCGCGATCTCGTAGGCCTTCTCAATAGGGTTTGGCAAAGCGCGGGCTCGACAAATACCAGACCAGCCCGGCGACAAGGAAGATGATCAGTCCGACCGCCAAGCCCAGCATCACCATTTGAAAACGCCCCCGCCGCGAATGCCGCCGGTGACCGTGAGGATGCGACGCGGGATTCATGCTTCCGAAGGTTCTTCACAATGAGAGTAGCCGCAAGTGATTTGTGTTCCGGAAAAAACAGTTGTCACTTGCTGCCTGCCCGGGCATTAACCCGCCATGCAATTCCTCGTTGCTTCAATCATCGGACTCGTCAGCGGTGTCGCCAGTGGACTGTTCGGCGTGGGTGGCGGCATCGTGATGGTGCCCGCCATGGTCCTGCTGCTCAGTCCGCCCATCCGCGACATCAAGCAGGCCATCGGCACGTCGCTGGTGGTCATCATTCCCACGGCATTGATGGGTTCGTACAAACATTTCGCACAGGGAAATATCGAATGGCGGACCGCCCTGGCCCTGGCGCCGCTGGCCATCGCGGGCAGTTACCTGGGCGCGTGGCTTACGGTGCATATCCCCGCGGACAACCTGAAGCGCGCTTTTGGCGGCTTCATCATCCTGGTCGGTGCCAAGCTACTCTTCGGAAAATAGTCCGTTCAATCCTGTTTCACGTAAACCGTCTGGGTCGGGAACGCGAACTCGATCTTCTCCGCATCGAACCGTTCCTTGATCTTCAGGTTCAACTCCTGCAAGGCGGCGAAATGCTCTTTCGCATCCACCCCGTTCCAGACGTGAACCACGAGGATGTTCAACGCCGAGTCCACGAACTTGTTGAAGCTGATCAGGAGGTCCGCCGTTTTCGGATTCGCGCGGAACACTTCTTCGAGGATCGCCGTGGCGCGCTTCACCTTCTCCGCCGGCGTGTTGTAGGTGATGCCGAAGTTCATTTCCGTGCGAATGGTGGGCCGGCGCGTGATGTTGGTGATGATCGCGTTGCCCATGATCTTGTTTGGCACGGTGATGTGATGACCGTCGAGACTGCGGATGCGGGTGCTGCGCAGGCCGATAGTTTCGACCAATCCCTCCGCAGACTCAACCTTGATGCGATCGCCGACGCGGAACGGTTTGTCGAGGAAGACGGCCACTGCGCCAAAGAGATTGGCCACCGTATCCTGGGCCGCCAGCCCCAACGCCAGGCCACCGATGGAAAGTCCGGCCAACAATGACTTGATCTCCAGGTGCAGGTTCTCGGCGGTGATCAAGGCCGCGCCGAGGATGATGCTGGCCCGCAGCGTTTTGCGGATGACGGGAAAGAGATGTTCGGTAAATAACTTGTCCTCTGCCGTGGCGGCTTTCGCCCGCCACAAGCCGAGCAGCACATCCGCCACCTTGAGCGCGACGTAGGTGATGGAGCAGGCCATGACCACCGTGAGCGCGCGGGAAAGATACAACTGCGCGCGTGGCGGCCAGTCGAACACGCCCAGGCCGATGTGGAGGAAGATGACGAAGGCCACCACCTTGACCGGCCCGCGCAACAGATCCAGCACGAGGTCGTCAAATTTGGTCTCGGTTTTGGCCGTCCAGCGTTTGAGCCAGACGCCGATGATGTGGTCCAGCAGTTTGGCCACGTAAAAGGCCAGGACGATGTAGATCAGGAACGCCAGATACTTCCAGAGCGGTTCGCCAATGAACTTGGTCTGGCGCAGGAACTCCACCTTGGAGAGCGATTCGGTGAGCAGATTCGTCTGGCCGACGGTACTGCCCACCAAAGTCACCGGCGCCGGCGCGTTGGTGGGTGCCGTCGAATTGGGCTGTGCGTTGGCCCACACCGCCCAGAACGCAATGACGAACAAACCCACGAGGATGCCGCGATATAACCAGTCAAATCTCCATCTCATGCCGGGAAAATAGAAACCTCTGCTGCTCCTGCCAACTCCCATCTGCGGACGGCCACCACCAATTATCCGCCCGCTACAATCTTCACAATCTCCAGCCGGTCGCCCGCAGTAAGTTGACGTTGGGAAAACTCCGACGGCGCCACGGCCTCGCCGTTGTGCTCCACCACCACGCTGCGTGGCAATAAACCCTGCGCCACGAGAAATTCCTCAATCGTGCAGGGTAGCTTGGCTGAAATGGATTTGCCGTTAGCGATGACTAAATTGGAAGTCATGTTGTCAGTGCCGCGTCCCAATCCTTCCACACCGGTTCGTAGCCGAGGTGTTGAATCCGCTTCGCCACTTCGTCGGCGGAACGTTCATCGGCAATGTTGAATTGGCCGGTGGCGTTGGTGGCTTGGCCGTTGGTCGGCGTGGCCCATTCGCTCGCGCCGGCTTCCACGATGCGACCGCGCACGGTCTGGTGGATGTTCTCCTTGCCCGCGCCAGTGTAACCGCCCGGTTCGGTGTGGCTGCCTGCGCTGATCAGCGTGATGCCCAACGGGAAAAGTCCGTCGCGCAACTTGGCTGGTTCGCGGGTCGAGAGCACGAGGCCCACGTCCGGGAACATCAATCGGAAGGCGCAGACCAGTTGCACCAACTCGCGATCGGTCATGTGTGTGAGCGGCTGGAACTCACCAGCGCACGGACGCATCCGCGGCAGCGAGATCGTCAGTTGGGATTTCCAACAGGTGCGCAGCAAATACTCGGCGTGCGCCGCCACGCTCAACGCTTCGTAACGCCAGTCCGCCAGTCCATAGAGCGCGCCGATGCCCAGCCGACGAAAACCTGCTGTGTAGGCGCGCTCGGGCGTTTCGAGCCGCCAATCAAAGTTCTTCTTCGGCCCGGCGGTGTGCAGGTCGTCGTAAAGCGCCCGGTCGTATGTCTCCTGATAAACCACCAGTCCATCCGCGCCTGCTGCGACCAGCGGACGATACTCCTCCGTCTCCATTGGTCCAACTTCCAGCGACACGCTGGGGATTTCCGCGTGCAATGCGGCGACGCATTCGGCCATATAACCGTTGGAAACAAACTTGGGATGCTCACCCGCCACGAGGAGGATGTTGCGAAAGCCCTGCGCCGCCAATGCCCGGGCCTCGCGCATCACCTCGTCCACGGACAGCGTCACGCGCAGGATGGCGTTGTCGCGCGAGAAGCCGCAGTATTTGCAATTGTTGATGCACTCGTTGGAAAGATACAGCGGCGCGAAGAGCCGGATGACTTTGCCGAACCGTTGCCGCGTGAGCGCCTGCGAGCGGCGGCCCATGTGTTCGAGCAGTTCGCCCGCCGCCGGGGAAATCAACTGCGCGAAATCCACCAATGATGGCCTGTCCTTGGCCAGCGACTCGCGAGCGGCCGGCAGGCTGGCGGCCAGCGAGCGCTTCACCAGTGATTCGAGGGGCAACGAATTGAATTCGGAAACAAAACTCACCCGGCAAGCGTATCAAAGTTCGGACAAAAGTCGAGTTGCCGCCATGCTGGCTCCAGCCTTTTCGCTTGGCGCGGTTTTGCGTCCGTCAGGACGAAGCTGGCTTCAAACCGCTGATGGACGGCAAGACCTTCGCCAGTTGGAAAATGGCCACGGAAAATACCAACACGTTCCGTATCGAAGACGGCGCCTTTGTCGCGAACGGCAACCGCTGTCACTTGTTCTACGTAGGTGACGATCAGCCCTTCAAGAATTTTCACCTCAAAGTGGACGTGATGACTGATCCGGTGTCCAACGGCGGCATCTATTTCCACACCAAATATCAGGCAACCGACTGGCCCAAGGGTGGCTTCGAGTGTCAGGTCAACAATACGCAGGGTGATTGGATAAAAACCGGCAGCTTGTACGGCCTCGTCAATGTGGCCCAATCCCTGGCCACCGATAACAAATGGTGGACGCAGGAAATCATCGTCGAGGGCAACAAGGTGACGGTGAAGGTGGATGGCAAAATTGTGCTGCAATACATCGAGCCAGCCGGCGCAGAGGCCGGGAAGGATTTCTCACGCAAGCTGGGCGAGGGTACTTTCGCCTTGCAGGGCCACGATCCCAAAAGCGTCGTCCGCTACAAGAACATCCGCGTGAAGCGGCTGTGATTGGCGGCGTTTGCGCGCTGCGACAGACCCCGCCCGCGCAGTAGCGGGCGGGACCCGGCAGGAGCGCAAGCTGTCGGCAAGTCCGTTGCCCCGCTGCCCACGACGCTAATCGTCGCCGCGCGACGAATGCCCACAGACCAAGGCTTCGTGCCGCGATTTGGCAAATTACGATTTGCGCCTATATTGCCGCCATGTTGGCGACCCCGGAACTGATCCGCGAAGCCGCGCAGCCCGCGCGACTGCAGTCGCTGCTGCCCCGTTGGGGCAAAGTTCCCCTCTACCGCGAGACGTTGGCCCGGGCTGATTTCTCGCTCGTGAACCTGCCCATCATCACCAAACGCGAGATGCGCACGGGTTTTCCGCAGAACTTCCTTTCTGCCGCTCCGACACTCGACGAGCTGCTCGCAGAACAGCTTGTCGAACTGGAACACACTTCAGGCACTTCGGAAGATCGTTTGCCGGTGATCTTCGGTCGGGGTTGGTGGAATGAACAGGAGGAACGCGCGCTGCGGTTGAACAGCTTAATCGCTCGCGTGCTGGATGAACACCCGGAGGCCCGCCGCGCCACCATCACTTCACCCGCCTGCAACGGTTTGACCTGTCCGACTGTCTGGATGTCACAGGCGCAACGCACCCTTGGCGATTCACTCTTTGTTAACTTGGCGCGCATTCCCTTTGTCCTCGGCGACGTGGAACTGGCCCGCATGGCGGAGGAGATTGCCGCTTGGTCGCCGCAGTTTCTCGATGTCGATCCCGTCCACGGCGTCTGGTTCGCTCTGTTCTGTGAACGCCACGGCATCCGCTTCCCGTCGCTGCGCTTTGTGCTTTGCAGCTATGAATTCGTTAGTGTCGTCCACCGCCGCATCCTCCAGCGGGTCTTTGGCGTTCCAGTTTTCAATCTTTACGGCTCGACCGAGACTGGCCATCTGCTCATGGAAAACGAAGCTGGTGAAATGAAGCCCAGCTACGACACGGCACTCCTTGAAGTGGTGGATGCCGATGCCGCTGACATCGGCACGCTGCTCGTAACTACGCTTTCCAACGATTACATGCCGCTGCTGCGCTACCGCATCGGCGATTTCGTCCAACGCAACGAGCGTTCCTACGGCACGGATTACATCGTCCACGGTCGCATCCGCGATGCCCTCACCGCCGCTGATGGAACACGCGTAACGACCTGGCAGGTGGATCAATGTTTCGCCGGATTAAGCGGCATCGTTCACTATCAATTGCGACAAAGTCCGAACGATGAGTTTCGTCTGCGTTACCTTCCCGAGGCTGACGGACCTGGTGTGGTGAGTTTGCGTGAACTCACCTCACGCCTCGAATCACTATTTCACGCGTCAGTTATCATGGAGTCAGTGCCGACTCTGCTTCCAGAAGCCTCTGGGAAGTTCCGCCTCACCTGCAAATTGGCGGAGTGAAGCAGGACTTCTTCAAGACGCGGCATCCAACTCGGCCAGTTTCGTCGCGGCGGCCTCCCACTTCGGGGTGATCTCGGCAAGTTCGTCGGCGTTGTGGCTGAACTCGCGGTTCAGTTGCGAGGCTTTGCCGCCGCTCTGGTAGGTCTCCGGCTTTTCCAACTCGGCGGTGATTTCAGCCTGACGTTTTTCCAGAGCCTGAATCTTTTTCTCGAAGTCATGAACAATCTGGCGCTGGCCTTTCAACTTGTTGGAGCGGGCCTGGCGGGCTTCGGCTTCAAGACGTTTTTGTTCTTTGCGATCAATCGTCGGTTTCGGTGCGGAGTTTTTGGCGGGCGCGCCTGCTTTCGCTCCGGCGGTCAAGGCGGCGCGGGCGGAAAGTGATTTGGTCTTGTCGAGATAGTATTGGTAATCGCCGGCGTAGTGCGTGAGCTGGCCGGCGTTGACGTGGACGACCTTGTTCGCCAGCGCCCGGATGAAATAGACGTCGTGGCTGATGAAGATGAGCGTGCCCTCGAATTGATCCAGCGCGTAGAGCAGCGCATCAATGCTGTTCATGTCCAGGTGCGTCGTCGGCTCGTCCATGAGCAGGAGATTCGGCGGGTCGAGCAGCAGTTTCACCAGCGCAAGGCGGCTCTTTTCACCACCGCTCAGGACACTGACCTTCTTGAACACATCATCGCCGCGAAACAGAAAACTGCCGAGGAGCGTGCGGACGAATTGCTCGGTGACCTTCTGTGGCGTGTCGAGTCCTTCCTCCAACACGGTGCGACTCGGATCGAGCATATCCACTCGATACTGTGAGTAGTAACCCGCCTTGACGTTGTGGCCGAGTTCGCGCTCGCCTTGTTGCGGTGTGACGTTCGCGGCGAGCAGCTTGAGCAAGGTGGATTTGCCGGCGCCGTTCGGCCCGACGAGAACGATGCGCTGCCCGCGCTCGGCTTCGAATTCCACGCCGCGATAAACCACGTTCTGTCCGTAGGCGAAGTGGATGTTCTTCAACCGGATCACGCGCTGGCCGCTGCGCTGTGGTTGCGGGAAGGAGAAACTCACCTTCTTGTCGTCGCTCGTCGGCGCTTCGATCTTCTCCATCCGGTCAATCTGCTTGAGCTTGCTCTGCGCCTGCGAGGCTTTGGAGGCCTTGGCGCGAAAGCGGTCGGCGAACTCCTGCAAGCTGGCGATTTCGCGCTGTTGATTTTTGTAGGCGGCGAGCAACTGGGCCTCGTTGGCCTCGCGCTGGATGAGATATTCGTCGTAGTTGCCGCGATAGCGGATGAGTTTGCTCATGCGAATTTCCACGATGCCGCCCACGAGGCTGTTGAGAAATTCGCGATCGTGCGAGATGACGAGAATCGCCCCGGGATAGCCCTGCAAGTATTCCTGAAACCACAGCAAGGCTTCGAGGTCGAGATGGTTCGTCGGCTCATCCAGCATCAGCAAATCGGGCTCCTGTGTGAGCAATCGGGCGAGGTGGGCGCGCATAACCCAGCCACCGCTCATTTCGCGGGCGGGACGATCAAAATCCGTTTCACGGAAGCTGAGGCCGGCCAGGATTTGCTTGGCCTTGGCTTCAACCTGATAGCCATTTAGTTCGTTGTATTGGTCGTGAACATCGTCGTGGACGTCTTCGGGATGCGTGGCTTCAATTGGATGATCGTGCTCCCACGCTTTGATCACGCGGCGGAGTTTGACGAACTCCGGTGAGATGGCAGTGGCGATTTCGATGACGGTTTCGGCTCCCACGGGCGTGCTTTCCTGCGGCAGATAACCAATGACCACGTTGCGTTCGGTCATGATCTTGCCGTCGTCGGGCGATCCTTCACCGAGAATGATGGAAAAGAGCGTGGTCTTTGGTGATGCCGGAAAGTGTCAACATTGAGCATGGGAGTATGACAGAGGGAGCGGAAAAGAAAATGCCGGAATACGGACCACCGAGTGGGCAAAATCAGGTGGCACAGGCTTGGCGCCTTTGCAACACTGCGGATTTCCGACTGTGACCGATACCCAAGTGCCATCACGGTTCTGTTAGGCAGGCATTTTAGAGCACGGGTTTGTTCAGCACGTTTTCCAGCAGTGTCAGGACCTGGGCGGGGTCATAGGGTTTTTCGATGAAACCCGAGGCCCCGAGTGCGAGCGCCCGGTCCAAAAATTCCGGTTGCTTTGAAGCGGTGATGAACACTATGGGAACGCGTTTTGTGCTCAGGGATTGGATTCGCTCGGCGACGGAAAATCCGTTGCCGCCAGGCATGTTGATGTCCAACAAAACCAGGTCAGGGGTGGTTTTCGAAAACACGGCCACGCCGCTGTAGCAATCTCCTGCGAGCGCCGTCGCATAACCGGCACTGCGGATGCGCAGCTCCAGGGCTTTGGCGACACGAGTGTCGTCTTCGACAATGAGAATTCGTTTCATGCAACTGATAAGCCTAGGCCAGTTGCATATTCAAAGCGCTATCAATCATGTAGAGCAGATCCTCGGGATCATAGGGCTTCTCGACGTAACCCACGGCCCCAACTTCGCGGGCAGCTTCGACCAATCCATCGGTTTTGCTGGCGGTCAGGAAAATGATCGGGATGTTCAGTTGATGTTCGCGAATACGATCCGCGACGGAAAAACCGATCCCCACCGGCATCCACACATCCAGGATGATCAAATCCGGTTTCTGCTCCAGCGTCATTTTCAGCGCTTCAAATCCGTCGGTGGCGGCCAGCACGCGATAGCGGTTGGCTTCGAGTCGCCGGGTCAAGGCGGTGATGATGTGGGCGTCGTCGTCGGCGATGAGTATGGTTTTCATAAATGTTTAGGGGCGGAGTTGCGCGCAGTTTTGCGGCGCGTGGTTCGTTGTATTCAGAATGCTGCCCACGGTTGCCATGAGGCGGGCGGGGTCGTACGGTTTCTCAAAATAACCGGCGGCGCCCAACTCGCGGGCGGATTCCCAGAGGCCGTCCCGCTGGCTGGCTGTGATAACCATGAAGGGAACTTCATTCAGCCCCATGGTCTTCAGTTGATTGACGAAGTTGAAGCCGTTCATCTGCGGCAGATAGAGATCGGTGATGATCAAATCCGGGGGTTGTTCGACGGCGAGACTGACACCGCATTTGGGATCGGGGGCAATCTTCACCTCGTAGCCCGCCTGACGCAGCCGAATGGCCAAGGCCGAAGAAATCCGGGGGTCATCTTCCACGAGCAGGATGTGTTTCATGGCAGGGAGGGGTCGGTTGTGCCAGCGGCGGACGCCGGCGATTGCGCGTTGATGGGTAATGTGACCGTGAACGTGCTGCCCCGACCGACCTGGCTTTCCACCCTGATGGCACCGTGATGCAGGCGCACGAGTTCCTGGCAAATAAACAAGCCCAACCCCAGTCCCATGCAACTGCTGGCGTTTTCCTGGCGCACTTGATACAGCCGGTCGAAGATGCGGTGCAGATGATCCGCCGGAATGCCGCAGCCGGTATCCGCGACCACAATCTCGACGTGGCCAGCGGTGGACGCCAGTTTGACTTCAACGTCAATGCGGCCGCCGGCGGGGGTGAACTTGAGAGCGTTGTTCAGCAAATTGGACAACACCTGCGCGATGCGGGTTTCATCCATCAAGATGTGCGGAATCGCGGGACGCAACACCAGACTCAGCTTGGTCTGCTTGCGCTCTGTGGCGGGCTTGAGCCGCGTCACGACGCGCTGCACGAGGTCGCCCAGACAGGAGTGTTTGAGTTCCACGCTCATTTTTCCGGTCTCGACGCGCGTGACGTCGAGCATGTCATTGATGCAGGTTCGCATCTGATCGCAACTCTCTTGCGCGATGCCAAGATATTCCTTCTGCGTTTCCGTAATCGGGCCGGCCAAACCTTCCAACACGAGCGAAACGAATTCCCGCGCCGAAGTGAGCGGCGTTTTCACTTCGTGCGAAACCGTGTGGTAGAAGCTTTGGAGTTCCTCGTGCTTGTGAACCAGCTTCTCGTGAATCTGGGTCAAATGCTCCTGCGCCTGCTGGATGCGTTCGGCGGCGCGCTTGCGTTCTTCAATGTTGGTAAAGCTGATCACCATCCCCGTCAGGTTGCGATGATCGTTATGGATATGCGCCGCGCGATATTCGATCGGAATCGTGCGCCTGTCAGACCGGGACAAAAAGGCAGTGTGCGAATCACCCGGCACCACACCCGGCAACTGAAACGAGGAGAAGAAATCGGTTTCATCGCTGTGCGTGCCGTCGTTGGTCAGTGGGAACACATCCACCAGCCTCTGCCCCATCGCGTCCGCCTGCGACCAGCCGGTGATTTTCGCGGCGGAAGGATTGAAGAATTTGATCCGGCCATCCGCGTCGGTCGCGATGAGGCCATCCGCGATGCTGGTCAAGGTGGCTTGAAACCAACTTTCGCTTTCCTTGAGCCGCTGATCCATCACGTGCTTGGCGAGGCCCATGCGGATCGCGGTTTCGAGTTCGCGATCCTCAAACGGTTTGAGGATGTAACCGAACGGGCCGGAGCGTACGGCGCGCTTGACGGTGTCTTCATCCGAATTGGCGGTGACGTAAATGATCGGCAGATCCTGGTTCTTGCGTATCAACATCGCGGTCTCGATGCCGCTGATGCCATCGCCGAGATTGATGTCCATCAAGATCAAGTCCGGCTTGGTGGACTGGGTCTTCCGCACAGCCTCCTCGCCGTCATGCGCCATGCCAACGATGGTGTAGCCGAGGCGTTGCAGACGTTGTTTGAAATCGAACGCCACGATGGCCTCGTCCTCCACCACCAGAATGCGCGGCGAATATTCGTTGTTGGTGGAACTTTTGCCGGGATGAGGTTGGAGCGCAGTCATACGCAAAGTTCCTCCGCAGTAAACAAGGTTGGGATCGAATCTGTCGGAGGCTGGACATTGTTACGCTGCGAAGCAAACGCGGGTGAAGCGGCCGGTTGCTTACGGCGAATGCACAACGTTCTAAAACAGCCTCGAATTGTGTACATCGAAATAATTCTCGGGTTGTACGCCGCACCTATGAGGCTCGCACGACGCGCGGCACTTCAACAATCGGAACGGATCACCGCGATGCTGCTCCGGATGCAAAAGTCGAACTGCTCACAGTTGCTATCGGAATGTCTCCAAAAGACTGAAGCTGTTTTTTGCAAGAAGTCAAAGCGAAGACAAAAGAGCGAGGGCCATTGAGGTCGGCGGCGCACCGTGCTCAGCCGGCCGACGGGTTTGGCTCACGCGGACTTGGCGGTGTTGGCGCGGAATTTGAGGCGGAATTCAATACCCTGATCCGACTTCAATTCCACTTCGCCCTTCAACTGATTGGCGAGGATGTCCACGAGTTTGAGCCCGAGCGAGGAGGCGTTCCGCCAATCGAAATCCGTCGGAAATCCCTGACCGTCGTCCCGGACGATCAGTTCCACTTGATTGTTCTGATGGCAGGCGAGAGTGATCTGAATGAGGCCGCTGCGGCCCTCCGGGAAACCATGTTTGAGGCTGTTGGAAACCAGTTCATTAAGGAGCAAGCCCAGCGGCACGGCACTTTCCACATTCAACACGATCGGCGCCGCATCCACCTGCACGTTGACCAGATCCTTGTTCACCGCATAAGCCGCCGTCAACATGTCCACCAGATTGCTGAGATAGTCGGCGAACTCAATCTGCGCCAGACTGCTGCTGCGATACAGGCGTTCGTGGATGAGGGCCATGGAGCGGATGCGCTGCTGCGCTTCGCGGAACACCGCCCGGGTCGAGAGGTCCTGGATATGATCGCCCTGCAAATTCAACAAGCTCGAAATCAACTGCATGTTGTTTTTCACGCGATGATGGATTTCCTTGAGCAGGGTTTCCTTCTCGCGCAGGGATTCCTTGGCGGCGGCTTCCGCGAGTTTCCAACTGGTGATGTCATGCGCGATCTCGGACGCGCCGATCATCTTTCCCGCTGAATCAACAATTGGGGAAACGGTCAAGGCGACCGAAATCAGCGTTCCGTTCTTGTGCACCCGCGTGGTTTCAAAATGCTCGATGCGTTCACCCTGCCGCAGCCGGCTCAGGATGCGCGTTTCCTCGGCTTCTCCGCCCTTGGGAATCAGGGCGGCGATGGGTTCGCCTTTCATTTCCTGGGCCGTGTAACCAAAAAGTTTTTCCGCGCCCCGGTTCCAACTCGTCACCGTCCCATCCAGGTCTTTGCTGATGATCGCGTCATAAGAGGATTCGACGATCGCGGCGAGGCGCAATTGCGCCAGCTCCGCTTTTTTGCGCTCGGTGATTTCCGAGCGGATAGCGACGTATTGCGTGGGCTTGCCGTCCGGGCCGACGAACGGAACGATGGTGGTGTTTTCCCAAAACGTGTTGCCATCTTTGGCGCGATTGCAGATCTCGCCTTTCCAAACGCGGCCTTGACGGATGGTCGTCCACAACTCCCGGATAAATTCCTTGGAGTGAAACCCCGAGTTCACCAAGCGATGATCCTGGCCCAGCAACTCCTCGCGGCTGTATTTCGAAATCGCGCAGAACTTGTCGTTGACGTAGGTGATTTTGCCCTGCGGATCGGTGATCGCCACAATCGCGTGCTCATCCAGCGCGGCTTTCTGGTCGCGCAATTCCTGCTGCGTCTTCGTGAGATCGGTCACATCCACAAACGTGAGCACCACGCCGATGGATTTTTCGGAATCGTCCAGATACGGCATGACGCGGCGCAGATAATTGCGCCCGTTTGGGCCGATGACCTGGCGTTCCTGCATCTGCCGTCTCCGGGTGACTGCCTCGATGGCCTCGAAAATATCGTCTCCTTTCACGCGGTAAGTGATGTGCTTGATATCCCGCCCGACATCCTGCGGAAGCAGGGTGAAAATATTTGCCGCCATGGGCGTGAACAACCGGATGCAATGGGCGGCATCGAGAAAGATCACGCCAAATTCCGTGGCCCGCATCAAATTGCTCAGGTCATTGGTCATCTCGGCCAAGGCCCGGATTTTCTGCTCGTGCTCGGCATTGACGGTATAAAGCTCCTCGTTGACGGAGTGCAATTCCTCGTTGGTGCTTTGCAGTTCTTCGTTTGAGGCCAGCATTTCCTCGTTGCTCGCCTGAAGTTCCTCGTTGTTGGTCTCCAATTCCTCCACGGCCGCCTGCAGCGATTCCTTCGTCTGACTGAGTTCCAATTCCAGCAATTGGATCCGGGCGCGCGCCTCGTCTTCGACTTGGAAATCATGGGTGGGCGAAGCCAGGATCGTCACCGCTGGCACGACCTCTTCGAAATGAACGAACACGAAAGTGTTGTCCATCGCCTTGTCTTGGATTGGATCCGCCGTAACACTGAGCAAGGTTTCTTTGCCGTCTTTGCGAAATTTGACGCCGCCGAAAACCACCTTTTCGCCCCGCTTCATCGCCCCTTGAATGGCCGACGAGAGCGCGAGCCGCAGGTCGCCGCGCGTCAACGAAACCACGTCGCTGCTCATCCGCCCGGAAGGGGCGCGCAGATACGCTTCCGCGTTTCCGAAGACATGGAGAATTTCCCGCTTCTCGTTCAACAGAATGCCGGTGGGCACATAGCGGTTCAGCAAGGCTTCGTAGGCGCGGGACACGCGCAAGTCTCCCGGCATCGTGCTGCGAGCCAACGCCCGCCCAGCCGCCGGACTGAGATTCATCCGCATCTCCATCGGCAAGCGCGTGTCGCGAACTTTTCGATAAATCTTCCAACTCCGCTCGAGCGGCGTGAATTCCTCCTCCAGCGTGCCGATGGATTCACTCGGCCCGAGAAAGAGAATGCCCTGTTTTTTTAAGGCGAAATGAAACGCCCCAATGACTTTGTTCTGGGCCGCCGCTTGAAAATAAATCAGCAGATTCCGGCAGCTCACGAGATTCATCCGGGTCAGCGGCGGGTCCTTGATCAGGTTGTGCGGCGAAAAGATCAGCAGCCGCCGCAGCCGGTTGCTGACGCGGAAACGGTTTCCGTCGGGGACAAAAAATCGGACCAACCGTTCCTTGGAAAGGTCGGCCATGCTTGCCTCCGGATACGAGCCCTCGGAAGCAAGCTGTAGGGAATCCCGATGCACATCGGTGGCAAAGATTTTGATGTTGGGTTCGCGACCACGATCTTCATACGCCTCGAGAAATAACATGGCCAGCGAGTAGGCTTCCTCGCCCGTGGCGCACGCCGCCACCCAGACGCGCAGCTCCTCGGTCGGCGGCGTGGCATCCAACAGCGGCCCGATCACCTTGCGCCGGAGAATCTCGAACGCTTCGGAATCACGAAAAAAGCGCGTCACGCCAATCAACAAATCTTTGTAGAGCGCATCCAATTCGGTCGGATCCTGCAAAACGCGTTTGGAATACTCCGCAAAACTGCCGCTGTGCTGAATGGCGATCCGCCGGTCAATCCGCCGGGAAATCGTGGCGGGCTTGTAATAATTAAAATCAATGCCGTAAACCTCCCGCAACCGCTCGATCACCGCCGGCAGCCCGCCGGCTTGCTGCATGAGTGATTTGGCGGGCAACTGGTCCAGGCTTTCCGTGCGGGGATTCTTGGCGTAAGCCAGCAACGCGCCGGCCATTTCGCCCGGCGGCAGAATGACATCCGCTAGGCCGGAATCAATCGCGCTCCGCGGCATCCCATCAAACTTGGCCGTCTCCTCGCTTTGCACCAGCACCAGCCCTCCGACCTCATGAATATCCATCAACCCCGACGTCCCATCCGAGCCGGTGCCAGACAGGATCACGCCCACCGATTTTTCCTTCCACTCGCGAGCGAGCGAACGCAGGAAAACATTGATGGGGGTCAGCGGCTTGTCGGAGGGGCGATCATGCACGCGCAATTTTCCCGAAACGCAGATCATCTCCTTCTTCGGTGGCAGCAAGTACACCGTGTTCCGTTGCAAATCGGTGGGATGCGTTACCGGCACAATCTTCATGTCGGTCTGCCGGGCGAGTAGTTCATCCATCAGACTCTTGAAGTCCGGCGACAGATGCTGGATGACCACAAATGCCATGCCATTGTCGGCGGGCATGGATTTGAAAAATTGCTCCAACGCTTCCAGCCCCCCGGCGGAAGCGCCGATGCCGACCACCAACTGCGGCGACTCGGAGGCGTCGAACTTGCCACCGAGTGGGACGGCCTGCAGTTCATCGGTGGGATCAGGTGAAGCAGCGCGGCGGGGGCGGGAACTGTTCCCTTTCGAGGTGGGGCGGGCCACACTTCGGCTTCGTTTCGTAGTCATAAAATTTGATTTCTGATGAAACGACTTCTGGCTTGTGAAGTTGCATATACGCATTCCCAAAGGGTGGCAAGCATCGAATCGATGCCGGATTTCATAGTTGCTCGAATGCAGCAATCAGCAAATCAACTCGGCGTATCGTGCCTCAACGCGCTCGACTGGCATTTAGATTTTCTGTGTGCGCAGGCAAATAATTACCCTCACTAAAGTCATGATCTATGGGGCTGCCGATACCCGTGGCGATTTCGATGACGGTTTCGGCTCCCACGGGCGTGCTTTCCTGCGGCAGATAACCAATGACCACGTTGCGTTCGGTCATGATCTTGCCGTCGTCGGGCGATCCTTCACCGAGAATGATGGAAAAGAGCGTGGTCTTGTGACGTCGGAGAACAAGGTTCTGCCGCCGTAGGCTTTGGTGATGCCCGAGAGTGTCAGCATGAGCCGCAGAGACTAGCAGACTGCGCCGGAAAGGAAACACCAGATGAGCAGAGCGCGTGGGTTATTTTGCGCCGCGCTTCTTTGCCAGTTCCTTCTTCAATTTGTCCAGCGGCAGGGTGTTGATCACATCGGCCTTGGTGAGCCAGCCCTTGCGGGCGAGTCCGGCCCCGAGGCGCAGGTAGTTCGCATGGGTATTCCGGTGCGCATCGGGATTGATGACGCACTTTACGCCTTTGGATTTCGCATAGGGCCACTGCCGCCAGTCGAGGTCGAAGCGATACGGATTGCAGTTCAATTCAATCCACGTGCCGGTTTCAGCGCAGGCGTCAATCACCGCTTGTTGGTTTACCGGATAAGGTTCGCGTTCGAGCAACAGCCGTCCGGTCAGGTGGCCGAGGGTGTGGACAAATTTGCTTTCTGCGGCGCGAATGAGGCGTTTGGTATTCTCGGCTTCGTTGTTTGCCGGAACGTGCAGGCTGGCGACAACCACGTCCAGCTCTGCGAGCAAATCGTCATCGTGATCAAGCCGGTCTTTGAGGATGTCCACTTCGCAGCCGGTGAGCAGGCGGAAGTCGCTGCCGCTGTCGGCCAGCTTGGCGTTGAGTTGCTTGATGGCTTTGAGCTGTTCACGGAGGCGCGTGGCGTCCAGGCCGTTCGCCTGAAACGACGCTTTTGAATGGTCGGTGATGCCCCAATACGCCAGGCCGAGTTCCTGCATGTGCGCGGCGATCTCTTCGAGGGTGTTGTGACCATCGCTCCACGTCGAGTGGTTGTGCAATGCGCCTTTCAGGTCGGTCCATTCGATCAGGCGCGGTAGCTCGCCCTTCTCGCCGGCGGCGAATTCGCCGTGGTCCTCGCGGATTTCCGGCGGCACATAGGGCAGGTCGAGAGTGGAAAAGATCTCCGCCTCGTCCTGGCAGGCGACCAGCAGCTTCGGATCGCGCGTTTCTTCCTTGGATTTGAACAGGCCATATTCATTGAGGCGCAGGCCGCGCTGGATGGCACGCTGGCGCATGACAATGTTGTGCTCCTTGCTGCCGGTGAAATAGGCGAGGGCAAAGGGAAACTCCGCGTCACTCACCACGCGCAAGTCGCATTGGATGCCGCCTTCGAGAATCACGCTGGCCTTGGTGTCGCCCTTCACGATGACCTTGATGATGCCCGGTTGCTCGGCGAAATATCCGATGACCTCCACCGGCTTCTTCGACGACGCCAACAAATCAATGTCGCCAATGACTTCCTTGAAACGCCGCAAACTACCGGCGGTGCTACAACGAATGACCTCGGGATGTTGGCGCAAGCTTTCGAGGAGAGGTTCGGCAGCGGCCAAGGCGTCACCCAGCCGGTGTTTGGACGCGTACTGGCGTTTGCGCTCGATACCTTCAAGGATGTTCGTCTGGGTTTTTTCGCCGAAGCCCTCCAATTCAGCAACCTTGCCGGCTTTGCAGGCGGCTTCCAGTTTTGCGATGGAATCCACGCCGAGCTTCTTGTGCATGGCTTGAATCTTCTTCGGCCCCAAGCCGGGGATATCGAGCATCTCCACCAGGCCCGGTGCAATGCTGGCTTTCAAGTCCTCGTAGTATTTCAGTTTCCCGGTCTCGACGAGCTCGGTGATCTTTTGCTCCAGCGCCTCACCGATCCCTTTGATTGCGCCCAGCCGCTTTTCGGCGACAATCTTGGAAAGCGGCTCGCTCAATCCTTCAAGGGTACGGGCCGCATTGCCGTAGGCGCGGGTCTTGAACGGGTTCTCGCCCTGGAGTTCGAGCAGCGTGCCAATCTCCACCAGCACTTCGGCGACTTTCTCTTTATCCATGCGCAAAATATGCGGCGGTGGACGTGGGTTGTGCAAAGGGGAAATCGAGCCAAGATGTGTTTGGTTTGTCGGACAGCGCCCTGACGAATTCCGGAGAAACACGATGAAAGCCGACCGCATTAACCGCCAAAACGTGGGAAAAACCCGGGGATTCATGGCCCAAAACCGTATTGTTGCGGTGTTGACAAAAACCGGGGCGTTCTTTAACAATGTAGTTATTCGGGTAGCAGTACGTTTCTTCAGCGGGGTTCCCCACCCCCACCTCCTTGGCGTCTGCTGCCCGAATATTTCAGACTTCGGCTTGACCCCGGCTCGCGAATTTCCTAGGTTCTGTTCCCCCGCGCGGGGGCGTAGCTCAATTGGTTAGAGCGCTGCCCTGTCACGGCAGAGGTTACGGGTTCGAGCCCCGCCGCTCCCGCCATTGCATCCTTTAATTTGGCAGTCCATAATTAAAGGATAAGCCCTCATCCTTTAATTTATCTGCCGCTCAGATCGCCGATCGCCGAATATCAGCGTATCCTGCGCCGGGTTGATTCCACCATCCCGGTCTATAATGTCGCCGCCAACCACGACGTTGAAAATGTTCCCACGCCGGTCGCCCTGGCCGCTTACACCAATCAGTTCGGGCCGGACCACTATACTTTCCGCCATGGGCAATTCGTCGGCGTCGGGCTCAACTCGTCGGTCATTCATTCACCGCGGCAAGCCACGAATCAGCTGGCCGCGCAGGAACGCTGGCTGCGGACGGAACTGAGACCGCTGCATTCTCGAAGGAATGGAAATGCGGCTCTCTGCCGAGGAGCCGCTACGCCATTTCGACACCTCACCCTGACTTTCCCCGGTCGAGGCGGAGAGGGAACGCCTTTCACGCGGCTCGTTTGGTCCGTGCTTTTCTCGTGTTCCCGCGCTGCCCTTACATCGGAAAAACCCTGTTCACCCTGTCTAAACCCTTCACCATTTGCTATTGTGGCTGCATGCAATCACGCCCTCCGAAGTCCAGGTTCACACGCCGTCAATTTCTTAAAACGACCGCGCTGGCCGGCGCGGCGGCGACGTTCGTGTTGCCCGCTGGTCTGCGCGGTGCTACGGCCAATGGGAAACTCAGTCATGCCTGCATTGGCGTGGGCGGGATGGGGTGGAATGACCTGAATACCTTCCTGCAGCATCCGCGATTGCAGGTCGTGGCGCTGTGCGACGTGGACGCCAATCATCTCGCGAAGGCGCAGCAAGCGGTGCCCGGCGCGCGGGTTTACTCGGATTGGCGCGAGTTGTTGGCGCAGGAGGGAGACAAGATTGATTCGGTAAACGTCGCGGTGCCGGATCACATGCATTTTGCCATCGCCCACGGCGCGATTCAGAAGGGCAAGCACGTTTATTGTCAAAAGCCGCTGTGTCATGACGTCGCGGAAGTGCGCGCGCTCACCGAAGCTTCAATCAAGAAAGGCGTGGTCACCCAACTGGGCACGCAGTTCGCCGCCGGCATTGGCGATCGCACCACGGTGCATCTGCTGCGCACCGGCGCCATCGGCAAGATCAAGTATGCGTATCTTTGCTCGAATCGTCCCGGCGCGGTGGAGGCTTATCGGCTGTTGGGGCCGCGGCCGGTCGCCGGGCAGGAGCCGCCCGCCAGTCTCAATTGGGATTTGTGGACTGGCACCGCGCCGGTGCGTCCGTTTGCGCCGGACATTTATCACCCGACCAAATGGCGCGCGTGGCAGGACTTCGGCACGGGTTGGTCCGGGGACATCGGCTGTCACATTTTCGATGCGACCTGGAAAGGGCTGGGGTTGAAACCCGCGCTCACCGTGCAGGCGGAAGTGCAGGCGTCCTGGGAAAATTCTCCCACACGGCGGGGCGATACCTGGCCGCAGGGCAATCATATCACCTGGACGTTCCCGGGAAACGAACTGATCGAAGGCAAGGAGCTGACGGTTGAATGGTTCGACGGCGAGTATTACCCGCCGAAAGACATTCGCGCGTTGTATTCGCTGGAGGATTATCCGCCGGAGTCGGCGATGCTCATCGGCACGGAGGGCGCGTTGTTGTATCAACTCGGCCGCAGTCCCACGCTGTTGCCGGAGGCGAAGTTTGAAAAGCTGGAGCGCCCGAAGTTTGAGCCGCGCGATCATTACCACCATTTCGTGGATGACTGTCTCGGTTTAACGAAGACCGAATCGTTCTTCGCGGAGACTGGGCCGATGACGGAATCCATTCTGCTCGGCACGGTGGCGGTGCGGATGCCGGGTCAGAAGCTGGAATGGAATCACGAGCGGATGAAGGTGACCAACGTTGCGGACGCAAACCGATTCCTCCAGCGTAAGTTTCGCGCCGGGTGGAGCGCGGGTGGGTTTTGAGATGCCGGCACCACTCGCGCTCCCAACTGAATTTCCGCTGTGAATTACACCATTTCCAGAATCACGTCGGGCTTCACGGATGAAGCCTGGTCGAGTCTGCCCATTGCCGAGGTGAATCAGTTCCTGCCACAAAGCAGCCCGCATCGGCCGCGAACGTTTGCTCGCCTCGCTCATGACGGGCAGAACTTCCACGGACGATTTGCAGTTCAAGACCGATACGTTCGCTGCACACGGACGGGTTACGGCAGCGAGGTGTGGAAGGACAGTTGCGTGGAGTTCTTCGTCGAACCCAAAGCCGGGCGGGGCTATTTCAATTTCGAGTTCAATTGCGGCGGAGCGTTTCTGGTCAACCACATCCTTGATCCGACGCGCACGCCGGAGGGTTTCAAGCAGTTCACGCGACTGCCGGAATCGGTTGCCAAGCAAGTCCAAGTCCGGACCTCGCTCCCGCCCGTGGTCGAGCCAGAGATTAGCGAGCCGGTGACGTGGACGCTGGAATTCTCAATCCCGTTCGCCCTGTTCGACTCGTATGTCGGGCCGATTGGCAACGTTGGGCAGACTTGGCGGGGGAATTTTTTCAAATGCGCGGAGGAGAATTCGCACCCGCACTGGGCGGCGTGGTCGCCGGTGGACGAGTTCAATTTTCACCTGCCGCGTTGTTTTGGCGAGCTTCGCTTCGCCTGAGGCGGCGGTGGGGAAAAACATTTCGGCTGTCACAGCCGAAGCTGCAACAGCCGAAACGCGCAAATTTCCCAATGCGGTTACCGACGGCGGCTACGGCGCTTTGGGGGCGGTAACCCAGTCAAACGTCAGTTTGATGTCGTCGCCGGTGGAGATGGTTGGCATGCCGAAGATCGTCGGTGCGGGCGGTTTCACGCCGTATTCCGTCATCTTGAAGGCGGTCGTGCCAGAAACCTTGAGCTTGGTGCCCTCCACTTTTTCGATGGTGACGGGCATGGTGTTGGTCTTGGTGACACCGGCGACGGTCAGCGCCCCAACCGCGTCGAACTTGAGCGGACCGGTGGTGCCGGCGGGCGACTTGGGTTTCAACTCGAGCAGTTTGTATTCGATCTTCTTGAATTCAGGTTCCTTCATGTGTTCCTGCATGACCTTGTCCATGGTCGTCTTGCCGCTCTTGAGCGTGCGCACCGGGATGAAAACGCTCACGACAGGTTTGGCCGCCTTGGCGTCCGTAAGGGCGGATTCGGGAAACTTGGCGTCCACTTCCATGTAACCGCCGACGTTGACGCTCTCCATGCTCCAATCGTGGATCGTGGAAGTGCCGTCAATCTTCATCTTGCTGCCGGTGGATTGCGCATCGTAGCGGACTGGCTTGGCGTCTTCGGCCCAAAGCTGTGTGCTCGCGGGCAGCGCCAGCAGCGCGGCCAGTATTCCGGCGCGCAACGTAGTTTCCATGTTCATTTTCATATTCGATTTCATCATGTTGCTTTCCCTTTATATCACCCGTTATTGTGTCTGACGCGATTCGGTCACGCCAATTCAAACCATTCTTTTTTCAATTCGATGCGTTGGTTGCCTTTGGCCGCTTCGTTGGCTTTGAGCGCCAGAACGGTCGCGGCGTAACCTTCCCGGTAACCGGCGTACGGCTTGAGCGTCAGCGATTGCAGGTTGATGGCGAGGCCGGCCTTGTCTTTCGGGTCAAACATCGTTTTGAAATCCTCCACGGCGTTGCTGACTTCGGGGCAGTTGGCCAGGAAGGCTGCGAGGGAATGGTAGAGTGGCGGGAGTGCCGCCGGCCCGCCATCCGTAGGTTTGTCCACCAGCGCCGTTTGCTTGGAACTGCCGGCGGCGAGGACGATGCCGGTTTCCTTGTAGAAGTTGTCCTTGCGCGCATAGACCTCCCAGCCGAGCAGCGCCGAGTCCACTTCCTTGAACATCCACGCCTTGCTGTCGCGCATCATCACGGTCGCATCGCTGCCGTAAAGCAATTCATACTCGGCGTCAAACGAGGTGGCCAGCGACGCGTCGTAGCTGAACCGCAAGCCGCCGGGGTATTCGATCACCGCCTGTACGGTATCCGGCACCTCGCGACCGTCCTTCCACAACATCGTGGAACTAAAACCGGTCACCGCGATGGGTTCTACATTGAAGAACCAGCCCGCCTGTTCGAGGGCGTGAATGCCGATCTCGCCGATGAGTCCAGGCGAGAGTTCCCGGTCCAACCGCCAGTTGACCGCCTTTTCACGTTCGGCATTGGGTGAAGCGGCGCGCCAGCTTTGTTTCTTGTGCCACTGGGCGCGGGCCATGACCGGCTTGCCCAGCGCTCCGGAACGAATGAAGGGAAAGAGAAAATGGCGCTGAGGATCGGACCGCATCTGCAGACCGGTTTGGAACACCTGACCAACGGCCTCCTTGGCCGCGAGGGCAATGGCTTTGGCGTCTTCCGTCGTGGTGGCAAGCGGGGCTTCGCAATAGACATGTTTGCCGGCCTTGAGCGCAGCGATGGCGATGTCTTTGTGCAAGTGCGAGGGGGTGGCGATGATGACGGCCTGAACGTCCTTGTTGTCCAGAACGGCCTTGTAATCTTCCGCTTGCGTTGCGCCCGGCGCTTTACTGGCGCTGCGGCGGAGCATGGCGGGATAGTTGTCGCAAATGGCGACCACCTCGGCATGGGTGTCCTTCAGCGGGATGCGCGCAAGCTGGTCGAGAATCTCCCGTCCCCACGGTCCCAAGCCAATCACGGCGACCTTTACGATTGAGCCGGGCTTGGTCTCGGCTTTTGGTTCCGATGCCGGTTGGGCGATCAATTCGACGCCACCCATCATTGCCATGAGCGTGGCGAGTGAGCCACCCTTGAGGAAGTCACGCCGGTTGAATCCAGTCTCGTTGCTGTCCGGTTGGTTCATCTTAGTTATTTTGCTCCGGTGCGCTCCCGAATGGCTATCCTTTTCTTGACGGAAACATGCACCGGATTGGCGTGGATGTTCGTTGGATCAAGGCTTGGCATTGCCTTTTTCCAGCCCGAGGGCCCATTTGATGCCGCCCAGCAGATGCTGTTGATACGCTTGGGCAATTTCCGGCGAATTCTTGCGCTGACCGCTGCCATCCTTCCAGTCGGGATCCCAGACGTCCTCGCGGTGACCGAGTGAGGTGTAGAACACCCGGCCCTGGCCATATTCTTTGATCCACGAGACCGGATAATCTCCGGGCGTCTTGTTGTTCGGATGCTTGTCGAGCGTCAACAGACCGTGGACCTTCGTGCGCTCGAAGCTTTTGAACTGGTAGATTTCGTCGAACACTTTCCAGTTAGCGGGCAAATGGCGGCAGGCCGGGCATTGTGGGTCTTGGTTGATCGCGTCCACTTCCACCTGGGCCCCGTGGGTCTTGAACTCTCCACCGAGCATTTCGATGTATGGCGCGTAGCCTGGGTATTCGCCGGTCTTGTCAAAGGTATCCGCAGCGGAGTGGATGCCGACGAAGCCCTTGCCCGATTTGATCCAGTTCAAAAAGGCTTCCTTGTCGGGCAGTGGCAAATCGCCGGTCGTGTTGGCGAAGATCACCAAGTCCAGGTTCTGCAACGCCGCCGGACTCATTTTCTCTGCCAACACAGCGGCGACGACCGGTCCGTATTTGGCCTTGTCCGGCTTGCCATCAGCGCCCTTGTATCGGGGGTCTTTCACATCAACCCGGGCGTAATCCACCGTGAAAGCGCCGCTCTTTTGCGCGAGTTGGCCCAAGATGTTCTCGGCGGTCGGAATCGAGTCGTGTCGAAAACCCACCGTGGTGGTCACCACCAGCACGCGTTTGGGAGTCTGGCCTTGAGCCCGCGTGTTATCGGCGACCAGCAAGAAGCTGGCGAGCGGTAGCAAGGCGATAAGGGTGATTGGGTTTTGAAATATCGTTCGATTAATTTTCATTTTGGTTGTTCCCAGCGCTTTCCGATGCGAATTCAGACTGTGCTTTACAAGATGGAATTCATTTTTTGGAGTTGGGTCAAGCTCAGGCTGCTGTGCCGATTCAGCCCAGACAATTCTTGCATCAGCGACACTGAGGTTTAACATTCGTGCCAGCCTGACACGTCGGGACAATCGCGAAACATCATGATCCGCTCACTTGCCTTCACCACGCAGGGTCGTCTGCACACCCAGAATGTCGAGATGTTTCTCATGCCGACACTGTTGAGCGATACGAACTTGTTTCTCTGGATTGATCTGGAAAGTCCGACGGATGACGAAAAGAAGTTCGTCCTGGAAACCTTGTTTCACTTCCACCCCTTGTCCATCCAGGACTGCGTGTGCATCAGTCCTTCGCCCAAGGTCGAGGAATTTACGCCCAAGGAGGACGACAAGTTCGCGCCGTATCTCTTCATGGTAATCCACGCAGTGGACTACAGCCGGAAGGACGGGGTGTTCGGCACAAGCGAGCTGGACTTCTTTCTTGGGAAGAATTTTTTGGTTACCTACCACGACGGACCGATTCGCAGCGTTGCCCAGGCGGAGGAACGGGCGACCAAGGGCACGACCCACATCGCCCGGGCCCCCGACCGGGTCGCCTACAACCTGCTCGACGGCATCGTGGACAATTACAAGCCGGCGCTGGAGGAGCTTTCGCTGGAGATTGCGGAACTGGAGCAGCAGGCATTGCAACACCCTACGCCGAAGGTGCTCAACGAGATCCTTAAGGTCAAAAAGGAAGTGGTCCATCTGCGCCAGATCATCGGTCCGCAGCGTGAGGTGCTGGCCCGGTTCGCGCGCGGCGAATTCAAGCTCATCCGCCCGCACATGGTGCCGTACTATCGGAATGTTTATGACGGGCTGTTTCAGATTTCCGAACTGGCCCAAAGCTACACGGACTCGCTCACGGGCATTCTTCAGGTCTATCTCAGCATGTCGTCCAATCGGACGGGCGAAGTGGTTAAAGCCCTAACGCTAATCACCATCCTGTCCACACCGGCCACGATTGTGGCCAGTTGGTATGGAATGAACTTTTCGAAGGACATGCACGAAGTCAACTGGGAGCATGGCTATGCGTTTGCCTTCGGTTTGACGGCGCTGACCACCATCGGGACGTATTGGTATTTGAAACGACGCAATTGGTTCTGAACTGTGGCTGCACCGAAATCCAGTTTTCTCGACAAGGTCCTCGGGCGCATTGGCCGGCTCGACAAAGAAGGCCTACAAACCGTCGTCCAACGGCTGGCGCGCGAGCGCAGCTTTCTGGAAACGCTCTTCAACACCATCGAGGACGGCGTGCTCGTGGTGGATGAGCATGGGCGCATTCTCTATTTCAACCAGGCGGTGACGCGGTTGCTCGGACTGCAATCGAGCACGGAAGGCCTGCACCTCGATGAGATTTTGCCGGAGCTGGATTGGAAGAAAATCTCCCGGCACGATGCGGAAGGCGGCAAACGCTACGTGCGCCATGAGTTCGAGGTCGAATATCCCCGCCCGCGATTCCTCCGGCTGTACGCCGCGCCACTGGATGGCGAGGCGGTCGGCAGTTCCGGACTGGCGTTGATCCTGCACGATGCCACGGAAGCCCGGCAGCAGACCTTCGAGGCCATCGAGAGTGAACGGGTGCAGGCGCTCACGCTGCTGGCGGCCAGCGTGGCCCACGAAATTGGGAATCCGCTCAATGCCTTGCACATTCACCTGCAACTCATGGAGCGGGAGTTAAAAAAACTCAAACCGTCCGCCGCCCGCGGCGTGGCGCCCGCCCGGTCCCGCTCGCAAGCCAGCGTGGCGGATCAGGATGCAACCGATGTCATCGGCAAGCTGGACCAATACCTCTCCGTCGCGAAGGGCGAGATCAACCGCCTGGATTACATCGTCACGCAATTCCTACAGGCGATTCGGCCCACGCCACTGCAGATCAAAATTACCTCGCTCAACGAGGTGGTTCAAAAGACCGTGCAACTCCTGCGGCCCGAACTCGACAATCGCGGCATCGTCATCAAAACGAAACTCGCCCGGCAAATCCCGGCCACGCCGATTGATCCGACGCAGACCCAGCAGGCGCTTGTGAACCTGGTGAAAAACGCCATGCAGGCGATGACCCGTGGCGGCACGTTGACCCTCCAAACCGGCGACACTTCGGAGGCCGTGTGGGTCAGCGTGACCGACACCGGCGGCGGGATTCCGCAGGAACAGATCAACCGAATCTTCGAGCCGTTTTATACCACCAAGAAAAAAGGCACGGGCCTGGGGTTGATGATCGTGCAGCGCATCGTCCGCGCGCATGGCGGGCGCATTGAATTGGAAAGTCATGTCGGACGCGGCACCACCTTCCGCCTCTGGCTGCCGTTGTACGAGAAGAAAACAAAGTTGCTGGCCGCTCCGCTGCCGGCCTGAATTGACCGGCGATGAGTGAATTGATGAAACCCACCCTGCTCATTGTTGACGATGAGAAACCCACGCGCGAGGGCCTGCGGGCGGCGCTGGAAGAACGCTTTGACGTTTACCTCGCCGAGGACGCGAAGAGCGCGATGGAATTGCTCGAGCGCGAAAGCTTTGACGTGATGCTGACGGACTTCCGGATGCCCAGCGATGACGGCCTCAAGCTCATCGCCCGGGCCAAGTCGTTGGCCAAACCGCCCATTTGCATTCTGATGACCGCCTACGGTTCGGAGGAACTCGCGGTGGACGCGATGAAGCGCGGCGCGGACGATTACATCGCCAAGGGCCGGCTGCAAATTGACGAGCTCGAGATGCGCATCGCGCGGGCCGTACGTTCGCAGAAACTCGAGTCCGAGAACACTTCGCTGCGGCAGCAACTGGACACCAAGTTCGGGATGGAGAACATCGTCGGCGAATCGCCGGCGATGCGTGAGGTGTTCGACATCGTTCAGCAAGTCGCCCCGACGCGGGCCACGGTGTTGATCATGGGCGAAAGCGGCACGGGCAAGGAACTTGTTGCCAAGGCGATTCATCAACTTAGTCCGCGCGCGAAGCAACCCCTGGTCTCGGTGCATTGCGCCGCCTTGTCGGCGACCCTCCTGGAAAGCGAGTTATTTGGCCATGAAAAGGGCGCGTTCACCGGCGCGCACGAACGACGCATTGGCCGGTTTGAGCAGGCGCAGGGCGGGACATTGTTCCTCGACGAAATCGGCGAGATTGATGCCACCATTCAGATCAAACTGCTGCGTTTCCTCGGCGAGCGCACCTTCGAGCGGGTCGGCTCGAACAAGACGCTGAGCGCTGACGTGCGGCTGGTCACCGCAACCAACAAGAATCTCGAGGACCTCGTGAAGGCCGGGACATTTCGGGAGGACTTGTTCTTCCGGCTGCGCGTGGTGGAGATCAACCTGCCGCCATTGCGTGAGCGCGCCGAGGATGTTCCGTTGCTGGCGCAAAATTTTCTGCGCGAGTTTGCCCAGGAAAACAACAAACCAGTGAAGGACTTCACGGCGGATGCGCTGGAATTGTTGATGAACCATCGCTGGCCGGGCAACGTGCGCGAGTTGCGCACGGCCATCGAGAGCGCGGTGGTCTTGTGCCGGGCCGAACGGATTTCCGCGCGCGACCTGCCACGGACCGTGCGATCCGAGGCCGGGCCATCAGGGGATCCCGTCCGGGTGCTGGCCAAGAGTGATTTGACGGTGAAAGAGGCGGAAAAACAATTGATCATTCGCGCCTTGAAGGAAACCAATGGCAACCGCACACTGGCCGCCAAAAAGATCGGCATGCCGCGCCGGACGTTTCATCGCAAACTGCACACCTACCACCTCGAGGGATTTTGATTTATGCCGTCCGTTCAGGATTTCATTCACAAGCTGGAGCAGGACGGCGGCGGCCGCGGGCTGCGAGCCTTGTTCGTCACGCTCCTCGTTGTCATTCTGGTGCTGGGCTATAACTGGCGCGCTTTTCGCAACCTGGGGACGCAAGAGGCGATGGATGCCGCGCAGGTGGGGCGAAACCTGGCGGAGGGACGCGGCTATTCAACCCAGTTCGTCCGGCCCTTCAGCATTTACCTGATCAAAAAGCACAATGCGGATCGCTTGACGCCGACGGCGGAGGAGCCGCGGCCGGATTATGCGCAGCTTCGGGGGATGCATCCGGACCTCGCCAATCCGCCGGTGTATCCGTTGGTGCTGGCCGGGTTGATGAAAGTCCTCCCCTTCCGCTACGAGATCAACCTCAAGGATCCCTACTGGAGCGTGCCTGCCGTCCGGCCCACGGAAGCGGCGCCGCGCCAATTCATGCGCTATCAACCGGATTTTATCATCAGCCTGTTCAATCAGTTGCTGTTGATTGCCATGGCCGGAGTCACTTTCTTTCTCGCGCGGCGGCTCTTCGATCAACAGGTTGCCTGGATGTCCTTTGCCTTGTTGCTGTGTTGTGAGCTGCTCTGGCGTTTCAGCGTCTCGGGCCTGTCCACGATGCTGCTCATGCTCATCTTTCTCGGCCTGGTCTGGTGTCTGGTCTGGATTGAAAGCGAAGAGCGGGAGCCGGTCTGGAGTCATCGCGCGCAACTCTGGCTGGCGCTCGGGATCGGCCTCCTGCTGGGTCTGGGAACGCTCACGCGCTATGCGTTCGGCTGGCTGGTCATTCCGGTGCTGGTGTATCTTGGAATCTTCTGTGCGATCCGGCGCACGCGAATTCTGCTGCTCGCCGGCGGAGTGTTCCTCGTAGTCTTGAGCCCGTGGATCTGGCGCAATCTCGCCGTCAGCGGCACCCCGTTTGGCACAGCCGGTTACGCGCTGGTGGAAGGCTCCTATCTGTTCCCGGAGAACAGACTCGAGCGCTCGCTCGAACCCGATTTCAAGGGGCTGGGAGAGAAACCTTTGCAGCCGTTCCTGGTCAAACTTTCTGCCAACTCCCGGCAAATCATCCAGGACGAGTTGCCCAAGCTCGGAGGAAGCTGGGTGACGGCGTTGTTCCTGGCCGGACTGCTGCTCAACTTCCGGAATCCCGCCTTGCAACGCCTGCGCTTTTTTCTGCTGGCCACGCTGTTGCTCTTCGTTTTGGTGCAATCGTTGGGTCGAACCCAGCTCTCCGAGGATTCCCCCGTGATCAACTCCGAGAACCTGTTGGTGCTCACCGTGCCCCTGGTGTTCGTCTTTGGTATCGGCCTGTTCTTTCAGTTGCTGGACCAGATGAACATCAAGCTGCGGGAACTGCGCTACCTCATTGTTGGCGGCTTCGGGCTGCTGATGTGCCTGCCCATGCTTTACATCTTTGCGCCGCCCAAGATTTCGCCGTTGAACTATCCGCCGTATTATCCCCCCGCCGTCCAGCAAACCAGCGGTTGGATGAAGCCGACGGAGCTGATGATGAGCGATATTCCCTGGGCGGTGGCTTGGTACGGCGACCGTCAGTGTGTGTGGCTGACGCAGAATGCGCAGTCCCAGTTTTTTGCGGTGCACGACCTCCTCAAACCGGTGCGCGGTCTGTATCTGACGCCGCAAACCATGGACAGCCGTTTCCTTTCGCAATGGGTGCGGGCGGGCGAACACAGTTGGGCCAGCTTCATTCTCGAGAGCATGTTGCGGAAGCAGATCGCCACGACCTTTCCGTTGCGCGAAGCCCCGGAAGGGTTCTTCCCCGAACAGCTCTTCCTCTCCGACTACAAGCGCTGGAAAGCGGAGCCCGCCGGCTTGACCGCTCCCGCCACCGAGGACGATGGCAGCCAGAAGAAGGCGGAGGAGAAAAAGCCCGAAGAGATTAAGTAGGCGGCGGCGGTCGATGTCGCGAAGCTCGGGATGCTATGGCTTCGAGCATTTCAAGTAACTCTGGAAAAGTCTTGCAGACCTCGAAATGGTATTTTATGAGATATTTTATGAAAACCCCTCTCCTGCTTGTGTTGCTTGTGCTTCCTGTAATGGCCCAGGAGTTCCGGACTGTTGGGGGTAAACAGATAGATTTGTCACCACTACTGGCTTGGCAACAGAATAAGGAAGGCGAGAGACCGCTGGCGCATTGGAAAGAGGTCAGGATCACGCAATGTCTTGGCAAAATCGGAACGCATACAAAGTGCGCTGCGGTGATCGAGGGGCAGGCAAAAACAGTACTGATCTCGAATATCAAACCTGAAACAGTAGCGCGCATCGCCAAAGTGGATGCGTTGTTGGCTTATACCAGTAAGGAAGCCGAGCGTCTGAAACGGGAGGCGGATCGCATAGAGCGATTGGATGCGGTGACGCCAACGGGCGCGAGCGGCAATGCAAATTATGTGAATGCAGTTATGGCGCAGCGCGAGCAGGTGAATCTGGCTGCGGTGAATTTGAAGCGTGCCCAAGAGGCACTGGAAGCGAAGCAGGACGAAACGTTAAAGCTCTTGGAAGAAATCAAGCAGGATTCCGACTTTGCTATGTTTACAGGGCAGAAGTACGCCGGTCTGGAGGTTTGGGATTGCGGCTTGCGCAAGCGATAGGCCTGGTCCTTCTCGGTGCGCGATTGCATTTACCCGCGCGCTCATTATCCTCGCGCGGTGAATCAAAAGATTGAAAAACCTCCGGTGGATCCGGAGTTGCGGCGACGCGTCCAGGAACTCATCAAGTTCAAGGGCGGGGGGCATAACGAAGAAGCCGTTGCGGACATCATCGAAAACGCCCTCAAGATCCTCGCCGACATCAAGGATACCGGGGACGTGCGGGTCATTCAGACCGCCGTGCGCGAACTGCGTTACGCTTACCGGCTTTTTGCCCCCTATTCTCACATCCGCAAGGTTACCATCTTTGGGTCCGCGCGGACCGCGCCTAACAAGCAGGAGTACCAGCAGGCGGTTGAGTTCGGCAAAAAGATCGTCAAGGCGGGCTTCATGGTTATCACGGGCGCCGGGCCCGGCATCATGCAGGCCGGTCACGAAGGCGCGGGGCCGGAGAACAGTTTCGGCGCGAACATCCGGCTGCCCTGGGAACAGGGTGCGAACCCCGTCATCGCGCAGGACAAGAAGCTCGTTACGTTCAAATACTTCTTCACGCGCAAGCTCACGTTCATCCGCCATTCAGACGCCATTGTTTTGTTTCCCGGCGGTTTCGGGACGATGGACGAAGGATACGAAGCCATCACGCTCATGCAGACCGGCAAGAGCCAGCTCATGCCGCTTGTGCTCGTGGACAAACCGGGCGGGACTTACTGGAAGACCTGGGACAAACACGTCCGCGAACATCTCTTGCGCGACGCACTCATCTCACCGGATGACCTCGACCTCTACCACATCACGGACAGCGCCGATGAAGCCGTCAAAGTCATCACCCGTTTCTATCGCAACTTCCACTCGACGCGCTTCGTGAAGGACCTTTTCATCATCCGCCTCAAGCACGCCCCGACGGACACCGCCCTCGAAGCATTGAACGAGGATTTTGCCGACATCAACATCGGGGCGTCGATCAAACGTATTGAGCCAACTCCGGAAGAGCGCGAGGACAACGATTGCCTCGAATTGCAGCGCATTGCCTTCGGGTTCAACCGCCGTGATTACGGCCGGTTGCGGCAGATGGTGGATGTGCTGAACAGTCTTTGACCGGCAACGGGCGGCGATCCGGATCTTATCTTCGCCCTTTGGCGTCAAGATTCGCGGCGAGTTGCTCCGGTGTGAGCTTGCTTTGCACCCCGTCCGCCGGCACTTCGACTTTGGCCACCCACAGGATCGCGTTGAGCATCACCTTGCGGAAGTTGTCGTCACCCCAGTTTTTGTGGAAATGCCCGCCGGTGAAGCCGAAGCCGCGTCCGCCGTCCGCCCGCTCGGCCGCCCAGGCGACATGTTGCACCTCGCCGCGTGCCACCATTTCGCGCATGGCCGGATTGCCTTCGTGCGGGCCGTCGTTGCGATTCGTCGTGCTGCCATCCGGGACCGCGCTGAGAATGGGCGTCACGCCTTTCATCCCTTCGCGAAAGCGCATGTTGAAATACCATTCGTCCCGGATTTGAAACGGCTTCACGCCGCGCGTGATCGGATGATTGGGCAGTTTGTTGAAATTTGCGTCCCAGTGTGGGTTCACCGACCAGTTGATTTCAAAGGCGCCGCCGATCCAGTCCAGGAATTCGGGCTGGCCCTTTTCCTTCGTCGGTTCAACCCCGTAATGCAGGCACGCGAGGCCCACGCCTTTCTTCATCAAACCGCCGATGGTTTGCAGGCGATTTTCCCTAAGTAACGTGTGGCCGCCACCGCCATCGCAATAAACAATGATCGCCGCCGCATCCGCAAAAGCCGACTCGGCGTTTGCCGGCCAGCCGTTGCTGTAAACCGCCGTCGTGACGCCGGGCACATTCTGAAGGCAGGATTGGAGCAACAGGCAGCCGGCCCGATGCTCATGTTCGCCGGGCCCATGGCTGGGGTTGCCGGCAATGAAAATGATTTTCTTGTCCGCTGCGTTGGTGTTGCACGCGGCCAGTACCCCAGCCAGCAAAAGCCCCATCACGATTTGTTTCATATACTTGATCTCCCTCGGTTGACCCGGCTCATCACTGTTTCCGTTTGTAGCTGATCATCACTTCGCCGGAATCCGGCGTCGTTTTGAAGACAGTCGGCCGGGCCGAACCGTCCTGAGTGGCGTAGCAGACGCGCAAATTCTCCCCGCTAAACTCGTAGATCGCGTGCATCAATCTGCCCGCACCCGGGCCGGTTTCGGGGCGAATGTCCATTTGCTTCGGCGACTTGGTGGTATCAATCGAAAACGTGCCGCGATCAATCTGGCCGTCCTTGGTCACCGAGTATTTTTCACCAGTGATTGTCACCGTCAAACCCGCCGCTTCATCGTCAGGTATTGGTGAACCATTTGCCTCCGACGAACCAATCACCCAGGTGCCGCTCATGCGCTCAATATCGCTGTCCTTGGATTGGGCCACGGCGGAAAGCGTCTTGACCCGGAGATTCTTGAACGCCACCGTCATCGGGTCGCCCGCGTGAAGTTGCAAAGCCAGCACGCCTGATTTGGCGGCTTTCGCTTCCGCTGCGTCCGTCACGTCCACCGTTGGTCGGCCGTTGATGAAATGTTGCAGGTGGTTTCCCGTCGCGATGATGACGTAGTCGTTCCAGTCGTCTTTCTTGATGGCGGCTTGGATTTCCGCCGAGTTGCCAACCGTGCCGATGATCTCCTTGGCGGTTTTGCCATCGGTTTCCTTGACCACCACCTTTTGGCCGCGTTCGGCCAGAATGCCGCGCATCCGCTCCTCGTAAAGAATGCCGGAATACGTGTCACCGGCTTCAAAATCCGCCTGATAGCCGCCCACGACCCAGTTTGCGGGATCAAAAATCCGGCTGCGATACTGGATGCCAGAGTTGGCAAACCCCTTGGTATTGTTCGGGGTGATTTTATAGCTGAGTCGCAACTCGAAATCCGCAACCTGGCCGTTGGTCCAGATTAGAAAGGTGTTCCCCTTGAGCGGATTTGCCGCCGTGGTCTGGCCGACAATCGCGCCGTCCTTCACCGACCAAAGCTTTGGATTGCCGTCCCAGCCCGTGAGGTCTTTGCCGTTGAAGATGGCCGTAAAGCCGCTTTCAGTTTCGGCGGCCGGCGCAATCAAGGCAACGCCGAGTGCGATAGCGAGGAGGAGGTGCTGTTTCATGACTGTGGAGGTTGACGAACTATTTGAGGGTCCGCTTCAAAAACTTCAAACCCTTCACCGCGATCTCTTGTTGGGTCGGCTCAATACGACGCCAGATGGCCGCAGCACGGGCAATGACTTTCACGTCGGTAGTAAAGGATTCGATAACCACATGGCCGTCGTAACGAATATCCTTTAGCGCCTTGGCGATGGATTTCCAGTCCGTGTGATCATTCCCGGGCGTGCCGCGATCGCTGCCGCAGGCGTGGAAATGCCCGAGGTGCTTGCCTGCCTTCCGAATCGCATCTCCTTGAAACTTTTCCTCGATGTTCATGTGGAACGTGTCGAGATGCAGCTTGAGGGCCGGACTGCCGACGGCCTTGATCATCTTCAAGCCTTGCTCGCAGGTGTTGATGAAGTCGGTCTCAAAGCGGTTCAACGGTTCGAGGCAAACCTGCCTGCCGCGCTTCTCGGCGTGGCGGCAAAGCGTTTTCAGATTCCTGACGACCGTGGCCCACTGCTGCTTGTATTCGTCCGGCGGCACGGCATCCGCCCGGCCCACGGCCGAATATTCCGGGCCAATGAGCGACGGGCAATCCAGCACCACCATCTGGTCAATGACCGTCATCATGTAATCGAGGCCGGTCTTTTGCTGCTCCGGGGTGCCGCGCAAATCGCGGTCCGGCCCCATGCAGGCGCACACCGAGCCACACACCAAACCACTGCGGTCCAGTTCACGTTTCACCTGCGCCGGGTCAATGTGCGCCGGGTCTTCAATGGCGATTTCGACGGAGTCAAAGCCCCACTTCTTGAACTTCTTGAACAGCTTGGTGCTCTCGCTAGTGAACGGTGAGGTGAACAGGAAGGTATTGATGCCGAATTTCATGATGAATGTGTTGGCAGGCTAGACCTCCCGCCGAAACTTCTAAAGCAGATTTTTGTTCCAACTTGGATTCAAACGGACCGGCCTACCTCACCTTGGCCACCTTCTCCCATTTATGTGAGCGGGCGGACTTCAACACCGCGTCGCAGACGTATTGGGTTTCCAACGCATCGCGAAACGTCGGGCCGGCGGGCTTGCCTGTCGCCAGCCCGTCGAGAAAGTCGGCGACTTGATGGATGAAACTGTGCTCGTAACCAATTTGCAGACCCGGCACCCACCACTTGTCCATGTACGGATGCTCGCCGCCATGGTCGGTCACATGGATCGAACGCCAGCCGCGCAGTTTGCCCTCGTCCTGGTGATCGAAATACTGGAGACGATGGAGGTCATGCAAATCCCAGAAAATACTCGCCTTCTCACCATTGATCTCAAACGTGTAAAGCGCCTTGTGCCCGCGCGCATAACGCGTGGACTCAAACGTCGCGAGCGAACCATTCTGGAAGCGAGCGAGGAAGGCGCAGGCGTCATCAATCCCAACCTTCTCGGTCTTGCCGGTGAGATTATGCTTCCGCTCCTTGATGAATGTTTCCGTCATGGCGGTGACACTGTCCATGCCGCCATTCAGCCAGACGGCCGTGTCAATGCAGTGAGCGAGCAGGTCGCCCGTAACGCCGCTGCCTGCGGCCTTCACGTCGAGCCGCCACAAGCCGGCGCCACCTTGGGGCAGTTCCGGACTGATCGTCCAGTCTTGAAGAAACTTGGCGCGATAATGGAAGATTTTCCCGAGGCGGCCTTCTTCGATCAGCTGCTTCGCCATCGTTACCGCCGGCACGCGCCGGTAATTATACCAAACCATGTTCGGCACTTTCGCTTTCTCGACGGCCTTGACCATCTTCACACCTTCCGGTCCGTCCATCGAAAGTGGCTTTTCACACAGAATCATCTTGCCAGCCCTGGCCGCGGCGATGGCGATGTCTGCGTGAGAGTTGTTCGGCGTGCAGATGTCAATTGCATCAATGTCCTCGCGCTCAATCAGCTTGCGCCAATCGGTCTCGATGGATTCGTATCCCCACTTTTTGGCGAACGCCGCCGCGTTATCCGCATTGCGGGCGCAGATGGCCTTGAGGACCGGTTGATATTCGAGGTCGAAGAAGTTGTTGACCTTGCGATAAGCGTTCGAGTGCGCCCGGCCCATGAAGCCGTAGCCGATCAATCCGACGCGAAGTTGTTTTGCCATAAATGAATTCGGAGTTGAATTGAAGTTGCTCAGGCCTGCCAGCCGTGGTTTTCACGGACTTGAACCATCGCCGCGAGGATGTCGTTCCAGGTTTGCTGTTTCATCAGCACTTCGTTGGGGAACATGCAGCCATCCCAGCAGATGTGCTTCAGCTTTTTCGTTACCTTGCCCTGGCCATCGCGCAGCCAGTAGCCTGAGTCGCGGGCGAGGTTGAGTTTGCCGCGCGGATCGGTCGCCAGACAGTGTCGCCCCGTCTTCTCGTGATCGCCCGAGCCGAAAACCGATCCGTCGTTCTGGGCGACGTGAAAATCAATCGTCCACGGACGAAGCGCGTTCGTTAGTTTGGTCATCGCCTTGTGGAACTCCGCGGGCTCGTAATGATAATTCTTCGGGACGATGCGGTGTGGCTCGGCGTTGTAGCCCAGCGTGTAGAGATGCGTGTGGGACATGTCCGCCTGGAAGCCGACGAGCTTGGGTTGGCCAACTTCTTCCAGCAGATTCACCATGTTTTTCCACGAGTGCATGCCGCCCCAGCAGATTTCGCCCTCGGCTGCGAGGCGTTCGCCGTGGTCTTTTGCAATCTTTGCCGCCTCCTTGAAAGTCCTGGCGATGAGTTTGGTATTGCCCTTCGGGTCCTTATCCCAATCCGTCACGCTCGCCGCAGAGTCAATGCGCACGACGCCATAAGGCCGCACGCCGAGGTCCCGCAGTTTCTTTGCGATGCGACACGCCTTGGCGACGGCGGTAACCCAGTTCTTGCGCTTCACCTCATCGCCCATCGCCGAACCATCAAACCACACCGGCGCGACCACGGAGCCGACCACGAAGCCTTTCGATTGGATCTTGTCGGCAAGCGTTTTGATGCCTTCGTCGTCTATATCAATGCTCGTGTGCGGGTCGTAGAGGAAAAGATCCACGCCGTCGAACTTGACGCCGTTAACCTCCGCCTTGGCCGTGAGGTCGAGCATCGTGTCGAGATCTATGAACGGTTCCGCGCCCGGACTGCCTTTGCCGACAAGGCCGGGCCACATGGCATTGTGAAGTTTGGGATAGTTGTTGCTCATGATATTCCTCAAAACTTGTTCTTCCGATACGCGCCCATCGCTGGTGCATCGGGGTTCACATCCGGGCCGAAGTAACGCAATGTCACCAACGGTTCGGTTTCGCTCGTGTTCTCGAACGTCACGCCCGCCTTCGCGCCGTCCGCCGTGCAGAAGTATTCGTCTTCGGTCAATTCAGTGAAACGGATGAGCTTGGGCGAGTTCAACGGCTGGCCGTTGATCGTGCCCTTGCCCTGCACGCAGATCAGGCCGTAGGCGCCTTTATCCTTGATGGTCGCCTTGGCGCCCGGATCAACGGTGAGTTCCTTCGCGGTGAAGTATTGTTTGCCGTCCACTTTGCCATAAACAATCCAGCGATCCACGAAGCCTTCCGAACGCGTGTCGGCCACGGGAACGGGTTCGAGGTAATGGTTGTCCTTGAAGTTCGGGTCCACGTTCTTGTCCCAGGCCAGTTGATCCACGATGAAATCCAAGTCGCGGTGCTTCGACTTCGGCATGTCTTTTACCAGCAGGCTCCATGGCACATACCGGCCCTCAACCAGGCTTTGATACATGCCGAAGACGTCACTGCCCCACTGCGGCTCGTAGGTGCAGAGCGAACCCGGCGCGTGGAGGATACACGGGTCAATCAGCCAGCCGCTGCCAACTTTCAGGCGATACGCCTTGGACAGATCGAGGATGCCATTGTCGCCCTTGTTCCAATCTTCGAGGCATTTCCGCACCTGCGCCTTGGTCGTGCCGGGTTCAAGGCCCATGAACGTGTAAGGAAAATTGTTGCCCACGTTGTTGTGTTGCGGTGGGAAGTAATAACTCTCCGGCTTGCCTTCCTGTCCGACGAGCCGCGCCTGTGCCGCGCTCTGGTGCATGTGATGCGGAATCGGCCCCATGTTGTCGAAGAACTTCGAGTAAACCGGCCAGCGGCCATACTTGCCCCAAATCGGCTTGCCCACGAGCGTCGCGCCGCAATCCTCGACCGCCTTGCGCAAGGTATACCGCTCTCGGCCCACGACGCAATAACTCAACCCCTCGTCCGGCACGCGCCCTTCATTGGCCGCTTCCGTGGTCGAAGCGAACCAACGCTCGTCAATGCCGCCGCGATTCGCGCCGTAGGCGTAAGTGTCGTCGGGATGCAACTTGATTCGCAGGCCGGGTTGCAGAAACGAACGCGGCACCCAGGCGGGGGCGAGACGCAGCAGGCCACCCGTGCGCGAGAGTTCAGCTTCGACCTTGGACTTGGTATTTCCCTTGAGCGTTTTGAGTTGATTGACAGTGTTCATAAATTTCCCCCGGTCGCCGGCCCTTAACGTGTAAAGTTCGCCGCCTTCGCTTTGCCAGCGGCTTCGATGTAAGCGAGCAAATCCAAAATTTCGTCCGCCGTCAATTGATTCAACAGGCCATTCGGCATCGGTGACACCTTGGAGGGTTGGCGGCTGGCGATGTCGGTGAGCGGCACTTCCACCGTCGCCTCGGGCGCGAGCATGTTGGGCAGGATGATGAGGCGTTCTTTGTTCTCGTCGGTGATGCGGCCGGACACGTCGTCGCCGTCCTTTTTGACGATGTTGAAATTCTGGAATTGGTCCGACACCACCTTCGAGGGATCGAGGATGGATTCAAGAATCACACTGCGGGAATATTTGCTGGAAACACCAGTGAGTTCTGGTCCAACCGAGCCGCCCTGGTTGTCGAAGCGATGACACTGGATGCACTGCGCGTCGTTGAACGCTGCCTTGCCGCTCTCGAAATCCCGGCCAGTCGTGACTTCGCCCAGTCGCGGCTCTAGTTCGTTCTGCATCCATTCTTTGACGAACTTGCGCTCCTTGGTTGGCTTCCACGGGGGCGCATCAATGTTGACTTCGAGCAATGGTTTCAACGCCAGCCGTTCGGAACTATTCAAGGTGGCAATGGCGTCCTTGCGGATGTTGATGAGGTATTTGGAGTAGCTTGAACCGTCGCCGTAATCACGGTCCACTTCCTTGAACCAGCGCAACAATTCCAACGGATGCGAGCGCGCGGCGAGTATCTGATTCGTCCAGACGTTGTAAGCCCCGCCGCGGGGATAGGTGACTTCGCTGCGGCCACCTTGTTTGGCGGTGGCGAACCAGCTGAAATACTGCTCGCGTTGCGGCAGGGTCCAACCGGACTTCACGTTCCGCAGATGGAAGATGTAGTGGATCTGTTCTTCTTGTGTCGGTGCTTTTGCCAGCAGGTCCAGGGTCCTGGCGATAACATCCGGCGCATTCAAGTAAATCAACAGTTGCACCAGCTCGCGATTCACCTTCTCGCTGGCGGATGGGTATTGGGCATCGAGTTTTTCCGTGGCGAGCTTCGCCAGCTCCGGCGAGGGACGGCCTTGGCGGATGAAACTCAATTCGATCACTCGCAATTTTTCCAACTGCAATTCTTCACTCAAGGAACTCAACGGAAATTTTTTCAACGCGAGCAGCAACCCGTCTTGCGTCTCCTTACCGCCGCAGCGCGCCAGCGCCAACAACGCCGTAAGGCCGGCCTGCGTATTGGTTTCGTTGAGCGCCCGAGCCTTCCAAAGCCCGACGTCCTGCCATTCAATGGCGATGCGCGCAGCGTTGCGGATGAACCGATCCTCGCTCCCCAGATACGGCCAGGCAAAATCAATGGCACGCGGATCCACCTTGCCGTGATAGGATTCAAGTTTCTTCCGAAGCTCCCGCCGCTGGGCGGCTTGTTTCAATTCTGCTTGAGACGGAGCGTCATGCGAGGTGTTGTCCACGGTCTTTCCATCGTAGCTGACGCGATACAATCCCGACTGCGTTCCGCGTCCGCCGGTGATGAAATACATCGCGCCGTCCTTGCCAAACTCGAGATCGGTCACGTTGAGCGGCTTGCCCCTAACAAACGACTCGAAGTCGCCGCTGTAACTTGCACCCTCCGGTTTGAGATGAACCGCCAAGATGCGGCCATACGACCAGTCCATGGCAAACAACGCCTTCCGATATTTTTCCGGGAACTTGCTCTTCGTGCCGAACTTCACACCGGTCGGCGAGCCGATGCCGATGTTCACCACGGGCGGCAGAGTATCGGCATAGTATTCCGGTTCGTTCGACGTGCCCGAGCGCCAGCCATACTCGCCGCCGGTCACGCAATGAATGATGCGCGTCGGCCGATACCACGGCAGACCCCAATCCCATTCCATGTCGCTGTCGAACGTGAACATCTCGCCTTCGGCGTTGAAATCGAAATCATACGAATTGCGAAAACCCGCCAGCATCAAATCCCAGCGCTTGCCCTCGGGATCGGTGCGCACGACGTAGCCGCCGGGCGCAAGAATCCCCACAGCATGACCGTTGGCATCCCATCGGCGGGTTAGCAAAAAATCCTCCTGATAATTCTTGTGTGGCGAGTTGGTGGAAATGCCTTCCGGGACTTTCGTGTGATTGCCGTTCATCACGTAGATCATCCCATCAGGCCCCTCGACAACCGCGTGATAGCCATGTTCGCCTTCGCCCGCCATCTGTTTCAGCAACTGCACTTCGTTCGTATCGAAGCGATCGTTGCGATTCGCATCCACCAGTCGGTAAAGCCCCGTGCCTAGCGGGCCGTGACCGTTGACGTAAAGACTATCGTGCGCATAGCACATGCCCATCGCCTGTTTCACCGGCGCGGGAATGGGTTCAACTTTCTCGATCTGTCCGTTGCGCGTGAGCGTGATGCGCAGGAGCGGTTGCTTGTCATCCTGCGGCGAAACAATGAGCCGTCCCTGGTTATCAATCGCCATTGAAATCCACGACCCCTCCTCCGCTTCCGCCGAGCGTATCAATTCTACTTTGAACCCCGGTGGCACGGTCAGGCTCTCGGCAGCGGTGGCAAAGGCCGATTTCAACGGATCGCCCCACGGCTCCTTGCCCACCTTGCCGAGACTGGCGGCGTTGGCCCAATTGGTCGGCGCCACCGGCGAGGCCAGCCACGACGCATCACTGACGATGACTTCACGCCGGCGATTGGGCAACGAGAGTTCGAGACGAACCAGCACGCCGGCCACGGAAGAATCGTTCGTCGCCTGAATCGTCAGTTGGTTCTCGCCCGGTCGCAGAAATTCCGTCACGTCCCGGCGCGTGGCGCGCTCATATCCATTAACGGCAAGGGTCGGCGAGCCGTTGACCGAAACCCCGGCCCGATCATCCGCCGCCACCGACAACACGGCGCGGTTGACCTTGCCCTCGATGGTGAACGTCTTTCGCAACAAACACGTTTCATTATTGGTCGGCGACTGACCCTGGCTGGATCGCCAAATCCACTCCGGCGTCTGGGCGGGCGACGTCACCGCGGTTAGTGCGGCGCAAAAAACACAAAGGCAGAAACAAGAAATCCTGGTCATGGCAGTAGCAGACGTGTCATCGGAATTTGAAATTCACTGTAGCGATGCCCGCCCATCTCAAGCAAGGCAATCGCTGGAATTGGTTCAACTTTTCACCCAGCGCCGGGCTTTCATCTCAAATCGCGGCAGCGCTCCCGGCGCGACCGCCTCCACGGGAATGCGCAGATTGAACGCCGTCTCCAGCGCTCGCTGGACCCCGACCACCAGGTCGCTTTCATCGCGGCAAAAATCCGACGGCTCGATCTCGACGCGCAATTCCACCAGCGCCGCCGCGCCGCTGACGTGAACGCAGTATTCAGCCACGTCGCTAAAGCGGCGGATGATTTCTTCCACCGCCGACGGATAGACATTCACGCCGCGCACGATGACCATGTCATCCACGCGGCCAAGAATGCCGCCCTCCAACGCAAGATTGTGGCGACCGCACAGACAAGGTTGAGGGTCGAGGGTCGAGGGTCGAGCGCCTAGCTTCACCAAATCACCGGTCCGATAGCGCAGGAGCGGTGATCCGACCCGACCGAGAGTGGTGAGAATCAACTCGCCGCTTTGCGCCGGCTGGCCGGTAGCGGGATCCATCACCTCGGCATAATACGCAGACTCGATCACGTGCAACACGCCGGGCTGTTTCGGGCATTCAAATGTCACCGGCCCAACTTCCGTCATGCCGTGATGATCAAAGACCCGTGCGCCGGGCCAGAGCGATTCCAATTTCGCGCGTGCAGCCGGAATACTGCCGCCAGGTTCGCCCGCCACAATGATGGTTTTGACCCCAAGCGTTTTGGATTCGATCTTTTCAGTCGCGGCCACCTCCGCCAGCCGAATCGCATATGTCGGCGTGCAGCAGAGAACGTTGGCGTGGTTGTCCCGCATCATCCGTAACCGTGCGGCACTGCTCAATCCGCCGCCCGGCAGACACAAACAACCAAGGCGCGCCGCCGTTTCGAATGCCAGCCAGAAGCCGATGAATGGCCCAAAAGAAAACGCAAACATGATGCGATCTCCGGCAGCGACTCCCGCGGCACCGAAAATCTCCGCCCAATTCTCCATCATGCTTTCCCAGTTCTCCGGCGTGTCCAGCCAGCGCAACGGGGTGCCGCTGGTGCCGCTGGTCTGGTGGTAGCGCGGGTAACGATTGAGCGGATACGTCTGGTTCGTGCCGAACGGTGGATGTGCCAATTGATCCGCGACCAGTTCTGACTTGGTGGTGAATGGAAACCGCTTGGAGAAATCCGCCAGCGAGGCAACGTCAAAGCCGACGCCCACCGCTTCCAGTTTTTGCGTGTAAAACTTGTTGGCTGGAATCAACTCGGCAGCCAGTTCGCGCAGTTGTTCCAATTGGGCGGACTCGATGGCCGCGCGGTCGGGATACACGCTGCTGGCCATGGGCTGATTATTTGGAGGCGGGAACGGTCGGAGCTGGGTGAGCAGCCGCGGGGGTTGGTGCCGTGCCGGTGTTCGATGGCGCAAACTTGGCGACCATGAAAGCCCCGGTTGCCGCCAGCACGCAACCCAGCAGGAATGGCAGCGGCAGGTTTTTCAATCCTCCCTCCGGCGGATGCACAGCCATGGCCACAATGGTGTTCACGATGGGTGCGCCGCCAAAAACAATCGGCATCACTGCGGCCGCCGCCGCGCCTTTGTAAATCTGCGCCGCCGCGCCCAATGCCAGCACCAAAGTAAAAGCACCAATGGCCCCTGCTCCGCCCGCGATAAGACTCCAGGTAATTCCGCCGTTACCGAAACTCCAGTTGGTGCCGCGCAACTTCAACACCGCAAGCGCGGCCAGGCCGATCAGCGCGTAAGCGATGCAAACAAAGAGAAATGCCTTGAGACCCGCGTTCCCCGCTTCCGGCCCCATCGGCATGTTACTGCGTCCTTTGTGCAACAGCACGCCATAGACGCCCCACGAGGCAACGGTGAGCAATGCGTAGGTGATCCAATTCATGCGGCGACTTTAGCTGTGCTGCTACTTTCCAGCAATTTGTTTATCCCGGAAAACTTTGGCCCTGCCGTGAATAGCTTTACCAGCCCTTCGTCAGTTCATCGTGAAGTCTGTTTCCTTCCTTCTCCTATCCATCTGCCTCCTGCTGACCGGTTGCGCTACGAGTTCCATTGAGTCCCGAAAAAAGGAACGGGCGGCGGGTTATGCCACGCTTTCGCCGGAGTTCAAAGACCTGGTGTCAGCCGGACAAATCCGGCGTGGTATGAGTCAGGACGCCGTTTACATCGCCTGGGGCAAACCGGCGCAAGTGCTCCAACTGGAAGACAGCCAGGGACTGAGCACCACTTGGATTTATACCGGCGGCTGGATGGAGGAAACCCGTTATTGGTATCGCTACCAGCGTGTTCCTCAAATCGATTACCAACCTCGCACGTATGTCCGGGCGGAAATCATCTTCGTCAACGGCGCGGTGGATTCGTGGCGAACCTTGCCACAACCGGTGAATTGAATCGGCGCGACGACGACAATCATTTGAGCAGCCGGGCCGGCGCCACTTGAATCTTGTCCGCGATGGACTTCGGGATGTGCGTTGCCTTCATTTGTCCATCCACCAGTTTGATGCATACCACGGTGATCTTGCCTCGCGCCACCTCGGTTGGCTCAGGAGCATTCAGCTTGCGCAATCGGAACGCATACGTCAGCGCCTTGGATTTCTTCTCCGCCACGAGTAGCTGAATCTCCACCTCGTCCTCGAATCGCAAGGGCGCGGAAAAGTCCGCCTCCGTATGCACGCGCGGCCAACCCACCGAAGCCATGGTCTTGGGTGGCGCGACCGTCATTCCCAACGAGCGGAAGAACGCATGTTCCGCCGCCTCCATGTAGCGATAGTAAACCGCGTGGTGGACGATGCCCGCCATGTCCGTGTCGCTAAATTCCACGATGCGGCGAATCTTGAACTGGTAAGCCATGCCGGGATTTTAGATTTACGATTTACGATTTACGACTGGAAATTGCGCGCTCGAATACGGCCAAAGTTCTTTGCGCCATGGCTTCGGCGGTGAAATTCTCTGACACGGCGTTTCGTCCGGCTTCGCCCAATGCCTGAGCACGTCCGGGATTCAACAAGAGCTGCTCCAACGCCTCCGCGAGTGATTTGGGATCGTTGGGTTCGCACAAGACACCGCCCCCCGTGGCCGCAATAATCTCGGGAAAACCACCATGCCGCGGTTGCACCACCGGCACGCCTGCCGCCAGCGCTTCGATCACATACAGCCCAAACGCTTCGCCATACGTGGCTGGCACGGAGAAAACGGTGAGCGATTGCAGAAACGCCAGTTTCTCGACGCGACTCAGATTCGGACTGAAACTGACTTCGCCGATGAAACCCGCCTCTGCCAGCCGCACGCGCAGCGTCTTCACAAACGGCTCATCGCCCGGCCCACAACCACCGCCGATATGCAACTTCAAGCGCGGCACGCTCCCGCGATTCTTCAAATGGATGAACGCCTCGATGAGCGTATCGAGTCCCTTGTCCTTGCACATGCGTGCAAAAAAACCGAGCACCGGCGCTTTCGAGGTTTGGATTTCAGATTTCGGATTTCGGATTTGGACCTCGTATCCTTCCAGACTGATTCCGTTGTGAACCACCTGCACCCGTTCCGGCTTCAGGTTCAAACGCCTGCTCAAACAGTCCGCATTCCAGCGGCTCGGCGCAATCCAGGCATCCACCTCCACCGCACGTTCGGCCAATAACCGCCACGCCGGCCCGCGCTGCGCCTCGGGCAAGGAATCGAGATAGGGTTCTTCACCTTGTAGGAAGCACACTACGGGCACATTTAGCTCCGCCCTTAACCGGCGCGCCATCCCGATGAGCAGCGCATTCGACAAGCAGATCACGTCCGGCTTCTGATGGTCCCGCAGCCAAGCGATGAGTTCCGTGATCTCGCGATTCTGATTGCCCGCCTCACCACGCAACATTGAGATCAACAATTCCCCCGCCTCGTCCGCGCGGGTTTTCACTGCGCGGCCAGCGGCCCAATCGAGCAACCGGCGGGAATTCAACAAACGATGCACCCAGCCCGGTGCGTTGCGAAAGAACGCCGACTTCTGTTCCAGGTAAACATTGACGCCGCCAAAAAAGATCGGTTGCCCCGCGCTCTGGTCGTCTTCGTCCACGTTGATGGGCAGATAGAGCGGCAGCATGAGGGCGTCGTGACCCAAGCCGCGCAACGCCGCGACGAGGGCGTTGTCGTGGAAACAATTTCCACAAAACATGCCGCCCGCGCCGGGGGTCAATTGCACAATGTTCATGCGTCGAGTACTTCGAGCCGGAATGTAGTGTCTGGACGCAATGGTGCAACTTTCCATTCAGGCGCGGGCCGCTGGAGCGCGGCAAATGTATTGCACGGCTGACCAATCTTTGCTAAATACCTTCCCCGATGGCGGGTGTGGTTCAATGGTAGAATGTGGCCTTCCCAAGGCTGAGACGAGGGTTCGATTCCCTTCACCCGCTCCAATTTCAGAAACAGTTCCGAACGAGATGTCCGTCTTTTCCGCCAGGAAATCGCATCGCCACCGCCCTAAAGATGAAAAGGAGCGGTTCTATCTCCTGCCCGGACAGGGCGGCAGCAGTTACCGGCGCAAACAAAAGTTCATCCTCAAATCGGCCATCGTCGTGGGGGTGGTGGTTTCGGCCATCCTGGCGGCCATCATGTATTTCATGTATCGCCCGCCGCGTTGAATCGCCGCGTCAGACAAACAGGCTGGTCTTCCGCAAATTGACGGCGTCAATCAATCCTTGATCCGTCAGCTTCAACTCGGGAATTGGCGACAGGCTGAGGAACGACAACGTCATAAATGGCGCGACCAGCCCACAGCCCATCGCCTTCGCCGCTTTGTTCAACTCATCAATCCGCCGTATCACTTCCGCGAGTGGCTTGTCGGAGACTAATCCCGCCACGGGCAAACCCAGCGCTGCCGTCACTTTGCCATTGGCTACCGCCACCTGACCGCCTTGGAGTTTTTCCAATTCCTGAATCACGCGCAGAATGTCGGCATCATTCGTCCCGGCCACGACGACGTTGTGCGCGTCGTGCGCCACGGTGGAGCCGAGCGCACCGCGCTTGAGCTTGAATCCGCGCACAAAACCCACGCCCACGTTGCCGGTCGCGCGATGGCGCTCGATGACGACCAGCTTCAGAATGTCGCGCTGGGTGTCAGCTACAACCTGCCCGCCTTCGAGTTTGGGCGATTCAATTCGCTCCTTGGTCACGATCTGATTCGGAACGATCTCAATAACGCGAATTTTCCTGGGGGCCGCTTTCACCAGCAAGTCCGCCGGCTGGTAGCGCAAATTCATCGTGCTGCGCGGTAATGGAACTCGCGCCGGGCTCCGGGCCAGATACTTTCCGTTCTCCGCCACCAGGACTCCTTTCTTGTACGTCTGGCGTACGCGAAACTTTTTCAAATCGTCGAACACAATGAAGTCCGCCCAGTAACGCGGCGCAATCGCGCCGAGATTGTGCAGCCGATAGTGCCGCGCCGTATTGAGCGAAGCAATTTGCAGTGCGGCAATCGGCGGCACGCCACCTTTGATCGCCTTCCGCACCGCATGGTCAATGTGTCCCTCGTTCACCAGATCGCCCGCCAGCTTGTCGTCGGTGGCGAAGGAGCAGTTGCCGGAGTTGTGCGCGTTGATGAGCGGCAACAGGTGCGACAGGTTGCGTTCCGTGCTGCCCTCGCGCAGCAGGATGTGCATCCCCAGCCGCAACTTCTCCCGCGCCTCGTCGAGTTCAGTGGACTCGTGATCCGACCGCACGCCGGCCAATGCGTAGGCGTTTAGATTTTTCCCGCGCAAGCCGGGCGCATGACCGTCAATGCACTTGCCCTTGCCCGCCTCGATCTTGGCCAGCTCGCTCTTCGCGCCGAGGAACACGCCGGGATAATTCATCAACTCCGCCACGCCGGCCACGCGGTCGTCGCCGATCATCAATCGCAAATCGTCCGCCGTGATGCGCGCGCCAGCGGTTTCCAGATGCGTGGCCGGAACACAACTCGGCAGCATCACGAAGAAATCCACCGGCAGATTCTTTGTGGACTCCAACACGTAACGGATGCCGTCGAGCCCGAGCACATTGGCGTATTCGTGCGGGTCAATCACCACCGCGCCCGTCCCGTGCGGCACGACGGCGCGCGCGAACTCCGGCGCGGTGAGCATCGAACTTTCGACGTGAAAATGTCCGTCAATCAAACTCGGGGCGAGATACGCGCCACGGAGATTGATGACCTTGCGCGCCCGATAATCGCCGAAGCCTACGATGCGTCCGTCCTCGACCGCCACGTTGGTCGGGTGAATCTCGCCGCTGAAGACATTGACGACGCGGGCGTTCTTGAAGAGGAGTTCGGCGGGCCGTTCACCCCGCGCGATGCTGAGTTTCTGCTGAACGTTACGCATGGCTGATTGAAGCGGAACTCACTGGCGCCTGCCAGTGCGAAAAGCACCGTGCGAACACCAGTAATCCGCACTCTGTTGCGTGGTTGATGGAAAATGACAGAGACGACCGCCGTAGTTCTCGCACCCTCCTCAGAAGGTGTCATTACTCAACTCTAAAGCCTATCTTGATCAACTGCATAGTCTTGAAGCTTTCCCATATTATCGAACGTGACGGACAAATAGCGGATGGAAAGACCCCGGCGATATGTCCACCAAACTTCACCGTTGGGGGGCCAGTTCGTAGTGCTGGCAATCCCTAGAAGCCATCTCATAAATATGTTCTTGTACTTTTATCGATAACGTACAATGTGGGTGGATGGATCTGAGCAACGAGCAATGGCGACTCGTCGATACCATCATACCAGCCGACCCAGTACGTGCCGACGGGCGGGGTCG
>JBGAIM010000008.1:0-317633 GCA_044225555.1 Limisphaerales bacterium | reverse complement strand
CAAACTGCGGACACCCTCAACCGGCTTCACGATCTGGTTTGGGATTGCCCCCCGTCCAAGGGCTGACAAACTCGCGCCCTCGCTCTGGAGTTGGTCTTTGTTGTTTGGGATTGCCCCCCGTCCAAGGGCTGACAAACTAGCGTGCCGTAAATGCTCATCACGGCGTGCGTTTGGGATTGCCCCCCGTCCAAGGGCTGACAAACTGGTGAAGTTCGGGGATGAGTTTCATTGCTGGTTTGGGATTGCCCCCCGTCCAAGGGCTGACAAACTTTCCGCCAACTCAACGCGCTGGCCCAGGATGTTTGGGATTGCCCCCCGTCCAAGGGCTGACAAACTGGTCGCCGCTCACGGGCCGGATGATTTCTGGTTTGGGATTGCCCCCCGTCCAAGGGCTGACAAACTCTCGGCCCGGAGTTCAGCCTTGGCGCTGTGTTTGGGATTGCCCCCCGTCCAAGGGCTGACAAACTACCCTCCTCCCATTCGCTGGCGACGTATGGGTTTGGGATTGCCCCCCGTCCAAGGGCTGACAAACTGTAGTGTTTTCATAGTGGTTCTTTTTGTTGGTTTGGGATTGCCCCCCGTCCAAGGGCTGACAAACTGTCGAGCTTCGCCGGGTCAACTTCATTGGCGTTTGGGATTGCCCCCCGTCCAAGGGCTGACAAACTAGGTTGACGGCGGAAAAGGGTTCGGATACGGCTTGGAACGAGTGATTCAACCTTTGGACGGGGGGCATCATCTCAAATATGTTGACCAACTCCGGGTCATACTGGAATGCAACCGCAAGGTTGCCCACCCCGGAGAGAGTAGTCGTAGCAATACGATGAAACGAGGTCTTGAACGGCACTGACGCAAGTCAGTGCCGTTCGTCTTTTCAGAAAAACATCATCTGTTCAGGCATGTCCTCTGGGTCCTCTTTCTTCTGACTTCGTACCACAATCATTCTCCCCCATTGGGCATCCGTGATGAGCAACCCGCGTACTTCACCACGGGCAGGAATTTTGGAACGCAGTCGTCGCACCTGGGTTTCCACTCGATCTGCTGAACCACACGGGCGGGCATACACACTGAATTGCACCATCATGTAACCGTCCTTGATGAGGTCCCTGCGGAAGTTAGAAGCGTCACGTCGTTCTTCCGGTGTTCCCACTGGCAGATCAAAGAATACCATTACCCAGGCCATACGATATTTGCTGCACACCGGGTCGCGTCCCTGTTTGCCTCGGGATTTGCGACGCGGTGATTCGGCAGCGGTTGAGGGTTGAAGTTGAAACGGCGGTACGGGTTCTTCGGGCGGTGAAGATATTTCTTCCAAGTCATCAAGTTCCCCGTACTTGGAGCGGCGCGGGCGTTCGTCTGGCAACAATTCCTCATCCTCGGGATTGTTGGCCGCGTCGCTCATGGGAGCATGGGGAATTTCAATTGCGTTGGAAGTCGGGTAAGCGTGGCATTGGCAAAACTCTGAATGGAAAGATCAATGGCGTTGAGCAGGCGGACTTTGGTTTTGCCCATCGGCACTTCCTGTTGGAGCACTGACACCGCTTGCCGCATCCATTCCTCCATTGGGCGTTTGCCACCTTGCACAAACAATCGCAACTCCCGATCAATCCACGGGCGGAACGGTTCCACCAAATCATCAGCGAGCGCAAAGCTTCCGGCTTTGGGAGTGTGGGCGATGCCAATGGCGGCAATGAATCCATGCGCGGCAAGGGAACGTAAAACGGCGGTGCGGATGATGGCATAGCCATAATCCAACATCCCGTTTATGCCTTCGCGCGTACCAGGCACACGCCGGCGTTCGTCGGTTTGTTGCCACTCGCTCAGGCGCGGCAGTAGATGTTTCCAGTAATGTCGCGCGGCACGGGACTCGCAGGCATCGGGGGTATCCGAACGAAAGGCGTCACGCTGGGATGCGGTGATGGTGGCAAGCGAGGGCTTCTTGATTGCAGGCATTGAAGCGACAGGACTCAGGCTGTTGTCTCCTGAAGGCGGGGCAACATTCTGTGCGAGCGTTGGATTTTCGCACCGTTTGGCGATTTCCGTCAAAACGGAATGCGCGCGTTTCAGATGGGCGAGATTGGCGGCTTGATTGCGGACTTTGGCCGTGATGATTTGTCGCCACATGGCGGTTTTCCATTCCGTAGTCCATTCGATTTGCCGCCGGAGCAGTTCGGTATTGGTGGCTCGATAATAAGGGAGCGTGAGGGCGCAGGGTTCAAACTTCTCGTTGCAGACAATCATCAAGACATTCAATTCTGCCATTCGTCGCAATGCACCTGCCGTGACAGACATATCCTGTGCTGCCGCCACAATCACGGCTATATCCGACAACGGCACAGTGCGTTCCGTGCCTTTTTCGGTGTCCGCAATGTGAAGCTGGTCAAGCTTGCACCGGACTCGGAGGTTGTGACTGAGCAGATGCAGAATGTGGTAGCTCATTTGTCGGCGCAGGCGATTCGAGCGCGTGCATGAAATCATTCAATGCGACTGTGATCGGCTCAATCTTAACTTTTTCCCCGGTGATTGGATGAACGGTTTCCTTAACAAGATGGGCAGGCAGGAGGCCAATGTTTGCCAGACATTCTCCCTTTGCATCGGTTCGCACGATTCGCCAGCTTTCACCGCACTTGATTTTTTTGTCGGCCAAATGGTCATTCACGATACAGACGATGTCATCTTTGCGAAAAACCTTCACGAAAGTTGCCGACTGACAGCCAACGGGCACGAACTTCTTAGCGACTTTTTTGAAGCGTTTGCTGCGGGAATCCATGTTTTCATACCACGGCAGGACAAGCCAGCACGCATAATTCCCAGCCCGCCCTGGCTTCGACAGCCGATATACGCGCATCTCTCGATACTTGTCTTCCTGCTTTCGCATCACATAGGTCCCCGATCTGGCTTTAGGCGACGTTAAATCGCGAACCAATAGGAAACTGTCATCATCTTTGGATTGGGCAGTGACTTTGACGCTGGTAATGGGCGTGTTGTAAGTTGGATGACGCAAGGTAGCGACAAATTGGGCTGGGAATCTCGGTTGTGGTTGTTGCGCGCCGAGTTCCTTGTCAATGAACGTGAGAAGTTCGTCCCAATCCTTCGCAGATTCCATCTGCTTCAATTTATGGATTCGCGATTCTCGGGACCGAATTCCTGCGCGGGTCTTTTGATCGTCTCTACCGGAAGCGCGGAGTTTAGCCAGCTCCACCTCGAATCTTGCCAGCCAGTCGGATTGAACCTGAATCCAGTTCTTACTGTCCGATGAAAATTCCGCCCACTTCTTGGCGATTTGCTCCCGCAACAGAGGCGAGAAGATAAAGCCGCCGGTGCTGAAGGGATTCAGATGAGAGGTTTTCAGATCAAGCAACCGCTTACGTGCGACAAAAAGCGTCTGTCCAATTTCATCGCCACCAAACTTTTCGCGCCTCCCGTAGGGCGTCGTGTCGAATGCCTGGGCATTTCGCATCGTGGGCTTGTGGTGTCGCAGCAAATCTTGCTTGCGATCTGTAGAATGACGCAATAGCAACGCCGCCTTTGCTTCGGCGACCTTCTTGATTCCAAAACCGTAATCATTGAACACCGGATTCCAGATTTTTGTGATTTCTCCGGTTTGGGGATCCACCTCACACCAGCCGTCGTCCGCCGGGTTGTTGGCGGCTCTTGTTTTATAGGCAAGCCAGGGAAGCGTGCAAGAAATGACCATTGCGTCTATCGCATGATGGCGATGATCCTGACGGTTTTTCAGGGCGCGCTCCAACCGCCGCACTTTTCGTTCTTCATCAGATAACGCCTCCCATTCAGTTCTTGTGGCACGCGGATGAAGCACTCCGTTCAAATTCCAACCACTGCGCAACCGCGAGGTGATAACACCATTCGTTGTGAGGAAGCTGGTCGAAGCGCGATTATTCTTGAGCAAACGAGGATCACGACCAACCCCGTCCGTCCAATCCAACCAATCCCCGCCAAACAAAATAAGGCAGGCTTCGCGCAAGCAGCGAGTGATATAGGCGGTCTGCTGAATGGAGCGTTTGGCATTTTCTTCGATCAGTTGGGCTGCATCAGGACTGGTGAACACTTGATATTTCAGGCTGCCTTCCCCGAAGCGGAGTGCGGCCTCCTTGCAGACGCGTTCCCAGTTCAATTCCGGCGACAGGCCATCTTTGTCCACGGATAGCCACTGGAACGGGGTGCGTTTTCGCTTCTGCGCGTTGGTGGCATTGAGTGTGACCGTGAGGTTAAACCATTCATTGCAAACCACCGGGGTTCTCGGCACCAGATGCTCAAGTTCCAGTCGTTCAAAAACAGGTTTCGCTTCACGGACAAAACGCGGCTTGTTTTCGGACTGCACCAACTGCGTGATCGTCAGGTTTGAAAAATCACTCTGGCAAAAATGCTGGAGCGTGAAAGGACACCGCCAGCCAACTTCCTGCGCGAGCATGAACTTTTTGATGCTTTCGTCATCGGGTTTGAATCCCATGTCGCGGAGAATCTGCGCCGCCTTGTCGCGTTCGGCTTTTCGCGTTTTGTCTTTCTCCTCCTTCTGTTTCTTTTGCTCGTCATTCATCATCAGGTCTCTGGCCATTTCGATGACGACAAAGTCTGGAGCACCGCCGTTGCTGTGCAAATCCATCAGGCGGCGGAGTTCTCGCGTAAACAATTCAACGCGGTGCCGAACCCTCGGATCACGGATACCGTTGATGTAACGCTGCAAGGCGTGCGACTGTTTTTCGCCCGGCAACACAAGAACGGGAGGAGGCGCGACTGTTCGTGCGTAGGCGTTATCATCATTATTTACAGCAACCACAGCAGCCTGTTGGGTCAAGAAGCGGGCGTAGCCGTTGGCAATGTCTTCCTCATTGGCTTTCGGATTCTTTTCTCTGAACTTTTGTTCCCACGCCTCGTACGCCGTATCATGCTTTTCGCGGGCCTCGGCGATTGCATTGCGAATTGCAGCCATGCCCAATTTTGAAAACCGCGCGCGGCCAGAAAAATCGTTCCTTGGTGTGAGATTTTGATCGGGATCACGAAGTTCAAACTGCCCTTGATAGACTTTCGCCCATTCTTGCAAGTCCTCCGCCCAAAGATGGCCGCGTTCATTCCACATTTTTCGCAAAGCTGCAAGCGCCTGTGGCGGCGGTGGGAACTTTTCGATCTTCTCTTTTTGTCGCCGACCTGCCGGGGCAAGACGTTTGATGACGACAAAATTGTTCAGGCTTACGTCCAATTGCCATTCTTTGAAAAGGCGATTATCCCGCCGCATGGTGTGTTGGGGAATCCAAGCGCCGGATTTTGCATCCTTGCGATATGGCTCCAGTGCATCCAATCCTGGCCCGCGATTATCGAAGCGCGGCCACCGCATTCCTAAGACGCCAGGGTTGCGTGCGCCCGCGGCATTGAAGAAGACACGAAACTCTTTCTCCTTTCCATCAACGGTTCGCTTGACCGTGTGTGTTTCGCCAAAGAGCAGTCGTTCAGTGTTTTTTGCAAGTTCAGGGAAGTGCTTTTCCTGTGCCTTGGTAATAGCGTGAAATTCACCCTCAATTAAATCCCGCAACCAGTAGATTTTACGCGCCCATTTCTCCGTTGGCCTTTGACCTAGTTCCTCGCGACGTTTCGCCAAGTATTGGCAAGGGTGCTGACAATCACGTTTTTCCATCTCGGACTTAATGCTGTTGGCGGCTTTGATGATTTCGCCTTCGTCATCCTCCTTTTTTGGTTTTGTGGTGTCTTTGGTGGCTTTCGCTGCATTTGCCCAAGGCACTTTCGAGTAACCGCGTCGCTTGAATAGATGCGCGAGGGCAATAAAAAGTTGCCAGCCTTCCAGCGGTTCTTTCAAAGCTCTATTACGCAGTGCTGCCGGATTGGTTCGTTGGAAGTGCTGTTCAGCCGTTTCCGCTGGTCGTCGTTTAAGGTTTTCTTCGGTGGGCCTTGTTAGCCCCACCTGAAATAATTGGTTTACAAACCACGCGCGCCGATACTTGCGGCTGCGGAGTGTACGGCGTTGGCGGCGCAAATTGCGGCGGCCACTCAAGTCGTTGGTGTCTTCGGGACAGATGAGGACCCCGACATCCTTGAATTCATTTCCTTGGCGGACGGCATAGCCGATGGAGCCAGTGCCCACGTCAAAGCCGAATACTAACGAATCCAGCGGTTTCGCAATGCTGGATGTTTGGCCCTCAATCGCGCCGTCTGAATACGACCAGCCCGGATCGAGCGACTCGCCGACGGGTGGAGGGGCGGCGGCGCTAGCATCCAGGCTGGTCCGCGCGCACGGGGGCCACGACACGAGAATGCCGGAACGGATGGTGAAGGCGTTTTGGTGTCGCGGCGGGAAGGATGATTTTACCGACCGATATTCGCGCGCAGGATTCTGGCGGTCGTAGCTCGTCAATTGGGAATTGCGAATCTATTGCGGCGGGTTTTCCGGTGGCAGTTTGCTTGCCGCCTCGACCGTTTTCGCAAACGTGCCAAGGAAGGCTTCGAGGCCGGAGTACGGAATGATGATGCTGTTGGAATTCCGGCCGCCTTCCTCGATGATCCGCACGAAGCGTCCGCGCGGGTTTTCTTTGAGCAGAAATACGAAGGTCTTGCGCTCGACCTGAACTTGTTCGGTGCTGAGGGTGCGCTCGTCCACGGGTGGTCGCGGTGGTGATTGATGGTGGGGAAACTTTGGGCGACGTGGTTGAAAAGGCGACGGACGTTCGTTGGAAATCATAACCGAACTGATATTCACGCAAATGCGGTTGCTATCACCAGCAAAAACCATGCGGCTGGCCGCCTCGTCGCGTATCTTGAAGACATCCGAGAACTGATGCCCCACGGTCTGGCTAGATTAGTTTTTTCCGGCTTTGAGCGGTTGCGCCAATTGCTCCGCTTGCTTCTGCAATGCTTGGATGGTTTTCTCCGGCGGATGGCCGGTGAAGAAAATCAACCCTGTTTCTTGTCCGTTCATGCGCCGCATTTCTGCGGCATCGGCTTTTTCAATTAACAGCGCAAAACCTTGTGCTTCGATTGTGCCGTTGGTGGTGGACGTGCGAACCACCTTGATTGGCACTTGGGCAATCGCCAACTGGCGGAAGGCATCCTGATTGCAATTCATCACCCGGGTCGCTCGGGCAATCTGTTCGGCCAGTTTCCGTTCGCTGGCTTGCCGCATGGCAGCGTTCATGACTAGGAATGCGATGGCCGACAACGCGAGTGTCAGAGTTATGCCGCTCAAGATGGCCGTCCGCCAAATCCGCTGGGGCCAGAGCTTGCTGGCCTTGGCGACGTTCTCGCGAATCTCCCGCAATGTCGGCGACACTTCGTTGGTCAATTGCTGGGACCGAATCAGGAACGGCGCAATGACCTCCTTTTGAATGCCGGTTTTCAATGCGTCCTGAACGCCGGCAACAATCGCCTTGATGTCCACCTGTGCCCCGACGTTTTTCAGAGCGGATTCAACCCGGGCGATGGTTTCTCGGCACTGCGTCACGGTTGTTTGGCAAAGCTCGGCGGTAACGTCAGCTTGATTGGTGATGTTCACGTTGCGTTTTTCGATCATCTGCGCGAGCAGGCCGATTTCCTCCCGCACCTTGGCTAATCCCGCGTGCGCGTTCTGGTTCGCTTCCATGACGGCCTGTGGAACCCGCTCGGCATAGTGTGCGTACACGTCCAGCAGCAGGAATAGCTGCGTGAAAAACTGCGTGCTGTCACCTTCGGCGAAGCGGTAATATATCTGGCGGGCTAGTTCCCGCTTCTCGGCGGGATAGGTGGCGAGCAATTCTTCAAAGAGATCGGCTTTCAACATAACACCTCCTTTCATGCGGTCAGATTTACTTTAGCGCCACGTTTGGCGGTCCCTGGCTCGCCGATGGCTGGCGCGGCCTTGGGTTTAATGTTCGCAGCTTCAACCGTCGGCAGAAGTTTTGCGGCAATCCGGTCGTATTGGGCGAACATCGTGCCCAGCCAGTCTTGCAACACGCCTCGGGCCATGATGTCCAGTGCGAGTTCGTCATTGCCGATGGCTTCGTTGAAGGGAATGCCGCGCTGATGGTCGGCCTCCAACTTGGCGAGCCGCAGTTTCACAAACTCGGATAGCACCGGCAGCGTGATGCTGCCGGCGTGAAGATTCAGTAATTCCGTTTCGAGTTCACTGCCGTCAAACATGCGGGTTCTCGCGGCGCGGGCGGGATTGCGGACGATGACATAATCCACCTGGCTGCCGCAGAACTGGCAGACGGCATCGAGGTTGGTCATCACGTCGAGGTCATCCAGCGGAAAGACCATGATGGTGATGCCGATGTTTTGGGCGTTGGCGATGTCGAAGAAATGCGTCGCACTCAATGCCTTCATCAATTGCCCGTCCAAGTGCGCCCGGGGATCAACGAGCGTCACCGGTGCGGCGGTCGCCTTGCGCAGAATCGAAATCACTTCGTCAAGGTCTTCGGCCTGGCCGTGGAGCGGAATGAGCCTGGCTTGCTCCGGGAATAGTCGGGATAGCGTCTTGTTGTCGCCGTCGAGGTCGAATCCTTGCCACGGGATGCCCCGTTGATTGAGCCAGCAGGCGCGGGCGGCGGTTTCGAGGCTTTTGCCCACGTTGCCCTTGGCTTGCAGTGGGAATATCAGCCGATGTTTGATGGTTTTCATATATCAATGTTGAACCGATGTTTTGCCGACTCGGTTTTGGTCGATTTTGTTTTCGTTGCTGAATTGGAGCGCGACTCGCTCTCCAAAGCTGGTGGCGCAGTGTCAGCGCGAGGGCGGCGGGCGACTGCCCGCTGGCAATATCGGTGTACTGAACTCAGTGTGATGTTCACGCCGCGTTCATTCAGCCACTTGGCGATTTCGCCATAAGTCCAGTGCTTGCGCCGCAAGGTGAAGATGGCTTCGCGATGCGGCTCCAATTTACTGCGCGTTCTGCGCTCCGCTTCGTTTTCGGCTGGTGGCTGCAAATCCATATTGGCCTTTTTCAGCCCCAATAATTCGGTCGGACGTTCGCGCGAATTTCGCGCGAAATCGCGCCCTGCGGCGCGACCACTAAGCTGTGCTTAGGGAAGATGTCTGACCGAATTATTGGGGCTTGGAACTGTCTCATACGCTGTGTGTCGTCACTGCGGCCACAGTAACGGAGCAAAAATGAATCATGGTAGCGAGTAGTGGAAGGGTTTGCGCGGATAGTGCTCCCAAGGGGATGCCAAGGGGGAAAATTCGTTTACTGTGGCGGTGTGTTGCGAGTTGTTGCGAGTCGGAATGCGAAGGAATACTTCGCCCAATCGTTGAGCAAGGAAGATTACTATTCCGAAGGGCAGGAAGTCCGGGGCGAGTGGCATGGCGTCGGGGCGAAGAGATTGGGATTGTCAGGGCCGGTGAATCAGGCGGCGTTCGATGCGTTATGTGAGAATCGGAAACCGGGGACTGACGAACGGTTGACGCAACGGAACAAGAATAATCGCATCGTGGGGTATGACTTCAATTTCCATTGTCCCAAGTCGGTGTCGGTTGCGTACGAGTTCACCCGGGATGAGCGGATACTGGAAGCGTTCAAGGCGGCGGTAAACCAAACGATGCGCGAAATTGAAACAGAATCCAAAACCCGGGTGCGGCAGAACGGAGCCGATGAGAACCGGGTGACAGGCAACTTGGTCTGGGCGGAGTTCGTTCATTTCACCGCGCGGCCAGTCAACGGGCTGCCTGATCCTCACTTGCACGCGCACTGTTACACCTTCAACACCACTTGGGACGAGATGGAGAAGAAATGGAAAGCGGGCCAGTTCCGGGATTTGAAAGCCGCCGCCCCGTATTTTGAAGCCGCGTTTCATGCCCGGTTTGCCAAGCAACTCGCCGACATGGGCTATGGGATCGAACGAACGGCCAAAGGGTGGGAACTGGCCGGGGTGCCGCAGCGGGTGTTGGATGAGTTTTCCCAGCGTCGGGAGCAAGTCGAGCAAAAGGCCAAGGAGTTGGGCATCACGTCGGCCAAGGGAAAGGACGGACTGGCGGCGTTGACTCGGGAGCGCAAACAAAAGCGGCTTACCAAGGCGGAACTGCGGGCGTTGTGGGACAAACGCATCTCGGCAGACGAACGGGCGGCTATTCAGAACAACATCCGCCCTTCACCCCGGGCCGCCGCAAGAATTTCAGAACGAAAGGCGATGGATTTCGCCGTCCAGCATTGTTACGAGCGGGCCTCCATCGTCACCGACAAGGAACTACTCCGGCACGCCCTGCGTTACGGTGTCGGTGATGTGTGCGTGGAACAAACCAAGCGACAACTTCTGCGGGATGAGTTCATTGCGGAGGCGACGAACGATCACCAATGGCTCACCACGCATCACGTATTGGCGGAGGAACGGCGGTTGATTGATTTCGTGCGGGACGGCAAAGGAAAATTCAAGCCATTCGCCACTGGTGCATACCAGTTTCAGAACGAAATGCTTTCGGAGGAACAGCGCAAGGCCGTGCTGCATGTGCTCCGCAGCACGGATTGGGTGACGGCGATTCGGGGCGGCGCTGGCACGGGCAAAACCACGATGATGAAAGAGGCGGTCGCGGCGATTGAGACGAACGGGCAAAAGGTCTTCACGTTCGCCCCGTCCGCCGAAGCCTCCCGAGGTGTGCTGCGAACGGATGCCGGGTTCGCAAACGCTGAAACCGTCGAGGCGCTGCTGCAAAGCGCGAAACTCCAAAAGCAGGTAAGCGGTCAGGTGATTTGGATTGATGAGGCCGGGTTGCTGGGTGCTCGTACTCTGGCGCGAGTGGTTGCGCTCGCGGAAAAAGAATACTGCCGCATCGTTCTTTCAGGAGATACCGCACAACACCGGGCCGTCGAACGTGGTGATGCGTTGCGCCTGCTAGAGCAGCACGCTGGGTTGCAGGCTGCCGAACTGAAAGAAATCTGGCGGCAGAAGGCAGATTCACACAAGGCCGTAGTCGCCGATTTGCGAGCCGGTGAATTGGAGCGAGCCTTCAAACGACTGGAAAAGATGGGGATGGTGCGGGAACTGTCCCCGGAAACCCGGCATGAAGCGTTGGCGGCTGATTACGTCGCCGCCGTCAAAGACGGCAAAATGGCTCTGGTGATTTCGCCAACGCACCTTGAAGGTGAACGTGTGACCACGCGGATTCGCGAATGGCTGAAAGCGACGCGCAGACTGCTTGGGAACGAACGCGAGTTAGTTCAACTCAAAAACCTGCAATGGACGGAAGCGGAACGTAGTGACGCCCGGAACTACCAACCGGACATGGTGGTTCAGTTCCATCAGAATGTTCCCGGCTTCCGGCGCGGGGACCGGGTCACGGTGAGGCAACGGGATGAACGAGGCGTTCACATCGAACGCGCAAATGGTGACACTGCCTTGCTGCCACTGGACCGGGCGGCCCGGTTTCAGGTGCATGAATCGCGGGTGATTGCCCTGTCGCCCGGCGACATGGTTCGGGTCACCCAAAACGGTTTCACGCGAGACGGGCAGCGGCTCAACAACGGAGACTTGAAACAGGTGGCCGGATTCACCAAGGGCGGCGACCTCAAGCTTGCTAACGGCTGGGTGATTCCCAAGGACTACGGCAATCTGGCGCATGGGTATTGTGTCACCTCCTACGCCTCGCAAAGCAAGGGCGTGGATCGAGTGTTCATTGCCGAAAGCTCCGAATCGTTCCGGGCGGCAGACCGGCAACAGTTTTATGTTTCCGTCAGCCGGTTCAAGGAAGCACTCACCATTTACACCGACGATAAACGGCAACTGTTGGAAGCCGTATCGAAATCGTCGGCGCGGCCTTTGGCGACGGATTTGTTAATTTCCAACGCCGCTCACGCGGCGCTCCGCGTCACCCGGCCCATGCGCCGCGTTCGTCCGATACGACCCACCCGGCTCTCACAACTGCAACGAATCAGTCGCTTGGTTGAGGATGCCCGGCGTTGGTTTAGTGACGGGTTTCAGCGCGGCCAACGCATTGAAGTCGGAACTGAAACCGTTAAACCAACGAATTTGGTGCAATCGGCGGAAAACATTGCCGACGCAATCAAACCACCCACCGTTCCAGAAACACCCAAGCAAATCCAAACAGTGCCTCCGCCGGACGACGCGCGACGTTCGCGCGCGGTCAGAATTTAACCCATAACCACCATTCATTATGCCATCCTCACTTAAAGACGACGGTTTTCAAATCGTCAGCAAGCATTGCTATTGCATCGAATTCCGCAACGGCACCCAACGCCGTGGCTTTCACAGCAGTCATTTGATCGAATACACGCTGGAAGAAAACCCTGACGCCAAGGAAGACACCAAGACGCCGCCGGAAAAACTGGTGCTGGCCTTCTCCACCGCTGACGTGACGATTTCAGGTTGGCGGCTCGGACGACTCGCTGATGCGCTACGCGACAATGAACTGGCTGCCGTGAGTGCGGATGCCAAGCGCGGCGGTGAACTTGATCCCTCCAAGTCCCGGATTGCTTCCATCGTTATCACGATGATCGAGAAAGAGTAAGTGCGGTCAACAATCCTGCCTGGAGGCGTTACTGTGATTGATGCGGGATTTGCCATGCCCCGCCAGCAGATACCACCCGCCGCCAAGCAAAGTTACCAAAGCACCCAAGGAAACCGGCCAACAGGGGAAATACCATTCCGTGTATTCAACTCCGGTCGGACCGTCCGCCACGTTGAAAAAGTCCAGATGCCGAGACACCGCGCCCGTGTTCTCGTCCACCCAGCGGTAAAGCTTGATTCCGGGAAACGTGAGGAAATCGAACTCGCCTTCGCGCAAATAATCCCAGGCGAAAGGAGCCACGCTCCGGGCATAGCCGAACACCCACACCGCCGATGCCAAGGTCGCCAACAGCACACTCAAGCTGAGTACTTGGGCAAAAGGGAAAGCCCTGCCGGCGGGTTCAGGCTGGGGCGGCATCTTCAAATCATCAGGGAGTTGTTTCGGGTGCTTGCAAAAATTCGCACCACCAGTCCGTCATGAAATCATTATACCGTTTTGCCGTTGGAAACTTGTAAAACGAAACCATCGGGGCTACGTACGAATCTGCCGCGCGAATCACGAGTCGGGAAATGGTCCCGTTGCCGCAACCTGCGGCAATCCGCTGCACCGCCATGCTCGCGGGCGCAGTGACAAACCAGAACGCAAAACAGACCGGAAGAACCAGCGCGAGCATCCAGCCACGGCTGGATTTTCGGGCCGGCGGCCCGCCAGCGCCATCACTCTTGTTTTGGCTGAATCGTTTCATTCACGGGTTGTGGGTCAATTCTTGGCTCGCTCGCGACACACTTGCAACGCCTTTTGCGCGATTTTCAGTGAGGCGCTTTCGGGCAACTGATGGCTGAGAATTTCCAGAGCCACTTCATTGCGGGGATGGGTGAGCAAGTCCCACGCCTTTTGGACGCGTGCGTCCCCGCAATCCCAAGGCATGTGTGTAGTCTCCCGGGTTTCATTGCCCCAGCAATGTTGCATCGCTTTTTGCAGACCGACCCATAATGCGAATATCCGGTCGTAGCGTTCTGTATTCCCGGTAGTGATGCCTTTTCCAATCGAATCCCGCTCCGCTTCCTCAGCCATGCGCCGTTGCACCTTTGCGAAAAGACTTCTGCCGACTTCCTCCATGTTATCCATACTGGAAAATTGGCCTGTTAGTCATGTTCCTTCTGTTGGGCAAAATGAGCCAGGCTCGCCAACACTTCGGCGGATGTGCAAGTCGTGGAGTTGAACACCCGGCCAAGAGATTCGAGACGTAACAATGAACCAATGCGCTCGATGCCTGCCCGTTCACTTTCAGTTAACGGACGCGACAATTTACTTTCCGCCGCCGCAATAACTTGTTTACGGCTCAGTTCTATCGCTAAATCAAGCCCAGCCATAAATCACTCCCCACCAAGACAGCCGCGCTACTTTTTGGAAAAACCTCCCGCCTTGCGTTTGGGCCGCGTGTGGCGGGTCAGTTCGAGTAATGAGTTTTGCAATTTGTCGGCCTCGCGTTGGAGCAACGTGCCAACGCGATGGGTAACTTCGGAGGGATCAAGACGGAGTAAATGCGCCAACGCGGCAATGCTGGCGCAGGAATCTTCGGCTTCGTCCAGCGAGTCAAGAAGGTGAAGATTACGGCGAGGTGAGCAGGGGCGGCGTTTCAGATTCATATCACCTTATCTTTTCAACACGTAGTTTAACTCGGTTCACGGTGGCGCAGCAAGTCCGTAGTTTAATTACGTGGTAAAAAAGCGACTCGGTCAAAGAATTGCAGGGCTGCGACAGAAAGCCAAGATGACACAAGAGGCCCTCGCGGAAGCGACGGATTATTCCTTGGACTTCATTAGTTTGGTGGAGCGGGGAATAAATGCTCCTTCAGTTGAAGGTTGTGAGCGCATTGCCAAGGCACTCCGTGTTTCACTCAAAGACCTTTTTGACTTTTGACCAAAACGAGACAGGGCCTTAAACTCCAATTCAACTAGGAATACAGACGAGAAAAATGCAACCGCGCCTTCAAGTTCTTCGCATAACCTCAATCCTGTTCCTTGCCTCGCTCGCAACTTCGACGCAGGCGGAGATGTTGCTCTATGTAGGCAATGCGAATTCCGCCATTGAGCGCTTCAATGCCACAACCGGCACTTTTGTTGACCATTTTGCCTTGGGGTTTGGGGGACAATCTAGTATGGCTCTAAGTCCTGATGGCAGGTTCTTCGTGGCTCAGTGGTCGTATCTTGGTCCCGTCCATCAGTTCGACGCGACGACTGGTGCGTATATTGGCGATTTCGTGCCTTCCACTTTTAGCGGCAGCACCATTCTTTTTGGTCCTGATGGGGATTTATACGCTGCCTATGGAGGAAGCGGGTTTCCTGGTTTAGAACCGACGTCCATAAGACGGTACAACGGTCTTACGGGAGAGTCACTCAACACTTTTATACCTTCGGGAAGTGGTGGTCTTTTTGCCCCTTCCGGCATGAGGTTCGGCCCTGATGGTGACTTCTATATCGGGAACTTCAACGGCACTTACGGGAGTTTTGAGGTACTCAAGTTCGACGGACAAAACGGGAATTCACTAGGAACATTTATTCCTACTGTGAGCACGTCAGATATGCAGGGGCCTGGCGACCTGTTGTTCGGCCCTGATGGGAATTTGTATGTGAGTGTTTTTGCGGAAAATGTAGTACGCCGCTACAACGGAATCACTGGAGCGTACATTGATGATTTTGCTTCTGGTGGTGGCCTGTTGGCTCCATTCGGCTTGGCTTTTGGGCCCGACGGAAATCTCTACGTTGCGTCAAGTTGGAGCAGTTCGGTACTGCGTTACGATGGCACTACGGGTGAGTTTATGGATGAGTTTGCCACTACTTCAATAGGCCCAAGCTACCTTTTATTCGCCGATGTTACGACTGTACCGGAGCCAGGCGTGTTCGCGCTGTCGGGAGTCGCTTTGTTTTTCCTCCTTCGACATTCCCAAAATCAGAAGCATGGAATGATTAGACATGCCAAATAAAAAATTCCCAACCACGTTTCTGTGTTGACCGGAATGCTAGGCCAAAGCGGGTAAGCTGGTGGGATGTTTAGTTTGAGTATAGCCGAGCTTTGCTTCGTGTCAGAAACGTTCGGCGAGAAGCTGCTGATAACTTACGTGAACCAAAGAAATAAGTGACGACCAATCCAAGGACCGACATTGAAGAAGCATTTGGTTCGGGAACTTCATTTAACGAAAAACCGGTATTTAATGAGCTACCGGCAAATTCCAAAGCGAACAACGGAGGCGGCAGCCGAATAATTCCGCTCGGAAGCCTGCCGCCAGCTGTTGCCGAACCGATGGCTGATTGACCAAAAAAGCCGTTTTCAATCCATGAACCGTCGTCTAGTTGACTGCTAATTAAAGACCAATCGTGGCCAAGATTGGCTGACCAACCTGCTACCGTGTACGATTTGGTGGTTCCGGGTTCCCAGCCGTTTACCAATGCCAAGGGGCCACCGGTCAGAAGGCCCGGTGATGTGTTGGTCGCATAGACTCCTGTAAAAGTCCAAATCGGATCCAAAATGTCCGTATCAGTTATTCCATTGGGGGCGATGAATAATCCGAAATAAAATGAGCCAGAGCTACCCGACATCAAACCGCCTCCTCCTGTGCCATTTGTGGTGATAAAAGTTAGGGATGAATTGATAAAATAAACGCTGCCTGTCGCAAGAACTCTGTTTCCACTGAACCAAAGGCTCCCAATTATGAGCAATGTTTTTAGCATCCTTTACTTAATTTAGGATTTACCAGCAATTTTGCGATCTCAATCTGAATTGCAATTGCCCCGCTTTGGCGACCACAGCTAAAGTCGAACCACTCGACAATTTGCGCCAAGTCCACCAGCCCGAATTTCGACTTTGGCTCCACGACACAAGGGATAGCTTCGGAGAACTCCTTCAATCCCAGCAAACAGTTTCTCGGCGTCTGGACCGTAAAGGAACAGTATCGTTTCTCCCGGCCCCGACTCAGTTCCATCAAACATACCGAACGCCCCAGTGCTTAATACCTCGTTCAGCCGATCTTCGAGAGTCGCCACGTCAAAGTTTTCATAAACATCGTCCGGCAAACCCGCCGCGTCCAAATGCACCAGAACAGCCTGCGACTCGCCATCTTGATCATTTGTTGCCATTCTGTTTACCTTCATTTGCCAAAGCTTTGGTGACCACTATTTCAGCCGCAACGTAGCCCAAAAGGCCGTCTTGAGGAAAGCTATCCGGTTTGATTTCGTCGAGCTTCACCCTTACCTCTTTCACGCATCTGAAAGTGTCCTCGTCGTAGTGGCTGATGAAAGCGGCCCCAGCCATTTTATCAATGCGGCATAATGGTGGCATCGGCCAGTCAGTCCTAGACCAAGGGGTAATTTTTCCAATAGCCTGCCATTTCTCTTCCAGCAGCCCCAAGTCGCCAAACTTGCCGACAAGGACCGCGTTTTTCGGGTGCAACGTGTGGTCAACAACGGCAAGTGCAGGACTCTTGAGCCTTGGTCCAAAAAAATAACCAAACATAGCTCCCTTTCCATTCGTGCGAGCCACTACGCCGCGGGCGTAGTCTCCATCTCGCAATGGAAGAACAAAGCAGGTTCCCTCTGGATGGGCTGGCTTCTTTTTCATCGCGCTTTAGTTCACTCCACTTTCTTGGCAGCATCAATATACTGTGGTTTTTTCGGATTGCTCGGGCTGATGGGCCTAATCTTGTTCAAACCACCGTTTTCCGCTTTCGCTTCTGGATGTTGCTCGTAGATCACATGCTCGCGGCCACGCTGTTCTGCATAATCATCTGTTCGCCTATCCACTTCAAATTGCAGGCCGCTTGTTTCTTTATTCTGACCGTGCTGTGTCTCTCGTTTTTCCAAGTCGCTTGTTCGCCCGGTCCGTTTCACTTGCCCAGTTTCCGGGTCAACAAGCTTGTATGTTCCGCCCTTCGGTTCAGCCTGCTTGCCAGCCTCGTCCACCGCAGTATCAATGGCCTGTTCCGCAATTTTTTCAGCGGCTTTTTCTAATCCTGACGGTGGTTCGGTGGTAATTACGTCTTTGTTTTGTCCCCGAGCAAGCTCCTTTTTAAGGGCATCTTTCACGATTCCCTCCGGCGTCATCTTTTCAGCCTGGATGATCTGCTGTTTCGCAGCTTGAATTGCTTGTGCTGCTTTCTTTTGCTCCTGCTGCGCTTTCTCAAACGCGGGGCCGGAAATCATCATCGGCTGCCCTTGGTTTTTGGGATCCAGCATCATCAAGTGCATCTTTGCTTTGTCCCAGAAGGATACCTTCGGCGCTGCTGCCGCTTCGTTTTGATGTCCGCTTGGATCGGTGTATTTGAGCGGGTTGTTGAGGACGTACGTGTAGCGGTTGAAGCTCTGCGGATTGCTCAGGTCGGAAATAATCGTATCCGGCTGAATGAACCGCCCAAGCTCTGGGTCGTAGTAGCGGGCGTTGTAGTAGTAAAGACCGGTTTCTTCGTCTTGAATCTGTCCCGTAAATCTGTGAGAAACCTTGAACGCAGCAGTGGGATTGTTCGTCTGCGTGCGCCCGAATGGATACCACACGTTCAACTCTTTGAGACTGCCCGCGTAGTCGCTGAGAACACTGGATGAGCCAAGGTGGTCTTGATGATAATAGTAACCGACATAATTGGTGCCCGTCCCGCTGCCACCATTCAGGATCGAATCGCGCTCAAAGGTGCAAACGCGCTGTCCATCGGCAAAAACATGGAATAAAATTTTACCGTCTTTTTCCTCGTAAAAGTTACCAATCCAGACTTGCAACTTGGGACTGTTTGTATTGGTAACGTAGGAGCGCCGCCACAATCGCTGACCGCCGGTAGCATAACCGTATTCAACCGCCACGCTGCCTACTTGAGAAAAGCGAACAAGCCGGTTTTCCGCGTTGTATTCGAGCGCCTGCGAATTAGTCGTGCCACCACGCCGCACGATCATGTTGCCGGCCAAATCATAGCGATAATCTCTGCCAAAAGCGGACTTCACCGCCTGTCTGCGCACGCTGCCGTAAGCGAAGTTTGTTGCAACGCCGCTCTCAATGTGCGTGGTAATGTTTCCGACCGGATCGTAATTATAACTGCCGCTCAGCCCTGTGTAGGTTTTGATGCGATGCAGGTTGTCATACGCAACGGTGGTGTTGGCGAGGCCCGAACCGCTGAGATACGTCACATCGTCCGCCGCGCTGTAACGGTATTCGCGATTGAAAACGCCCGGAGTAGTCAGCGTGTAAAGCCGTTTGGAGACCGGATAATTGCTACGAGTGGTGGTAACTCCATTGCCGAAGGTGAATTGCAACACCTTGCCGAATTCGTCAAAGCCCGCGGCCGGGGCGGTGTAATAATCATAGCCGCCACGCGCCACGCGCTTGAGCGCGCCGCCCGGGTGATATTCATTGGTGATGGTCGGTCCGGCGTTCGGGTAAAGAATGGACGTAGCTCTGTCAGCGTCGTTGAAAGTAAAACGAGTTGTGTAATCCTGGTTGTTAAGGTTCAGATGCCGCGTGGTCTTCTCCGACCGACCGCGAGTATCATAACCGTTCTTTTCCCAACCTTCGCTGTCTGTGATTTGAAACAACTGTCCTTTGTAAACCGTGTGATTGATGTCGCCGGAATCGTAAGTGTAACTTGCGGTGGAAACCAATTGTGTGGCGGCGTTGTAAACCTGTTTCAAGCTGAGGCGGCTCAACGTCGCGCCGAAAGTGAAAGTGATCTTCTGCCCTTTGCCGTCCACCTGTTCGCGGATGCGACCGGCGGCGTCCCGGCGGTAAGTCCAGTAACCCAAGTGCGGGTCCGCCATTGCCACGACATTCCCCAAATCGTCGTGACCGTAAGAAATAGCCTCGCCGATGTGGTTGGTAATATGTGTCAGGTCGCCGGCCAGATTGTATTTGAAGCCAGTGAGGTAATTGCTGCTGCCATCTACCTCTTGAATCAACTTGTTGCGACCGAAGGCGTCAAGTTGGTAGCGGCGTACCTTGCCGTCTTCATCAGTGGTAATTCTCCACCACGGGTCAATGCCATTGGTATAGGCCCATAACTTGGGTGCGAGCGGAGAGGTAGTATCACCGGCACTGTCGGTCTTGCTGGAAAAAGCACCGCTGGCGTTGAACGCAGCCTCGACACGCCCGCGCGTCAGCACCGCGCGCCCAATGGGATCAAAAGCAGTGAAACTCGCGGGTTGCGCCGTGGGCTTGGCGAAAGTGGCGTTCGCCTCGAAGCGTGGCCAAGTTATCACAAAGGATTTGCCACGTTCATCGTAGGCGGTGGAAACAACTCGATAATTCCCGGTTTCGGCTTCGGTGCGAGTTTGAATTGGACGCCACCAACCGTCGAAGTAAGTGCGGCTTTCAACGCCATTGGCCGTATCCACCCCGTCGTTAACTTTCGTGTGCGCGTAATTGACTGCATTACCGGAAGCGATGACGCCAAACGGAGCGTACGAGATTTGCTGAACCCAGACCGCCGAACCGTTCAAGGGATATTTGTCGGTCTGTGTTGGGCGGAAGAAGGCGTCGTACGTGTACTGCACGCGCACGCCCATCGGGTCGGTGACACTGGTCAACAGACCGGAGCGCACATCGTTGGTCGTGTAGGTGATGTGGTCGTTCACTGAGTCTGAGCCGGGCGAGATACGCAGCCGCGTGACATTCGGATAGATGTGCAGGGTGTCAAAGGCACTGATCTTGGCTTGCACTCCCACGGGATTCACGGTGAGCACCGCCAACCCGAAATCATCATATTCTGGATAGGCATTAGTCGCATATTGCCCGGCGCAGATGCGGTTGAGTTTCAGCGCCAATGTGCCGCTGTTGGCGTTGTAGGTGGATTTGCTTTCCCGGACGATGTTGTTCCCGGCAGCATCGGAAGTCAGCTTGATCGTGTCCGGCAGATTGAGAATGTTCGTGTTGCTCAACGCCGCGTAAAGCGTGTGATGGTATTGCGTGTCCGTTGCATCCACGTCAGTCGGGGCGGAAAGGCTGGCAAGATTGACGTTGGCAACTTCACCATAGGCAATCTGGTTGGTGAGATTGCCGTTGCTGAGGTTGTATACGAATCGGGTGGCGGTGATACGTGGCGTGCCGCCGCCGGGATAATCAAAATTGAAGGTCTGATGGACAAATGGGAACCACCGACCGTTCCCTAAGCCGAATTGATCCACTTGATTGACGACGACGTGATAGAGATTGGCATCGTTGCCGTAGGATTCGATGCGGTAGGGCATCCCGCGTTTGGCGAAGCTGCCGGAATCGTTGTATTCGCCGAAGGTATCCAGGCCTCCGGCAAAATTGGTAACGGCCAGAAAACTTCCAGACGGCGTTCCCTTACGAATCAGGTGATTTTGAGTGTCGGCAATGAAGACATTGCCGCTGCCATCTACGGTTAGACTGGCGGGGGAATTGAAGAAAGCGTTTGTGCCGATGCTATCCACGTTGCCGCTGTTACCGACACGACCGGCTACCGTGGTAACCCCAGAGGCAACTAATTTACGAATCGTCTGATTCCCAGTATCCGCTACGTAGAGCGTCTGGAAATCGGCGCTCAAAGCCAAGGCTGCGGGCGATCTGAAACGTGCGCTCAGATAGGAAGCACTATCGGCACTTCCCGCCACGCCACTGCTTCCGGCAAGGGTGCTGACCGCCCCGGCTGATGTCCTTTGGCGAATGCTATGGTTGTCAGTATCGGCAATAAACAGATTATTGCCTCCATCCAACGTCACGCCAGTAGGATGGTTGAAACGCGGCGGGTTGTCCGTTGTCCCCGGAATCCCGACACCACCAATGGTCGTCATGCCTGCGGCAGACAACTTGCGGATGGTGTGGTTGCCGGTGTCCGCCACGTAGAGCTCCGTGCCCGCCACATTGAAGGCCAGACCGGTTGGTCGGTAAAAGCGTGCGGCGGAAAACGGGTTATTGTCCGCTGATCCCGCCACCCCATTGCTACCGGCAAAAGTGGTGACCTGATTGCCAGTAAGGTTGATAAGGCGGATGGAATGATTGTCAGTATCGGCCACATAAAGATACCCACCGGTGTAAAGGATGCCCGTTGGGTGATTGAACCGCGCCGCTGTGCCGGTGGCGTTCGTCACACCGGCCTGGCCTGGACTTCCTGCAATGGTCGTGACCACGCCCGCAGGGGTGATTTTGCGGATGACGTGATTGGCGGTGTCCGCTACGTATAAATTACCCGCGCCATCCCGAGCGATTCCGCTCGGTTGATTGAATCGAGCGCTGTTGGTGGAGCCGTCGGCATAACCGCCGAGCGCCATCCGATCTTGTCCGCCGCCTTGATGATAGAAATAAACCTGCTGCCGATTGGAAGCGTCCGTTTCCGTCACCTTGGCAAAGCCCGCGAACTCGTGGCGGCTGCCATCATAAAAACCACCGGAGTAAATATAGGTCGTCGTGCGGTTGGTGTTCACCCCGTCGTTTTCCGTGACACTGGCCACAGTCTGCACCGGGAAGGGCAGCAACTTGCCCGAGTTCACATCCGTCGAGTCCTGCCGATTATCCCACGCAGTCGAAGGCTTGTAGGCGACGGTGAGAACGCCGCCAATGCCGTTGCTGGCGGCACTCAGCAAATCCGGGAATGGCCCGGAATTGGTTTGCACCCACAGCCCATAGAACGGCGTGCTGAATGGGTTGTTGGCGTAAGGGTAATCTGCCATCACCCGATCCAGCAGCCCATCGCCGTTCATGTCCAGCATGGCGGTGATGGTATGGCCGTTGACATACGGCATCCGGGTTTGGTCGCCCACCCCGTAAAGGCCAAACCAATTTTCATTGTTCGCATTGACGGCGTTTTGAATGTCTATGCCGCTGACGACGTTGGAAACGGTGTCGAAACCCGAGCCGTTGTTGCGAAAGAGCAACCACGTGGTTTTGGTGCTGTCCGCCGCATTGGGCATTACGCGGTCGGGCAGGCCGTCGCCGTTGAGGTCCAGCAGGCCCACCCACGGGAATTTTTGCACGTTCGCATAGTGCGGCGTCAGCCCGGAATACTGCGCATAAACGCCGGTCCAATCCTGCGCCTCGAAGCCGTAGCCGTTGTTGAACTCCACCACGAACTTGTTGAGCGTGGCGTCCTGCACCGGGTTGTCGGGGAAACTCGGGTTGGTCCCCAACGGCAACATCACGCGATCCACCAACCCGTCGCCATTGATGTCCACCATGTGGATATAGGGGGTTTCCACCCCCGACCACAGGAGACTGGAAGTTTTGCCCTGGCTGGTCAGCGGCCCGAAGCGGCGCATCGGGGCGAAGCCGGTGCCGGTGCCGAACTGAACGTGAAAATAATTCCACGGCGCACTTAACGCCATCATCACGCGGTCGGGGATGCCGTCGCCATTGATGTCCAGCAAGCTGGCGCGACCGGCATTGATGTCTCCGGTGAAAGTATCAATCGCGTAATAGTAACTGCTGCTTTGCACTTCCACCGGCCAGCTTTGATCGGCGGTGAAGCCGTTCCCCGCGTTGAGTTGCACGCCGAAATGATTGTAAGGCGGCGTGCCAGCGGTCATGTAAGTGGAGTCATCGCCGAGGCGATCAGGTCTGCCGTCCCCGTTGATGTCCATGATGCGGACGCGGAGGGAGTTGCCCGCCGACCAAGCCGCGCCAGCCGGAAAGTTTCCCGAGGAAGTCGGGCCGAAAGCAAATTCCGCGGGTGCAAACGCCCCCTCAGTGCCGTTCGCCGCCAATCCGAGGTTCCGTTGCACTAAATAACGATTCGGGGTTACGGCGGAATCCCAACGCACTCGATCCGGCAAGCCATCACCATCCAGATCGAATAAATCGGTATAGGTGCTGCCAACCGAATCGCGCTCGCTGATACTGGGCGTCGGCACGGCAAGGTCCTTCCATTTTACCTTGGGCGCAAACGTCAGCGGCTTGTCCTGATAGTGGAACAATTGCACCGGCAGTTCCGATGAGTTGTCCGCGCCGAAGGTGCGCACGCGCACGAGGCGGGAGCGTTTCGTGGCCGCCGAGTAATCGTATTCCAACGCATAACGACGGACGTTCTGACCGTTGGCCTGACAGACAATGTTGGTCAGCCGCATATCTTGCACGACACGAAAGCCCGAGCGATACGAGATGCGTGTGTCCGTGCGCGGTTGCAGCCCAAATTGAATCGTGTGCGTCGGCGCTTGGTTAGCCGTGTAGCCATTCCAGTTGGTGTGCCCGTTATAGGAAATCGTGTCCGGGTAAAGCACGCGTGCCGTCCCAACATCAGAAGTGGAATGGGTTTGGTAGGTGACGGTCGTGCGCTCGCCAGTTGCGGTAATGATTTCTTCCAGCGCCCAGCGAAAGGTGCCAGTGTAATTGGCCGTCCAGCCGGAATTGGGATTGAGCACCCGCGCAGTGTAACCAAAGCGATAGACCGTCCCGCTCTTGTCATAGACATCCCAACGGTTGTTCGTCGTGTCGAACTGGCAACGGAGAAAACTCGTGTCGGTCTCGGCCCGATATTCGTTTGCGCCACTGTTCAGCAGTTTCAACGTCTTGCCGAACAAATTGAGCAGAAAACCTTTCGCCGAGTCGTATTGCTTGATTGGCAACGGTGGCGAAGACGCATCGTACAAAATGGGAAACCCATCTTTCGTGTTACGCTCAATGTACCCCACCTCCAACGCCCATCCCACACCGCACCAGCCATTGTCACCGCTGGACGAATACATGAGCGCCAATCCTGGCTCGCTGCCGTTACGGCCCGGCGCTCCAGCAATCGGCACAGAGTAACCAAAGCTGCCCGTGAACAAATCCGTCTTGTGTTCGGCTCGTTGCGTGATCAGCGCCCCGGACTCGCTTTGCACTTGCGAGCTTGGCGCGCCGTTGTTGCCCGGCGCTTGCGCCAAAGCCAATTGTCCACCGGCCAGCAAAACCACTGCGGCCACCGTTGAAATACAACGCTCAAGAAAAAGAGATTTCATAAAAAGGTCTGCGAAAAAAGTTGAGCCGACTGCTATGGCAGCGGGCACTTGTCGAAGGTGGTCACAAATGGTGGTGTGTCCGTCGTGCCCGGACTGGAATCAACGCTGTCAGGAACGCCATCGCCGTCACCGTCCTGCCGCCAGTTGAGATTGAACACACTCGGATTGCCGACAAAGGCCGTTTCCATCAGATTCGCCAACCCGTCGCCGTCCTTATCCTCGTAGCCATCCGGGATCCCGTTCCCGTCGGTGTCCGCCTTGGTCGGGTTGTAGCCATTAGCCAATTCCCACGCATCGGACAAGCCGTCGCCGTCTGTATCCAGAAAATTCCAAACCAACGGGTCGGTATGCGAGACCAGCCGTTCGTAGGCCGTGCTCATGCCGTCACCATCCGGGTCAATCATCCCATCTCCCAGAATATAGAAAGCCCCATCGGAAAATTGGTTGGTATATTGATAAGTTGCACAGGATGGCCCTCGTTCCAAATAAAGCCAATTCGTCCCGCCAAGATTCGTCGAGCAGAAAATATCCACCGGCCCGCCTGTCGCCCCCAGCACATTCGTCCCCTGCACGTCAAACTGCACGGTCCACAGCGTATTCGTGTCAAACCACGCAACCGTGTTGGTGATGTAAAGCGGCGAATTGGTCACGCAGGTTGCGGTCGGCCCACTCATCAGCATCATCTGCATTCCACCACCGAGTTCTTCGGCGATTCCCAAGGCTTCACGTTCCGCCTTCCGTTGCGCCGCCCGCGCGGCCCGGGCCGCGATTTCTTCGTCAGAGATTGGCCCAAGCGCGGCGGTTTTGCTGAGGGAGGCATAATAGAGGCCAATTTCCCAATCCACGCTCAGGCCGAAAATGTTACCCATGATTTGCTGCATCTTTTTGCGTCCGGAGAAAATGCAGAATTCTTCAATCTGTCCTTGCGCCGGGAGCAAACCGGCAACTGTGCTGCCGACGATAAGACTGGTATATGGCGCGGCTTCCTTCGGAATAGTGACCAGTCCTGCGCCGACTGCAGAAAGCTGGTCGTCAACAAAAAGAGCGCTGTTGGTCGGAGTGAACCCAATCGTGAGCATGTGCCAGTTTCCCGCTTCCCAATTTACCGCAGCACTCAAACATGACTCCGGCCCGCTCTCTGTCTGGCAAATCAAGTGAACCTCATCGCCTTTGGGTGAAAGCACCAATGACCACCAGACTTCGCTGGCCTTGCCATTGCTGGCAGTGAGTTCCAACAACGTCGCGATTGTTCCGCTGCCTGTACCGCTGGCATGGTCAGGCCGATACCAGAAGCGTATAGCACCGTGTTCCGGTTCGACGCGGAAGGAGTTCGAGACCACCATAGGCACCATCCAGGGCGTTACCGTCGTGCCTTGCCGATTCATGCTCCACCCCGTCCAGCTTTCCGTCCAAATCGAAGCATCAATCGTTTGATTGGTTGGAAATTTGTAGGGCTGATCAAACCCTTCCCGGTGGATGAGGCCGAATTCCGGCCACGGTGGAGCTAACGGCCGTGGTTTGGCGGTGCTGGTGGTGGTCGCCCACAGGAATAAGATTGCCGAGGCAATGAACAGATGAAGCGAAATTCCCGGGAGCCATTTCTTCCGACGAAGTGGTGTTTTCATTTTACCCGCGTCCTTGATACGCCGCTTTCCAACAAGCGCAAGCACATTTTGTCAATGGTTGGCAAAGCTTACATTCCAAAGAAGCGCGGTTGCTAGTCTGCCACCATCAAAAAACCGGTTGCTCATTTGAATGTGGTCGGTCCGCAAGTGCGCAAATTGCGGCGGGTGCGCGGTTGGACCCAAGGCGAGTTGGCGATCAAACTGCAATTATCAGGCTGGGATACCAGCCGGGAGTCCGTGACCAGCCTGGAAAATCAACAGCGCCGTGTTCCTGACTTGGAGCTTTTTATCTTGGCAAAGATTTTGGGGGCAAAATTGGAAGATTTGTTCCCTCGAAATCTGCGAGGAAAGTTCAAAGAGCTTTATCCGTTATATCGGGTCAAACTTTCACGCGGGCAAATTCCCCGGAACAGCTAAGGGTTTGCTCGCTCATAAGTCCGAGCCACTCTCATAATTGCCGTTCTGTAAATCCTCAATTTGAGCCGCTTCATCTCCACGGAGAGCGGCGTGCGCCCCAATCGTCGGGCCACTTCTTTGTCGGGATACTTTCCAAGCATCTTGATTTCCTTGTTCGTCCACGGGCGGAATTTGGGATTGGGGGCGGCGGGAATCCCCAGTTTGAACCGCCGCCCCATGACGGCTTGGCGGCTGCGCTTCAACCGGCGAACCAAGTCGGCATCCGGCCTCGTGCCGAGCATCCGGTCTTCGGCCTTGGTCCAGTAACGGATTTGTTGCGCCGTATAGGGAATTCCCAGTTCCAATCGTTTCCGCGCCACATTGGAGTAATAGCAGCCAATCAAGCGCGCCGCCTCTTTGTCTGGAAGCTGGCCCAGTAACGCGATTTGTTTTGGCGTCCACGGGAGCACTTTGGTGCGGATGGCAGGGATTTTTAACTCAACGCGTTTTGTTGAAACCGCTGACAGCGTGCGACCGGTTTTCCGCGCGGCTTCCCGATCCGGCACCTTCCCAAGAACCTTGATTTCCCATTCCTGCCAATAACGACTGGCTTTCAGGAAGCGGCCGCGTTTGCCGCCTTGTGGGCGAATGCAACGCCGCTGGACGATGCGGCGGCGCTCACGCTCAGTTTTCGAGGCGAGGTAGGTGCGGGCATGGTTGGCAGATCGTCCGGTCATGAAGGGCTCCAATTCAGAAAAACATAACCGGGTTCGTCTGACCAGTCGTCTTTCGCTAAATTGGATGCCAAGTCTTTGGTCCGAAGGGGACTGAAGCTCGCTCACGGAACTGCATTAGGACGTGGCGAAACTGCACGGGCGAAAGCTTTTTGCAGCGGGGCTGTCGCGCAATGTTGACAGATGCAACCCTTGCCAATCTGATCCGATGGAATTTGCATCAAGGTCCACAAGGGAACCCGGACATGCCGACACCAACAATCTTTTGCAGCTCCATTGGCCAGTGCGCAATGATTTGGCTGCCCACACAATGGGCACGCTGAATGATCCCCGCAATTCATCTAAATTACAGACAGTCAATTCGGATTCGGGTTCAAAAGCAGAGGTTGTGGCGCACTGAACGCGCATTGCCAAAGCCGTAGCAGAACAGAGTGAGTCGGATGTGAAGTGACCGGACAACGGCGCAATGGAGTGTGGCTCTGGAAATGGGCGCTGCAAATATCGCATAAGCAACTTTGTGCCCATCGGGCACAAAGGAATGGCCTCGCGCTGATAGGCTTCTCCTTCGTGGACACGTAATTTTGTGTATGTGATACACCTCAGAATGCTTTGGCTCGGGCATACTGTCTGAAAGAGTGAATGCGAACGAAATGAAGTCTGAAAAGCTGGCTGAAAAGTTGTGTGATTATCGCGCAACTCAAATTTCGGTTCCGGCTAGACTGGTTTTGGAATGAAGGCAGGCGTTTTGGATGGCCGACTGAGAATCCCAAAGCCAGCGGGAGACAGGGCGGCCTGAAAGCGGAGCGAGATTTTGTGTAATCACCTACACAAACCGCCGCCGGCTGTGAGTTAGAATGGCGTTCGCGAAAGATGGAAAACGAATTGCGTGCCAGACGATGCCACGAAATCAGATGGGCCCAGCACCAGCACAAAAGCTGAGGCGGAGGAATTACCAGAGTTGCCTTTGGAGGAGCCGATGAAGCAAGAAGTGAAAGAGTTTTTGAGCCTGTTACTCAGACCGGCGCGGGTGACGATGCAACAGGCGGCGTGGCTGCTGGGATTTGGCGAGAAAGATATTCCCATTCTCATCGCGCGCGGACTACTGCGCCCACTCGGTCATCCGGCCCACAACGGGCAGAAATTTTTCCTGACGGCGACGCTGGATGATTTACGGCGGGATGAGAAATGGTTCATCCGGGCGTCGGATGCGATCATCGAATACTGGCGAGATAAAAACAGCCGCAAGGGGCAGACGCAACCATCGGAAAACCACCGCGCATCGCTTTCAGCTCCGGGCAAAAAGGGACCGCAACAACCTTCGGGCGCGTGATGGGAGCAAACAACTGAGCGGGCAACATGGCGTTAGAATCGTGATTTTGGCCCGTCCAAAATATTTGGTGGAATAGTCGCGCGGCATGAAACGACCAGCGGAAAACCTAGTCTTGTTGTCGTGATAGTGTGCCACCCCCGCGCCGAACCAAAACCAAAACCGACCATTTCCTTTCCGGGCCATCGGAAAGGGCGCGGTAGCGGACCAGCCAGCGCGAGCGGAGAACGGGTGTCCAGAGGGCTCAAGCCCTTTGGCGCGGGACTGGGCTGGCGCGAAGCCCAGGCGGCGCTTCCAGTGTGCAACGTACGGGCGCAATCAAGCCTTTCTGCGGTCTGGCTTGACTACGCCCGTCTGCGCCGTGGGATTTGCGCCGCTAAATCTGCAACCCCGTTCAATCCCAATGCCGGTCAGCGTCATCGGACCAATCCGGCTCCCGTGGCGGGGGAAATGGGTCGAATGTTTCCTCCGGTGGAGTGCGTTCGGCGGGCTGATGAATCACAATGATCCGAGGCGCGGGCGATTGTCCCGCTGATGATTTCCGCCGCGACCCGCCAAAGAGTATCCAAGCGCACAGTGGGATGGCCGCATAGCAGGCCACGGTGAACAACACATCACCGTGGTCTTGAATTATCCCGTCGAGGAATTCAAATACCGGATCGAGCGCATGAACAGGATGCGGATTCATACCACCTCCTGTATTTGGGCCGGTCGCGCGGCTGGTTCGTTCGCGGTCGTGTCTGTCACCGTTGCTGCCGTTTCTGGCGCGGGCAGCGGAATAATGTTCAACGCTGGCGTGGACGGCTGCGGCGCACTTGGAGTGTTTCGTTTCTCGTATTGCTCCAACGGCGGCAACTCGACACTAGCCCGCTTGGAGTAAAAGCGGGTGAAAGTTGAGCTTTGATGCCCCAGCGTTTCCTGCGCGTAGCGTTCGGGATAACCGGCAGCCCGGGCGCGTTCTGCCCATGAGTAGCGATAGGAGTGCAGACAGATAGACGGAATCCCTGCTTCCTCACTACGCTTCCTGATTCCTAGCCGTTCGACACGCTCGGCAAACCGCGTCGCCCGGTCAGCGGACGAAAGTGTCGAGTACTTGGGAAACAGCGGCCCGCTGGTCGGCAAGCGTCTCAGAATCTCAGCAACTTCATCACCAAAGCGCAACGTGCAAAGGCGTCCGGTCTTCTGACGATTATAGCTGAGGGTGCGGTTGTTCCAGTCCACGTCTTCGGCTTGCAAGTTCACTAAATCAAACTGTGCCGCGCCGACGTGCCAGAGCAGTTCAAGGAAGGCGTGGCGTTCCGCGTTCTTTTCCGCGTTCACCAATAACTGATGTTCTTCCAAGGTGACGCCGCGCCGTTCTTTGAAGCGGAGCTTGGGCCATTGGTTGTAGCCGATGATCGGCCACGCCAGCCAGCCTAGCTTGAGCGCGAAGCTGTGAAAGCGGTGCAGGAACATATTCGTGCAAGGCTTCCCGGAATCCTTCAAGACTTTGTAAAGCGTCTCTGCTGTTGTGTGAATGAGTGGGAGACTGCGAATCGGATTGAACCCCGGGTCTTTGATGGCGCTCTCGTAGCGTTCGCGGGTCGTCTGGCTGCGTCCTTCTTTAGATTGCAGCAGATAGTCCATCACGTCCTGCCAGGTGCGCGTGTTGGCGCGGGGATCGCCAGCGGCCAAGTAAGTCTTGGCCATTTGTTTGTTGAACGCGGGCTGATAAGCCGCTTCATTCCGGGCGTGCAACAGCCGATTGGCTTCGGCCTTGTCGCGTGTCCCGAGTGAGGATTGTTTTCCGGTGGTGGTGTTCTCGGCGTAGTAGCGACCGTTTTTGCGGCGGTATAGTTTGAACTGTTGCTTCATAACATGTCTTCTCTGTTATGAGGCTAAACCGACTGGCTCCCCTCGTGTTAGCGAGTAGCAGCGGGGTTTGCTCTGGTAGTAAAAAACTGGCAAACCCGCTGGCAAACCACCCACCAGACCTACAGCAACTCAAGCAATATCAACTGCTTCCGTTGAAAGACTGAACGACCCAAGCTCAGCGACCCGGCGCACGGGACGCAACGATTGCCAACCACGACGCTATGCCGGGTTCGCTGCAGCGATTTGTTAGGCTCGTTTGCGGATCTCATCTCTGAACGCCTCGATGCTGCTGAGTGCTGGAATCGAAGAATGCTCGATATGCGCCGCTCGCTCAACAAATCTCTTTGGAACTGCGGGATCAATGTCACCCTGAGTCACCAGCTTGAAAAGCCCAACGTCCACAATGCCAATCGGACCGAGTCGCCTCTCTTGGGGAGGTCGTAGGAATTCAGGAACGTAACGCTGACCGGTGGTATCACAGAACTCAAACGCGTCCTGCTGCACATCAATCGCCTCAAGGTGTCGCTGGGCATCCTCCGGGGATGCGAACACATGCAATCCTGCGTGCTTGTCCAGGGCGAGAATCATACGAGCCTAACATAGAAGTGGGCCACGGAAGTGTGGTCTATCACTTTTCATCGATTTGGTTGTAAACCCATTTATCTGGCATGTCCAGAGGAAGATGGCTACAAAACCAGTCGAAATATGGTGCCGGCAAAAACCACATTTGGTGGCTTGGGGGGCTTCATCCCCAACCCCAAGTTGCGCCTGCAGGAGCAGGTGCCTGAGGTGGCGCGGTTCAAGCCGCTCGCCGCCCGGACCGAGGAGACGTACTGGGCGTGGATCGTGCGGTAGCTGAGGTTTCATCAGTCCCGAAACCTCGGCTCACCCCGGCCCGCTCTCTCCCGCCAGCGGGCGGGAGCGGGCGGTGTCGCCGGGCCGGAGGCCGGCGCTCCGGGGACCGGCGGGCCGGAGACAGGATCACCTTGGGGTCGGTTTCGGCCGAATCCGTAGTTGCGGTTTTCCCCTGGTTCGCGCCGCGCCGTTGCCAGTCCAACTTTGCCGCCGGCTGATTTCGTCCCGGCACTTTTTTCCTCTCCCCACCGGAGCGCACGCAACGGAAGGCTTGATTTCATTGGCTTCCCGCCCGTGGCACTGGCGGTGCTAAACACCGGCCAAACGGTTTATCACGATGATCGCACGCTTCAATGGACGGGAGAATTGTGCCGGGCGTACGCTACCCTGGCCGCGGGCGGTTGCCGTCTGTCTGTTTTTCCTCGTCGCGACCTCCGCGCCGGCAGCGGACGTGGCGGCGCCGTTCCTCGGGACCAACTCGCCCGCCCTGCCGCCGTTGCCGAGTTCGACTTCAGTGGTGTTCTCGCTGTTCCGCGTGCTGGGTGCGCTGGCCCTGGTGCTGGCGGTTTTCTTTGCCGGCGTGTGGTTGTTCCGCAACTGGCAGCGCACGCTGATCCACCGGGGCCAGTCGCCGAAGCTCAACATTTTGGAAACGAAAGCCCTCGGCCAGCGCCATGCGCTCGTCGTGGTCGGTTACGAACAACAACGCTTCTTGGTCGCGTCGTCCCCGGCGGGCGTGACGATGCTGGCCACGCTGCCGGAAGGTTCGCCGGTCGTCGCGGAGATCAAATCCACGGGCACGCCCACTTTCACCGAATCGTTGCGACTCGCTTTGCAGGGCAAGAAATGAACCGTTCCTCCCTCCCTCACCCACCCACGTCCGCTCCCGCAAGGCGGACGTGGGCTGGGTGGCTTTTGCTCCTCGTGCTGCTGCTCGGAGCGGGGACCGCGTTTGCCCAGTCGCCCGCGGAGGCCTTGCTCGCGCCGGCAGCGCAACCGACGATCTCCACCCCGACCAACGCCACCACCACGCTCTCCACCGGCCTCATGCCGTTTCGATTGAACCTCGGCGTCGAGGCGGCCCAACAACCGCAGGACGTGGATGTGGCCATCAAGGTCTTGTTCGGCATCACCCTGCTCACGCTCGCACCTTCGATCATCCTCTTGATGACGTGCTTCACGCGCATCGTGATTGTGTTGTCCTTCGTGCGTTCCGCATTGTCGCTGCAAGGCACGCCCGCCAATCAAATCATCATCGGCCTCTCGTTGTTCATGACTTATTTCATCATGGAGCCGGTGTGGTCGAAGATTGATGCCAACGCCCTTCAGCCCTACATGGCCAAGCAGATTTCATCGGCGCAAGCGCTGGACGAGGCGGCCAAGCCGATCCGCAGCTTCATGCTCAAACAGGCGCGGCCGAAGGACGTGGAATTGTTCGCCGCGATTGCAAAGCTCGGCCCCACCTCGCCGGATCAACTGCCGCTCAAGGTGGTCATCCCCGGGTTCATCATCAGCGAACTGCGCACGGCGTTTCAAATGGGTTTCCTGCTGTTCGTGCCGTTCATCCTGATTGATCTCGTGGTGGCCACGGTGCTGATGAGCATGGGCATGATGATGATGCCGCCGGCGACGATTTCCCTGCCGCTGAAAATCCTCCTGTTCGTCCTCGTGGACGGCTGGGAACTGGTGGTGCGCTCGCTCGTGTTGAGCTTTGGCGGCTGACGAAGGACCAACTATGACCCCCGAATTCTCCGTGGAATTGATCAAGAACATGTTGTTCCAGGCGGCGGCGCTGTCCGCGCCGATTCTGCTGACCGTGATGGTCATCGGCCTGGGCGTCAGTTTGTTTCAAGCCGTCACGTCCATTCAGGAACAGACGCTGACGTTCGTGCCCAAGGTGCTCGGCGTCGTGGCGCTGCTGGTGGTCCTGCTGCCGTGGATGCTGCGCACATTGATCGAATTCACCCGGGCCGTCATCGAACGGATTCCTTCGATGGTCAACTAGCGATGCCGATGAAACCTCTCACGACCAGATATTCCGGAAAAGCGGGCCGCAACCCATCGCTGGTGGCTCTTAATCCCAATCTTCTTCTTAATCTTAATCTCCCGGTCTCCGGGGCCGGGATTAAGCGCAAGATTAAGATTACGAGTAAGAGGATTCCCCTCCTGCCCGCATGACCGCCGCCATCACAACCTGGTTTCTGGTGTTCACGCGCATCGGCGCGATGCTGGCGGTGTTGCCGATGTTTTCCTCGCAGATGGTGCCGGTGCAATTGCGCATCGCCCTCGGTGCGCTGGTGGCATTGCTGGTTACGCCACTGTTGCCGGAGTTCCCCGCCGCCGATCTGTCGCTCTGGCTGTTGTTCAAGCTCATGTTCCTGGAGGCGAGCATTGGACTGCTGCTCGGGTTCGTCTGCCGGTTCGTTTTCTACGCGCTGGAAATTGCCGGCGGCTTCGTCTCCACGGAAATGGGCCTGACGATGCCGCAGGAATTCAATGTCGTCACCGGCGCCACCGCCGTGACGCCGGGCATGGTGCTGTTCTGGATTGCGCTGATGATGATGCTGAGTCTGGACCTGCATCACTGGATGATTGCGGGTTTTCAAAAAAGTTACGCCCTCGTGCCGATGGGCGGCGGGCACTTGCGCGAGGCGCTGCTTGTGGACGTGGTCGCGCGCAGCAGCAAGGTGTTCGTCATGGCGCTGCAAATCGCCGCGCCGGTGATGGCAGTTTCGTTCCTCGTCACGCTGGTGTTTGCCGTGCTGGGCCGCGCCGTGCCGCAGATGAATGTCTTCGCGGAAAGTTTTCCCGTTCGCACGCTGCTCGGCCTGCTCACGTTCGGCATGACCTGCACGTTCATGGCCCAGCACATCGGGAATTTCCTGCGCCGGTTGCCCGAAGACATGTTGAACGTCGCCCGACTGGCCGGCGGCTAAACGAATGAAACGAAACCAAAACAGCGCAAACGGAGCGCGGCCTTCAGGCCGCTTCACCGTTGAGTTCGGAATTCGCTTCGCCGTCCGCGCGGCGCTCGGGCAAATCACATTGAAGCGGGCTGAAGCCCGCGCTCCGCAAGCGATTTGAGCGCATCATGGGCAACAACCACACAGGCGAAAAGACCGAGCAACCGACACCAAGGCGGCTGGAAGAAGCGATCAAGCAGGGCCAGTTCCCCCGCAGCGCCGAGGTGCAAACGGTTTTCGTCCTGATCGGCGGCATGATCGCCTTGAAGTTCGTCGGTGCAAATGTCTGGCAGCAGCTCGTCAACGTGCAGACTTCCGTGCTCGGTCATTTGCATGAAGTGCCGTTGACATTCGACGCCATGCAGGGTTACGCCATCACGGCGGCGATGGTTTTCGCGGCGTGTGCCGGGCCGGTTGTGGTCGGCACGGCAGCCGGTGGCTTGATTGCCGGGGGAATTCAGAATCGTTTTCAAACCGCCTCCGAGGCCCTCGAACCCAAATGGGAACGGCTGAATCCCGTCGAGGGTTTCAAGCGCGTCTTCTCCGGCCGCTCGCTCGTCCCTACCGGAATTTCCATCCTGAAGCTTTCCCTCATCATGCTGCTGACCTATTCGCAGGTGAAGAAACTACTGGCGGATCCGATTTTTTATTCGGCGGTGGACGTTTCCGGCATTGCCACCTTCCTGGCCGCGGCTTCGTTCGGCATCACGTGGCGGGTCATCACCGGCCTGTGCGTGCTGGCGGCGCTGGATTACACCTACCAGTTCTGGCGCACCAATCGCGACCTCATGATGACCAAGGAGGAAGTGAAGGAGGAAATGAAGAGCACGGAAGGCAATCCGCACATCAAGGCGCGCCAACGCCGTCGCCGCGCGCTCAAGACCGTCCGCCAGATGTTGCTCGATGTGCCCAAGGCCGATGTGGTGGTGACGAACCCGACGCACTTCGCCGTCGCGCTGCGCTATGACCGCAAGACGATGAAGGCCCCGAAAATTGTCGCGAAGGGCACGCGCCTCAACGCGCTGCGCATCCGCGAAATCGCCACACGCCATCAAGTCCCGATCATCGAGAACAAACCGCTCGCGCGGATGATGTTCAAACACGGCAAGGTCGGCGGTGAAATCCCGGCGCAACTCTACGCAGCCGTCGCAGAGATTCTCGCCTACGTCTATCGCGTCAATCGCTACCGCTACTACGCCGAACAAAATCACGTTTAACCCATGGCCACTCCCGCAACCACAACCAATCCGTCCGGCCTCATGCGCCTGCTGCGCCAGGGTGATCTGTGGATGATCATCGGCCTGTTCGCCACGGTGCTGCTGTTGATCCTGCCGATCCCGACGGGCCTGCTTGATCTGTTGCTCGCCGTGAGCATCGCGCTTTCGCTGCTGATTCTGCTCATCATTCTCTACATCGAAGACGCGGCAGATTTCACTGGCTTCCCGACGCTGCTGTTGTGCATCACGTTGTTTCGACTCTCACTGAACGTGGCCTCGACGCGATTGATTCTGCTTGATGGTTATGCCGGCCACATCATCGAAGCATTCGGCAATTTCGTCGTGCGCGGCAACTACATCGTTGGCCTCGTCATTTTCCTGATTCTCGTGCTGATCAATTTCGTGGTGATCACCAAGGGTGCGGGCCGCATCGCGGAAGTGGCGGCGCGGTTCACGTTGGACGCGATGCCCGGCAAACAGATGGCGATTGATGCCGAACTCAGCGCGGGCGTGATCAACGAAGCCGAGGCGCGCACGCGCCGGCGCAAGGTGGAACAGGAGGCGGACTTCTACGGCGCGATGGACGGCGCGAGCAAATTCGTGCGCGGCGACGCCATCGCGGCAGTGCTTATCACCCTCATCAATGTCCTCGGCGGCTTCGCCATCGGCATCATGCAGAAGGGCATGACGATGTCGGAGTCGCTGCAACGATTCACGCTGTTGTCCATCGGTGACGGCCTGGTGTCGCAGATTCCCGCGCTCATCATTTCGATGGCGGCGGGTATGTTGGTGACCCGCGCCGCCTCGAAGAACAGTCTCGGCCAGGAACTCGGCCGGCAATTGCTGTTCTACCCGCGCGCGATGCTGGTGTTGTGCGTGATGCTCACGTTCTTTGCATTCGTGCCCGGCTTGCCGATGCTGCCGTTCCTGTTGCTCGCCGGCATCACCGGCTGGCTGGCGCGGCACTTGAAGAAGAAAAGTTTGGAAACCAAAGCCGCCCCGGCAAACACGGCAACCAAAGATGGCAAACCGGCGCCCGGCACTGCCGCCACCCCTGCGGGCGCGGGCGAAAAGCTCGAATCACTCCTCGCCGTGGACGCGCTGCAAATCGAACTCGGTTACGGTCTCGTCAGCCTCGCCGATGCACGCAAGAATGGCGATTTGCTGGATCGCGTCACCGGCGTGCGCCGCACTTTTGCAACCGAGATGGGTGTGGTGATTCCGCCGATCCGTCTGCGCGACAATCTGCAACTCGGCGCCAACGAGTATCGTTTCCTGCTCAAGGGCAACGTCATTGCGCAAGGCAGTTTGATGCCGGGTTACTGGCTCGCGATGAACGCGACCAACAGCAAGGTCACACTCAAGGGCATCCCCACGGTTGAGCCGGTATTCCAGTTGCCGGCCACGTGGATTACCGACGTCGAGCGCAAGACCGCCGAGGCCGCCGGTTACACGGTGGTGGACGCGCCGTCGGTGATGGTTACGCATTTATCCGAGACGGTCCGCCGCGGCGCGCACGAAATTTTGAGCCGGCAGGACGTGCAGGTGTTGCTCGACAATTTGAAGCAGACGCACCCGACCGTGGTGAACGAACTCATCCCGGCGCAACTGAATGTCGGCCAGGTGCAGCGGGTGTTGCAAAACCTGCTGGCCGAGGGCATCTCGATCCGCAACCTCGCGGGCATCCTGGAGAAAGTCAGCGACCACGCGAGCGTCACCAAGAATCCCGACGAACTTTCCGAGCACGCCCGCCGGGCGTTGGGCCCGCAACTCGTCAAGCCGTTCCAGGCGGACAACGGACTGGTGCGCGCCATCACGCTCGACCCGAAATTGGAGCAGCAAATTGCGCAGAGTGTGCGGCAGTCACCGACGGAAGTCGCGCTGTTGCTTGATCCCAAACTCGCGCAGCACGTCATGAACACGCTCTCGCGCCACATCCAGCGCCTGCTAGCCGACGGTCATCCCCCGCTGGTGCTCTGCGCGCCGCAAATCCGGCTCGCGTTCCGCCGTTTCTTTGAAAGCACCTTCGCCGATCTCGCGGTGTTGTCGTATGCGGAAGTTCCCTCGCGAGTTGAAATCCAAAGCGCGGCCATGGTGCCGTGTCCGGAATAACCCAGGAGAAAACATGAAGACGACCCTCAATAGTGCGCTACGGCCCGCCGGGAGCGTGCCACCGCCAACCGTGATGTCGCCTCCAGCCAGCACGCGCCCGGTGCGGCGCGGGAGCTTCTGGCCCGGGGAGAGTTTTATGGAGGCCCAGCCCAAGTCCGAGCTCGCCGAGACCATGGCTGAGTTTGGATTCATCCTGCCCGGCATCATCGGCCGCGGACAACGTCATCATTGAAACCACATGCAGATTCACACTTTTGTCGCCGAGTCCGCCGCCGATGCGATTACGCAAATCCGCGAAACGCTCGGCCCCGAGGCCGTGGTGTTGAACGTGCGCCGTCCGCCGGTCGAAGGCCTGGCGCGTTTGTGGCAGAAGCCGCGCATCGAAGTGCTGGCCCACGTGCCGGAGCCCGTGGCGGCGCCCGCACAACCGGACTTGCTCGCGGAACTGCGCGAGGAGTTGCGGGAGATTCGCGACAAGATCAACGAACCAAAATTACCGGAGGCGGAAGTTGAGCGGGGCGCGCGGCCGTGGTCGCAGACCCAGCCGCAGCACGAAGAACCTGTTGGGGTCGCGGCGGCGGGCGCGGCGCACACAACCGCAATCCGGTCCGAAGCCGGCGGCTGGCGGATTGGCGCGCTGCTGGAGAACGGCGGGTTGCTGCCGATTCATGCGCAGCGAGTGGTCGAAGAACTGCGGTCGCTTCACGGGGATGCACCCCCGGATTCCGTCGCCGAGGAAATTCAACTGGCCCGGCTGCAGCTGGCGAAGTGCTGGAAGCCGGCGTGCGAAACGATTGGCGGCACCCACGTGTTTGTCGGCGCCCCCGGCGCGGGCAAGACCACCGCGCTCTGCAAGTGGCTCGCGCAAGTTTCGCTCGTTGAGGGGCGAAGCGCCGCCGTATGGCGATTGGATGGTCACGTAGCGAACACGGCGGAATCCTTGAGCGTGTTCGGCGAGATCCTCGGGGTGCCGGTGGAAAGATTTTCTCCGACGAACGGCGAAGTGCCCGAGGCCGAGGTGTTGTTCGTGGACTTGCCCGGGGTGAATCCGGCGGATGCGGCCGCCATGTCGCAACTGGCACGGCGAATTGCCGAGCTGCCGGATGCGCACGTGCATCTGGTGTTGAACGCCGCCTACGAAACGCCGCTGTTGCTCGCGCAGGTGCGGGCCTTCTCCCGGCTGGCGATCAGCGACGTGACCGTAACGCATCTGGATGAGGAGCCGCGTTGGGGCAAGCTCTGGAATCTGGTGCTCGGCACAAATTGCACGCTGCGCTTCCTGAGCGCCGGGCAAAATATTCCGGGCGATTTCGCGCCGGCAACGGCGGAACGAATTTTATCGCGGCAATTTCCCCGAAAACCGACCGGTTACGCCCCACGAGGGACGGTGTAAAGGGTCATGGCAGATGTTCTGCTAAAAAGCGCGCGTCGGATCAGATTTACATGAAGAAGATGATGATCATGGGCGGGTTGACAGGGTTCCTGATCGGTGTGGTGCTTGGCCTGGTGAAGGGAGTCACGTGGCCGGCCCTGTTTTTGCGCGCCAGCGTGGCGACCCTGGTTTCCGGATTGTTGCTGCGCTGGTGGGCCGGGCTTTGGATTCAAGGTTTGAAACAAAGTTTGGCGGACGCCGCCGCCGCCAATCGTCCGGGTCGCCCGAACGCGCCGGCACTTACCAAATGATTTGAATGGCCACCAATGTTCCAGCCTTCCCATCGCCCGCCCCGACGAAAGTCCGGGTGAAGGCGGTCTCGCAATCCTACGGGCGCGTCGCCCCCGGGAGCGAGGCGGAGAACGTATTGGTGCAGGAAAACCTCTCGCTCGTGCGCCAGGTGGTGGGCCGGCTCGCCATGAACCTCCCCTCGCATGTGGACATGGATGATCTCTACAGTTCCGGGCTCGTCGGCTTGCTGAACGCCGTGCGCCAGTTCGATCCGAACGGGGGCAGCAGCTTCGAATCGTACGCGCGGGTGCGCATCCGGGGCGCGGTCTTTGATGAATTGCGGCGGCTCGACTGGGTGCCACGGTCGGTCCACGACAAGGCGCGCAAGGTCCAGGCCGTGATGCAACAACTGGAGCAGCAGAACGGCGAACCGGCTTCCGCCGAACAGATGGCCCAGGAGTTGAAACTTTCGGTGGGTGAATACCATGAGTTGCTCGACGAAATCCGCCCGGCGACGTTCGTCTGCCTCGATGCGACACCAGCCCTGGAGGATGACGACGACACCAGCCGGCACGACCGCATCGCCGATGACAGCCAGCCCGATCCGGTGGACGCCACGGCCCGCCGCGAAATGGCGGCGCTCATTGCCGCGCGGATCACGCGCTTGCCCGAGATGCAACGCAAGGTGCTGGCGCTTTACTATTTTGAGGACCTGCGGCTGCGCGAAATCGCCGAAGCCTTCGGCGTGACGGAATCGCGCATCTGCCAGATCCATTCCCAGGCGATCCTCGCCATCCGCGCGTTCCTGAAACAGCAGGAGGCCACGGAGGCGCAAACCCACAACTCCCTCACTGCCGCATGATTGTCATCGTTGGATCACTCATTGTCCTGGCCTCGGTCCTCGGCGGATTCATGATGGGCGGCGGCCGGCCCGCCAGTTTGATTGTCGTGTCGGAATTCGTCGTCATCGTTGGCGCCGCCGGCGGCGCGCTCGTCATCATGGCGCCCAAGAAGGTGATGACCGATCTGGTCAAGCATTGCATCGGCTCGCTCAAAGGCTCGCCCTACGGCAAGAAAGCCTACGAAGATTTGTTCAAGGCGCTGTATGAACTGTTCATGCTGGGCCGGCGCAACGGCATGATTGCCCTCGAAGAACACGTCATGACGCCGGACAGCAGCAGCATCTTCGGAAAATATCCGGGCCTGATGAAAGATCATCACGCGATGGAAATCCTCTGTGGCGGCCTGCGCCCGATCATTGATGGCAAGATCAAACCCGACCAGTTGAAACTCCTCCTCGACACGGAACTCGACGGCATGGAGGAGGAACATCACAAGCCCGTGGACGTCCTGACGAAAACGGCGGATGCCATGCCCGGCTTCGGCATCGTGGCGGCCGTGCTCGGCATCGTCATCACGATGGGTTCCATCAATGGACCGATCGAGGAAATCGGCCATCACGTGGCCGCCGCCCTGGTGGGAACGTTCCTCGGCATTTTGATTTCGTACGGCTTCCTGAATCCGCTCGCGGTGAACATCACCTTCACCGGCGCGTCGGAAATGGTCTTCTTCCGCACCATCGCCGTGGCGGTGGTCGGTTTTGCGAATGGCATGGCCCCGATCATGGCCATCGAAGTCGCCCGCCGCGGCCTGGGCAGCGAGGTGAAGCCGTCGGCGGATGACATGGAAAAAATGTTGAAAGCCGCCGCCGCCGCGCCGCAGGGCTGAGGACACGGCGAGTTCCGGGGAAACCTTTCTGAATCGTGGCGAAGAAAAAGAAACATGGACATCACGGTGGCGCGTGGAAGGTGGCCTATGCCGACTTCGTCACCGCCATGATGGCGCTGTTCCTCGTGCTGTGGCTGGCGTCCCAGGACCAGAAGATCAAGGAAGCCGTCGCCCGCTCGTTCCGCAACCCGTTCGCCTCGCTCACCAAGGAATCCACCGGCATCATTTCCAACAAGGATGTGATGGCCGTGAAGGCAAAAGAGGGGAACTTCGATTCCGCGTCCGCCGTCGAGTTGAACATGCTCCGCAAAATCGCCCAGGACCTGACCGAGGCGATGCAATCCAATCCGGAAGCGCAGGAGGATAAACCGCTCGATCTCGAAATCACACCGGACGGGATGCGCATCAGCGTCTTCGACCGCAACAACAAACCCATTTTCGAACCGGATTCGGCGGAGTTCACGCCCTACGGCACGTGGGTTTTCACCACGCTGGCGTGGCAGATTTCACGGTTCACCAACAGCTTCAATGTGGAACTCGAAGGCCACACCCAGCAGGGACGGCCACCTAAAAGCCCCACCTACGGCAATTGGGAACTGTCCGTGGATCGCGCCAACGCGGCGCGACGCAAGTTGATCGAGCACGACGTCGCCGTGGGACAGATTCGCAAGGTCGCCGGTTTCGCCGACACCCAGCCGATGCCGAATCTCGAACCGACGAGCGAAAGCAACCGCCGCGTGGCCGTGCTCTTGAAGGTCAAATCCGGCAGCCAACTTTGAACATGTCCTCCCCTTTCGTGCCATTCTTGAAGTCCGGTCCGCCCGGCGCGAGTCCCCGAACTCCGCTCACGACCGACAATGCCGCCGCCTCCGGCGCCTTTGTGGCGCTGGGCAACGCCTCCGCTCCCGGTGGCACGGCGTCGGTTGTCCGGGCCAAGACTTCCTGCACGCATTCACCGGCCAATCCACCCGCCGCGCCCGCAGTCACGCTGCAAAAGGACGGCGACCGCGTCACGCACATCCGCATCGAATGCAGTTGCGGGCAGGTCGTGGAGTTGGAGTGCGCGTACTGAGCCGAGCCCCCAAAAGTTGCCCGACGTTTTGAATCAACGCCGAGTTCGCAGAGTTTCAGTAAAGGGCGCAAAGTAAAGTCCCCTCCTTGATCCTTGCCCGCGTTCCCTCGCGTCCACCTCCAAACGTCTGCGTCAAGGGAACACCTTCCATCGTCCGCCTGCGGATCTGCCCCCGGGGAAAAAAGTTCTTCATTCGTGGTTTGATGCGGGCAGCTTTTTCCGCTGGAGGCGGAGCCGGCGCGGCGGAATCGCGCGAAACCCCCGAAAACCGCTGGTGGCATATCCGGTGCTTGGCAACCCGGCGTGAACGTAAGCTTGTTTCAAGCGGCGGCTGCGATGAGCGCCAACGCACGCTGGCAGGAGGCGATATCCGAGAACCTCGCGTCGGCATCCATTCCGGGTTTCAAGAAGCAGGACCTCAGCTTCGAGGCCGTGCGCTCCGGGATGATGTCGCAGGCCCAGCTTGATCCGAATGTTCAGTTCACCTTCCCGCAGGCGAAGTCGGCCACGAATTTCTCCCAGGGCCAGTTGCGGAACACCGGCGTGAACACGGATGTCGCCATCGAGGGCCGCGGTTTCTTCGAGGTGCAAATGCCCGACGGCTCGCATGCCTACACGCGCGACGGCGAATTTCATCTGAACGCCGCCGGCCAGTTGAGCACCAAGCAGGGACATCTCGTGCTGGGCGAGGGTGGCCCCATCCAGGTGGACCAGAATCTCGGCGGCGCCGTTTCCATCTCCCCCACCGGTGAAGTCAGCCAGGGCGAAGAGGTACGCGGCAAATTGAAGATCGTGGATTTCGAGCAACCAAAGCAGCTCACCCAGATCAGCGGCGGCTATTTCACAACCGGCTCGACGAACCTGCTGGCGACCCCGGTGGCGCTGCCGTCGCTGCGACAAGGTTTTCTCGAAGGGGCCAACACTTCGCCCATGGCGGAGATGGCCAGCCTCATCGGCGTGATGCGCGGGTTCGAGGCGAACCAGCGCCTGATGCAGATCCACGACGAGCGCATGGGGCGCGCGATTTCCGAACTCGGCAACCCGACCTGATCTCCTGAGCCATGTTACGCGCACTTTACTCCTCCGCCGCCGGGATGCAGACGCAGCAGACCAATCTCGACGTCATTTCCAACAACCTCGCGAACGTCAGCACGCACGGTTTCAAAAAGAACAAGGCCGAGTTTCAGGATTTGCTCTACCAGACCACGCGGGCGGCGGGCGCGGATGCGGGCGGGGGCAACCAGATTCCGACCGGGGTGCAGATCGGCCATGGTTCGCAACTCGTCGCCACCTCCAAGGTTTTCACCACCGGCGAACTCACCCAGACCGGGGAACGGCTCGACATCGCCATCCAGGGCGATGGTTTCTTTGAAGTGCAACTGCCCGACGGTTCGCGCGCCTACACGCGCGACGGCGCGTTGAAGACGGGCGCCGACGGACGCGTCACCACCAACGACGGCCTGGTGTTGCAAGGCGGCTTTCAACCGATTCCCAGTGGCACTACGAACATCAGCATCGCCAGCACGGGCGAGGTGACCACCACCGGCGCCAACGGCACGCAATCCTTCCGGGTGCAGCTCGTCCGGTTTGCCAACCCGGCCGGCCTCGAAAGTCTGGGGCGCAATCTTTACCGCGAAACCCTCGCCTCCGGCACCGCCGAGACCGGCAACGCCGGCGAGAACGGCTTCGGCGACCTGCAACAGGGCTACCTCGAAATGTCGAACGTGAAGGTCGTCGAAGAAATGGTGAATTTGATCGTCGCGCAACGCGCCTACGAGGTGAACTCGAAGGCCGTGCAAGCCGCCGACGAAATGATGCAGATCAGCAACAACCTGCGCCGCTAATGAAATTTCCCGTCGCAAAACTCGTTTGCTCACCCGGCCTGTCACTAGGTGTGATTCTCTCTTTCCTGATGACCAGAGAGTCCTTTGGGTGGTCCCTGCTCCCCGCAGTGCAAGTGGATGCGACGGGAATCTATCTCGACCAGGTGGTCGCCGGCGCGCCCGCGGACGTTCCCCACCTCCGCCTCGCGCCGGCGCCCGCCTTCGGTCGCCCGCTCACGCTGAATCCCAACCAACTCAACGAGCTGCTCCAGCAATCCGCCCCCGAACTGGCGACCACCAACTGGAACGGCGCCACGCAGATCAAGATCACCCGGCGCACCCGCCAGCTCACCGAAGCCGAATTGCGTGATTTGCTCACGGCAAGTTTGCAGCAGGACTACGTGAAAGAGCGCGGCGACCTGGAGTTGCGTTTCATGCGCGCCGTGCCCGCGACCACCATCGTGGATGAGCCGCTCACGGTGAAGCTGCTGGACCTGCCTTCGGCGGGGGTCTCGGCGAACTTCATTGCCCGGTTCGAGTTGAAGGCGGGCGAGGAAACCATCGGCAACTGGCAGATTCCCGTGCAGGCGCGCATCTGGCGCGAAGTGCTGGTGGCGGGTTCCCCGCTGCGGCGCGGACAATTGGTCAGCGCGGCGGACTTGAGCCGGGAAAAGCGCGACCTGCTCACCACGCGCGACGCCCTGACCGAAGTGGAACTCGACAACCCGGCGCTCGAACTGGCGGAGAACATCCCCACGGGCCTGCCGCTGACCACGCGTTCACTCCGCCTGCGGCCCATCATTCATCGCGGCAAGGTGGCCGATGCGATCGTGCAGAACGGCGCGTTGACGCTGTCGGTGCGGGTCGAAGTTTTGGAGGACGGCCTGCCGGGCCAGACCATCCGCGTGCGCAATCTCAAATCCAAACGGGAGTTCCGGGGGAAAGTTCAAAATGAAGAAACCATCTATGTCACACTCTGACACGCCGACCTGCAACGACGGGCGCGCAACCGCCCAAACCGAAGCCGCCACCGTGAACCTGGCAAAACAGGCCGCGCGCGCCGCGGCGCATTTTGATTTTCACGAAGCGAGCGCCATCTCGGTCATCCTGCCGCTGCGCAACTTGAAACGGCTGGAGACACGCGCGCCGTTCACCCTGCCCCGTTGCGCGCTGCTCGGCCTGCTGTTGGCGGCCACGCTGTCCGCCCCGGCGCAATCGCTCTGGCGCGCGGAAACTTCGCGCTCGATGGTCAGCGACCACAAGGCCCGGGCCATCGGCGATGTGCTGACCATCATCGTTCAGGAGAACAACACCGCTTCCAAGGACAACTCGACCAAGACAGGCAAGTCCACGAGCATTGACGCGGCCATCGCCACGTTTCTTTACAGTCCCGCGGCCAGTAGCTTTCTGACCAAGAATGGCCAGATGCCGGCCATCAAGACCAAGGCCCAACAGGACTTTGATGGCGGCGGCAAGATCAACAACTCGGAAAAAATCACCTCGCGCATCGGCGTGCGCGTGGTGGATGCCCTGCCCAATGGCAGCCTGGTGATCGAAGGCCGGCGCACGACATCATTTTCGGGTGAAACGCAGGACACCGTGCTGCGCGGCGTGGTGCGCTCCGAAGACATCAGCGCCAATAACACCGTCTTCAGCTACAACGTGGCCGACGCCACGATCAAGTACGTGTCCAACGGCGCGATCACGGACAATCAGCGCCGGGGCTGGTTCACCTGGATCTGGCAGAAGCTCACCCCGTTCTGATTTGATTGTATGCGCAGACTTCTTCTCATCGGATGGGTCCTGGCGGGCCTGGCGGCGGACGCAAGCGCAGTCGGGTCGCGCATCAAGGATTTGACCATGATTGCCGGGGCGCGGGACAACCAGCTCGTCGGTTATGGTCTCGTCACCGGTCTGGCCGGTGACGGTGACAAGAATCCCGTCTATACACTCCAAAGCATCGCCAACATGCTCCAGCGTTTTGGCGTCAACGTGCCGGCCCTCGCGCTTTCGTCCAAGAACGTCGCCGCGGTCATGGTGACGGCGGACATTCCGGCGTTCGTCAAGAACGGCACGCGGCTGGACGTGGTGGTTTCCACTCTGGGCGACGCGAAAACGCTGCAAGGCGGCGTGCTGCTGCAAACCCCCCTGCTCGGCGCGGATGGACAAGTTCATGCCGTGGCGCAGGGCACCCTGGCGGTGGGCGGTTTCATCGGCGGCACCGGCGGGCCCGGCGGTAGCTCGGTGCAGAAGAACCACCCCACGGTGGCCCAAATCTCCGGGGGTGCCCTCGTGGAACTAGAAATCTCCACGGAGGTCGTTCAAAATAATTACGTCGAACTGCTGTTGCGCGAACCGGACTTCACTTCCGCCGCCCGGCTGGCGGCCGCGGTAAACGAAGTTTTTCCGGAGAGCGCGGACGCGGTTGACTCCACGTCCATCCGCATCCGCGTGCCGGCGGGACAGGAAAAGTTACCGGTGGATTTCATCGCCCGGGTCGAAAGCATTGAAGTCCAGCCGGACGTTACGGCGCGCGTGATTGTCAACGAGCGCACCGGCACGATTGTCGCCACGTCGAAGATTCGCATCGCCCCCTGCGCAGTGTCGCACGGCGACCTGACCATCTCCGTGGCCTCCTCGCAGAACGTTTCGCAGCCAAACGCCTTCAGCCAGACGGGGCGGACGGCGAAAACCCGGAACACGACGACCGACACCGCGGAGACGAAGGCGCGGCTCGTGGTCCTGGAAGAAATGCCCACCATCGAGATGGTGGCCGCGGGTTTGAACGCCATCGGGGTGACCCCGCGCGACATGATGTCCATCTTCACCGCGATGAAACAGGCCGGCGCGTTGCAGGCCGAACTGGTCATGCGCTAACCATGGAAATCAGCGCGCTGCAACGCCAAGTACGGGCGACGGACCTGCCGATCGAGCGGCTGGCCGGGAACCGGCACATTGCCGAGGCCGACAAGGTGGCGGAGGTGAGCCGGCAGTTCGAGGCGGTGTTGTTGCGCCAGATTCTGGGCGACGCGCAGAAGAAGATTTTTGCCTCCACGATGAATCCGGATTCCTTGGCGGGCGGAGTTTATCAGGACATGATCACGAACCAACTGGCCGACAGCATCAGCCGCTCCGGCGGTCTCGGGCTGGCGCACGCGCTGGAGAAACAATTGCAGCACGAATTCAAATCCAACCCACCGGCAACGGACGGCGGCTCCAAAGCATGAACGACGCTCTTGAAAAATTGATACAGGCCTTGCGGGAGGAATTGCAGCAGTACGGCGAGATGCTGGCCCGGCTCGACCAGCAACAGGATCACGTGACCCAGCGGTCGGCGGATGAGTTATTGCAGTCCACCGCCGGGATCGAGGTCCAGTCCCAAGCCCTCCACGCATCCCGCCGGGTGCGGGTCGAACAACAGCAGGAAATCGCGCGCGCCTTGGGGCTGGCGGGCGATGCGACTTTCGCGGAGATCATTCCGCAGTTGCCGGGCGATTACCGGCCGCTCGTGACCGCGCTCGTGCAGGAGAACAACGAGTCGCTCCTGCGCGTGCATGCGCGTTCACGCCAGAATCATGTACTGATGTGCCGCTCCCTGGAGTTGATGAGCCGCCTTTTGGGCGGCCTGTTGCCGGGCAGCGCGACGGTTTACACGGACAAGGGCGGCCTGTTGAACGGCAGCTTCCCTGCCCACGCCATGTATCAGGCCATAGGGTAAAACCATGTTGGGACTTTTCGGCATATTGAATCTGAGCACGCGCTCGATGCAGACGCAACGGGCGGGCGTGGAGGTGGCGGGCCAGAACCTGGCCAACGTCAACAACCCCGCCTACGCGCGCCAACGCGTCGCCATCGCCACCTCGCTGACCGTCATGGGCGAGATGGGGCCGCAAGGCACGGGCGCGGATGCGGTCGCCATTGTGCAGATGCGCAATGCGATTCTCGACAATCAGATTCAGGCCGAGGCCAGCGTGCGCGGTTCGCTTTCCGCCCAACAAATCGCCCTCCAATACGCCCAAGCCGCGCTCGGGGTGCAGATTGACACCACGACCTCGAGTGCCGAAGGCGCCGCCGCCGCCCAGGGTGTGGGCGGTGCGCACAGTCTGGCGGACAGCCTGGGCCAGTTGTTCAACGCGTTCCAGAGCCTCTCCACCAATCCCACTTCGATGGCCGAGCGGCAGACGCTCTTGATGAAAGCCGACGCCCTCGCCACCCAATTCAATCAGCTCGACGGCCGGCTCGCCAACCTCAAGGCGTCCCTGAATTCTTCCATCAACTCGGATGTGGCGGCCGCGAACCAGTTGCTGACGGACATCGCCAAGTTGAACGATCAGATCGGGCGCATCGAATCCGCCGGCCAGGGCTCGGCCAACGATCTGCGTGATGCGCGTCAGGAACGCCTCGAAGCGCTGGCCAAATATGTCAAAATGGATGTTTCGCCCGGCGACAGCGGCGCGCTCGACATTTACATCGCCGGGACGCCGATGGTCCTGAACAGCGCCGTCACGAATACGCTTGAGGTATACGACGCGGGGGGCGGCCAGGTACTCACCCGCACGGCCGGCACCGGCACTCCGCTCACGCTCACGGGCGGCAGCATCCAGGGGACGATTGAAGCGCGGGACGGGACGGTGGCCGACCTCGAAGCCCGCATCAATTCCCTGGCCTTCCAGCTCATCAACCAGGTGAACGCCGTTCACGCCACCGGTTTCAATCTCACTGGCGGCACGGGGGCCAACTTCTTCACCGGCGCGGATGCCGGGGACATCGGCGTCAACCGTGCCCTGATCGATGATCCTTCGCTGGTGCAAGCCGCGGGCGTCGCCGGAACTCCGGGCGACAATCAGACGGCGCTGGCCCTCGCCCAACTGGCGCAGATGAAAGTGGCCTCCTTCAACAATCAAACCTTCAGCCAGTTCTACGGCCAGACCATCGCCAGTTTCGGACAGTCGCTCTCGAGTACGAACCTCGCGCTTTCGGACCAACAGACGGTGGAGAACATGCTGTTGCAACAGCGCGACTCGATCGGCGGCGTGTCGCTCGACGAGGAAATGGCCGACCTCATGCGCTTTCAAAAGGCCTTTGCGGCTTCGGCCCGGTTGATTACGACCGTGGATGAAATGTTGAACGACGTGGTGAATCTCAAACGCTGATTGAATTCCAACCCGACCCACTGATATGCGCGTCACCGCCAACACCTTCTCCAATACCCTGGTAAACCAATTGGGAAATCTGGCCGTGCGCCAGGCGCGCCTCCAAAGCCAGGCCGCCACCGGCCAGCGCGTCCGCCTGCCCGAGGACGATCCCGTGGCCTTGCGACGCGTGATTGATTTACAGACGGAGTTCAGCACCGCCGGCCAATACAGCCGCAACATCGCGCGCCAGACCGAACTGGCCCAGGCGTCGTACAGCAACATCAAGTCGCTCAAAAGCGTTTCCGACCGGGCGAGCGAGATTGCCACGCTGGCCGACGGGTTGAAATCACCGCAGGAACTCCAGGCTTACGCCACGGAAATCACCGAGATGATCAAGCAGGCGGTGAACCTGATGAACGCCACGAACCGGGGCGACTCGCTCTTTGCCGGGACGCAGACCAATCAGCCGGCGTATGCCATAACCGTGGATACGAACGGCAGCGTCACGAGCATCACCTACCAGGGGAACACGACGCTGCCCGAGACCGAGATTGCCGAGGGCGTCAGCCTTACGGGCCAGGCCGTGGGCGAGAACACCACCGGCAGCGGCCCCCGCGGGCTGATCACCGACAGCCGCAGCGGTGCGGACTTGTTCGATCATTTGATCTCGCTGCAAAACAATCTGCTGGCGGGAAACGTCACGGCCATTGCCGCCACCGACCGCGTAAATCTGGCGAAGGACGAAGACAACATTCTCTACCACATCAGTTCCAACGGCGCCATTCAGTCACGCCTGGAAACGGCGGACGCCTCGACCAGCCAGCGCGGACTGGCGTTGGAAACTCAGGTCTCAAACGAAGTAAACGCGGACCTGGCGCAGACGTTGGTCAAACTCAGTCAAACCCAGACGGCCTATCAAGCCGCCCTCCAAAGCGGCGCCCAGGCGCTCAATCTCTCTTTGCTGGATTATCTCAGGTAACCGGGGACAACTATGGCGGGTTCAATTAACACGGTAACGGCGGCGGCGGCGGTCGTTCGCGCGCTGGCTTTGGAACTGGCTTTCGCCGAACCGGGCAAGGATCTCGGCCTCCTGCCGATCAACAACTTCGTCATGCAGCTCGAGGAGATGCTGCCCGAGCTATCGCCGCCCGGAGCGATCACGACGGCCCTGCAACAAGCGCGGGCGCAGATTGACCGGGTCTTTGATACCACGGTCACCTTCGATGCGGATTCGATTGCCTGGCTGGCCGAGTGGCACAGTTGGATGATCGGGGCTCTCGAACGGTGGGAGAAACAACTGCCGCTGGCTGCGCTGCCCGCAAGCTGGAGCCCCTCGTTGCCGTTTGAAGCAAAGACCCCGACGGTCGCCGCCAGCCCAAAAGCCAGCGTGCCGGCAGTCAATGACGCTCCGGAACCATTGGTGTTGAATCTTGATTCCGATCGCGAACTGTTGACCGAGTTCATCAACGAATCTCAGGAACACTTGCAGAACATCGAAAACGGTGTGCTGGTGCTCGAAGAGCATCCTTCCGACGCCACGACGCTCAATTCCATTTTCCGCGCGTTCCACACCTTCAAGGGTGGCTCCGGCTTCTTGAATCTGACCCCGATCAAGAATCTGGCGCATGAACTCGAATCCCTCCTCGATGCCGCGCGTCAGCACAAACTCGCACTCAACTCGGGTATCATCGATGTGATTCTGGAAGGTGGCGACACGCTCAAGCAATTTGTGACGCAAATCGGGGCGCGGCTCAATGGTGCGGAGAACAAGCAACCCATTTGTATCGCGACGCGGGAACTGATCGTGAGAGTTCAGGCAATCCTGGCCAAGCCGGATGCGTCCGTCCCCGCCCCGGCGTCGGCCATAAATCCACCTCCGGTCGCAGCCACCGCCACCACCAAGGACGAGCAATCCGCCAGTGTCGCAATGGCCGCCGCGTCCGCAGCCAATGGCGGAACGGCACCGTCGCGCGCAACCGCCACCACCAATGGCAGCACCGGTTTCGTGAAGGTGGACACCCTGAAGCTCGACAGCTTGATTGACCTCGTTGGCGAACTCGTCATTTCTGAATCCATGGTGGTGCAGGACCCGGTTCTGCAAAACCTGCCCAGCCGTCATCTCGCCCGCAATCTTGGCCAGTTACGGCGCATCACCAGCGAATTGCAGCGCACCGCCATGTCGTTGCGCATGGTGACCATCCGCGCCACGTTCCAGAAGATGACCCGCCTCGTGCGCGACCTTGCTGCCAAACAGCAAAAGCAGGTGCAGTTGGTGTTGAGCGGCGAGGAGACAGAACTGGATCGCAACGTCGTCGAGGAAATCAGCGATCCGCTCATCCACATGATCCGCAATGCCGCCGATCACGGCGTGGAGAAACCCGAAGCGCGTCTGGCCAGAGGCAAGCCCGCCCTCGGCACCATCCATCTGCGCGCCTTCCATCGCGGCGGCAACATCGTCATTCAGATCCAGGACGACGGCAATGGCCTGAACAAGGAGAAACTCCTGTCCAAAGCTCGTGAGAAAGGGATCGTCAAGCCCGGCCAGTCACTTTCGGACAAGGAAATCTACGATCTCATCTTTGCGCCGGGCTTCTCGACCGCCGAGCAGGTCACGGAGATTTCGGGTCGCGGCGTCGGCATGGATGTGGTGCGCCGCAACATCGAAAAATTGCGCGGCAAGGTGGACATTGACACCGTACCCGGCCAGGGAACGACGTTCACCATTTATCTGCCCCTGACCCTGGCGATCATTGATGGAATGATCGTGAGTGTGGGCGGCGAGCGTTACATCATCCCCACCCTGTCTGTGCGTGAATCATTTCGCCCGAAACCGGAAATGCTTTCCGCCGTCCACGAACGCGGCGAGATGGTGAACGTGCGCGGACGCCTCAGCCCGCTGTTGCGCCTCTACCAGTACTTTGATCAGACGCCCAAAGTGACGGATCCGGCCGAGGGAATTGTCATCGTCGTGGAATCCGGCCAGCAAACCCGCTGTCTCATGGTGGACGAACTTATCGGCAAACAGGAAGTGGTCATCAAGAGCCTCGGGGGCGCGCTGAAAAAGAACGCGGCCCTGGCAGGCGGCGCTGTGCTGGGAGACGGACGCGTGGGATTGATCCTGAACGTTGATTCGCTGGTAAAACTCACCAACCCAGCCGCCCTCGCCGCGTGACCGACAGCGTGCCGCCCGAACTCTGACCAACCGCGACGTTTCAACGCGGCTGAGGTTTGGATCGGGGCCGTGGCTGGAAAATGTATTTCACGCCGAGCGCGACCAAATGGCGCGAATAGTCGCAACCTCGCCGGTCCATCATCCATCTTTCGCCGGGAACGCCTCATTCCTTGGTCTGTGAAAGCAATTTGAACCGGAGCCGGCGACTGGCGAACAAGAAACGGGCAGTGTTTCGCAAAATCGGACTAGGGGTCGGTGCTTCACACGCCGAAACACAACCCAGAGGGCATTCGCTCGAGAATTACCGCCAGAGCGCGTTCTTCGCCGTGGCCGCGCTTGAATCAAGCGAGTCATCATGAGTAGCAAACAGGAAGCAGCTTGCGCCAGGCTGGAGGCCATGAAACTGGCCCCCGACGCGCCGCATTTTCTGGCCTGTCTCAAGGATGCCACCCCTGAGCTGATCCAGTTGTTCCTGGATGCCGGCCTGAGCCCCAACACCCAGGACGGGAAAGGAACGACGGCAATCATGTACGCCGCCCGCAATCATCGCGTGGACATCGTCCGCTTGCTGCTGGAGTCGGGCGTGAATGTGAACGCCAAGGATGAGCAGGGCAAAACCATGCTGATGGGCGCGGCCGACAAAGGGCTGTTGGACATCGTCGAGCTTTTGATTCTGAAAGGGGCGGCCATCAATGTGAAGGAGCCCGATCTCGGTTACACCGCCCTCTCTTTCGCCGCAGCCAGTGGCCGTTTAGACGTGGTGAAACTGCTTCTGGCAAAAGGCGCGGAGGTGGATGTTGAGGCCACTGGCCAGACGCCGTTGATGCTGGCGGCGGTCAGCGGGCACACCGAAGTCGTGCGCCATCTCCTGGAAAAAGGCGCCAACGCAAACGCGCAGGATAACCTGGACAACACCGCCTTAATGATGGCGGCGTTCAACGGCAATGACGAACTCGTGCAGCTCCTCAAAAAGGCTGGCGCGTGCGACCTGATGCTCGCGGCGCACGAGGGCGAGGTTGACCGCGTCACCGCCCTGTTGAAGAGCGGCGCCCACGTGAATCTCAAGACCAGCCGGAACAACACGCCGCTTATGATGGCCGTGACCCGGGGACACCTCGACGTGGCGAAAGTTCTCATCAAGCACGGCGCGGATGTAAACGTGGTCAACAATCAGGGCAAGACCGCCCTGTCACTGGCCCTGGAAAGACATTGCACCGAACTGGTGAAGTTCCTCCTCGAGAAGGGCGCGGACACCAACCTCAAGGACAATCTCGAAAACAAGACATTGTTGATGCTGGCGGCCGAAAAAGGCTTCACGGACATCATCCATACCCTCCTGGAAAGGGGAGCAGACCCCAACGAGCGGGAGGAGATCTTCGGCCGCTCGGCTCTGATGTTTGCCGCCGCACAGGGGCGGGTGGAAACCGTGAAGACCCTGCTCACAATGGGCGCAAACCTCACTCTCACCACCACCCAGGGCAAGACGGCGCTCGCTTTCGCCATGGAGGGAAACCATGAGGAGGTCGTGGAGTTGCTCGGCGAAGTTGCCAGGGGCGCATGACGGAAATTGTTGCTCGCACCACCCGGAGCAGGTTGTGTGGATCAAACGGCTGCGCGTTCACCCCAAGGAGCTCCAGTCGGGAAACTAGCTTCCAAGCCACCCGGGCAAACCACCGGGCATTCTGGCAATCCGGAATTCGGACCTGCCGTGGACTCTGCACTGTGGTTGGTCGCCGGCAGTTGCCGAAAGCAATAAAGAGTGAGCTTTGAGCAAAACATGCAGCACAGTCCGGACCGGTTTATCCCGATACGCAATTGCAGTCTAAGTGTCGCTCAAAAGAATTGAGATCGAGCCGTTTAAGTTTACGCAAGTTGTTCCGATACAAGATGCAGATTTTGCCGATTTGAGTCGCACGGAACGGCAGCCGGTGTTCTGCCTCTGCCGGGCAGAGTTCCATGCGCACAAATAACGAAAAACAACAACGAAGCAATCTATGTCCTCCGCAACCCTCGAACCGACCGACAATGCCACCCAGCATCTCGCAGGCAAACACCTGACTTTTGTCCTTGGCCACGAATGTTACGGCGTGCCCGTGCTGAAAGTGCGGGAGATCATCCGTCTGTGCGACATCACTCCGGTGCCGCAGATGCCCGATTACATCAAGGGCGTTCTCAACCTGCGGGGCAAGATTATTCCCGTGGCCGACTTGCGCATCAAATTCAAACTCGCCAGCGACAAGAACACAGATCTCACCTGCATTGTTGTGGTGCAGGTTTCGTTGCCGGACAAGACTTCCACGTTGATGGGGCTGATTGTGGACGCCGTGGAAGAAGTCGTGAACCTGTCGGAAACCGACATTGAGCCGACACCGGATTTTGGACCGGCGGTGGAAACCGAATACATCCTGGGCATGGCCAAGATCAAGGGCAAGGTCAAGGCACTGCTCGATATTGACCGGGTCCTGACCCGTCAAGCCGTCGAGCAAATAGGCAAGCTCAACGTCACCTGACGCGCGGAATTGCCGTGTTACGGCAAGGGACTCAAACCATGGGGAAAAATGAAAATCAAAATGAAACTTAGAGGCAAATTAATCGTGCTGTGCGGAATTCCGATCGCGGGCCTGCTATTGAGCGCCATGGCCTGCATCTATTCCGTTCGCGAGATCAAAGCAAAAACGCAACTGGTCCGGACCGAAAGTGCCGTCTATGCCGACCTCGCGCAGGATCTCCAGCTGGATGTCGTCCAAGTGCAGCAGTTTCTCTCGGATGTTTCGGCCACCCGCGCCCAGGATGGCCTGGCCGACGGATTTGCCGAGGCGGAGAAGAACCGGCAAAGCTTTCTGGCCGGCTTGCAGAAGTTCCAGGACATGTATCAGCGGGAAAACGACCGGGCACAGATTGCCACCGTCGAATCGCTTAAGACGAACTTTGAGGCTTACTACCAACTCGGTTGCGCGATGGCGCAAACCTACGTCAAGGAAGGGCCGGCCGGCGGAAACAAATTGATGGCTGGCTTCGATGCCGCGGCGAATCAACTCCACGACAAGCTCGATCCGTTTCTCAAGGACCAGACCGACGAATTGAGCCGGTCCCTGGCCAGCGTTGAATCCATGAGCTCCCGCCTGGCCAATGGCACCTTGTGGTTCGGTCTGGTACTCATCACCGCAACCATCCTCATCGCCGCAACCTTTATCCGGTCCATCACGCGCCCCATCAACGAAGTGGTTATCAGCCTCTCCACCGGGGCGCAACAGACGGCGGCCGCGGCCACGCAGATCTCGGCCACGACGCAAGGCCTGGCCGAAGGCGCGAGCGAACAGGCGGCCTCGTTGGAGGAAACCAGCGCTTCCCTGGAGGAAATCTCCAGCATGACCAAGCGCAACGTGGAAAACGCCGACAACAGCAAACGCCTGGGCACGGAGGCGCGCGAAGCCGCCACCGCCGGAATTGACCGTCTTGCCGAAATGAGCCGCACCCTCAGCGCCATCAAACTGGCCGTCAGCGAGATGGAATCGGCAGTCAAGGAAATGCAAGGGTCCAGCCAGGAAATCGCCAAGATCATCAAGACCATCGATGAGATTGCCTTCCAGACGAACCTCCTCGCCCTCAATGCAGCGGTGGAAGCCGCCCGGGCCGGAGAAGCCGGCGCTGGATTCGCTGTCGTGGCCGATGAAGTCCGCGCCCTAGCCCAACGGAGCGCCCAGGCGGCCAAGGATACCTCTGAAAAAATTGAATCGGCTGTCAAGCGCAGTGAACTCGGTGGCGTGGCCAGCACCAAGGTGGTGAAGAGCTTGGGTGAAGTGGAAGTCACCGCGCAGCAGATTGAGCAGGTCTTCAATGGCATCGTCACCCAGATCAAGTCGCTTGACGAGGTGATTGCAGAAATCGTGGCAGCGAGCAAGGAACAGAGCCAGGGCATCGGCGAGGTGAACATGGCGGTCAGCCAGATGGACAAGGTTACCCAGTCCAATGCCGCCAGCGCCGAGGAAAATGCCAGTGCCGCCGAGGAACTCAGCGCCCAGACCGAAGTGCTCAAAGGCGCGGTGTATCAACTGGAAGACCTGGTGGGCTCGCACACGATGAAGACCCCGCAGACTTCTACTCCGACACGCGCAACGTCAAAGTCGAAAGCGGCCCGCTTGTTTTCCGGCAACGCAAAATCACCGGCGCCGAATCCCCTGGCCGACCGTGACGTAGCCGAAGCCGCGTTTATCAAGCCGCTGACCGCCGCTAAAACCGCCAAGGTCGGCGCGACCAGCGAGACGCACGACTTCCAGGACTTCTAGGCCGAACATGCCGATTGAATTGCTAACCAATGCAGCGCCCGCGATCGGCTCGCTGGCGCTGCTGTTGAATCCGACGCACGAATTTGGGCCGACGGACGGAACGATTTCAAATCCAGCGGAGACAGCGGCGGATGCGGCTGCAGGCGAGGAACACCTGCTGGGTGAGTGGGGATTTCGCCGGGCCTGGAGCGAACGAGGGTTTGATTTCAGCGTTCAATACATTGCTGAGGTCGCCGGCAACGTCAGCGGCGGCAGGAAACGCGGCACGGTTTACAACGGCCTCCTGATTGCGATGGTGGATGCCAATCTCGACAAGCTGGCCGGATGGCCGGGCGGCGCCCTGCACGGGGCGATGCTCTATCCGCAAGGTCGCAGCCTGACTGAAAATTACGTCGGCGACTTGTTTGTCTTGAGCAACATTGACGCGACGGATGAACCGCGCCTGTTTGAGTTGTGGTTCGAACAAAACTTCGCGAGCGACACGCTCTCCCTGCGAGTCGGTCAACTGGCGGCCGACCAGGAATTCGCCTTCACCGAACGCGGCGCGTTGTTCGGCAACAGTGCGTTTGGGTGGTTTCCCATTGCCGGGCTGAACGTGGCGGCGCCGGTTTATCCCCAAGGCGCACTGGGCGCACGCCTAGCCTGGCATCCCCGGGAGAATGCCTACGTGCAAGCAGCAGTCTTCGACGGCGACGGGAATCCGCCGGACGACTTGGGCAATGAAACCAATCCGAACGGAATAGAATTCACGTTCGACGAGGGTGCGCTGATGCTTGCGGAAGCGGGCTGGGCCTGGGGGCAACAACCAAATTCCGGGACCAAATCCGGGCTCGTCAAATTCGGGGGCTGGTATCACACGGACACGTTCGACAATGTGCGCCTCGACGACACCGGGTTGTCGCTCGCGGATCCGCTCTCTTCCGGAATACCTAAACCACTCAACGGCAACTGGGGGCTTTACGTGGCCGTGGAGCAGACGCTCTGGAATAAGCCGGACAGCGACGAGGAGACAGCAGAGGGTTTGGGATTGTTCTCCCGGTTCGGGTACGCTCCGCCGGATCGAAACGTCCTGGAATTTTATGTGGAGCTTGGGGTCACTTACGCCGGACTCTTGCCGGGTCGAGCTGAGGATGTCTGCGGATTGGGGGTTGCGTACGGTCAGATGAGCCGCGATTTCCGGCAACTGGGCAGTGATGCCAACAGCTTTGACGGGACGAGCAATCCGCTGCCCGACCACGAAATTGCGATCGAACTTGGTTACCAATGTCAGGTGCGGGCCGGCTGGATACTTCAGCCCAGCCTGCAATACATCGTTCACCCCGGCGGCTCCGAAGCCATTGACAACGCGCTCGTGCTCGCCTTGCGCAGCGCTTTCGATTTCTAGATGTCACTCACAAAAATGTACCCGCACCCCTCCCCATGAAAACCATGAAACTAAGCACCAAACTCCACCTCGTCGGCGGTCTCCTGATTGCCGTGGCCATCGCAGTGGGAACCATCGGTATCGTCGGTATTCGCAGGACCAACGCCGGATTGGAAACCGTCTATAATGACCGCGTGCTTCCGCTCGAACAACTCAAGCTCATCGCGGACAAATATGCCGTCGACATCATTGACGCGGCCAACAAGGCCAACGCCGGCATCTTCACCGCCGAGGAAACGCTCAAGAGTGTCACCGCCGCCCGCGCAAGTATTGAGGCGCATTGGAAAGATTACCTGGCCACCAAGCTGACTCCCGAGGAGGAAAAACTGGCCCAGGAAGCCAATGCGTTGTTCGTTCCCGCAAACGCCGCCGCAGAAAAGCTTTGCCAGCATCTGGCCGGCAAGTCCGGCAGCTTGCAAGGAATGCTCGGGGATTTTGACGGCCCCTTGTATCAGCATATTGATCCCATCAGTGGCAAGATCACTGAACTGGTGGAGCTCCAACTCCGCGTGGCCAAGGAGGAATACACGGCGTCTCATGCGCGTTTTGAAGCCGTGCTTTGGCTCTCCATTGGAGCATTGCTTCTGGGCACGCTTTTGGGTGGCGGGTTTGGCTGGACCGTCATCCGCTCCGTTACTCAGGTGTTGGGCGCCGTATCGGAACGGCTCGCCAGCGGCGCGACCCAAACAGCGGCCGCCGCGCATGAAGTTTCCTCCTCCAGCCAGTCGCTGGCGGAAGGCGCCAGCGAGCAAGCCGCCTCACTGGAAGAAACCAGCGCCTCACTGGAAGAAATCTCCGCCATGACCAAGCGCAACGCCGAAAATGCCAGCAACAGCAAGTCGTTGAGCCAGCAGGCCCGCGACTCCGCCGCCGCCGGTCTGGATCGCATCTCAGAAATGGGCCGCACGCTGACCACAGTCCAAGGCGCGGTGGGTGAAATGGAATCCGCCGTAAGCGAAATGCAATCCTCCAGCCAGGAGATTGCCAAGATCATCAAGACGATTGATGAAATTGCCTTCCAAACCAACCTGCTTGCGCTCAACGCCGCCGTCGAAGCTGCGCGGGCGGGCGAGGCGGGCGCCGGGTTCGCCGTGGTGGCGGATGAAGTCCGCTCCCTTGCCCAGCGCAGCGCGCAGGCGGCCAAGGACACTTCAGAGAAAATCGATGCCGCCGTCAAACGCAGCGCGCTCGGCGGCACGGCCAGCAAAAAGGTGGTCCAGAGTCTCGGCGAGATTGAAGGTAGCGCCCGCAACATCGAACAGGTATTCAACGGCATCGTCACCCAGATCAAGTCGCTCGATGAAATCGTCGGGGAAATTTCGGCGGCGAGCAAGGAACAGAACCAGGGGATCAACGAGGTGAACATGGCGGTGAGCCAGATGGATAAAGTCACCCAATCCAACGCGGCTCACGCCGAGGAAAACGCCAGCGCGGCCGAAGAACTGAATGCCCAGGTCGGGACGTTGCAGGACATCGTCCACCAACTTCAGTCCGTCGTCTCCGGTGGCAACGCCGCCGGACCTTCGGCGGCGGCAGCCGTGACTCCTAGGATACCGGTCGCGCGAACAACGGTTGCCAAGCCACCCAAACCGTTGAAGTCAAAAACAAAACTTCCGGAAGTACCGGCCGCGCCGGGATTTCGCAACCTGCCGCCCAATCTTGATATCCCGCTGCCCGAGCCCGTTGGCAATGGGCACGGCGGATTCAAGAACTTTTAGATCAGCAAATGGTTAATCACAATCAGAACCGAAAACACACAAACAACGAATGCAGCGATGAAAGGCATGATAAACAAACTGGGTATCGGGCACAGAATACTGGGTGGTGTCGCGCTGGCGGTGATCGCCGCGACTCTGGGAGCAATCATCACGGTCAACTACCTCGCTGCCAAGAACCGTGTGCAGGAGTTCCGCCACAACATGAGCAGTCTGCTGGCGCAGTCCGAGGTCATGATTGAAAACATGGATGCCATGCATCGGGCGTCGGCCTTTGATTCCGAACACCTCGTCAGTCTGGCCAAGCAACAGACCGGTGGAAAACCACTGTTGGAAGCCTATCACCAGACCGACCTTTATCGCACCATCCCAGTAGTGGCAGCCTGGCTCTCGGTGGCGGACGCGGCCAAGAAGGAAGGGTATGAGTTCTTCACTCCGTCGCGCCCGGGAGTCTCCGCGCGGAATCCGAAGAACAACAACAGCGCGGATTTCGCCGCCGCGTTCAAGGCATTCGAGAGTGGTCAGACCGAGTTCTTCTCTGCGAACAAGCAGACGGGTGAACTGGTCCTGGCGCGGCCGGTGTATTTGAATCGCAGTTGCCTGTCGTGCCACGGCGACCCGGCCAGCAGTCCGACTCGGGACGGGAAGGACGTTCTCGGATTCCCCATGGAGAACGCCAAACTGGGCGAACTAAAAGGGGCCTTCGTCCTGAAAACCCAGATGACCGGCGACCCGGTCGTACGCGCCACCGTGAAGTCCATGGCGATGGTGGGCGGAATCATTCTCCTCATTGTATTGACGGTGTTCCATCTCCTGAACCAATCCCTGTTGGTGAAGCCGATCCTGGCGGTCATTACCCACTTGAGTGAGGGCGCGCACCAGACGAGCGCCGCAGTCAAACAAATTTCCACCGCCAGCCAGTCACTCGCCGATCGGGCCAGCGCCCAGGCAGCGTCCCTGGAGGAAACCAGCGCCTCCTTGGAGGAGATCGCCAGCATGACCCGGCGGAACGCCGAAAGCGCGGCTCAAGGCACCGCCCTCGGCAGCCAGACCCGGGAATCGGCCGCCGCCGGTCTCAATCAACTGGCCGAAATGAGTCGCACACTGACCGCCATTAAAGCGGCCGTGAGCGAGATGCAAGCCGCGGTGGGCGAGATGCAATCGTCCAGCCAGGAGATTTCCAAAATCATCAAGACCATTGACGAGATCGCCTTCCAGACGAACCTGCTGGCCCTCAACGCCGCCGTCGAGGCCGCCCGCGCGGGTGAAGCCGGGGCGGGTTTTGCCGTGGTTGCAGATGAAGTACGATCGCTCGCTCAGCGCAGCGCCCAAGCCGCGCGGGACAGCTCCGCCAAGATCGAGATGGCCGTCAAACGCAGCGAGATGGGGGGCGTGGCCAGCACGAAAGTCGTCCACAGCCTGACGGAGGTCGAAGCCACGGCGCGGACGATTGAACAAGTCTTTGACGGGATCGTTACGCAGATCAAATCGCTCGACGAAGTGATTGTCCAGATCGCCTCGGCCAACAAGGAGCAGAGCCAGGGCGTGACGGAAGTGAATGCCGCCGTTGGCCAGATGGACAAGTTGACCCAGTCCAATGCGGCCACCGCGGAGGAAAATGCCAGCGCCGCAGAAGAACTCCACGCCCAGGTCGAATCGCAGGAAGAGGTCGTGCAGCAGCTCGAGGCGCTGGTGTCCGGCCACCCCACCGGGGCGGCCGATGCACCCGCCCTGCGTCCGGCGGCCCCGACCGCCATTCCACCGCAACGGCCCCGCTCGCCGCGCCCTTCGGTCAAGCCCAACCCCGGGCACCCGGCTCTTCCGGCGGCCCCCGGATTCCGCAATGTGCCGAAGGATCGCGACATCCCGATGCCGGAGCCGGTGGGCCAAGGCGCTGGCGAATTCAAGGATTTCTAAGCCCACGATGTCAACGCTCCTGCACAACACCATCTCGCCCGAGGCGTATGAGTTCATCGCCGAGCAGGTCTATGCGCACAGCCGCATCCGCCTCGGCAGTGACAAGCAGGCGCTGGTCGCGGGCCGCTTGGGCAAGCGACTGCGCCAGCTCGGGCTGGATTCCTTCGAGGCGTATTGTGAGTTCCTTGAATCCACCCAAGGCGCGCAGGAATTGGGGCCCCTGGTGGATTTGATTTCCACCAACCACACCCACTTCTTTCGGGAAAGTCAGCATCTGGATTACCTGCGTGATCACATCCTGGCGGAATTCGTGCCGGAACTGATCAAGCGCCATGAGCCGTTCCGGTTCTGGAGCGCGGCGTGTTCGTCCGGTGAAGAGCCTTACACCGTGGCGATTGTCCTGGCAGAATACGGGCGCAAACACGGCACCTACCCGTGGCAGATCGAGGCGTCGGACATTTCGTCCCGCGTGCTCGAGCATGCGCGGAAAGGGATTTATCCCGCCGAACGGGTGAAAGTGCCCCAGCCGGATTTGTTGCCGAGATATTTCCAGAAAGGCACGGGGGCCAACGCCGGGTTCTACCGGATCAAAGATGCGCTCCGGCAGTCGGTGACTTTTCACCGGTTGAATCTGCTGCAGGCCCAGTATCCGGTCGCCCCGGGTCAACACGTCATCTTCTGTCGCAACGTCATGATCTATTTTGACGCGGCGACCCAGCAGCAACTCGTCACCAAATTAACGGACCACCTCTCCCCCGGTGGTTATTTCATCGTGGGTCATTCCGAAAGTTTGCTGGGGGTGAAGCACTCACTGAGAACGGTCAAACCCGGGGTTTACCGGAAAAGTTAAAGCCGATTGAACGAAACGCATGTCAAACAGCCTCACCGCCGCTCCGCCCCGATGGGTGATTCCCGCCCCGAAGAAGAATTTGATCGTGGGCATGGGCGACATGCTGGCCAGCAACGACGCCTCGGCGCAACTGGTAACGTACTCGCTCGGTTCGTGCGTCGGCGTCACCATTTACGATCCGGTCGCCCGGGTCGGCGGAATGCTCCACGCCATGTTGCCTGATTCCACCATCAACGCCGAACGCGCCGCCAGCCGCCCAAACATGTTTGTGGACACGGGCCTACCTGCCATGTTTCATGCGGTTTACGCGCTCGGCGGCTGGAAACAGCGAGTGGTCATAAAAATGGCGGGCGGCGCGGAGTTCCTGGATCAGAACAAGGTTTTCAATATCGGCAACCGCAACATCGAGGCGGTCGTGACGATGCTGGCTCGTAATGGGGTGACCTTGAAAGCCAGCGCCACCGGGGGTCATGAAAGCAGAACAATGCGGTTGGATCTGACAACCGGCTCGGTCACGCTCGACATGCCGGGCAGAAAGGCCCTCAGCCTATGAACGCCGAAACCCTGATCGGTAAGACCCCTAATTTGCACGCACCCTCTCCCACCGTGGTACGGCTGCTCAACCTGCTCAACGACACCAACGCGGACTACGACGAGGTCATCTCCACCGTCAGTCGCGACGTCGTGTTAAGCGCCAAGCTGCTGGCCCTCTGCAACTCGGCCAGTTACGGCCTGGCGCAACCGGTGGCTTCGCTGGAGCAGGGCGTGCTGTACCTCGGGTACGGCGAAATCCACCGCCTAGTCATGGCCCTCAGCTTCGGCGGCCCGATCGGCAACGAACTGCCGGGTTACGACATGGACACGGGCGCACTCTGGCGACACTCCCTGGTCACTGCCCTCCTGACACCGCGCGCCCTGGCGCTTTCCAGAACCCTCGGCGCGGATACCTCGATCGCCTACACCGCTGGGTTGTTGCACGACATCGGCAAGGTCGTCATCGGCCAGACGCTCAACGCGGACTCCCGCCAGAAGATCCACCGGCTGGTCGAAAGACGAGAAGCTTCCCTGCTGGAGGCAGAGAAAACCGTCATTGGCTGCGATCATGCCGAGATCGGCGCGTCCCTGTTGCGCCAGTGGCGCATCCCTGAAATCATCGTTGAGGCCGTGGCCTTTCACCACCACCCGCAGCTGGAGGGCGCCGGGCATTTATCCGCCGTCGTGCATGTGGCCGATGCCATCGCCCATCAAACCGGCGCTTCCCCCGGCTGGGAAAGTTTCGCCGTGGTACGGCATGAAGCAGCGCTAACCACCTTGCAACTCTCCGGCACGCAACTCGAATTGCTTACCTTGGCCGCCTTGGATTGCGAAGAGACGGTAGCCCGGCAGGAAAAAATCGCCACGGCCAGGAAGCCGGGCGGGCGCGTGGGCGACGTCGCCGAGTGCGCCTTCTAAAATCAGATGAATCCGCTCAAAAAAATTAAGGTGCTCGTCGTGGATGATTCCGCGGTGGTCCGCCGGATGATCACCGACGCGCTGGCCAAGGATCCGCAGATCCAAGTGGTGGGCGTGGCGCCGGATCCGTACGTGGCGCGCGACAAGATCAAGGAACTCAACCCGGATGTGTTGACGCTGGACATCGAAATGCCACGCATGGATGGCATCACCTTCCTGAAAATTCTCCAGCAGCACCGGCCCATGCCGGTGATCGTCATCAGTTCCCTTACCCACGCGGGTTCTTCGGCGGCCCTGGCCGCGCTGGAAGCCGGTGCGGTGGACGTGCTCGCCAAGCCCAGCAGCGCCTACTCCATCGGTTCGCTCGGTGAACAACTCAGCCAGCATATCAAGGCCGCCGCCGTGGCCAAGCTCGTCCAGCGGAATATTGGCAGCCCCACAGCAACCCCGGCCCCCATCCAGAGCTGCGTTGCCAGTTTTCATCCGCGCCAGATTATCTGCATTGGTGCCTCCACCGGCGGGGTGGAAGCGCTCACCCAGGTGCTGACACACCTGCCCGACGGCCTGCCCGGCATCGCCATCGTCCAGCACATCCCGCCGTATTTCTCGCGGGTCTTCGCGGAGCGGGTGAACCAGCAGAGCGCGCTGGAGGTGCGCGAAGCCGTGGATGGCGATCTCCTGCGGCCCGGCCTGGCGTTGATTGCGCCCGGTGATTTTCACATGACCGCCTCCTGGGTTGGCACCGGCTTTCGCATGTCGCTCAACCAGAAACCACCGGTGCATCACTGTCGCCCGGCGGTGGACGTGTTGTTTCGTTCCGTGGCGGAGATCGCGGGCGTGCAACCGGTCGCGGCCATCCTCACTGGCATGGGCAGTGATGGCGCGATGGGAATGAAAGCCCTGAAATCACTGGGCGCGCCCACCATCGCGCAGGATGAAGAAACCTCGGTGGTCTATGGCATGCCCCGCGCCGCGGCGGAGTTGGGGGTCGTGGATCGCGTCCTGCCACTGGCACAGATTGCGCCCGCGCTGCGCGAAACCGTACTGGCAATGGCGGGAGCCGCCCGGTCACAACTCCTTACCAAATCCGCTTAAGCCACAAACTTATGAGCACAGCAATTGAGTTCAACTCCCAAAGCGCCATCGAGGGCGTCGTCCCGAATGTGTTCGGGACCATGCTCGGCCTTTCCCCCACGCTGATCACGGGTGAAGGTCCGTTGATGGAGCCCAACCGCGTAGGCGGCACCATCGGCATCGCGGGCGACAATGTCACCGGCGCCATCTACGTGCATCTGCCGGAAGCCCTGGCCCGGGTGGCCGTCAATGCCATGTTCGGCAACCCGGCTGAACAACCCGTGGAGGAAGGCGACATCAACGACGTCATCGGTGAATTGACCAACATGATCGGCGGCGGCTTCAAATCCGCCCTGTGCGATGCCGGCCGCGCCTGCGCCATGAGCACGCCCTCCGTCATCCGCGGGGCCTACGTCATTGAAGCGCCACCGGACTTGCGTGCGGAGATCATTCACTTCCGCTGCCAGGGTCAACCCCTGGCCGTCGAAATCCACATCAAGTTCGATTAACCGGATAAACCTATGAAGATACTAACTGTTGATGACAGCAAGACGATCCGCTTGATCGTGAAGCGAACGTTTGCGCCCTACGATTGCACCGTGTGTGAAGCCACCAATGGCGAGGAAGGACTCGCCGCCGCCGCCAATGAAAAACCCGACCTGATCGTCCTGGACATCACCATGCCGGTGATGGACGGCGTGACGATGCTCACCAAGCTCAAGGAGAATCCGGACCTGAAAAACATTCCGGTGATCATGCTCACGGCTGAATCCGGACGCGAAAACGTCGCCTACATTGCGAAGCTGGGGGTGCGTGACTATCTCGTGAAGCCGTTCAAGGACGATCAACTCATCGAGAAGGTGAAGCGCGTCATCACCTTGCAGCCCAAAGCCGCTCCCGTGGCGGCCTGACTGATCCAATGTACGACTCCATTATTCTGGAATACGAGGGCAAGTTCGGCCGCGGTCGAACGGTGGACGATATCGTCAGTTGGGTGGAAACCATTCCGCCCATCCCCGAAGCAGCCAGCCGGGCGCTGAAGCTGGTGGATGACCCGGATTCCACGCCGCATGAAATCGCGGCGGTCCTCGCCCGGGATCCGGTTCTGGTTTCCGCTGTGATGCGCGCCGCGAATTCCGCTTCCCTGGGCCGCGCGGAGGCCGTCACCGCCGTTGAAGAAGCGGTGTTGGTCGTGGGCCTCGGCTCGCTGAAGACGCTGCTCCTCGGGCTGACCCTCAAACGATGGAACAAGAATTTCGGCGAAATTGAAAAACTGATCTGGGAAAAATCCCTCGGCACGGCGGCGGCGGCCTACATCATTGCCACCTTTCTCGGCAAGACCTATCAGGACACCGCCCGGCTTTGTGGCCTGCTCCACAATCTGGGCCAGATCATCATGCTTTCCCATCCGGAGGTCCGGAAGGAGTACCCGGCGGTGCTGGCCTACATTCGCGAAAATCAGGTGGATTATGTGGAAGCCGAGCGCGCCGTGGTCGGGTTCTCGCATACGCTGATCGGAGCCATGGTCGCGCGCCGCTGGCAGTTCCCGCTGTCCATCTGCACCACAATTCTCCGTTACGCCGAACCGTTTGAAGGAATTGAGAACAAACAGGACGAACAGGTGGCGCTCACCAAACTTGCCGCCTCTCTGTCCATGTGTGCCGGTTTGGGTTGTGCGGTCGGACATCCGCTGGCCTGTGGCGAACAACGGCAACCGTCGGCTACCCTCACGGATTCTGATCTGACCTGTGGCGGTTCCGGCGTCTCCGACTGCGGTTCCCTAGGGCTGGTGGCCGAAGCCTTGGGCTTTAAGGACGACACGTTCGACAACTATCGGGCGATCTTGGCGAAGCAAACCCGCGCCCTGTTCGCCACCGAAAGCAACACTTTTAGCTGACCCAATCGTCCGCCCAATAAAACCTATGACTCCAGTCGCACAAACCGAGGAAGTTGCCAAACGGTTCGGGATCGAATCCATCCCCGCCAGCGTCAAGCGCCTGCAGGAATTGATCGCCCAGCGCGACGCCAGCCTGGATGACTTCGCCCGGTTGATCAACCAGGACTCCGAACTCGCCGCCCGCTTGCTGCAAGCCGCGAACCCGCGCGCCGAGTGCGAAGCCGATTACGTCGCCACCACCGTCGAAGAAGCCCTGCAACGCACCGGGATGAGCAGCGCCCTGTTACTGGCTATGAGCGACCCGCTGGTGCGTGCCGTCTCCAAGAGTTTCCGGACGATGCTCAATATCGAATTAAAGTCCCTTGCGGCCAATGCCCTCGATCCCTTCAAGATCGAACACATCCTCGGCGAGGTCAGCTTTGCCGGCAAAGCCACGGGCCTGGTCCATCTGCGTCTGCCCAAATCCGCCCTGCCCACCATCGGGGACCGGCTCCTGGGACTCTCGCCCGCCGACGTGGCCGATCCCGCAGTGGCCAACGACGTCATCGGTGAGCTCTGCAACATGATCGTGGGCAACTTCAAATCCAACCTGTGCGACGCTGGCCTGCAATGCAAACTGCGTCCCCCGCAAATTACGCGAACGGAGGAATTCAAACTGCGCGTCGTCGCGGGCGGCACCTCGCAACGCTACGGCTTTCGGGCGAAGGAACTCGATTTCTTTGCGGATCTCAGTGTCAATCCCTGGAGTGATTGACCGTCGGTTGGCCGCGGGTTGCTCCGCGCCCCGGCCAGTCAGATTTCGAGTTGCGCGGACTCATCCATCCCAGCTCGGCCAGCGCTGCGTTCTCGCTGGCCACCCGCTTCCGACCGACCGTCTGCGGGCTTGATCCACCCGCCGTTTCAGTCAGCTCTGCTTGATTCCAACCCGGAAGTTCTGACCTCGTTCACCCGGCAAAACTTTCCAGCCCGTTGAATTTCGGCTCCAACGATAGGGGGAAAACCCCGGATTCCTGAGCGATTTGAAGAGTTTTGGCCCATGGCATCGGCGGTGCTAAACAGGCGCTGACATTCAAAAAATCATGAACACCTGTGAAACCATGGAGTCGGTCGGGGCGGTGGAGTATGAAGCGCTGGCCGTCAAGAACGAGAACATCGTTCACCTGCCGCTGGGGCTGCTCGGCTTCGAGCACATCAAGCGCTACGCGCTGTTGGAAAATCCCCACGAGGCGCCATTCCGTTGGTTGCAGGTGATTGACAATCCGGATCTCGCCTTCCTCGTGCTGCCCGCGCTGGAGACGTTGCCGGATTATGAACCGGACGTGCCGGCGGAGGACGTGAAATTTCTCGGCTTGAAGAACCCCACGGACGCACTGGTTTACAACATCGTCACGTTGCGGGCCAAAAGCGGGGGCACCGTGAATCTCAAGGGGCCGATTGTCATCAATCGCTTTACGCTCAAAGGCAAACAGGTCGTGCTGGCCAATGCCGCGCGTTACTCGATCCAGCACCCGCTGCCGTTGAACCGTTGATCCGACCCCAAACGCCCATGCTCATTCTTTCCCGCAAAACCAACGAAAGCATCGTCATTGACGGTCGCATTCGGGTGAAAATCGTTCGGGTGGAAGGCGACGTGGTGAAGCTCGGCGTCGAAGCGCCCGCCGACGTGCCGGTCCATCGGCAGGAAGTTTATGAGGAGATTCAGCGCAACAACCAGGAGGCCCTGACCCAGGGCCGGCCGACGTTGCCGCAACTGTCCAAGCCGGCCGGGACCGGCAGCAAAAAGCCAATCAAGAGCGAGCAGGCCGGGGGGACCGCCTGCGCACTGTTGTAATCAACGCGAACGCAAAACCAAACCAAGCAAGAAAGGTCAAACCATGGTCATCAACACCAACATCACCGCGCAGGTCTCGGCGAATAATCTGCAAGGCAGCCAGGCGGCGCTGAGCAAGTCACTCGCCCGGCTCAGTTCCGGCCAGAAAATCGTCAACCCCTCGGATGACGCCGCCGGACTGGCAGTCGCTTCACGGCTCCAAGCGCAAATCCAGCGCACCAATGCCGCCAAGACCAACGTCAGCAACGCGGTTTCCTTCACGCAGACGCAGGATGGTTATCTGAAGAAGATAGCCAAGGCGCTCGACCGCATGAGCGAACTTTCGATCCTGGCGCAGGACGTCACCAAGTCGAACGCTGACCGGGATCTCTACAACAACGAGTATGGCCAGCTCGCGGCCTACATCGCCAACGCGGCGACCAAGGATTTCAACGGTGTCCCGCTGTTCTCCGCCACCGCGCTGGACGTCACCATTGATTCCGAAGGCAACACTTTCACCATGGCCGGCGTCAATCTCAGCGCGGCCGCCTACACCACTCTGGCCACCGACGATTTAAGCACCGTGGCCGGCGCCGTCACCGCCCTGACCAACGTCAAGGCCGCGATCAACCAATTGTCCGTGGACCGTTCGAGCATCGGCGCGTTTCAAACACGTTTGAACTACACCGCCGATCAATTGAGCGTCAGTGCCGAGAATCTCACGGCGGCCAGTTCGCGCATCATGGACGTGGACGTAGCCGAGGAAAGCACGGAATACGCGAAGCAGAATATTCTGGTGCAGTCCGGCACCGCCATGCTGGCCCAGGCCAATGCCCTGCCGAACAGCGTGCTCCGATTGTTACAGCAGTAATTCTTGCAACTGGTTTTGCGTTCCCCCACCTGAAAGCCCCTCGCCGCCGCAAGGCCGCGGGGGGTTTCCCTTTTTGAAACGCGCCGCAAGTTGTGCCGAGCGCTGTTCAGACAGCGGTGGATTCCGGCGGCAGCAGGTTGAGCGACGCGAGCACGGCCCGCACGCGGGCGCGTTCGGGCTCGTGAAAACGCTCGAACGGTTCCGCCATGCGGTCCTCACACAAGCCGAGGAGTGAGCACGCGCACTTCATGCCCTTGATTACGGCAGACGCATGCCGGCCGATGGTGTAAATCTGGCCGAGTTGCAGAACTTCCCGTTGCAGTTGTTCCACGCGGACCGCCTCGCCCCGTTTGACGGCCGCAAAGAGATCCACAAAGAGGCGGGGGTGATAGTTCGCACCACCGTTCACGCCGCCATCGCCGCCGCGCTGGGTGGCATCGGCCAGCAAATGCTCGGGGCCGACGAACACCGACCAGTCCGGGCGTTCCCGCTTCAACGCGATCAGCTTCTCAAAATACCGGATATCGCCGGAGCTGTCCTTGACTCCGGCGATTTGTTTGAGCCCCGTCAGCCGCTTCACGGTTTCGCTCTCGAACGGCACCTTGGTGAGCTGGGGCATGTTGTAGAGATACAACGGGAGCGGCAGTTCCGGCACGAGGCGTTCGACGTAATCAATCAGCTCCGGTTGGGCGGTCGGCAGATAGAACGGACCGGCGCTGACGACCGCTTGCGCACCGGCGTCCGCCGCCAACGCCGCCATCGCGATCGCCTCCACGAAGGACGTGTCCGTGATGCCCACCAACACGGGCAGACGCCCGCGCACCTGGCGGCAGGTGCGTTCAACCAGTTCACGGCGCAGTCGATAACTCAGGCCCGGCGCTTCCCCGCTCGTGCCGAGAATGAACAATCCGTTCACGCCGCCGGCCACGATGTGTTCGATCAACCGCTCCAGGCCAGCAACATCGAGCGTGTCACGACCACTGAGCGGTGTGATCATCGGCGGAATGATGCCGCAAAGCCGCCGCGGGTCGCGGGCGGGACGGGACGGCGGCAATGGCGACCCTTCGGGCGGGACGGGAGCGGGCGAACTCTTCATCAGTTGAGAAATCCGATCCGGCGTCGGCTCCGCCGGCTTATTTCGGATAGACTGCCACACCTTTCCACGAATGGTAAAATCAATAAACTCGCTTTGCGGAGAGTCGCTCCGCTCAGTGTTCGATCACCCGGAGCCGGAAGAACTCGTTGACCCCGGGATCAACAACCACCGGGAACGGACTGATGCCGCTGACGGATTCCCAAGGACCCGCGGTCGCAGGCGCGTGTTCCAGGATGCCAACGCCCGGCCAGGCGAGGATGAAACCGTTGGTTGTCTGGCTGTTGGTCGTGAGTACGACCGGCGTGACCGTGGTGCGGAGGCGGAAATAACCCTGCTCGTTGGTGAGGGTGGAAACGAAGAACGGACTGGGATTGGTCAGGTCGGACCAACCTGCGGGCAACGCGAGAGTTTTTTGCAGAACGCTGTTGGTTGCCCACGCGAGTGTGAAGCCGGCGGCGGTGCGGTTCGAAAGAATGAGATAGGGCGACTGGTCAATAAACTCGTACGCGCCGATGTCCAGTCCGTTGGCCGGGTTCGCGATCCACGGCAGGTCGAATGGCCGCGCCAGTCCCCGGGCATCGGTGAAAGGACTGGGCGGACCGCCCCCGTCAATGGCCGGACTGCCGGTCAAAAGCGCATGAGTCATTGTCGGGCCGCCATTATCGCGCAGGGTATCAAGCCGGGCGTCCACGTTCCAGAGGTCACCGGGGGCCGCTCCCGCGAAGGCGAGGCCAACGCCGTTTTGGACGAGGTTGTAACCATCGGTATACATCGTGCCGCCAAAGTCCGGCGAATCCGGCGCGTTGTTGTTGGCGAAAAGGGAATTCCGCGAGTGGACCTGCGCACCCGGGGCAATGGAGATTCCGCCGCCGTGGAACGAGGCGGCGTTGAACGCCACCGTGGACGAATAGAATTCACACACGCCGCCATTCACGCAGAAGCCACCGCCAAGTCCGGTGGCCGGTAACGTGGTGGCCGGCGCGGCCAGATTGCCACTGACCGTACAGTTGACGAGCTGGACCAGCCCCGCGAGTGAGCGGAATCCCCCGCCGTTGCCGACCAGCCCATCGGCAAAATTGCTCGACACCAGCGAGCCGGCGAACACGCCCGTCCCTTCGTTGAACATCCCTGCGCCATCCTGCGCGGTGTTGGCCGTGAGGGTGCAGTTGGTGGCGAAAACGGTGGCGCCGGGCCCGTTGTGAATTCCGCCCCCCGAAAATGCAGCGGCGTTGTTGCTGATGAGGGAGGAAACAAGAACGAGCGTGCCCCAGTTGGCAATACCGGCCCCGGAGTCCGCTGTGTTGTCCGCCACCAGGCAGTGGTCGAGCCAGAGCGAACCTTCATTGTAGATGCCGCCGCCCAGGCCGCCGGGGGCCGCGCCATTGCGCAGAGCAACCCCGCGCAACGTGACATTCGCACCGGGCAATACATGCAATACCGGGTCCTGCCCCGCACTGGTCAACACCGGCTGATTCCACCACTGACCGACCAGCGTCACCGATTTGTTGAGCAACAGTGTTTCCGGATAAACGCCTGGAGCGAGTTGAATGACCGCGCCGGTGGCCGCCGCATCAATCTGAGCTTGCAACGGACCAATGAACCGGAGCTGGGCGGCGGCACTGTTGGTCACGCCCCACGGACTCAACACCCGCAACGTATAGTTGCCCTCGTCCTGCAAGCCGACATTGGTTATTGTGAGTCGCGGGGTGGCCGCACCGGAAACCCGTGCATTATCATACACCGGCAGGCCGTCCAGATACCAGTGACACGCGAGGGACGGCGTGCCATTGGGCAACGCTTCAAACTGGGCCGTGGCCCCGTGCAGGACGGACAGGCTCGCCGGGTGTTTGAGAAACACCGGAGCCAACGGCGGCACACCGGACAATTCCATCAGCTTGAGCCCGTTGGTGCCCGAGGACAGGAACGCCAGATTGCCAACGAGCATGGCGCCGGTCACTGAATCTCCCGTCGGTCCACCGCCCACGGGAATCACGCCCGCCGGATTCGTCACGTCGAGGACGATGTAACCCGCAACACCGTCCGCCAGCACCACGAGATTACCCAAGACATCAAGGGCCGTGGCATCCGGTGTCACATAGCCACCGACGGGCACCGGGAAGGCCGGGGTTGAAATATCGAGGATCAACAAACCCTCGCTGCCATCGGCAATGTAGGCGCGATTGCCGCCAATGCGGATGGCGTTGGCCGTGCCGCCCTCGCTGTAGCCGCCGAGGTGGATCGGAACGGCCGGATTTGTAACCGCGATAACTTGCAGGCCGGCCGGGCCATCCGCCACAAACGCCAGATCGCCAGCGACGCGAACGTCGTTGGCCATGCCCGCGGTGTCCAGCGAGCCGAGCGGCGTTGGATTGGATGGATTTGTCACATTGAAAATCTGCAAGCCCGCCTCGCCATCCGCGACGAATGCTTTGCCGCCGGTCACCTCCAGATTCAAGGCCGTCCCCGGCGTGTCGAACGCACCGACGCGCACCGGCAGTTCAGGGTTGCTCGCGTCCACAATCTCGACTCCGTTTGTGCCGAGGGCGAGGAACAGGAGATTTGTTTGCACGGAGACTCCGTAAACGATTCCGGTCGCCGTGTAGTTGCCGAGCGCAACGGGATTACTGACATCACGCAAATCCGCCATCCGCACGATCGCTCCGCCATCCGCGACGAACGCGACGTTGCCAAAAACGGTGGCCGACCGCGCCTTCCCCGGCGTGTCAAACAACCCGCGCGCCACGGGCGCGCCGAATGCGCTGACGGTCACGACGGCGACCGCGCTCGTAACTGCGCCCTGGGCATTGCTGATCACGACGCGGTAATTGCCGCTGTTGGTGGCCAGAAGATTCGTGAAGGAAAGGTGCGGTTGGTTCACGCCGGTGATGTTCGTTGGGTTGGTGAGCGGCGTACCGTTCAACTGCCAGGCGTAACTCAGCGGTGGGGTCCCTTCGGCGGCCACACTCAAGACCAGTTCGCGACCGGCGGTGGCGCTGATGTTGGTTGGAAATTCGACAATGCTCGGCGCCACCGGACTGAACCCGAGCAGTTCGGCAACCAGCAATCCCGATTCGCGGTCGGCCAGGAACGCGTGCTGGCCGATGATTTGCAAACTGTGGACTGATTTTCCGGCCAAGCTGGTCGAGATCAAGGCCGGCGCACTCGCGTTGTCCACGTCCACAACTTGCGCCCGCCCAATGCCGGTGGCGACGTACGCGCGATTGCTGACGATCTGGATGTTGAACGCATCTCCCGACGTCGAAAGCTCCCCAAGCTTTACGGGAGCGGCGGGGTTCAGCACATCCACAATTTGCAGGCCACGATTGTAATCCGAAACATACGCGCGCGTACCCGCCAGGGTTACGTTCTCGGCATCACCCGGCGTGTCGAACTGCGCGATTTGCGTCGGAGCCAATGGATTGGCGGCGTCAAATACCGCCATCCCCGCGTAGGCTGCCGCCACAAAAACCTTGTCGCCGAGCACATCCAGCCCCTCGGCAAAACCCGCCGTTGCGGCGCTGCTGATCAATCCCGGACGCGTGGGATCGCTGACGTCAATCACCGCAAATCCGCCGGCCCCGCTGGCACCGGCGCGATCCGCAACAAAGGCGCGGTTGCCGATCACACGCACTTTGTGCGCACTGCCAGGCGTGTCGCAATGACCAACCCGCACCAGATTCGTGGGATTCAGGACATCAAAGATTTCCAGCCCCGCCTTCCACGAAGCGACGTAAGCGTAGCGTCCATGGACTTCCACATCCTGCGCGAGATCGAGAGTATTGGTCTTGCCCACCAGCACCGGATTCATCGGATCACGGCAGTCAATCGCCAGCAACCCGTTGGTACGGCTCGCCACAAACGCCAACTGACCGACCACGTGCGCACTCAGGGCATCACCCGGGTCGAAGTACCCCGAACGCAACACCGGCGTCCCCACCGGAACCACATTCAGATTCACCGTCGTGCCCGCGGAAAGATTCCACGCATTACGCACCACCACCGAATAGTTGCCCGAAACGGAAAGCAACAGGTTGGAGAGGGTGAGAGTGGCCGTGGCCGCGCCACGCGAGTCGGGCGAGTCAATCAAAGCCTTGCCATCCTTGAACCATTGATAGGTGAGCGGTGGGGTGCCGTTGACGCCAACCTGGAAACTTACCGAACCGCCTGGCAAGGTGATGACATCAGCGGGCGCCGAAATGATTTCCGGAAAACTGTTGGTGAGGCCAACCAGTTCGAGGATTTGGACGCCATTGGCACCGGCAGCCACATAAACCGCGTTGCCTTCTATCCGCAGTCCGTTTGCCGGCCCGGCATTGGGAGCAGCGCCGAGGGAGGTAATGACGGCGGGATTGGAGACATCAAAGGATTCGACCCCGTTCGCGCCCTTGGCCAGAACCACGATGTTGCCGACGAATTCCAGGTCGAGCGCCGGGACAGCGCTGGTATAGCTGCCCAGAAGTGCCGGACTCGCCGGATTGGCAACGTTCAGCACCAGCAATCCACCGCTGCCGTCCGCCACGCAGGCCTTGCCGGCGGCCACCTTTACACTGCGTGCTTCATCAGCCGTATCGAAGGTACTGAGCAGGAAAATGGCAGCGGGATTCGTGACGGAAAGGATTTGGATCCCGTTCGTGCCATCCGCCACATACGCAATCCCCTCGGATACGAAAACGTTCCAAGCGTAACCAGGGGTGTCGTACGCGCCAACGAACGTGGGCAGAATGGAATTACTCAACGCATAGACTTGAAGGCCGTTTTCTCCATCCGCCAGATAAATCAGACCACCCTCGAGGTACACCGCGTTGGCTGTGCCAGCGGTGTTGGTGACGAATGAAAGTGCGGGCGTGATATTGGGAAGGACTTTGAAAACCTGAAGGCCGTTCGTGTCGGTAGCCATGAAAACGTCCTCGCCGGATTCACCCAGAATCCGGATGCCGGCGGAAAAACCGGCAACTTCCGCGCCCCCAATGCGACGCGGGTGCCGGGGATCGAAGACATCAAAAATTTCCAGACCGTTGGTGCCGGCGGCGACATAAGCAGTGAAGTTGTTGGCGTCCACGCTCTGCGCCGTGCCGCCGGGATTGAAACTCCCGCGCACGACCGGCGTACCGGGATTGACGACCGTGAGCACATTGGAACTTACCAGTTGACCGAACGTGTTTGAAACTGTCACAGAATACGAACCCGTGTCAGCCAACGTGGCATTGGAAATCACCAGCCAGGCGTTGGTGGTGCCGCTGATCTGGGTGTTGTCAGAAAGGGGCACACCATTCTTGCTCCAGCGAAAAGTCGCCGGCGGCGTCCCGGCCGCCAGCACGCTCATTACCGCCGTCTGACCGGTTGCCACCAACACCGGAAGCACGGCTTCCTGCAATTGCGGGGCTGTGGCTGACAGGGCTGCCAACGGGACAACCACCAGCCCCCCGGCACCGTTACGCACGTAGGCATGATTACCGACCACGCGCACTCCAAAGGCGCCCCCGATAATCGTGTTTGTGCTTTGAGCCACGGGCGCCGCCGGGTTGCTCACATTCAATACCGTCAATGCCCCGTTGGTGTTGGCCAGCACGACGAAGTTTCCTGCCACATCCACATCCCGCAAACTGCCACCGCCGAGATAGGCTGAGACCAGCGTTGGTGCCGCCGGGTTTTGGATGTTTACGATTTCCAGTCGTCCCGCTGCACAGGCTACAAACGCCAGGTTTCCCGCCACTCGTACCCGCCCTGCCGCACTCGCTGTTGCCCGGCTTCCTAGCGAGTACACCGCCCCGGCATCGGTGATGTCAAAAATCCGCAAACCACTGGCGCCGCAAGCCGCGTAGAGGCGGTTGCCGGCCACATCAACGGATGACACGCTTCCCGGGGTCGTGACGCTGGGTAAATCAGCCCATAGCGACGGATCAAACACATCCACGATGGCAATACCGGCGGCGCCATTGGCGATGAAGGCTGTATCCCCGGACACCTTCACGTCCTCGGCGGATCCAAGAGTCAAAAAGCGTCCGCCTGTAATCGGGGCCAACGGCGGCACAGCTACGTCGAACACGATCATGCTCTCATTACTGACGGACACGAAGGCGTAACGACCATGGAGTGAGATCCCACCAATGTCCCTTACAAAGGGATAAGTGGAAATGGTTGTGGTGTTGGTTTCGCCCTCAAGCCGGACCATCGTTAGCTCGCCGGACTGATTCGGCAGGAAGGCTAGATTCCCCGCCACCTGTACCGGGGAAGCTTTGACGCCACACACCATCGCCAGCAGGGTCAGACCCAGCAATAAAAACGCCGACACTGACGCGTGCACAGACACGCGCCCTGACCAGTTGGAATCTTTGGCCGGAGTTATTCCCACGGAACTCTAATAGATGAGCCGATTTACCAATTCTTATGTCCTTCCGGAGCAACTCCTGCAAGCTACGCTTTGGCCGGAATTTACGTATGACCTGTCCGTAGCGATTCGGGGAACCGCCTGAATCAGGGGATTTTGGGGCGTTAACTGGAGATTTCAACTCGCTTTCGACGATGCCTTTCGCACTTGTCCAATCCGCCTTGGATCGCTAGTTCATCGGGGTGTACACCCTGCTCCGCTGGAAAACGGAAGCCAGCTCAGTATCCACCGGCGCCAGCTGGCCGCGACGGTTGCTGGTCCTGCTCGGAACGATCGCCCTTCCGTGGCATGCAATGGCTGCCGACTCGAAGACGCACTTTCCTCTCGGTGTCTGGCTGCAAGATCCGATCAATGCCACCCGCTATCGGGACGCCGGGATCAACACCTTTGTCGGGTTATGGCAGGGACCAACCGATGCCCAACTTGATGCGCTCAAGCAAAACGGCCTGTTGGTGATCTGCGCGCAGAACGAGACCGCCCTGCGCCGGGGCGATACCAACATCGTCGCCTGGATGCACAACGACGAGCCGGACAATGCACAATCGCGCGGCGCGCGGTTTGGATTTGGTTCCCCCATCGCACCGGAGAAGGTGGTCGCGGACTATCAACACCTGAAGGCCGCCGACCCGGGCCGGCCCGTGCTCCTCAATCTCGGCCAGGGTGTCGCTTGGGATGATTGGTATGGTCGCGGCCGGCGCAACAACCATCCCGAGGACTACCCGGAATACCTCAAGGGCTGCGATATTGCCTCGTTTGACATCTACCCGGCCAACCACGGAAGCAAAGCGGTGGCGGGCAACCTCTGGTACGTGGCCCACGGCGTTGAACGATTGCGCCAATGGACCGGCGGACAGAAACCCGTCTGGGCGTGTATCGAATGCACGCACATCGCGGAATCCGGGCGAAAACCGACGCCGTCGGAAGTCCGTTCAGAAGTCTGGATGGCGCTGATTCACGGCGCGCGCGGGTTGATTTATTTCGTCCACCAGTTCAAACCCAAATTCATCGAGGCCGCGTTGCTGGAAGATTCGGAAATGCTCGCCGCGGTGACGGCGCTAAACCAGCAAATCACAGCGCTGGCGCCCGTGCTCAACTCCCCAACGCTCACAAATATCGTCACCGTGACGACGAACGACTCTTCTGTGCCCGTCGCCACAATGGTCAAGCAATCCGGCGGTCAAACCTATCTGTTCGCCGCGGCGATGCGCGGACAGACCACGACCGCGAAATTCTCTTTCAAAGAATCGGCAACGAATCTCCTGGTGGAAGTCCTCGGCGAAGCACGTTCCCTCACCGCCACCAACGGAATGTTTGCCGACCAATTCGCCCCGTGGGCGGTTCACCTTTACCGAGTTGAATCGGCGCCCAAGCCTTGAGCCGGTTTGGCCGTTCCACCCCATTCGTTCAAACCACGCTCACTGGCGCTTCCGGCCGGAGAAAAGCCGAGCAACTCCAGCGCCTCGCCCACGAGATAGAGCGAACCGGCGATGACCACCAGTGATTCATGCTCTGTCTTCGACAACGCCTCAGCCAGCGAGGAGCAGACTTCGGTTGTCTCCGGCAGTTGTTCGCGGCATGCCGCTGCCAAATCCTCTGCCGCTGCCGTGCGGTTGCTCCCCACTGGCACGGTGACAACCCGCGCCGCCAGTTGTGCCAGCCGCGTGCACATGGGCCGCCAATCCTTGTCCGCCAACATGCCGAGAATCAAGGTCGGCTGCGCACCCGGAAACTGCGATTTCAACGCGGCGGCCAGCACCTCCACTCCGGCGGGATTGTGCGCGCCATCGAGCACAATGGTTTTTCGGCCTGGCCGCCGGATGATTTGAAATCGTCCGGGCCAGTTGACGCTGGCGAGACCGGATTGGATTTGCGCCGCGCTGACGGGGATTTGCGGCTGCAACAAATCCACCGTGGCGAGCGCCAGGGCGGCGTTCAGCTGCTGATGTTCGCCCACCAACGCGTGATGCGAAATGCGTGATGCGTGATGCGGCGCGACCTGGATGAATGGCGAACCATTTTTTTGCGCGGTCGCGTCAATCACCGCCAATGCGTCCGGCTCCTGCGCCGCCGTCAAAGCCGGGATGCCCGGCTTGATGATGCCTGCCTTCTCCGCCGCGATTTCCGCCAGCGTGTCGCCCAGCCATTGCTGGTGATCCAACCCGATGTTCGTGATGACGCTGGCCAGCGGCGTGACGATGTTCGTGGCATCCAACCGCCCGCCGAGTCCGGTTTCCCAAATCACCAGATCGCATTTCGCCTTCGCAAAGTAACTCAGCGCCATCACCGTGATGACCTCGAAGAACGTCGGATGATAAGCGACCGGAAAGGTCGCCAGCCGCGGCTGCATTTCGCCGACCAGCCGAACTACCTCGGCCTCGGAAATCAATTCGCGATTCACTTGAATCCGTTCGCGGAACGAAACCAAGTGCGGCGACGTGAACAACCCCACCCGCAAACCCGCCGCACGATAAATGCTTTCCAGCATCGCACAAGTCGAACCTTTGCCATTCGTGCCGGCGACGTGGATGAACCGCAATTGCTCCTGCGGATTCCCCGCCAGCGCCGCTAGCTGGCGTGTGTTCTCCAATCCAAACTTCGCGCCGAACAAGCGCAAGCCGTAGAGAAACTGGATGGCTTCGGCGTAGTTCATTTGCTCGCAGGGCAAGCAGGTTGGATGAAAGTTTCCAATTCAATTGCCCTAAGCGTTTTTTTTGCTTGTTCCCTTACTTCAAGAAGTGAGTCGCCAAGACATTCCCGCACCAACGGTGAAGCACCTCTTGCCGACAGACCCATTTCAGACAAATAGCGTAGGGACCAAATCCTATTGTAGCCGGATTTACTGCTTAATTCAGTCGCGAAGACAGCTAGTGCTGTATTCGTTTGAAAGTCAACCTTCCAGAGCGCCACAGCCGCCGAGAACCTAAGCCATTCATTTGTTCTTCCCATCGCTTCAAGCAGCAGCGGCACCGCGACTTTGGCCTTCGGGCCTATGCTTCCAACCAGCTCTGCACCAGTCGCCCGCCATTCGTCATCATCGCTCTCCAAATAATTCAAGTACTTCGGCAACGCGATTACGCCTTGCTCACCCATGGATTTCAGCGCTGTAAACACTTCACTTTGCAACCGTTGAGCCATATACGCTTCGTTCGACAATTTCTTGCGTTCTTCTTGGGCCTCAAGTGTGGTTATGAGCGGACCGATGGCAGCTACCGCTTTCGGTCCAATTTCGCCGATCAAGGAAGCCGCCGTCTCACGACGATTTTCGTCTTCCCATGCACTGGGCATTTGATTTCTTAGCCAGCCCGGAACCCGGAAGCTCAGGGAAGAGTTGCCGCACAGGTGTTCGTCGCAGAGCTTCCCGAGTCTCGACGGCTTTTTCTCGAGAATGCGGACCAAGAAAGGAACAGCATTACTTCCCAGAACCTTGAATGCCGCGCAAGACTCTTGGGTTCCCGGATACACGTCGCTGAAATGATCAAACCAATAGCTTGCGGGTTTGCCGTCGTAGCTGGGCTCGGGTCGTCTCGAATACATCCAGAGCAGACTGATGCCCAACGCTGCGATTCCAGCGCAAACAATGGATGAGTGAAGCTTCATTACGGTGGTTCCTGACCTGATTGGCTTTGAGTGCAGCTCATGCATGTAAAACACCGCGACTCAGCTATCGGTTCGTGCTTCAACCATCCAGTGCATGCATGCACTTCGGTTGGCGCAACGCCGGATGGAAGCTGCATTCGGGGATCATCACTCCCTCCTCTCATTTACAGCGGCTTGTGATGGATTTGCTGATGCGCGGCGGCGATGAAGCCTTTGAACAGCGGGTGCGGCTGGTGCGGCTTGCTCAGGAATTCCGGATGGAACTGGCTGGCCAGGTAGAACGGGTGATCCGGCAGTTCAATCACTTCCACGAGTTTGCCGTCGGGCGACAGGCCGCTGAAGATAAAGCCCGCCTTCTCGAACTTCTCGCGATAGGCGTTGTTGAACTCGAAGCGATGGCGATGACGTTCGTTGACCACGAACGAGCCGTAAAGTTTTCCGGCCTGCGAACCCACGGCGAGCTGGCACGGCTGCGCGCCGAGACGCATGGTACCGCCTTTCTTGGTGACTTTGCGTTGCGCGTCCAACAGCGCGATGACCGGATGTGGCGTGTCGGGATTGAACTCGGTCGAGTGCGCCTTCTCCAGCTTGAGGACGTTGCGCGCGAACTCGATGGTGGCAATCTGCATTCCCAGGCACAGGCCGAGATACGGCACTTTGTTTTCGCGCGCGAACTTGGCGGCTTTGATTTTGCCTTCGATGCCACGCTCGCCAAATCCGCCGGGCACGCAGATGCCGCCCAAGCCTTGCAGGGCCTTTTCCCCGTCCGGCTTTTCGATGTCCTCGGCATCCACTTGCACGATCTCCACGCCGCAATCATTGGCAATGCCGCCATGGATGATCGCTTCATAGACGGACTTGTAGGCGTCCTGCAACCCGATGTATTTGCCGACGACGCCGACGCGGACGCGATGTTGCGGGGCGATAAGCTTGCGGATGATTTCCTGCCAATGCGCCATCTTCGCCGCAGGTACATCGAGGTGCAGGTAGCGGCAGACGAGTTCGTCGGCGCGCTCGCGTTGGAGCATCAAGGGCGCTTCGTAGATCGAATGATCCACGTCCTTCACTTCAATGACCGCCTCGGTGGGCACACTGCAAAAGAGTGAAATTTTCTGGCGCAGATCCTTGTCGAGCGGCTTTTCGCAGCGGCACGCGACCAGGTGCGGCGAGATGCCGATTTCGCGTAGCTTGGCGACGGATTGCTGGGTGGGTTTGGTTTTCAATTCACCCGCGGCCTTGATGTAGGGCACGTAGGTGACGTGGATGAAGCAGGTATTCCCAATGCCGGCTTCGAGCGCGAATTCGCGGATGGCTTCCAGGAACGGCAGCCCTTCAATGTCACCGGTGGTGCCGCCAACTTCGGTAATGATGACATCGGCTTTGCTCTCGGACGCGAGCACGTGGATGCGGCGTTTGATTTCGTCCGTGACGTGCGGAATCACCTGCACGGTCTTGCCGAGATAAATTCCCTCGCGCTCGTTGTTGAGCACGGTCTGATAAACCTGACCGCTCGTGAGATTATTCAGGCGGGAGAGTTTCGTGTTGGTGAAACGTTCGTAGTGGCCGAGGTCGAGGTCGGTTTCCGCGCCGTCGTCGAGCACATAAACCTCGCCGTGCTGATAGGGCGACATCGTGCCGGGGTCGACATTGAGATAGGGATCGAACTTCTGGATGGCGACCTTGAGTCCGCGATTCTCGAGCAACGTGCCCAGCGCCGCCGCTGTCAGCCCCTTGCCGAGCGAACTCACCACCCCACCGGTAACGAAGATAAATTTCATTTTCCTAGTTCGAACGAACCGAGATTAAGATTACGATTAAGAGCAAGATTAAGAAACTGGCACGCTGCGCTTTCTCTTAATCATAATCGCAATCTTACTCTTAATCCCTGCCCGCCAACAACCGTTCCACCCGCGCGACATCCTCCGGCACATCCACGCCCACGCTGTCGTAATCCACGGTCGCCACCGCGATGCTGATGCCGTTGTCCAGCGCCCGCAACTGCTCCAGCTTCTCCGCGTTCTCCAATCGGGACACCGGGAATTTCACCAGCCGCAACAGCGTCTCGCGCCGAAATCCATAAATGCCGAGGTGTTTCAAAAAAGGAAACGCCGCCAACTGTTCGCTTGCGGAACGACTGGCGGCCTCGCGCAGATACGGAATCGTGCGACGGGAAAAATATAGCGCCCGGCCCGCCACGTTGACAACGACTTTCACGACGTTCGGGTTGTCATATTCGGCAATGTTCTTGATGGGAGTAGCGGCGGTGGACATTTCGGCATCACGCAACGCCGCGGCCACCACGTCAATGACCGCCGGGTCAATCAACGGTTCGTCGCCCTGGATGTTCACCACGGCGTCGCACTCGCAACGCGCCGCCACTTCGGCGATGCGGTCCGAGCCGCTGGGATGATCTTCCCGTGTCATTTCCACGCGACAAAACTGTTTACTCACCCCGGCAATGCGCGTGTCGTCCGTGGCCACGATGACTTCGCTCAGGGATTTTGCTTTCTGGCATTGTTCGACCACGCGTTGGATGAGTGGTTTGCCGGCGATGGGATGCAACGGTTTGCCGGGAAACCGCGTCGAGGCGTAGCGCGCGGGAATGATGCCGAGAATTCTCATGTCGGGCGCAGAGCATAGAAGAGGCGGAACCGTCCGACCAGAAGGAAACAACTTGTGTTCACCATGCTTGCCCCTTGGTAACGATTGGGGTTAGAGTTCGACCGAGGCCAGTCGTCATGGAAACCAGCAATGGCACCCCTCGTCGGCGTCACGTCGTCATCGTGGACGACAACGCGGAACTGGCCTGGTTTTTCTCCGAGATCCTCAAACTGCACGGCTACGACGCGACCGTTCTTTCCGATGCCGTGGCCGCGCTTAAATACGTTCTTAGTCATCACACGGACGTGGTGATTTGCGATCTTCAGATGCCGCAACTCGACGGGGATTTGTTCTACGCCACGGTCGAGCGCACCAATCCCGCGCTGGCCCGGCGGTTCGTCTTCATCACCGGCGTGGCCGACGAGGAACGGTTTCACAAATTCGCCAGCACCGTGGAAGCACCAGTTCTGCGCAAGCCCGTGGCGGTGGAAACCCTGCTTAGCGAAGTCGAGCGCGTGACACGGTAATGCTGCTCAGACTTAACCCGGCGATTGCTTCCCGGGGGGCTTCGGTTCATCGTGTGCGCCGATGAAGCAATTTGACTTCCTGGTCCTCGGCAGCGGGATTGCGGGACTTTCTTTCGCCCTCAAAGTGGCGGCGCGCGGGCGGGTCGCCATCGTCACCAAGAAGAACCGCGCCGAGTCGAACACGAATTACGCGCAGGGCGGGATTGCGTCGGTCACGAGTAAGGAGGATTCGTTTGAATTGCACGTGCGCGACACGCTGGAGGCAGGGGCCGGACTGTGTAAAGAAGCGATTGTGCGGAACATTGTGGAGGAAGGTCCGGCGCGCATCGCGGAGTTGATCGAACTCGGGATGAAGTTTTCCGAGCGCGAGGCCCCGGGCGAGGACGGTGGCCGGCAGCTCGACCTCGGCAAGGAAGGCGGCCACTCGAAACGCCGCATTCTGCACGCAAAAGATGTGACCGGGCGCGAGATTGAACGTGCGTTGCTCAATGCCGTAGCGCAACAGCCGAACATTTCCATTTTTGAAAACCACCTGGCGATTGACCTCATCACCAGCCAGAAACTGGGATACGTGGGCGAGAATCGTTGCCTCGGCGCGTATGTGTTCGCCAAGGCGACGGGCACGGTGGAGACGTTTTCGTCACCGGTCACGCTGCTGGCCACCGGCGGTTGTGGCAAGGTCTATCTCTACACGACAAATCCAGACATCGCCACGGGTGATGGCGTGGCCATGGCCTATCGGGCGGGTGCGCCGGTGGCGAACATGGAATTCGTCCAGTTTCATCCGACCTGCCTGTATCATCCCAAAGCAAAATCATTTCTCGTCAGCGAAGCAGTGCGGGGAGAGGGCGGCGTGCTGATGTCGTTGGACGGGGTGGAGTTCATGAATGATTACCATCCCCTGAAATCACTGGCGCCGCGCGATATTGTGGCCCGGGCGATTGACGCGGAGATGAAGAAAAGCGGCGCGGATCATGTGTTGCTGGACATCACGCACAAACCGGCGCGGTTTGTGATCGAGCGCTTTCCAAACATCTACAAGACCTGCCTGGAGTTTGGCATAGACATCACCAAGGAGCCGATTCCCGTGGTGCCAGCCGCGCATTATCAATGCGGCGGAGTGGTGACCAACGTGGACGGCAAAACCGAAATCGCTGGGCTGTTTGCCGTGGGCGAAGTGGCCTGCACTGGCTTGCACGGCGCGAACCGGCTCGCCAGCAATTCACTGCTCGAAGCCATCGTGTGCGCGCATCGGGCGGCCCAGCGCATCGCAGCCGATGCTTTGCCGGTCGCGGATTTTAAGATTCCGAATTGGCAGTCCGGTGATGCCGACAACCCCGACGAGATGGTGGTGGTGGCGCACAACTGGGATGAAATCCGCCGCTGCATGTGGGATTACGTGAGCATTGTGCGGACGGACAAACGCCTGCAACGCGCCCAATCGCGGCTCGCAAATTTGCAGCAGGAAATCCAGGAGTATTACTGGAATTTCATCGTGACGGCGGATTTGCTGGAGTTGCGCAACATCGCCACCGTGGCGGAGTTGATTGTGCGTTGCGCCCTGCTTCGCCCCGAGAGCCGAGGACTGCATTACAACCTCGACCATCCCAACGCGAATCCCGACTGGGCGCAACGCGACAGCCTGGTTCGCAAGAGCGGGTAGCTGGATTACGCCAAAGCAAAACCGCCAGCCGGCTCACGCAGACTGGCGGTTTGTGAATTCGATTCCGAGCAGGTCAGCGACCCTTCTGCGGGCTGACGATCTCGGACATCTTGAAGATTGGCAGGAACATACAAATCACCATGCCGCCGACCACCACGCCAAGGAACACAATCAGGATGGGCTCGATCAGCGAGGTCAGGCCGGACAGGGTGGTTTCAATTTCTTCGTCCAGGAAATCGGAGATGCGTTCCAGCATGTTGTCAATCTTACCGGTCTGCTCACCAGCCGTGATCATGCGGATGATCATGTTGGGGAAAATCGGATGCTTGCCCAAGGCCACCGAGATGCTTTCGCCGCGCTCGATGTCGCTGGAGGCTACGTTGATGGCTTTTTCCATTATGACGTTGCCGACGGTTTGGGAGACGATGTGCAGCACCTCCAGAATCGGCACACCGCTGCGGATGAGCGACGCCAGCGTGCGCGTGAACCGCGCGAGGCAGATCTTGTGGGCAATGACGCCGAAGATGGGCAGCCGGATCCGATTGCGATCCCAGAATTCGCGGCCCGACTTGGTTTTGATGAAATACAACCAGCCGTATACTCCACCGCCACCCATAATGAGGAAGGCCCAGAAGTAACTTTGCACGATCTTGCTGAGGTTGATGAGGAACTGTGTTGGTCCTGGCAACTGGGCGCCAAAACCCGAGTAAATGTCGCCGAACACCGGAATGACCTTCACCAACAAGAAAATTGTAATACCAATGGCCACGACGGTAACCACCGTGGGATACATCATCGCGGATTTGACCTTCTTGCGCAGCCGGGCGGTGTTTTCCAGGTAAACGGCCAAGCGTGCGAGGATTTCAGCCAGCAAACCGCCTTTTTCACCCGCACCAACCATGGCCACATAAAGCCGGTTGAAGGCATTGGGGTGTTTTGACAGCGCCTCGGAGAAACTGTCGCCGCCCTCGACCCGGGTGCAAATGTCCTTGATGACGTCCCGCATCGCTTTGTTTTGGGTCTGATCCGCCAAAGCTTGGAGGCACTGAACCATGGCCAGACCGGCATCAATCATCGTGGCCAACTGCCGGGTGAAAATGACCAGGTCGTGCAATGGCACGGAGCCGCCGGAAGTGCGACCTTTCTTGGCCACCTTTTCCTGAATGGAAACCACCAGCAGGTTGCGGTTGAGAAGGGCCGCCACCGCCGCTTGCTCAGTGGCCGCCTCGACGGAACTTCGGATCTCCCTACCAGTGCCCGTCTCGCGGGCGACATAGACAAATGACGGCATAAGTTATAGGTCGTTGATACTTGTTTCGGCGCGATAATTCAAGAACGACACCGCTTTCGGGCTGCCTTGCAGCGTTGTTCGCCCTTTGATGAGCAACACCCATTCCAAAGCCCCCGGGGACGCCACGGTAGCTCAACCTTTACCCTCGCCACTGGTTTTGGCCCGAAATCCCCGTCCTTTGTGCCCCAACCTTGTGCAATGTCTGTTCGGATTTCGACCGGCCAAAAAATACTTGTTGTCAAATTGCCCTGTTTTTCCTATCAATGCCTTCAAATGCACCACCTTGGTGCCGGGGTAAACCGGTTTTGCCCCGACAATGCAATGGACAAAGCAGTTACAACATAAGTAAGAACAAAGAACATCGGAGGAACCAAAATGAAGTTTAATAAATGGACGCTGGGTCTGGCCGCGGTAGGTGCAGTCAGCCTCACATCAGTTGCGCAGGCAGAGGAAAAGATGAGTGCCGTTCAGTCGGCCCTGTCTTCCACCACCATCAGCGGGTATGTGGACACCTCGATGCAATGGAACCTGGGAACCGGTAACGCGAACCTGCCGGGTTACGCCTTCGGCGGAACGGGCAAGGCTGACGGATTCAATCTGAACGTGGTTCAGTTGACCATCGCCAAGGCGCTGGACGAAAGCGAATGGGCGGCTGGTTATCGCGCCGACCTGTGGTTTGGCCCTGATGCCAACACTCTGGCGACTGGCAGCCCGACTTCCGGTGACGTGGGCTTTGAAAACAACGATCTGGCTATTCGTCAGGCCTACGTGGCGCTTCGCACCCCAGTGGGCAATGGGATTGATTGGAAAATGGGCGTGTTCGACACCATCCTCGGTTACGAAACCTTGGAAAGTGGCAACAACCCGAATATGACCCGCTCCTATGGGTTTACCCTGGAGCCGACCACCCAAACGGGCGTGCTCGCCACCTACCGCTTCGCGGACTCGATTGCGGCATCGGTTGGTGTTGTGAACACGGTTGGACCTACCATCAATGGTCGGGCAAACCCACCCAAAGCGGAATCGTTCAAAGCCTACACCGGCTCGATTGCGCTTACGGCCCCGAGTGATTGGGGTTGGTTGGCTGGATCCAGCTTGTATTCCGGCGTTCTCTGCGGCTTCGATGCGGCAGCCGGCGGCAATCAGACCCGCGACAACTACTATGTCGGGGCCACCGTCAATACTCCGGTCACTGGTTTGAAGGCGGGCGTTTCGTTTGACTACGCGCACATGTGGGGTAACGCCTCGACGGCGAGCGTCATCTCCGGCGCATTTGGCGCTCCGGTGGGCGATCAGTATGCTTGGGGACTTTATTTGTCCTACCAGGCTACCGAAAAGATGAGCCTGCACGGCCGCGCCGAGTCGATTCGTGAGCAGGGTGAAGTCGCTGGTTCGGACAACGAGGCCTACGCGTTCACCGGCACGCTCCAGTATGATCTGTGGGAAAACGTGATCAGCCGCGCGGAAATCCGCTGGGATCATGGTGATCAACCGTCCTACGGCTCTGCTGGCAATCTCCAGCGGAATGCTGTGATGGTCGCCGCGAACGTCATCTACAAGTTCTAATCGGTTTCAAGAATCACAAACCCCTTCCGGGAAACCGGAAGGGGTTTTCTGTTTCGCGCCGGGCGTTATCCCAACAGCGGCTTCGTCTCCATTATTTCGCCCTCCCGGCACCGCCATTCGCGTCGCACCTCGGCGGTTCCTTTCCGCAATGCGCGAAACTCCTCCGGAAAATTCCGCTTCGTCAACTTGCGCTCGCTCACACCCGTGGCGTCGCAACCCAGCAATAGCGCATGGCCCTTGTAGATTCTTGGGTGCCCAATGACCCGCCCGGCGCCCGCGGGCATGGCTGGAACGGGGCGCCGGTCCAACACCAGAAAACTCAACGGTAGATCCCGCAGATCAATGCCCATCACGCTGGCAAAGCGCGACCAGTCACTGCTTGTAAACACCTCCGGCGGCGGCGATGCGAAATGGTGACACCAGTGCCGCTCATTTTCCGGAGCCAGAATTCCACACCGCTCCTGATGCGTGCAGGGAGCGACCACATTGAAATGCGAACGCAATCGTTCCCGCACGGCGATCAATGTGAGACTCGCCTCGTACGTGCCGGGTTCGACCCACAACACACACTCTGCCTGCGCCGCCTGATTGGCCAACGCTTGAGTTTGCTCCGGCGCCATCTCCGTCAGCAGGTGGCTGATGAGCAGAATGCCGTCTGCCGAAGGCGATCCGTCGCTGGCGACGATCTTTAGCTTGGGATACTTGGATCGCGCGCGTGCGGTTGCATACGAAACCGCCAGTGACGAACGGTCCCAAAGTCGCAATGCACTCACCGAGTTGACGCCAAAATGATCCAAGAACGCCCGCCCGGCGATGCCACTGCCGCAACCCCAGTCCAGCAACTCACCCTTGGGCGGCGACCACCCGCGCCGCTTCAATTCCTCCAGCACATAATCCCACTTCCAACCGATGCGCTGGGCGAACGTGGCGTCATAGCTCGCTAGGTCCGACTCGCTCCGCCAATAGTCCGCCACTCCTGCCGTGTTTTGCAGGAAAGCGGCGCGCATTCGTTCCAACGCGGTCCAATCAATCGTGTCCCAGTTCATCGTGGCGCCTGCAGCAAGGAATCCAACGCGTGGGTTTTGATCCCAAAAAAAGTCTTCAGTCCCTCAATGCGCTTTCTGGCCGCTTCGTCCGCGAATGGCCCGGGGTCAAGCACGGCGGCGATCATCAAATTCTTCGGCGTATGTTCGCTGCCCACGAACTCCATGACCTTTGTCCGATAGCCGGCCCATTCCAGAAACAACGCGCGCAAGCCGTCCGTCACCCACTCCGCCATTCGCTCCTCCATCAAACCATGGGACAACACTGACGCGAACGGTTCGGGTTTGCCGAGTTGGGGTCGCACTTCCTTGTGGCAGCAAGGTGCCACCACAATCAGCTTCGCCCCCAGTTCGATGCCGCGTTTGATGGCATCATCCGTCGCCGTGTTGCAGGCGTGCAAGGCAATCAACGCATCCACGCGCGGCAACTTGGCGGTTTCAATCGTTCCAGAAACAAATTCCAATCCGTCGGCCTTGATCTGTCTCGCCAGTTTGTTGGTGGTCGCCACCAGCTCGGCGCGCGTCTCGACCCCAGTCACTTTGACCGGCTGCTTCCCAACGCGGTGCATGAGATGCCACAAACCAAAGGTCAAGTAGCCCTTGCCGCAACCCATGTCCGCAATGTGCAACGCTTGCCCTGAAGCCTGTTGTCCATTCCACCCGCACTCGGCGGCAAGATGAGAGAAGATTTCCAGGTAATGATTGATCTGCCGCTGCTTGTCCGCCATCGAGGCGCGCAATTTGCTGTCGCGATCCAAGACTCCCAATCCTTGCAGCCAGTCGTTTGCTGACACATCCAGAATTCCACTGCGCTTCTGGTCATGCGCGCGCGCGGGCACTTGTTTGCTCGACGGCTGGTGATCAATCAACCGCGCTTCGCCCGCTTCATTGGAAATAAACTGCCAATCCCGTTGCGTGGTGCAAACCAGCGCGCTGCGGAAAGCGACTCCCAATTGCCCGCGCAACCATTCGACGGCGGTGTTGATGGGCAGATTGCGCGTCACGTCCCGCGTGGCGTGGCGTTGCGTGAGGGAAAGATGCGGTTCACCCTTCAGCATGACGAAACGACCCAGAACCTTTTGGGGCGCGTCGCCCTTTTCCACTGGCGACGACAGAGCCAGGCGGGCAAAAGTTCCCCGCGCCAGGCTCTCGGCAAACTTCGCGCAAATCTTCTCGGCTGGGCTGGCGGGTTTCACAGGTCGGTGGCTTCAGTTGAGGGAAAACACGACACGCGCCTCGCCCTTCGCGGCCTCGCTGGATTTTGGTAACACCGGGAAAAGTCGGTCCGCCGAAACGCCGCCGGACTCGATCAGGTATTTCTGCACCGACTCGACGCGCCGGTGCATCAGCGCGAGCACGTCGTCCTCGGTAACGGGAACGGTGGTTGCCAATCGTTGCTCCAGTTCATCCCGAATCAACTCACGCTCGGTCTTGGGCTTGGCGGGTTGTCCCGTTGCGCCGCCGGCTTTTCCCGACTGTTGATGCAGTTCCGCCAGACTCTTGCCTTTCTCCAACAGCACAGTCGCGCCTTTGCCCTGGCCGGTGGAAGTCGCCGGAGTCGCCGTTGCCGCGGTGGTTTTTCCCGGTGCGTTGGTCACACCTGACAGCGCATCGCGCAAGGCCTGTTCCGGCGTTGTGTTGAACGCCTCGCGATACGCCTTGCGCAAGAGCCGGTCGTATTCGTCATCCTCCAACGCCATGTCGGCCAGCGGCGGCGCGGGTCGGCCGCGAGCAACAATTTCCTGAATGCGCAGCGTCTTCATTTTCTCCAGCACCTTCTGGCGACCCAAAATGGCCGCTTCTGTCTCCGCATTGTAAGTCGCGCCGATTTCCAGATTCAGCGCCGGACGCTCAAACAATGCCTTGGTGAGTTTCACCAGTTTATTCGTCTGGTTGTCATTGAGCGTCGTCAGTCCTGGGTCGAAATCCACATACTGCAGTTCCTCACCTCCGCCCACCAGCGCGCCCAGCAGCGCGAAGGGCGACGTAGCCGCCTTGACCAGAATGTTGATGACCGCCTGCCACACGACTCCGCCAATGCCAAACTTCGGATCGTCCAGACTGCCGCTCACCGGCACGTTGAGCGCGATCCGTCCGTTGCGATCTTTCAACAATGCCACCCCCAGTTTCACCGGCAGTTTGGTTGCCTGCGGACTCTCCTTGCGTGCGCCAAACGTGAGTTGGTCCACCGTCACCGCGTTTTCGCCTTTCACCTGTCGGTTCTCGACCAGGTAATGCACATTGAATCCAAGCTTCCCTTTGTTGAGCACATACCCGGCGAACTTCTCGCTGTACGGCGTGAACGGTGTCAGGTCCGTGTTCGTAAACGTGACGGTCAGATCCGCAAAGGGATTCTTCATATCCGGCATAACGGTGCCCGAGACGGCAAACGGCGCGAGCGCAGTGACCTTGCCCTGAATATCCACCGTGGCGCGACTCAATCCCGGGAACGTGATGTCCCGGATGCTGCCGCTGAATTCCTCGACGCGCGTGTTGAAGCGCGACGGCAACGACTCATCCGCCGCGCCCAGCGAGCCGCGCTCGAATACCAGCGCGCCCAGTTTGATCGGAAACAGCTCAGCCGACGGGGACAGCGCTTGGGTCGTGGCGGTGGCTGCCTTGGCGATGGGTCTTTCCTTGAGCAACGCAAGCACGCTGGGCTGACCGTTGGAACTGACGACCAGGCTCGCGCGCAACCCGGTGAACTTCACCTCGTCAATCGCGAGCTTGGTTGGCGCGAGGTCGAACTCGATACCGCGCACGCCCAGATTCTCCCAGCGCGCGAGTTCCTGATACGCGATCGTATCCGAACTCAGGAAATCGGCGACGGACACGTCACCAGTGAACCGTAGCAAGGGCGTGTTCGTGTTGGCCGGATCGAATTGCGCCGCGCCATTGACGTTCACAGCACCGGCTTGCACCGTCACATTGGCTTGTTGTGCAACATACGGTTGCAGTGGAGCGAGGGCGAAGTTGCTGACAACAATTTGTGCCTGTGACACCAAGGGCATCAGCGTGCCGGTGGAAGTGACTTGCACACGCCCGCCGCCCTGCCAGTCCGCATCCCAATTGACGGACAACGGCGCATTGGTCTTATTGGAAACTCCCTTGACGGAAATGTTCAGGTGGTCAAGGCCCAGTTTCGCCACCGACGGCAACGAGCGATCTTCCGCCGTAAAGGTAAAATCTTCCACGCGCAATTCATCGAGCGAGGCGTTCAGTTCGACCTTGATCGCCTGCTGAAGATCCGCCGCCATTTGGCGGATCTGAACAAAGGCATTCGTTGGCACTTGCACAAACTTCTCGGCTTCGATTCCGCCAGCGGCTTCGCGCCGGACGAAAGCCGAACCGCCGGTGAGCTTCACCAACGGCACGTTGACGGTGGCGTTTGTTAAACTGGCGCTCGCGCCCTGCACCAGGAAATCGTCCAAGGCCAGCAGCGTTTCATCGGCCTCCGGGGCTTTCAGTTGAAAATTGCGCAAGTGAACGACGGCGTTCGAGACTTCAAGTTCCGGCGGGAAGCCGGCGACCCTGATCGCGTACGCGGCGCTGACATCCAACGTGCCGCGCGCGACCCGCATCGTCGTGAAGTGAGCGAGATAAGGACCATACTTGGCCGGTGGGATGTTGCTTAATTTGATCTCGCCGCGTGATTGTGGCGGGTTCAATGACACCGTGCCGGACCAGGAAAACGCCTCACCTTCACCGGTCTTGGCCTCGATGGTGTATGGCCCGTGTTCATTCGGTCGCGTGCTGAGATTCTTCAGTTCGACCTGGGTTGGGCCATACACCGTATGAAACGGCGTCGGGGTCGTGTGGTCCGTGAAAGTGAGCAACGCGTTCGTGATGCTGAGACGCTGGATCAAAACGGGTGGCAAAACGGTGCCATTACTGGAAGGGGCACTGTTGGTTAGCAAGTCGGTGAAATTGAACTGGCCGTTCGCAAGACAAATGACGTTGGCCGTTGGTCCATCAACTTTGATTTCACTGAACGTCCACGCCCAGCGAAACAGCGACGAAAGCTGGAAGTTCACATACAACTCATCCAATCCGACGAAGGGCGTCCCATTGGTTTCGGTCAGGGAAAGACCGCGAACCGTGAGCGACAGCGCGAACGGATTCACGCGCACCTGCTTCACCACCGCCTGCCGATGGGTATAGACAGGCAGTTGCTTGTGCAATTGCCACTTGATGATCGGCGGCATCACGAAGAAACCGATCACCGTGTAAAGCAACAACCCAATTACCACCCACCGATTGCGACGCGAACGCCTCCGGAGCGTGGCTCGCTGGGGTGAAAGGGCCGATGTGATGATGGAACTCATGTTGCCTCGCGCAGGCGCGTCCGTTCAGACTAGAGAAAATCTCGCTAGCAGCAAGCTTGCGTAGATGCGACGGAGCGCATTTTGACGTGCGGTGGCAAGCGAAGCGCGAAGCGTCCTGGACTGCGGCAGCCCTCTGCCGCTCTCGAACGTAGCCCCGCACTCCAAAGCGGCAGAGGGCTGCCGCACTCCAAGACCGTTCGGTAGTCCGGACGGTTCAGGGAAAGGACAGACCGCCATTTCGGCCACGCTGCACCACCTGCATCCTTGCCGCGATTCCATCGCTGGTCTAGTCTCCCCGCATGTCTTCGCGCCTCGACGTCAAAAAGACTTACAAGCTTTACATCGGTGGCAAATTCCCGCGCAGCGAGAGCGGACGCTACCTCCCCGCCAAATCCGCCAAGGGCGAACACCTCGACAACTTCAGCCACGCCTCGCGCAAGGATTTCCGGGATGCTGTCGTGGCCGCGCGTGCGGCAGTGGATGGCTGGAGCAAGGCTACCGCCTACAATCGCGGCCAGATTCTTTATCGCGCCGGAGAGATGCTGCAAAATCGCGCCAACGAACTCGTCAACGAGATTGCGCGCGCCAGTGGCGTCGGCGCAGCTGCTGCGAAACGCGAAGTGACGCTGGCGATTGACCGCCTCGTGCATTACGCGGGCTGGACGGACAAGTATCAACAGGTCTTTGGCAGCGTGAATCCCGTGGCCACGTCGCACTTTAACTTCACCACCCCGGAGAACACGGGTGTGGTCGTGGTGCTCGCGCCGGATGAACCGGCATTGGTTGCGCTGGTGTCCGTGCTTGCGCCGGTGATTCTCAGCGGCAATACCGCCGTGGTGGTTGCGTCCGAGAAATTCCCGCTGGTGGCGGTCACGATCACGGAAATCCTAGCCACAAGCGATCTACCGGGCGGCGTGGTGAATCTGCTCACCGGCAAACGCGCCGAACTCATCCCGCACATCGCCAGCCACCTGGACGTGAACGCCATTGTGGACGCCACCGGCGACGCCGACACCGCCGCGAAGTTGCAGGCCGGCACCGCGATCAACCTGAAGCGCTACTCCAATCACTCACTCCCGCCTAAGGATTGGTTCACCGCGAAAGCGGAGAACCCGTATTGGATTCTAGACACGGTCGAGTTCAAAACCGCGTGGCATCCGATAGGACTTTGAATGACTCCCGCGCTTTCCGCTTCATCGTATGTCCCGCCTTCTTTCGGCCGTCTTTGCAAATAACTTAGAAGAAATCAGGCGGTTGCTGGATCGCGATCCAAAACGTGTAAATGACATGGAGGCTCTTTGCCAAGGAATCGGATGGGGCAGAAAGGAAGCAGTCAGGTTGCTTGTCCGGCGCGGAGCTAATCTGAATTCAAAAGACCGAAACGGCAACCACCCTTTGAGCATGGCGTGCCAGTCGTCTGCAACGGAACTCTTCGAGGAACTTGTTCGAAGCGGCAGTGACCCAACTCGGGCAGATGGTTTAGCCTCGGACGCAGCGTGGTCCGGTCGAAATGACATACTTCGTTACTTACAACAAGCTGGTTTCGATCTGAACAAGACGCGTTTGCGAGGGGTTCGCCGGATTGGCCCAATTGAGGCCGCAGTCGGAATGGGCCATTTAGCCACTGTTGAATACCTACTCAGCGTTAACGTGGACATCAGCACGATAGACGTCTCGAAGCCTTTGAGACCTTGGAAAGGTGCTCTGCCCGATAAAGGGGCTATGGAGGAAATTCGCAAACTGATCGCGGCACAAAAGCAGAGCAAGCATGGACAATAGTCTGCTCGCTCTGCGTGATTGAATTGGACGTGTTGTTGAGAGTCATAGACCCTGTACGAACGCACCCGTATGAAACTTACGCAAACATTCCTAGCCACTTGGAGCATCCCGTTGCTGCTGGGGAATTGTGTCCGGCTTCAAGCCGCGGAGGGCCTGACTTTGAAGGAAGCTTACAAGGACGCCTTCCGCGTTGGCGTGGCGGTGAATGAAGCGATTGTTTCGGGTCGGGACAAGGCATCGCAGGACATCGTGAAGCGGCAATTCAACAGCATCACGGTGGAGAATGTCATGAAGGCCGGGCCGATCAATCCGCAGCCGGGTGTCTTCAACTTCGGCCCGGCGGATGCGTTCGTGGCCTTTGGTGAATCCAATCACATGTTCATCGTCGGGCATACGTTGGTCTGGCACAACCAGACACCGGAGTGGTTTTTCAAGGACGAGAAGGGGAACACGAATTCACCGGCGGCTCAGATCGAACGGCTGCGCAAACACATTGAGACAGTGGCCGGACGCTATGCGGGTCGCGTGCAGGCGTGGGATGTCGTCAATGAAGTGATTGCCGAGGATGGTTCGTATCGGCCCACCACCTGGGTCAAGGGCATTGGCGATGGCGACGAATTAGTGAAGCTTTCCTTCAAGTTCGCCGCCCAATACGCGCCGAACACGGAACTGTATTACAACGATTTCAACGCGTGGCGGCCCGCCAAGCGGGACGGCATCGTGCGCATGGTGAAGCTGCTGCAAAAGGAGGGCATCCGGATTGATGGCATCGGCATTCAGGGCCATTGGGGACTCAACTACCCGAAGACGGAATACATCGAGGCGGCCATTGATGCCTACGCCGCGCTCGGCGTGAAGGTGATGATCACCGAACTGGACGTGGACGTGCTGCCGTTGACGAAGGAGGGCCAGATCATCGGCACGGGCATGAGCCACGAACAGTTTCAACTGGAGGAGTTCAAGACCTTCCTCGATCCCTACCGCAATGGGTTGCCCGACGACGTGCAACGCCAACTCACGGCGCGTTACACGGAGTTGTTTCGGATTTTCTACAACAAGCGCGACAAGATTGATCGCGTAACGCTCTGGGGCGTTCACGACGGTATGTCGTGGAAGAACGGGTATCCGATTCCGAATCGCACGAACTATCCGTTGCTGTTCGACCGGGAGAGAAAGGCAAAGCCCGCTTTGGATGCAGTGCTTGGTGTTCCGACATCTCCCTCAGCTACGAAACCGTGAAGACCGATTCGCATCCTTCGTCTTCTCAGTGGCAATAGCAACCGAATCGTTAAGAGGTGTCGCGGGCGAGTGGGAGTGGCTCATAAACGGAAACACCAATGTATTCGTCATAAGCTTCGCGCTCTGCCTCAGGAAGCTTTTCTCGGGTTACTCGTAGCGTGAAGCCTCCGTGCAAGTGTCCCTGACGAATTACCATCCAGTCAAAAATGTCTTCGCGGTTGAAGACAAGATGCTGGCCAACTTGGTGCCACTTTTGGAAGTCGGATGGAACCTCGAAGAAAACGCCCGAAAAAACGCGCTCGTCAGGGTAGTAGCGGACTTCGGTAAGCCAAAGGAATAAGAACCGGTCTTCGCCAAGACGCTCCGATTCATCCGGGTCGCGGAATCGGAGCTTTACCGAACAGAAGGTATCACTGCTATCTTGAAGGCGGTCGATGAACTGAGGAATCGTTGCTGCCGCCCGATCGTATGCTGACTGAAACTCTGGATCCGTCTTCGAAATTGCGCTGAAAAGCGGCTCGACCGGCGACTCGTCAGATTTGCGCTCGCTTTTGCTCATGGCTCGTAGAAGTAGCGATACGTGAAACGTTCGTGGTCGAAGCCGAGCAGTTGCAGCACGGTGGCGTGGAAGTCGTGGATGTGAACCGGGTCTTTGACAATGTTGTAGGAGAAATCATCCGTCTCGCCATACACCACGCCGGGCTTCGCGCCGCCCCCAGCCATCCACATCGTGAAGCAGCGCGGATGATGGTCGCGCCCGTAGTTTTCCTTGGTCAACCCGCCCTGCGAATAAATCGTGCGGCCAAACTCGCCGCCCCAGACTATCAGGGTGTCGTCCAACATGCCGCGTTGCTTCAAGTCCTGCACCAGTCCGTAGCAGGCCTGGTCCACGTCCTTGCATTGCGAGGGCAGACGGCCACTGACGTTGGCATGCGTGTCCCAGTTGTTGTGATAAATCTGCACGAAGCGCACGCCGCGTTCGACCAGCCGCCGCGCCATCAAGGCCGTGTTGGCGAACGTGCCGGGCTTCTTCGCGTCCTCGCCGTAAAGCTGGAAGGTGGATTCCGGCTCGCCGGTGATGGCCGTGAGCTCGGGCACGCTGGCCTGCATGCGGAAGGCCAGCTCGTATTGTTTGATGCGCGTGTGCGTCTCCGGATCGCCCACCGCGCGAAAGTTCATTTCATTGAGCGCCTTCAACCCATCGAGGGTTTTGCGTCGGACTTTCTCGTCCACGCCGTCGGGGTTGTTGATGAACAAAATGGGATCGCCCGCCGATCGGAAGGAAACTCCAGCGTGTTCGCCGGACAAATAACCGGACGACCAGAGGCGCGCGGAGATGGCTTGAATCTGCTCCGTGTTGCTGGGCTTGGCCACGAGCACCACAAAGGTCGGCAAGCTCTCGTTCATCGAGCCGAGCCCATACGAAACCCACGAGCCGAGACAGGGCCGCCCGGTAATCTGGTTGCCGGTCTGCATGTAGGTGATGGCCGGCTCGTGATTGATGGCCTCGGTGTGCATCGAGCGGATGAAGCAGAGTTCGTCCACCATCTTCGCCGTGTGCGGGAGCAGTTCACTCACCCACATGCCGTTTTTGCCATATTGCGCGAACTGGTATTTCGACGGCGCGATCGGGAAACGTTTCTGGCCGCTCGTCATCGTCGTGAGCCGCTGCCCCATGCGAATTGTCTCCGGCAAATCCTTGTCATACCATTCGCCCATCACCGGCTTGTAATCGAACAAATCCATCTGCGGCGGGCCACCGACCATGTGCAGGTAAATCACCCGCTTCGCCTTCGGCGCGAAGTGCGGAGCCACCGCTCCGGGGGCGACGATTTTCTTCTTGTCACCCGCGAACAACATCTGGGGCGCCAGCGTGGCCAGAGCCGCCGTGCCCAGGAAACTCGCCCCGCGCTTGAGGAACTGCCGGCGCGTCTCGGACCGGACGTATTCCTTGAAGAGCGGATGCGGGGTGAAATTAGGAAAAGGACTCATAAGAAAATGACGAATGTCGAAATCCGAATGACGAAAGAAGCACGAAGACCTAAATCATCACTGTATCGAAGCTGTGTTTTTGTCATCCCCGCCATATTTTCGCGAAAATCAAATGCAACTCTTTTGCTTCCTGCCAAAGCTGGCGACACTCAGTTTTGCAATCCGGCACGGCGGCGGCGATTTGTCGCAACCAGAATTTTGTTTCCCGGGCTCTTCAAGATCATACTTCCGCCCGGCGCTGCCCGGTTTTCCGTCATTAGTCATTAGCGCCTCGTCATTCTTTCGTCATTCGTGCTTCGTCATTTATTAAGCACTTCATCCAGGTTCATTAACTGATTCGCCACCATCGTGTAGGCGGCGAGCGTGGGTTTGTCCACGGTCGCATCCGCCTTCGACTCGCCAACTTTGATCAACGCCTCTGCGTCTTTCGGTGATTGCTGATAGTGCACGAGCAAGTCCTTCAAGCCGGATTCAACCACTTTCTTCTCCTTCGCGTTCAAGGGACGGGCGATCAACTGTTCCGCCATGAAATCAATCCGCTCGGGTTCGGTCTTACCGCCACAAGTGAGCGTGCGCTGAGCAAGGTTGCGGGCAGCCTCGACGAACTGGGGATCGTTGAGCGTCACGAGCGCCTGCAACGGCGTGTCCGTGCGCTCACGACGCACCGTACAGGTTTCACGGTTGGGCGCGTTGAGGATGTCCATCGCGGCCGGGGGCGCGGCGCGTTTCCAGAACGTATAGACGCTGCGGCGGTAGAGGTTTTCGCCCGAGTCCCGGACATACTTCTTGGTGTTGCTTTCCGGCATGGCCACCGCCTCCCAGACTCCTTCCGGTTGATACGGCTTCACACTCGGCCCACCAATCTTCTCCACCAGCAATCCACTGGAAGCCAGCGCCTGGTCGCGGATCATCTCGGCGTCCATGCGGAAACGCGGTCCGCGCGCGAGCAACCGGTTCTGCGGGTCTTTCGCGAGCTTTTCCTTGGTGACGACGGGGGATTGCCGGTAGGTCGCAGACGTGACAAGCAATTTGTAGAATCGTTTCACATCCCAGCCGTTTTCGCGAAAATCCACCGCGAGCCAGTCGAGCAATTCCGGGTGCGATGGCATCTCACCGGCCACACCGAAATCCCCGGCGGTGCGGACGATGCCCGTACCGAACAGCTCCTGCCAGAAACGATTCACGGTGACGCGCGCCGTCAGCGGATGATCGGGTTGCAACAGCCACTGCGCAAAACCCAGCCGGTTGCGCGGCAGGTCCGCCGGCATGGGTGGAAACACCTGCGGCGTGGCAGGGGACAATTTGTCGCGGCGCTTGTCGTATTCACCCCGGTAGAGCAGATACGCCTCCGCCGGCTCGGCACGCTCGTTCATGACATAAGCCACGGTTCCGCGCTCCTTGATCTGGTCGGACTCGGTCTTCAATTTCTCCTTGGTCGCGACCAGATCCTGAAACGGCTGGTCCAGCGTATTCAGCCAGAGCGGATACAATTCTGCGCTTTCCTCCTTGGTGCGAGCTTCGGTCGATTTCGTCGCCAGCCATTTCAACCTTGGCACGCTGACCAGCGCCCGGACCTCGGCCTCGCCAAGTTCGCGTTGATAGATGCGAAGGTCTTGAATTCCCGTCCCGTCCACGCGCGAGCCACCGGTGCGCTGCCCGATCGTCAAAGGTGCCTCCGTGCGGATCGTGTCGGTCAGTTTGTCCCGTTCCCGGTCCACGGCCTGGTCCTCGCCGTTGACATAAATCTTCAAGCCTCTGGCCTTGGATGATCCATCGTAGGTGATGCAAACATGATTCCACTGGTCCTTCGGCAATTCTTTTTTGCCGGTGACCTTGAAGGCATTTTCGGGCCACGTGCTGACAACGTGAACCGCCGGCTTGCCACCCTCGAGCCACAAGTCCCAACCCCGATAGTCTTTGCCATCCTGCATCCGCGCCAGCACCGAACCGTTCTTGTCCACTCCCCGTTTCACCCAGACAGCGTAGGTGAATTTATTGGTGCGCTCGAAATCGCCCACGTCCGCAAACTCCGGCGTGATCTGTTCTGGCACGACCCACGCCTGTGCCGCCACCGCGCCATCCTTCCAGACGGTGTTGGTGCCGACACTGACGGAGCGCGGCTGGCCAGCGACTGCCACGGCCAGCGTTTCGCCCGGACCATCCGACAATGGCGCATGAAACACCAGTTCGCCTCCGGGCACGCGGTCGCCAAGTTCAGCGACCGCAGGCTTTGCCAGCCAGGCATCAAAGTCAACTCGCGCAGTCTTCTTGCGTTCGTCCACGCGTTGCTGGGCGGCGGGCAAATCTTTCTGCAACTCGTTCCAACGGGCGCGCTCTTCCGATTTGGCCACCACGACCACCGGCGGCGTGTCCTTGATGTTTCCATCCATCGCCTTCTGCGTGGTGTTGTTGAAGAACGCGGCGAGTTGATAAAAATCCTTTTGCGAGAATGGATCGTATTTGTGGTCATGGCAGACCGCACAACCGGCGGTGAGTCCCATCCAGACTTGCGACGTCGCCTCAGTGCGATCGCGGGCGTAGAGTACCAGGTATTCCTCGTCAATCGCCCCGCCCTCGTTGCTGGTGATGTTGCAGCGGTTGAAGCCGCTGCCAATTTTCTGTTCGAGCGTGGCGTTGGGCAACAGATCGCCCGCGAGATTCTCAATCGTAAACTCGTCGAAGGGCATGTTCGTGTTGAACGCGTTGAAGACCCAGTCGCGATACGTCCACATCTCGCGATAGTTGTCGAAATGAATCCCGTGCGTGTCCGCGTAACGCGCCGCATCCAGCCAGTAACGCCCGCGATGTTCGCCCCAGTGCGGCGACGCGAGATAGTGATCCACCAGCTTCTCATACGCGTCAGGCGATTTGTCATTCACGAAGGCCTCGACCTCTTCCGGCTTCGGGGGCAGACCGGTCAGGTCGAGGCTCAGTCGCCGGGCCAGTGTGCGGCGATCAGCCTCCGGCGCGGGCTTGAGCTTTTCCTGTTCGAGCCGGGCGAGAATGAACTGGTCCACTGGATTGCGAACCCATTTGGAGTTCCGCACTTTCGGCGGCTCGGGACGCTTGGGTGCGATCAAGGCCCAGTGCGGTTGATACTTCGCTCCTTGCCCCACCCAACGCTTGAGCAAATCCTTCTGCGCCGGCGTAAGAACTTTGTGCGATTTCTCCGGCGGCATGACGTCGTCGCCTTGATCGAAAACGCGCCGGATAACGTCGCTTTGATCCGGCTTGCCCGGAACGATGGCTGGACCGGAATCCTCGCGCGGCGCGGTGGCGTCCTCGAAATGATCGAGCCGCAGCTTGGCTTTGCGTGCTGCCGAGTCCGCGCCGTGACAGGGAAAGCAATTCTCCGACAGGATCGGGCGGACGTCGCGATTGTATTCAATCGCAGCCGGAGCGGCGGATAAACGCACCCATGCTGCTCCTGCAATCAACAGGAGCGTTCACGTGGGGAAAATCTGGAGCGCGGCTGTGTCGAAGACCAGCCGCAGCATCGCAAGGGGAGCGCCGGGTGAGGCCACCCGGCCTACAATCCCCGTTTCTGTAGGCCGCGTGTCCTCACGCGGCGAAGGATTGCAGTTGGGTCAAAGGCTGGGAGTCTGGGAATGCTGCGACTGGTGCTGACGCACACAGTCGCGCCCCCTCAGTTTCTGCTCACTCCCGCCCCGCCGCCGCGATGAACGGCTTCAATTCCTTCATCAACTTGGCGAACCCATCTAACGTCAGTTGCTGCGCGCCATCGCTCCAGGCCTCCGCCGGATTCGGATGCACCTCGATGAGCAACGCATCCGCGCCCATCGCCACCGCGCCTTTGCACATCGTCGCCACCAAATCCGCCCGGCCCGCGCCCTGGCTCGGATCAATGACAATGGGCGAATGCGCCTCGCGCTTGATTATCGGAATGGTCGAGAGATCGAGCGTGTTCCGCGTGTAAGTCTCGAACGTCCGAATGCCGCGCTCGCAGAACAGCAGATTCGGATTCTCGTTCGCCAGCACGTATTCGCCCGCCAGCAACCATTCCTCGATCTTCATCGAGAGGCCGCGCTTGAGCAGCACCGGCTTGCCCGTCCTGGCCGCGGCGATGAGCAACTGGAAATTCTGCGCGTTGCGCGCGCCAATCTGGAGGATGTCCGCATACTCGGCGACCATCTCGGCGTGATTCTCAGACAACAATTCCGTGATAACCGCCAGCCCGGTTTCCTTGCGCGCCTTGGCGAGCAGTTTCAATCCCTTCTCGCCCAGCCCTTGGAATTCGTACGGCGACGTGCGCGGCTTGAACGCCCCACCGCGCAGCACCGTCGCCCCTGCCGCCCTCACCGCTTCCGCCGTCTTCATCAGTTGCTTCTCGCCCTCCACCGAGCAGGGCCCGGCCATCACGTGCATTTTCCTGCCGCCAATGGCGTGTTTGCCCACGCGCACGGTGGAATTCGCCGGATGCGCCTCGCGACTCACCAGCTTGTAACGCTTTTGGATCGGCAGCACGCTCTCGACCGACTTGGGGAACTGCGCGGTGAGCGCGTTCAGGTTGGCGTGCGTCAACTCGTCGCCGATGGCGCCGATGACGGTGCGGGCCACGCCGCGCATGACGTGGGGCGTGTAGCCGAGCTTGCGGATTTCCTCGAGCACGGCGCGTTCGTCGCGCTTCGAGATGCGGGGTTTCAATACGATGATCATGGGATTTGGTTTGGTTGACCGCAGCGCGCCACAAAAAAACCGCAGGTGGCGTGGCAACCTGCGGCGATTTGTTTATGTGAGAAAGCTATCGCAGCCGCAAGCGCCGGTCCTCCGGCCAAAAGTAAAAGTAAAACGCGCCCGTAAAGGCCGTCTTAGCTTGCGTGCCGATCAAATTCACGGCCAAAGCCTAGCAATCCGTTCCATTTCGTCAAGCGGGTCGTTTGCGGATGGCAGACGCAATTGTGGATAAGGCCGCAACTATGATTTGCCTGCGATCGAAACTTGAATCCACTTTCCTTCGCTTCCAATTTGCAGGCGCTTCCCCGCGGCTTTGGAGACAGATATAGAATCGCTACTGCCGCAGCCTTGGCATTGCGGCTGTGCAATACTCTCCTGACGCTCCGAGAATCGCATTCGAATGTAGAGTGTTCCGAGAAATTGAATGATCAAGAGGACGGCCACCAGAATCGCAGAAGCTGCATACAGCGACTTACCTGTCGACATTTCAAGAGCCCACCGAAACACCGCAAATGTTGCAAACAAAACTACCAACAAAGCCAGACAACCAGGCACAGATGAGAAAACGAAGCGTGGAGCATCGAAGACGTTTCCACATTGGAGGCAAATCCGCCGCTCAACGCGTAAAAGCATCCCTCTGACACTCGCCGAGAGATACGACTGGTTGTACATCCGCAACCTCGCCCATTCCCCCGGATGAGCCAGCGGAATTATTTTGCGGTTGATCAACAACGCCTGAAATTCTCCTGCCATCACCTTTCCCGCTTTCTTGCCGTCAAAAGTCACCATCCCGGCAAGAGAGTTGTCCATTTCCCTCTTTGTCGATCCTTCGCTGTCTTCGATTCGGAAAACGGTTGGCAATCAGAGGTTCAGTTCACAGTTTCCCAAACGCCGCATCGAACACGTCCACGATAAAATCCGCGTCCGGCTCGGTGATGCACATCGGCGGCGCGAAACGGATCGTCTGCCCCCACAAGCCGCCTTTACCCAGCAACAGGCCCATCTCGCGCGCGTGTTCGAGCACCGCGGCGCACTCGGCCTTGGCCGGCTCTTTCGTCTTCGGATCTTTGACCATCTCGACCCCGAGCATCAGGCCCTTGCCGCGCACGTCGCCCATGATCGGATACTTCGCCTTCAACTTCTCCAGGCCCGCCTTGATGCGCGCGCCCTGCTTGAGTGAGTTCTCCTGCAACTTCTCCTTCTCAATCACCTCCAGCACCGCCTTGCCGATGGACGACACCACCGGGTTGCCGCCGAACGTGTTGAAATGCACCTTGCCCGTGAGCGACTGCGCAATCTTCGCAGTCGTCACCACCGCCGCCAGCGGACAACCATTGCCAATGCCCTTGGCCATCGTGACAATGTCCGGAATCACGCCCTGCGTTTCAAAGCCCCAGAAATGCGTGCCCGTGCGGCCAAAGCCCGTCTGCACTTCGTCCGCAATACAAACGCCCCCCGCCGCGCGCACGTGTTCATAAGTGTGCTTGAGATAACCCTGCGGAAATTCCACGAACCCACCGACACCTTGGATGGATTCCGCGATGAACGCCGCGACCTTGCCGGGCGTGGCGTAATCAATCACCTCTTTCACGTCGTTCGCGTATTTGCGACCGGCGTCCGCGTCGTCGTAACCATACGGCCCGCGATACGGATACGGTGCGATGGCGTGATGCACACCGAAACTGTGCGGCACGTTGTATTTCCACGTGCTATGCGCCGTCACACCCATGCCGGACGCGTTGCCACCGTGATACGCATTGCGCAACGCGATCACGTCGTAGTTCTGCGTGTAAGCGCGCGCCATGAGCAGCGCGAGATCGTTCGCCTCCGAACCGGAGTTCACGAAGTAACACACCTTGAGTTCGCCCGGCAGCTTGGACGCGAGCTTCTCCGCATACGCGCCGACGTTCGGGTGCAGATAAATCGTCGTGGAATGTTGGAGCGTTTCGTTCTGCTTGTTCGCCGCCGCGACCACGTGCGGATGACAATGCCCCACGCTGATGGTCACAATGCCGCCGAGCCCGTCCAAGTAGCGCTTCCCCTGGTCATCCCAGATGTATTGCATTTTGCCCTCCACGAACATGATGGGCTCTTTGTAGTAGAGGAAGATGCCGGGGTTCATGAACCGCTTGCGCTGCGCCAGCACCTCGGCGGCGGACGGCCCGGTGTATTTCTGCGGCGTGTGAGAAGTGGGCGGAAGAACAGGTGTTTTCATGATTCAAAACGCGGATTCGTTTTCGTTGTTTTCTTTTCGACGGATGGTGTGGGCTGGAAAGAGAATGTTCAATCGGGAATGTTTAACGCTGGAGTAATGCTCAAGGCGCGGCTTCGCAGTGGCGAATTGCGTAAGGCCACAAATCAGCGTGTGGACGGCTTGTGGTAACGAAACAGCGGTGGCGCAATAATTCCAATTGCTGGCTTTGACTTAGCTCTGAATCGTCGAGGGCAGGCTTACCGTCCACGTTGTAATGAAACTGGCCATCAACAAAATAGTCCCGGCGAAAACCCGTGCGCCATTGCGAATTGTGTCCCCAACCAAGCGAGAGATCTTCGGTAGGGCGATTCGCCCGACGATAGCACCAATAAAGGGTGGAATTCTCGGCAATGTCCTTGGTGATGTTGTTCGTGCCACCGCTTACGGATACGCCAGCACGAGCAATCAGGAGAGAGCCGCACATGAAACCTGGCCAGATGATGTTCGTGACGGTAATGGGTGCGTCGTTGTCCTCTGATGCCACGACTGCGACTATTTCGTGAAAAAATGGATGAAAACGGTCGGCCACGATAGTTGACAATCCGTTCCCCTCCATGAATTTGGCGTACGCCCTTGTACAGCCGCTGTCTTTAGCCATTCGCGTTATCAAAGCATCAGCAACGCGGGACAGAGCGTAGAGCCGCCATATTTCCTCAATCGGCATTGGTGGAATAGACTTCCCATTGGTCTGCTGCATCTTTGTAAGCCACTTACGTTCGGGAGCATTCGCGGACAACCACCTTTCAACGTTGCGCTCCAAGCGGCCGCTGTCAGCTGAGTCGAGTTCCGTCAGCAGCTCCCAATAAGGTATTTGACCGTTGTTCATTTGTTTGAAGTAAGCTCAACCATTCGTTGTGTGGTTAGCAATGAATCTCTTCAGAATAGCCCTGCCGGAACGTCGGATACTTGAACCGGTAGCCGAGCACTTTCTTGAGCCGCTGATTTGGTTTGTTCCGGAGGAACTTCCGACAATAGCCCGGCGTTTCAACGCCAGGTGCGCCACAGAATTGTCCTACGTCCCGAAGGGACGGCCGATGCGGGCGAGCCGTTTCAGCCGTCCCTTCGGGACTCGATAACATGCCGTCTCAATCCCGGCGTTAAAACGCCGGGCTAATTTCAAATGCTCCTGCCGGAGCATGAACCCGCCAGGCACTCAAGGTGTCCTCACACCATTCGCTCAATCTCCGCCGCGTATCCCTGCCGAAACGTCGGATACTTGAACTGGTAGCCGAGCATTTGCTTGAGCCGCTGATTCGACACGCGCTTGTTCGTAACGCCGCGCTTGCGATTCGCCTCGACATCGGCAGGCACGGACGGTGGCATCGGTTTGCCCAATTGCCCGGCCAGCCAGGCAAAGAAGTCGCGCTGCATCACCGGCTCATTGTCCACCACATTGAACACGGACGGCACCGGCGCACCGCCTTGCAACGCCGCGATGATCGCGCCCACCACATCGGCGCAATGAATCATGTTCAGGAAACGTGAGCCGTCACCCTCCAGTCGCGCTTCACCGCGCAAGAACTGTTTGAACCAATGCCCGCGCCCCGGCCCGTAAATGCCCGCCAGCCGTAAGATCACCGTCGGGAACTTGATTTGCATTGCCGCCGCGAGCAGCAGGTTTTCCGTCGCCACCAGAATCTGGCTGGTATCGGTTGCGGGCGCGATGGGATCGGTTTCCACCACGAGCGAGCCGTCGTTCTGTCCATAGACGCTGGTGCTGCTGGTATAGACGTAGCGCCGGGGTGGTGAAGGTCGCAACCATTCAATGAGATTGCGATTGCCCATCAGATAAAGCTGCCGATACGCCTCGGCATCGCCGCCGCCAGACGCGGTGCAGTTGACCACCCAATCGTACTCGCTCGGCAATCCGGTCAGCGTCTCCGCCCGTGTGATGTCGGCGTGCAACGGCGTAATCCCAGCGGCCTGGAGTTCCGCAGCATCCACCGAGCGCTTCAGCCCAAAGACGGCGTGGCCTTGCCGGACCAGCTCCGCTCCCAGCGGAAGGCCAATGTAACCACAACCGACGATCAGCACGCGCATGGCCCGGAGTTAAGCGCAAAGGCGCGGTAACGGAAAGAGGCTTTGTTTCCGGAATCGCAGGGTGTTATTCTAGCCTCGCTAATGAAAAAGTGGTCGCGCAAGAAACGATGCCTGGTAGGAGTGACTGCCGGTTTGGCTTTCCTGTTGCTTGCGGGGGTAGGTGGCACTTTTGCGATTGGATACTTCAACCTTTTCCATGCTCACGAACATTGCAGCAAAGGGCTTTCGCTGGGGCTGCGTGCATATGCCAACGAAAACGAAGGCAGGTTTCCAAACCACACGAACGGATTTGGTGATGCTCTCTTGCTCCTGTTAAAGGAGGGTCACGTGATGGATCCCCGAACACTTACCGCACCCGGAGACGACGGCCAAATGTTCAAGGATGCCCTGGAAAAAGGCTTGGATGTTGATGAAACCAAGTGTTCACGCATCTACATTCCAGGGCTCGCAGAAACAAACTTGTATGACGGCGTGGCGCTGGCATTCGATGCATATCCGACCCGGGGAGGCGATCATTTTCGGTGTCCGTGGGGAAAGCCAATTCGTGATGTAGCTATGGCCGATGGGAGCGTTGAATTTATCAATGAGGAAAGCTGGCCGCGCTTTGCTACGAATCAGATTGAGCGGCTTGTAAAAATTGGGCTGGATCGAATCGAAATGGAGCAAGTCTTTGGCGTTGACTCGTTAGGCCGTCGAAAGAAATGAATAAACAGTTGCCTGAACTGCTCGCTCCCGCCGGCGATTGGGATTGCGCGAAGGCCGCTGTCGAGAACGGCGCTGACGCGATTTATTTCGGCCTGGAAAAATTCAACGCGCGGATGCGGGCGAACAATTTCACGGTGGCTGATCTGCCCCAGCTGATGGAATTCCTCCATCGGCGCGGTGTGAAAGGTTACGTCACGTTCAACACGCTCGTGTTCGAAAACGAGCTGGCGGACGCGGAGAATTATCTGCGCTCCATCATCGCCGCTGGGGTGGATGCCGCCATCGTTCAGGACGTGGGTATTTGCCGACTCATCCGCGCGCTCTCGCCGGAATTTCCGATCCACGCCTCGACGCAAATGACCGTGACGAGCGCGGGCGGGGTGGAGTTCGCGCGTGAACTGGGCTGCAATCTGATCGTGCTCGCGCGGGAATGTTCGATTGCAGAGATTGAAAAGATTCGCCGAGGGTCGAAGGTCGAGAGTCGAGAGCCACACCAACTTAACGCGCCCTCGACCCTCGGCCTTCGACCTTCGACACTTCCGTTGGAGGTTTTCGTCCACGGCGCGTTGTGCGTGGCTTACTCCGGTCAATGTCTCACCAGCGAGTCGCTCGGTGGACGCTCGGCCAATCGTGGCGAGTGCGCCCAAGCGTGCCGGATGCCTTACGACCTGATCTCCGACGGCAAACAAGTTCCACTCGGCGACCGGAAGTATTTACTGAGTCCACAAGACCTCGCTGGAATGGACGTGTTACCTGAACTGGTTCGCGTGGGGGTGGCGTCGCTCAAGATCGAAGGCCGGTTGAAGTCACCGGAATACGTGGCGAATATCACGCGCGTTTACCGACAAGCGCTCGACGGGCTGGTCGAAGGCCGAGAGTCGAAAGTCGAAGGCCAGGCTGCATTAGGCCCTCGACCCTCGAGCCTCGACCCTCGACGCTACGATCTGGAGATGGCCTTTTCGCGCGGGCTTTATACCGGTTGGTTCGGCGGCAATGACAACCAAAAGCTGGTCCATGCACGCTTCGGCAAGAAGCGGGGCGTGTTTCTCGGTGAGGTTCGGCGAGTCACGGATGAAAAGGTTTCGCTCGAACTGGTCGGGCCATTGAAACCGGGCGATGGCGTGGTGTTTGACGCCGGGGCACCCGATCAGGCGGAAGAAGGCGGGCGCGTTTATCAGGTGGAACGGCGCGGCACGGAAACGTGGCTCGGCTTCGGCCAGGGCGATGTGAATTTCCGCCGCATCAAAGTCGGTGACAAACTGTGGAAGACGAGCGACCCGGAACTGGATCGCCGCCTGCGTCAGACTTTTGAGGGTGACAAACCCAGATTCCAACGGCCCCTAAATCTCGAAGTTCACGGGCGGGAAGGTTCGCAATTCACGCTCATCGCCAGCGACGAATTCGGCCACATCGCCAAAGCGGAATCCACAATGCCGCTCACGAAGGCGGAGAAGCAGCCGCTGACGACGGAACGGTTGCGCGAGCAACTGGGCCGGCTGGGTGGAACGCCCTTCAAGTTGGGGGAATTCACAAGCGAATTGACGGGTGAAGTCATGCTGCCGGTGAGCGAGTTGAACCGCTTGCGTCGCGAAGCCGTGGCAGAACTGGAACGGCTACGGGCGCTGCCGAAGCGGTGGAGGCTGGTAGGGACGAGTTCCACCTCGTCCCCATTCGGCTCTGCGGAGCCGGGTGAGGTTGGCGACGCGGTGGAACGCGTCCCTACCAGTCAATTGATCGTCCTCGTCCGCAATCTGGCGCAACTGGAAGCGGCATTGCAGTGCGGCGTGACGACGGTGTATTGCGATTTTGAAAATCCCAAGAAGTATCGCGAGGCCGTGACGTTGTTTCATACGGCGCGCGGCTGCCTTGCTGACGGCGCGCACGGAGTGACGCGCCCGACCATCTGGGTCGCTCCGCCGCGCATCTTCAAGATGGGCGAGGAGTGGACGCTCCAGCAGGTGCGCTCGTGCAACGCGGACGGCTATCTCGTCCGCAATTACGATCACTTGAGGTATTTTGCCAACGACCGCCGCATCGGAGATTTCTCCCTCAACATCGCGAACCGGCTGACGGCGGATTATTTCAGGAACAAGTTTAGCCTCGAACGAGTTACGGCGAGCTACGATCTGAACGTTCAACAGCTTGAAGCGTTACTGACCTCCGCGTCGCCGGAGTGGTTTGAGGTCACGATTCATCAGCACATGCCGATGTTTCACATGGAGCACTGTGTGTTCTGCGCGTTTCTGTCGAAAGGTAAGGACTATCGCGACTGTGGCCGACCCTGCGACGTCCATGACGTGCGTTTGCGCGATCGCGTGGGCATGGAACATCCGCTCAGGGCGGACGTGGGTTGCCGCAACACGGTATTCAATGCCCAGGCGCAGACGGGCGCGGAATTTGTGGAACGGATGCTCGCGCTGGGGGTGCGGTATTTTCGCGTGGAGTTTCTCAACGAGACACCCGAGCAAGTCACCCAAACGCTCACCAAGTATCGCCAGCTTTTGCGCGGCGAGATCACCGGCGCACAACTCTGGCGGGAGTTGAAGTTGTTCAACCAACTGGGTGTCACGCGCGGGCAGATGGCGGGTTAGTCCGCTCCTAATCTTAATCCCAATCTTGCTCACACTCTTTCGACGTTGCGTTCGAAGGGAGGATTATGATTAAGAGCATGATTATGATTAAGAATCAGAGAAATTCCCCGCGATTTACTTTCCGGCCGTACACTGCTAAAAGGCTGCGTGCTCAACGACGCCCGCATCTGGAAAAACCTGACGGATTCACGACGGCTCACGCTGATTGCGGGTCCGTGTGTGATCGAGAATGAGAAGCTTTGCTTCAAGGTCGCCACGACCCTCGTCAAGACCTGCGCGAAGCTCGGCATCAATTACGTCTTCAAGGCCAGCTTCGACAAGGCCAATCGCACGTCGGGCAAATCGTTTCGCGGGCCGGGACTTGAGGAGGGATTGAAGGTGCTCGCCAAGGTACGCGTCGAATTCGGGGTGCCGGTATTGACGGACATTCATAACGAGGCGCAAGCCGCCGTGGTCGGGGAGGTCGTGGACATTCTGCAAATCCCCGCGTTCCTCTGCCGTCAAACGGACATGATCGAAGCGGCGGTGCTCACCGGGCAAATCGTGAACATCAAGAAGGGTCAATTCCTCTCGCCGGGTGAAATGAGCCGGGTGGTGGAGAAAGCCAAGAGCATGGGTGGCGGTAAGATTCTGCTCACCGAGCGCGGCACGACGTTCGGCTACAACAACCTGGTCACAGACATGCGCGCGATTCCGATCATGCAACGCACCGGTTGCCCGGTGATCTTCGACGCCACGCACTCGGTGCAACTTCCCGGCGGCGGTGGCGATAAGTCAGCGGGCGAGCGCGAATTTGCGCCGGTGCTGGCACGCGCGGCCCTGGCGGCCGGCGCGAATGGCGTATTCATTGAGACGCATCCAAATCCAGACAAAGCGTTCAGTGATGGGCCGAACATGATTCCGCTGGCGGACATGCCGACGGTACTCAAACGTTTGCTCAAGGTTTTTGAAGCCGTGAGAGAATGAGCCCCGAGCATCGAGTAAACAGCGTCCAGCGTCTAGCCCGCTTCGTCTGCGTCGTTGCGTCGCTCATCTTCGCATGGTTGTCCTTGATACCGGCGCGAGCACAACTCACCCCGGGCATGAAGATCAACAACTTCTCCGCCAGTGATCCGTTCCCCGCGCCCAACCACACGCAGATGCGTTACGTCCTGACCGGAGGCGAAGGCCGTCCGCAAGCCGACGGCAAGATTCTGCTCACGAAGGTGAAGTTCGAGACGTTTCGCGTGAACGGCGACAGCGAAATGATCGTCGAAGCGCCCGCGTGTACCTTTGACGACAAGGCGCGCACGGCCGGCTCGGCGGGCAAACTGTTTCTGCAATCCGGCGATGGGAAACTCCGCGTGGAGGGCGACGGCTTCGGTTGCCAACTGGCCGGCAAGACGCTGGTCATCTCCAACAATGTGCAGGCGGTGATTCAGCGTCCGAACACCAACGCGAATGCGGCCCCGTTGGTCATCACTTCGCGCTGGTTGGAATTCGACGCCGAGAAACGACTGGCGATTTTTCACGACGACGTTCGCGGTGACGATCCCGACTTTGCCTTCACCTGCGGAACGCTGGCGGTGAGCGCAACCACCAATCAATTCGACCTCATCGAAGCCCGGGAATCGCTCGTGGTCACGGGCAAGGCCGGCGGACGCAAGGCCACCGCCGACCGCGGGATTTATCGCCGGGCCGCCGAGAGCATCGAGTTGATCGGCAACGCCACCTGGGATGTGGACGGCAAGTCGGGTCGGGCGGACCGCGTGCTCGGGCTGCGGCGGGATGGCAGCATTCAAGCCGAAGGCCACGTGGCGATGAAGCTGCCGCGCGCTGAACTCGGTGCGGCCACCGGCCTGTTGAGCACCAGCAATGCCCCGATGCAAAGCGCGAGCGTGGTTGAGGTGTTCGCCGACAAGTTCCACTGGCGTTCCAATGTCATCGTCGCCCGGGAGGCGGTGCGGATTGTGGATGCCTCGAATCACATCACTTTTTCGTGTGATGCGTTGGAGGCGCACCAGGCCGCCAATGCCTCCGAGGACGAAACGGCCGTCGCCACCGGCAACGTAATTGTGGAGCGGGAAGGAGCGAACGTCCGCGCCGAACGGGCCGATTACTCCAAGCGCGCCGGGGGCGTGGTGTTCACCGGCAGCCCGCACTGGTGGCAGGCACAAATTGAAGGCCGTGCCGAGCGCGTAACGTTCCGGACTTCGGCCAACGAAGTCGAGGCCGACCAGGATGTGGCGGTGAAAATCACCATCCCGGGCAAGAGCGGCGGTTCGCCGCTGGCATTTTTTCCGCAAGGGGTGACGAATCAGGCGGCGCAGGTGATTGAAGTCGCCTCGCAACGGCTCAAGGTCACCGAGCGGCGGGCGTTGTTCTCCGGCAAGGTGAGCGCGAATCAATCGCCCCGCACCGGCAGCGAAGCCCGCCTGCGCAGCGACAAACTGGAGGTGCTCTTCACCGCCAGGAGCAACCGCCTCGAAGCCATCACGGCCACGGATAATGTGGCGTACGAACAGGGCACCACCGGCGTGACGAACGGGCCGGCCATCTACCGCAAAATGACGTGCCGTTCGCTGGCGGCGAAGGCGGACCCGGGCTCGGGCGAACCGGCGGAACTTGTGGCCGACGGTGGCGTGCGAATTGAACAGCCCGGCAGCGAGGCCAAGGCGGAGCAGGCGGTTTACAATCGCCGCACGGATGTTTTGCGATTGATCGGGGATCCACCAGTTGTGGAGACCCCGCAATTGATTTATACCGGCGGGCATGAAATCGTCTGGGACAACCGACGTCACACTATTGTCGGCACGGGTTACGAAATCCGGCCCAAACCAGAAGCCTTGAAGCGCGCGTCGGAATCGCAGAAACTGCCCGGGCCATGAGCGACGCCTCCCATCAAGCCCAGCCTGAGCGCACTTCGTCCTCGCCCGCAGTTGCCACGGCGACGAAGCAAATGCTTTTGCACACGGAGAAGCTTGTGAAGGAATACAAGCATCGCCGCGTGGTGAACGGCGTGTCCATCGAGGTCGGCGCGGGCGAGATCGTCGGGTTGCTCGGCCCGAACGGCGCGGGCAAGACCACGACGTTCAACATGGTCGTGGGCGTGGTGCGCCCCGATGAAGGGAACGTCAAGTTTCAGGAGCGCGACATCACCAAGCTCGCCATGCACAACCGCGCCCGGCTGGGCATCGGTTATCTCACGCAGGAGCCGTCGGTGTTTCGCAAGCTCAGCGTCGAGCAAAACATTCTGGCCATCCTCGAAACCTGCGACGTGAACCGCAAGGAACGCGCCGTGCGCCTCAAGTATCTGCTGGAGGAACTAGACTTGACCCCGCTCGCCAAGAGCAAGGCCTATACGTTGAGCGGCGGCGAGAAGCGGCGGCTGGAAATCACCCGCGCGCTGGTGACGAGTCCGAAGTTGTTGCTGCTGGATGAACCATTCGCCGGCATTGATCCGATCGCGGTGTATGAAGTGCAGAAGATTGTGCGCCGCCTCCGTGATCGCGGCCTGGGTTTGCTCATCACAGATCATAGTGCGCGGGAGATGCTCAAGTTGATTGATCGCGGTTACATCATTGTGAAAGGCCAGGTGTTGATCGAGGGCACGGCGGAGTTTCTGGCCAACGATCCCAAGGCGCGGGAGATTTATCTCGGCCCGGAGTTCAACCTGTAAATCAGTGCCAGAGCAAAATGAAAATTGACATCGTCACGGTCGAGAAATTTTACCGGGCCCACGCGGAAGAACTGAAACTGGAGCTGGTCGCGGGCAAGGAAGGACTCGACCGCGTGATCCTCGAACCCAGCGTCAACCGACCGGGCCTGGTGCTGGCCGGGTTCACGCGTTACTTCGCCTACAAACGCGTGCAGGCGCTGGGCAATGCGGATGTTTATTTCCTGCGCTCGCTGTCGCCGGAAAAGCGCCGGCGCTGTTACGCCAAGCTGCTCAAGTTCAAAATCCCCTGCCTTGTTTTCAGCCGCAACCTGGATCCGGACAAGGAACTGGTCCGCGCCGCGAACGAAGCCGCCATTCCGATTTTCCGTTCGCCATTGCTGACCGTAAAGTTCATCAATCAGGCAACGCTCGCGCTGGACACCATGTTCGCCCCGCGCGGCACCGAGATGGGCAGCATGGTGGACGTGCTCGGGGTGGGCGTGATCATCAAAGGTGAGAGCGGCATCGGCAAGAGCGAGAGCGTGCTGGCGTTGATTGAACGCGGTTACGGCCTCGTAGCGGATGATGTGACGAAGGTAACTTTGATTGACGGCAAGGAAATCATCGGGACGTGCTCCGAATTGACCCGTAATCACATGGAGGTCCGGGGCATTGGCATCATCAATGTCGCCGCCATGTTTGGCGTTAAGAGCGTCAGCTCCAACAAGCGCGTGGACTTGGTGATCTCGCTCAAGAGCTGGCATGACGTGCCGGACGTGGACCGGTTGGGCATGGAACAGCAGTTCACCGAAATTCTCGGCGTGAAGATTCCGCACATCATCATTCCGGTGAAGCCGGGTCGGGATATTGCCCGATTGATTGAAGTGGCCGCCCTGCACACCAAACTCACCTTGACCGGCTACAACCCGGCCCGGGAGTTAAATGAACGGTTGCTGGCCCAAATGGCCCAGCCGCCAAAACCCTAGAAACCATAGAATTCGGTGGCGCAACCGCAGGTTTTGGAATACTTCTAATGGCGTCCACATGAGTGCGAAGAAAGCTACTAACGACGATGGTTCCTTGAGCAAGGAACTCACGGTCGTGAACAAGCTGGGGATTCACGCCCGGCCGGCGGCCATGTTCGTCAAGACTGCCAACCGCTTCGCCTGCGACATTTTCGTGGAAAAGGACGGCGAGAAGGTGAATGGCAAGAGCATCATGGGCCTGATGATGCTGGCGGCCGGTCCGGGCAGCAAATTACAAGTCCACGCCGAAGGTCGGGACGCCTCCGCCGCGATCAACGAGATCGAGGAATTGCTGAAGCGGAAGTTCGACGAGGACTGAAACTCGATCTGCGGACCATTCCGTACTCCCTGCCCCAAGTCGCGCCAACTTGGAACTTGGAACTTGGAACTTGGAACTCTATTTTCCCGCTCATGGCTGGTGATTTTGATGTCAAATACGTGGCGCACCTGGCGCGGATCCAACTCTCGCCCGAGGAGGAACAGAAGTTGGGCACGCAACTGGGAAACATTCTCAGCTTCATTGAAAAGCTAAAGACCCTGGACGTGAGCAATGTTGAGCCGACTGCCCACGCCGTACCGACCGTGAATGTGACGCGCGCGGATGAAATTCGCCCTTCGCTCCCGCACGAGGACGCCTTGCGCAATGCCCCGGCCCAAGCCAACGGACTGTTCATCGTGCCGAAGATTGTCGAGTGACCGGCACGCAGCTCAATCCTGAATCAGCTTCCCTGCGCTAAAACTCCGCGTTGCCGGGCGTGCGGGCAAAGGGGATGACGTCGCGGATGTTGGAGACGCCCGTCAAAAACATCAACAGGCGCTCAAAGCCCAGACCAAAGCCCGCGTGCGGCACGGTGCCGTATTTCCGCAGGTCTGTGTACCACCAGTAGTCCGCTTCGTTCAACTTGTGGAACTTCATGTTCTCACGCAACTGCTCCAGCCGCTCTTCGCGTTGCGCCCCGCCGATGACTTCGCCGATGCCGGGCACGAGCACGTCCATCGCGGTCACGGTCTTCTGGTCGTCATTCAGCCGCATGTAAAACGGTTTGATCTCGCGCGGGTAGTTGAAGACGGTCGTCGGCGATTTGAAATGTTCCTCGGTCAAAAACCGCTCGTGTTCGGATTGCAGGTTCTGACCGTAGCTCACGGGGAATTCAAACTTCTTGCCGGACTTGTTCAGAATCTCGACCGCTTCGGTGTAAGGCACGCGCACGAACGGGCGCTCGGTCACAAACTTGAGCCGCTCGTTCAGGCCCTTGTCCACAAACTTGGAAAAGAACGCGAGGTCCTCGGCGCAATGCTCCAGCGCGTATTTCGCCATCGCCTTGATGAATTCCTCGCCGAGATCCATGTCGCCGTTCAGATCGCAGAACGCCATCTCGGGCTCGATCATCCAAAACTCGGCGGCGTGACGGGCGGTGTTGGAGTTCTCGGCGCGAAACGTCGGGCCAAACGTGTAAACATTCGAGAGCGCGCAGGCGAAAGTCTCGGCTTCAAGCTGGCCGCTCACCGTGAGATAGCTCGGCTTGCCGAAGAAATCCGCCTCCGGCTTTTCGTCTGGCTTCCCCTTGAGCGTGGTCACGCGGAACATCTCGCCCGCGCCCTCGCAATCACTTGCCGTGATGATCGGCGCGTGGACATAAACGAAATCGCGGCTCTGAAAGAAATCATGCACCGCGAAGGCCAGCCGGCTGCGCGTGCGGAAGACCGCACCGAAGAGGTTGGAGCGCGGACGCAGGTGCGCAATACTCCGCAGGAATTCCAGCGTGTGGCCCTTCTTCTGAAGCGGGTACGCGGCATCTGCCGTGCCGACCAATTCAATCTTCGACGCGCGCAACTCCCATTTCTGACCCTGCGCCGGCGAGGCAACCAGCTTGCCCTCGACTACTGCCGATGCGCCCGTCGTGAAGTGTGCAATCTGGTCGTAACCGGGCGTGCCGGCGTCCACAATCACCTGCACGCTGGCGAGGCACGAGCCATCGTTGAGTTCGAGAAAGGAAAAGCCCTTGGAATCGCGGCGGGTGCGGACCCAGCCTTTGACGGTAATGGTGTCTTTCGGTTCAACGGCGGCGAGGGCGTGTTTGATCAGTGTGCTCATGACTTTCGTATTCCCCAAGTTCCCCGGAATGTTGGCGAAACGGCAACTTGGCAGGCAAGGAGGAACTTCAAACCATTGCACTCGCGGCGGGCTTCGCGCACAATTCGCGCGCCCGGCAATGCTCAATCAACTGACCATTTCAGAACTCACGACCCGGCTGGCGAAACGGGAGGTTTCGGCGCGCGAAGTCACGCGCGCCTGCCTCGACCAGATCGGACGCGTGGACGGACAGCTTCACGCCTTTATCAGCCACGACGCGGCAGACGCACTCGCCCAAGCTGACGCGGCGGACCAGGCCATCGCTCGCGGCGCGACCCACGCAGAAAAGCCGCTCCTCGGCATGCCCTTGGCGGTGAAGGATGTCATTGCGGTCAAAGGGCAGCCGCTGAATTGCGGCTCGAAGATTCTCGGTAAGTTCATTTCGCCCTACGACGCCACGGTCACCGAGAAGCTTAAGGCGGCGGGCGCGATCGTCTTCGGACGCCTGAACATGGACGAGTTCGCCATGGGCAGCTCGACGGAGAACTCGGCGTTCGGCGTGACCCGCAACCCGTGGGACACGACGCGCATCCCGGGCGGTTCGTCTGGCGGCTCGGCGGTGGCGGTGGCGGCGGATGAATGCATCGCCACGCTGGGTTCAGACACCGGCGGCTCGATTCGCCAACCGGCGGCGTTGTGTGGTTGCGTTGGTCTTAAGCCCACTTACGGTCGTGTCTCACGCTATGGCCTCGTGGCCTATGCGTCATCGCTCGATCAAATCGGCTGTTTCGCCAAGAACACGCGCGACACGGCGACGGTGCTCGGTGTCATCGCCGGTCATGATGAGCGTGACTCGACAAGTTTGCCCCAGCCGGTCCCAGATTATTCCGCCGCGCTCACCGGTGACATCAAGGGCCTCAAGTTGGGTTTGCCCAAGGAATACATGGTCGGCGGGCTGGATGCCGAAGTGAAACAAGCGGTTGAAGCCGCCGTGCAGCAACTCACCAAACTGGGCGCGGAGGTGGTCGAGGTTTCCTTGCCGCACACCGATTACGCCATCGCGACCTACTACATCATCGCCACGGCAGAGGCGTCGGCCAATCTCGCCCGGTTCGACGGCATTCGTTATGGCGCGCGCGTGGACGGAGCCGACCCGATTGAACTTTACCGCAAGACACGCGGGGCGGGATTCGGCGCTGAAGTCAAACGCCGCATCATCCTGGGCACTTACGTTCTGAGCAGCGGTTACTACGACGCGTATTACCTGCGTGCCCAAAAGGTCCGGACGCTTATCCGCCAGGATTTCCTGAAAGCCTTCGAGAAGGTGGACGCCATTGTCACGCCCACGACGCCGACCGCGGCATTCAAGATTGGCGAGAAGTCCGACGACCCGCTGCAAATGTACCTGGCCGATATCTTCACGATCTCCTGCAACCTCGTCGGCAACTGTGGGGTGAGCGTTCCGTGCGGCTTCACGAAATCGCCCAAGCTGCCCATCGGCCTGCAACTCCTGGGCAAACCATTCGGCGAAGAAACGATTCTCAAGATCGCCCACGCCTATGAACAGAGCTCCGGTTGGCACCAGGAAAAGCCCACAGTGACCCCCTGATTGACGGACCATCGGTACGTGTCAGATTTTCCGAACAAAGCCTGGCTTGTAAGGGTCTATTCACCTGGCCGACAAACAGAAGACGCGGCGATTAGGCCGGTCGATTGGTGAACTGAATATGAAGACATTTCACATCTTGGGTCTGGTGAGCGTTGCGGCATTGCTGACAGCTTGCAACGCTTCCCGCACAGCGGAAGTCCCCGCCCCGCCCGCCACCAATACAACTGCCACTGTCTCGGACACAATCATGAGCGAAAAAATCACCAAGACGGACGAGGAATGGAAAAAGGAACTGACGCCAGACCAATACGCGGTACTGCGGCAGAAGGGAACCGAGCGCGCCTTTACCGGTGCGTACTGGAACACCAAGGACAAGGGGATTTATCGCTGCGCCGGTTGCGGCGAGGTCCTTTTCGTATCGGACACCAAGTTCGATTCCGGCTGCGGCTGGCCGAGTTTCTATGCGCCGAATTCCTCAAACGTCGTCGCGGAAGCAACGGACAACAGTCATTTCATGCAGCGCACCGAGGTGCTGTGCTCGAAGTGCGGCGGCCATCTGGGTCATGTGTTCGATGATGGCCCGCAACCGACCGGATTGCGATATTGCATCAACTCGGCGTCGCTGAAGTTTGAAGCGAAAGAGACGCCGAAGAAATAGTGCGCCTCCGGGCTCCTGGACCGCCGCTTGGCTTACTCGAAGCTGGTGGCCGCACCAGATTTTGACGTGACCCATTTCTTGAAGGCTTCGGGGCTTTCAACCACCAGCCTTCCGCCGGCCATGGCCGCGTGACCGTTGCCGCACAACTGGGCACAGTAAATCTGGAACTGCCCTTCCTTGGTCGGAGTGAACCAAATGGGAATCCGCATGCCCGGAATGGCATCCTGTGTCACGCGCATGGTCATCAACCGGAACGAGTGAATGACGTCCTTGGAGCTGATCTGGCAGATGACCGGTTTGTTCACCGGCACATGGATTTCGTTCAGCACCTGAACGTCGTCCTTGCCCTTGGGGTCACTCGGGAGGACGCCGAAGATATTCGTGTCGGCTACGAGCGCCATGTCCTGCTTGCCGAATTCGCCATCGGGTCCGGGGTAGCGGATGTTCCAGGCAAATTGTTGCCCCATCACCTGCACCACGGTCGCTTCGCTTTCTTTCGGAAATCCGGAGGTGTGCCGGGCCCAGACCGGGTAGGCGAGGAAAATCAAAAGGGCGGCCTCCACCCCGGCCACGGTCAATTCGAGGTAGTTCGAGAAGTGGCTGCGCACCCCGTGATAATCAGCCTTGGCGCTCCGCTTCTTGTGGAAGCGAACCAGGGCATAGATGAAATAGCCCAACCAGCCCACAAAGAGGGCGATCATCAGGTAGTGCAAAAGAACGATCAGCTGGTCCGTGCCTTTGCCGTTTTCAGAAGCGAGAATCGGAAGTTGCAGCAACTTTTCCATGGTAATCAACTCAAGGACTTGGAATCAGGAATCATCGAGCGGGCGTGGGTCGCCGCCCGGCGTTGGACGTAAACAAAGAATCCGGCCACCCCCGTGAGCACCATGCCGACGATTCCGCCCAACACCAGAATCGCCCAATTCAATCCGCTCGTCATAGGTGAGCCCGGCTCCCCATAGCAGACTGCACAGGCCCAGGCAGGCGTTTGCGCCACCACCAACACGGCGATGACGAGGATTCCGGGCAGAGGGAAGCGCGCGTTCACAAGTAATTCAGGTGTTTGAGCTTCTTCAGGAAATAGCGGCCATAAACGATCACCGCCACGCCGAGCAACATCGCCACGATGGCCCAAACCAGATCCATGCCCGCCTGGTCCTGCCGGTACTGCCGGAGTTTCCACGCGCCTGCACCAAAACAGAGTGACAGCAGGGCCGAAACAAAAACTAGATGGACAGCTTTAAGTGACACGTTCAGTTGACTTTCAGATGGGGCACATCGCCATGCGCCCACATGGTTAAACCCATCAACACGACAAAGAATATCGCCGTAAAAACCAGCACCGTGTAAACCAGCTTCTTCTCGGTGATCAAGTGCATCAAGAAGCTGCTGACCAGGACGGCGTTGAAGCTCGCGATGAGCAGGATCAGCGTGATGCGCAGCGAATTGCCCAAAGGCGTAAAGGACGTCGCCACCATCAATCCCGTGCCACACAGAATGGCGAGGAAGAAGTAGAGACACCGGCGGGTGTAGTTCTTAAATGATTCAGGCTGGGAGTCGCTCATAATTCAAGTCAGGTAAAGCACGGGGAAGAGGAAGATCCACACCAGGTCCACAAAGTGCCAGAAGAGCCCGGAGACTTCGACCCGGTTGGTAAAGCGTTCGGGATCCTTAAACCACATCTTGCTCCCCGGCCCCCAAAGGAAGGCAATCACAATGACGCCGCCAATGATGTGCAGGGCGTGGAGAATCGTGAGCGTGTAGTACATGCCCAGAAAATTGTTCAGCCACGGACCGTAGCTCTTCATGGTTTTGATATCGCTCCGGGGGATCTTGAGTTCTTCGTGGTCATGGGCGCCTTTGGCGTGGCCATCCAGCAATTCGGCGGCGCTGGCGACATAACGCCCGTGTAACACCACGTAATCGGCGCTCTTCTCCACCAGGTGCCCGTCCGCCACCCGACCATCCGCCAGTTTCACCTGATAATGGGTGAGCTTGTCCCGGTATTCGTAAGCTTTGATCCCCAGGAAGGTCACGGCGAGAATGATCGTGATCGCGTGGTAAAATTTGTATTGGCTGAACTGGCGGGCTTTCAGGGCGGCCCACGCCAGCAAGGTGGTGATCGCGGAGAGCGCGAGAATGACCGTGTTGATCGTGCCCAGGGTGACGTTCAACCATCCATGCGGCCAAGTATTGGGCGGCGCTCCGACGCGCAGAAAGATGTAAGCCGAGAAAAGCCCTCCGAACAGCATGACTTCCGACGCCAGGAAAAGCCACATGCCAATCTTGGCATTGTACAAACCCGTGTCCGGGCGGGGAGTTGTTGTGTAGGGAATGTCCATGTGAAATTAATGGGCGGCGGTGGCGGTTGGGGGTTCAGCCTCGGTCTGTGGGGCAAAGTCCTTGGCGTTGCCGGGCACGCTGTATTCGTACGGTCCGCGATGCACCACCGGCTCTTTGCGGAAGTTGTAAACGTACGGCGGCGTTTCGGTCTGCCATTCCAGAGTGGTCGCCTCCCACGGATTGTCATTGGGAACTTTTACGCCGTGCTTGATGCTCCAGAACACATTAATGATGAACGGAATCTGCGACAGCCCGAGGCCGACCGCGCCCCAGAGGATGACATTGTTCAGCCCCATGATGGCGCCGCTGAGCCCGCCCTGCATGCCGGTGTGAGCCAGCGAGTAGTTAACGCCGCCGTCAGACATGCGCCGCAACATGCCGGCCATGCCTTGCGCAAACATGGGCATGAATACCACATTCATGAAAATCAACGAGCCCCAGAAATGCACCCGCCCCCAAAATTCATTCATGAACCGCCCGGTCAGTTTGGGATACCAGAAATAAATTCCCGCAAACAAACCAAAGATCGTCCCCGGCGCCACCACGTAGTGGAAGTGGCCGATGACATAATAGGTATCGTGCAGGTGCAGATCGCTGGCGCTAAATCCCAGCGGCAAACCGGTCAAACCACCGATGCCGAACATCGGCAGGAACGCCAAGGCAAACAGCATCGGCGTGTTGAACCGGATCGAACCGCCCCACAAAGAAATCAACAAACAAGTCAGGATGATCACCGACGGAATGGAAATCATCATGGTGGTCGTCTGGAAGAACGCCGCGATCGTCGTGCCCATGCCCGTCAGGTACATGTGATGCGCCCAGACAATGAACGAGATAAAGCCCAGGGCCAGCGATGAATAGACCATCGACTTGTAGCCCCAAAGCGGCTTCCGCGTGTTGTTGGCGATCACTTCCGCCACAATTCCCAACGCCGGCAAGATCAGCACGTACACCTCCGGGTGGGCCAGAAACCAAAACAAGTGCTGCCAGAGAATCGGGCTGCCACCGCCTGCGGCGTGCGCCGCCTGCCCGCTCACGGCCAGGCCGGTCGGCAGAAAGAGGCTTGACCCAGTCACCTTGTCCATCAATTGCATCACCCCGGCCGCTTCCAAGGGCGGGAAGGCCAGCAGGAGCAGGAACGAGGCGACAAATTGCGACCAGGTGAAGAAAGGCAGCCGCATCCAGGTCATGCCAGGCGCCCGCAATTGAATGATGGTGGTAATGATGTTGGCTGAGCCCAGCAGTGACGAGGTAATCAAAAACACCATCCCGATCAGCCAATAGGTCTGCCCATCCGTCGGCACCACCAATGACAGCGGCGGGTAGGAAGTCCATCCGGATTGCGCCGCGCCGCCGGGAACAAAGAAGCTTGCGAACATGATGACCCCGCCCAGGAAATAAAACTGGTAGCTCATCATGTTCAGCCGGGGGAACGCCATGTCACAGGCGCCCACCTGGATCGGCACGAGGTAATTTCCGAAGGCGCCCGTCAACAAAGGCACCACCGCAAGAAACACCATGATTGTGCCATGCATGGCGCCGAACGTGTTGTAGAGATCGGGCGAAAGCACGCCCTTCGCCGCCACATCGCCGAACAGACTCGCCAACAGTGGTCCCACCACCGGAATGGGCTGGCCCGGATGCGCAATTTGCCAGCGCATCATCCCCATCAGCGAGAACCCAAACAACAGAAACGCCAGCGCGGTCAGGCCGTATTGGATGCCGATGATCTTGTGATCAATCGAGAAGATGTATTTGCGCCAGAACCCGGCCTCCTCATGATGCGCCTGGTGCGCGTGTTCATGAGCCGTACTATGTGTCATTGCCTGCATGTTTGTCGAAATTCAACCGGCGTTGATCCAAACCGATTCCAGAGCCACAGATAAAAAGCTGCGAGTTAATGATTCTGTCCGCCACTTGTCAATCGCCGAGTAGTTATTAACGAGTCTTGTCCACCACCAATAAGATCAGTAGCAGCGGGAGATACAGGATTGACGCGAGAAATAACTGCTTCGCACTTTTGACATCGAGTCGCTTCGCAAAGCGAATGGCGCACCACAAATACCCCACCCCCAGGATCATCGCCCCCGCGAGGTAAAAGGTTCCGGCCAGATGAAACAGGAACGGACACAGACTGACCGGCAGCAGTAACATGGTGTGATTAACGGATTGATGCGCGGTGCGGCTGCCGTCCGGGTCCACCGATGGCAACATTTTGAAACCGGCCTTGGCGTATTCCTCCTGGTAAATCCAGGCGATGGCAAAGAAGTGCGGCAATTGCCACAACGCCAGAATGGCAAACAAGACCCAGCCGCCACCAGCCAGTTCGCCGCGCGCGGCGGCCCAGCCCATCAATGGCGGCAGCGCGCCGGGAATCGCGCCCATCGCCGTGTTCAACCAGGTGAGACGCTTTAACGGCGTATAGATGAAAAGGTAACTCACCAGCGAAACCGCGCCCAACACGCTCGTCAACGGATTCACCAACAGCGCCAGCCAGATCGTCCCCGCCAGCGAGCACACTCCACCGAAGAGCATCACCGTCACCGGTTGTAACCGACCGGAGGGCAGCGGTCGGCCCGCTGTGCGGCGCATCCGCGCGTCGTATTCGCGTTCGAGCAACTGGTTTAACGCCGCCGCGCCACTCGCCACCAGCGCCGTGCCGAAGAGCGCGTGAAACATCAGCAGATAATTCATCGGCCCCTCGAAGCCGACGTAGAAACCGACAAGCGTGGTCAGCAGCACCAGCGTGGTCAGTCGCGCCTTGATAAGATCGGCATAGACCGCGAGCCAGCTTTTGACCGGGACGGTCGCCTGAACAAAATCTTGCGTGGTTGCGTTATTCACGAATTTACAGTCACCGGCGCGCAGTCAGTACATGGACCTTCCGCGCTTGGCGCACCCTGCGCCACAGTTGCCCCGGTAAAACGGCGGGAAGAAATAATGCAACCGACCACGCCTGTCACGAGCGAAAGTGCGCCCACCAGCACATGGGCCGTGGCGATGTCCGCCGCCTTGTTGGACCAGATGGTCCACGCCCCCAGCGCCACTTGAACCAGAATCAAACCCAGCCAGGCCGAAGCAATCAGGCGAACGGGCCGCGCCCCGCCCACCCGCCGCACCTGCCAGGCAGTGAAACCCACGCCAAACAATACCACCAGCGCCATCAGCCGATGCACCATCTGCAACCAGACTTGAAACGGGGTGATGGCATTCGCCGCCGTGATTTCCACGCGCTGCTGGTTGTAGCGAGCTACTGCCTCCGCGCTCAAGTCCGGCCAGATTTTGCCATAGGCGAGCGGGAAATCGGGAATCGCCAGCCCAGCGTGTTGATGCCGCATCGTCGCACCAATCATCAATTGGAGAAAAATCAAAGCCGTCACCAGCACGAACAATCGCCCCAGAGCGACGTTGGCCGGTACGCTGTCAGTCAGTCGGACCTTGTATTGTTCACGCCACCCGCGGCTGGTGAGCAGCGCGATGACACACAACAAAACCAAAAACGCCTGTCCCAAACAGCCGTGAACAATCCCAAATGCGGTTCCCAACCGTACGTCCGTAACAATCTGCGCGTCCAACACCACTCGGAGACCGCCCAGCAATCCCTGCAATTGCACGAGCCCAAACGCCAGCCAACCCAGCGCCGGCAAGGGTTTCGCCGCGGGCGCATGCTTTACCCAGACAACTCCCCCCAGCAGCACGACGCCCCCGATGCCAGAAAGGAAATGCCCCGTTCCCTTCCAATCCGCGCCCAGGCGCAACAGGATCATGCCCGTCACAATCTCCGTCAGCCCCACAACCATTAGCGGGACGCACGCCTTGCGCCCGCCCAGCCAGCGCGTCAACGCCACCACCAACACGCCCACCGCCGACGCCCACAAGCGATGCGTGTGTTCATGAAAAACTCCACCGGTGAGCCACATCGAAACTGGCAACGCAAACATGTTGTAACCGTAACTGGTCGGCCAGTCCGGCACCGCCATCCCCACGCCATGACTCGTCACTAGCCCACCCAACACCACCAAGCCAAGCGTCGCCAGCGCCGTCATCACGGCGAAACGATGCAGCCAGACCGGGGATTTATGTTGTGTCACTGGGAATGAAAACCGTAACCCATGAAAGCGAAAACCGCCGCAGCTTTGCCCAGCCGCAGCGGTTTCCCCAAAAACAAACTGGCTTACTTGACTTCGATGGTGAAGTCCGCCTTTGCGCCGTCTGCAGTCACTTCGATTTCCTTCTCCACGCCGGCGGGCGCGCCCTTGCGGTGCAGGGCCACGACCTTGTATTTACCAGGCGGCACGTCCTTGATGGTGAACGCGCCATCCTTGCCGGTCACGGCAAAGTAAGGATGATCCACCACAGTAACCCACGCGAACATCCAGGGATGGACATCACATTTGAACTTCGCGAAGTTCTCCGCCTTGGGCATGCTGAACACGAGGTCAGCCGAACCGGCCATCTGGGCCTTGTTTTCCTCGGGATTGCCCGAGACCGTCGGCACGGAATGCACATTGTGCATCACCGGATCGGAATTCTTTACATCAATCTTCTGACCAGTCTGCACGGCGAGAATGGACGGCGTGTATTCGCAGCCCTTTTGATCCAGCACTGCCGGCGCAGCCGCAGCACCGGTGGACTTGCCTTCCAAGCCCTTCACGATGACCACCACGTCAGCCAGTCCCTTGTCGGGGCTGACGACGAAGAACTTGGTCATGGGGGTGCCGGTGGTGAGCTTGCCACAGGTGGCATCTTCCTTCAGCGGGGTGATTTCCTTTTCGGCTGGGGGATTCCCGCTCAAGGTAACCTTGCCGGTAAGATTGCCCGCAGTCGCAATTTGCAGCGCGGCGGTGAAGCCGGCGACCACCGCGAGTGAACGATTCATTTTCATAGTTTCTATTGTTGTCCGTATTAAAAAAGCACGTGGACACTAACAGTCCGATTTCAGCGAAGCAAGGGTGGCCTCATACGTTTCATGCGCGCTCATTGCAACTTTGACGCCCGCTAATCCGACTTGTTCAAAGCCTCAAACCCCAAGCGTCGCCATCACCCGCGACATCTCCAGCGCCGTGTGGGCGGCCTCGGTGCCGCGATTGTGCTCCGGATTCAGGCAGCGGACCCGTGCATGTTTGACTTTGTCAAAAACGAATACTCCGTGGATGACGGGGAGCTTGTGCAGCACTTGAATCTGCGCCAACGCATGCGTCACGCCCCAGCCAATGTGCTGCGCGTGACTCGTCTCGCCTTGGAAGATCACGCCGAGACAAATCACGCCGGCGTAACGCCCGCGCGCCGCCAGTTTCGCCGCCACCGCAGGAATCTCAAATGCGCCCGGCACGCGCACAATCCGCACCTTGGCCCCGGCCCGGTGTAATTCCTCGCGCGCCGCATGCACCATCGCGTCCACGTACTCGCCGTTGTAGCGCGAGGCGACGATGGCAAAACTCCCACCGGTCTTCGTCACCTTGGTTTTGCGCACCGGCTTCAGCATGGGAAATGGTCTTAAGCTTTCGCCGGCACCGTTTCAACCGCCGCGTTCTTCTCGAGAAACTCCATAACCTTCTCGTGCGCGAGCTGGTCGTAAATCTCGACGATGCCGTTGCGCTTCTGCAAATCCTTGATGAACTTGTCCGGCGGAATCTGGTACATGGCCGCCATGGTCTGAATGCGGCGCAACACCTCTTCCTGCGACACCTTGATCTCCTCCTTCTCGGCGATGCGTTGCACGAGGAAAGACAGCTTCACGCGATCCTTCGCATTGCTGGTGGCGGCGGAGTAAATCGCATCCTTCTCCTTCTCGATGATGTCGCGGGACACGCCGCGCTTGGTGTTTTCGCGCACGAGATCATAGACGACGTTGCGCGTCTCGTTGGCCACCGCGCCTTCCGGCAGGTCAAAATTCACCCGGCCCATCAAGGCACTGAGCAACTGTCCGCGGGTATCCTTGCTCTGCTTGTATTTCAACTCGCTCTCCAAGTCGCGCCGCACGCCCTCGCGGAGTTTCTCCAGGCTTTCAGCCTCGTAAAGTTTGGCGAATGCGTCATCCAAGGTTGGCAAGGTCTTTTCGCGCACCTCGACCACTTCGACTTCGTACAGCCCTTTGCGACCGGACAATTCCTTGTTCACGAAATCCGCCGGGAAATCCACATTCACGGTGCGTTTGTCGCCCGCCTTCGCGCCCAACAACTGATCGGCAAAACCGGGCACGAACGAATCCGGCTTCATCTCCACCCAGAATCCCTGCTGCTGCGTCAACCCCTTGGCAGTCGGCGCAATTTCGGTGAGCGGCTTGCCCTCGCTCGTGCCGGTGTAATTCACCACGGCGATGTCGCCATTGGCCAGCGGACGCTCCGCCTTTTTGAAATCCGCCTTCTGCTCGCGCAACATGTCCAGCGCTTTGACCACGTCCTCGTCAGTCACGGCTTTGTCCTCGCGCTTTACGGGCAACCCTTTGTATTCGGGCAGTTGAAAATCCGGCGGCGTCTCGATGGTGGCGGCGAATTGCAGCGCCTGGCCGCGCCCAAACTGAATCTCCTCGATGTCTGGATAGCCGAGCACGTCAATTTTCTTTTCCTCGAGCGCCTTGCGGTAGGAATCGCCGATGAGCTTGCGTTTGACCTCATCCTTGATTTCCGTTTCGTACTTCCGGACGACCATGGGAATGGGCGCCTTGCCGGGACGGAAACCGGGCAGACTCGCCTGCTTCTGAAAATCCTTTTCGGTGGCGGCGAAGGCGGCGTCCACCTCGGGCGCATCCAATTCCACCCGCACCAGTTTCTTGCACGGGGCCAAGTTCTCGACTGTGACGTTCATAAAGTGTGTTGTTCCGTTGAAAATGGAGAGCCGGACTGGTTTCCGCGATTCAACGGGCCGGAAAGCCTAGGGAAGTCGTGCCTGACCGTCAAGAACGCGTTCGGCTCAAAACGGCTCGACACGCCTTTGTGCCTTGGGCTTCATCGGCGACATGAGTTCAAACTTCCGCGCTCCCCTTTTCCTGGCTGGCTTGCTACTTTCCGGCCTCGTGCAGGACGCCGTGTCGCAAACCAATCAAAGGCCACTGGAGTTCCGGCTTTCGCCGCGCCTCCAGAAGATCGTGGACAACGCCGCGCAAGGCGCGCTCAAGGAGTTCGCCCCAATCAAGCTGGAGTCGAATCAACTCGCGGTCACGCTGGTGGACCTGCGTGAACCCACGCAACCGGAATGGGGAAGTTATCGCGGCGGCGAACGGATTTATCCCGCCAGCGTCATCAAGATGTTCTACCTCGCCGCTGCGCATCGCTGGCTGGAGGATGGCAAGTTGCAGGATACCGAGGAACTCCGCCGGGCCATGCGGGATATGATCGTGGATTCCTACAACGAAGCCACGGGTTACGTCGTGGACCAAATCACGGGCACGACCAGCGGCCCGGAGCTGCCGCCCGCGGAGTTCGACGCCTGGTTTCAGAAACGCGATGCGGTGAATCGTTATTTCAAAGAACTCGGCTATCAAAACATCAATGTGAATCGCAAGACCTGGTGCGAAGGTCCGTACGGTCGTGAGCAGCAACTGGCGAAACAGCCGCCACCGGACAACCGCAACTGGCTCACCGCCGAGGCCACCGCGCGGTTGTTCACGGAAATTGTCACGGGCCGCGCGGTCACACCCGGGCGCAGCCGCCAGATGCTGGAGTTGCACGAACGGCAGCCGTTCGCGACCGAAGGCAACGCACAGTCGCGCGAATACACCGGCGCGGTCCTGCCCGCCGGCGCGAAGCTCTGGTCGAAGGCCGGCTGGACGAGCGAAGTGCGCCACGATGCCGCGTACGTCGAACTACCGACCGGCGAGCGGTTCATTCTCGTCACTTTCACGGTCGGCCATTCGAAGGACAAGGAAATCATCCCGACCATCGCGCGAGCCGTGTTAGCGGGGCTGCACGAAACCAAGTAAGCACACGCGGGCCGGAGGAATTCAGGCAAATTTCTGGTTAAAACAAAAAATCTGGTGCGCGCCCTTGCAATTCTCAGCGGGAACTGGCAGAACCTTCGCGCAGGGTAAAAAAATCAAAGTGATTCGCCCAGGCGTGCATCCCGCCGGAATCCAGACAGACACGATGGAAACCAAAGTCTTAGCGTCCACCTACCGGGTTTGGGCCACGGAAAAGATCGTTTATGGCCCCTTCGACCTGCTCACACTGGTTGATTGGGTCCGCCAGAAGCGCGTCACCGCCGACACCTGGGTTTATTGCGAACGCCGCAGCACCTGGCTCAAAGCCTCGGCCATGGACGAACTCAAGCTGCTGTTCGATCCCACCCAATTCCGGCCGGGCCATCTGGCCGGCGCCATCCGCGCAGGCGTGAATCCCGACGTCATGTTGCGGGTCAAAGTGCTCGCCGGTTTCAACGATGCCCAGCTGGAGTCGTTTATTCGCTACATGGAGATCGTCTCATTGGAATCCCTGGCCACCGCCGTCAGCGAGGGCGATCCCGGCGACGCCATGTTCTTGATTCTGGAAGGCGAGTTACGGGTGAGCGTCACCCGTCGCGGCAAGGAATCCATTCTGGCCACCTTGAAGGCCGGAGATTTCTTCGGTGAGGTTTCCCTGCTCGACCAAGGGCCGCGCTCGGCGGACGTGATTGCCAACGAACGCAGCACGTTGTTGAAGATTTCCACGATTTCCTTCAACAAGCTCCGGCATGAAGCCCCCGCGCTCGCCGAACCCTTCATCTACTCGCTCAGTCAGATTCTGGTGGGCCGTTTGCGCGTGGTGAACCGGCGCTACGTGGATTCCCTGCTGATGATGCAAACGCTCACCTTGCCCCAGACCCCGAAGGCCGGGGGCCGCAGCGCCCGGGCCGACCGGGTTTGACGCGGCCAATCACCCTGGTTTTGCGCCCAAAGCGGCCAACTTGACACCGCCCGGTTCAAACATATAGTGCGCTGGCAAACGATGCACAGCGATACCGAAACCCCACCCCCGAGCAAGGACGAACCGCCAGCGCTGGGTCGTCTCAACTCGCTCAAGGAATTTCACTCGCACGGACGCGGCTTCTGGCACGATGTCTCCGACCCCGACTGGAATGACTGGCGCTGGCAGCTTAAACACCGCATCACCACGCTCGAGCAGCTTCAGCGATTGATGCCGACGCTCACGCCGGAGGAATACGCCGGCACCAAGCTCGCCAATCACAAGCTCGCCCTCGCCATCACGCCCTATTTTTTCAACCTGATCGATCCGGCGGATGAACACTGCCCCATCCGCCAGCAGGTTATTCCCCGCGTCGAGGAAACCCACACGGCGGCGTGGGAGATGTCCGACCCCTGCGGCGAGGATTCCCATTCGCCCGTGCCGGGGTTGGTTCACCGCTACCCGGATCGCGTGCTGTTTCTGGTCACGGACCGTTGCGCCGCCTATTGCCGTTACTGCACCCGCTCCCGGCTCGTGAGCAATGCCACCGGCTATGATTTTCATCCGGAGTTCGACAAACAAATCGCCTACATCGAGCAACATCCCGAAATCCGCGACGTCCTGTTGAGCGGCGGCGACCCCTTGTTGTTCAGCGATGAAAAGCTGGAGCATCTGCTGACCCGGTTGCGCGCGATCAAACATGTCGAGTTCCTGCGCATTGGCACGCGCATTCCCATTTTCCTCCCGCAACGCATCACGCCCGAGCTGTGCGCGATGCTGAAACAGTTTCATCCGCTGTTCCTCAGCATTCACTCGAACCATCCGCGCGAGTTGACCACCGAGGTGCGCGACGCGTTGGCCCGGCTGGCCGATGCCGGCATTCCGCTGGGCAACCAGTCCGTGCTGCTCAAGCACGTCAACGATGACCCGGTGATCATGCAGGCGCAATTGCAGAAACTGCTCATGTGCCGCGTGAAGCCGTACTACCTCTATCAATGCGACCTCATCGCCGGCTCGGCGCATCTGCGCGCCAGCGTGCGGCGCGGTCTGGAGATCATGGAGCAATTGCGCGGGCACACGACCGGTTATGCCGTGCCCACCTACGTGATTGATGCCCCGGGCGGCGGCGGCAAGGTGCCGGTGAGCCCGGAATACGTGCTAAGCCGCAACGCCGACCGCGTGGTCATCCGCAATTACGAGGGCAAGATCTTCGAGTATCCCGAAGCGGCGGACGGCACGCCCGCTTTCGCGGCGCCCACGAACATCGAGGAAGCTGAACTCGTCTAGGCGCGGACATCAGGGCTGCAATCGCAGCCGGTAAAACCGGTTGCTGAATTGGCCGGCTCCGGGATCCGTGAGTTCGAATGGAACTGCCGCAGGCGTGTTCGTGCTCAGGTTAAGCCAGTTGGAGAATTCAGTGGCGGCCTGCAGGACATAATCTGGTCCGACCAACCCGCTTGCCTTGAGTGTGAACTGGCCATTCGTAAAAGCCTGGGCCTCGAGAACCACTGGAGCGAGTGGCGCCACCACCACACTGAATGAATTCGTATCGCTCAAAGCCGGTGTACCGGTGTCCTGGACGCGCACTTGGATGACATTCGTCGTATCCGCCAGCGCCACACCCGGCCGCCAACTAAAGATTCCGGTGGGCGTAATGTCGGCCCCGGACGGCGGGTTCAACAAGGAGTAGGAAATTCCGTTGGCCGGTACGTCCGGGTCCGTGGCTGTGGCGGTAAAGCCAACGATCTGGCCCGGATTCACGGATCGGTTCGTCAACGCACCCAGCACCGGGGCGACGTTGACCTCGCCCACCACGACCTCGAAGCTGCTGGTCACGCTCAATGAGTTCGCGGTGAGGGCAGCGGCATTGGTGTCTGTGACGCGGATCGTCACCAGATTTGTCCCCGGTCCCTGATCCTCGGTTGGCGTCCACAGAATCCCGCCAGTGGGCGAGACGGTAAGACCGGACGGGCCGTTCACGAGTGAATAGGTCAGCGGATTCGCTGGCTCGTCCGCATCCGTCGCGCTGACACTGGCGCTAAACAAAACCATTTCGTTGATATTGGTGGCAGGCGGCGGCGTCAAGACCGGCGCGACATTCACTTCACGCACCACCAGTTCGAAACTGCCGGTCACACTCAGGGAGATGAAGTTTGCCGCGATGAGGTTCACATCCGTCACCCGAACTTGAACCCCGTTCGTGCTCGGCCCCTGCGCCTCCGTCGGCGTCCAGTTTATCAGACCGGTGGGCGAGACGGTGAGTCCTGGAGGACCAGAGACCAGCGCGAACGACAAAAGGTTCGTCGGGTTATCCGCATCCGTTGCCGTGGCCTGCGCGTTGAACGTGGTCAGTTCATCGAGGTTTGTGCTGGCCGGCAGCGTGAGGATCGGCGGCGTGTTCATCTCCAGCACCACCAATTCAAAACTGCTCGTCACACTCAACGACGTGGCATTCACGGCGAATGGGCTGTTGTCCGTCACGCGCAACACGACCAGATTCGTACCGGGCCCTTGATTCTCCGACGGCGTCCACGAAATCAAACCGGCCGGTGAAACCGTCAACCCTGCCGGCCCCGTCACCAATCCGAACGTTTGAGCGTTGGCCGGCAGATCCGGGTCGGACACCGTGGCGAGGGCCGTGAAGAGTTCGCTCTCATGGATGTCCTGATGGTCCGGCGGTGTCAGCACCGGCGCCAGATTCACTTCGTTGACCGTGATGGAGAAACTGCTCGTCACACTCAACGACGTGGCGTTCACCGCAGTTGGATTCGTGTCCGTCACGCTGATAGTGACGATGTGCGTGCCCGGACCTTGCGCTTCGCTCGGTGTCCAACTGATTGCGCCGGTGGTCGCAACGCTCAGCCCGATGGGTCCGGACACGAGCGCGAAGGTCAACAGATTTGCCGGTTGATCCGGGTCGGTGGCTGCCGCGTTGGCGGTGAACGCGACCATCTCGTTGATGTTTGTGTCGGCGGGCAGCGTCAGCACCGGGGCCAAGTTCACCTCGCCGACCACCACGGTGAAGGTGTTGGTGGTGCTCAGACTCTGCGCGTTGAGGGCCAAGCTGTTCGTGTCCATGACCACGGTCGTGAAGATGTTCGTGCTCGGCCCCTGCACCTCGGTCGGCGTCCAGGTGATCACGCCGTTCGTATCGAGGACCGCGCCGACGGGTGCGGCCAGCAGGAGGTAGGTCAGGGGATTGGCCGGCAGGTCGCCGTCCGTGGCCGTGTTGGTTACCACCAGCGTCGTCAGCTCCAGGATGTTGGTGTCCGCGAGCACGGGCAGGACTGGGGCGACGTTCACTTCGTTGACCACGATCTGGTAGCTGTTGGTCACGCTGAAGGAAATCTCGTTCACGGCCGGCGCATTGAGATCCGTGACACGGATGGTCACGGTGTTGGTGCCGGGCCCCTGCCCCTCGTCCGGCGTCCATTCGATCCGGCCGGTCGGGGACACCGTCAACCCGGCGGGGCCGGACACGAGGGCAAAGGTCAGCGCGTTGAGGGGAATATCCGCATCCACGGCCACGGCATTCGCCGAGTAGGTCACCAATTCGTCGATGTTCGTGCTGGCGGGCAAAAACAGCTCCGGCGGCACATTCACCTCGTTGACCACCACGGTGAAGGTGTTGGTCACGGTTGAACTCTGCGTGTTCACGGCCCAGATGTTTGTATCCGTGACCACGGTGGTGAACGTGTTGGTGCCCGGCCCTTGTCCCTCGGTCGGGGTCCAGACAATCACCCCGTTCGTGTCAATGGTCGCGCCGTCGGGGGCCTCGATCAGGGCGTAGCTCAGGGAATTGACCGGGATGTCGCTGTCCACGGCCGTGTTGATCAGGGCGAGCGTCGCCACTTCGTTGACATTGGTCTGGGCAAGAGCCGGCAGGACCGGGGGCACATTGATTTCGTTCACCACCACGAGGAAGGAATTGGTCGCACGCAAAGCCGGGGTGCCATTGTCGGTGACGACCGTGGTAATCAGGTTCGTTCCGGGCCCCTGGGATTCATCTGGCGTCCAGGTGATCACGCCACTGCTGTCGATGCTGGCCCCGACCGGCGGATCCATCAGGATGTAGGTGAGGGTGTTCGTGGGCACGTCGAGATCAGTGGCCGTGTTCGTGACCGTGAGCAGGGTCAATTCATCGACAATCTGGTTGGTGGGAGCGGTCAGGATTGGGCGCGCGTTCAAGACATACAGGCTGAACACCGTCGGGCTGTAATTCGTCGTCCAGGCGTCCGCAAACGGCAGGCTGTGTGTCGTGAACCGGCCGCTCAAGGAATCGTAGGTGATGACCGGGAAGGAGTTATTGGTGATGGGGATGTAACCGCCGTTCAAGTTGGCGGAGAAGTTTCCCGTGAACGCAGCTGCACCCGCAAGAGCCACCCTGCCGAAGTTGGAGAGACTGGTAATCCCGATGTTGATGTTACCACCAGTCAGATTGTGCGCCGTGGCCAGACTGACGGTTCCGGACTGCACGTCGAGGAGGCCGGCGTTGTTGAAGAGGACTCCACTGGCAGGGGCACCGATGGCCGTCGTCCCCGTTCCCGCCGCCTTCCGGAAGACACCCAGGTTGTTGAACACTTCCGCACAGCACCCTCCCAAGGCGTTGTTGTACTCATTGTCGGATTCGGCCTGCCACAAGCCATAGTTGTAAATGACCGTGCCGGCATTTCCACGGATGTTGCCTCCACTCCAGATAACCGTGCCGAAATTAGTGAAGACCACGCCCGGCCAGTCATGATTGCCAGTGCCAATAAAATGCAGGGTGCCGTTGGTATCAATAATGAGCGGCCCGGCACGATTGACGACACCAAGGTTAAAACGGATGAATCCGCTGACATTACAGACGCCCGAACCCGCCAACGTCCCGCTGTCGAGATTGAGTAGTCCTCGGCTGTTGATGGTGGTGCTACCATTGAGGGTTAAACTTTGACCGCCCAAGCTTAGAGTCTGTGTGTTGACACCGCTCAATTCCCCTAATTGCAATCCGCCCACCGTCCGGGCCGAATCCAAGGCCACCGTGTAGTCGCCGGTGTTGGTAATGACCGCGAAATCGCCACTGCCGGGAATGGAGTTGGGACTCCAGTTGGCGGCGGTGCCAAAGCTGCCGCCAGCGGCATTGGTCCAGACAATCACGGCGCCCCGGCCGGTGGTTGGGGCCAGCACGCAGAGGTTCGCAAGACGAGGGTTCTTCATAATGTCATCCGTGATCGCTCCATCCACTTCAGAATGGATTTGGAGCGGTGTTCAACTGGAGTAATCGGGAAGCGCCCCTGGCGATGACGGAAAATCTTTGGCCGGGGGCGGAGGTTCATTACCGGGCGCGGTGTTCTGGTCCAGCGTTGGCGGCAATTAAGAATTGGACAGGCTGGCGAACAATAAGGCGATCCCTCTCGTATCAATGGTGCAGTGGGGTCAGCAGCCAGAGGGCGTATTCGGTGACCCCGGCATTCTGGCGCGTGCCGCGCACCAGCATCTGGCCGTGACCGTGGCGGTGTTGGTATAGTTCTGGTTGTCAAAAACGAGCACGGCGGAGATGACCGAGGTGCCGGGTGCATTGGTTGGCGCGAGGAACAGGATCTCGGCACGACCATCCGCGTCGGTAAAGTCCACGCCGTTGGTCAGTGTGCCCTCGCCATCCAAGGAATGAGTTATGGGCAATCCGGGCACGCGCGCGCCAATCGCGGTTGCTGAATGAACCTGCCGTTGGGTCATTGAATTGAAACGGCACGGAAGGCGACAGGTTTGTGGCAATGCCCGACCACTCCGTCAGGCTCGTGCTCGCCGCGGGGACGTAATCGGACCCGGGCGTGCGGGTGTCGCGGAAGCGGAATTGACCGTTCGCCGGCCTATCGGCTTCATGGTTTGAACAGGCGATAGAACCGATTGCCGCTGGGTGGATTGACCACGACCGTTCTGGTTGTTCCGTCGTCCAGCGGCGCGGTCACGACGTTGCTCCAGTTCACGGTCGCGATGCCGTTCGTGTTCTGTTGCAACTGAAACCCCGTGGAAGGTGAAGGCCAGGTGACGACCACGGTGTTCGTCGCGGTGCGGAAAATGGTCAGCAATGGCGCGCCAGGCGATTGCACTGCCGTGACAATTCCCCAGAAGCCTCCCTCCACCGTGAAGTTCCCGCCACTCATGCGGCCCGCATCCGGCTGCCCGATGGTGCCACTGACGGAATACACACCACCGGTGCTCGTTCCACCGCCGCCGTCAATCGTGGACCAGGTAACTGAGTATTGCGCCGAAGCGGAAGTCAGCCCGAGCAGCAGCAACAACAATTCCAGTTTCATTTTCATAATGTTTACCTTTGCTTTACCAAAACTTTACCGGTCAACGACCGCTTGAAAGGCGGGGTTCCAACAGCGTCTCCAGTTTCTGCAAGCGCTTTTCCAATGCTTCATTGCGCCGCCGCAATTCCGCATTCTCCGCCGCCAGCTCTTGACTTCGAAACTCCACCTTCTCATTCAACCCCTGGATGGCCGCCAGCGCCACGCCGTCGGCGTCCACGGTGGCGATGTGTTTGTCATCCGTCCCCAGGCCGAACGCGGCGTGGAAATCCTGTGCCGTCGGGCCGATGTGCGCACCGTCCTTCATCTCCTTGAAGGTCCAGCGGGTAATCGGCAGTGACGCCACCTGGCTCAACACTTCGGCAGGCGACACGCGGGTGAAATTCTCCTTCGCATTACGGTCGCTCGTAGTTACAAACGACCAGACCGATGCCCACGTTGCCATTGGCCAGGATCCGAACATATTCATTGTTATTGCCGTAAAACTCGAGTTGGCCATCCGCCGAACTGAACATGCCACTGTCATCGTCACCGCCATTTCCGGCGAACGCATAGCCATTATTGTTTGCACCGAAGCCCCCGGGCGATCCCCCGCGCGCCCGGATTCCACCGTTAACCTGCAAACTGGTCCCCGGCGTGGACGTGCCTATTCCTACACCGCCCGCCGCGCGAATGAGGAACTGGTCATCGGCAGTGGAGGCAAAATCCACGCCCGTGGAATCCGCCCAAACAACAGCACCTGAGTGGTTGGCTTTGGCCTGACGCCCAGCAGCGAATGAATACGGCCCCGAAGCGACATTCGATGAACCGCCCGGAATAACAGCATAATCGCCTGAATTCGTGTTGCGAGAACCTCCAGCAATAGTTGCCGTCCTGCCAAGAATCTCGTTCAATTCTCCGCCCCCGATCGTAGCAAAAGAAGCGAGATAGATACGATTCGACTCCCCACCTCCAATGGAAGATGATGAGCTCGCTTGAATCGAATTCCCATGCCCTCCGCTAATCGTTAGTCGGCCTCCATCCAAATAGTTTTCTTTTCCGCCTCCAATCGTTCCGGAGCCCCCCCAGATAAAATTAGTCCAACCCCCGGCAATGGTGCTGCCCGGTGAGTCACCATAGAGCGTGTTTTGTCGCCCCCCACCAATGGTGGACCCTCCGCCATAAGAACCCGACGAGGCCCCGATTTTGTTTTCCAGTCCTCCACCGATAGTCGCACCGACATTTTCTGGCCCGGGTTCGAGAGCGATGACATTGCGCGATCCACCACTGACAGTACCGTACATGACATAAACGATTGCATTGCTAAAACCGCCACCAATAGCCGAACCATCCCCGGCCGTGATGTAATTGATCGACGACCCACCAATGACGTTCGGCGTACCGCCTGTATTAGGCTCCAGCCGAAAAGCCCGCTGGCCATTGACTTTGAATTCCAATGGTTGGTTGTCCGTGGTGCCGAGGAAGTTCAAGCCCGCCGTCGTGCCGGCGTTGCCACACACACTCCACGGTGGACAACTTCCCCACAGGATGGCGGCTGGATTGAGGTTCAAGAGTCCGCTGCCGTTACCCACAAAAATGTTGCCGACATTGGAGAAATTCAGCGCACTCGCAACGAGGCCGCCGGAAAAGTCTGCCGGACTCAGGTTGCCGCTGAACGCTGTCGCAGTAACGGTGCCATTTACATGCAATGCGCTTTGCGGGTTGTTGGTGTTCACGCCCACATTGCCAGATGCGCGGATGAGAAACTGGTTGTTCGAGCGAGAGGAAAAGTCGGTGTTTTGAGAATCCGCCCAAACAAATGAGCCTTGGTTCGTCGCCTTAGCCCGCCGGCCCGCCGCAAACGCGTAAGATGCGGTGGCATCATTCAGTGACCCGCCGGGAACGGTAGCCGCCTGGCCGCTCGCCAAGTTAATATCACCACCACTGACGGTGCTCAACAGACCCGTGGCCCGATTGCTGTAGCCGCCACTGACCGTGGCACGGTCTTGATTCGCCAGATTGTTGTCGCCACCCGCAACGGTGGCGCTGCCAAAATTGGCCAGATTGTTATAGCCGCCGCCCACCGTGCTAAAACTGCCGGTAACGCGATTGCTTAAGTTGGCCTGCCCGCCACCAGCGATGACAGCGCCCACAACTCCCGCACTGACGAAGTTACTGACATAACCACCCACTAGGTTGGGACTGGTGGCATTAGGTTCCATGCGCAATGCGCGTGCGCTGTTGACCTTGAGTTCAAGCGGCTGGTTATCGGTTGTACCTAGGAAGTGCGTGCCGGCCGTTGTGCCCACGTTGCCGGCACGCTGCCAAAAATTTGATGCACCCAAGCCGCCAAGTAACGCGGCATTGACGTTGCTCACCCCGGCACCGTTGCCAGTGAACACCCCGCTTAACTGATTGGCCGCATTGTTCAATGTCAGCGTGCTGCCATACGTACCGGACAAATTTCCGCTTGGTACTGCGCCACTCAACTGCCCGGCGGGCAGGGCGCCGGAGAGATTGCTGGCGGTGATGGCGTAGGGCGCAGGCGTGATCTTCTGGCGTGGATTGAGGATGATGAACGCGCCGCCGCCATTGCTGCGCACCCCCATTTCCAGCCAGCGATCCGCCCCGGGAAATTGATTGCCAAAGTCCAGAGTGACGGTGAATAAGCCGTTGCTCACAGGCGTGGCGGTGTTGGTCAGCGTGCTGTCGACCTGCGCCGGGCCGCTGGCAGCGGTCCACACGCTGAACACGAGGTCGTAGCTGCCGTTGGCGGCTGCCGAGCCGTCATTGAGCCGGCCTTGATAGGTAAATGTTGTGCTTTGGGCGTGGGCCGAACCCCAGATGGCAATCAATAGACAACCGAGGGCTGAGTGAAGGAGTCTTGTTTTCATAATTTGGGCATGTTCAAACCCCGCCTCCGAGCACCGTCAAAGCGTGGCTTAAATGAAGTAATCGGGAAATCGGCGGTGCGATGACAAAGAAAGTTCTGGCGTTTGAGGAACGCCGGCGTAGGACAAAATCGGCAGGCAATCCATAGCGGTGGGCATCCCTGCCTGCCGCTACTCCACGGCAACCAGGATGGTCCCCAGGACGGGTTATGGTTCGGCGGTGACGGCGAGCAGGAAGGGCGCGGCACCGGTCATCTTCGATTCGTAATCGAGGCTCAGGATTTCCACATCGGGATGTGGATTGGTCCAGGTGGTTTTGAACAATTGGATGCGTCGGCCACCGGCTGCACTTTCGGCGTTCGTGCCGGTCCACACCTCGTCGGTTGCCTGGCCGGACTGCGTGTGCCAATCGCGAACGTCCCGGCCATAGGTCACGGGAATCTCAACCTGCGGGCCATTGGCATAATGCACGATGAAGCCGGCGATCACGGTGCCCGGTTCGGCACTCCATCCACAGGCGTGGAGGAAGTGCAGTGACCGGGCCTGGCGGCTGACGGCGATGGCTTGAACCCGCTGGGGAAATTTTCTGGTGGCCGGCGGCTCGCCCGCAAGATGAACCAATCCATGAACCGAGAAATCCACTTCGCCCAAGCGATGCACGCCGGGCGTCAACGCGGAGAAACTGTTTTCCTGCGGAGTTTCATGCAGCGAGTTGGTCAGGGAAACATTGAGATGACTGGTGAGGTCAATGGCGTGAAACGCGCGCTCCGTTTTGGGCTTTTTGATTTCAGTCTTTCCAGCGGGAGATTCGCCACGTCGGCTGCCAACTGGGTTGAGTCGCGTGCGCAGCCGTTCCCAGTCGCGGTGCAACAGGGCACGGGCGAGCGTTGGGCCATCGAGCGGAGCGTGGGCAATCGTGTTCGTTGTTTTCAGCGCCAAGGTGTCTGAAGAACCCGCGGATAACTCTGTCCGCCCTCCTTCGAGGGCTTGCGCCAAAGGAACGAGCGCGCCAGTGGCATCCAACTCGCGACACGAAAGCAATCGGGCGGCGGCCGCAAAGTCTTCGAGCGGCCAGTCCAACGGCCTCAAGTCAAAGGACACCAGGCGACGATCCACCGTTACACCGAGCACTTGCTGTTCGTCCGGGCTGAAGGCGATTTGGATCACGGGAGTTTGCGATTTGAGCAGCGGCGTGAGTGGCAGACCGGTATCGGCCTCCCAGACTTGAGCAAAGAGTCCATTGCCGGCCAGCACGATCCGACCCTCACGGCTGAAACAGGGTGCCCAGACGCCGCCGCCCAGGCGCAACGGAGCGGTGACCGGCTGGCCGGTGGTCGTGTCCCACAGACGCGCCGTGCCGTCGTCGCTGGTTGTCAAAATGCGCCGGCCATCGGGACTGAACGCGAGGTCATTCACCCAGCCGCCGTGCCGCAGCGGCGGTGTGACTTGCGCGCCACTCGCCGGATTCCACAGCCGCACCGTGCCGTCCATGGAAGCCGTGACGAGCACAGTGCCGTCGCGATTGAAGCGCACCCGCCGCAATCCGCCGCCGTGTCGAAGCGGCGGGAGAAGCGACTGGCCGGTGGCGGCATCCCAGACGCGGCCCGTGCCTGAATTGCTCACGGTGGCGATTCGCTTTCCATCGGAACTGAAGGTGGCGTCGGTGATTTCCTCGCCGTGAGCGAGCGGAGGTGTGAAGTCCGCTCCCGTATCCGGATTCCAAACTCGCGCCGCGTCGTCGTCGTCGGCCACCGAGAGCACAGCGTGCCCATCCGGCCGCCACGCGATGAACCGGATCGGCCGCTCGTGGTGGACTTGGCTGATTAAGTTTCCCGTGGCCACGTTCCAAACCTGCACCGCGCCTTGGGAGCCAGTTGCCAGGCGCGATCCGTCAGGACTCAAGACCGCGCACTGGCCCGGAGAATCAAGTGCCAGCACCGGGCTGATGGCCGCACCGGTGGCTGCGTCCAAAACGCGCGCAGTATTGTCGTCGCCGATCGTGCTGACACGTCGCCGGTCAGCGTCGAACACTGCATTCGCCAATCGTCCGTCGCCAGCGAGCAAGGCTGGTGCGGCGGTTTCACCTGAGAGTTCCCACAACCGCGCCACGCCATCCAGGCTGGCGGTCAACACCCGCCGGCCATCCGGACTGAAAACCGCATGTTCCACCGCATGACCATGCCAGAGCGGCGGAAACGCACGCACGCCGCGAGCGACATCCCAGACTTGCGCCGTGTGATCCTGGCTCGCGGTGACCACCCAGCGGCCATCGGGACTAAACGCGGCATGATGCACCGGTTCGGTGTGTTGCAACGGTGGCGTGACGGGTTGACCCGTGGCGACATCCCAGACGCGGGCCGTGCCGTCCAGGCTCGCAGTCAGCACGCGTGTGCTGTCGGAACTGAATTCTGCATGTTCAACCCGTGCGGCATGACGCAGAAAAGGAATGAGGACGCGTTGGGTGGCAACCTCCCAGATGCGCGCGTGATTCGGCCCACCCGCCGTGATGATGTGTTTGCCATCCAGGGAAAAAGCCGCGCTCAACACCGGTCCGTCATGATTCAGCTGCTCGCCAAACGGTTCGCCGGTGCGGGCGTTCCACAAACGAGCGGTGTTGTCATGTGCCGAGGTGAGCACAAGACGACCATCCGGACTGAAGCAAACAGAACCAATCGGGCCGTTCTCGTGATGCAGCGGCGGCCCGACCGGGCTGCCAGTTTTCGCGTTCCACAGTTGGGCGTCAGCAAACTGCCCGGCGCTGATGATGGTTTCGCCGTCCGGACTGAAATCCACTTTGAGCCATTCATGGCCATTGACCAGAGGTCGCGTTAGCGGTTCTCCCGTGCGCGCATTCCAAACGCGCGCTGTGCCGTCGTCACTGGCAGTGAGCACGCGCGAACCGTCCGGACTGAACACGACCTGCCGAACAGATTTCGCATGACGTAACGGAGGCGTCACCGCGTCGCCAGTCAGCGTATCCCAAACAAGCGCCGTGCCGTCGTCACTCGCTGTCGCCACCCGCTTTCCGTCTGAACTGAACGAGGCATACCGTACGCCCGCATCGTGAAACCAAGCTTGTGCGAGCCGTGGAGATTGCCGGAGCGTCGTGGCAATGCGCACCCTGTGAGACCATGTGGCATCCGGATTGGCGGCCCGGGTTTTCTGATCATGCGTGCCAACGTCAAGACGCATGGCTTCGACAAACCAAGGCAAGGCGGTGGACAGATCATCTTCTTCGACGCGATGCATTGCCGTGGCCGTCGCCATGCGCACAAGGCGCTGCCGGTTTTGCTCCGCATTGGTTTCGGCACGATGCCATTGCCAGAGCACACCACCTGCACCGGACAGGAGCAGGACCAGAAACGCAACCGCCACAGCCGCCCGCGCGGGATGCCGCCGCGTCCACAAGATCACACGTTCCGGAACACGGGCACGCCGGGCACGGATCGGCTCGTGGCGAAGCAAGTGATCGAGATCATCCGCCAGTTCAGCCGCCGAGGCGTAGCGGCGGGTCGGCTCTTTCTCGAGGCACTTGAGGCAGATGGTTTCCAAGTCGGCAGGAATGGTGGAATCCAGCGAACGCAATCGCGGTGGCTCGTCTGTACGGACCTGCAACAGCACGTCGGTAGAAGTCGCGCCGAGAAACGGCGGACGCCCGGTCAGCAGGTGAAACAGAATCGCGCCAAGACTCCAGATGTCCGTTGCCGTCGTGACACCTCGTTCGCCCGTGGCTTGCTCCGGCGACATGTAGGCCGGAGTGCCGAGCGTCGAACCGGTCAGCGTGAGCGAACTGTCCACGCCGAGTTGCCGTGCGAGACCGAAGTCGGTGATGTGCGGCTCGCCTTGCGGGTCGAGCAAAATGTTGCCCGGTTTGAGATCACGATGCAGCACGCCGCGCTCATGCGCGTGATGAACGGCGCGGGCGAGCGTGGCCAGGAGCGAGGCGGCTTGCTCACTTTCCCACTTGCCCACCTGCTCACCCACAATTCTTTCCGCCAGCGTCCCGCCCTCGACCAGCTTCATGGCGTAGAACGGTCCATCCTCCGTTTCGCCGACTTCGTAAATGGGGACGATGTTTGGATGATCGAGTTGCGCGGCGAGTTCGGCTTCGGCGAGGAAGCGTTTGCGGGCAGTCTCACCGGTGAAGCGGCTGGCCAGAATCACTTTCACCGCCACTTCACGGCGCAGCCGCGGCTGCCGCGCGCGATAGACCACGCCCATCGCGCCGCGTCCGAGTTCCGCGCCGAGTTCGTACTCACCGAGCCGCAGCAAGCTGGCGCGCGGAGCTGAATCAGTTGGGTCGTCAGACGGCACAGCAGTATCCAGCAGCAACCGGCCCGCACAGCGCGGACAGTAGGCCTCCGTCTCCGGGCCGGACAACGGCCCGTGACAGCGTGGACAAAGGGACGCAATCATGACTCTCTCGTCTTCATCGGCAACCGCGCCGTGGGATGACACGAAAATTCAACCGAACAACTCGCGCAGTTCGCGTTCGGCGTCGGCGGGAGCAGCCACGGTTTGGGAAGCTTCCTCGATCAGCAGTTCCCGGGCACGCAGGCGCAAACGCTGCACGGTTTTGGCGAGCGTGTTTGGCGTTACGCCGAGGTCGGTGGCGATGGTGTTGTATTCCCCCGGCGCGATCTCGCGCGCGAGCATGGGTTTCAAGCGCGCGAACACTTGCGCTTTGCCGGCTTCCGCTTGTTCGGCGGCAAGGCGCGCAAACGCCTGCTCCAGCAAGGCCGCCGCCCACCGACGGTCAAACGCCTTGTCCGGCGATTCGTCGGTCGTGGGTTCGAGGGCGAAACGTTGTTCGGCGGCCAACGCGTCGAGCGGAATGGTCGCCACGCCACCGCCCCGTTTGGCGGCGTGGTTGCGGTCGGATTGGTCCCGGAGAAAATAGTCCAGCGACGTCAACAGGAACGTGCGGAAGCGGCCTTTGTCCGGTCCGACGCTCGCAAGGGAATTACGCCGGAGCAACACCGCAAAAAATTCCTGCGTCAGATCCGGCGCGTCATGCGGTCCGTGCCCGCGCCGACGCACGTGGGCGTATAGCGGATACCAGTAGGTGCCGCACAGTTGCTCCAAAGCGGCCCGTGCTGTCGGCGAATCCCCTCCACCTGCCTGGAGCACGACACTCCAATGCGTGGTCATGAACCCGCCATTGACCGGCAGTTTTTCCTGACTTGGAGTCACTTACAAATTCTATTAGCAAGGCAAATCGCGTCGAGTCATTTTTTGGAACTCGAACACCATCGGACTTCAACCCGAAAGAATTTCATTTTCATCCGCCTCAAAGCCCGCAATATGGCGACCCGACATGGGTATGAATCTGAACGAATCACAACAGAAAACCGTCGCTGCGTGGGTGGCCGAGGGTCTCAAGCTTTCCGAAATCCAAAACCGGCTCGCCGCGGAACTTGGCCTCCGCCTGACCTACATGGAAGTCCGGCTGCTGGTGGATGATCTCAAACTCAAGCTCACGGACCCCGAACCACCCAAGCTGCCGGCGAATCAACCCGCGCCGCCTGCCATTGGCGCGGCCGTCCCCGTCGAACCATTGGCCGAAACGCCCGCGCCAGGTTTGGGGAATGTCTCGGTGACCGTGGATCAGCTCGCGCGGCCCGGCACGCTTGTGAGTGGCAAGGTCAAGTTCAGCGACGGCATGAGCGCTGACTGGTATCTCGACCAGACCGGGCGGCTGGGAGTGGTTCCCCAGCAACCAGGCTACAAACCCTCCCCAGCCGACGTGCAACAATTTCAGATGGCGCTCGAGGGCGAGATGGCAAAGATGGGTTTCTGAAAAGTCTGCGGGTCCGTCGCACCCTGGCGGTGAACACACGAAGTCCCCTGTCGGCAGGCACCTTGGCAGTCGTTGAAGACTGCGGGTGGGTTAATTGCCAACAGGGGACTTGTTTTTAATGGTTTTCCGGCACCTCAACGAACGCTGGGGGGCCGGGCCATTTTGTCGTCCGGAGAGGACGATCAAATCTGTTGCCCCGGCGGGTGGATTCAGCTCGGATTCTCGAGCTCGAATGCCTGGGAGCCTTCACCGTGCTCGTTGCCAAAGTGGAACCCCTGGTCATCCTGGTAACCAAACGGCGCCTGGCTCGCGGCAACCAACTCGGTGATCACGCCGGCAGCCAAAATCGCCAGCAGTATGAAGAAGACGGTCATCATGCCCTCCAACCCAGCAGCCGAGGTACCACGCACCCGTGGGGAAAAACCTCCTCAGCCGCGCCCGAGTCAATGTCCTGAATTCGCGAAATCTGCCTGAAGTCGGGACAACCCGGCAAAGCAAAAGGGCGCGGTGATCTCTCACCGCGCCCGCATAACTTGAGGCCTGATTACTTGATTAGATTGCCGGCGGCTTTGGTGGCGTCGGTAGCCGTTTTGGAACTGGTGCCGAGCAGTTTGTCAATCTGCGCTTTGAGACCGTCGGCGACGGTTTTCTGTTCGGCAGACAGCGTTTGCCCGCCAAGCTCCTTCAGTTTGGTCAACGCATCCTGAAGCTTGCCGTCACTGACCAGCTTCTTGGCGGCATCAATGATTTCCTGGGCCTTGGCGTTGATTGGCGCCGCCAACTCTTCGGTCTTGGCTGACACGTCCTTGGCCACCTTCTGGCCAGCTTCCTTCACATCCTGCGCGACCTTCACGCTGGAATCCTTCACGGCCTCAGCCGCATTTTTGACCACATCGCCTGCGGCGGAGCCAGCCTTGTTCGCATCTTGTTGAACCGTTGTATCCTTCTTCTCACAACCGGTGGCCCAAACAACCAGCGCCGCGACGGCGAGGGTGAATAACGTTTTGTTGGTTTTCATTTTGTGTTCTTTTGGAATTAAAAGGGCTGGCAGGGATGTTCGGCCTGCCAGCCCTGGGGTTTGATTGACTTAGTAAACCGTGGTGCTCTCGGTTTCTTCCACCGGCGAGGTCAGTTCCTCGGCCGTCAGCACCACCTTGTTGCGCGCGTCGCCCGCTTTGTTGCCTTTGACCGTGATCGTGTAGGTCACCACTTGCTTGGCCCCCAGCACCGCCACCGGCGCAAAGTTCACCGTCTTCCCGCTCACCGTCCCTTGCGCCGAACTCACCGGCGCCGTTTCCTCGTCCGAGGTGTACACAATCTTCACATTATGGATGTCCGCAAATCCCTGGTTCGTCACCTTGATCGTGTAGGTCGTGTTCTCGCCCACCTGGATCGGGTCGGGGTCATCCACCACTTCCAGCAGCACCGCCGCAATGCCCTTCCACAGTGTGCAGGCTTTGGCCGAATCATTCAAACTGCCCGCGCTCGCCGTCACGGTGTTGCAGTGGTTGCCCGCCACTTTCGACGTCAACTTCACGGTCTGGCTCACTTTCGCGCCGGGTTTCAACTCCGCAATCGTCCACGTCGCCTTGTTCCCGCTGATCGTCGCTCCGGGCGCGGCCACGATCGCCGTCTCCGCCGGCGCCACGTCGCTCACCACCACGTTGTTCAACGTCGTGTCGCCCGTGTTGCTCACCGCGATTTCGTAGTCCGCGTTGCGGCCCAAAATCTGTTCCTTCGTCCCGGTCTTCTCCACTTTCAAACCGGGCACCAGCACCACCGTGCAGGCGTCGTCGCTCACCTTGCCCGCGTTGCTGCTGGTGGCCGTCGCCGTGTTGCACACTTTGCCGCGTTGATTCGCCTTGAAGGTCACGGCCAAGGGCTTGCTCTGCCCGGGGGCGAGGTCGCCCACTTCGAAGCTCAGTTCGCTCTTGCCGCTGCTGTGGCTCATGCCCGTCGGCACGGCATCCGTCACCACCACACCGCGCGCAATCGCCGTCCCGGTGTTCTTGACCACGATGTTGTAGGTCACGTCTGAACCGAGGATCGCGTTCTCCGGTCCGGTCTTGTCAATGGCCAGCGCTGGCTTGCCCACGTAGGTGGCCGCGCATACGCGCGGATCGGCTGAGACCGTCGCGCAGTTGACAATCTGCCCTTCTTTCTCGGCTTTGAACCACACTTTGCCTTTGATCGTCTGGCCTGCGTCCAGGTTCCCAATCTTCCAGACCAGCACGCCTTCCTCCACCGTGGCCGCCGGCTCGCTGCGCACGTAGCTGGCCCCGGCGGGCACAGTGTCCCGCACCACCACGTTGGCCGCGCAACCATTGGCGGTGATCGTCAGTTCCGCCATGAACTCGCCCCCAAGGCTCGCCTCGGGCGGCATCGTCTTGGCCAGCCGAATCAACCCACCAGTGCTCTCGCTGCACCCGGTCTTGACCGCCGCGGGCAAAGGCGCAGGCGCAGGTGCCGGTTTGGTCGCCGGTTTAGGAGCGGGAGCCGGAGTTGGCGCGGGGGCGGGCTTGGCCATCCGGTTCATGTAGGGCGACCGACCCGTATAAGCCGTGCCCAAGGGCACTTCATATTCAGAGCGATACTGCTCATTCCATTTGGTTTGGTCGTCCGTCTGGGCACGCAAGCACGTGGGAATTAACAGCGTCGCAACGCCGAGTCCCAACATTACCGCGAGTGTGGTGGTGGTTGTTTTCATGACTGGTCCTGGTTTTGCCAATTTGACTTTCCTGATCGCAAGTCCGCTCTCTCAAACGACCGACCCGTCCTCAGGCGGGAAGCTAGGTCTCTCGCACGGTTAACTCGGAGTGAAACAACCCTCCCGAGTTGTCTGGATCGAACTTGTGTAAAGAACACTAGCGGATAATTCAACAATGGCAAGCGGTGCGGCCGGCTAATTTGCCCGGCGACTGAAAACCAGCATCGCCCCTGAAACTTGCCATGCCCGGCCACCTCCACGATACTCGTCGTCGTGAACGACCCGGTCACCAAACTGACCAACGACCTGATTGCCTCCTACGCCCGCGTCGGAGGTATCAACCATCTGGACGGAAAAAACCTGCCGTCCAAACGCGCGATCACGTCCCTCACCAAAGACCTGTTGCGTCTGATTTTTCCCGGATTCTTCGACGAAAAACTCGTTCACTCGTCGGAAATCAAAGCTGAGACCGCCGTGCTGCTGGATTCCGTCATTGGCAACCTCGAGGACGAAATCCGCAAGAGCCTTGAATACAATCCACCCGCCGGACTGGCCAGGAAAGACGTTCCAAGCGAGGCGCACAAGTTGACCCTGCAATTACTCGGCTGCCTGCCGCACATCCGCGAGATTCTCCAGACCGACGTCGAGGCCGCCTTCAATGGCGACCCGGCGGCCTTGAGCAAGGAGGAGATCATCGTCGCGTATCCGTTCGTCGAAGCCATCGCCGTGCAACGGCTGGCGCATCAATTGTATCTGAAGGAGGTCACGCTCATTCCCCGTATCATGAGTGAGTGGGCGCACGCGCGCACGGGTATGGACCTCCATCCCGGCGCCAAGATCGGCTCGCACTTCTTCATTGATCACGGCACGGGCACGGTGGTGGGAGAAACCTCGGAGATCGGCAACCACGTGAAGATGTATCACGGCGTGACACTCGGAGCGAAATCCACCTCCGGCGGTCAGCAATTGCGCGGCAAGAAACGCCATCCGACCATCGAAGACCGCGTCACCATCTATCCCGGCGCGACGATTCTCGGCGGGGAAACCGTCATCGGCGCGGGCAGCACCATCGGGGGCAACGTGTTCATCATGGACAGCGTCGCACCCAGTTCTCTGGTGATCTACGACGGCCTCGACATGCGGGTGCTGAACAAGAAAAACCCCAAGGCCGCGGTGGATTTTCAGATTTAGACCAACCCCTGCAAGATTGACGGCAGCCGCTCCAGGCTGCGACGCAGCGCAGCACAGGCAATCGCGCGCTCGGCATCACGCCTTTCCGGAAAAAGTATCTGCCAGCCGCTGGCACCCGTCCAAATCTCCTGTGTGATGATCGAAGTCTCCCCGCTGTTGCCGATCTGCGCGTGACGCACGAGTAGATTGGCAATCTGCACCGCAGCGATGATCTGCGTGTGATGCCCCGCGCGTTCCGGTTCGTGATGATACCGCGCCGTCTCGATCATGATGTCCGGCAGGTTATGATTCTGGAGATAGATCGCGCCTAGTTCCGTGTGTTTGATGCCCAACACCTCGGCCTCCAAATCCAGCAGCGGCCGTGGTTCGAGCGCGACGCGGCGCTGAATTTCCACAAAGTGATCCGGGAATGTCGCGGCCATGACAATCTTGCCCACGTCATGCACGAGGCCGGCCACGTAGTCGGAATCGTCCGCCGGCGATTGCACGCAACTGATGACTTCGCGCGTCATGATGGCCACGCCGATGCAGTGCTGCCAGAATTCGCGCCAGGGAAACGGCGTGTTGCCCGCCATCTTTTGAAAATCCTCGATCACCGGCGTGACCATCGCGAGCTGCCGGATTTGCCGCACGCCGAGATAGAACACCGCCTCCTCGATGCTGTTGATCGGGGTCGTAAGCCCGTAATAGACCGAGTTGACGAGTCGCAACAATCGCGCAGTAAGGCTGGGATCGCGCCGGATGACTTCGGAAATCTGGTGGGTGTAGCGACGATCGCTGTTGAGCAAGTCGCGCAACGCACTCTCGATGCTGCGCAGCGAAGGCAGCCGGGCACAGCCCTTCACCCGCTCGTCAATGAGCGCGCGGCTCACCGGCCCGAGATGGGGCGCGCAGGTCTTGGCGTCAGTGTACGATATGGACCCCGTGCTCATTCCTCCTGAATATCGTCATTTCCGGCAGAAAGTTGACCGCGCGAGCGTTGCTGGCCCCAAGTCCATCCACCAGTGGAGTTTTACCTCAAGTGCCCCGCGGAGAATGCCGATGCATGGATGAATTATTGACGACGGCGGGCACGGATGTTCGCCACCTCTATGCGGAAGAACGGATTCATCCTCATCGGACTGGCCGGCGCGGCCGTGGCTCTCGCGGGTCCGCCAGGCTACCTCCCCAAGGTAGGGCCGGTGGCCTTGTACTTTCGCACCGGCGCATCCAGCACTCCCCGCGAGCGCGCCGCCGCGTTGCCTCCGCTTTACGTTCCGCCTCCGGTGCCTCCGCCAACTCCCGTCCCGGTCCCCGCGCCCGAGCCAGCCGCGGAAACGAACACTAACTCGGCCAGCGCACCCCTGATGGACAGCCCGCCCGTCGTGATCAATCTCTCCGCCAGTTCGCCCACGAATTCCGAGCCCCTGATCGGCGGTTCCTCCACGGATACCAACGCCATCATCTCGCCGCAGGTTTTCCTCCGTTACTTCACGCCGCCCCGACCGGGCGCCAAGCCGGGCGTCGGGACCGAGGCCATCGTCGTGCCGCCAACTGATTTCAACCCTGCGCAACCGCCCGCCACGCCCGTGAGCCGGGCCACCTACACCCAGCCCGACCCATGAATCATCACCGGTCCATCCCATCTTTCGGGCGCGTGCTGATCCTGCTGGCACTGGTGTTCGTGCCGGCCCGCGTCGTCGTGGCGAACGATTCGCACCCCGCTGAACCCATCAAGGCGGGAACATCCGCACATCCGGATTCCGCGCGGCCGGTTGTCGAAACCGCGCAGCCGGTGGAGGCCACGAACATCAATCCGGCCCTGCGCCACTCCGCTTATTTGCTCGCGAGCACCAACTTGCTGGCACATCCGGAGACCGAAGACGCCGCCCTCAAGCCGGATTATCAGGCCATGCTGACGCACGGATCCCAATTGAAGCAGGAGAAGAACTATGCCGCTGCCGAGGTCGAATTCGTTGCCGTCTTGAAGGCCGAAGCTCCCGCGGAATTGCAGCGCACCGCCATGCTGGAACTCGCTTTGTTGGCGCAGGAGAATCAACAGCCCACCCGCGCGCAGCAGATCTTCACCCAATACCTGGACAAGTACCCCGACGACCCAAGCGCGGCTGAAGTTTTTCTCCGCCAGGGCCTGCTCTACCGGCAGATGGGCGCGCCGAACCTCGCGCTCTCCAAATTCTACGCCGTGATGACCACCGCGTTGCGGCTCAAGCTGGACCGGCTCGATTACTACCAACGCCTCGTGCTCCAGGCGCAGACGGAAATCGCCGACACCTACTACCTCCAGGGCAAATTCGGTGAAGCCGCGGAATTCCTCGGCCGCCTGCTCAAGCTCGACAGCCCGCTGCTCAACAAATCGCAAATCATCTACAAACTCGTCCGCTCGCTGTCGTGCATGAGCCGCCACAGCGAGGTGATTGCTCAAGCCGAGTTCTTCATCGCCAAATACCCGGACGCTCCCGAAATCGCCGAGGTGCGCTTCCTCTACGCCGACTCCCTGAAAAAACTCGGACGCACCCGCGATGCGCTCCGCCAGGTCCTCGTGTTACTCCAAACCCAGGAATCCACCGCCACCAACCAGCCCGGCAACTGGGTCTATTGGCAGCAGCGCACCGGCAACGAAATCGCCAACCAGCTCTACAAGGAGGGCGACTACGTCAACGCCCTCGAGATCTACCTCCACCTCGCCGAACTCAACACGACGCCGTCCTGGCAGATTCCCGTCTGGTATCAAATGGGGCTGGTGTACGAGCGCCTGATGCAGCCGCAGAAAGCCACGGAGATTTACGAACGCATCCTCGCCCGCCAGAAAGAACTCGACAGCGGCCGCCGGACCCCCAGTCTGGACGCCGTGCTCGACATGGCCCGCTGGCGCATCGAACAATTGAAGTGGCAGTTGAAGACCGAGGAAATCAAGCTCGGCCTCTACACCCTGCCCGCCGCCGCTGTCGCGCAACGCGCGAAATGAATTCCGCCTCCTCGATGGCAGCCGACCTCCGCGGGCATCTCGCCCTCTGCCAGGAAATCCTGGCCCTGGTCGAAAACGAGAGCCAATTGTTACGCAATTCCGACACCGGGCTCACCTTTGAAGCCTATCAGGCCAAAAAAAACTTGCTTCCGCGTCTCAACCAGTCGCTAAATCAAATCCGCCAACACCGCGCAAACTGGCAAACACTGGGCCCTGCCGAACGTAACGCCTATCCAGAAGTATCGGCCCTGTTGCGCCAGAACCAGGATTTGATCATGAAGATCATCGTCCTCGACCGCGAAAACGAGCAGGCGCTGCTGCGACACGGCCTTGTGCCGCCGCGCCACCTGCCCTCGGCCAGTCGTCAGCGACCGCACTTTGTCGCCGACCTGTATCGCCGCCAGGGGCGGTGAGGCCGCACGGACGCGACCGGAAGGGGAACGGGCCCGTGGTGTCGGCACTGACGCAATGCCGATCGAAAAAATCATCGTACTGGAGGACGACCAGCTCGTTCGCAAGAGCCTTGAGCAACAGCTTCGTAACCGGCGTTACGACGTGGCCGCCGTCGGCACCATCGCGGCCGCGCAGGAATACCTCAACCGCGACAACTTCGACCTCGTCTTCGCCGACGTTCGCCTGCCCGACGGCGACGGCACCGAACTCCTCAAGTACCTCCAATCCCGCCCCACCAAACCGCTCGTCATCATCATGACCGGTTACGGCTCCGTCGAATCCGCCGTCAGTTGCATGCGCGACGGCGCGTTTGACTACATGCTCAAGCCGTTTTCCGGCGAGCAGATAGATTTCACCCTCAAGAAAGCTGAGGAATTCACCCAACTCGTCAAGGTCAACCGCTTCCTCACCCAGGAGGAAAGCGATGAGAGCAGCACCGAACTGCTCGGCCTCAGCCCGTCCATGGAACAACTGCGCCAGCTCATCCGCAAAGTCGCGCGCACCCAGGCCACGGTCCTGATCCACGGCGAGAGCGGCACCGGCAAGGAACTCGTCGCCCGCGCCCTTTACCGCGAAAGCCCGCGCCACCATGCGCCCTTCATCCGCGTCAACTGCGCCGCCGTGCCCGAGAACCTCATCGAAAGCGAATTCTTCGGTCACGAGAAAGGCGCGTTCACCGGGGCGCTCAACAAACGCGAAGGCCGCTTCGAACTCGCCCACGGCGGCACCATCCTCCTCGACGAAATCAGCGAAATCTCCCCGCACGTCCAGGCCAAGCTGCTCCGCGTGTTGCAGGAGCGCGAACTCGAACGCGTCGGCGGCTCGCGCACCATCAAGGTGGACGTCCGCGTCATCGCCACCACCAATCGCGACCTCGAGCAAAGTGTCGAGCGCAAGGAATTCCGGCAGGACCTCTACTTCCGCCTCAACGTCGTGCCCATCTTCGTTCCCCCGCTGCGCGAACGCCGCGAGGACATCCTTTTTCTCGCCGAACAATTTGCCCAGCGCTTCCAGCGCAAGCACGGCGTGAAAATCGGCGGCATCTCGCCCGCGTGCCGGGCCGCCCTCGAAGCCCATTCCTGGCCGGGCAACGTGCGCGAACTCCAGAACGTCATCGAGCGCGCCGTCATCCTCTGCGCCGACGGTGAACAGCTCCAGCCCGCGCACCTCGGCTTCAGCGGCAGCGCGTCCTCCATTACCCCCGCCGCCGTGGTCACCGCTCCGGCATCCGTCAACGCGAAACCAGCGGGCGAAGCTCCCGACGACCTGGTCTCGCTCGGCGAACTCGAGAAACGCCACATCCTGCTCACGCTCGACAAATGCGGTGGCAACCGCACCCACGCCGCGCGCAAACTCGGCATCAGCATTCGCACCCTCCGCAACAAACTCAACGAATACGGCCTGGGCAGCAAAGCCGACGGTGAAGTGGAAGAAGCGGAAGACAGCAGCCCGGCGTAGTAAGAACCGGACGCCCACTTCCCCCCTCTCCCAACCCTCTTAATCTTAATCTTACTCTTACTCTTAATCTTAATCCTAATCCCACTCTTAGCTCCGGTATCAAAATGCCGTTGTCCACGGGCCGGCGGCCAGAAACAACGCGCTAGCGTCTTGGACTGCGGCAGCCCACTGCCGCTTTCCCCACGCGCGCCTGCACACCCATCCCCGATCCCCTAAACCTGGTCCAACGGACTCCGCACGCCGATCCCCGGGCGCGCCATCACGTGCGTGTAAATCTGCGTCGTGCTGACGTTTTTGTGCCCCAACAAATCCTGCACCGTGCGGATGTCGCAACCATTCTCCAGCAAATGCGTGGCGAACGAATGGCGGAACGTATGCGGCGTGACCGGCTTTCCCAATCGCGCCAGCGAGCACGCCACCTTCACCGCCCGCTGCAAATTCACCTCGTGCAAATGATGACGCGCAAACTGACCGGTCACGCGATCCCTGACCAACGACCCGCCGGGAAAAACAAACTGCCAGCACCATTCCCGGTCCGCGTGCTGAAACTTCCGCGCCAGTGCGTGCGGCAGCGACACCCGCCCATGGCCCTCGGCCAGATCCCTTTCATGCAGCGCCTTCACTCGCTCCAGATGCTGCTCCAGTTCCCGCTTCAAACTCTCCGGCAACATCGTCACCCGATCCTTGGCCCCCTTCCCATCGTGGACGACGATTTCATTCCTCCCGAAATCCACATCTTTGACGCGCAGCCGCAGACACTCCAACAACCTCATCCCCGTTCCATAAAGTAGCCGGCACGCAAGCTGATGCTCCGGAGACACCGCCGCCAGCACCCGTCGCACCTCCGCCTTGGTCAACACCGTCGGCAACTTCGGACTCCGCGTCGGCCGTTCAATCTTTCCGATACTCCCCAACTCCACGTTCAGCACCTCGCGATACAAAAACACAATGGCATTAAGCGCCTGATTCTGCGTCGCCTTGGCCACGTTCCTCTCCGACGCCAGATGCGAAAGATAAGCTTGCACCTCCACTGCACCCATGTCCCTAGGATGCTTTTTTCCGTGAAACAAAATGAACCCCTTGATCCAGTGCCAATACGCGCTTTCCGTCCGATGGCTGAAATGCTTGTAACGCATCACCTCCGCCAACTGCTCGCGCAGTTTCAGTTTCGGATTGGGCAGAAACCGGCCCAAGGGCTGGGATCCAATACTCACAGTTGCCTTTCCGGATTTGATATTTCGTCCGAAGATTCCAAAAACTCCTTACTAGACAAGCCTGAAACGCCAATTTAGAGTCCATCACCATGAGCCTGATGAACGACAATCCCGTCGCTCAATCATAATGTTAGCCGTCATCGCGTTGCCACTATGAAACTCAACATCAAACTTTTCGTTGTAGCGGCATTTGCTTTCGCCGCTGGTTTTGGCGCTTGTCTGCTATTGGGGATTGCGACGTCACGCGAGCAGACTTCCTCACCCACAGTCCCAGCAGGTTTGGCCGTGGCATTTACTCAAGCGCAGCCTGAGATGATTGTGCTGCCACCATCCCGGCGATCACCTCTTGAGCGTCGAGCACAGCAGGCGACTGGTTTCGTGCCAGAGACGGAGTTGAGACAGTCTCGATCTCTCGACCTGATTGATACCCGTGACCGTTATCAGCCGAAGATGGATTTGAAGGAGACACACAAATGACGGCTAACCATGCGCTGCAGCGAACCCGGCATGTCGCCGTGGTTGGCAATCGTTGCGTCCCGCGTGCCGGGTCGCTGAGCTTGGGTCGTTAGGCCACACTCGCGCGCCATGAGTTCTCCAAGACTTTCAGACCAAGAACGCAGAGGACTGTGTGAGTTGCTTTATTGGTCTTTTCTCGATTTGCGCGGCATGGGTTCGCCAGAGCGTGCGCTTCAGGCTTCGAAGCTCGCCTACGCTTTACACAATTTGCCGCACCTGATGTTTGCAGATTACTTTGAGTGGGAGAAGGTCGAAGGCCCACTGCGTTATTATCAGAGCGAGTTTTATCAGACCGATCTCACGCGTGGTTACGATTACCTCAAGATGATCGCGCAGATTCGTAAGGGCGAGTTAGTTTCACCATGAGAACCTTGTGGCCTAACCATGCGCTGCAGCGAACCCGGCATGGCGTCGTGGTTGGCAATCATTGCATCCCGTGCGCCGGGTCGCTGAGCTTGGGTCGTTCAGTCTTTCAACGGAAACAGTTGATACTGCTTCGGTTGCTGTAGGTCTGGCGGGTGGTTTGCCAGCGGGATTGCCAGTTTTTGGCTACCCGAGCAAACGCGGGATAAACCCTCCCGCTACTCGCTAACGCGAGGGAAACCAGTCGGTTTAGCCTCATAACAGAGAAAGACATGTTATGAAGCTACGGTTCAAACTCTATCGGCGCAGCAACGGTAACTACTACGCCGAGGACATCGAAACAGGAAAACAATCCTCCCTCCGAACCAGTGACAAGGTAGAAGCCAATCGGCTGTTGCACGCGAAGAACGAAGCGGCCTACCAGCCCGCGTTCAATAAACAAATGGCGAAGACTTACTTCGCCGCCGGTGATCCGCGCGCCAACACGCGCACCTGGCAGGATGTCATGAACTACCTGCTGCAATCCAAAGAAGGACGCAGCCAGAAAACGCGCGAACGCTACGAGAGCGCGATCAAAGAATCAGGGTTTGATTCCATCCGCAATCTCCCGCTCATCCACACGACGGCGGAGACGCTGTACCAAGTCCTGAAGGACTCTGGCAAGCCTTGCACCAATATGTTCCTGCATCGCTTTCACAGCTTCGCGCTCAAGCTCGGTTGGTTGGCCTGGCCGATCATCGGTTACAACCAATGGCCCAAGCTCCGTTTCAAAGAACGGCGCGGCGTGACGATGGAAGAACACCAGTTGCTTGTAGGTACAGAAAAGAACGCGGAACGCGGCGCTTTTCTTGAACTGCTCTGGCACGTTGGCGCGGCGCAGTTTGACCTCGTAAACTTGAAAGCCGAGGACGTGGACTGGCAGGCGCGAACGATCACTTACAATCGCCAGAAGACCGGACGCCTTTGCACGTTGCGCTTTGGCGATGACGTTGCGGAGATTCTGAAAGGACTGCCGACCAGCGGCCCGCTGTTTCCGAAGTATTCAACCCTTTCGTCCGCCGACCGGGCGACGCGGTTTGCCGAGCGTGTCGAACGGCTGGGAATCAGGAAGCGCAGTGAGGCAGCAGGGATTCCGTCCATCTGCCTGCACTCCTATCGCTACTCATGGGCGGAACGCGCGCGCGCCGCTGGATACCCGGAACGCTACGCGCAGGAAACGCTGGGGCATCAAAGCTCCACTTTCACGCGCTTTTATTCCAAACGGGCCCAAGTGGAGTTGCCGCCGTTGGAGCAATACGAGAAACGAAATGCGCCGAGCGTGCCGCCGCATCCGCCCACCACGAACATCATTCCGTTGCCCGCGTCAACGACGACCGCGAACGAACCCGCCGCGCAACCGGCCCCAATACAGGAGGCGGTGTGAACCCGCATCCGGTTCAGATGCTCGATCCGGTGTTTCGTTTCCTTGATGAGCTGATTCGCAACCACGGTGACCTCCTGTACATGGGACTGGTTTACGCCGCGATTCCGCTCATTGTATGGATTTTGGGTGGTGGCTTGCCGCGGAAGGATTCGGCGCAGCAGGCGCATACTTCCATCATCGTGATCCATGCGCCAGTGCGACCGCCACCACAGCCACCACCGATCATCGGAAGCCAAGAGGATTCAAACATGGATGCTGACTCTGACGAGGATTCCTTTGCGGCCTAAAAAAAGGCGCGAGCGGACAGTCCGTCCGCTCGCGTGCTTGGGGCGATCCATTTTTAATTCTTGGCAGTCGCCAAGGCGGGCGCATTCGCGCCGTTGTTTGAGGCGCGCTGATTATCCGGCGATCCCAGTCCCTTGCGACTATTCTTATGGCGCCAGTACTCCACCACCGCCTCCGACGCCTTGCCAAACCATTTTTCATCCCGCCGTAAATCTTCCAGCGTGGCGGTCAGAAAAAACTTCTGGCCGTTGTGCGCCGGATGGCCCAGCGGTTTCAACAGTCCCTTGGCCATCAGAATAGGAATCTCATGCTCGCTGAATCCGAGCAGCCACGCGGCCTGCTCCATCGTCACGCGACCTGGCCGCGCGGCCATATTCAAAAACTCTTTAAGGTCTGGATTCATCCTCTCCTCCTCGGGGCGACTTTGCTTTGCCTCTGACCCACACTCGGATCTTGCGCTTGCCGCATTTGAACTCGCGGCACTCACGTATGCGTTGCCTCATAAAATCATTATTGCGTCGTGAGTGTCCCCGGGCGAACGAGTCGCATGCGGCAATCCCGCGTACAAAAATAATGCGCGACTTCCTGCCCGTTTCGTTCGTCACCTGCATGTCTGGCACTATGCCCCATCACTGGCGCTCTTTTGTGTATCACGACCACAAAATGACGGGGTTTGGATTGAAGGTGGAATTTACCCGCGTCGGTTTATTTCTTTGTGCCCGTCAGGCACAAAGTTGGCGCATCAATGGCGAGATGCGGCAATGCACGTTGAGCATGCGATTCAGATCAATGAAGGTGAAAGCAGACGAATTGGCCTTGAGGAATGAGTTTGGTCGCGACCCAGACGTGCCAGCTTGCAGTCCACAAGGCCAGGCTGTGGTGAAGTGAAGCCTGAAAACAGGTTAACCTTTTATAGCTCGCGCCTCGCCGCACAGCCAGGTCACAGAAACCCTCAAGCAACGGGCGATGGCCACCAGTTCGTAGTCCATCACGTAGCGTTCGCGGTTTTCGATTCGAGAGAGCGCCGTCTGGTCCAGGCTGATGCCGACGGCGGCCAATCGTCCGGACAAATCGTCTTGCGAAATGGGAGGAATGCACTTTTGTCGGGCCTGGCGAATACGCAAACCCGTTACATTCTTATACTGAACTGTCGCTTGATGAGTTCGTTTCAAATCGGGTGTCGGAATTTCTCTTGTGGCCGAGTATGAATCAAAATGTAGCTTGCGTTATGTGAATTGTGCATAACACTACTGCACAGTTGGGACGCGACTGACGCGACCGGGGTTACGGAACCCGTCGCGGGTAAACGAAGCATTCTTTGAGAGAAGGGAGTCTTTCAAAATTTATGCGAAGTCATTTGATCAGAATCAAGGACTGGGAAAGTCGGGCGGAAGCCGCAGACTACTCACTCAACCGCTTGGCCCGGAACTGCGGAGCTTCGGTTCGGCAGTTGGAGCGTCATTTTGAAAGACAGTTTCAAATGACGTCGCGCCGCTGACAGCAGTTCTTCATCAAGATGAAGCTGCCGCACCGGTGTTTTCATTGCCTGCGGGTGACGTATGTGAACCGGTTGCGTCGGGCAGGCGTGCCCCGCGAGGCGGCGATGCGGTTGGTGAATCATTCTTCTGAGTTGATCCACCAGATTTATCAGCGCGAAAAGGTGGAAGATGTGATGAAGTGGGCGGATGCAGTGAAGTTTCCGGTGTAAGCAAGTCGGGTCGGCTTCATTTCAGGAATGACAGGTTGGTGCGGTTGGCTTATTTATTTACCCGCTCGACATAGCTGGGGCGGTCGCATCCATCACCGAAGTTCAGACCGGAAGGAACAGAGTGAAAAACCTCCCAGGTCCTTCCCGAGTTAACCGGGACAGCAGTACGAGGCGGGCAAGCTGTTTGGATGTTGAGTTGGAGTAGGTGAGCTTTGCTTCGTTGAGAAGCGTGCGTAGCCCAGAAGCTGCCCCGACGCCAAATCACTTTTCGTTGGCACCGCGCGTGCAATGGTTGGCGTGGCACGTTCAGTTGGTCGGCGTCGCCACCACCAACTTATCTGCCTTGGAATCTTAAAACTTAACCTTCTGGCGTACGCCTCCAAAGAACACGATCAGCCTTTTCAACCTCATCTTTACTCCACTTCTGAAGCGAATTCACAGCCGCTTTGTAGTCCCAACCTGGCTGAGCGACGATATTAATCCACATTTTTCTGGCCAAAGCCTTTCGGGTTACCTCAACCATGATTGCCCAAAACAAATCCTCAACTGTTTGGGCGGATTCAATTGTCGCCGCAGAACTGACAGGCTGAGGCTTCCAAATTCCGGTGGCTATAGCCATGACAGGTCGCGAGTCGCGCTGCAATATTTCTGGTTGAAAACCGCGCTCCAGCATTGCCGCAATAGGCGACCAAAGGTTGACTACCATGCAGGGTGTTTGAGGGAGATACTCTCCTGAAAAGAAACGACCGAAATACTTTTGCTGTCGGGCCCTTAGATGTTCGGCATTCAGGAACTGCTCTTCACAGTCATAAAGCCATGGCAAGATCCGCTTTGATGAAAGAATTTCTGAAATTTTATGATTGGGAGAATCAGTCAATCCGATCAAATAACAAAGGGAGGGAAATCTCTGCGGATCATCCGCACCTGCCAGTGCGGAGAAACAATAGTTAGTAGGGTTGACTGTGCTCATATGGTCTTATTTCCAACCGTACATTTCTCTCATTAGAAAATCACCAGCGAATGCTCCGCGCGAATTCATTTCCTGGCGCATGTCAAGTGCGTTGACCAACGCCCAGTCATCCTGTGCATTCCGCACATCATCATTAAACATGTGCATTTGGCATACCATTCTCTGGCCAGTTTCGGCTGCAGTCGCGACACCGATGGCCAAGCCAAACAACGCCAAGACACCTCCGACTCTTACAGTTCGCCCATAACCCTGTTGCCATTTTTTGTAACCTACTGGAGCAGGACGGCCCAGTGCAAATAGGTTCGCGAAGTCAGGGTCCTTTTTAAGTTTTTTGAGAAACTTGGCGAACTTTTTAGGGTTTGTGGGGACAAAATCGCGACCATTCGGATGTAAGTGATCGTGGATGGCATCGCGGAATTTGAGAGCGTGAAGGTCATCATGTGGTCCACTCGGCATCACGGTACCCCACCTCTTATCATCTATATTGATACCGCTCAGGCGAAACTTTTCTCTGTATTCTTTAACAGCATTATGATGCCACTCTTCGGGCCAATCTTCGATCAAACCCAGTGAATCCGCAGCGTTTGCGGGGTCATTGCCAACGTAAGCATACAAATTTGCTCCTCCAGCTTCCTGGATTGGATCGCGTGACAACCATCGGCCTGAGTAGGCATCATAAGCCCGGAACGGCGCAAGATGGAGTCCGCTATTGGCGTGATAGTAGTGCCCGGTGTAACGGAAGTCCGAGGCTAGATCGCCCGCTACCTGCGTCACTCGTCCGTAGGGATCGTAATCGTAACGAGCACGCACTGCTCCTGTGCCATCTGTCATTTCCCTGACGGAACCAAGATGATCGCTGGTGAAGAAATAGTTTACGCCTGCGATCTGCTCGCCCTGAACGAAGAACTTTTTTGTTACGGTTGCTCCAGTGCTGTCCCGCTCCTCACACCGTTCGGTCCCCGCCCACACAAACCAGTTCGTGCTTTGCGCCACGCCGTTGGTCTTCTCGAGGATGCGAACCAGACGGTTCAAGCCATCGTAACTGAACTCACTGCGGTTCGTTCCTGCGTTGATCGCCACCAACCGATCTTCCGCATCCCACTCGTAGCTGTTCGTCGTCGAGGCTGTGACCGCATTCGTCAGGTTCCCATTGAGGTCGTACAACAGCGTCTTCGCCACGCCGTTGTTCGTCACCACCAGTTGATAATTGTTCGTCCGCTTGTTGCTGCTGTAATCGGTGGCAATCACCGGGACGTTGTTCGTCCCCGTTGTCGTCGTTGCAAAGCCGATGAAATTGGTTGTCCGGCTGTCCAGCGGCGCGGCACTGCCGGCGACTGTGACTGTGCCCAGTTCATCCAGACTGCCCTTGAACCGCGTTTGTCCTCCACCCGTCGTGCTGGTGAGTTGATTCAGGTTGTTGTGGCTTGCTGAGGTGACGGACGAGGTGGAACTCGTCCCTACCATTTCACTCGTCCGATTGCCCGCCTTATCATACGCATACACGTAGCGCTTGAGGATCGCCCCCGCCACCGTGTTGCTCCGCACCGTCACGCCCAGCAATTGATCCACCGGATCATACTCCGTCACCCAGACCGTCGGCGTCTGCACGTCCGCCTGTTGCGTCCACGTCGCAATCTGTCCATCGGCATCATAGGTGTAGGAAAAAATTGAGAGATTGGAGGTGAGCGTGGAGTGCTGGATTTGTTGCAACCGGAAATCATTCGTGCTGCCGTAGTAGCTGAACACGGTCTCCCACGTAAGCATTGGTGAAACTGCCCAGCGCATTGGTCACCACCGTCACGCGGCCCAATGTGTCATACGTCACCGCCTGCGCCACCCCGTCAATGGCCCGGGACTTCACCCGGCCCAACGAGTCGTAGGTATAAGTGATGGTGTCGTTGGCCAGCGGCCCGTCCACGCTCGCCAACTGGCCCGCGCCCAACTGCGTGTTCGTCACCGCCAGATAACCGTAGCTCGTCGTCCCGATCCCATCGGTCATCGTGAGCAGCCGGTTGTAATTCGTGTCATACGTGAATGACACCGTCGGCGTCGCCACCACTGCGTTGCTGTAACTGACCTGCTTGACGTTGTTATCAATAAAATACTGGTAAAGCGTCGTTTGATTCTTGGCGTCGGTCACTAACTTGAGCCGGCTGGTATTGGTTTCGTAAGCGCTGGTGACCTGGGTTGCATCGGGATAAATCTTGGCCGTCACGCGCCCTTGCAAATCCCGCAACCACGTCGTCGTGCGCTGGAGCGGATCGGTGATGCTTTCCAGGGCACCGCAACCGCACCATTCCAGGTGCGTGTGCCGGCCGGCAGCATCGAAGGTGTCGGTCAAGCGCCGCAACGAATCGAACAAGGAACTGGCCCAATGCCCGCGCCGATCCCGGCTCAACACCGGGTCCAACCGGTCATAGACGATCTGCTCGTACGTGTTGTCCGGGAAGGTGATCTTCGTGGGCCGGTCCGCCGCGTCATAGTCCGTGGTGACGGTGAACCCTTCCGAATCCGTCACCGTCCGCACGCGCCCGTAACCGTCGTAGGTGAAGCTCGTGGTCGAGCCGGGCAGCGAGCCGGTGAGGTTGGTCAGATAACCGTCGGGGTTGTAAGTCATGGTGACGGTTTCACCCAAGGCGTTGGTCAGCGCCTTCAACTGGCCGTTGACGTTGTAACCGAAATAATTCGTCTGACCGGAAGCGTCCACGCTGGTCAATGGCAGGTGACTGGCGTTGTAGGTGAACAAACCGAGCAGTTCGGTGTTGGCCGCGTTGGTGCCGATTTGCTGACGCACTTCCAGCAGGTCAATCAGGTTGCCAGCGTAAGTGAACCGCGTCACCCGGTTCGTGGGATCGGTGACCTTGGTGGGTTTGCCCAGTGCGTTGTATTCGTAGCGATAAATCTGGCTCGTGCCATCATCCAGCACCCGCGCGACGATGGAGGGTTGTCCATTGGTGCCCTCGACGGCCGTGTTGGCCTGGCCGGCGTAGGCAAACCAGACGCGGCTTTCCAACGGCTCCAGAACACTTTCCTTGATGCCCGAGGTCTGGCCGAGCGAACTGTGCAGCCAGTGGAAACGCTTCGCCTTGGCCAAATCGTTCGGATAAAGCTGCATCACCCGCTTGTTCCAATAAAAGGAATTGCGGTATTGCATGTAGTTGTTGAGAAAACTGAAACCGCTGCCCGACGGCACCACCGATTCCGTGCTGGCCAAACTGCCGTTGTTGTCGAAGTACTCCATGCGCTCCTTTTGCCCGATGGGATCAACCGCCTCCAACCAGCGATTCCGACCCACAGCACCCTGGGTGAACGTGCTGGTCCCATACGGCGTGGTGAGCGAGTTGATGAAATCACCCGAGCCGTAGGTGAACGAGGAGGTGATCCCGAGAATATCCGTGATGTTGGTCAACTGACCGGAGCCGTTGTATTGGAAACTGGCATAGCGGCCAAACGGATCGGTGACCCTGGTAATCTTCCGGACGTCATTGGTCAGGCCATACTCCAAAGTGGTGACCTGGCCGATCGCGTCGCTCACCGCCGCCAGACAGAAGTTGGTGTTGTAGGTGAACGTGAGCGTGTTGTTGGCGGCATCCACGATCTGGGTGAGGAAGATTTTTCGCGGCGAAGCGGTGGCGCCGTCCGGAACGTCGAACACCTGCTTGCCGCCACCCGGGAGCCGACGCTCGTAGCTGGTGGCCGAAGTGCGAACCAGCACGGTGCGACTCTCTTTCTGGACCTCATAAGCCTGGGTGTTGGTATTGAAGTTTGAGTAGCGCTCGGTGCCGCCACCCATGACATAGTAGCTGGCAGGGGCCAGCTGATTGGCCGGGTCGTCGGTGATGTAGGCCAGCCAGTTGAAGGTCCATTTGTTGCCGAGGTTCGAATACGGGAAAACAGAAGGCTGGTTGGCTTCACGTTGGTTGTAGGTCACTTCGAAGTACACCGCTGGTCCGCGTGGTGGGGTGTAGCCCACCGGAGTATCCACGATGTTCAAGCTCACCACCATCGCGTGCATGGCGTACTGCGCCATGGGCGTCTGCCCATTGCAGCGGGGCTCCTTGTCGTTATCAGGCTTGGTTTGATCCGGGTCGTTGTCCGAGGTGCTGCCCTTGCCCCAGACTTTTGCACCTTCGTCCTCCGAAACCGCGCGCCAGCCTTGCGGCAAATCGCCCTGTGGAATCAGAAAATATCCGCTGCCTTCGTCATCGAGCGCGCGTTGACTGATCCAGATGTCCTCTCCAAAGGTCGGGTCCTGGACCAGAAACAAACCGTTCTGTTCCCGGACCAGCGCGGCGTAATGGCCCGCCTTCCAGTGAACCACCGCAGGAAGCATCACTTTCGTTCCGGCGGAACGCCACGCCATCCGGTAGCCCATTCCTAATTCGTTGGCCAGGTTGCGAACCGCCGTCAGTTGAATGCCGTTCGTCGTTGATTGTGACTGCTTGATCTTTTCATGGAAAGTGTCGGTCGCTCGGATGGACTTGCGGATGCAATCCAGGGCATAGGGTCCGCAACGGAACGCCAGTCCGGGCTGGTTCTGCATCAGCCAGAGCCCTTCGCGGGCGCCAGCAACTTTCTCGGTGGCCGGGCCGCGAACATCACGGCCCTCGATTTCGGCCAGCAGTTGGCCCAGCCGCTCCATCCGGCCCAGCCGCGCGTTCAATTCGAGCAACTCGCCAACGGCCCGATCACCGAGGGCCTTGCCGTGAGGCGTTGTGTCCGCCTTCAATGCCGCCCATGCGCCTTCCCACGTTGCCAACGCTTTGGTGAAATATCCTGACTTTCGATACACGATACCCAGGTTGACGAGCAGGGAGCCGCGCCACGCGGAACGGGGCTGAGCTTCCAGGAATTGCACGATCGCACTCACGTCGTCAGGAGATGAGCGACGGAGAAATGCCAGCAAGACGTCCTTGAGCAATTCGTTTTCTTCCACCGTAGTCGCGCCCCCAAGAGGCACCAGCGGCTCGGCGAAAACGCGCGCGCGGAAAAACTCCGCATCCGAGGGCTCATCCGAAAACGCCGGTACGGCAGGTGGCCGCTGTACGTCAGGCACCGTGCGATTGGCAACCACATTGGTTGCAGCCGGCGCGCTTGCTGGTACCGGGGCTATTTCATCGGCCGCCAAGAGGGAGAGGCTTCCTTGAATCGGCAACAGGAGTTGCGAACCTACGACGATCCAGGTAACGACTTGAAAAAAGCGGGGGTGTTTCCGCGGCGAGAAACTGCTCCGGGCAACGCGGGGAGTGTGTGGTGCTTTCATGACGGGCAGTTCAGAAATCAGTCATATTCAGAGCATTGGCGTCGTTACAACCGTGTTGGTGTAGCTGACCGAACTTGACGCATATTTAACCCGCGGGCGTGCGCTTCCACAAAATGCGACCGGCATTCTCGACGTCACCTTCTGTCCAGTTGGGTAACGAATGAATCGCTGCATCATAATCCCAGCCTGGCTGCGCAATGATGTTAATCCACATACTGCGTTCCGTAGCCAAGTGAGAAACCTTCATGATAATTGCCCAAAATAATTCCTCATCGGTTTTGGCTGATTCAATTTCTAAGATCTGAGAGAATACGGGCGGCGTCCATAGTCCGGTAGCAACTGCTCTGAACTTTGGCTCACGGCACAAAATCACCGGGTCAAACCCACGTTCCAACATTGCGCTTATCGGTGACCATTGGTTGACAATCATGCAAGGCGTTTTCGGATAATAGCCACCCACGAAATAGCGTTCAAAGAACGTCTCACCTTCTTTTAGATGTTCAGCGTTTATAGATTGTTCTTCGCAGCTGTATAGCCAAGAAATAATCCGTTTCGCAGGCAAGACTTCGGAGATTTTATGATCTTGAGAGTTAACCAACCCAACCAAATAACAAAGTGATCGGCTCGGCCCTGGTTGATGGGAAGGGTTATCAATTGGGTAAACAAGGCCCTGATAGGTGTAATCGTCGATTCTGTATTTCATAGATTTGATTCCTATCTCCTTTACTCGCTTCCCTTATACATAGCCCTCATCGCAACGTCTCCGGCGAAGAACCCGTGCTGATTAAGTTCATGGCGGACGCTTAGAGCATCCACATATGCCCAATCATCCTTGCCGGCTTTTTTGTCATCGACAAAGTTTCTTAGGTCGCAAGCGATATTCTGAGCACTTGCGGAGGCCGAAGCGAGGGCCGTTATGGCGCCGAAAGCAATCAAGACCTTTGCGGCTGGACCAGCCCAAGAGCGATAATTTTGGGTTGCTGGTCGGCCTAACTCAAATAAGTCCTTAAACTCTGGCCTTCTCTTTAAGTCGTGTTTTAGAAACCTCTCAAACTTTTCAGGAGTTGTCGGGGTAAAATTCCCCTTATTACGACTGGGATATAGAAATTCCTCAACCGCATCGTTGAAACCCCGAGCATGCAATTCTTGGTGGACGCCAAGCGGTAACATGTTCCCCCATTTTTTGTCGTCAATGTTGATACCGCTGGCCCAAAAATCAGCTCTCAATGTTTGCAGGGCATTATGATGCCAATTGTCAGGCCAATTTTCTGCCAAACCAAGCGGATCAATCCGATTGGCCGGGTTGTTGCCAACGTAAGTATACAAGTTCAGCCCCGCACCTTCCGCCAGCGGGTCTCTGGAGCACCATCTCCCCAAGTCTGGCCTGTAAAGTCGGTAGAGCGTGAGCGTGTGATCTGACTGGCTTGCCAGTATGAAATGCCCGGTGTAACCAAAGTCCGCCTCCAAATCCCCAGCAACTTTCGTGTGACGGCCATACGGGTCGTAATCATACCGTGCTCGCACCGCGCCGTTGGCGTCTGTCATCTCGCGGATGCTGCCTAGATGATCACGTGTGAAGAAATAATTTGAGCCAAAAATCTGTTCCCCCTGACCAAAGAATCGTTTCGTAACCGTGCTGCCCGTATTGTTTCGTTCCTCACACAACTCCATTCCGCACCACACATATTTATTTGTGCTGAGGGCGACGCCGTTCTGCTTCTCGATCACTTGCACCCGTCGGCCCAAGCCGTCATACGCAAACTCCGTCCGGTTTGTTCCGTAACGGACAATGGCCGTCGTGCGGTCTGCAGCGTCGTATTCGTAAACCAGTCCGTTCCCGTCGTTTGTGAGGTTGCCGTTGAGATCGTATTGCAACGTGAATGCGCCGGCTGCGTTCGTCACCACCAGTTGATATTGGTTCGTCCGCTTGTTGCTGCTGTAATCGGTGGCAATCACGGGGACGGTGTTCGTCCCCGTCGTGGTCGTGGCAAAACCGGTGAAGTTTGTCGTCCGACTATCAAGGGAAGCCGCGCTGCCATTCACCGTCACCGTGCCGAGTTCATCCAGGCTGCCCTTGAAGCGCACCGCGCCGCCACCGGTCGTGCTCGTGAGTTGATTCAGGTTGTTGTGTGCGGCTGAAGTGACGGACGAGATGGAACTCGTCCCTACCGATTCACTGGTCCGATTGCCCGCCTTATCATACGCATACACGTAGCGCTTGAGAATCGCCCCCGCCACCGTGTTGCTCCGCACCGTCACGCCCAGCAATTGATCCACCGGATCATACTCCGTCACCCACACCACCGGCGTCTGCACGGCCGCCTGTTGCGTCCACGTCGCAATCTGCCCATCGGCATCGTAAGTGTATTGGAAGGTTGAGAGGTTTGAGTTGAGTGTTGAGTGACGAATCTCGGCCAAGCGAAAGTCGTTGGTTGCACCGTAGTAGCTGAACACCGTTTGCTGGCCGTTGGGATAGTAGTTGGTGCTGATGCGTCCGGTCACACCGACGTAGGCATTGGTGAAACTGCCCAGCGCATTGGTCGCCACCGTCACCCGGCCCAGCGCATCATAAGTCACCGCCTGCGCCACGCCGTCAATCGCCCGGGTCTTCACCCGCCCGAGTGCATCGTAAGTGTAGGTGATCGTGTCAGCGCCCAGCGGCCCGTCCACGCTCGCCAACTGGCCCGCGCCCAATTGCGTGTTCGTCACCGCATGATAACCGTAGCTCGTCGTCCCGATCCCATCCGTCATCGTCAGCAGCCGGTTGTAATTCGTGTCGTAAGTAAAGCTGACGGTCGGCGTCGCTACCACCGCGTTGCTGTAACTGACCTGCTTGACGTTGTTATCGCCGAAATACTGGTAAAGCGTCGTCTGGTTCTTCGCATCCGTCACGCTCTTCAACCGGCTGCTGTTGGTTTCATAGGTGCTGGTGACCTGGGTTGCATCGGGATAAATCTTCGCCGTCACGCGCCCTTGCAAATCCCGTAGCCACGTCGTCGTGCGGGCCAGCGGATCCGTGATGCTTTCCAACGCACCGCAACCGCACCATTCCAGGTGCGTGTGCCGGCCCCCCGCGTCGTAGGTGTCGGTGAGTCGCCGCAACGAATCGAAAACCGAACTGGCCCAATGCCCGCGCCGATCCCGGCTCAACACCGGGTCCAACCGGTCATAAACGGTCTGCTCGTACGTGTTGTCCGGGTAAGTAATCTTCGTGGGCCGGTCCGCCGCGTCGTAATCCGTAGTGACGGTGAACCCTTCCGAATCCGTGACCGTCCGCACGCGGCCGTAACCGTCGTAGGTGAAACTCGTGGTCGAACCGGGCAGCGACCCGGTGATGTTCGTGAGATAGCCGTCGGGGTTGTAAGTCATCGAGACGGTTTCACCCAACGCATTGGTGAGCGCCTTCAACTGGCCGTTGGCGTTGTAGCCGAAATAGTTGGTCTGACCGGATGCGTCCACGCTGGTCAGTGGCAGATGATTGGCGTTGTAAGTGAATGAGCCAAGTAGTTCGGTGTTGGCAACGTTGGTGCCGATTTGCTGGCGCACTTCCAGCAGGTCAATCAGGTTGGCGGCGTAAGTGAACCGCGTCACGCGGTTGGTGGGATCGGTGACCTTGGTGGGTTTGCCGAGGGCATTGTATTCGTAGCGAGAGATCTGACTGGTCCCGTCATCCAACACGCGGGCGATGATGGAGGGTTGACCGTTGGTGCCCTCGACGGCCGTGTTGGCCTGGCCGGCGTAGGCAAACCAGACGCGGCTTTCCAACGGTTCCAAAACGCTCTCCTTGATGCCGGAGGTCTGGCCGAGCGAACTGTGCAGCCAGTGGAAACGCTTCGCCTTGGACAAATCATTCGGATAAAGCTGCATCACCCGCTTGTTCCAATAAAAGGAATTGCGGTATTGCATGTAGTTGTTGAGAAAACTGAAACCGCTGCCCGAAGGCACCAGTGATTCGGTGGCGGCCAGAGTGTTGTTGTAGTCGAAGTATTCCATCCGCTCCTTTTGATCCATGGGATCGACCGCCTCCAACCAGCGATTTCGGCCAACGGCGCCCTGAGTGAACGTGCTGGTCCCATACGGCGTGGTGAGGGAATTGATGAAATCACCCGAGCCATAGGTGAACGATGAGGCGATCCCGAGAATATCCGTAATGTTGGTCAACTGGCCGGAGCCGTTGTATTGAAACGTGGCGAAGCGGCCAAAGGGATCTGTGACCTTCGTGATCTTCCGAACGTCATTGGTCAGGCCATATTCCAAGGTCGTGACCTGGCCAACGGCATCCGTCACGGCCACCAGACAGAAGTTGGTGTCATAAGTGAACGCGAGCGCGTTGCTGGAGGCGTCCACCACACGGGTGAGGAAGATTTTCCGAGGCGAAGAGGCCGCGCCATCTGGAAGGTCAAATACCTGTTTGGCGCCGCCCGGGAGCTGACGCTCGTAGCTGGTGGCCGAAGTGCGAACCAGTCTGGTGCGGCTCTCTTTTTGGACCTCATACGACTGGGTATTCGTGTTGAAGTTTGAATAACGCTCAGTACCGCCGCCCATGACGTAGTAGCTGGCAGCAGCAAGCTGGTTGGCCGGGTCGTCGGTGATGTAGGCCAGCCAGTTGAAGGTCCATTTGTTGCCGAGGTTCGAATACGGGAAAACAGAAGGCTGGTTGGCTTCACGCTGATTGTAGGTCACTTCGAAGTAAACGGCGGGGCCGCGCGGCGGCGTGTAGCCCACCGGCGTATCCACAATGTTCAAGCTCACCACCATCGCGTGCATGGCGTACTGCGCCATGGGCGTCTGCCCGTTGCAGCGTGGTTCCTTGTCATTATCGGGCTTCGTTTGGTCCGGGTCGTTGTCCGAGGTACTGCCTTTGCCCCAGACCTTCGCGCCTTCATCCTCGGAAACGGTGCGCCATCCTCGGGGTAAGTCGCTTTGCGGAATCAAACAGTATCCGCTGCCTTCGTCGTCGAGCGCGCGTTGACTGATCCAGATGTCCTCGCCAAAGGTGGGGTCCTGGACCAAAAACAAACCGTTCTGCTCGCGGACCAGCGCTGCGTAATGGCCCGCTTTCCAGTGAACCACCGCAGGCACCACAACCTTGGCGCCCGCCGGACGCAGGGCCATCTGGTAGCCCATTCCCAATTCGTTCGCCAGGTTGCGAACCGCAGTGAGTTGAATGCCATTGGTCGTTGATTGCGACTGCTTGATCTTTTCATGGAAAGTGTCGGTCGGTCGGATGGACTTGCGGATGCAATCCAGGGCATACGGTCCGCAACGGAACGCCACTCCGGGCTGGTTCTGCATCAGCCACAGCCCTTCGCGCGCGCCGGCAACTTTCTCGGTGGCCGGCCCGCGAACATCACGGCCCTCGATTTCGGCCAGCAGTTGGCCCAACCGATCCATCCGGCCCAGCCGCGCGTTCAATTCGAGCAACTCGCCAACGGCCCGATCACCGAGGGCCTTGCCGTGAGGCGTTGTGTCCGCCTTCAAGGCCGCCCATGCACTTTCCCACGCTTCCAACGCTTTGGTAAAATACCCGGACTTTCGATACGTGATACCCAGGTTTACGAGCAGAGAACCGCGCCACGCGGAACGCGGATGAGCTTCGAGGAATTGCACAATCGCAGTCACGTCGTCAGGCGATGAGCGACCTAGAAAGGCCAGCACGGCGACTTTGAGCGCTCTGTTTTCTTCGGGTGTGGTTGTGCCTCGGAGTGGCACCAGCGCTTCGGCAAAAACGCGCGCGCTGAAAAACTCCTGATCCGCGGGCTGCTCCGAAAGCGTTGGCACAGCCGACGGCCTGGTTACGGCCGGCACCGTGCGATTGACAACTACGTTGGTTGGAGCCGGAACGGACTCAGCAGTCCTTGTGGGCGATGGGTATGTTTTATCGGCAGCGAGAGCCGAGAGTGTTCCTTGAATCGGCAGCACGAGTTGCGAACCTATGACGATCCAAGTAACGATTTGAAAAAAACGGGGGTGTTTCCGCGGAGTAAAACGGTTCCGGGCAACGCAAGGTGTGTGTTGTCCTTTCATGGCGTGCAGTTCAAAAGTCAGTTGGCTTAGGGCAACAGCGTCGCGTCGGTTGGTTCACTGAGGATGATATTGGGCGGCGTGTGGTCGCCTGGGTTCGGCGACGGAATCGCGGAGCGGGATGGATCCAGCGGGAAGGCATCAAGTTTGTCGCTGACCCCGTCACCGTCCGTGTCGGCAACCGTCGGGTCCGTTCCGATGAGGATTTCGATATCATCGGTCAGCCCGTCTCCATCGCGATCCTGCGATTTCGGTCGGAGGGAAGGCATTCCGTATTTCCCCGTAAGATAGTCCCCGACCGTGATACGCTCACTCACCGGAAGGACGCACCCAAAAATCATCACCTCCGCAACATCACCATCAAAGTAGTAACCGCTCTTTCCCAAAGTTGGCGCCGTTGTGTAATCATAGGTGCTGACGGCCGTCGAATACTGGACTGCGCTGTTGATCCGGGCTACCCACTCTCCGGTCTTGGCGCTGACGTTGTACAAGTGATATTCGGTCAATGGCTGCGCTGGATCTCCAATGCTAACGTTCCAATTGCGACCGAAATCCTCCCAGATGGCCCCATCGGTGTTGGGATAGCGCACCCAGGTCGTATTCCCGACATTTCCCAATTTCCACAGTCCCTTGCTTGCGGCTGGTTTTTCCACATCGACCTTGAGCACCACAAAGACCTCCGCCTGCATCGTCCCGTTGAGCAGGTTGGGCAGATTGAGAAAATCATCCGTGCCGTCAAAGCGGACTACCGGAAGATTGTTGATCTGCCCCGCCACCCACGTTGGCCGTGTAGAGGCTCCCGAGGTGTAAATCTCCGTGGCATTGTTGCCACGACCACTTTGATCCTGCCAAAAGTTGACCGGCGTGCTCGTCCCAATCTGCGCCAAACCCGCATCGGCCTTTAGCCACAGCCGGAGGTTCGTCAACGGCAGGTCGTTTCCTGAAATCGTCGTCGTCGCATCCGCCTCGTTCGAATACGCGGTCCATTCAACAAAGTTCGCTGCCCGTACCTGGTAGTAATAGGTCGTCCCCGCACTCAATCCGTTGTCGATATAAGAACTCGTGTTCTGCACCTCCGCCACCGCCGCATACGTGCCGCTCAGTCCCGCCTTGCGCTCAATGCTCACTCGCGTGACGCCCTGATCCAGTGCCCCTTCCCACTTCAGACTGATCTGGCTGGGAGAGATGGCTTGCGCCACCAGATTGCTCGGGGTTGTCGCTGTTGCCGCCACCAGGGCATACTTGCTGTTTAGATAGTAGCTTACCGCGTTGCGCTCTGCTGTGCTCAACACCCGGTCGTAGATCACTACCTCGGCCACATCCCCGTCGAAATAATACGAATTCTTCCCCAACGTCGGCGCGGTGTTGTAGGCGTAGGTGGAATTGGTCCTTGAACCTTGCACCACCCCATTGAGACGCGCCGTCCACAGCCCACTGCCAGAGGAAACGTTGAACAGATGGTAATCCGTCAGTGGTTGCGCCGGTACGCCCATCGCATAGTTGGCGGTGCTGCCAAAATCTTCCCAGATCGAACCATCCGTGTTCGGATAACGCACCCAGCTTGAATTATCCGTGCCGAATTTCCACAGACCACGTATGGTGCCGGGATAGGCCACATCCGCCTTCAACACCACGAAGACCTCCGCCTGCGTCGTCCCGTTAAGCAGATTGGGCAGATTCAGAAAATCGTTCGCAGCGTCAAAACGAACCACGGGACGATTGTTAATCTGCCCCGCCACCCACGTCGGCCGTGTAGAGGCTCCTGAGGTATAGATCTCCATGGCATGATTGCCACGACCACTCTGGTCCTCCCAGAAATTTACCGGAGCGTTTGTCCCAACTTGGGCCGGTCCCGTGTCGGCTTTCAACCACAGCCGAAGGTTAGTCAACGGCAGGTCCACTCCGCCAACCGCTGTCGTCGCATCCGCCTCGTTCGAATATGCCGTCCACTCAACAAAGTTCGCCGCCCGTACCCGGTAATAATACGTCGTCCCCGCACTCAATCCGGTGTCGATATAAGAACTCGTGTTCTGCACCTCCGCCACCACCGCATACGTCCCTCCCATGCCTGTCTTGCGTTCAATGCTCACCCTTGTGGCGCCCTGATCCAACGCTCCGTCCCACTTTAAACTCACTTGACTCGCTGAAACCGCCTGAGCCATCAGATTGCTCGGTGTTGTCGCTGTTGCTGCCACCAAAGCATACTTGCTGTTCAGGTAGTAGCTCACCGCGTTGCGCTCGGCTGTGCTCAGCACCCGGTCATAGATCACCACCTCGGCCACATCCCCGTCGAAATAATACGAATTCTTCCCCAACGTCGGCGCGGTGTTGTAGGCGTAGGTGGTGTTGGTCCTCGAACCTTGGGTGGCGCCATTGAGTCGTGCGGCCCACTGTCCGGTCGCCGCCGAAACGTTGAACAGATGGAATTCCGTCAGGGGTTGGGCCGGAACTCCCATCGCATAATTGGCCGTGCTGCCAAAATCCTCCCAGATCGAACCATCCGTGCTCGGATAACGCACCCAGCTTGAATTATCAGTGCCGAATTTCCAGAGCCCCCGGATGGTTGCCGGCATTGCCACATCCACTTTCAACACCACAAACACCTCGGCCTGTGTGGTTCCGTTCAGCAGGTTGGGCAGATTGAGAAAATCATTCGCCCCATCAAACCGGACCACTGATTTGCCATTGATCACGCTGGTGACCAATTGAGGCTGGCTGGCAGCGGTATTCTGGGTTGCATCATAACCGTTACCCGACTGGTCCGACCATCTGTTCACACTGCTGTTGGTAATACCTGCGTCGGCTCGCAACCAAAGTTTGACCCCTGAGAGGGTGTACGCGGCGAAGGTCACCTGCACACTATTGGTACCGCTCCAGGCCGTGGCCGTTATGTAATTCGTGCTGCCTAAACCGCTGGGCAGAAGAACGAGGGTTTCAGCTTGAGCATTCGCCACGCTACACACATTGACAGTGGTGACGGGGGTTTGGAGGATATTGGTGGCGAGTTTGGCACTGCCGGCGGTTACAGCGAAGGTCAAAGGGGCGTTGGTCAAGGCAACACCATTGGTATCGGTTATTCGGACCGTCAGCGGCGCCAACAGAAAATTATCAGGCATCCCTCTTTGATTATTCCCGCTGACAATTGTCAGGCTCGGCAGAGTGCCGTTGTAAAAATCCAGAGGGCTTGAATAAAGCACAAACACTTCGTCGCCATCGGTGGAACCGTCACCGTCAGTGTCCGGATTGTTCGGATCGGTACCGAAATAGGCTTCCTGCAAATCGGTGAGGCCGTCGCCGTCAGTGTCGGTCTTGCACTTGCCCGCGCTGCCCGCCGCGTAAAGCGCCGTGACTTCCGTGCTGGTCAGGGCCCGGCGATAGACGCTTACTTCGTCAATCACGCCTTTGTACCAGCCATTGAAGCCGCTTTGGGGATGCACGCCGATGCGGAACGGCTCGGAGTTGGTAAGCGAGCCCGGCATTACGGTTGGGTCGAAGGTGAGCACCGAGGTGCCGTCCACGTAAATGTGCCCGCCATTGGTGGAGCTTCGATCCATCGTCACCGCCAAGTGATGATAACCTCCATCCCGCAAATCATGCCCGGAGGCGATGAACGTCGCGTAATTGTAGGACCGGAGAGGCGCATCCGAAATCTGGAAACACGGTTCACCATACACCAACGAAAGCTCATAGCCCAACGTGGTCACCGTGTCGGGCGACTTTCGTTTCCCGGCAACAGTCATCACGCCGTAGGTGGTCGAATTGGCCAGCGGTTTGAGCCATGCCTCAATCGTCAGGTTATCATTCGTGCTGATATTCAGCGCGTCGTTGTGGGCTGTGGTAACCCCATCGTTCACGCCGTCGAAGGAAAAGCCCGAGCTGACCACGGCCGGTTCGTAGGTCGCGCCGCTGAGCGCGGCGAAATTGGTGCGCGCCAAGTCGTAACCATTGCCGTCGCCCGGCCACCAAGCGATAATATTCGTCGGAGCGATCACACAATTCGGATTCACCTTGCCCGCCGCCCCCGCGTTGTAGATGGCCTGAATTTCCGAGGCTGACAGTGCGCGGTTGTAGAGGCTGGGCTCATCAATCAAACCCGCAAACGGTGAAACAATCGTTGAATCGGTGGACCCGCCGATGCTGCCACCGATCCCCAGCGCATTTGTGCCAGGAAAGATGCCGCCCGCGTAAGCGCCTTCGGCTTCCAGCACGCCATTGAAATAAACTCGCAGCGTCGAGCCATCATAGGTGCCGGCCACGTGGGTCCAAGCGTTGGTTGGCGCCGCGTTAGTGGTCAGGACGTAGGTGGACCCGGTGTCCGTCCCGTTGGGGCTAACCAGAAGGGAGAACCGTCCTCCGGCATCCAAAGCGGCATCGTAACTCTTCTGGTTGTAGCCCGCGACCGCATCCCATTTGCTCACGATGTCTTGATAAGTGCTGGTATTCGCCGGATACACCCACGCCTCGATGGTTAGCGCATTGGTAAAGTGCAGGCTGGCATGGTCGGTCACCCGAACTCGTGCCTGACTGCCGTTCAGGCTGAAACCCTGGCCGACTTTTCCTGCTCCATACGCCGCGCTATATTCAACGGTGCCGTGATTAATGCCGTTGGCGTCGTTCGCATTCCCGCCCGCCGGCCACCAACTCACGATATTGGGCGGCACCGGCACACTGCTCATGATGATAAAGTCCATGACGAATTCCGGCGGCTTCGAGGTCGAGGCTTTGGCCATCAACATTCGCGCCTCGTTCTTCGATGCTGGAGCCGTATTCCGCGCCAGCGAACGGATCATCGCCTCGCGCTTGGAGGTAGGTCGCGCGTTGCTGCCTGAGCCGCGCGCTCCCGGCAAGAGGTCCAACTTTGACTTCACCGCCATGTAGTCAACGGTTTCCACGAGCCAGTCCTGGGTAGCAATGCGCGCCCACGTTTTGGCCACGGGGGTTCGCTCATCCTGGGCCGTGGAACTGAAGGCATGTCCCTCCACAATTTTGGCGCTGCCAAAATCCAGCCGCTGGTCATCCATGAACGCGGGCGCCAGCAGGCCGGAAGTGTCGTTGGCGCGCAAATCAAGCGGCCGGGTTTCTTTGATTACCGGCTCGGCATCGTAAAACGCAGACCAAATTTCAAGCTGGCAATTCTCCGGCGAGAATTCTTTGGGCACCCGGTCTCCGAATTCATGCAACACAATGTCCTGCTCGAGCGTGTTGCCGTTCGGACTCACCCGGTAGCGCAAGCTGGCATTGAGCGTGTCAAAGCAATTTGTGTAAATCACCTCGCGCTCGCCAATGATCATCCCAACGCGGTTGGTGACCTCCGCCAGCATCAAACTCTGACCACTGGCGAGATCGTGCAGGGCCAAAAACGTCGCGCGGCAAGCCAGCGTGCGTCCGTCCGCAGTGGTGATGGTCAGCGGCTGCCCCTCTTTGGCATCCAGCGGAAAGAACACCTTCAGCAAACCGAAGTCCGACCGCGCGCCGCCCGGAACGGACTGGATCGTGCGATGGGGAACGCGCGAAGCATTTCTGCCAAGCATGAAAATGTTGGAATCGGCGAGGCTGGAAGGCGGAGCTTCGGTTTCAACGCGCGGCGCCGGCAGCGCGCGGACGGCACCTGCCGGGATTCCACCCGGCAATGCTCTTGATGACTGGGCGGGCACGAGTTCCATGGCGGCAGCAAGCATCGCCGTGGCGAGCAGAGTGATTTTCATAGTGAGAATGGGCGAACGACGGACAAAAGCGTTTTTCCGACAGGTAAGAAGGTGATCGGGATCAAAGATGTGCGAAGCCGACCCGGGGATGCGCCGGAGCCACGGAAAGGGTGCGACCAATTGTCCGGCTGTCCTGTTTAGCATTTCCGTCCATGGAAATTCAAACCACACGTGTTCTGAACATGAAAATTTTACTATGGCAATTCTGACCCGCAAAGAGAAACTTATTCACATGATGAAAATGTTTCTAGTTCGCCACCAAAACGCCGTTGATTTGTTTCAGCAACGGCGCGTTGGCAAATTGGACGGCTCGAACCGGCTTATCCACAAAAGGACTTCCGCTGGCTTAGGGAATAGTTCTAGCACTGATGAAACCAATCGGGGAGGTTCTCAAAGAACACAACCTGCAACGCGCCACGGATAATCCAGTCGTCCGGGGTGACCTCACGCAGCTGACCAATTTCATCCTCAATGACCTGGCCCTTTCCGTCGGCGCCAAGGTCGTCTATCCGCGTTGCAGCCGAAGGCGTGTCGGGTGATGGGTATTGACACTTCCACGATCCCAAGGCAGGCGCTCTCGGTCCTGTTTGGAATGGACCGAGATTTGCCAGCGTGACAGTTCCACTACACTTCGGTTCGGCGTGTGTGGATAATCTGAAATTGCACTTGATATAATGTTCCACTCGCCAGATGGATGCCGCAGAAGTTCTCAACGCGTTCGCCCAAGATCAGTGTCAGGCACCGCAAACCTTCAAGGACGCCGTGACCGGAGAGGTCAAAGGGTTTCTCGCCGAGAAATATCCTGGTCAGGACCTGACCCGCGTCGTCGAGAGTTTCATGCATAAATTCACCACGCAAAGAGCTTCCGAGCTGCAGACCCTCCGCCACGACCAGCAGCAAAAGCCTGGTTACTGGATCGGGGTTTGAACCAATGCTGACGAAGCCCGGTGGGATTTGGACCACCTTGGCCGATCAAGCTTCCGGTTTTGGGATTGGAGTGAGGACGATGGAAGCGACGAAAGGTTTGACGGGATCAAGACCGGCGTCGCGCTTGGGCAATGCACCCACCGCCACGAGTTTGTTTTCACGCAAACAGTCGGCGAGGCGACCCAGCCGTCAGCCGGAGATGGCCACGTCGGCAGTCGAGAACGCGAGAACCAGCTTTTCCGGCGGCGCGTTTGCGGCATCCTTGGCTTCCGGGTCTCCTTCCAGCGTGTATTCGATCAGGTGGCTACTGTGAAACCCACGGCGCTGCTTGCCGATATGGAACTCGATACAGAAGCAATGGCCATTGGTAGTTTGGTAACAATCGTCTTTGAGTGAATTTGACATAATGAAGGAAGGGTTGTGGGTTAAATTCCGATGCGGCGTGAATGTTGGCTGTCGTCGGGCGGTTTGATGTCGTGGGCAGATTTGCGGCGGTCTGGTTCTGGTAGGGGAGCCTCCCCGATCGTGAGCGGTTTGCTTGCCCCAGAAATGTTCTCCTCTGGCTTCACCGAGTCCGCTGGTTTGACAGCTTCGCGGTGTTCGACTGTTTCGTCCCCAGCCTCGACTTGTTGACTCGCATGGAGCATGTCACCGAACCAGCGGCGAGTGGCCTCAAAGGCATTGGTGATGCGCTGGACGGGCGATAGACGGTTGGGTCGCATCGGTCGGATGCCACGCAAGGGCCGCGTGACGCGGAGCGCGGTGCGGGTGTCTCCCATTTCCACCAAGTCCGTGGCCGAAGGTCGCGCGGAAGACTTTGAAACGGCTTCGAGTAATTGCTGTTTATCGTCTGTGTAAACGGTAAGCGCCTCCTTGAACCGGCTGACCGAAACGTAAAACTGTTGCCGGTCAGCCGCCCGAAACGATTCAGAGCTTTCGGCGATGAACACCCGGTCCACGCCCTTGCTCTGCGAAGCGTAGGACGTGACGCAATAGCCATGCGTCAAATTGCCGTAATCCTCGGGCAGCACCCAGCCGTTGGCGAGTTTGAGGTCTCCACCTTTGGTGAATCCAGCCACTTGTTTCAAGTCCCCGTTGTTGAGCCGCTGCCCGTCTCGTGTGAAACCGTTTTGTGTGATCCGAACGATGTCGCCGGGCGACAGGGCAATTGTCCGCGCTTCATGCACCTGAAACCGCGCCGCCCTGACCAGTGGTAACAGGGCAGAAGCACCATTCTCGCGCTCGACCATGATGCCGTGCTCATCCCGCCGTCTCACCGTGACCCGTTCGCCGCGCCGGAAGCCAGGGACGTTTTGATGGAATTGAACGACCATATCCGGCTGGTAATTCCGGACGTCGCTGCGTTGCGCTTCCGTCCATTGCAGGTTTTTGAGTTGAACGAACTCGCGTTCGTTCCCGAGCAATTGACCCGTCCCTTTCAGCCGTTCGCGAATCCGCCTCGTCACGCGCTCGCCTTCAAGGTGAGTCGGGGAAATCACCAGAGCCGTTTTGCTTTCCTCGACAGCAGCCACGTAATCAGCCGCCAACGCTTCATGTCGATCTTCCGCCGCCAGTTCCCGAAACATTCCGAGCCGGTCCAGTCGTTTGAAGGCGCGCTCCAATTCACCGGCCCGCAGATCGGCGACTATGGCCTTGTGGTCGTCCGTCTTTTGCCGCCAGATTTCTTTCAGTTCGACAGCCAGCAAACCCGCGTGTTGCTCCAGCAGGCGCAACCCATCGCCGCGTTCCACGGCCCGGTGTTGTGCCGTGTCACCCGACAGAACGACACGACAGTTCTCCTTTTCGGCCAGATCAATAACCCGCGCCAAAGCAGGAGCGCCCAGCAACCCGGCCTCATCAATCCAGATTACCTGCCCGCAAATCTGTTCCTGAAGTTTGGCGTTTTGCAGCAACGCCTCGACGGTTTCCGCATTGGCGAATCCAGCATCCGTTCGCAGCACCCCACGCGACGCCTCTGCTGACGGTGCGAACGTGAAGACCTTTTGCCCACCCGCTTCAATCGCCGCGACCGCCTCCTTCATCATCGTGGTTTTGCCCGTGCCGGCCCCGCCGCGAATCGCTGTCACCCAATCCGAACTGCGTAGCACATGCAGCACGGCATTGCGTTGCTCCGTTGAAAGCATCTCGTTCTGGAACTGGTATGCCCCGTTGGCGAATGGCTTGAATTTTCCTTTACCGTCCCGCACGAAATCAATCAACCGCCGTTCCTCCGCCAGCACTTGATGCGTGGTGAACCATTGGTGATCGTTTGCAGTTTCCGCAATGAAATCATCCCGCAGTAGTTGTCGCTTGGTTTGTTCGACGCTCACATCACCGACGCCGTAACGCAGGGCGTGCCGAAGCAATTCCTTGTCGGTGGCGATGGAGGCGCGTTCGTAACAATGCTGGACGGCAAAATCCATCGCCTTCATTTCCGAGATTCTTGTTACGGGCCGTGGTGAATGACTGGTGCTTTTCTGAATTGCCGCCCGTTCATCTGCCGAAATTCGTTTGTCCCACAATTCGCGTAGTTCCACCTTGGTAAACTGCTTTTGTTTACGCTCCCGGGTCAGCGCCGCCAGTCCATCTTTCTCTTTGGCCGTCGTGATCCCCAACTCCTTGGCTTTTTGTTCAACTTGCTCTCGACGCTGGGAAAACTCATCCAATACCCGCTGCGGCACCCCGGCCAATTCCCAACCTTTGGCCGTTCGTTCGATCCCATAGCCCCCGTCTGTCAGTTGCTTGGCGAACCGGGCATGAAACGCGGCTTCAAAATACGGGGCGTCGGCTTTCAAATCCCGGAACTGACCCGCTTTCCATTTCTTTTCTGCGTCATCCCAGGTTGTGTTGAAGGCGTAACAGTGCGCGTGCAGATGCGGATCAGGCAACCCGTTCACTGGCCGCGCCGTGAAGTGAACGAACTCCGCCCAAATCAAGTTCCCAGTCACCCGGTTCTCATCCGCTCCGTTCTGTCGCACCCGGGTTTTGGATTCCGTCTCAATCTCCCGCATCGTCTGATTCACCGCCGATTTGAACGCTTCCAAAATCCGCTCATCCCGGGTGAACTCGTAAGCAACCGACACCGACTTGGGACAATGGAAATTGAAGTCATACCCCACGATGCGATTATCTTTGTTCCGTTGGGTCAGCCGTTCGTCAGTTCCCGGTTTCCGATTTTCACACAACGCATCGAACGCCTTTTGATCCACCGCCCCTGACAATCCCAACCTCTCTGCCGCGATTCCCTGCCACTCGCCCCGAACTTCCTGCCCCTCGGAATAATAGTCTTCCTTGCTCAACGATTGGGCGAAGTATTCTTTCGCATTTCGACTCGCAACAACTCGCAGCACGTTGCCACAGTAAACGCATTTTCCCGATTGGCATCCCCTCGGGGACACAATCAGGACAAACCCTTCCACTACTCGTTAGGCCAATCCGATTTCATGCCGGTAAGGTGAATCCGTGACGACACACGGCGTATGAGACAGTTGAAAGCCCCAATAATTCGGTCAGACATCTTCCCTAAGCACAGCTTAGTGGCCGCGCCATGCGGCGCGAGTTCGCGCGAAATTCGCGCGAACGTCCGACCGAATTATCGGGGCTGAACCGAGGCCAATATGGATTTGCAGCCATCAGCCGAAAACGAAGCGGAGCGCAGAACGCGTAGCAAGTTGGAGCCGCATCGCGAAGCCATCTTTACCTTGCGGCGCAAGCATTGGACGTATGCCGCCATTGCCAAGTGGCTCAACGAGCATGGCGTCGCCATCACGCTCAGTTCCGTGCAACGGTTTTGCGAGCGGGCAGTCGCCCGCCGGCCCCGCGCCGACACGACGCCATCAGCGTTGGCGGGCAAGGCGCACTCCATTTCCAAGCCAACCATCACCCCAGAGACACAAACCAAAGCCGAGCCGGCCAAACACCGGTTCAACATTGAAGACCTATGACAACAACAAAACACCGATTGATCTTACCCATTCAAGCCAAGGGCAACGTGGGCAAAAGTATTGAAGCGACGGCACGGGCCTGCTGGCTCAACGAACGCGGCATCCCATGGCAGGGATTCGACTTGGACGGCGACAACCGAACGCTCTCCCGCTTGTTCCCCTCACAGACCAAACTCGTGCCGCTCACCGGCCAGGCTGATGACCTCGACGAATTGATTGCGATTCTGCGCAAAGCGACGACCGCACCCGTCACGCTTGTTGATCCCCGGGCGCACCTGGACAGCCAGGTGATGAAGGCGCTCCGCGCCACGCATTTCTTCGACATTGCCAACGCCCAAAACATCGGCATCACCATCTTGGTCTTTCCGCTGGATGACCTCGACGTGATGATGAACATTGATGCGGTTTGCCGCTTCTGCGGCAACGAGGTGGATTACGTCATCGTGCGCAACCCGGCCCGCGCTCCCAAAACGCGGATGTTTGACGGCAGCGAACTCGAAACCGAATTGCTGAATCTGCACGCCGGCAGCCTCACGCTGCCGGTGCTGTCGGAGTTTGTGAAAATCCGGCTGGCCAAACTGGAGACGGAGCAGCAACGCGGCATCCCGTTCAATGAAGCCATCGGTAACGACCAGCTTGCGCTGGATATTATGGCCCGGGGCGTCTTGCAGGATTGGCTTTGTAACTTGCTGGTTCAGTATGATCGCATCGCCGCAAAGTTGCTCCCGACCGAGTTGGCCGCAACCATCAAACCGAAGGCGACCGTGCCACCACTCGGCGAAGCGCCTGCCACCAAACGCGGCGCGAAGGTGAACCTGGCCGGATGAAAGGAGCAGCCCATGTTGAAGGCCGATACTTTTGAAGCCTTGCTGGCCACGTATCCTGCGGAGAAGCGCGAACTGGCCCGGCAGATTTATTACCGCTTCGCCGAAGGCGACAGCACGGACTTTTTCACCCAGCTTTTCCTTTTGCTCGACGTGTACGCCCATTATGCCGAGCGCGTGCCGCTGGCAGTCATGGAAGCCAACCAGAACGCGCATCTTGGCCTGGCTATAGTACGTGAGGAAATTGGCTTGGTCGCTCAGATGATCGAAAAGCGGAACGTGAACATCACCAATCACGCGCAGCTAACCGAGGAGCTTTGCCATGCGGCCATCGCCAAATGCGACCACACCATAGCCCGGCTGGAATCACTCCTGAAAAACATCGGCGCACAGGTAGATACCGGGGCAATAGTTGCCGGTGTTCAAGACGCATTAAAGACCGGCATTGAAAAGGAGGTCATTGCGCCGTTCCTGCTGCGCTCCCAGGAACTGACCAACGAAGTGTTGCCGACCTTGCGGGAGATTCGTGAAAATGTCGCCAAGGCCAGCCAGCTCTGGCCGCAGCGGATTTGGCGGACAGTGGTAGGGAGCAGCATCATCGTGACGCTCGCCTTTTCGGTGATCGCCACGCTGGTCATGGATGCTGCCATAAAGAAAACCAACGAGCGGAAGCTGGCCGAACAGATTGCCTTGGCGACTCGGGTGATGAATTACAATCAGGACGCCTTCCGCCAGTTGGCGATTGCCCAGGTGCCGATCAATGTAGTGCGCACGTCCAATACCAATGGCTTGCTGGAAGCCCAAGGTTTTGCGCTGCTAATCGAGAAAGCTGATGCCGCAGAAATGCGGCGTATCGAAGGCCGAGAAACTGGCCTGATTTTCTTCACCGGCACGCCGCCGGAGAAAGCCATTCAAGTATTGCAGAAGCAAACGGAGCTATTGTCGCAGCCACTCAAAGCTGGGAAAAGGTAATGCATCTACCCCGCTCGCCACACCAAAACGGCTTCACGCCTTGTTTACGATCAATGCTCAATCCGCGCCGCTTCAATTTCAAAAGCCTCCGGTTGGGACTGTCGCAACTTGCTTCCCCCGCCAGTTTGCGGTATGAGTTCTTCCAGTGAAAACGATGTCTTTCCAGCAAATGAAAAGGCAGGAAGCGCAGAGCCGCATGGCCGCCGCCCGCAAAGCGCGGCGCAGTCCCCGGGCGGCGGCGGCGCAGCAGCGGCGCGCTTCATTGGTTGGTAACGGGGCCAAGTGGCGCATCACCAATTTGAATCAAGTCGTGCGGGCCATTGCCAAGTGGGCCTGATCGTGGCGTTTTCTCTCCAGCAATTCTCGGCAGTTTTCAAGATCCGCGACGAGGCCGGCCAGCCGTATGTTCTGGTGGGCGGCCAAGCGGTTAACTATTGGGCGGAACACTATTTGTCCCAAGAGCCGGAACTGAAATCATTGCGGCCCTTCACCAGCGAGGACATTGATTTCAAAGGCAACCATGCCGACGTACAGCGGATTGCCCGGCAACTGGAATCCCAAGCATATTATCCGCCCAAGGTCGCCCTCACCGCCTTGGCCGGATTCGTTCCCTTTCAAATCGGCAACTTGAAATCCACCGTGGAGGTGGTGCGCCGGATTCCCGGCGTGTCCGGTTCGGCCAACACCCCGGCGATCCAAGTGGAATGGGAAGGCACGACCCTCCGCGTGTTAGACCCCATTTCCTTGCTGGCGTGCAAACTGGAGTTGGCGGCCACGGTCTCTCAGGCTAATCGGCGGGACGTGCCGCACTTGAAGATGCTGGTGCCGTGCGTTCGTGCGTTTCTCAATGAAGTATTGCAGCAAGTCGAACTTGGCGCACTGCCACCGACAGAATGGTTGAAGGTTGCCAACCAAGTTCTGAAGTTGACCACCGAAAGCCGGGCGCGAAAAATCGGCGAAAAGCAGCTGATCAACTGGGCGGAGATTCTCCCATTGGCTGCCATCGCCAAGAGCCAGGACGAAAAAATCCGCCGGTTTCACGAACAGCAAGTGCAGCAGGGCTTCAAGAAATCCAAGGGCATCGCCATTTGAGGTTATTCCCGTTGCCTCGTTTTGGGTGGCGACCATGACCGCACTTGAATGAATATCCCGTCAGGTCCTGCTTTCTAACGAGCGACCCCGCCGTTCAAACCACGCCCGCAGAAAATTTCTCAGCATGCCGCCGTGCCCAAGGTCGTGATCATTTAACCACCCAATCACAATCGGGATTTCTCCCCTGCGGCGTGAGCGCGGGCTGGCACGGCGAAAGCAAACCAGAACGCATTCGCCGTGCCAGCCCGCCCTCACTGCCGCCCCGTTAGTTAGTCTGACCTCTGGCCGTCAGTGTTGCGCTTCGGGCCGACCGGCTTCCCCAATTCCCCAAAGCCGACGCCCCTCCACTTCACACTCCCGGCCAGAAGTCAGAACAGGGCCCGATGTTCTCGGGTCTTCCTGGCATCCGCCATTTGTCGCCATCCGGTCACTCGATATCCCGTCCACGCTAATATCGCAGTGACAGCAGGCCGCTGGATACCCATGACTGTGAAACCTAATGCGAATTCAACCATGCACCTGTGGCTCATCATGCAGGCGCATAGGCGCACGCCAATACGCCAAAGGGAAGATTTGAGTTAGATTGTCTTTCGTCGCCGGTTTTACGCTCGCCGTCACTCCTCCCGTTTGCTGCTCACTGGTCCGGCAGCCACCCGAGATTTGGGAGCGAGATCTAAAACCGCGCCAGCGGTTTCCCTCTTTCCCTTTCCACCGCTGTCACGGTTTTAGCTTTCGCTGGCGTTTCTTCTGCGCTGGCGCGCGCGGCTGGCTGCCTCCCCCTCAGTGAAGCGAGCAGCAAACGGCAGGGTGACGGACAGCGGTTTCAAAAAAAAGCTATGAAGACAACAAATCTCCAAATCGAAGAAGCGGCAGCACCGGCGAATGTCCGGCCATCGTCGGTTTCAAAAACCCGCGCCTGCGTCGCGCACCATGCCAACCGCGAATTGCCCGTGCAGCAAATACGGTTCGCGCTTTGTCACCAACTTCAACGCCTGAACTGACCATGAATGCCACGTCTTTTTCTCCTGCGCTGGTTGCACCGTTCAAGTTTCCTGCCAGCCCCTACGAATACAAGGTCATGCCGTTGCGCGAATGTCCCACGCCGGAGGCTTTGCAGCTATGTGACACGCCCGACAAGGCCGCCGAGTATTGGAAATTGCACATCGCTACGCACCCCCATTTCGACCCCGAACGCGAATGTCTGGCCGTTCTCGTGTTGAATGCCCGCCGCCGCATCAAAGGCCATCAGCTTGTCACCATCGGCACCCAAGACACCCTTTTGGTTCATAGTCGCGAAGTCTTTCGACTGGCAGTGACGACCGCCGCGCACGCCCTCATTCTCATGCACTGCCACCCCTCGGGGGACCCGACTCCGAGCGAAGCCGACATCAAGGTGACACGCGATTTAATCCGCGCCGGACAACTGCTCAAAATCGAAGTGCTCGATCACGTCATCGTCGCCGCAAGCAACTTTTCGTCGCTCCGAAGCCTTGGATATTTTGCCGCGTGACCCTCAACCAAATGAAAAAAACGTCAGCCCGCGTGCCAGCGATTTTGCCAGTAACTGCCAGTGTAAAGAGTACGAAATGGGTTAGTGATTGTTTGTCGCGTTTTGCACCGGTTCTGACTTGCAAATGTCAGTAAATGCCTGATTCTATTGACGAATTTGAGAGCTAAATGACTGGTTCTCAATGCCCACCAGAGAAGACTATAGGACGAGCTTGGGTCGTTAGATGTCAATGAATCCGATTCGCTCCTACTTTGAGTGGCACGACGCCAAGTACTTGGCGAGAGCACACGATCCTCGAAAGAACCTGCGAGATATACGCATGCTCCGCGTGTTGCGAGTTGTCTTGTTGATTACGAGTACGCTTCTTGGCGCAGTTCACGTGGTTGTGGTTGCCCTTCTGATTCTTCAGCGCCCTCCTACCCACAGTATTGCTATCTTGGTTTTTCTGTTCGCAGCCAGCATTTTTTCCTACACTTGGGTGACCGAGGCGTTGTTGTTTCGCCGATATATCGAAGCACACAAAGAGCACAGTGAAACGAAGCAGGACATCTAACCATGCGCTGCAGCGAACCCGGCGGGGGCGTCGCGGTTGCAATCATTGCGTCCCGAGCGCCGGGTCGCTGAGCTTGAGTCGTTAGCCGTATGAACGCACTTCGCATTTTTGCTACGTTGCTTTTCTGCGTTACCGCCGCACTTGCAGATTCGGACGAGACTGGGCTGCGGAAGATGTGGGCATCGAGTCATTACACCACCAACTCTTTTCCGGCGGCATGGCGTCCAGCCAAGATTCCGGTGACACAGTCGAATGTTAGCGTATTCGAGCGATACTCATACAAGGACGGCATGTCCGTCTCGAATTTCGTAGCGCGATTCGGCTTGCCGACCCGCTACTTGACGACGAAGCGAGCAGACGGTCAGGATTTTCTTATCTATGACCTATCTTCTGGTCACGCAATCGCACTCTACGTCTACAATCCGACCAACGACCATTTTGGAGCCTGTGTTATCATCACGTCAGACGGTTCGCTGGTAAAATTGATTAAGTGAGACATACGGCTAACAAATCGCTGCAGCCAACGCCGGATGGCGCTGGCATGTCCGCATTCGCGGTCCACGTCACTGGTCCGGCGTGGCTGAGCTTTTGTCGTTAGGCCGCTTCACACGTCATGCCCATCATCCAAAAGACCATTGAGCAGCTCGCGACGATAAAGAAACGCAAGGGCATGTATTTCTTACCCCGCGTTGAGGAGGCCGAGACGTTCCTTACCGGTTTCCGCACGGCGCTCATCGCTGCCGGTGTGCCTGTGAGCCATGAGTCAGGCCGAGTTGCTTTGCAGCGTCGCGGGTGGGAGGTGACTTCAGTCGGTGTCACGCCCTCGATGCGTAGCCGTGGACTGACCGACGAGCAGATGATTGACGAGTTGCTTGAGTCATTCATGGAGGAGTTACGTCAGATTTCCGATCTTGTTTATGACACCAACGCGGCCTCCTGAGAAACTAGCCATGCAAGTCATTGGTTTGGAACGAGGCGGTAGTTGAGCGTCGTGGCCATCGCCTCCAAGCGTGCGAGCTTCTTGCGCTGCATTTTGGCTTCCTCTTTGGCGAAGACTTCCGGGTTGAAGGGTTGTTTGAACTTGAGCAGATGCCAGAGGATGCGCGCCAACTTATGCGCCATGGCCGTGATGGCTTTGGGACTGCCCAGGCGTGCTTTCCAGCGCCGGTATAAATCCCCGAAGTAGTTCTTGGCCTGCCACAGGCTTTGCGCCGCCAGCCGCAAGGCTTCGGAGCGCGGGACTGTATCCCGCCGCACTTCCCCACCTCCAACCACTGCCAGCAGTCAGCATTCTATTCGTCAGCGCGCGTCGCTGCGGGTCGCAGACCCGCGCTCCGGGGCGATGTCAAGCTGCGCCCGGCTGGAAACGGAAGACTTGTCTGGCGTAGCCGTGCATTTTGTTGTTTCCTATTTCAAAAATCGCCATGAACCGACTCCTCTTGTTGCTGCTGGGTGCTTTGCTGCTTTCGGGCTGCGCGCGCCACTATGTGCTGACGTTGAACAACGGTTCGCAGGTGGACGCCTGGGGCAAGCCGAAGCTCGTGAACGGGAGCTATCACTTCAAGAATGTTCAGGGCAAGGAGACCCAGATCTCGTCCAGCCGCGTCCATGAAGTCGCCCCGGCTTCGATGGTCCGCGATCCACAGCAAACGCTCCCCTCGACGAAGCCGGCCAAGAAGCGGCACTGGTACTTCCTCTGGCTGGCCTGACGCGCTGACGTGATCAAGCCGGTTTTGCGGGCGGGAAGCGTCCCGTTCGCCGCTCGTTTTCCGCCGGTCGTTCCTTGCCTAGCCGTTCCCCCGGCGGCCGGAATCTTTTTCCCCGGGGCAAAGTTGGCCCGCATAAAACCCCCGTAATTGGCCGTTTTTTCCCACTGGCACTGTCGCTGCTTGGCTGGCTCGAAATTGTGTCCGTATGATTGACGCGCTGTTCAGCCAGACAAATTACGCGGCGGTGAAGAAGATGCTCGATGCCACGGCTCTGCGGCACGAGGCCATCGCCAGCAATCTGGCCAACGTCGAAAATCCCGGTTACCAGCGCCTGGACGTCAATCCCTCCTTCGCCAGCGAACTCAAACAGGCCATGAGCGCGCCGGACGGCTCGCAAATCCAGAATCTCCAGCCCTCCCTCACGGTGGACCCGAACGCCGTGGCCACCACGCGCGACGGCAACACGGTGCAGCTCGAAAAGGAATTGATCAGCCTGAACCAGAACACCATCGCCCACGCGCTCGAAACCCAGCTCGTCACCGGCCAACTCCTGCGCCTGCGCCTCGCCATCACCGGTCGTTCCAACTGAGCCTGAGCCATGATCAACATCTTAACCGGCATCAACGCCACCTCCTCCGCGCTCGAAGCCGAGCGTATCCGCATGGAGGTCATCACCCAGAACATCGCCAACGCCAACCTCGCGAAAGACCTCGACGGCAAGCCCTATCAACGGCAGCAGGTGGTGTTCGAGAAACTTCTGAACCAGCAAGCCGGTTTGTCCGCCGATGGCGCCGGGGAAACCGGCGTGCAGGTCGCCCGCATCGAGAAGGATCACCGCCCGCCGGTCCTGACCTACCGGCCGGATGATCCCAACGCCGACCCCAAGACCGGCATGGTCGCCATGCCCGACATCCGCATCCACGAGGAAATGGCCGACATGATGGTCGCCTCGCGCGCCTTTGAAGCGAACCTCGCCGTCGTGCGCAATGCCCGCACCATGGCGCTGCAAACCCTTTCGATTGGCAAACGCTAGCGCATCCGCGCCGCACTGAATGAATCCGCTCTCCGCAATCCGACTGCCGGTTGGCCCGGACATGTTGCGCGCGATGGCTCCCGCCATCTCGCCCGACATCGCCCGTCCGGTCATTCCGCAGTACGAACTCGGAAAGCTGACTCCGGCCGCACCGCTGCAACCGAATACGGAAATCGCGCCGGTCGGCGGAACTTTTGAAAACACGCTGGGCCGCATGGTTGCCGAGGTCAGCGGCAAACAGGCCGCCGCGACGGAAGCCGTGACGGGTTTGCTGGCCGAACGCGGCGTGCCGCTGCACCAGGCCATGATCGCGATGGAAGAGGCGAGCGTTTCTTTTCAACTCATGGTCGAGGTCCGCAACAAGCTCCTCGAATCGTATCAGGAACTGATGCGCATGCAGGTTTGACGGGCCATTTGTCGCAAGGGTAATCAATGAACAACGGACTATCTCAGGTAGGCAACCAGCTCCTAAACATCTGGAAGCAACTTGGCGTCGGGCAACGGATCAGCATCGCGCTGACCACGCTGCTGGTGGCGCTCGGGTTGACCGCGCTCGTCTTCTGGTCGAGCCGGCCGGATTACGCGCTGCTCTACGGCAAGCTCGACGAAGCCGAGGCCGCCAAGGTCGTCGCCGCCCTCGACGAAGCCAAGGTGCCCTACCAGATCAACCGCGGTGGCGGCAGCATCTCCGTCCCCAGCGACAAGGTTCACTACATGCGGATGCAGCTCGCGTCAAAAGGCATTCCCCGCGGTGAAGGCGTTGGCTTCGAGATTTTTGATAAACCGAACTTTGGCATCTCCGACTTCGTGCAACGCGCCAATTACCTCCGCGCCGTGCAAGGCGAACTGTCCCGCACCATCGGTCAGGTGGACGCCATCGAAGCCGCGCGCGTGATGATCGTGATGCCGGAAAACCGCTTGCTCGTGGACAACACCAAAAAACCCACCGCCTCCGTCTTCGTGCGCGTGCGCGGCAATGGTCAGCTTCCGCCCCAGACCGTTAACGCCATCCGCTTCCTGGTCGCCAACGCCGTCGAAGGTCTCGTCGCCAACAACGTCAGCGTGGTGGACAACCAGGGCAACGTGCTTTCCGAGAACAACGAAAACGATTCCGTCGGCGGCCTGACCGCCACCCAGTTGAGCGCGCGCCAGAACCTCGAAAAATACCTCGCGAAGAAAGCCGAGGACATCCTCACCAAAGTCCTCGGCACCGGTCAATCCGTCGTGCGCGTCTCCGCCGACATCAATTTCGACTCCCTGACCCGCGAAGAAACCAAATTTGATCCCGAAGGCCAGGTGGTGCGCACCGCCCAAATCACTGAAGACACCACCGACACCATGACCGCCAACGCGGCCAGCCCCGCTGCCGGCGTCGCCGCCAATTCCGGCGCCGAAACCAACACCACCCCCGCCACCCCCGTCAACAACAGCAAGACCCGCAAAAAGGTCACCAACAACTCCTACGAAATCAACAAGAGCATCAGCAGCATCATGCAGACCCCGGGGGGCATCAAACGCCTGTCCGCTGCCGTGTTTGTCGCCGCCAACGTCACCCTCGACGGCACCAACCGCACCGTCGCGGCGCGCACGCCCGAGGAGATGCAGAAAATCAAACGCGTCGTCCAGGGCGCGCTCGGCATTCAGGAAGGCCCGGACGCCTCCCGCCAAGACCAGATCACGGTCGAGGAAATGCCCTTCAACGAAAGCCCCGTCACCGAGATCACCCGGCAACTCGACCTCCAACAAAAAAACCAATACTGGTGGGACCTCGCCAAAAACGCGGTCTATCCGCTGCTCGCGTGCGCCGTGCTGTTTGCCTTCTGGCGGATTTTCAAAAGCACCCCCGTCGACGAGATCCCCCTCGGCGTCCCCATCGGGAATGGCCGCGCCAACGGCAACGGTGCGTTGCGCCCCGGCGACTCCGGCGCCGTCACCGTCGAAGTGCTGAACCAACTCATCCGCGAGAACCCCAACAACATGACCCAAGCGATCCGTTCGTGGATGACCGCGACCCGGGAGAAATGACCTATGACCTCGGGCAACCTTGACAACTTCGAGAACCCCGCCGCGGCCCTCACGCGCACGCAAAAACTCGCCGTGCTCCTGCTCATGCTCGGCCCCGAAAGCGCTGCCCAAATCCTGAAGAGCTTTGCCGAGAGCGAAATGGAAACCATCGCCGCCGAAATGGGCAAATTCCACAGCATCAGCCACGAACTCCAACAAGCCGTGCTGCAGGAATTCGCCGCCGTCGCCATCCAAGCCAGCACCGCCGTCAGCCACGGCCAGGACTACGTCCGCCAGATGCTCGAAAAAGCCGTTGGCCAGGGCCGCGCCGCCACCATCGCCAACCGCGCCGCCGGCGACGCCGCCCGCCTCGCCGTATTGCAACCCCTCATCGAGGCCGACCCACGCGAACTCTTCAATCTCGTCAAAGCCGAACAGCCCCAAGCCATCGCCCTCCTCACCAGCCACCTGCCGCCCGACAACGCCTCCGCTTTTCTGAATCAATGCCCGCCCGAGCTGCGCGACAAAGTCATCGAACGCCTGGCCACCCTTTCACCCACCCCCATCGAAGTCATCGAGAAGATCGTGGCCGTGCTCCGGCCAAAGCTCGGCGTTAAACCCACGCGCGGCATCAGCACCACGGGCGGCGTGAAATCCGCCGCGACCCTGCTCAACAACCTGGACAAAACCGTGAGCAAAACCGTGTTGACCTCCATCGAGGAACGCAACCCCGACCTGAGCAAAGCCATCCGACAAAAAATGTTCACGTTCGAGGACATGGTGCGGCTGGACAGCAGCGCGCTGCAAAAAGTGATGCGCGAAGTGGACACCCGCGACCTGGCCGTATCGTTGAAAAAGGCGACCGACCCCGTGAAAACCGCGCTGCTCGGGGCCATCTCGAAACGCGCCGCCGAGACGGTGAAAGAAGAGATGGGCTTCCTAGGCAGTTTGAAAGCCAAGGAAATCGAAGCGGCGCAACTGCGCGTGGTGGACATCGTCCGCCGCCTCGAAGGCGAAGGGGAAATAGATTTGAACCCGCAGGAGGAAAAAGCCGATGCCGTTGCTGCTTGAAAAAATCCCGCTGACGAAACCGTTGCGCGAGGTGCGGATCGGGTTGCCGCCGCACAGTGCGGCGCAGGAGGAACGCATCCGCGCCCGCGAACAAGCGGCCTACGCCCGGGGCCGGCGCGAAGGCGAAAAGGCCTTGAGCGAACAACTCGTCCGCCAGCGCGGCGAACTCATTGAATTGCAGAATGGCGTGCTCCATTCGCTGCGGCAGTCCATTGGCCAGGTCACGCGCGAATGCGAGGGCGCGATGGTGGCGCTCAGCCTGGAAATCGCCGGCAAACTGGTGGCGGACCTGCCCATCTCCAGCGAAATAGTCGAGGCCGCCGTGCGCGAAGCCCTTTCGCACGTCGAGCAGAAAGGCAAGCTCACGGTGATGTTGAACCCGATGGATTTTGAACTCCTGCAACAGGCCAATGCGCCGGTGCTGCTCGCGGATGTCGGGGGCGAACAATTGAAGTTCCAGGCCTCGGCCAATGTTTCCCGGGGTGGTTGTCTCGTGCAAACGCAATTCGGCATCGTGGATGCGCGGCGCGAAACCAAATTCGAATCCTTGAAACAATCGCTCGAAAGCTCGTGCCATTGAACCAACCAACGCTCCGGCCCGGCCATCGGCTCGCTCACGCCTTCCAGCGGGCGCGGGAAGCCCGCGTGCTGGAGAATCGCGGACGCGTGGTGCAACTCATCGGCCTCGTCATCGAATCCGAAGGGCCGCTCGCCGCCGTGGGCGAGTTGTGCCGCATTGAATCCGCGCGCCACGACGGCAGCACGCTCGCGGAGGTCGTCGGTTTCCGCAATCATCACGTGCTGCTGATGCCGCTGGGCGAAGTGCGGGGCATTCATCCCGGCAGCGAAGTCATCGCCCTGGGCGCGCCGCTACGCGTCGCCGTGGGCGAAAGCCTGAAAGGTCGCGTCATTGACAGCCTCGGCCAGCCGCTCGACGCCCTCGGCCCCCTGGCCACCGACCGCCAGGTCAGCGTGAATTTTCTCCCGCCGCACCCGCTCAAGCGCCAACGCATCGGTCAGGTGTTTCAAACCGGCGTGAAAGCGGTGGACACCTTCGTCCCCTGCGGCCGCGGCCAGCGCCTCGGCATTTTCGCCGGCAGCGGCGTCGGCAAATCCACTCTGCTCGGCATGATCGCCAGTCGCGCGGAATCCGACGTCAACGTCATCGCGCTCATCGGCGAACGCGGTCGTGAAGTCCGCGAGTTTTTGGAAAAAGATTTGGATGAAGCCGGCCGCCGGAAATCCGTCGTCATCGTCGCCACGTCGAACGAACCCGCCCTGGCCCGCGTGAAAGGCGCGTTCGCCGCCATGGCCATCGCCGAATATTTCCGCGACCAGGGCAAGAACGTGTTGCTGATGATGGATTCCGTGACGCGCTTTGCGATGGCGCAACGCGAGATCGGCCTCGCCGTGGGTGAACCGCCGGCCACGCGCGGTTACACGCCGTCAGTGTTCTCCTTGCTGCCGCAGTTGCTCGAACGCGCCGGCACCGGCGAGACCGGCTCGATCACCGGCCTGTTCACGGTGCTCGTCGAGCAGGACGACATGAACGATCCGATCGCCGATGCGGTGCGTTCGATTCTGGACGGGCACATCGTCCTCACCCGCGAACTCGCCACCCAGAATCATTATCCCGCCATCGAAGTGCTCGACAGCGTGAGCCGTTTGTCGCGCGATCTCTGCGCCCCCGAACAAATGGACCTGGCGGGTCAGGCGCGCGAGGCGCTGGCGCTTTATCGCCGCAATCAAGATTTGATCAACATTGGCGCGTATCCTGCGGGCAGTAATGCATCCATTGACCACGCCATCCGGCTGCACGAACCGCTGAAAAAATTCCTGCGCCAGGGCGTGCGCGAGGGCTTTCGGGCTGAGGAAAGCTGGCGTCTGTTAACCCAGGCACTGGCCGTGCAACCCGTCAGCGCCCGACCTGTCATCACGAAATAATCTATGAAACCGTTTCGATTCACGTTGGAAGCCGTGGCCACCACCCGCCGCCGGTTGGAACAGACCGCGCTCGAAAACTACGCCCAAGCCCTCCTGGCCCGGCAAAACGCGCTCGGTCAGCTCGAAGCTGTTCAACGCGAACTCGACGCGGCCTGGCTGCGCCTGCGCCAGACGCTGGAGTCCGGCTGCTCGGCCTCCGCCGCCACGCGCCTGCGCCAGCACAGTGCCGCGCTGGAAGAGGAACGACACCAGCGTGAAGATTTGCTGACGCAAGCCCAACGCAAGGTCGGCCAGGCCCTGCAACAAATGCTCGCCGCCCGCCAACAACGCGAGGCCGTGGAGAAATTCCGGGGCCGCCAGCGCGCCAGTTGGGATCGCGACGTGCAACGCGACACGCAAAAATTTCTCGATGAACTGGCCACCCAGCGCGCCGCGCCGGCGCTCACCTGGCGAACCACGACCGATCCCCTCGCATGAAAATCCTCCAGTCCAGTCTTGTTGCGTCCATCGTGGGGTTGCTGCTTTACGCGGTGGTAACCGTCGTTTTCTGGAAGGCGCCCGCTGCCGTGATTGAAGGCCAGCCCGCCGAGGATCCGCTGATCGCCCAGGCCAAAACTCCCTCGTGGGAGTTTCACAATCCCGAGGCCGACGCCCTCATCAACGAGTTGAAGCTGGAGAAAGAAACCCTGGCGAAACGGGAGAAGGAATTGAACGACCTCGCCGATCGGCTGCAAACCGAGCGGCTCGAACTCAACGTGGTCACCCAGGCCATTTATCAGCTCCAATCGCAGTTCGAGGCGACCGTCGTGCGGATGAACGCCGAGGAATCGGTCAACATCAAGAAGCTCGCCCGCACTTACGCCACCATGGCGCCCGATGGCGCCGCCCCGATCATGAAGGAACTGGAGGAGAACACCCTGCTCAAAATTCTCGCCGTGATGAAGGAAACGGAAAGCGCGCCGATCCTCGAAGCGATGTCCAAACTCGGCCCCGAGGATGCCAAGCGGGTCGCCAAGGTCACCGAGCGGTTGCGCTTCTATCTTTCCCAGACCAAGGACCCCAAGAAGCCTGCGCCATGAATTCCCCATTTTCCCTCGCCGCCCTAAAATCATCACCGGCGCTGCCGCCGGCCGCCGAATTGGTGGTGGGCCTCCGCACCAAACCGGCGAGCGACGCTTTCGGCCAGATGCTGCAAAGTGCCGTCGCCCGGCCGCCCGAGCGGCACGTGGCACCAGGGAAAGTTGACCGGACTGAATCCCGGCCCGGCAACAGCTCCGAGGACCAGAGCGAGTTCACGGAACGCACCAGCCGCGCCCGGGGCCGAACCAAAAACAATCGGACCGAACCGGATGACCGCCTGGCTGGAGCGTGCGCGGTGTCACCGCAGTCGGCCCCGCAGGACAACACGCCGAAACCACAGGCCGCAGCGGGCGAAGATTTGACGGTTGACGCGAACGGAACCGAAGCGACGCCTGACCGTAGCGCTGAAAGTGAATTGACTTCGACGGGCGAAGCCGGATCGAAGATTGCCAGCGGCAAGGTGCTCACCGCAACAACCGGCGCGCTGACGGAAATGCTGAAGCCAGCTCCCAGTGAGCCGGCCCAAGTCGAGCCGCCACCAGAGTTGACGCCCACCAGCACCACCAGTCTCGAAGCTTTGCCTGCGGAATCAGAACCAGCAGCCTCGCGCGCGGAAGTGGTGTTGGCCGACGCTGCCGCGCCAGCGGCTCCAACCCAATCCGCGTTGCAGATTGAACTGCAATCTCCGGAAGGCCAGGAGTCATCGGCGGACGACGCATCAACAAGTGAAGTTCTGCCGGACAGCGCGCAGACTGTTTCCCCTGAACCGGACGATGTCCGGCGCACCGCTCGCGCGGCCCGGCGCGCGTGGGTCGAGTCGCTCGAAAGTCCCCGTGGCATAGCCACTGCTCAAAGCAAGCTGGCGATGAATTCTACTACCAATTTGGATGTTTCTGCCGGGCGCACCGAGCAATTCTTGCCGGGGACGCTCCCCAGCTCCGGATCGAATCTGCCTCCACTTCCCAGTCTGCCCGCCGAATCCCGCGGAGGCGTCCCCGCTCCTGGCGCCGAGGATATCGCCGCCGCCAAATTATCTCCCGTATCGCCCGCGCCTGTCCGCGCGGGGGGGGCCGAGGCCAACGCGGTCGAGGCCCGCCCGCTGGCGCCCATGGGCCGCATCAGCGATATTATTTCCCGCGAGGTGCGTTTGTTCAAACGCGCGGCGGATGATCTCGTGGAGGTGGTGCTCACGCCGGATGCCAAAACACAAATCTCGCTCCGTTTGCAGTGGCGCGAAGGGCAGGTGGAGGCCCAGGCACGCTGCGATTTCGGCGATTTCAAGGCTTTGAATTTGCAATGGCCCCAGTTGCAGGCCGCCCTCGCCACCCACGGCGTGCGCCTCTCGCATCTCGCCGAGCGGGTGCAGTCCGGCTTCACCGACTTTTTCAACAACCCCAGTTTCGGATCGGGCGGATCGGGTCTCGGCTCTCGGGGCGACTCCAGACCTCAGACCCCAGACCCCAAACCCGAAACCGTTAACCGGCCCGCAAACCTGCCGGCGGTGCGGAAGTTCAACCGGGCAAATCCGCTGTTGGAGTCCTGGGCTTAACCAAAAAAACACGCCATGCCTGTCAGTTCCATCATCAATACGACGGCGGATCCGCTGGCGGCAGGGTCGTTGCGCACGCCGGTGCAAACGCTGGGTCAGGGGGATTTCCTCAAATTGCTGGTCACGCAGATGACGCAGCAGGATCCGATGAATCCGGTGAAGGATACGGAGTTTATTTCACAGATGGCGTCGTTCAGCGCACTCGAGCAGAGCAAAACGATGGCGCAGGATATGGCGCAGTTGCGGGCGGCAGGTTTGCTCGGCCAGTCGGTCACGGTGCAGGATGACGCAAGTGTGGACGGCGTGCTCACGGGCATCGTCAATTCGGTGGAGATTTTCGACGGGAAGCCGGTGTTGGTGGTGGATGGTCGCGGCTATGAATTGAAGGATGTGCTTTCGGTGGCGCCGACGCCTGTGTCGGCGTTGCCGTTGACGGTGAGTCCCAAACCGATGACGCTGCCCGAGGTGGTTACTTCCGCGGCCGAGTCGCCTTAAACCTGTGAGGTGTTATATGACACATGCCATGACGCATACTGCCGCGAGTCTCCCGCGCCGGCAATTCGCTCCGAATGTAGTCAGTCTCAACATGGCCCAGGCGTTGGTGGGCCGCACGGTGGATTTGTTGGTCGGCACGAAAAAGGTCACGCACGGGGTGGTCACAGGCGTGCTCACGGAGGCCGGCAAGCCGCGCATCGTTGTCGGGCGCGCGAGCTATGATATGAGTCAGATTCTCACGATCACCCCCAAATAGTTATCACCCTTAACCCCCATTCATTCATCCCATGCTTCGAGCCTTAACTTCCGGTGTCAGCGGCATCCAGCAGTTTCAAAACAGTCTGGATGTCATTGGCAATAACATCGCCAATTCCAACACGATCGCTTTCAAGGCGGCGCGGTCGGATTTCGCGGATGCGTTCAGCCAGACCTTGCAGGTGTCCAGCGCCAGTTCCAGCGGTGCCGGCAACCCCGGCATGCAGGTGGGCTCAGGCGTCACCACCGCCGCGGTGCGCAACATGTACACCCAGGGGGCACTCAATCGTACCGGGGTGGGCACGGATTTGTCCATTTCGGGGGATGGTTTCTTCATGGTGCGGGATCCCATCAGCAATATCCAATATGCCACGCGCGCGGGGGATTTCCGGCTGGATCAAAATGGTTATCTCGTCACCAACAAGGGCATGCGGGTGCAGGGTTTCACCGACATGGGCCTGACCACCCGCGGCGACATCCAGATTGATGCCAGCGACCGACCGGCCACCGCCGATCCGACAGCCGGGATGACTAATTTCGCGGTGGGCAAGGACGGCAAGATCAATGTCAGCCTCCAGACTGGCACCCAGTATGTGCGCGGTCAGATTCTGTTGCAGAGTTTCCGCGATCCGCAGGCCCTGCTCAAGGAGGGCGACAACCTCTATTCCGGAATTGGCGCCGCCGGTCCGTTGGGCGGTGTTGGCGCACCGCTACCCGAGGCGCCCGGCAGCAACGGGCTCGGCCAAATTGAAGCCAGCTCGCTGGAATTGTCCAACGTGGATCTCGCCAACGAATTTGCCAGCCTCATTACCACCCAGCGCGGTTTTCAGGCAAACGCCCGCATCATCACCACCAGCGACGAAATCCTCCAGGAACTCGTCAACCTCAAACGCTAATCCGTTCCCGCTATGTCCGACAAAAAAACCGACGCCAAACCTGCCGAGGGCGCCGCCAAAGCGCCGGAAGCCGCCGCCGCGTCCGGCGGCATCAAGGCGTTCCTTCCGCTGATCACCAACCTCGTCCTCATGCCGGTCATCGCCTACGTGATGACCGTCTATGTGCTGTTGCCCAAAACCAACTCGGGCGGCCTCACCGCGCACGCCAAAACCAATGCCGAGGGCGAGGAACATGGCGATGCCAAAGGAGAATCCGGCGGCGGCCATGGCGGCAAGGAGAAGACAAGCGTGCCCCTGAGCACCAAGGTCCTCGTGAATGTGTCCGGCACCGCCGGCACGCGTTACCTGCTGGCCAATGTCACGCTCGTCGGTGGCAGCCCGGAATTGAAGGAAGCCGTGGAAAAAAACGACGCCCAACTCCGGGACGTGGCGGCCAGTGTGCTCGCCAACAAAACCATCGCCGATCTCGACAAACCCGGGGCCCGCAATTTGATTCGCACCGAACTCGTTTCCGCCTTCAACGGCGTGTTGGGCCAGGGCAAGGTCAAAGAAATCTTCTTTACCGAGTTCGCCATCCAGTAGGGGAACATGGAGTCCACGGAAAACAACATCCCCGCCGCCGCGCCCGAGACAGCGCCCGCGGCAGTTGCCGCCGCCGGTCCGCAACCCTATGCCTTTTCGCAGGCGTCCTTGTTTTCGGGCCCGGAACTCCGCCGGCTCCAAGCGGACTATCAGGAAATCCGCCGCAGTTGCGCCACCCGGCTGGCCGTGTTGTTTCGCACCGAATTTGAACTGTCACTCGCCTCGCTGCAAACCCCCTCGTTCCGCCAGTTCGCCGGCGCCGTGGCTCAACCCGCGCACCTCACGATGTTCAAAGCCGAACCGCTCCGCGGCATTGGCGTGCTGGAAATCAGCCCCGCCCTGGCGTTGGCGCTCTCGGACCGCCTTATGGGTGGCCCCGGCGACGCCAACCTGCCGGTTCGTGAACTGACCGAAATCGAAATGGCGCTGCTTGATCAGGTTGCCCACCTGTTCATCGAAACGTGGTGCGCCCACTGGACCAGCCTGCGCGAGTTGAAGCCCAGCTTGCTCGGCCACGAGAGCGACGGTCGTTATCTCCAAACGTCGCCGGCCGACAGTTCGATGTTGCTCGCCCGTTTCGAGGCGAAGGTCGGTGAGGCCACCGGCCACGTGGCACTGGCCCTGCCCTTCAATACGATTGAGCCGATCCTTCAGAAGTTGCGCGCCGAATTGCAGCCACCCGCCGAGGCAACCGCTTCAACGCCCGCACCCGTCAAAGCCCCGGCTTGGAATGCTGCCTTCGACAACGTCCGGATTCCGATTCACGCCGAGTTACCCGGCCCGCAGATCACCGCCCGCGACCTCCCGAAGCTCAAGGTTGGCGACATCCTCGACCTGCCGGCTGACTCCGCGGACTTCGTCCAGCTCCGTGTGGGCGGGGCCACGCGTTTCACCGGTCGCCTCGGCACCCGCGACGAACAATGGGCCGTTGAAGTCATCCAAGTTTTGAAACCCTGATTTACCATGAACGCCACCAGCGAAACGTCGCCCAATCTGGACATTCTCCTCGATGTGCCGGTCACGCTCACCGTCGAACTTGGCTCGTGCCAGTTGCCGATGCGCGACATCCTGCATCTCAACCCCGGTTCGGTGGTGCAACTCGACACGGTCGCTGGCACTCCGGTGGAGCTTCGTGCCAATCACAAGCTGGTGGCGCGGGGGGAAGTGGTGGTGGTGGAAGACCGTTTGGGCATCCGGATTACTGAATTGGCCCACGCCCCAGTCGGAAATCCCGCACCAGCCCTCGCGTAGACCTGTGGGCCATGAGGCCAGCCTCCGGCACACTCATTTTTTTCTTTCGGTTCTCCGGAAAAAGCCTATTTTCCTGCCTCTGACCGATGCCAAAGTAGCTCAGTGGTAGAGCAACGGTTTCGTAAACCGTAGGTCGTGGGTTCAATCCCCACCTTTGGCTCCAGTCTCGGTTGCAACTGAGTTGTGCCGGCCAACTGCAACTGTTAGGGACCATTGCTGGCACTCCCGACGACCTTCAACTTGCACACGCGAATGCTGCGGCTCGCCTGAAGTCAGCAGGACGATGTCGCTTCAGAATTTCGAAGCGACCTGGCGATCCGAACTATGACCCGAGAAAATCAGCGAACCCGGCTTCTGCCCTTTTCAAGGGGCCGTTCGTACGTCATCCCTGATGGATTTTTTTGCATACGAACCACCACCGTGGCAACCACCAATACAAGCACTCCACCCGCGATGACCGCCACCCAACGCATCCTGGCCCGCAACGCCCTTTCCCGGTGAATCATGGTCGGAAAGAATAATCTTCCCAACGTGTAGAGCATCCTTGCAGGCGAGAGTTTATTTCGGCTGGCACCACCAAGGCAAGCATTAGCTTGCCAAGATTCTCTCCCGGATGCTCCCGGACGGAATCGCTTTGCACCCCGTGCCGTCCCGCTCTAATCTCCGCCCATGGTGAAACTAATAAACTGGATCGGTTGCGGACTCTTTCTCTCACTGACACTGGTGCTGCCGCGGGCATCCGAGGCCGCCCTGCCGAAATTGGAATTGCGCGAAGTCCTTCCCGCCTTGCACGCGGATCGTCCCATGTGGATGGAGGATGCGCCGGATGGATCGGGTCGCGTGTTCGTGGTCGAGCAACAGGGGCGGATCCTCGTCACCCGCAAGGGCAGCGACGGCGCGGGCGCCGCGGAATTTCTCAACATCGTGAACCGCAAGCCGTTGGTGGAAAATGAAGAGGGCTTGCTGGGTATGGCGTTTCATCCCCAGTTCAAATCGAAAGGGCTGGTTTACATCTTCTACAGCCAGCAAAACCCGAAGCGCAGTGTGATCAGTGAACTCAAGGTCTCGGCCACCGATCCCAATAAGGCCGACCTCGCCTCGGAGCGGATTCTCCTGCAGATACCACGCCCCTACTGGAATCACGACGGCGGCCAGGTGAGTTTTGGTCCGGACGGCTATCTCTACATCAGCATTGGTGACGGTGGTGCGGCCAATGATCCGCATGGCAGTGGCCAGAACACATCCACGCTGCTCGCGAAGATGCTGCGCATTGACGTAAACGCACGGACCTCGCAGTTGGAGTACGGCATCCCCCAGGACAATCCGTTTGTGAAGGAGATTGGCAAGTACGGCGTGCGCAAGGAAATCTGGGCTTACGGGCTTCGCAATGCTTGGCGCTTCAGTTGGGATCGCGAAACCGGCGAGCTGTGGGCCGGCGACGTGGGCCAGGATGATTGGGAGGAAATTGACCTCATCGTCAAAGGTGGCAACTACGGCTGGTCAGTGCGCGAAGGCTTGCATCACTTCAAGCCGGGACCGGAAGGAGCGCGTTATGTCGAGCCGGTGATCGAATATGCCCATCGGCCTGATCAAGTAAAACAGACGCGCTTCGCTGATCACGGCCTCGGATTGAGTGTCACCGGCGGCTACGTGTATCGCGGCAAACAATTCCCTGCCCTGCGCGGCGTCTACGTGTATGCGGACTACGCGCTCGGCACCATCTTCGGCTTGCGTTACGCCGATGGGAAGGTCATCGAATATGGAACCCTTCTGCAGCAACCAAAGAACATCTCCAGTTTTGCGCAGGACGCCGACGGGGAACTTTACGCGCTGATGTTCGACGGAAAGATCTTCCGTTTAGCGGTGCCGGAAGCCAAGTGATCCGCCTGGGGCACGGACCCGGGCGCAGCCAGCGACCGCGAAGGATTCAAGCAGCAGCTGACGCCGGAGCGAGGCGGGGTTTCCAGCGGTTGTGAACCCAGAACCAGTTCGCGGGGTCCCGCCGCACAGCGACTTCAAAAGCGCGATTGATGTCCTGGGTGATCGCTTCGGCCGAGCGGCGTTGTCCGTTCTCACGGGTCGGAATGGGCTCGCCGATTTCGATCACCCAACGGCCCAGCCCGACGCGATAGCAGATCGCGGCGCAGAGGGCGCAGTCGTAGCGCATCGCCATGATGGCCGGCGACCGCGTCATGAAACAGGGATGTCCCAGGAAAGGCAGTTCGAGTCCGTTGTCCCGCGCACTTTGATCCACCGCCAGCGAAAGCAGGACGCCGCCCTGATTCATCACGCGCCGGAGTCCCTCCGCACCCGAGCGTCGCTCGAACATCAAATTGCCCGAAACGGTGCGCATCGAGTAAACCAGCTTGTCCACGAGCGGCTGGCGAATGCCGCGGTACGTCGCCGCACAGCGATATCCGGGCACGAAGGCGGCCATGCGGGTGAACAGTTCGAAGTTGCCGAAGTGGCCGGTGGCCAGAAGCCGGTTCTTCGGGGCCTCTCCGGCGAGCCCGCGATCCAGCGCCCCCGTGTCCCGAACCTCCACGACCCTTTTCAATTGCGCCTCGTCCAGCACGGCCGTCTTGATGGCGGAACAATAATTCTCTCCCAGCCGGCGAAAATTCTCCCGAGCCAGCCGCCGAATCTCCCGCGGCGATTTCTCGCCACCGAAGCACCGCGTCAGGTTTTTCAGCGCCATCCGGCGGTGCCGGCGATCCAGCCAGAACATCACCGCTCCGCCACACCGACCGATCCTCGCCACGCACGCCAAAGGCAACGCCTGTAGAATTCCGATTCCAAAGCGTGCCACGAAATAAAGAAAACGGTTCACTGGATCGGAGGCCGAAGCTGTTGATCAATCCCCGCGATGAATCCCTCAGTTACTCGCATCTGCGCGAGCATCGCAGACACAGGGCAAATTGTCATCTGTTACCATCGCGCTGGTCAGTAAAGTTCTTTCTTGAAGGCTGTGGGCGGACGATGTTAAGCACTACCTAGATAAGTTATGAAGGGTTCAATCAGGGTCGGGATGTTGGCCTTGGCAATCTCCGCCTCCATCTCCTCGGCCACCGTCTTCACGGTGACAAACGCGAACGATTCCGGCGCCGGCTCGTTGCGACAGGCGATTCTCAATGCCAACGCCAACGCCGGGGCGGACACCATCACGTTCAACATTCCGGGCCCCGGCGTGCAGACCATCGCGCCACTGACCGCGCTGCCGGAAATTACCGGCGCCGTCGCCATCAACGGTTATTCCCAGCCGGGTAGCAGCACCAACAGCAATGCCTTCGGCGCCATGAACGCCGTCATTCTCGTGCGACTCGACGGTCACCAGCTTACCAATGATCAGTCCACGGCCTTGCGCTTCAATGCGGTCAATAGCGGTTCGGTTGGCGGACTGGTCATCGTACGCTTCGACGTGGGTATCGACATTTACAACTCATCGGGCGTGGTCATCGCGGGCAATTCGATCGGCCTGGACGTGGACGGCATCGCGCGCGGCATGACTTTCCAGGGAGTCTATATTTCCTGCCCGGTGTTCGGCCAGGCGACGAACAACCGCATCGGCGGCACGTCGCCAGCGGATCGCAATGTGATTTCTGGCAATGGCGATGGCGTCTTCCTCTTTGGGACGACGGTCGCGAACAATTTCGTGCTCGGCAATCTCATCGGCACCGACGCCACCGGGCATCTGCCACGCGGCAATATGTTCACCGGGGTCATGATCCAATCCGCCACCAATATCACCGTGGGGGATGGCAGCCTGGGCGGGCGAAATATCATCAGCGCCACCACCAGTGGCAGTGGCGTGAGTGCCCTGGGCGGCGGCGGTCACTTGATTCAAGGCAACTACATTGGGACGGACATCGCCGGCTTTCTTGATCTCGGCAACTGGTCCGAAGGCGTGGCCGTTCAAGGCGCGAACAACGTGCGCATCACCGGTAACGAGATCGTCAACAATCGCGGTAACGGCATTCGATTGCTTGGCGTGGCCGGCTGCGTCATCGAACGAAACTGGATCGGCACCGATGCGTCCTCACCCTCGGTTTTTCCGCTGGGCAACAAGTTGGCCGGCGTGTGGATCAGCGGCGGCACCAACCGCGTCGGCAGTCTGACTCCATGGTATGGCAACGTCATCCAGTTCAACGGCGGCGCCGGCGTGGCCGTGAATTCTGGAGATCGAAATGAAATCACCGGCAACGACATCTACGACAACGGCGGGTTGGGCATTGATCTCGGCCTCAACAGTGGCGTCACCCCCAACGACGACGGCGATGTGGATTCCGGTCCCAACTGGCAGCAGAACTTTCCACTGCTGACCGCCGCCACCAATACCTACAGCTCACTGCGCATCCTCGGTTCTTTGAACAGTTCGCCGAACGCCAGCTTCCGTCTGGAATTCTTCGGCAGCCCAGCCTTTGACCCTGAAGGGTTGAGCGAAGGTCAGTTGCTGCTCGGCACTCTCGCCGTCAACACGGACAACAGCGGGAATGCTTCATTCAACCTCGCGTTACCGACCGCCCCGCCCGCCGATTATCTCGTCACCGCCACGGCGACCGATGCCAATGGCAACACCTCGGAATTCTCACCGGGAATTCCGGCCATTGCCGGACCGACTGACGTCTCGCTTTCCATCCTGCGCTCGGCAGGAAATACCATCACGGTGTCCTGGCCCGCAGCGGCTTCGTTGTACCAGCTCGAATCCACCAGCGACCTCACCCCCACCTCGCAATGGCAGAATGTCACCTCCGGAATCACCACCGTTGGTGATTGGAAGCAGTGCCTCGTGACCAACGCTCCCGCCACCACCAACCAGTTTTTCCGGCTGCGGAAACTCTGATTCGGCGCAGCCTTCCATTTTCCCTTTGCCCGGGCGGCAGGTTGCCGCTTTAATCTGCCTCACATGAAAATCGTACTGGCTTACTCGGGCGGACTGGACACCTCGGTGCTCCTTTCCTGGATCAAAGAAAAATACAACGCCGAAATGATCGCCTTCTGCGCGGACATCGGGCAGGAGGACGAACTCAAGGGCCTCGACAAGAAAGCTCGCAACACCGGCGCGTCGAAAATTTACATTGATGACCTGCAGGAGGAATTCGCCACCGACTTCATCTATCCCATGCTCCACGCCGGCGCGATTTACGAGGGCCAATACTTCCTCGGCACCAGCATCGCCCGGCCGCTGATCGCCAAACGCATGGTCGAGATCGCCAAAGCCGAGAAGGCCGACGCCATCGCGCACGGCGCGACTGGCAAGGGCAACGACCAGGTACGCTTCGAACTCACCGCCGCCGCACTCGCGCCGGACCTGCAAGTCATTGCCCCGTGGCGCGACGAGCGCTATCGCAGCGAATTTCCCGGTCGCGCGGAAATGATCGCCTACTGCAACAAGAAGAGAATCCCCGTTCAGGCCAGCGCGAAGAAACCGTTCTCGTCGGATCGCAACCTCCTGCACATCTCCTACGAGGCAGGCATTCTCGAAGACCCATGGCTGGATGCGAGCGCACCGAAATATCGCGGTTCATTTACCACACTCTCCGTGTTCCCCGAAGACGCGCCGGACAAACCGGAATTCGTTACGCTCGATTTCAAGAAAGGCAACTGCGTGGCCGTGAACGGCAAGTCACTCTCGCCGCTTGGTGTGATGAAGACGCTGAACAAGCTCGGTGGCAAGCACGGCGTCGGGCGCGTGGACATGGTGGAGAATCGTTACGTGGGGATGAAATCGCGCGGCGTGTATGAGACGCCCGGCGGCGCGATCCTGCATTTCGCGCATCGCCAGATCGAAAGCCTCACGATGGACCGCGAAGTCATGCATTTGCGCGACTCGCTCATCCCGCGCTACGCGGAACTGGTGTATTACGGCTACTGGTTCGCGCCAGAACGGCTGGCCTTGCAGGCGCTCGTGACCGAGAGCCAGAAGAACGTGACCGGCACCGTGCGCGTGAAACTCTACAAAGGCAACATCATGGCCGCCGGCCGCAAATCCCCGGTGAGCCTCTACAATCCGCACATCGCCACGATGGAAGCCGACCCGACCAAGGCCTACAACCAAGACGACGCCACCGGCTTCATCCGCCTGAACGGCCTGCGCCTAAAAGTCGCGGCCAAGGTGCATGGGAAGAAGAAATGAGATTCTTCAAGGTCGCAAATTGCGACCTTGAACGAAGCCAGCACTTGATATCGCAATTTGCGATGTCAAACGAAACAGGCATCCAGTCACAAATTGTGATCGGTTCAGAATGAAAGAAATATGAGCAATCAATCGCCATCAAAGCTGGAAGAAATCAGTTTTTTGATTCGCACTATCCGTGGGCAGAAAGTCCTGCTGGATTCCGACTTGGCGCGCATTTTCGGCGTTCCGACCTTTCGGTTCAATCAAGCCGTCCGGCGCAATCGGGAACGGTTTCCTGCGGATTTCCTGTTTCAGCTTACGGCGGAAGAGTTCAAAGTTTTAAGATCACAAATTGTGATCTTAAAGAAAGGTCGCGGCCAGCACCGGAAATTTCTCCCTTACGCCTTTACCGAGAACGGCGCGGTGATGGCGGCGAATGTCTTGAACAGCCCGGCGGCGGTGCGGATGAGCGTGTTCGTGGTGCGGGCGTTTGTCCAGATGCGTGACCTGCTCGGCGGCACGAAAGATCTCGCCAAGCAACTGGCTGACTTGGAAAAGAAGCTGACCGCGCGGCTCGACGTGCATGAGAGCGTGATTGTGAATGTGCTGCGGCGCGTGATGGATATTCTCGACCCGCCGCCACCGCCGCCGGAACCGGAACAACCCAAACGACGGATTGGCTTCCACGTCGAGCCGGAACAAAAGCCAGTTGCCAAAGCCCGGAAAAAGGCGTGAACCCCTTGCCACGATGGAAGCCGATCCGACCAAGGCCTACAACCAGGACGACGCCACCGGCTTGATCCGCCTGAACGGCCTGCGCCTGAAAGTCGCGGCGAAGGTGCATGGGAGGAAGAAATAGTCCGCGCATTATGCCAAACGAAAAGCGTCAGGAAAAGATCGTCGAATTTGAACAATACAACTTTGAGCGACGTGCTTCTGGCCGAACAGCGCCAAAGTTTCATGACAACGATGTTCGATCAATCAAAGTAGTTCCCGCACAAAAGAAGGATGAGCCAAGTTCTGTCGAGATTGTTTTCCATGACCGCGAAGAAAAGATTGAGCGCATACTCAAGCTGAAAGAGTGTGCGAATCTTCGCTTCTCAATTGATTTCGACATCCTTTCAGACAACACGTCCAGCGCCAAAAACTCTGCCGGACAAACCAGCAATGTTGAAATCAAAGACTGCAACGATTGCATTGAGCGTTTAATGACACAGGGCATGGCAGATTGGAATGTTCAGTATCCGGCTGGAAAGGACGCTCCGGCTTCTTTCAAGTTTTGGAGGCTTCACGAGTTTGTTTTGGTGAAGGTACTATTACACGGAGGAACGCTTGAGGTTGTCGCTCGTGATTTTGAGATAACCAACAAACGAGCTTAGCAATCACCGCCCCGTCTTAGCCGTCAACGCTTTCACGGAGCGCGGCTCTGCGAGCCGCAGCACGTCCGCACACCAAAGCCGCGAAGTATTTTCAACCGCCTCCGTCCATTCACGCGCTGCGACTGGTCCTGCGGACTCAGTCGCGCTCCGAATCTCGATTTGGTGCTTACTGCGAGCGTGGCGTGAAGAATCCTTACTTCAATTAGGGCGGTAGTTTGAATCCCATCGGACTGGACTCGTTTGCTCCCGCTCGCCCGGTCCTGCCGGCCCTGCCCGTGATTCTTGACCGGTAACTTTCGGTTGGATTACACTCTGCCAGTGCCCGGGCATTGGGCTGTTCCGCCCGGGTTGGTTGCCAGTCATAATCCAATCATCAACCGCATCGAAACCCCTCCCCTATGAAAATCCTCACCCTGCTCTCCATCCTATCACTGGCCGGCGTCCTGGCCGCGTTCGCCGGACCAAAGGCCGACGACACCAAAGACATTCAAGGCACCTGGCTGCCAGTCAAGGCGGAGCTGAGTGGCAAGCCCATGCCCGAGGAATTTTTGAAGAAGATTGTATCGTTGAAGCTCGACGGCGAAAAATATGTAGTCACCGCCGAGAGCCTGGACAAGGGCACGTACACGATGGACGCGGCGGCCAAGCCCAGAACCATTGACATCACCGGCACCGAAGGCCCGAATGTCGGCAAGAAAATCCCCGCCATCTACGAACTGAACGGCGACACGCTCCGCATCTGTTACAACCTCGGCGGCGACACGCACCCAACCGAATTCAAGAGCCCGCCCGGCACCAAGATTTTTCTGGTCACGTATCAGCGCAAGAAGGCGTAACGACATGAGCCAGGAACAATGGACGGCGGTTGATCGTTACCTTTCGGACACCTTGTTGTCGCCGGACCCGTCACTGGACGCCGCGCTCCAGGCCAGCACCGATGCCGGGCTGCCGGCCATCAACGTCACGCCCAATCAAGGAAAGCTGCTCCATCTGCTGGCGCTGGCCCAGGGCGCGCGCAACATTTTGGAAATCGGCACGCTCGGCGGTTACAGCACCATCTGGCTGGCGCGAGCGCTGCCCGCTGGCGGGCGGCTTGTCACTTTGGAGTTCGAGCCCAAGCATGCCGAGGTCGCCCGCGCCAATCTCGCCCGCGCCGGCGTGGCGGACAGGGTGGAGTTGCGCGTCGGCGCCGCGCTGGAGACATTGCCGCACCTCGTCGGCGAGCGGCGCGGCCCGTTTGATTTCATTTTCATTGATGCGGACAAGGAGAATTATCCGGGCTATTGGGAATGGGCGCTTAAGCTTGCCCGGCGCGGGACGGTGATCATCGCCGACAACGTGGTGCGCAACGGAGCGGTGATTGATCCCGCCAGCAGTGATCCGCGGGTGCAAGCGGTGCGACGACTTCATGAATTGATTTCCGTCGAGCCTCGCGTCCGTGCCACCGCCATCCAAACGGTCGGTAGCAAAGGATATGATGGTTTTACACTTGCCGTGGTCATCAAATAATCTCCAGCGATGGCCAGTGCAATTTCCACCAGCAAACAACTCATCGCGGCGGCGCATGAACTTTCAGAACAGGTGGGGCGACTCAAATTCAAAGCGCCGGTCACGCATGTTTACAATCCGCTGGCTTACGCGTGGCGGGCGCACGAGGAATATCTGCGGCGCTTTGGCCACGGCAAAAAGCGCGCGATCTTTCTCGGAATGAATCCCGGCCCGTTCGGCATGTCACAAACCGGCGTGCCGTTTGGTGAGATCGCCGCTGTGCGCGACTGGATGAAAATTCGCGCCACCATTGGCCGGCCGGCGAAGGAACACCCCAAGCGTCCGGTGCTGGGCTTTGATTGCGTGCGCTCGGAAGTCAGCGGGCGACGGTTGTGGGGCTTGTTCGCCAGGCGATTTGTAGCGGCAGAGAAATTTTTTGCGGAATATTTCGTCGCAAACTACTGCCCGCTGGCGTTTATGTCAGTCACCGGCAGCAATATCACGCCGGACAAATTGCCGACGAAGGAGCGTGAGAAACTTTTTACAATTTGCGATGAACACTTGCGTCACCTGCTGGCAATTCTCGAACCCGACTGGCTCATCGGCGTGGGCGATTTTACCACCAAACGCGCACAACTCGCGGCTACCGACTTGAAAATCAAGGTCGGCCAGATCCTTCATCCCAGCCCCGCCAGCCCGGCGGCGAATCGTGGTTGGGCAGAAAGCGCAACCCGACAGCTCAACGAGGTTGGGATCCCCTTATGACCCGCAACGTTGGCATCTACATTTACGACGAGGTCGAAGTGCTCGATCTGGGTGGTCCGTTCGAAGTGTTTTCCACGGCGTCACGAATGAAGGCTCGCTGGTCGCCGGACAGCGCCAGACCCTTTGAAGTGTTTACAATCGCAGATTCAATCCGACCGATTCGCGCCCGCGGCGGCCTGATGATTACTCCGGGCTTCGATACCGCGAACCATCCGAAGATTGACCTGCTGCTGATTCCGGGTGGCGTCCACAATTCAGAACTGGGACGGAGTAACATCATCGAGTGGATCGCGCGCACCGCCGCCCAGGCCGAACTCACAGCATCGGTCTGCACGGGCGCCTTCCTGCTCGCGAAAGCGGGATTGCTGCATGGTAAAACCATCACGACGCATTGGGAGGACTTGGAGGAGTTCCGCACGCTGTTTCCCAACATTCCGGTTCAAGGCGACAAACGCTGGGTGGACAACGGAAACATCGTCACCTCCGCGGGCATCTCTGCCGGACTCGACATGAGTCTGCATCTGGTCGCGCGCCTGGAGCGCGAGGAACTCGCCGTACGCACCGCGCGGCAGATGGATTATGACTGGCAGCGGTCGCCGGCTTGAAGCGAACCGGGCGGGCCAGAATTTTTGTGGCTCCAAGTTACTTACCCGAGGCCAGGGACTCAACCCGGTAGAGATGCGTCTTGGTCCGCAGAAAGAACGCCTTGCCGTCCGCAGCGGGACAGGCCATGAAGCCGTTATCCAGTTTGTTGGTCGCCAAGACCTCAAGCGCGCGACCGGGTTTAAGCACGGTGGTTGTGCCGTCCTGACTGAAGAAATACAACCGGCCGTCGGCATAGATCGGGGAGGCGGCGTACTTGCCGCCGATGCGTTCGGTCCAAACCACTTCGCCATTGGCGGCATCCACGCACGTGACAAAGCTCTCGTCCGCCGCCGTGTAAATCAGTCCGTCCACCAACAAAGGCGAGGCGTATTTGCCCACGCGAGTGTTGAGCTTCCACAGCACGTGGGAGTCGGTGACGTTGCCGCGTCCGTCCGGCTTGATGGCCCACATTTCTTTTTTCACCAGGCCGGTGACGATGAAAGCCAGGCCATTCTCAAACAGCGGGCGGGGCGCGCTCGACCAGTCATTGTATTCCACGCGCCAGAGTTCGCTGCCGGTCTTGGGGTCGTAACCATAAGAGGCTTTCGCGCCAACGCTGATCAACTGCGGTTTCCCGGCAACGGTCGCGATCAACGGCGTGCCGTGAGACTTGCGCAAATCGCCATCCTTCGCCATCGGCCCGGGCACCGACTCATCGTTCCAGACGACCGAGCGATTCGTTTTCCAGACGGTCGCGCCGGTCTGTTTGTCGAGGGCGGCGGTGTACTGCAAATCGGCGCCATCGAACGTCAGGATCAGCAGGTTCTCGAACAAGACGGGCGAAGCCGACGCGCCGCGATAATGGCGGCAAGGCAGGTCGTTTCGCTTCCAAATCGTTTTGCCCGTCTGGGTATCCAAACACGCTGTACCTGCGCTGCCGAAGTGAACATACACGCGACCGGGCTCAATCACGGGCGAGGGCGTGGCGTAACAATTCATGGAGGCGCCATTGCCGAGCGGTTCGGGGTTGTCGGTGTGAAAGACTTTTTCGTTGAAGAGAATCTTTCCGCTCGCTTCATCCACGCAGAGGGCGAAGTAATCATTGCCCGCTTCAGTGGCCGTGGTCAGCCAGACCTGACCGCCCAGGATCACGGGCGTGGACCAACCGCGATCATGGATTTCCGTCTTCCATTTGATGTTGTTGGTTTCGCTCCAAGTCAGGGGAAGACCAAGCGGCTTATCGCCGGGGGTCAACACATGACCGTCGCCTCGCGGCCCGCGAAAATCCGGCCAGTCTGCGCGCAACGTTGTTAGCCCGAATGTGAGAACAATCAACGAAGTGCTCAGGGCCTTCGAGAAACCAAACGGTTTTCTTTGCGGATGCATGGTCAATCAGACGCGCTTGCTGTGTGCAATCATCACTTCTTTGTTTCGCTATTGTAAATCGTCTCAATCCAGCGGTCGGTTTTGATGAAACCAGTGCCGAAGTCTTTGAATTTGTCCGGCAGGCCAGCGGCTTTGAGGTCGGCGAGCGATTTGCCGGCGGCGATACCTTGCTTCACCAAGCCGGTCGTTTCAACCAGCATGGCGTGAAAGTTCTTCAAGTCTTCGACGGAGGCGAGTTTTCCGTGACCGGGAATGATCTTCGCGTCGGCGGGAACTTTTTCCAGCACGACGGACACGGTCTTGAGGTAGCCGTCCACGCTGCCGCCGCTGCTCAAATCAATGAAGGGAAAGCCGCCGTTGAAGAACTGGTCACCCATGTGGACAACATTCGCGCCCGTGAAGAAGATGATGCTGTCGCCGTCGGTGTGGCCCGGGCCTCGATGGAGCAGTTTGATCTCCTCGCCGTTGAAGTAAACGGAGGCAGACTGATCAAAGGTGATGACGGGCAACGACTCTTTCTTGGCGTTGGCCTCGCCGGCGAGACGTTTGCGAACGTTGCTCTGGGCGATAATGGTGGCGTCCTTCGCGCCAAAGGCCGCGTTGCCGCCGGTGTGGTCGCCGTGGTGATGGGTGTTGAGTACGAACTTGAGTTTGCCCGGATTGAGCTTCTGCACCGCCGCGTCAATCTTCTCCGCCAGTGGCGCGAATTGGTCGTCCACGATCAGGTTGCCATCTTCGCCGATGGACACACCGATGTTCCCGCCCGAGCCTTCCAGCATGTAGATGTTTTTGGCAGCCGGGATGGCTTTGATTTCAACATTGTCAAAGTTGCGCTGGGCGAATGCGGCTGGCGTGGTCAGGGCAACCACCAACGCAAGCAGGGTGAGGGCTTTCATGGGGGCAAAGGCTATTCATCGGCGGATTGGAGGCAATGCCAATCAGCACGATTGACGGAGTTGGTCGGCTCGCTAGGCTGTCGGGGCTAAATGGCCATTACGCGCAAACTCCGGATCAGCCTCCTGTTGCTGCTGCTCGCCGGGACGGTGGGTTGCGATCAGACCACTAAACACGTGGCGCGCTCGACGCTGGGGCAAATTGAGTCCATGAGGCTACCGGGTGGTTGGGGCGAGTTGCGGCTGGTAGAAAATCCGGGTGCGTTCCTGAGCCTGGGTGCCGCGTTGCCGCCGGTCCTGCGAGTGACACTTTTCACCTTGGGAGTCGCGACCGGACTGCTGCTCCTTTGCTGCTTCCTGGTCAGTCGCGCCCAACTGGATTGGATGGCATTCACCGGACTGGCGCTCGTGCTCGCGGGCGGCGGAAGCAATTTGATTGACCGGATCATTTGGAAAGGATTGGTCACGGACTTCATCACGCTTCGCTTCGGTCCCTTTCAAACGGGCGTGTTCAATGTGGCGGATATGGCCGTGTTAGCAGGCGTTGGGCTGTTGTTGCTAAAACAGTTGAAGTTCAACGCCAGCAAACCCCGAGACGAAGCCGGCGACTGAAGATCGCGCTGCCCGCAAGCCCTGCGATCACGAGCGCGGCAACGGAAGGCTCCGGCACTGCGATCAAAAGAAAGGCATGACGCTGGCCCAAGGCGTCCTCGCCGGAGCCAACAATATCGCCCAGCTCATTGATGCCAAGGGCTTCGCTGAATCCGGTAATCCCGAGGGTAGAGAGAAAGGGAGCGAGGTCGGTCATCACGCCGTCATTGTAAACAAAGGCGTGAGTCTCGCTGGTGCCGGTGTCGGCATTGCCGACAATCACGCCGTAGAGATTAACAGCGTTGGCCAGACTGTTCGCGCCGCCCAAGGTGCCGAGCATGGTCATGCCGCCGCCGCTGGAAACAAAGGCGCGGTCGTGCCCGGCCAGCGACGCCCACCCAACAACCAGGCCGGAGTCGTTGATGTCCGAGGCGTGACTGCTCCCGCCGGCTTCGAGACTGCCCAAGTCGGACATCACCCCGTCACTGTAACGAAAGGCACGCGTGATTGCGCTGCTGTTATCCGCCCAGCCGACAATGACACCTTGATTGTTGATGCCCGCGGCGGCGCTGTTCAGTCCACCGAGGGTGCCAAGATCAGTCAACACCCCACCCACGACTGCAAAGGCGCGCGACGGGAAGTAAGCTGTGTTCTTAACACTCTCGCCCACGACTACGCCCGCGTCGTTGATATCGTTGGCGAAGGTGTGAAAGCCCAGCGAGCCGACCTCGGCCATGGTGTCTATCTTGTAGCGAAAACCTTGGGGATAGCCGCCGCTGCCATCCGAACTAAAGCTCACTCCAGCGACATTGTCGAATTCGTTGATCGCGTAGCCGATGCTCGAATCCGTACCCGGTAGCACTCCCAAATCGGTCATCACGCCACCGCTGTAACTGAAGGCCCGTTGCAAACCACTGCCCGTGCTCGTGCCCGTCACAGTGCGAGCTAGGTTGATGTCATAAGCGCCTCCAAAACCCAGGTCATAGGCAAGGTACTTGCCGCCGGCGAAAGAGGAGGACGGCCTGAAGATGAGGACCGAGCTCACCAGCAAGACGAGCGCGATTGAATTGCGAATGGGCTTTTTCACGTCCCGAATACAGCAGTTTCCCCGACGCTGGTTTTGCGACATGAGAACTGTTCCGTCAAGGTCAAAGCCGATTTCGACTGTTAGCTGAGTTTGGACCGTGCTTCCTCGATCTGGCGTCGCACAGCGGCCGCACTGGCGTGGAAGGCTTGTGCTTCCGTTTCGTTCAACCGCGGATGCAGGATTCTTTCAACACCTCCACGCCCGATCACCGCGGGCAGACTCAAGCAAACATCTTTAACGCCAAGGAAACCATCCACCGCCACACTCACGGGCATGGTGTGCTTGGTGTCGAGCGCGATGGCCTCGACAATAGCCGTGGCGGCCAGCGCGATACCATAATTCGTGTGTCCCTTGTAGCTGAAGATTTCCAGTCCGGCCTGGACGACGCGTGCGATGAGTTCGCGACGTTTGGGTGTGTCGTCAATCGCCTCCCCGCCGGCCGTGGCGCAACTCATCGCGGCGAATTGCGATCCGCCATGTTCACCCAGGATATAGGCGCGCAAATCGCTGCTGTGAATGCCCACCTCCAGCGAAAGTTCATAGCGCAACCTCGCCGAATCGATGAGCGTGCCGCTGCCGATTACGCGTTCGGCGGGAAAGCCCGTGAATTCAATGGCGTAGTAAGTCAGGGCATCCACGGGGTTCGAGACCATGACCACAATGGCGCGCGGGGACCGTTTCGCGAGCGGCGGGAGAATTTCGCGCATCAACCGGACATTGCCCGGTCCGAGCGTGGCGCGATCGGCCATGCTGGACGGCGTAGGAATCGAAGCACAGACGGCGATGATGTCGGAGTCCGCCGTGTCAGCGAGCGTTCCGGCAACAACGCGCGTAGGCACTTCGACAAACGACTGCGCATGGGCAATATCGAGTGCGTCACCCAGTGTGTCCTCGCGGCGGCGGCCCACGAGCACCATTTCGTGGACGCAGTTTCGTTGTGAAAGCGCGAAGGCGAGCGTCGAGCCGACCTTGCCCACACCGACCACGGAGATTTTCATGACGCGAATCCTACCAATCGCGACGCCGAAAGTCAGCCACGGCAAACGACGCATCGGGTCATCTACAGATGTGAATAGAATTACATGTTTATGTGGGTTCTTTTCCCAGAAACGAGGCGTATAACAGCAAGCAACCGGAAGAACCCTGTCCACTCAATCGCTGTATGAAAAAGCTCCTGTTTCTTGCTGTTGCCGCCAGTTGCGCAACGCTCACCCCCATTCTCTCCCGCGCGCAATTTCTGGTAAATGAGAACTTTGACGGTTACGCAGATCAGGCTGCATTTGTCGCAGCCTGGCCGGCGGTTGGGGCCACGCCCAGCGGTGCGCTGCAAGGCACGAATTACGTCAGTCCTTCGAGAGGCGTGTATTACGGCCTGACAGCCATGCGCAACGAACGCAGTTTCACCGAGTCCGGTTTGGTAAGTTCTACCACGGCCATCAAGTTCAGCTTTGATTTCTTTGATTACAGCGCCGCCGCCACACCGTATCGGCAGTACGCCAACCTTCAAGATGGTGTCAGTCCCGGCTCCAGCGGCCAGCTGATCTCCATAGGTTTGAACAACAATCAGACCGCCTCGGCCAATGGTGGCAATTTCTTCATGGCCCGCATCTTGGGCTACACCCCGACGGATACGGGTGCTAGCTCCGGTTCATATTTCAAGCTGAACGATAATCCGCTGCTACTCCGCACGACCGGCTGGCACAACCTCGCAGTCACCATCAGCGACGTGGATTTGAAGTTCTACGTTGATGGTTCGCTGGCCAAGACCGTCGCAAACACCTTTACGTTGCGCAGCTATGATGTCGTTCGCCTCGGCTCCGGCCTCACGTCAACCACCGAGGCCGCTTTCGACAACGTGCGAATTGAACTCATTCAAGTTCCAGAACCGGGAGTAATCAGTTTGGCCATGTTGGGTGGAGTCGCGCTCCTGGCTCGGCGCCAATTACGCAGATAACTTGATCCCCAACTCCCGAAGGCCGGCTCCCCTGAGTCGGCCTTTCTTTTTCATTCACGAAATCATCTCATACGCCGGCAAGGTAAGGAACTCGGCATAATGTCGGCTCCTCGACATATCCGTGAACAACTTCGCCGCTTTCTCAAACTGCCCTTTGCCAAATCGCGCCGGGCCGAGTTCATTTTCGATGCGCGCCAGTTCCTTGGGGAGAATCTCGTCATACAAACGCGAATTGATCTCGCAGCCCCGGTGGAAGCCATCCTCCAGGATCGGGCCATAACGCATCCATTGCCAGACTTGCGAACGTGAAATCTCCGCCGTCGCCGCGTCTTCCATCAAATTGTAAAGCGGCACACACCCGTTCCCGCCCAGCCACGCTTCGAGATACTGAATGCCGACGCGCATGTTGGAGCGCAGCCCCTCCGTCGTGATCGTACCCGAAGGCACACTCAACAATTCGTCCGCTGTTACGTTCACGTCATCCCGCTGACGGGAAATCTGGTTCGGCCCCGGCAGGTGTTTGTTGAACGCGCGCAGCGCCACCGGCACCAAGCCCGGATGCGCCACCCACGTGCCGTCATGTCCATCACTCGCCTCGCGTTCCTTGTCGGCGAGCACCTTGTCGAGCGCCGCGTCATTTGCCGCCGCATCATTCTTGATGGGAATCTGTGCCGCCATGCCGCCCATCGCGTGCGCGCCGCGTTTGTGGCAGATCTTGATCACATTCAAACAATACGCGCGCATAAACGGCACGGTCATCGTGATCTGCGAGCGATCCGGGAGCACAAAGCGCGGGTGATTCCGGAATTTTTTGATGAAGCTGAAGATGTAATCCCAGCGCCCACAGTTCAAACCCGCGGAATGATCACGCAGCTCGTAGAGAATCTCCTCCGCTTCAAACGTGGCCAGAATGGTTTCGATCAGCACGGTTGCGCGGATCGAGCCGCGCGGAATCTTGAGCGCATCCTGTGCGAAGTTGAACACGTCGTTCCACAGCCGTGCTTCAAGATGACTCTCCAGCTTGGGCAGATAGAAATACGGGCCGCTGCCGCGATGGAGCAGTTCCCGCGCGTTGTGAAAAAAGAACAGGCCAAAGTCGAACAGGCTGCCGGAAACGGGCTGGCCATCCACGCGCAGATGTTTCTCGGGCAGATGCCAGCCGCGCGGACGCACCAGCAACGTCGCAATCTCCTCGTTCAACCGGTAGTGTTTCCCCTCCGGACTGGCGAAAGAAATGGTCCGCCGCACCGCATCGAACAAGTTTGCCTGGCCTTCGAGCAGATTTCGCCACGTCGGCGACGTCGCATCCTCGAAATCTGCCATGAACATCTTCGCGCCGGAGTTCAGGGCATTGATGACCATCTTGCGATCCACCGGTCCAGTGATCTCAGTGCGGCGATCCAGCAGGTCAGGAGGAATTGCCGCCACCTTCCAAGACTTGTCTTCGCGAATGGACTTCGTTGCGCTGAGGAAGTCCGGAAAGTCGCCGCCATCAATCTGCCTCTGTCGTTCGCCCCGCCGGGCGAGCAACTGGTCGCGGGTGGGCTGGAATTCGCGCGCCAGCCGGACGACAAATTCCACCGCCTCGGGGGTGAGGAGGTGCGCTGCCGCCGCCGGCACGGCTGATTTCAATTCAACACCCACCGGCAATGTAACCGTGTTGCTCATGAATTTGAGATGACGTTACGGCGCTGGCGCGCGAGCGCTCAACGATTCGACCACAGCGGCTCAACCGCGGGCACGCTTCAGTCTGGCTGGCCGGTTCTGAAACCGGTCAAGCTGGCTGCGCAGCCGCGCGATCTCCGCCTTGGCCCGCGCCAGTTCCGACTTCTGCCTTTTGCCGTCCTCACGAACTTCGACCAGTTCCTTTGCGTGTCGGCGAAGTTCAAGCTGGCTGACGACGTGTCGGGCCAACACCCGCAGCGCTTTCTGCTGCTCCGAGCGCAGCTTGCGCGGCTTCTTGTCCAGCACACAGAGCGTCCCCAACGCATGGCCATCCGGGGTGACCAGTGGCGCGCCCGCATAGAAACGGATTTTCTGCGGTCCGGTGACGAGAGGATTGTCGTGAAAGCGCGGATCCTTGGTCGCGTCCGAAATCAGCAACAGATCGTCGTTCAAAATCGCGTGGGCGCAAAATGAAATGTCCCGCGAGGTTTCCTTGAGCGACGTGCCGACCTTTGCTTTGAACCACTGCCGATTCTCATCCACCAACGAAATGAGCGCCACCGGGGCTTCACAAATGTGCGCAGCCAGATCGGTCAGATCGTCGAACACTTCCTCCGGCACCGTGTCGAGCACGTCGTATTGCCAGAGCACCTTGAGGCGCTTGACTTCATTTTTTGGAATGGCAGCGGCAGGCGGCATGGTTACCTTTCGTTTACATGGGGTCTCGGTTCACGTCTTTGTAATAAATGTAGCTCGCGGGCGTCTTGCCCATCGCCACAAACCATTGCGGGCAGTACGCCGCCATCCAGATCACGTCGCCGGCCTTCACCGGATGCCAGTCGTTGTCGAGCCGGTAAATGCCCTGCCCGCTCAACATCAACATCCCGTGCTCCATGATGTGCGACTCTACGAACGGCAACGTCGCCCCGGGTTGATAGGTAAAAATGTTCACCGCCATGTCGAACGCCGGATGGTCCGGCAACAACACCTGCAAACGCGCGTCCTCGTTTCCAAGAAATGGCTGCCCTTTCACCTCGCGCTCATGACCAGTCATCGTGTCCGGCGCGGGCACGGCCTTCTGTGGCACGTATTTCTTTTGGAAAACCAAAAGCTTCATCGCCGCGGCATTGGCGTTCTTGATTTGCAAATCCTTGCCCGGTGGCAGATAAACAAAACTGCCTGCCTCCAGCCGATGCCGCTTGTCCGCGAGATCAATCGTGCCCGAGCCTTCGACCACGTAGATGAAATACTGGTTCACCCCGGTATTACCCTCGCCGGCGCCATCTTTCTCCAACGTGACATGCAGTTGCGTGAACCGTGGTCCGGTCATCGCGGGCGAAATATTCACCACGCACACGGCATTCTTCCAACCGGGCAGATTGCTCGCTACAAAACCATCGGGCGCGAGCAGCGCGTAACGCCGCTTCACGACCGTGCGGGTAAATCCAAACAAGTCACTCATGGTTCGACCTGGCCAGCTGCCATTACTGAATACTGAGATGCTTCAACTGCTGATTGGTTTCACCAATCTGCCCGTCGGCGCGGAAACAATCCGGCCTTCGCTGAATATCGTTAATCCGCGCAGGATGGTGCGAACGACCCGCCCTGTCAACGCGCGGCCCACATAAGGACTCTGCTGGTGCCGATACAGCAAATCCTCCACCCGCACGGTGAATTGCTGCTTCAAGTCCACCAACGCCAGGTCCGCATCCGCCCCCACCGCAATTCGTCCTTTCGTTGGCGGCAGCTTGAAACGCTCCGCTACCTTGAACGAAGTGAGGCGGGCGATGAGTTGGAGCGCCGAGCACCGGCCCGGCTCGGTGCTGTCCGAGTCGCCGGACGAGCCGAGCTGGTGCTCGGCGCTCCGTCCCGTCAGCAGCAAAGGCAGCGTATGTTGCACTCCTGAAATCCCACCCCACACCTTGAAAAAATTCGCGTTTCTTTTCATCTCGGGTGGCGACGGCGAATGATCCGATCCAATCGTCGCCACCTGTCCGCTCTCGACATATCGCCACAACACATCCTGCGCCGACTTCGTCCGCAACGGCGGCGCACACTTGGCCACTGCGCCCAGTTTCTCCACGTCTTCCTCTGTCAGCACCAGGTAATGCGGACACGTTTCGCAGGTCACATCCACGCCCTGCTTCTGCGCACTCGCCACTAAGGCCACGCCGGCTCCCGAACTGACATGCACAATGTGCAAGGCGCAGCCCGTTTCGCCCGCGATCTCCAGCGCATGATGAATCGCCTCCAACTCGGCGGGGATCGGTCGCGAATCCAGATAGTCCCGAATGCCCGTCTTTCCCTTCCGCGCCGCCCGATTTGTCAGTTCACTCGTGATCAACTCACTCTCCGCATGAACCGCCACCAATTTGCCCAGCTTCGCCGCCCGCTTCATTCCTTCGCGCAACGTCGCGTGGTCCACATTTCCAAAATCTTCGATACCACTGTTCGACATGAACGCCTTGAAACCAATCACCCCGCGTTCCGCCAGTTCTTCAAGGTGGTCCAGGTTCCACGGCACCAGCCCACCCCACAACGCAAAATCTGTCAGCGACTTCTCCCGCGCCACCACCAGCTTGGAATCGAAGCTCGTCGCATCGAGTGTGGGCGGCGACGAATTCAAAGGCATGTCGAAGAACATCGTGCCGCCGCCCGCCGCCAGCGCCCGCGAACCGGTTTCGATTCCCTCCCAGTCGTCGCGACCCGGCTCGTTGAAGTGAACATGCGAATCAATCAACCCGGGGAAAATGTGGAGGCCCTTTGCATCCACCATCTCCCTTGCCGACGCGCTGATGCTTGTTTCGAGCGCAGCAACCTGACCCTCGAGCACGCCAATGTCCACCCGACGTTCACCGTCGTGCGTTACGATTGTTCCACCGCGAATGATGAGGTCAAGCTGGGTCACTTGAGTTCAGAGAAAGATTTCAGAAAATCATTCATCACGCCAATCGCCACACGCACGTCAGACTCGATTGCCGACTCCGCAGGGTTGTGGCTGATGCCGCCCTTGCAGCGCACAAACAACATCGCCACCGGACAGCTGGCCGACAACGCCGCCGCGTCGTGCCCCGCGCCACTGGCCAGCAACGGCGCTTCCTGCTGTTGCCGCCTCACGGCATTTTCCAAAAGCAACGTGAGTCGCCGATCACAAACCACGGCCGCGCTCTCATGCACGGTTTCCCATTTCAAAGCAATCCCGCGCTCAGCGGCAATTTCCTCCGCCCGCTGCTTTAGTTCCTCGCTTGCTTTGGATCGCACAGAATCATCCGGATGCCGCACATCCAGACTGAGTCGCGCCTCACCCGGAATCACATTGCTCGCCCCGGGCAGCGCAACAATCTCTCCCACTGTCGCCACCAATCCGCCACGATTCTGCCCCAGCGCTTCGGCTGCCAATATAAACTCCGCCGCCGCCGTCAAAGCATCTCGCCGCAAATTCATCGGCACGGTGCCGGCATGTCCGGCTTGACCAATGAAACTCACCCGCGCCCGCGTCTGTCCGGCGATCGCTGACACCACCCCGACTGCGAGATTTTTCTTTTCCAACACCGGCCCTTGCTCGATATGAACCTCCGCGTAACCCAGCAACCGACCTGGATCGAGCTTCGCACCTGCGATGCCATCAGGATTTCCGCCGAATTCGCGAATCGCCTCCCTCATCGTGATGCCCTTCGCGTCCACGCGCTTCAGATCCTCCGCGTTGAAAGTTCCCGCCAGCGCGCGACTGCCCAGATACGTGCTTTGATAGCGCACGCCCTCCTCGTCCGCAAACCCAATGACCTCGATGGCAAAAGGCAGCCGCTTTTTGGTTTCGCTGAGATGCTGCACGCACGCGATGGCAACCAGCACCCCCAGTGGTCCGTCGAACTTTCCCGCGTCCCGCACGGTGTCGAGGTGCGAACCTAGCAAAAGGATTTTCCCGTCCGGCTGCGCCGCCGGATAGTGGCCGATGAGATTCCCAATCGCATCCGTCCGCACCGCCAAGCCGGCTTCGCGCATCCACGAGCCGACCAGTTCATTGGCGCACTTCATCGCGGGCGACGCAAATGTCCGCGTGAGTTTGCCTGCGTCCTCGCTGATTTGCGCCAGCGCGTCAATGCGCTGCATCACGAGTTTTGCGAGATCGGTTTGGGGCATGGCGAGCGGTTAACTCCCGCGATAAGTCGAATAACTCCACGGGGAGCACAACAGCGGCACATGATACGACGCACCAGCATCCGCGATCCCAAATCGCACCGGCACATGATCCAGGAAACGCAGCTTCGGCATCGGCGTGGCCCTGGCGGTGAAGTAATCCCCGACGAAAAATACGATCTCATACTGGCCAACCTTCATTTCATCGGCGGCCAGCAAGGGCGTGTCCGTGCGGCCATCGGTATTAGTCCGCGCCGTGGTGACCAGCGTGCGGTCCTCACCCTCAAGCAACCAGAGTTCGATTTTCATTCCTGACGCCGGACAACCGTGCGCGGTGTCCAAAACGTGCGTGCTGAGTTTGGCGGGCATATTAAAGCTTACTTCACCTTTGCAATTTCCTGGCCGATCACATCAATCATCCTCGCAAATTCCGCTTCAGTGTAATCCACGGATTGAAATGCGATCTTCCCATCCGCGCCGACGACATAGTTTCGCGGGATATATTGCGTGGCGAACCGGCTGTAGATAGCGCGTTTCGGATCACCGGCTAGGGGGAAAGTGAGTTGATGTTTCTTTTGAAACTCACTCAGGTCTTTGTTCTCGTGCTCCCGCCCGATCGCCATCATGGCAAATTTCTCGCCCTTGAACTTTTGCCAGACCTCCTTTTCCAAATGCGGCATCTCCACCACACACGGGGCGCACGAGGTGGCGAAGAAACTGATCAACACCACCCTGCCACGCAGGTCAACGAGTTTGAGATTCGTGCCATCAGTGGCAATGCACTCGAAAGCCGGCGCGTCCTGCCCGACTTTGGTCAAGGTGGCCGCCGCCTCGTCCTCAGCCTGCGATGCAAACATGCAGGTCGTGATGGAGCAGATCGCGAGAAGATGGCAAATGAGGTTTTTCATGGTCAGGATTCAATAATGTCGCGCAACCGCAGATACGCAATTTTGCCGATCTCTTCAAGCGCCGTCTTGATTTCTTGCTCACGCGAGTTTTGCAAACGGACCTTGAACCCGCTCAAGATCGCCTCTCTCTGGTTCAACCGCGCGCAAACGATGAACGGGAATCCAAACTTCGCCTGGTAGGCCACGTTGTTCGACTGGAACAACGCCACTTCCTCCGGCGACAACTTGTCCAAACCCGCGCTCGCCTGCTCGCCGGTGGATTCCTTCGTGAGCTGCCCCGCCAACGCCAGCTTGCCGACGAGGTCCGGGTGCGCGCGGATCAACGCCAGTTGCTTCTCCTCACTTGCGCGGTGGACGGTATCGCACAATACGGCATGCAACGCCGCCAGGTTTCCAAACGGTCGTTTCACCCACGTTGCCTCCGCGATCCACGGCGAATGTTCAAACACCGGTCCGACGACGCGGGCAAATTCGTCTCGGGAAAGCGAATTGAGTTGTGGCAGTTTTATCATTCAAGATCCGCAGATTGCACAGATGGTCGCAGATCAAAATATCCTTCCTAAAAATCTGTGACCATCTGCGCAATCTGCGGATGTCTTATTTTTGAATCCATTTCATCGCTTTCTCCGCCAGCTTGTCGAAGGCGGTCACGCAGAGTTCGAGGTGTTCTTCCTTCGTGTCCTCGATCTTATTGTGGCTGATGCCGTGCAGGCTTTGGACGAACATCATCACGGTCGGCACACCCGCCGCTGCGACTTCGGCGGCGTCGTGCAATGGGCCGCTCGGCAGGCGATGCGATTTACCGTAGGTCTCGCGGATCGCTTCGTCGCACAGCGCGATGAGGTCGTCGTTGAACGGGCGCGGGTCAATTTGCCAGAGGCGTTCCCAACTGACTTTCACGTTGCCTTCCTTTGCGAAATTTTCGCTCGCAGCCTTGGCTTCGGCGAGCATCGTCGCGAGTTTGGCGGCATCGAGATGGCGTTGGTCGAGCGTGATGCGACATTCCTCAACCACGCTGGTGACGATGCCGGGCTTGGTCGTGCAGGAGCCAATAGTACAAACGCCGTTACCGCTGCGCTCGGCGATCTGGTAAATCTCGGAACTCATCCTCGCCGCGGCGAGGAAGGCGTCCTTGCGACGGTTCATCGGCGTGCTGCCGGAGTGCGCAGCCTGGCCATGAAACGTGATGGCGTGTCGCTCCACACCAAACGTGCCCAGCACCGCGCCCAGCGGCAGATCGAGATCAAGCAACACCGGACCTTGTTCGATGTGCAATTCCAGATACGCGGCGGCATTCTGGAGTTCGCGTCCACTTTCCTTCACGCGCTCGAAATCAATGCCGACGTTTTTTAGCGCGTCGGGGAGTTTGACGCCTTGCTTGTCCACGAGGCTGCGCGCCTCGTTCATGTCCAGATTGCCGGAGCAGGCGGACGAGCCGAACAAACTCTTGCCGAACCGCGCGCCTTCTTCGTCGCACCAATCCACCAGGCGCACCGTCACGGGCGGCATGCCGTTGTATTGCGCGTTGATGCGGCGGAGAATTTCCACACCGGCCAGCACATTCAGGCAGCCGTCGAGCCAGCCGCCGTTGGGCACGGAATCGAAATGGCCGCCGATGAGCAGACACTTCTCCGATTCACCACGCAAGGTGAACCAGGTGTTGCCCGCGGCATCGTTGTGAATCTCCACCGGGAGCGCGGCCACTTTGGAGTGTAGAAACTCGCGGGCCTTGAGCCAGGTGGGACTAAATGCGACACGTTGCGCGCCATTGTCGTCGCCGGTCAGCGCTCATGCAAACAATCATGGCGAGAAGACGGCGAAATTCAATTCTACAGGCAGCGCGCGACTTTTCGCCACAGGCGCAAGATGGCCATTACTTCCGTGCCGTGGTTCAGCGTAGCGACCACGTCCTGCTTGCGGATGCGCGAACCAGACGCATTTCGCGGGAATTTCGCGCTACTTTCTTGTCGCGGGTAATGCGAACATGCGAAAATTGAAGCTGGCATGTCTGCTGCTAATCGCTTCCAAAGCTGTGAACACGAACCTCCGCACAATCCTGGCAATGCTCATGTTGGCGCCGGTCGGGGGGCTGGCCCAAACCATCAATCTGATAGCCACATTCACCAATCCGGTTTCGCATTTTATCGGTTTTGGTTCGTCAGCCGCGGCAGTGGGGACCGATAAGGTGCTCATTGGAGCGTTTCAAGACACGCATACGAACTCTGCGGGGAAGAAGTCAGCGGGCGCAGCCTACTTGTTCGATACGAATGCCGTTTTGCTCACTACCTTTACTTCTCCTGCGGTGACGAACAGCTACTATTTCGGTTATTCATTAACGAAAATTGGAGCCGACAGCGTGCTGATTGGAGATTGGGGCGACAGAACAGACGGCTACCACGGCGGCGCTGCGTACCTTTTCAGCACCGATGGGACACTACTGAGAACCTTCAGAGACCCAACTCCGATGAGCAACGAGGAATTCGGTTTCTCGGTGGCGGCGTTTGGAAGCGACCGATTGCTCATTGGTGCGCCTTTCAACAGGACGAGCAACAACATCATGGCTGGCGCGGTGTATCTGTTCAGCACCAACGGCACATTGCTGGCCGCGTTCACCAATCCAACCCCGAATTTTGTCGAATACTTTGGAATGGCTGTCGCGCAGTTGGGTGACCGTGTGCTCGTTGGCGCACCTTTTGATAACACAGCCGGACCTCAGACTGGCGCGGTGCATCTATTCAGTACCAACGGAGTGCTGCTTAATACCTTCAAGAATCCCACTCCGGAGACTGCCGATTATTTCGGATTGCGGGTCGCAGCCGTCGGAAATGACCTGGTGCTCGTTAGCGCCTACACGGACAATGCTGGCGCAGCGTACGCTGGGGCGGCCTACCTGTTCAACGTCAACGGCACGTTGCTGATGACGCTTACGAATCCCACGCCGCAAACCACCAAATATTTCGGAATCTCGCTGGCGGCGATTGGAAGCGACCGGATGCTCATCGGCGCGAACTACGACAACACCGTGGCAGCGAGCGCCGGTGCTGCGTATTTGTACGGCACCAATGGCAACTTGCTCGCCACGATCACCGATCCCCCGGCAAGGGACGGCGACCAGTTTGGCTTCTCGCTAGCGGCCCTAGATAGCAGCCACGTGCTTATTTGTGCAAAGGGAAACGGCGCTTCAGGTTACCTCTTCGTTATTCCGGAGGTGGCGCCGTCCTTAAGCATTCAACTTACGTCCACGAACGCTGTGGCAGTGGTGTGGCCCTCTCCCTCGGTCGGCTTCGTGCTTCAGCAAAACACCAACGGCATTGCGAGCGCGAACTGGAGTAATGTCAGCGGCAACATAAATGACAACGGTACGAATCGCGCGGTAATCGTCAGCCCACCTTCGGGTAACCGGTTTTATCGGCTCTTCAAACCTTGAGTGAGCATGCAATCGCTCGCGGACTGATCACCGTTCAAACAAGTCAGGTGATAAGCCAACTGACCAGGCGTGTGCTCAGGTTGATTCAACGTGCGGTAGATGGTGTTGCTTGCGAAAAGCCCAATCATCATCACGCAGATGGCAAATTTACCGATCACGCCCAGCAGCAGACCAACCACCGCTCCGGCCCCGGCTTTGGCGGCGACCTTGAATTCCTTGCCGCCGATCATTTCAAACAGCATCGCCCCCAGGAACGGGCCGAGGATGATGCCCGGCAGCGCGAAAAAAAGTCCGATGATGCCGCCCAGGAGCGCACCGACCATGCCCCGCCAGGTGGCGCCGAATTTCTTCGCTCCCAGCGTGCTGGCGAGAAAGTCCAATAACAGTGAGAGCCCGGTTAGAACCACGAGCACCGCGAGGAAGGGGTTGCTGACGCTGGCTTCACCGAAGTAGAGCCGGTGGCAAATGGCCGCGATCAACACGACCGGCGTGCCCGGCAGCACCGGCACGACACTGCCAATCAAACCGATCAACATCACGATCAACGTGAGGCTGATCCCGATGATCTGTTCCCACGACATGGCCTGACTCTAGCACACGACCCGGCCCGGCCAAAAATTGAATTCACCGGCATCCCGGAAGAAAAAGCTCGTCAGCCGCCGCAAAAATGGGCAGATGTGAGCGGGCGGATGCAGTCATGGCAAAACTGATATTCATTGGGGAAAAGTTTGACGGCCGGGTTTACGAGTTCGCCGTGGAGAAAACCTCTGTGGGCCGAGGCGATCACAACACGCTCACCATTCATGATGCCTCGGTTTCCCAGTCGCACTGTGAAATCTTGGTTTACGGGACGGAGGTGATTGTCCGCGACCTGGGTTCGAGCAACGGGACGTTCGTCAATGGCGTGCGTTTGGACAAGCAACAACAGCGCCCGCTTCACAACGGTCAAACGGTGAAATTCGGTTCCATCGAGGCCCGGCTCGAACTCATGTCCTCGTCGGCGTCGAACACGGTTACCGATGTGACGGCGGTTCACGCGCATGTCCGGCATCAACGCGAACAAATCGAACCGAAGCCTTCCCACCCAGCGTCAGTAAAGCTCGAATCCAGCGCGCCTTCGCCGGTGGCGGATCATACCATGATGTTGCCGCGTTCGGCTCCGACTGCGCCGCCGCCAACGCCACCGATGACCGCCATACCAGACAAAACCGAAAAGCCGCGCAACCCGGCTGTGCTGGTAGTTGTCGTGGCCGCCATTCTCATCGGACTGGCGGTGCTGTGCTGGTTTATTCTGGCGAGAAGCCGGTAAGGAGAGATTTGCCACCCGTATTGGTTCTGTGACACCATGTGGCGCATGAAAGTCGGAACAAATTGTGGTGGACATCAACGATGCGCGCGGCGCCGCCGCCGCGCTCGGCGATCAGCGCTGGGACGCAATCGTGGACTTCATTTCCTTCACGCCAGCGGAGATCGAGCAACGCCTCGCGCTTTTCCGGGGGCGCACCGGACAGTTCATTTTCATCAGCTCGGCCAGCGCCTATCAGAAACCGCTCGCGCACTATCTCGTGACGGAATCCACGCCGCTGGTGAATCCTTACTGGGAATACTCGCGCAACAAGATCGCCTGCGAGGAACGATTGCAACGAGCTTTGCAAGCGGAAGGTTTCCCGATGACGATTGTGCGTCCGTCGTTCACCTACGGCGACGTCATCGTGCCGTTGGCCATGAACAGTTGGCCGAAGACCTACACCGCGGTGTCGCGGATGCGTCGGGGGAAACCGGTGATCATTCCCGGTGACGGATTGACCCTGTGGACAATGACGCACAACACTGACTTCGCCAAGGCGCTGGTGGGGTTGCTGGGACACCAAGGCGCCATCGGTCACGCGTTTCATATCACTTCCGACGAAGTGTTGACGTGGAATCAAATCTTCGAGGATGTCGCCGAGGCGGCGGGCGTGGCGAATCCGAAGTTCGTCCACATCGCGTCCGATTTCATTCGCGCATGTCTGCCCAATACCACTGAAGGGTTGTTGGGCGACAAGTCAAACTGCGCGGTGTTCGACAACAGCAAGATCAAGCGTTTCGTGCCGGACTTCGTGGCGACCACGCGGTTTCGCGACGGCATCAAGCGCACCTTGGCATGGTTCGATGCCGACCCGGCGCGGCAGGAGATTGATCACGATGCCGATGCCCAGTACGACCGGCTGATCGCGGCCTACGAGCGCGGCCTGGAGGCGGCGCGCAAGGATTTTGGCCGCTGAAGGCGAGTTCGCTTACTTCGTCATCGCCGGACGCGGACGTGGTTTGTGCAAGGCGAAGATGTCCGTTTGATGGCGTAATCCGCCTTTGCTCGTGCGGAAGCCGTTGCTCGTGGACGCCAATTCGTGGTGGTGATTGACCGGCTTGCCGGTCTTGATTTCCTCGGTCAACTCCGCGACCGTCCGCAAAATTCGAGTCGGTTGATAGACATAATCCGCCACGTCCTCAAACTTGGTCGAACCGCTCAGCACGAGACAGGATTGCATCCCCGCCTCAAACGCTCCGCGAATGTCCGTCTCCATCGTGTCGCCAATCATCACCACCTGTTCCGGCGTGCCGAGCGCGAGTTCACTCAACTTGCGCCGGGCGCGATGGAACATGTAGCCATTGGGCTTGCCGAGGTAATACGCGCGGCGACCGCTGCTGGCTTCGAGGTACGCCGCCGTTGCGCCGGCACCGGGTCGCGTCTTGCTGCTGGAAACCGGGCACCAATTGTCCGGATTGGTCGCCAGCAACCGCGCACCTTTCTCGATGCACTCGTGCGCCTTGGTGAGCCGGTCCATCGTGGTTGTGCCCTCGCCCACCACGACGTAACGGGGCTGGATGGCATCGTTGGCAATCTTGCGTTCGTGCAAGGCCGCGAGCAATCCGCCTTCACCGATGACAAACACCGTGCAACCGGGATCGGTTTCGCACAGAAAATCCGCCGTGTTCAACGCCGAGGTGTAGAAGTGCCGCGCGGACAGTCCGTGGATGTCGAGGTGCTTCAAGCGCACCGCCAGATCTTCCGGCGTGGGTGCAGAGTTGTTGGTGAGAAAAAGAAATGGCGTGCCGGTGCTGACCAGTGCATGAATGAATTCAATGACGCCCGGGATCAGCTGATTCTCCCGGTAAATGACACCGTCCATGTCGATCAGGTAGCCAGTCTTCATAGTGACAAATCCTTGTTTCCCCAAGCGCACAAGCAAGGCGCGGTCGTGGGGGAGTTTGTGGCCGGGATTTGGCCACGCATTGATTTAGCAGGAGCGTTGCCAGCGGCGAATACCGCTCAATTTTGCACTGCCAGCAGCCGGATTCGGCGTTTCACCCAAATGTGTTGTGGCCAAAAGAAGCAGCGTGTTAAAAAAGAAACATCCCGCGTTGAGATGTTTTGGGAGCGGCGCCAGGTTTTCGGCCATTCACCGTTGCCGACCGGTTGCGAGCCACGCCGACACGCGTCCCCATACCACGCCGATGATTAGGCCAGTCAGGTGCGCCACGTTTGCGATCGGTCCGACCGCATTGGAAAAACAAACCACCAACCAAATCAGCAGCCATTGAATGCTCGTACGGTCCAGATAGACGCCCGAAGCGACGTCGTATTTGCCACGCATCCACACATAGCCCGCCAGCCCATAAACTACGCCCGACATGCCGCCCACCAATCCCGGCCGCCCCATTGTCGCTTGGTAGACGTATTCTGCAATGAACGGCAAAGTCGAAGTGAATAGAAACAGCAACACCAATGTGAGCGTCCCGCGCCGCGCCTCGATCATGCAGCCGAGTTGATAAAGCCACATCAGATTGAACGCCAGATGCAGCGGTCCGAAGTGAATGAACGCCGGCGACACCAGCCGCCAATACTGTCCCTCGCGCACCTCCGGCAGAAACGTTCCATTCGCGTTTTCCGGATCCGCGAGGACGAAACGCCGCACCACATCCGTGTCGTAGCCCAGCTTTGAATACACCGCGAAAGCGACGCAAAGCAAAATCAGCCCGAATGTGAGCGGCCCTACGCCATAACCGCCAAACTTCGGGAAGAGACTTTGCCGCGTGCGAATCCGCCGGTGGTAATCCGCCAAGTCTTTGGCTTCCGCCGCGCGCGCTTCGGCGGCTTTCGAGCGAGCCGCCCGGAATTCGGCCGCGTCGGGGTTCGCGCGAAAACGCTCCAGTTGGGCCTTGGCGTCCTCCACCTGCTCCTCGTCCTTGATCCAGATCGCCCATGCGTTGCCCTCCGGCTCGATTTCATTGCGAATGCGGCTGGCCATCAAATGGTCGCTGAAGAGACGCGCCTGCGTCTCGTCAGGAAGGTTGCCAATTTGCCTCATCGCACGGGAACAGTTTCAAGTTCCGGCGAAGCTACCCAAGCTCGATACCGTTGGCGAGAGGTGAATCTTTGTCGCGAAGAGTGATTCTTAGGTTTCTGCGCTCGCCCGGAGGGCATCAAGTTCAATCTCGAACAGCAGATCATCCCGGCAGATGTCGCAACACGCACAAACCACCAGCATGGCCCGCTGTTCGTGGCGGTCGCGCCAGTCCTCCCAGGCGGCCACATCAGCGGGTGACTTGAAGTAGGCCGTGGCGCGTGAAACATCCGCAAAGGTCATCTGCCGCGATTCCAGGATGGCCGCCACCACCTGCATTGAAAGCTCAATCTGCCCCCGCACATCGCCCACGCGATCCGTGCGACCACCCGGTGCGATGCTGGCCGTGCCCGAGACCAGAAGCTGGCGGAAGCCTGCCGAGTGAATCTCAACGGCGCGGCTGAACGCACTGCCATAGGCCGGCGCCGGACATTGCAGCGGGGAAGAAACAACCTGGACCAGTCTGGCTGCGTGATCGTGCGGACGGATTGCCCACACCGCCGCCGTCAACGCCGCACCCGCGGGATTGCGGCCGCTTACCCCCGTGCTGGCCGGCATGCTGCCCGCGCGCAATTCGCAACGCGCAAAGAAATCATTTCGCACGCGATTGAAGTCGCCATACCACGAGAGAATGCCGTCGAGGAAGAACCACGTCCGCGCCACGTCCTTAATGGTCATTCCGGCGTGACTCAGAGTGGACAGGATATTCTCCAAGGTTTCGGCGGTTTGATGCGGCGAGGTCTGGTCAAAGCGCGTTGGCCCAAGTCCGTTTAGCACACAATGCGTTGCCAGCGCATCGTCCCAGGAACAAGCCACCATGCCATTCGCAGTTTGCTCCGTTCGGACGTTCGCGCCCGCTATGGCGTGGACCTGCATTCCGGAAACCGGGTTGTCGCCGCAACCAGCTCCCTCCACCCAGGTCACAGGAAACACCGAGCGACCGAACATCTGCTTCAAAGCCGTCACCGTCGGCTGGTGCGCAGCCACTGAGCCAAACACCAATTGTCGCACCATGGTGGCGTCCCAATCCGCCAGCACCTTCGCCAGACGTCCGACCAAATCAAACGGCGTTTCGCCCGCCTTCGGCGTGAGCGTGAGATGCAGGTCGGTGACGGGCGTGGACTCGACCACAACCACCTCCATTCCAACGCTTCGCTGACGGTGAATACGCGCCTGTGATGGTCCGGAAAAGGGTTTAGCCGGTTGAGGCAGAGCCTGAGCACGCATTTCTTTGTCCACGATGAATCCCCGAAGTCAGCCCGCCGCTGTCGCCCAATCGGAAGCCCCCACGGCGTTCCAGTCCCAGTTTTGCGACGATTCCCATCGGCCCGGCCGTTACGCACGATTAGACCACAAAAACGCGTGTTTGGTTACAGGAATCTTTGCTAACGTGTAACCATCAAGGGAGCGGGAGCGTCGGAGGTAACAACTGTTCGTGTCCGCCACCGTGAATTTGGGAAGACGGCGGCGCGGTGGGGTTTGTTCTCGGGGAATGCTTATGCGGGCAACGGGGTCGAAGTGGATTTGGGGCGTGGCGTGGGTTGTCTGGACGATGGCCCAGGCGCAGGCAGGGCAAAATCCATTTGAATCATCCACCAACTCGCCGCGCGGGAACGCCATTGACCGACCAGTCATAGTTCGTTGCGAGAAACTGGGCCTCACGCCGGCAAATCCTTGTTCCGATGCCGTTTTCGTTCGGCGCGTCTATCTCGACGTCATCGGCACCCTGCCCACCGCGACTCAGGCCCGCGAGTTTATTCTCGATCAGAACCCCGACAAACGTCGCAAGTTGATTGATCAACTGCTGGAGCGCGACGAATTCGCTGACTACTGGGCCATGAAGTGGTGCGACGTGCTCCGCGTGAAAGCGGAGTTTCCCATCAACCTCTGGCCCAACGCGGCCCAGGCCTATCACCGCTGGATTCGCACTAGCATCCGGGACAACAAGCCCTACGACCAGTTCGCCCGCGAACTGCTCACATCATCCGGCAGCAACTTCCGCGTCGGCCCAGTTAACTTCTATCGCGCCATGCAAAACCGCGACCCGCAAGGCATCGCGCAGACCGTGGCGCTGACGCTGATGGGCACACGCGCCGATAAATGGCCTACTAACGAACTCGCCGGCTTCGCGGCCTTCTTCGGGCAAGTCGGCTACAAGTCCACCAGCGAGTGGAAGGAGGAAATCGTTTTCTGGGACCCGAACAAGGCAATGTCGGCCGAGCATCCCCTCACCCAGCCTTCGGTCACCCTCTCCCCATCAGATGGGGAGAGGGACGGGGTGAGGGGACGTGTGGAGACAAATTCACGGCTTGATGGCAACGCGTCTTGGGCCACGTTCCCGGATGGCAAGCGTATCAAACTCACCAGCGACCGCGACCCGCGCGAGGTGTTCGCCGACTGGTTGATTGACCCGAAGAATCCGTGGTTCGCGCGCAACCTCGTCAATCGCGTCTGGGCGTGGCTGTTGGGCCGCGGCATCATTCACGAGCCGGACGACATTCGCGCCGACAATCCGCCTAGCAATCCGGAGTTGCTGGCTCTCCTAGAGCGGGAGTTTATTGCCTCGAAGTATGACCTCAAGCAACTCTGTCGGCTCATCCTGAATTCGCAGACTTATCAACTCGCGTCCATTCCCCAATCGGAAAAGCCCGGAGCGGCAGCGAACTTTGCGGCCTATCCGCTGCGCCGGCTCGATGCCGAAGTGCTGATTGATGCGCTGAACCAGATCACCAGCACGACGGAAAAGTATTCCAGCCCAATCCCCGAACCGTTCACCTTCATTCCCGAGGACCAACGTTCGATTGCGTTGCCCGACGGCAGCATCACGAGTCCGTTCCTCGAAATGTTCGGGCGTTCGCCCCGCGATACGGGCTTGGAATCCGAGCGCAACAACCGCATCACCGATGCGCAGCGCCTGCATTTGCTGAACTCCAGCCAGGTCCAGCGAAAGATCAGCCAGAGCCGGATGCTGCAATACCAGTTGCAGGGCAACAAATCGGCGCGCGAAATCATCACGGCGATGTACCTGGGCATCCTCTCGCGCTTCCCGACGGACGAAGAGGTGAAGATGGCGGAGTCATACGCAAAGTCGGTACCGAGCAAGCGCGAGGCAACCACCGACCTCGCCTGGGCATTGATCAACAGCGCGGAGTTTTTGTATCGCCACTGACCAAGCCACAAACTCAAACCGGACAACGTAGAAATGAGCACACACCGAATTGAAAAATCGTTGGCAGGAGATGCCGCGCGTTTGTTGCAAACCATCGGTACGCCCCTCAGTCGCCGCGAGGCCCTGCGACGATGTCTGTTTGGCGCGGGTGGATTGCTCCTGCTCAACGGCTGGGGCACGCGCGCGTTTGCTGCGCCCAGCACCGCCCGGGCTAAGTCCGTCATCCAAATCTGGCTCTGGGGCGGGCCGTGTCATCTGGATACGTTCGATCCAAAACCGGAGGCGGGCCGTGACTATTGCGGTTCACTCGACAAACCGATCGAGACGAGCGTGAAGGGGATCTGGATCGGGCAGTTGCTCCCCAACCTGGCGAAGCAGGCGGACAAGTATTCGCTCATCCGCAGCATGACACACGGCAACAACGGCCACGAAACCGCCGCTTACATGGTCCAAACCGGTCGCGACGCCGGCGGGCGGGAAGTTTTTCCCAGCACCGGTGCGGTGGTGTCATTGTTCAAAGGCTACGACGCCGGTTACGCCGGGATGATTCCGCCCTACATCGTGTTGACCGAGCCGCAGGGTCGCTTCTCCGAAGCCGGATTTCTCGGTAACAAATACAAACCGTTCGCCACTGGCGGCGACCCGGGCAAGGTGCAATTCGAGGTTGAAGGCATCGTCGCACCGGGTATCACCGAGCAGCGACAGAAGACCCGGCGAGAATTGCTGCATCAACTCAACACGCTGGGCAAGGCCATGCCTGGCGACAGCACGTTGCAGACGCTCTACCAGTCCGAAGACCAGGCTTACGAACTGATCCTCGGCGACGCGGGCAAGCTGTTCAATCTCGCACAGGAGAAGGACGAACTGCGCGATCGCTACGGACGCAACACGTTTGGCCAATCCTGCCTGATGGCGCGGCGGCTCGTGGAAAAGGGCGTGCCTTACATCACGATCAACTACAAAGGCTGGGATACGCACAAACAGCATTTCCAAGCCATGAACCGCAAGCTGCCCGAGCTGGACAAGGGCCTGGCGACGCTGTTGCAGGACCTCGCCGATCACGGGTTGCTCGACAGCACTATCGTGTGGGTCAGCGGCGAGTTCGGGCGCACGCCGAAGGTTCAAACCGAATCGCCGTGGAATGGTGGGCGCGGGCACTGGGGCAAAGTGTTTTCGGCGCTGGTGGCTGGTGGCGGATTCAAGGGAGGCCAAGTCGTCGGCGCGTCAGATGCGCGCGGCGAGGAAGTCAAAGAACGCCCGGTCTATCCCGTGGACCTTATCGCCAGCATGTATGAACTGCTCGGCATTGACGCCAACGCGAAACTCCCAAATCCACAGGGGCTCGACTTGCGGGTTTTACCCAACGTCGCTGGAGTGAAGACCGGAGGCCAAGTGAAGGAGATCATGGGATGAAGCAGGTCCAAGCTCCAAGCACCCGTAGCCGCCGACGTGAGGAGGCGGAAGTGCCGGATCAACCGCAGCGATCCGCCTCGTTACCTCGGCGGCTACGCGGTTTGAAGTTTGGTGCTGGGTGTTTCTCTGGAGCTTGGATGTTGGTGCTTGGTGCTTCCTTCACCCTTTCCGCCCAACCCACCCCGCACATCGGCTACGTCTATCCCGCCGGCGGCGAGCGTGGGGACACCTATTTCGTCACTGTGGGCGGGCAATTTCTCGATGGTGTCACCAATGTCAGCATCTCGGGCGACGGCGTCAAAGCCATGGTGGTGGAATTCAACAAGCCGATGCCGCAAGGCCAGTTCAATCAACTTCGCGACAAATTGCGCGAGTTGCAGGACCGAAAGCAGGCCGCCCGGCGTGAACCCAACTCCACCAACACCTGGAACACGGTGGACGAGAAAGAAATGGCGACCATCCGCGAGAAGATTTTGAAGAACCCGCCCAATCGCCAGGGCAATCCCGCCATTGCAGAAACCGTCACGCTCAAATTCGTCATGGCGACGAACGCGCCGGCTGGGGCACGCGAAATCCGCCTCGGCACGCCGAACGGCCTTTCCAATCCGCTGGCCTTTCATGTGGGAGAGTTGCGGGAATACGCCGCACCGGCAGCGAAAGCCCCCAACCCGGAGGCAGACCGCTTCCGGGAACGACTCGGCAAACCCATCGCCAATGAACCAGCCGATTCTGCGCTGCGTGTCAGCCTGCCCGCCGTGGTCAACGGTCAGATCATGCCGGGTGAAGCGGATCATGTACGTTTCACTGCGCGCAAAGGTCAACGCATTGTCGCTGAGGCCAAGGCGCGCGAGTTGATTCCCTATCTGGCCGACGCCGTGCCCGGCTGGTTTCAAGCCACGCTGGCGCTCTTCGACGCAAAGGGCCGCGAGCTGGCTTACGCCGATGATTTCCGCTTCAATCCCGATCCCGTTCTGGTTTGTGAAATCCCCAAGGATGGCGACTACACGCTGGAAATCAAAGATGCGATCTACCGTGGGCGCGAGGACTTTGTTTACCGCATCACCATCGGCGAACTGCCGTTTGTCACCAGCGTCTTCCCCTTGGGCGGCCCGATGGACCAAGCCACGGGAGTCGAGTTCACGGGTTACAATCTCGCCGCGAGCAATCGTACGCAGACGGTCAAGTTCACTGAGACCGGCACTCATCAGCTTGCGGTCACAAACTGCGGTTATGTTTCCAACCCGGCGCTGTTCGCGGTGGACTCGTTGCCCGAAGCCCTGGAGCACGAACCCAACAACACGCCCGCCACCGCCCAGCGCGTCATGATGCCTCTCATCATCAATGGACGCATCGGCGCACCAGGAGACGTGGACGTTTTCTGCTTCGAAGGCCAGACCGGTAGCGAGGTCGTAGCCGAACTCGCGGCGCGGCGCCTCAATTCCCCGCTGGATTCCCAACTGCAGCTCACCGATGACTCCGGGAAGCAGATCGCGTTCAACGACGACTCCGACAACAAAGCTGCCGGCCTGGAAACCCACCACGCTGATTCTTACCTCCGGGCCACGCTACCCACCAACGGCACGTTCTACCTGCACCTTCGTGATACTCCGCAACAGGGAGGTGCCGAGTACTCTTACCGCCTACGCCTCAGCGCGCCGCAGCCGGATTTCGAATTGCGCGTCGTGCCCTCCAGCCTGACCGCTCGCGCCGGGGCCTCCGTGCCGCTCACGGTGTATGCCCTGCGCAAGGATGGGTTCACCAATGCGATTGCACTTGGGTTGTTGAACCCGCCAACCGGATTCAAATTGAACGGCGCGTCGGTGCCAGCCGATCAGGAAAAAGTCCGACTTACCCTTTCCGTTCCAGCCACGCCAACGCCCGAACCGATCAGCCTGACGCTCGAGGGGCGCGCGCGATTCGACGGCAAGCCCATCGCCCACCCGGCCGTGCCGGCGGACGACCTGATGCAAGCCTTCATCTATCGCCACCTCGTCCCCGCTCAGGAGCTGAAAGTCGCCGTGTTGGGTCGAGGCCAGCAACGCACTCCGCCAAGAATTCTCAGTGAAACCCCGGTGAAAATTCCGATTGGCGGAACGGCCCGCGTCAAGATCGGCGCGCCCGGTGTGTTCGTGGATCGATTCGAACTGGAGTTGAATGAACCTCCCGAAGGTATCTCGATTCGCAAAGTGTCGCCCAGTCGCGACGGCGCCGAAATTGAACTGGCGGCGGACCTGACCAAAGCCAAGCCCGGTCAGCGTGGCAACCTCATCGTCAGCGCCTACGCCGCGCGCCCGACCGAACCCAACAAATCGAAGGCCGCCGGCAATCTGCGTCGCGCCCCCGTCGCGACTCTGCCCGCCATTCAATTCGAAATCGTTTCGCCGCCGTGATCGCAGCCGGGCAGTTTTCTGAAAACCTCCGGTTTATCATCAGGACTGTGGTCACTCGACATGGCCTCCTGTTATCACCAAGTCAATTACCACCGGCAGATGGTCACTATGCATCTGAGGGCCAAGATGCTGGTCGGCAACGTGGAGGGACGGCGAGACAAGACAATGGTCGAGAGGAATGCGTAAGAGTGGCAGCCAAGCCGGCCATGAACCGAACAAGCCCCGTCCTTGAGCGGTATCCTTTAAGCGGCCGTCCCTGAGAAGGTCGGTGAAATAAGGGCTCCACGGTGTCACATTCAAATCGCCAAGGACGATGACGGGCGTCTGTTGATCACGGACATGGTTGGCAATCTCCGTCAATTGTTCATTTCGCAGGCGGGCGTTTTCGGCCGAGCCGGGAGGTAGTGGATGCGTGCCGACCAGATGAATGGTTTGTTCGTTCACGGTTACGTCGGCAATCACTGAAGGCACTCCCGCGTTGCCGATTTCAACCACGCTGGCGTTCTTCAGTGGCATCCGGCTGAACAAAGCGATGCCGAAATTGTCTTCGCGCACCTCGGCAATCCGATGCGGATAATTGGTGTGCAGCGGCGACAACGCGGTCATCCAGCGGTCATTGACCTCCATCAACAGGACAACGTCCGCGTCTGCGCCACGCAGAAACTGCAATAGGAGGTCGCTACGTTCGTTTTCGGTGTGAACGTTGGTGGACACCAGCCGCAACCGCCCGCCTGACCGAGGTGGTTCGCCTGCGATCGGCCACAACAGCGCGAGAACCAAAACTGCATTCACCGTCGCGAAGGCGAAACATATCGCCACCTGGCGCCATCGGCGCTTCATAACCCAAAACGCAGCAATCGCGGCGAGACCAATGGCCAAGTGAAGGCGGAAGTGGGAGGTCAGTTCGAAAAGCCACCACAGCCGGGCGAGGAAACCAGTAATCGTTGCCAGGCAAAGCAAGATGCCTGCGACTTCGACCAGTCCCCAGATTGATAGCCTCCTTGCGCCCGCTTTCCCCGTCGCGATGTTTGTCGCCAGTTTCAAAACGGTTGCTTTCCACGGCCTCGCTGGCTCCGCGAACCTTTGCGATAGGTCACCGGCTTCGCCTTGGCTTCCGTGGTTGGTTGCGAACCATCAATCGCCCGTTTGAGTTCCTTGATTTGATCGCGCAGTAGGGCTGCTTTCTCAAACTCCAGGTTATTCGCCGCGGTGAGCATTTCGGATTCAAGCTCGTTTATCGTTTCGGTCAAGTCCACGTCCATGCCGGCGTCTTTAAGCACGGACGACGCTTCCTTCCGGGTTGATTCGTAAACGGCCAAGCTGTCCTCCACCGCCCGACTGACGCTGCGCGGGGTGATTTTGTGCTCGGCATTGTAGGCGAGCTGGCGTTTGCGGCGATATTCCGTGACGGCGAGAAACTTCTTGATGCTGTCGGTCATCGCATCAGCGTAGAGGATGACTTCGCCGTTGAGATGACGCGCGGCGCGTCCGGCGGTTTGAATCAAACTCGTTTCGCTGCGAAGAAAACCTTCCTTGTCCGCATCGAGAATGGCCACCAGCGAAACCTCCGGCAGATCGAGCCCCTCGCGCAACAAGTTGATGCCGACGAGCACGTCAAACTCGCCTTTGCGCAGCGCGCGCAAAATCTCGACGCGCTCAATCGCATCAATTTCGCTGTGCAGATAGCGCACGTTCACGCCGATGTCGCGTAGATAATCCGTGAGCTCCTCCGCCGTGCGCTTGGTCAGCGTTGTCACCAGCACGCGCTCTTTCGTGTCCACCCGTTTGCGGCATTCCTCGATGAGGTCATCAATCTGACCCTTGAGCGGCTTGAGAGTGACTTTGGGATCAATGAGCCCGGTCGGACGCACGACGAGTTCCACGACCTTGCCGCCCGCCCATTGAATTTCGCGCGGCGCCGGCGTGGCGCTCACGTAAATGGTCTGCTTTTGCAGCGCCGAAAACTCCGTGAAGTTCAGCGGCCGATTGTCCAGCGCGCTGGGCAGGCGGAAGCCGTGTTCGACCAATACCGTCTTGCGCGAACGGTCGCCTTCATACATCCCGCCGATCTGCGGCACACTCACATGGGACTCGTCCAATACCAGGAGGAAGTCCTCGGGAAAGAAATCAATCACCGTGGCCGGTCGCGAGCCGGGCGGGCGTCCGGCGATGTGCCGCGAGTAATTCTCAATGCCCGAGCAGAAACCCATTTCTTCCATCATCTCCAGGTCGTACTCGGTGCGCATCTTGATGCGTTGGGCTTCCAGCAGCTTGCCCGTCTTCTCAAACTCCGCGATGCGATTGCCCAATTCCTCCCGGATGTTCAGGATGGCCCGCTTCATTTTCTCATTCGTCGTCACGAACTGTGTGGCTGGAAAAATCATCGTGTTCGCAGGTGCCTCCGTTTTGTCGCCAGTCAAAGGCTCAAATACAGTCAGTCGCTCGATTTCATCGCCAAAGAATTCGATGCGCAGTGCATCTTCACGGCCTGCTGGACAGACCTCCACGGTATCGCCTCGCACGCGGAATTGCCCGCGCTCGAAGGTAATGTCGTTGCGCGTGTATTGCAGGTCCACCAGGCGAGAGAGCAGTTGCTCCCGGGAAAGGGATTGCCCGACATGCAGCGCAATCACCATCTTCTCGTAGTCTTCCTTGCTGCCCGTGCCATAGATGCACGAGACGCTGGCCACCACGATGACATCGCGCCGCGCGAACAGCGAACTCATCGTCGAAAGCCGCATCCGCTCGATTTCCTTGTTCACGCTTGAGTCCTTCTCGATAAACGTGTCGGTGCGCGGGATGTAGGCCTCGGGCTGGTAGAAATCGAAGTAGCTGACAAAGTATTCGACGGCGTTGCGGGGGAAGAAGCTTTTGAATTCGGCGTAAAGCTGCGCGGCCAGCGTCTTGTTATGCGAGATGACCAGCGTGGGTTTGTTCACGTTCTTGATGACATTGGCAATCGTGAACGTCTTGCCCGAACCCGTGACGCCGAGCAGCACCTGATGTTTTGCGCCCGCGAGCACGCCCTCGGTCAGTTTCGCAATTGCTTGCGGCTGATCCCCAGCGGGCGCGTAATCGGAAACGAGTTCGAACACAACACGGAGATTAGAGGCGCGGTGACGCATCGTCAAATCGCACACGGGCGGGGAAATTGTGAACTACGATTGCAGCACCGCCACGCGGTCCAATTGAGCGCGGACGACCTCAGCCAGCTTCGGAGGAGCGAAGGGCTTTGCGAGAAAATTCACGCCTTCGCGCAAATGAGAGTTCTTGCCGGCAATCTCGGGACTGTAGCCGGAGGTAAAGATGACTTTTAGGCTGGGATTCGCGGCGAGCAGTCGATCCGCCAGTTCGCGTCCGGACATGCCGTCGGGCATGACCATATCGGTGACCAGCAACTGGATATCATCGCGATTCTGTTGCCACACCTCCAGGGCACGAACGCCCGTGGGCGCTTCCAAAACACGATAGCCGAGCCGGGTCAGCACACTCCGCACGAGCGCGCGCAACGCCGGTTCGTCTTCCGCCACCAGGATGGTTTCGGTACCACCGCGCAGCTTTCCCATGATGGAAGGCGCGGCGGCTACCGCGGCGGAAACGGTCAGGCGCGGGATGAAGATCCGGAAGGTGGCGCCGCTCCCAAGGTCACTCGTCACCGCAATCCACCCGCCGTGCTGTTGCACCACGCCGAAGACCGTTGCCAGGCCCAGGCCAGTCCCTTTGCCAACGTCCTTGGTGGTGAAGAAGGGTTCAAAAATGCGCGGCTGGATGTCCGGCGCAATGCCACAACCGGTGTCGGTAACGCTCAGACAGACGAACGATCCGGGACGGCCGCCGGGATATTGTGCGGCCGCGGCTTCATCAAGGTTGACGGCCACCGTTTCAATGGTGAGCTGCCCACCGTCCGGCATGGCGTCCCGCGAATTGACCGCGAGGTTCAGGAGGACCTGATCCATCATGCCCGGATCGGCATGGATCAACAGTTCCCCGGGGGCAAAACTGATTTGAATGCGGATGTGCTCGCCCAGGATGCGCTGGAGCATCTTGGTGATGTTCCGAACCAATTCGTTGAGGTCCAAATCGCGGGGTTGCAAGGTTTGTCGGCGGCTGAAGAGCAACAACTGCCGGGTGAGATCGGCGGCGCGCAAGGCGGCTTTCTCGATTTCTCCCGCCATCTCGGATTGCAGGGCCGTCAACTCGCCATCCGCCTTCAGCAAACCTGCCTGCATTTGAATGACCGCCAGCATGTTGTTGAAATCATGGGCCACGCCGCCGGCCAGCCGGCCAATCGCTTCCATCTTCTGCGCCTGGCGCAGTTGTTCCTCGAGCACCTTGCTCTCCGTCACATCCCGAGAATTAACGATGATGAATCCTTCCTCCGTGTCCTCCGTGCAATTGCGACCGACCGACTGCAACGTACGCCAAAGCCCGTCGCGGTGGCGGAAGCGATATTCGACCTTGGCAATGGCGCTGGCGTCTTCGATGACCTGCTTGATGGCCGCGGTGACTTGCGGCAGGTCCTCGGGGTGGACGAATTCGAGCGCGTTTCGACCCAGCATCTCTTCCGGCAGATAACCCAGCAGCCGCTCAACCGAAGGACTCTGATAGCGAATGACGGCGTCCGCCGCGATCACCGTGATGACATCCGACGCGTTCTCAATGAGCAATCGGAACCGACGCTCGCGCTGGTGGAGCTTTTCCTCCACGCGAATGCGTTGCAACGCCCCGGCACAGTGATCCGCCAGAGTCTGCAGGGATTCGAGGTCCGCCGCAGCGTACGCCTGCACCGTGTAGCTTTGGATGGAAAACACACCGATCGCCCGGCCCGTGTCGCGCACCGGGACGAACATGAGTGACAGCGAACGGCGCTCCTCGTCGCCAAAAGTCTGCAATTCCCCAGCAGTTCCGCCTTCGTTCGCCCGCAGGATGAACTGACTGCCTTCCTGCATCACTTTCAAAAACATCGGCGAAGGCTGGAAATCTTCCGGCCCAAACGCAGCCTCGACGATCTGGCCATTGATGGTGTCGCGTGAAAGGGTGCGTTCAACCTGTTTTCGCGCGGCATCGTACAAATGCAGGAAGCAGGCATCCCAACCGATCAACTTTCGGGCGGCGGCCACGATGATTTCACCAGCCTCCCGGCGTGACGCCGCGCCGCTCAACTCCCGGGCCGTCTGGGCGTAGATTGCCGCGCTGCGCTCCGCGTGTTCCCGCGCGCTCGTGTCGGTGACGACCGAGAGCAACAAGGTCGGCTCACCGGGAAACTCGAGGAACGCATCCGAAATCTCCGTGTCACGACGGATGCCGTTCCACAGGGTGACGGCGACCTTGCGCTGGGGAACATTCTGGTGCCGCTGAAATATGCTGGCGAAATCTGCAGCCACCCGTTCGCGTAATTCTTCGGCGTAAAGGGTGGTCAATAGCGCGCCCTCGAGTTCAGCCCGGGCTTTGCCGACGAACCGGCAATAGGCGTCGTTGACCATCACCAGTCGCCCGCTGGAATCCGTGATGCGCATCGCCACCTGGGCGCCATCCCAGACCCGGCGAAGTCGTGACTCCGCCTGGGTGCTTAGTTCCCGGGCGCGCCTGCCGTCCTTCAACGCTCGAAGCATGACCGTCAAAACCCAACCGAGAGTGGCAAGCGTGAGGCCAGCTCCCGCGAGAATAAGCCCGGCCGCTGCGCTGGCGCCATTGTCAGGAAGGCATCGAAGGGATAAAACGACGGTGACGCTGAACAATGCCAGCGCCAGCGTTAAACCGCCTGCTATTTTTTTATCTATAGGCAACCTCACGCTCATGGCGCAACCTGCTTGGACACGCCAAAGCCATCAAAAACCTCGCTTTACTCAAAATCGGCTCGAACCACACATTTCTGTTCGCCGCCGGGTCAACGTTCCCATTCTCCCTGACCCTGAGGCCCAACATTCCCCGGTAAATCGTCAGGAAACGGCCTCCGCTTAATCAAAAACGCGCAACTCCTGTGCCGCCAAGGCTCATTCCCTCCCGGAGAAAAAGTGGAGCCAACACGTCGCTACGCAAAACTGTCCATGCGGAGCGCGTGCAAGTGACAACCTCAATGAATTTCCACATGGGCATCCAATTGCCGCAGCAACTGCCCCAAATCAGTCACGCGCATTACGCCCAAGTAATCCGGCCCCGCAGCCTGTGATTCCGGCAGACCCTGCAATTCCATTTGCCGAATGCCGGGTTCAAAGAGCGCAGCGTAGGCGGAATTCACCGCCATGTCACCACTGGCCTGCACTTTCACCCGGGCCACGTCCGCTTCCCGGACAAAATGAATCATCTGCACAGCGCGGCGGATGTCCCAAACGCGCATCCCGTCGAGCGTCTGCCCCAGCAACATGAAGCGGCGGCGGATTTTCGTGCGCGCCTTCTCGTCGCCCGAGAACGCAGTCAAACCCACGCCGCGCGGAGCAAACCAGGCGAGCGCGGCACCGGAAGTTTTCAACTGGGCTTTCAAGCTGACCAGCGGCGAAACGAGGTTGGCAATCCGGCTCGTGTCGCCTGGTTCCTCCGCCAGCGGCACGCCAAAGCCGGCACGCAAATCGTGCAACCACATCGGACCGGAGTCTTCGCCCAGCACCCGAAGCTGTACTCCATTCGTTCCTTTCATCGCCATGTCTTCCACCAGGTAAATCCGGAGAGTAACATCGGGCTGGCTGTTGAAATCCCAAGCGCTGAGTCGCAAGCCGTCACGTTCGACCGACAGAGTTTGTTTCGGCTCGAGAGGCAAATCCTCGGCCGGCCAGCCCGCAAAGACCTTTTCGCGCAACACAGCGCAAAGTTCCGCGCTGGATTTGGTTTCAGGCTTCGGTAACGGGACAAAGGTTTCGGCGATGTTCGTGTTAATGGCATCAGCGGGCAGAACGTTGAACACCCGAAGCTGCTCCGGTGTGAAGTACTTTTTGGAATCCATTACGATGGGATTTTCAGCGTCCTTTTCGACGCCTTTAAGGTAACGGTTGAACCAGCGCAACACCGCCAACCGCAACTCCGGCACTTCGTCGTGGGGGCCGGGCGCGATCGCGAGACCCAGTTTGTTCGTCGCGTTGTAGAGTTTGTAGATGCGGCGGACTTTTTCGTGAATGCGCACGGTATTTTCCAGATTAAACAGCCGGTCGCTGTCGGTGCCGCCGATCAACAACGGGCGCGGTGCAGCCAGCGCGGCCAGTTGCGGAAAATCCCAGCGATAAATGTTGATGAAGAAATTGCAGTCACAATGGCTGTCAATCACGCCATCGCCGATGTGACTGGTCGCATCCGCCATCCCCGCCAACGGCGCGGCGACTTTGATGCGGTCGTCGAGGGCCGTGACGGTCCAACTGTAAGCGCCGCCGCCCGAATGACCGGTGATTCCAAAGCGATTCGTGTCCACCTCTGGTCGCGTGGAGAGATAATCCAGCGCCCGGATGCCGAACCACGCCTCCACGCCCGCCGGCGTGTAGCCACGAGAATTCCACCACCACAGACCACGATCGCGCGTACCGGTGTGAACGCCCTGAATCTCCCCCGCCAACAACGTGTCCAGCACAAGGCAGACGTAGCCATTACGCGCGAACCACGCGCCGTCCACTTGATACACCGCCTTGTTGCCGTAGCTGACTCCATTGGTCACCGAACGAAAATGGCCGCACTCGTAGAGGATGGCCGGCGCTGGGGTGGGAACGTACTTGGGCAAATACAGATTCGCCGTGCAATAAAGTCCCGGCAGCGCCTGGAACTGTAATTTCTCCACCGTGAACTCGGCCTCTTCCAGCCTACCGGTGACCACCGGCTTCAAATCCGTCCGGTCAGGCCAAGGCCAGAGTCCCAGCATCTCCTGCAACTGACGGCGATAATCGTCGCGGTTTGCCTTCCAGTCATCCACCGTACGGATATCCGCCAGGCAACGCTCGGAAAGCCGTGCGGTCTTGTTGCGAAGATAGTCGGTGACCATTTGGTCCCCGCGCGCGGGCGCATCGGCGGCCAGCAACGGCCAGGCGCTGGCAAGCGTCGCGAGCAGCAGAAAGGGGCGCTTCATGGGGCGCAGGATGTTGTCCGTCACGAACGGCGGCAAGCAATTTGGGCGGTGGACTGACTGGGATTCCACCCGCAAAAACAGTTTGAGCCAGGCCGGGGCTGCGGTATTCTGCCGCCAGTTGCGCGCGTAGCTCAATTGGATAGAGTGTCGGCCTCCGAAGCCGAAGGTTGTGGGTTCGACCCCCGCCGCGCGCACCATTTCAAAACTGAAGCACACCGTCGCCGGAACCATGAAAACCATTCTGCCTTGGATTGTGGCCGTGCTCGCCATCGCGGGTGCCGGTTTCCTTTTCAACTCGAACCAATCGAAATCTGCGGAACTGACGAAATTGCAGACGGCGGTGCAGGAACTTGAAACCTTACGCGCCGAAGTCGCCGAGTTGAAAACCCTGCAGGTGCCGCCGGCGGAAGTCGCCCAGTTGCGCAAGGACAAGGAAGACCTGCTCCGACTGCGCAACGAAGTCGGAAAATTGCGCAACGAAAGTCAACTGCTCGCCAAGCAGGCGCAATCGGCTCAGAACGCTTTGGCCGGCGCACAAGCTGAAACCCAGCGCGCTCAACAACAAGCCCAAGTCCTGGCTCAAACTCAGGCTCAAGTGTTGGCCAGCGCTCAGAACCGGCAGCAGGCAGACGTACTCAACTCCTGCATCAACAATCTCCGACAGCTTGATGCCGCCAAGCAGCAATGGGCCTTGGAAAACAACAAGACAGCGGAAGCCGTTCCCACCGCGCAAGACATCGCGCCTTATTTGAAAGACCAAGCCATCCCGGTCTGTCCCGCGTCCGGCAAATACACCCTGAACTCGGTGGCGACTGTGCCGACTTGCTCCATCGCCGGCCATGCGCTGCCGCAACAATAATTCGCACGCCCCTTTACCCGACTCAATTCTGATGCAAACAAGTTCCCTTCGCCGCCAACTGTGCCTCCTCGCCATCGCACTGACCATGACTCACACTGCCACCGAAGCGGCGGACAACTCGTCACCCGCCGCCGCTCTCGTCAACGCGCAACGCCCACTCATCATCGGGCATCGGGGTTATCCGCAGTTCGCGCCGGAGAACACCCTGCCCTCATTCAAGCTGGCACTGGAGGCGGGTGCCGACATGATCGAACTGGATTATCACCACAGCGCTGACGGCGAACTGGTGGTGATTCATGATTTCACCCTGGATCGTACCACGGACGCCACGAACCGCTGGGGCGGCCAGAAGTTGAACGTGAATGCCCGGAGCTATGCGGAATTGAAAACCCTGGACGCCGGAAGCTGGTTCAAGCCGAACTACGCCGCCACCGGCCTCCCGTTGCTGAGTGAAGTGTTGGCGTTCGTCCACCAAGGGGGCGGGGTCACCCTCATTGAACGCAAGGCCGGCAACGCCACCAATTGCGTGAGTCTGTTGCGCGAAATGCAGCTCGTGAACTACGTCGTGGTGCAGTCGTTTGACTGGAATTACCTGAAGTCCTTTCATGAACTTGAGCCACAGCAAATCCTTGGCGCGCTCGGACCGCCCAGCAGACTGCCTGACGGCAGCAAGCCGCCGGAGGGAGACAAGACTTTGAACGAGCAGTGGCTCGATTGGCTCAAGCCGACCGGCGTCAGCGCCGTGGTCTGGAACGACCAGGTGACCGCCGAAGCCGTTCGCCTCGCGCATCAGCGCGGATTGAAGGTCTGGGTGTACACCATCAACGACCCCGCCGCGGCCAACAAATTACTCGATCTCGGCGTGGATGGCTTGATCACCAACAATACCGGGTTGCTATGGAAAACCCTCGCGCTGCGACCGGCGAAGTAACCCACCGCTGTTGCAAATGATTCGGGTTGACGCACGCTTGACAGCCGTCGCCTTCCGCGCCAAAACTCAAGCATGAAACGCTCGCCAATAATTTTATTGATCGCGCTGATTTCCACTGCACGCCTGTCCGCCGAACCGACGACTGCCGACTTCACTACGGCCACCCCCGACGTTTCAGCTTCCCGCAACGATTCGTCGCTCCTCACCAAAGACCCACGGCTTCAGCGTGACGATATCATCGTGGGGAAGAAATACACCGTGACCGGCCTGCTGGTGCGGCCCATCAAGGCCATCAAGTTGCACAAGGCCGGCAGCGCGCTGACAAAACTCCTGCAAGCCATCAATCCCTTTTCGCGCGAGAAAAACTCAACGGAAGAAGCCAGATTTGAGGGCGAATTGAGCACCAGCGCCTGGACCTCCAGCGTGGGCTGGCATCCCGGCGCCTCGGGCTTTCCCAACGCGGTAACGCAGGAAGGCGGGTTGACTCTTATTTCGGTGGGCCGCTGATCCAGTCGTCAATTGGACGAAAGCACTTTGACCGCCGCCGCCGCCGCATCCACGAGCACACTGGGGAATAATCCCAGGTAAAACATCCCCGCCACACAGGCCGCCACGGATAGCTTCATCGGCCAGGACAGTTTGATGGGAGCGAGGTCGGGCGTTTCCTTCGACCAGTAAATCGCCCGGATGACACCGAAGTAGTAGTAGAGCGAGATGACAACACCGACCAGGGCCGTGAACGCGAGACAATAGTAACCGTGATTGGTCGCTCCTTGCTCAATGACCGCCTTGAGCAACAGAAATTTTCCAAAGAAACCCGCCAGCGGCGGAATGCCCGCCAGCGAAACCATCGCCAGCGTCATGGTTGTCGCCAACAACGGCGAACGTTGATTCAACCCCGCCAACCCCGAGACGTCCTCGGTGTCCAGTTGGCGCAGCACCAGCGCGATGACGGTGAACGCTGCCAGCGTCGTGAACAGGTACCCACCGAGATAGTAAAGCACCGCCGACCCGCCCGACCCGCCGTTTTGAACATTTGCCGCCATCGCCGCCACCCCCAGCAGCAGATAGCCCGCGTGCGCGATGCTGGAGTAGCCAAGCAGGCGCTTCAGGTTGCGCTGCGGAATCGCACAAAGATTGCCATAGAGAATCGTAATGCCCGAGATCACAATCAACAGATTCACCCAGTGAGCGGTCACATTGGGAATCGCCGTGAACAGGAAACGCAGGAGCAAGACAAACCCGGCGGCTTTCGAACCAACGGCGAGAAAGGCGGTCGTCGGTGTCGGCGCGCCCTGATAAACATCCGGTGTCCACATCTGAAACGGGAAGGCCGCGATCTTGAACCCCAGTCCGACCAGGATGAACAGCACGCCGAACAGGAACAGCTTGTTCGTGGCGAAGTTCCCGGCCACTTGTGCCAGTTCGGTAAAGTTGAACTTGCCCGTCGTGCCCCAGACCAGCGCGATCCCATAGACCATGAAGGCCGACGACAGCGCGCCGAGGATCAGATACTTCACGCCCGCCTCCAGCGCCGCCACCTTGCCGCGCGTGAAACTCGTCAGCACATAGAACGTGATCGTGATCAATTCGATCGCGACAAACAACATCGCAAAGTCGTTGGTTGACGCGGCAAACAGCATCCCCGCCAGCGCAAAAATGATGAGCGAATAGTATTCGGAAATCCCCGCTGCGATGCGGTCCGAGAATTCCACCGCCACAATCAACACCAGCACCGCCGCCAGCAGGAAAAAGCGCTTGAAGAAAACCGCCAGCGCATCCTGCACAAACATTCCTCCGAACGCCGACTGCCCAATCACGGCGCAACTGCAATGACTCGTAAAACTGTTTAACAACAAAAGCCCGAGCGCCGCCGCCGCTGCATAGCCAAGCAGGCGCTTGCGTTCCGCTGGCAGCCACAAATCGGCCACCAACACCACGAGGCCGAGTAGCACCACCGCGATTTCCAATGACATCAGGGAAAGGTTCATTTCGTTTCAACTACCGCCACGGCGGCTGGAGTTACCGGCGTTGTCGTCGCCATCTTCACAATTTCGCTCGTCACGGGCTTGATCTTGTCGGTCAACAGGCGCGGAAAAAAACCAAACACCAGCAAACTCGCGATCAACAACGCATATGGCAGCTTCCGCCACAGGTTCGCATCCGTCGCGTTGGTCGCATAAGTTCTATCCTCTGCCAGTGGCCCATGCATCACCGCCCGCACCGCCCGCAGCATGTAAACCGCGCCGATGATCAACGCGCCCCAGACCGCCAGCACCGTTACGGTGCGCAACGCGGGCACCTGCCACGCGCCGAACAAAACACTGACTTCACCCACAAAATTCAGGAAGCCCGGCAAACCGCACCCAGCCATTGCTGCCATCACGAAGGCCACACCGATGAAGCGCAGTTTCTTCGCCAGGCCGCCAAGCTCGCTCATTTCGAGCGTGCCGGTCTGGTTGTAGATGTAACCGCTCAAGCCGAACGTCAGCGCCGCGAGAAAGCCGTGCGCCACCATGATGACCACCGCGCCCGTCACACCGATGAGATTCAGACTCGCGATGCCGAGGAAGATCATCCCCATGTGCGCCACGCTGGAATTACCGATGAGCAGGTTCAGGTTCTTCTGCCTCATGGCGACCCAGCCGACGTAAAGCACATTGCCGAGCGCGAGCCACGCAAGGAATTGCATATGCATCCGCGCCACTTCGGGGCAGAACGGAATCGCGACCCGAATCAAACCGTAAAGCCCGAACTTTTTCAGGACACCAGCATGCAGCATGGCTGTAGCGCTTGGCGCAGAACCGTAGCCCAACGCGGCCCACGAATGGAACGGCCAAAGTGAAACCAAGATGCCGAAGCCCAACAGCAGCAACGGAAAGACAAACATTTGTGCGCTGTGAGCCATCGTGTGTTCGGCGAAATACTTCGTCAGCGTCGGAATGTCGAACGTGCGAATGTCAGCGGGCAATTGTAAATACAGCGCAATAAGCCCGATGAGCGCCAGCAACGCGCCGATGCTCAAGTAAAGCGTGATCTGGAACGTCGCGTAGTTCTTCCGCTCGCCGCGTCCCCACACGCCGATCATGATGAACGTCGGCACAAGCGCGAGTTCATGAAAAAAGTAGAAGAAGAACAGGTCGGTGGACATGAACGCACCGAGGATGCCGCCGGTCATGGTGAGCAGCAGGATGTAAAATTCCTTTTCACGCGATTTGATTTCAAACGAGCAGCACGCCGCCGCAAACGCCACGATCGCGCCCATCAGCACGAGGCCGACGTTCAGGCCATCCACGCCGAGCTTGCAGGCGATGCCCAGCGATTCCGCGCCGAGTCCGGGAATCGTGCTGACGAATTTGTAGCCGTTCGCGTCCGCCGATGCGCCGTTGAATTGGCAAAACATCAGCACGGCGAGCAGCATCGTGACAAACGTCACGCCCACGGCCACGGCGCGCAGGACGACGGCGAAGTTGCGCGGCACAAACGCCAGCGCAATCGCGGCGAGCAACGGCAGAGCAAAGATTAAGGTCAACGTTGTCATCAAATCATTTCCCAAGCACGAACCACAGCATCACGGCCACGCCGAGCACAAACAGGAAGGCGTAGGTCTGGAGATTGCCCGTCTGGACCAAGCGCAACGCGCGGCCCGTCAAATCCGTCCCGCCGCGCACGAGGCCGATGCAAAAGCCCTCGACGATCCAGCGATCAATCCAGTCGGAGATCGCGGCGATGCTGTCGTGGATGCGGATGACCGTGGCTTCATAAAGTTCGTCGAAGTAAAAGCGGTTCGCCATCGCGCGGGACAATGCGCCGAGTTTCGCGGGCAACGGATCGCTCTTGGCTTTGCCGTAAAGCGCGCGGGCGGCAAGGAAACCGATCACAACGGCAATCAATCCGCCGAACGCGGCGACGGGCGCGTGTTGGAACGGTTCGATGATTTGCGTGAGCAGATTCGCGTGTTCGGCTTTTTCGGCGGCTTCACCGGCGAACTGCGAGCTGAATAATTCACTGATGCCAATCAGTCCGCCGACAATGCTCAACACTGCAAGGATTCGCAGCGGCCAGATCATGACGCCGGGCGATTCATGGGCGTGACCGGCTTCATGCGTTTTCGGCTCACCAACGAAGGCGACGAAGAACAGGCGGAACATGTAGAAGGTGGTCAGCACGGCGACGAGCGCGGCGACGGCGAACAACGCGTAGCCAGTAAAGGGATTTTCGTGTGCGCGATGCAACGCCTGCGCAAGAATGGCGTCCTTCGAGTAGAAGCCGCTGAACGGCGGGACACCGCAAAGCGCTAGTGTGCCGACGAGGAATGTCCAGAACGTCACGGGCATCTTTTTGCGGAGCGCGCCCATCTTCCAGATGTCCTGCTCGTGGTGCATGGCGTGGATGACCGAGCCTGCCCCAAGGAACAGCAGCGCCTTGAAGAATGCGTGCGTGGTGAGATGGAACATCGCGGGCGTCGGGCCACCGAGGCCGACGGCCATGACCATGTAGCCGAGTTGCGAAAGCGTCGAGTAGGCGAGGATGCGTTTGATGTCGTTTTGCTGGACAGCGATGAGCGCGGCGAGCAACGCGGTGAATCCGCCGATCCACGCAATCACTGTCAGCGCATCCGGTGTAAAGATGAAGAACACGCGGCAGAGCATGTAAACGCCGGCGGCGACCATCGTCGCGGCATGGATGAGCGCGCTGACGGGCGTCGGACCTTCCATCGCGTCCGGCAACCAGACGTGCAGCGGGAATTGAGCGGACTTGCCCATCGCGCCACAGAAGATCAGCAGGCCAGCAAGCGTCAGCCCGGCGGTCGCTGGATTTTCCCGCACATGTTGCTGAACCACTTCAAAATTCAACGAGCCAGCGAACATCGCCCAGAGCGTCAGGATCCCCAGCATGAAACCGAAATCCCCAAGCCTGTTCGTGATGAACGCCTTCTTCGCCGCATCCGCCGCGCTGGCCTTTTCAAACCAGAACCCGATGAGCAGATAACTCGACACGCCGACCAACTCCCAGAAGACAAACATCTGAAGGAAGTTGTTCGAAAGCACGATCCCGAGCATCGAGAACGTGAACAGACTCAGGCACGCAAAGAACCGCGAGAAGCCCGGGTCGCCCTTCATGTAACCGACCGAGTAAATGTGAATGGCGCTGCCGACGCCGGTCACAATCAACAGCATCATCAAGCTCAAAGGATCGAGCCGCAGTCCGAAGTCCACCTGCAGGCCACCGAGATCAAGCCAGTTCAGCGTAAATTCTGCCGGAGAGAAGCGATAAGCCCGGAAGCAAAGCGCAGTTGCCAGGAAGCCCACGACAATTGCGCCCACCGACAACGTGGCGCTGGCCTTCTCGTTCTTGAGCGTGAATAGCGTGATGATGCCCGCTGCCAGCAGCGGCAGAAACAAAATCAGCCAGGGTAGAACTTCGTATTTCATCCGTCAGAGTTTCATCGAGGTCAAATCCTCCACGTGCGCGGACTGGCGCTTGCGATAGAGCGCGACGATGAGCGCGAGGCCGACGGCCACTTCCGCCGCCGCCACGGTGATGATGAAGAACACCATTACCTGACCGTTGAGGTTGTCGTTGAACCGCGAAAAGGAGACGAGCGCGAGGTTCGCCGAGTTGAGCATCAACTCCAGCGACATATACATCACGAGCAGGTTACGTCGCGTGATGACGCCGAGCAGGCCGAGCGCGAACAACAGCGCACTGACCACGAGATAATGTTCCAGTCCTACGTTCATTTGGTTCAGCCGCAAAAAGGCACAGAAGGCACAATAGAAAATCTCGTTTGCGCTTTTTGTGCTTCTTGGTGGCAATTCATTATTTCAGATCTTTCTTACTGAGTAAAATCACGCCGACCATCGCCACGAGGAGCAGGATGGATACGATTTCAAACGGCAACAGGTAATTCGTGAACAGCATCTTGCCGAGCGTGGCGGTGTCGCCCACGGCGGTCGGATTGGTGAGTTCCCTGCCGGGATTCGTGGCGAGCAGCGAGCGAATAAACAGCCCAACAATCGCGGCGACCGCTACAAAGCCGGTCACGAAGCCAAGTTTCTTGATCTTGCGGCGCTCTTCTTCCTTCAAGTCGAGCAGCATGATGACGAACAGGAACAGCACCATGACCGCGCCCGCGTATACGAGCACCTGTACCGCTGCGAGGAAGAACGCGTGCAATAGGACAAACAGCCCCGCCATCGAAATGATCGTGAGCACGAGGAACATCGCGCTCGTGACCGGGTTGCGGCTGAACGGATTCGCGACGACGAGCGCGCCGAACGCGAGCGTCAAGAACGCGAAGAGGTAAAACAAAATGTTGCTGATTTCCATTTCAGACCTGAACCTTCACCGGGAAATTTTCCTGCGCCTTGGCTTCTTCTGCCTTGTGCTTCCACTTCTGGATACCAGCGTGCGTGCCGCCGAGGGCGAGGAGCTTTTCCTTGTTGTAAATCATTTCCTTCCGGCTCGTGCCGGTGAGCGAGTAGTCCTTTTGCAGGAAGATCGCTTCTTCGGGACAGACTTCCTGGCAGAAACCACAGAAGATGCAGCGAAGCATATTGATCTCAAACTCCTTCGGCATCTTCTCCGCATTCGAGCGATCGGCGAGCTGGCCGGCCGGACCGGGCGGCGTGATCTTGATGGCTTTCGGCGGGCAGACGAATTCGCAGAGCTGGCAGCTTACGCATTTGGTGCTGCCTTCCTGATCCTTCACGAGATACGGCGCGCCGCGGTAGCCCTCGGGCACGACCCATTTCTCCTCGGGATACTGCATCGTCACCTTCTTCTTGAAGAAGTGGCGCAGCGTGACTTGAAACCCGCCGATGATGGCCGGCAGGTAAAGCCGCTCGAATAGATTCAGTGGTTTGCGTTTGAGGATCATGGCTTGGGCGGCTCCAGCTTTTCCACCGCCGTGACGAACCGATTCAACGCATCGTAGTGGGTGTCCACCACCACCTTGGAACCGTCCACGAACGTCAGGATAGTCGCGCTCCGGGCCGGTTGCATGGTCATCACGTAATACGTGTTGAAGCAAAACTCGGTGTTCTTGCCGGTCAACTCGTCGGTCAGCGTCGTTTTGATGAATGCCATGGGATATCTTTCGGTTGAACTTATCTACCGTTCCGCACCCACAGGATGACCGCCGTTATGACGATGTTTGCCAGGGCGAGTGGAATAAACCGCCGCCACCCCAGGTCCATCAACTGATCATATCGGAAACGCGGCCACATCCAGCGCACCCAGATGAACATCACGAGAAACAAAAAGACTTTGCTGAGGAAAATCCCGATGTGCAGGACCCCACCGAGCAGCGTCGCCGCAGGTTGATCCAATCCAAACCAAGGCAACGTCCAGCCGCCGAAGAACAGCGTCACCATCATGCAGGACGCGATGATCATCGCCGCGTATTCGCCCATGAAGAACAGGGCGAACTTGATGGAGCTGTATTCGATGTTGTATCCGCCCGCCAGCTCCTGCTCGGCCTCGGGCAGATCGAACGGCGTGCGGTTGGTTTCCGCAAATGCCGACGCGAGAAAAATGCAAAACGCCAGGAACGTCATCGGGGTTTGAAACACCAGCCAGTTCGGCAGCGGCAGCCACGCGGGCAGCCACGCCACCGTGCCCGCTTGGAATTCGATGATCCGGCTCAGATTCAAATCGCCCACGAGCAGGAAGACCGGGATGACGCTCATGCCCATCGCGATTTCGTAGGAAATCATCTGCGCGCTGGAACGGATGCCGCCGAGGAAGGGATACTTCGAATTCGCCGCGTAGCCCGCCAGCACGATGCTGTAAACCCCCAGTGATACGACGCCGAAAACATAGAGAATGCCGACGTTGAGATCGGCCAGCACCATCTTTTGTCCGCCCAACGTCGAGCCAAACGGAATCACCGCCAGATTCAAAATCGCCGGCATGAGCGAGATGGCCGGAGCGAGGATGTAAAACACTTTGCGGACGTGCGCCGGAACGATTTCCTCCTTGAAAAACGCCTTCACTGCATCCGCCGCCGGTTGCAGCAAGCCAAACGGCCCGGCGCGGTTCGGCCCAATCCGATCCTGAATGAACGCGCACACCCGCCGCTCGACCAGCACGACATACGCGACCATGAACATCATGACGCTGAACGCCGCAATGACTTTCACGCCCGTGAAAATCACCGTCTGCGTCGTCGCATCCAGATTGTTAAACCATTCCATAGCTTCAAATCTTCACCGTCACACCCGCGGCGCCCAGCGCCGCCCAGGTGAGTTCGTTGAACGCCGGCACATCCTTCGCCATCTCGTTGAACAGGCCTTCGATGGTCAGGAAACCGTTCTTGCCCGTGACGTTGTAAACCAGGTCGTGCAGGAAATCCCACTCGGCCCGCGCGTCGCCTTTCGGCTGGATCGCCTGCATGAACTTCTGCACGCGACCTTCGGTGTTCGTAAACGTGCCGCGTTTCTCCGCATGCGCGCAGCCCGGCAGGACGTAGTGCGCCAGCTTCGTCGTCGCGTTCGGCAAAATGTCGCTGACAATCAGCGTCTCCAGCCTGGCCAGCAACTCCGCGGTGATCGGATGCTCCTCGACGACTTCGGTGAGGGTGTCTTTTTCGCCAAGCTCCTCGGGCTGCACCGAACGCATGATCAGGTCTTCGCCAAACACCAGCAGCGTCTTGATTTTGCCGGACTCGATACCCGCGGCAATCTTAGCCAGGTTGATCCCCATCTCGGTGAAGCAGATTCCAGTGAGCCGCGCCCCGTTGGTGTTGGGATTTTTGTCGGCATCTACCAGCAACTTGTCGCCCTCGCCGACGCGCGGAACGGAATCGCTGATCGCGCCGAGCTTTGCCTTGAGCTTGCTCAACAGCCACAGTTCCTCGTTCGTCTGCCGCGCGGACGCGACAATCGCCACCGAACCCGCCGGAGCTTGCTTCAATTTGTCGGCGATTTCGCTGAGCGCCACCGTCCACGACGATTTTTCGCCGCGCACCAAGACGTCCTTCAACCGGTCTTCGCGCTGAATCCACTTGTAGTTCAAGCGGCCAGCATCGCACATCCACGGGCCGTTGACGCCGTCGTTGTCGCGCGGCGTGTAGCGGTAAATTTTTTCCTCGCGCGAGCTGATGAGGACGTTGCAGCCCGTCGCGCAACTCGTGCAGACGCTCTTGGTTTCCTTGAGAAACCACACGCGCATCTGGAAACGAAAATCCTTCGACGTGAGCGCCCCCACGGGACAGATGTCCACGGTGTTCAACGTGTAATTGTTGTTGAACGGCATCCCGGGATACGTCGCAATCGTGTTGTAACTGCCGCGATTCACGATGCCAAGCGCGTCGTCGCCCGCTACATCGCGCGTGAACCGGATGCAGCGCGTGCAAAGAATGCAACGTTCCGCATCGAGCATGATGCGCGGTCCGAGATCAACAGCCTTGGGCTTGTGAACCTTGGGCTCGACGAAGCGGCTCGCGCTCTGGCCGTAATCCACGGAATATTCCTGGAGCTTGCATTCGCCGGCCTGGTCGCAGATCGGACAATCGAGCGGATGATTGATGAGCAGCGATTCCAACACGCCCTCGCGCATCTGTTTCACGCTCGGCGTCTTGGTGTAAATCTCCATGCCGGGCGAAATCGGCGTGGCGCACGCGATGGCCGGGCGCGGCGACTTCGCGATCTTCGGCGTGCCGTCCGGGTTCATCACCGGCTTGCGATCCGGGCCGAGCGCAGGTGTGCCGAACTCGACGAGGCACATGCGGCAGTTGCCGGCGATGGGCAGCTTCGGATGATAGCAATAATGCGGCACGTCCGTCTTCGCAGCTTCGGTCGCCTGAATCATCGTCGTGGGCACGAGCTTGCCGGTGTGATCCGGCGAGAGCTTCGGCACTTCGATTTCGCGCCCGTCCACCTTGACCTTGATCTTTTCGATCGCGGGCGGCGCGGGCTTCACTTCAGTTGCGGCGGCGGTTGACATCGAATTAATGTGCGGCGGCTAAATTCTTTTCCTTCGCGGGCGCGGCCTGCTTATTGCGCTCTTCATCCGCTGCCCCTTTGGCGATGAAATCTTCGCGGAACTTGGCGACAAAACTTTGCACCGGCCACGAGCAGGCTTCACCGAAAGCGCAGATCGTGCGGCCGCCGGGAATGTTGTTCGCAATCTTTTCGAGATAATCAGCGTCGCCTTTGCGACCATGACCATGCGTGAGGCGATGCAGCGTCTTGCTCATCCAGAGCGAGCCTTCGCGACAAGGCGTGCATTGGCCGCAGCTTTCGTGCGCGTAAAATTCGCTAAGGTTCGCCAGCGCCTCGACTATGTCCACGCTATCGTCCATGACAATGATCGCGCTCGAACCGGACATCGTGCCAGCCGCCATCAGCGAATCAAAATCATAAGGCAGATCCAGAACGTCGGTTTCAACTTCGACGTCCTTGCCGTCCACCTTGCGCTTGAGTTTGAACTTCTCGCCCGCCTTCAAAATCTTCGAGGACGAACCGCCGGGAATGATCGCCTTCAGCTTGCGACCGTCGCGCAGACCGCCGCCGAAATTTGCATCGTTGATCAACTGACCGAGCGTGACCTTGCCGACTTCGATCTCGTAGTAGCCTGGACGTTTCACCTGACCGCTCAAGCTCACGATGCGCGTGCCGGTGTTGTTCGGTGTGCCGAGCTTCGCGTATTCCGCGCCGCCCATCATGACGATGTGTTTCACGTGGCAAAGCGTCTCAACGTTGTTGACGATGGTCGGGCACATGTAGAGCCCGAGCACGGCCGGGAAATACGGCGGCTTGATGCGCGGATAAGGCCGCTTGCCTTCGAGCGATTCGATGAGGCCGGTTTCCTCACCACAGATGTAAGCACCTGCGCCGCGATGAACGTGAATCTCCAGATCGTAACCACTGCCCAAAATATTTTTGCCGAGGAAACCTTTCGCGCGCGCTTCCTTCAACGCCGCGTTCAAGAGCTTTGCACCTTTCGGCATTTCGCCGCGGATATAGATGTAGGCGAGCTTCACGTCGTTCGCGAAGCACGAGATGATCATGCCCTCGATGAGCTGATGCGGGTCTTTGTGGATGATCTGGCGATCCTTGAACGTGCCGGGCTCGGATTCGTCCGCATTGCAAATCAAATAAATCGGCTTGTTGCTGCGGCGGTCAACGAAACTCCACTTGAGTCCGCATGAGAAACCCGCGCCGCCGCGACCGCGCAAACCAGACAGCTTTACATCATCGCGAATCTGCTCCTGTGGCGACGTTTTTTTGCCGTCGGGCAAATCCTTGGGCTGGATGGCGAGCGCTTTCTTGAGTGCGTCGTAGCCGCCGTGCCGCAAATAGCACTCGATGTCCGGCGTGTAACCCGGGTTGTCGAGATGCTTGAGGATGAGTTTGAACTCTTGCGGCATATCAGTTTCTTGACTCGAAAAGGGAAATGTTTACGCTTTCAAAGCCTCGGTTTGCCCAATGGTGTAACGGTAGCACAGCAGACTCTGAATCTGTTTGTCTAGGTTCAAATCCTAGTTGGGCAACCATGTTCACTTGCAACCTCCCATGATTTCGTCCGCTTTGGTGTGGCTGACACCTTCGTAAAAATCTTCGTTGCACATCATCACCGGCGCGCTGCCGCAACCAGCGAGACATTCCACGAACTCGACCGAGAACTTGCCGTCCTTCGAGGTCTGCAACCCGTGCGCGTGCGGATCAAGCCCGAGCTTCGTGCAAAAATGTTCGTGCAACTTGTGCGAGCCGCCGAGCGCGCAGCTCAACGTGCGACAGACCTTGATCTGATATTTGCCCGGCGCTTGCTGGCGGAACATCGGATAGAACGTCACGAGTTCGTGGACGTTGATCGGTTGCAGGCCAAGCTTCTTCGCGACCCATTCCGTCGCTTCGGGCGAGATATAGCCGAAATGTTCCTGCAACGCGTGCAGCAACATGAGCGATGCGCTGCGCTTCACGGGATAATGCGTGATCAGCTCGTCAATCTCGGCTTCTAGGTTGGCTGGAACGGAAAAACTCATCGGTCACATTCTCCCATCACAAAGTCAAACGAACCCAAGATCGAAACCGTGTCGCTCATCATGTGGCCGGGCAACAGGTGCGACAGGATGCTCAAGTTCACAAAGCTGGGGCTGCGAATCTTCATCCGATACGGCGTGCCTCCGCCGCGGCTGTGGATGTAGAAACCGAGTTCGCCCTTCGGATTTTCGTGGCCAAAATAAACTTCGCCAGGCGAACAATTCACGCCTTGCGTCACAATCATGAACTGATGAATCAGTTCTTCCATGCTCGACAGCACCTTGTTCTTCGGCGGCAAAACGATTTTGCCATCGGCCACGTTCACCGGCTCTTTCGACGCGTTGTCGAAGCCGCCGGGGATCTTATCGAGGCACTGATGGATGAGGCGCACGCTCTGGCGCATTTCTTCCATGCGCACGAGGTAGCGATCGTAGCAATCGCCGACTTCGCCGAGCGGCACGTCGAATTGCAGATCTTTGTAGCAAAGATACGGCTGATCCTTGCGCAGATCGTAATTCACGCCGCTGCCGCGCAAATTCGGTCCACTCAAACCGAAATCAATCGCGTCGGCTTTCGAGATGACGCCGACATCCTTCGTGCGGTCCACCCAGATTTTGTTGCGCGTGAGCAACGTCTCGACTTCGTCAATGTTGACGACGACTTCGTTGATGAACTTGCGCACCGCTGCGCACCAACCGGGCGGCGTGTCGCGAGAAACGCCGCCGATGCGCGTGTAACTCGTCGTGAACCGCGCGCCCGAGAGAGCCTCAGCGAGGTTGTAAATTTTTTCGCGCTCCGTGAAGGTGAGCAGGAAGACCGTCATTGCGCCCACGTCCATCGCGAAGCAGCCCACGCCGAGCAGATGCGACGAAATACGCGCCAGCTCGCAGCAAATCACGCGGAGGTATTGGCAGCGGGGCGGAAGTTTATCGTGGATGCCGAGAAGTTTTTCCACCGCGAGCGCGTAAGCGACGTTGTTGGCCAGCGGCGCGAGATAATCCAGCCGATCCGTGTAAGGGATGAACTGGGTGTAGGTCATGTTCTCGGCGATCTTCTCGTCGCCGCGATGCAGATAACCCACATCCGGAATTGCCTTGGTGATGATCTCGCCGTCGAGCTCGAGAATGATGCGGAGCACCCCATGCGTGGACGGATGCGACGGCCCCATGTTGAGGACCATCTTTTCGCCCTGCATGTCCTGCAAGTCCTCGGCGGGCGGCAGCGATTGCGCCGCCGTTTGCGCCTGCGCAGCGGTGTCGCGAATCGTGATTTCTTGCGTGGAACTCATTTATTGGATCGACTTGTTTGCCAGTTGCAGCACCACAACCCCGGCAATCACCAGGAACAAGCCAATGACTTTCATCAGACCCATAGGCTCTTTGAACCAAGCGACGCCAATTACTGCGATCAAGGCCACGCCCAAGCCGGACCAGATGGCGTAGGCTGTACTGATTTCGATTCTCTTGAGGGCGAAAACGAAAACTGTGAAACACGCCCCGTAAAAGACGAACACAAGCACTGAAGGCAACAGGCGCGTGAAACCGTTGGAAAGCTTCATGCAAGTGGTTCCACAAACTTCCAAGACGATTGAAATGAGCAATAGAAGCCAAGGCATAATTCAGTCCCTCGGCATTCGCACCCGCGGTTCGCGTTCGATGGAGTCCTTGCCGCCCGGCGTGGTGACGAACGGCCCGCCTTCGAGCGGCGCGGTCTTTGAGAACGCCACATCCGGCAATTCGCTCGGCTTGCCGGCGAGCGGGAAATCTTTTCGCAAAGGAAAATACGGGTAGCCTTCCCACATCAAAATGCGCCGCAAATCGGGATGCCCGCGAAAGCGCACGCCCATCATGTCGTAAATCTCGCGCTCATGCCAATCCGCCGTCCGCCAAACTTTCGTGACTGTCGGCAATTCGGATTTCTCCTCGTTCACGCTGGTAATGAGTCGGACGTATTGTTTGTGAGCAATGCCGTAGAGGTGATAAACCACCGTCCAGCGCGGGTCTTCGCCGTAGTTATCAATGCTCGAAACATCCACGAGGTAATCGAACCCCAGTTCCTTTTTGGCGAACGCGCAGACTTCCACGATGCGCTCGGCATCGGAGACTTTGACGGAGACTTCGCCACGAAACTCCGTCGGTGCGGACACAAGTTCCCCGAACTTTTCGCGGAGTTTATTGGCGAGTTCTGTGGCGTTCACTTCGAGGAAATCAGGCTTTGGCCAGCGCCGGGCCGGGTTTCTTCAAAGTGGCCAGCAGCGGCTCACGTTGAACCTTGTTTTGAAGTTTCATCAGCGCATCGAGCAGCGCTTCGGGCCGGGGTGGACAGCCGGCCACATAAACGTCCACGGGTAAAATGTTGTCCACGCCCTGCAAAACGGAGTAGCTGCGATACATGCCGCCGGTCGAGGCGCACGCGCCCATGGCGATGACCCATTTCGGCTCGGCCATCTGGTCGTAGATGCGCTTCACCGACATGGCCATCTTGTAAGTGACCGTTCCGGCGACAATCATCACGTCGGATTGCCGGGGCGAAAAACGCATGACCTCCATGCCGAACCGGGAAATATCGAAGCGGCTCGCGCCGGCGGCCATCAATTCAATGGCGCAACAGGCCAAACCCATCGGCATCGGCCAGATGGAGTTCTTGCGAAACCAGTTCAGCGCCGCATCCACTTTGGTATGGATGACATCGCCCTCGATTCGCGAATCATAGCCGATTTCCGTGGTTTGAGTCATGGGATCGTGCGCCAGGTTTCGACGCACGGTTAGGTTAATCGGCCCACCAAAGGCGAGCAAGAAGGTTTCGTGATTTATTTCACAAAGTCTGCGGTTTCCCAACATGAATCAGACTCCTGGCCGGAGGGGAGATCAGGCTTGACGCAACCCCGGTAGGTCATCGCACCTTCTGGCAGGAAATGCTCTAAAGTTATTTCAGAATATGGACTTTAACCAATGGCTCGACCTGACCCTGCGCTGGGCGCACATCTTCGCCGGCATCATGTGGGTGGGCGCGACGTTCTATTTCACCTGGCTGGACGGGCGGTTCAACGAATTGGAGAAATCGGAAAAAGCGGGTGAGAAGTCCGAGAAGAATGTCTGGATGGTTCACAGCGGCGGCTTTTACCTCGTGGAGAAACAGAAACGCCCAACCATGATGCCCGGAGTGTTGCATTGGTTTAAGTGGGAATCCTTCACGACGTGGATCACCGGCATCCTGCTATTTGGCCTGATATTTTACCATGGCGGCAAGATCATCGAATTCGAGGATTGGCCTTACAGCAAAGGCGCAGCCATTGGCATGAGTGTGGGTTTCTTGTTACTCGGCTGGATCGTTTACGATTTGCTCTGGTCGAAGGTCTTCAAACATGAACTCGTCGGCGCGGTCATCTCCTATTTGTTGCTCGTAGGCGTGGCCTTTCTTTTCATGGGCCGACTGGAGTTGAATCTTGGTTCTCTACATCTGAAATTGCCCCTGTTCCCAGCCCGGGCGGCGTTTCTTCAAATCGGCGCGATGCTCGGCACCATCATGACCGCCAATGTCTGGATGCGGATCCTGCCGCCGCAACGCCGCATGGTGGCCGCGCTCAAAGCCGGTCAGGAACCCAACCTCGCCGAAGGCGCGAGCGCCAAGACCCGCTCCAAACACAACACGTTCATCGTCATCCCGGTGGTGGTCACCATGATCAGCCATCACTACGCTATCATCGGCTCGCCCTATAACTGGCTGATTCTGTCGGTCATGGTGCTGGTTGGTTTTGTCGCAGCGAAGTTGATCCGACGCGCGTGAACTTCCCCCGACAAGGGGAATCACATCACCCAGACGTTGCTGGAGCGCGTGAAGCCGAACTTGATGAAGAACTCCTCGGCGTCCTGCGTACCCAAGCCTTTGGAAGTTTCCGCCAGATCGGGATGCTCGAGCAGACAGCCCATCAGCCAACTACCGAATTCCTGCCGGCGATATTTTTCATCCACGATGAAGTCCGTGATCCACGCAAAAGTGACCTTGTCCGTGACGACGCGGGTGAAGCCGATGAGCTGGCCGTTGGAAAACATGCCGAGACAAAACGAGTTCTCGAGCATCTTCTCAATCTTCTCTGGCGAATGGTCCTTGGCCCAGTAAGATTGTCGCAACAAAGTCTGCACCGCCGGAACTGCGAGCCGGCGCTTATCGTCACTCACCACGTAACTGCCGCGTATCCACTCCATAGAACTATCGGTGCCAGATGTCGCCCTCACCGTAGCTGAACCAGCGGCTGGTTGTCACTTTCAACTGCGTGAAAAACTGCACGCCCTCCTTGCCCTGCATGTGTAGGTCGCCAAAGAACGAATCGTTCCAACCGTTGAACGGAAACCACGCCATCGAAGCGGGCACACCGATGTTGATGCCCACCATGCCGCACTTGATGTTGTGTTTGAATTCGCGCGCCGCCTTGCCTGACCGCGTGAAGATGGAAGCTCCGTTACCGTAGGGCGACGAGTTCGCCAGCTCGATGGCCGCGTCCAAGTCGTCCATGTGCATCACGTTTAAGACCGGACCGAAAACTTCCTCCTTCGCCACCGTCATACCCGGTCGAACCTGATCCAGAATCGTCGCACCGACAAAAAAACCATTCGGTGCTTCGTTGACCTTCACACCGCGCCCGTCAGCGGGAATCTTTGCCCCTTCTTTCAATCCAGCTTCGATGAGTTGTAGGACGCGGTCGCGATGTTGTCGCGTGATGACTGCGCCCATATCGGGCTGTGCCTCGCGGTCGGTCGGCCCGACTCTGATACGCTTCGTCGCTTCGACCAACGTGGGCAAAACAGTCTTCTCCGCGCCGCCAACCACCACCGCGGTCGAGCCCGCCATGCAACGCTCCCCCGCGCAGCCAAAGGCGGCTTCGATGACGCCGCGCGTCGAGTTCTCCACGTCCGCATCCGGCATGAGCAGGACGAAATTCTTCGCGCCGCCGTTGGATTGCACGCGTTTGCCGTGCTTCGTGCCGGTCTCGTAGATGTGGCGCGCAATCGGCGTCGACCCGACGAACGAAATCGCCTTCACCTTGGGATGCGTGAGCAATGCGTCCACGACTTCACGTCCGCCGTGAACGATGTTCAACACGCCTTTCGGCAAACCCGCCTTTTCCAGCAGCTTTGCGACCTTGATTGAGGTGAGGGGCACTTTCTCGCTCGGCTTGAGCACAAAGGTATTCCCGCACGCAATGGCCACGGGATACATCCACAACGGCACCATGCAGGGGAAGTTGAACGGGGTGATGCCCGCACAAACCCCCAGTGGCTGGCGGATGGACTCGCAATCAATCCCGCGCGCGATGTTCTCCAACACCTCGCCCGTCAGCAGCGACGGTACACCGCACGCGAACTCGACCATCTCGATGCCGCGCTTCACGTCGCCGCGCGACTCAACCAAAGTTTTCCCGTGCTCGCGCGTGTTGCTACGCACGAGCTCGTCGAAATGTTCTTCCAGCAGCGCCTTGAATTTGAAGAGAACGCGCGCGCGCTCGACCGGCGGGGTTTCCATCCAAGCCGGAAACGCCGCGTGCGCGGCTTCGACTGCCGCATTCACGTCCGCTGCCCTACCAACGGGACATTCCGCGATGACTTCACCGATGGACGGATTGAAGACAGGTGTGCTTGCGGATTTGGATTCAATCCATTCGCCACCAATGAAAAGGGGACAAGGGTCGAGTTTTGTGTTCATTTGACCGTGGATGTTTTTGCGAGGTCAGTCCTCGTGCCTGACTTAATCACCCATTCCTTGCCTGCTTTCACGACTTCGCACTCTTCTAAATAACGTGGCGTGTTGCGTCGCGTGGAAACGTGATTGGGGGAGTGAATAATTAGCGCGTCAATGAGGATCGGGGTTGTCACGCTCCAGGCCAAGCTGGATCGAATCTTGCCGATTTCCTCCGTGGAGATGATCTTGTCTTCCGCCTTCGCATACGGTGACTCGATTGTGACCATCGGGTCTATTCCATGTTCTTTCATGTGCAGACCTGCAGCGAGTTCATCGGGCATTGGTGCCGTCCGACTGACAAAAATCTCTATGTGCCGGTGCTGGGCATAAAACTTCGCGCCTAACAGAGTCGCTAGCCCAAGGAGAATAAGAGACCAAGCAATTCTCTGTAGCGTAATTTTCATTACCGAACAAATGATGTTTGAGAGTCACGGATGCGGCGGAATCGGCTGCATCTCACCGCGAGACATTTTCGCCTGATAATCGCTCCACGACATCTTCGCGCGCTGCGTGTCCACGCTGACCATCGTGATGCATTCGTCCACGGGGCAGACAAGCGAGCAGAGGTTGCAGCCGACGCATTCGTGTTCCTTGATCGCGGGGATCGGCTTGCCGGGCACGCGACCCGGGCCGAGGCCGTGGCCGTTTGGATTGATGAGGGCGATGGCTTGATGCGCGCCGTCTTCACACGCGATGTAACAGAGATTGCAGCCGATGCACTTGTCATAGTTGATGCTCGCGATGCGTTTGTAATGCAGGTCGAGCGTCTCCCATTTTTGGAGCGTCGGCACGGCTTTGCCGATGAGTTCGTTGACACTCTTCATGCCCTTCGAGTCGAGGTAATCGCTCAAACCTTCCGCCATGTCTTCCACGATGCGGAAGCCGTAATGCATGATGGCAGTGCAAACCTGCACGCTCGTTGAGCCGAGCGCGATGAACTCCGCCGCGTCGCGCCAATTGGAAATGCCACCGATGCCGGAGATGGGAAGCTGAACTTCCGGATCCGCCGCGCAACTCTGCACCATGTTCAACGCAATCGGCTTTACCGCCGGGCCGCAGTAACCGCCGTGCGAACTCAAACCCGCGACGAATGGCTCGGGGCAAAGGTTGTCGAGGTTGACCTGCGTGATGCTGTTGATGGTGTTGATGAGTGAAATGGCGTCGCTGCTCGCCCGCTTCGCCGCGCGGGCCGCAGCGGTCACGTCGGTGATGTTCGGTGTGAGCTTGGTGATGATCGGAATCTTCGCTACCTCCTTCACCCAGCCGACGATGGTTTCTGCCACTTTGGGATTTTGTCCGACGGCCGAGCCCATGCCGCGTTCGCACATGCCATGCGGGCAGCCAAAGTTCAGTTCGATACCATCCGCCCCCGCATCCTCGGAACGCTTCACGAATTCATGCCAGTTCTCGCGCGTGTCCACCATGAGCGACGCGATGACGGCGTGATTCGGCCAGCGCCTTTTGACCTCGGCGATTTCCTTGAAGTTGGTTTCGGGCGAACGATCGCTGATGAGTTCGATGTTGTTGAACCCAACCATGCGCGACTGGCCGAGATTCAATGCCGAGTAACGTGACGAAACGTTGACAATGGGATCGCCGATGGTTTTCCAAACGACGCCGCCCCAGCCCGCGTCGAACGCGCGATGGGCTTGATAAGCGGTATTGGCCGGCGGGCCGCTGGCGACCCAGAACGGATTGGGCGATTTGATCCCGGCAAGATTGATGGACAGGTCAGCCATATTACTTTCCTCCGTTCTTGAAATATTGTTCCTCGAGTTCCGGCACGCGGATGGGCTTGTCAAAACCCGAGCCGGTAGGCGGCGAGCCCTTCACGCCGAGACGCGAGGCTTGCACGGGGCCGGAAACTTGCTGACCCGCGAAGAAAGCGTGAATGCCGCGCGCGGCCTTCTTGCCTTCGGCCACAGCGTTGACGACTTCACGACCGCCGTTGGCACAATCACCACCGGTGAAAACTTTCGGCAGATTCGTCTGGCCAGTGTCGGCATTGCGCACGACTACGCCGTGTGAATCGAGCTCCAGTTTAGGAAAGAGTTTCTTGAGCAGCGTCGTTTGCTTTTGCTCACCGATCGCCTTGATGATCATGTCAAAGGGTTGAGCGAATTCCGTCCCGGGCAAGATTTCCACTTTGCCGTTGGCGCTGGAAGTGCGGGCCAGCACGAGATTGGTCACGTGCCCGGCATCTGTTGTCAGCACCTCCAGCGGGACGACATTGAACAGGAACTGCACGCCGTCCACCTTGGCCAGTTCCTGCTCGAATTCGTAGGCCGACAGGTCTTCGCGCGTGCGGCGGTAGATAATAACCACCTGATGGGCGCCGAGGCGTTTGGCCTGAGTCGCTGCGTCAATCGCCGTGTTGCCGCCACCAATCACGGCCACGCGAGCGCCGACGGCAACCGTGTGCAAAGGCTGCGAATGAATCTGTTCAATGAAATGCAACGCGTCCACGACTTCGGGTAAATCCTCACCAGGGATTCCCAGTTTCGGACTGCCGCTCAAACCGATGCCGAGGAAGATGGCATCGAACTCTTTCTCCAGTTGCCGAATTGAAACGTCCTTGCCGACTTCGACGCCGCAACGAAACTCGACCCCCAGCGATTTGATCATCTCGACTTCATCGAGACTGACCTGCGGCGGCATTTTGTAGTAAGCGATGCCGTAGGTGTTGAGCCCGCCGGCTTGAGGTTTCTGCTCAAACACGACGGGTGAATGGCCAAGCAACGCGAGTTCCGCCGCACAACCGAGGCCGGCGGGACCGCCGCCGATGATGGCCACGCGCTTGCCACTCTGGTTTGCCGCCGGTTTGAGCACGGAGATTTTCTTTTCCGCGGCGTAATCCGTGGCATAGCGTTGCAGTCGTCCAATTTTAACCGGGTCGGCTTCGCGGTCGAGCACGACGCAGGCCCCTTCGCAAAGCACCTGGGTTGGGCAGACCCGCGCGCAACTCGCACCGAGGATGTTCGCCGAGAGGATGACTCGCGCCGCGCCGGTGGGATTGCCGTTCGCAATTTTTTTTATGAACGACGGAATATCTATTCCCGTCGGACACGCTTGGATGCACGGCGCGTCAAAGCAGAAGAGACAGCGGTTGGATTCGATGACGGCTTCCTGGGACGTGTAGCGAGGCCTGTAGTCGGCCAGATTGGCCGCCGCTGCTTCCGGTCCGAGTCGGGGACTGATTGGCATAAAAAAGACCGCGCCCGGCGCGCAGCAAATTCAATCTATTCGTGGTGGAAGCTAGGGGCGTCGATACGGAATTGAAAGCAGGAAAAGCGAATCAAAGCCGGCGCGGGCCATCAAAGTCCGCAGAACTCCCGACCCGGCACGGTTTTTTGGAGAAGGGTTGAGCAGATTGACGGTGGTTGCGGTCAACACCGGATGGATCACGGGACGGCATGGCCAGTCTGGATCGAGCGCGCCCGAGCTCCCGGCACAACGATTTCTTGTTGGCCGGGTAGGTTTTGACCAAGCTGTCGCATGAATCACCTCGACTATTACCAATACCAAGCCAAGGCGCGCGGCGTTCACGGCCTGGAGGATGTGCGTCGCATCGCACAGGAGAAGGCTTATCTCTACGATCGAGTGTTGCTGCCATGGTTGCCGGCAGACAAGTCCGGCCGGATTGCGGAGATTGCCTGCGGCCACGGCAGTTTTCTCTGCTGGGCGAAGGGACAAGGCTACACCGCGCTGACAGGGATTGACTCAAGTCCGGAGCAAATTGAACTCGCCAAGCAAATTGGCATCACCGTTTGCGAGTCCGATGTCAACCAATGGCTGGCCAAACAACCGGCGGCCAGCCATCAAGCCATTGTGGGCATTGATCTGATCGAACACATCTCCAAGGACGCGGTGATGGATTTGTTGAAAAGTGCGTACCGGGTGCTGGCGGATGGGGGCCGGCTCATTCTGCGTTATCCGAACGGCGATTCGCCTTTCGTCGGCATGAATCTGTTCAACGACATCACGCACGTGTGGACCTACACCCCAAACTGCCTCAATAGCCTTTCGCAAATGCACGGTTATACGCGAACCCGTTTTGTGGACGAGAGCAGTGCGGCGATTCGGGATAACCGATGGCTGAAAGTTCCCTTGAGCAATCTCAGCACGGCCATTCTCCGTTTTCTGGTGCGCGCGGCGACCCGGGAAAAAATCGCCCACTGGAGTCCACACCTCTGGGCGTGTCTGGAGAAGTAAGCCTGGTCTCAAATCCGCTTGTCGCTCGTCACCGATTGAACCTCAACCAGCTCACCAACCTCTCGCGGCGGTTTCACCAATCCGCGGTTGTCTGGTCGTGGACCTTCAACGCGCTGCGGCTGGCGTCGGGGTTGATCCTGCTGCCACTGCTGGTGCGGACGCTGTCCGTTCCCGACCTGGGCATGTATTACGTGTTCATGAGTCTGGTGGCGCTGCTGCCGCTGGTGGACTTTGGTTTTTCCACGACCATCGGGCGTTACATCAGCTACGCGATGGCCGGGGCGGAGGAACTCAAGCCGCAAGGCATGGTAACGATTGAGGAGCACCGACCGCCCAATTATCAACTGCTCTGGCAACTGCTGGGGACCACGCGGGGACTTTATCGCAGTCTGTCGCTTCTCGCTTTGGTGCTGGTGGGCGTGACCGGCAGTTTCACGGTCGGTTATCGCGTCCAGGAAACCACCGCCCCCACCATCACCTGGGTGGCGTGGGGTATCACCCTGGTCAGCGAAATCTGGGGCATGTATTCCTGTTGGTGGGGCGTATTCCTGATGGGGATGAACCAGGTCATGCTGGCGAACCGATTGCTGGTGCTGGCACACTCCGTGAAGCTGGTGATCGCCGCCGGGTTGCTCCTGGCCGGCGGTGGTTTGCTGAGTCTGCCCACCGCCAGTCTGATCTGTGGTTTGTTGCAACGCCAACTGGCCCGCCGCGTGTGCCTCGCGCGGTTGCCGGCGCAGGAATCGCTGCCGCCAATCACAAAACCGGCGGCTTCACTGCTGCCGATCATCTGGCCGAACAGCTGGCGGCTGGGGCTGCAACTCGTCACCGGCTATCTAAGTTCGAACCTCAATACGTTCATCTGCCTCAGTTGGTTCGGCCTCGCGGCGAACGCCGAATACGGACTCTCGGTCCAGGTCTTCAGCATCATCGCCGGTGTGTCCGCCGTCTGGACTAACGTCAAGTGGCCTGCCGTCGGACAATATCGAACCCGTGGAGATTACGGCGGATTGCAACATTTGCTGCGTCCGCGGGTTTGGCTGTTGCTTGCGACGATCACCGGGGGCAGCCTCGTTACGATTTTTTTGTTGCCAGATATGTTGCGCTGGCTGGGCAGCGACAAGCGCGTGCTGCCGGTGGGGTGGCTGGCTTTGCTTGCCCTCAACACCTGGCTGGCATCCAACTATACATTTTGGGGCACGCTCATTTCCACCGAGAACCGGATGCCATACATCTGGCCCGCTATCGCAACCAATTTTGTCAGCCTGGGCCTGGCCCTGGCGCTGGTTCAATTCAGCTCGTTCGGCCTCGGCGCCCTGGTTCTCGCGCCGTTGATCGCGGGCAGCCTGTGTAACTACTGGTACTGGCCGCTGGTCGCCCCGTGGAGCATCCGCACCACCTGGTGGAAATTCATGTTTGCCCGGGCGAAGTGAAGCTCAACTGCACACGGCGTCGAACTTTGAACAGATCGTTCAACGAGGTTCGTCGGTAACCGCTCGAGTTGCCCAGATCGCGCCGAGCCCTTCCGAATAGTGATGTTCCTTCTCGATGGCAAAACCCTGGGCCACGAGCCAGTCACCACATTGATCGCTGAGTTCCGGCGAGTGCGTCTCCAGATGGATCTGCTTGATGGTTTTCACACACGGGCCAAGACCTTTCAAGACCTCGAACTCGGCGCCCTCCACGTCCACCTTCAAAAAATCGGGCGGCGCAAGACCTTTGATCGCCACCAGATCGGCGACCGACCAGACGGCCACCTTGATCTTGTTCTCACATTTGGCATCACCGGTGCCACCAGCAACCAACCGGCCACCCCGCAGATCGCCACTGGCAAACTCGAATTCCATCGCGCCCGACGCTGAACCCACGGCACAATCGAACAATTGCGCGCCCTTCAGATTGGCGTAGTTCAGGGCGCAAACTTCATGATTGCTCGGAACCGGCTCGAAACCGAAGATCCGCGCCTCCGGGCAGGCCACCGCGAAAAACATGGACGCGGCGCCGATGTTTGCGCCCAGATCATAGATGACCTGCGGTCGGGGATCGAGTTGCTCCAGATTGACCAGACGCGAACGATGAAAGAACTCCCGGTACGCAGCGATGTCGAGGCCATTGTCGCGAAAATTCACCGTCCAGTTCTTGCCGGGCGCGACTTTGAACCGCGCGCGGAGAATCTTTCCCGGGGCATACCTCGCCAGCCCGCGAAACACCAGGCCGGGTTTGATTTTCAAGAGGTAGAACAACCGCCACATGGCGACGGGCGAGCCACCGCGTTGCACGGCAAACGCCAGCATTGAGAAAAAATCCCGCAAACGTCCCGTCCGCCCCTCAGGCCAAATATCGGTTTTCATCAGGAAAATTCGGACGGCTAGGTTATTGGCGACAAACAAAAAGTAAATGCTGGTCGTCCGGCCCTACACCTTGAACCCCGCTTCACGGAAGACTCGGCGAAACCGCCTCTCCCACGTGTGTTCAGCGGAACAACGCCGCCACGCGGCCTGGGCGATTTTCAGGCATTCCTCCGGCCGGCGGTGATAGTACGTGTAGATTTCGACCAGTTCCTCAATCGAGCGATAGCACAGAATCTCCTTGCCAATCTCGTAGTGCAACGGCAGCTCCCAATTGAATGTCGTGACATAGCACGCGCCCACGCCGGGACACTCGAAATCCCGGCCCTTCACCGTCGTCAAGGCCTTGGACGGCGAGGCCAGACCAATTCCGAGATTCAACTGGGTCGCGCGGAAAATGGCGTTGGCGTCATCCACCCACTGGCTGTTCGGCCAGCCGGCCCCAAACAACTTGAGCGGCACCCCCGCGCGCTGGAGCCGTTCCACCACTAGCTCGCGCTCCGGCTTGATGGAACCCAGAAACCCAAACGTGTGTTTGAAGTCGGCTGACACCGGCTCGGTCATGCCCTCAGGCCGATGCACCCCCTGCGGCGAATAAATGACCGGCAGCCCGCGCTCGCGATACCATTCGGTCGCGGGAAGGCAATTGGTAATGTTGAGGTCGAACTTCGTCGCCCAGGCCTGATAGTTGTCGTCCGCCGCCGAGAAAATGCCGTAACGGAAAAACTGCAGTTTGTCGTCGAGATTCATCCCGAGCAAGGGACCGCGCCATCGCGAGCGCAAGATCTGGAACACCTCCTCGGACAAAATCAATGGCCGCGCGTAAAGGAGAATCACATCCGGCGAGTAGTCCGGGTTGGCCTGGATGAATTCCCGGACCGCCGCCAGAACGAGTTCCCGCAACTGCGACTGGGGCTGGTTTTTCAAACGAGGCCGCAGGTCCAGCAAGCGGGTTGGGGCAATCTTCGCGAACTCCGGGGCGAGATCATTCTGCTCCCACATGCAGTCCGCTATCAGCAGAATGTTCCGCAACTCGCCGGAGGGCGACACGACTGCGGGCGCAACGGGCGGCGGAACCGGACGGGAAAAGGTCTTGGCCAACTCCGCGCAATACGCCGTTTCCCATTGGCGGCTGCGCCGGTCCATCCACCACCGCAGAATCGGCCCGCGCAACACCAATTGCCCCAGCCATGATCGCAGCACACCCAGGAATTTCATCCGGCGTATGGTGACGGGAATAAAGCACGAAAGTAAAGTTGAACGGCGCATGCCGCCGAGTCTTGCGGTCGGGTTTCCGTTGCCCCCTTGGCCGCAACGCCTTAACCTGCTGGCGTTGAAGTTTCGACTCATGCTCTGCGGGTGCCTCGGACTGACCACTTGGAGTCCAGCCGAACCGTTGAATTTTGTCGCCACAAATCTGTGGACGGCCGAGGTCGGGTATTACAATCAGTCCTCACCCGCCCAGGATACCAACGGTGTCCTCTACGTCACCGCATGGAGCGGCTGGCTCTATGCCGTCAACCCCGACGGAACTCGCCACTGGATGCAGAAGATCGGGGCCGATTCGGTTTCATCACCGGCCATCGGCGCCGACGGGACCGTTTACTTCGGCTGCCGGGATCGCCGGCTCCACGCGGTGGACCGTAATGGCAGGGAGAAATGGGCGTTCCAAACCGACGGGTGGGTGGATGCTTCCGCCGCCATCGGCAGCGACGGGACAATTTACTTCGGCTCCGCAGACAGGAAATTCTACGCGCTTACCCCCGATGGTCGGAAGAAATGGGAGTTTGCCACCGGTGGACAAATCATTTCCTCGGCTGCCATAGACGCAGACGGTGTCATCTATTTTGGATCGCTGGACCGCAAATTCTACGCGCTGAATCCGGAGGGATCAAAGCGCTGGGAATTTACCGCAGGGGGTGGAATCATCTCCTCCCCGGCGATCGGAGCTGAAGGGACGATCTATTTCACCGCCCTGGACGGTGATCTGCGGGCGCTGAACCCGGACGGTTCATTGCGGTGGAAATTTCACACCGGCAGCACCACCGCCGCCGGACCGGTCATCGGCATGACCGGGGAGATTTTCATCACCGGTAACAGCCATTGTTTCAGCTTGAACGCGGACGGAACATTGGATTGGCGCTGGCCCATTGCGCACGATAACTCCGAACCGCTCGCCCAAGCCGGCTGCACGGTGCTGGCTAACGGTAATATCATCATCGTGCCCGGTGGCGGCTTGATGTTTGAATTGAGCGCCGGCACAAACTGGGTCTGGAATTATTCGCTGAAAGGGCGCAGTAGTTCTTCGCCGGTGATAGGACCGGAGGGCACCGTTTTTGGGCTGGGCTTTCACTCCGACTTGCAGGCCATTCAACGCGATGTCCCGTTGGCAAAAAGTCCCTGGCCCATGTTCCGAGGCAACCCCCAACGCACCGGCCGCGTGACGGTCGGGAACTGACTCAGCGGCTGAGCACAAGCGCCGTTTCGTACGCCGCCAGGAACTTCTTTGCCATCAGTTCGGGCGAAAGGTATTCCCGTTCGGTCGCCAGCGTTGCTGGATCAACCTGCCCTCTCCCAAATAACGGATGCGCGCAGGCCGTCCGGATGGATTGGACAAACGCGTCCAGATCACCGGCGGGAAAGAGGAGCCCGTTCTTGCCATGAACAACATAGTCAGGAATCCCGCCGACGGAAGCCGCCACCACCGGCACTCCCGCCACCACGGACTCTTTGACCGCATTGGGGCTGGTGTCTGCCCGCGTCGGCATCAGTAACATCGTGGGTGTTGCCAATTCCGCCGCCACTTCATGCGGCAGCAAGTGGTGCTTGAATTCAATCCGCGCCCACGTCTTCGCCGAAACCGTCGAGCGCAGCGATTCGATATACTCTGCGGCCGGGTTCGTGATGACCTTCAGCCGGAAATCCATCTCCGCGCTCAACCGCTCGAGCGCCGCCAGCAGCAGGTCCGTCCCCTTGCGATGGCCAAGCCCGCCCACGCTGAGAAACTCCACCGGCACTGTCTGCGGTCGGCGCACCACCTGCCGGAACGCCGCGTTGGGCGCGTGTTCCGCCTGATGAACCTTCGGTTTGGGAAAATTCTGCGCGATTGAGCGTGATCCGTTCGACGACTTCAACGAACCGGTCGTACTTCGGCAACTTCATCCGCCGTTTGTACCAGGCGAACAATCCCTGAATCGTCATGACGTAGGGCCATGCGAGGCGGGAGGCGATCAAGCCCGAGCCCTTCTCACTGCCCCACGCATGAATCAAGTCCGGTTTCACCTCCCGGCAAACTCGACGAATCCGCAGCGTGTCGAGCCAGAAGAATGAAGCCAGCCGCATTTTTCCGGAAGCCTTCAAGACGTGAAACGTCACTCCCTTGCGCTCGAACGAAAAGTCCTTCTCAATCGGCCCCCGGAATAGGATGACATGCAGTTTCAGCGCCGGAGTTTTCTCGAACTCGTCCAGCAGCACAATTTGCCACGTGGCCGGATGCCGACGTGGCAGCTTGCTGAGTGATTCCGGAATGTTGCCCAGCCACTCGACGGGAAAATCAGAAATCCAGACAACGGTTAGCGGTTGTTTCAAAGCCATGAGCTGATTAACGGAACAACGTCACTGCAAGCGGACCCGGGCCGGATTGCCGACGGCGATGTGCCTCGCGGGAACATCCTTCGTCACCACGGCGCCGGCACCGACGATCGCCCGGTCGCCAATGGTCACACCCTTGAGAATGATGGCACGGGCGCCAATAAAGACGCCGCGCCCAATGATGACTGGCTTTGGATTGTCCGGCGCAAATTCTCCCCAGTTCCATTCACCGAGCGGCGCATGAAAGTCGTTGTCGAAAATCATCGCCTCCGCGCCGACAAACGTCCCCTCGCCAATCTCGACGCGCTTGGCCGCACAGACGGACGTGCTGCTCAACCCAACCCCCCGCCCAAGCACGATTTCCGCGCCAGCTCGCATCGTGCGGAGCGAGACCGGCCGGGAACAACCGATCGGATTGCTGCGAAGCGAACTGTTTAGACAGACGCGATCGCTCAGAACGATGCGCGACCCCGGACCGCGGTGAAGATAGGGCCGGCCATTCAGGACAACCTGCCCGCCCAGTTCCAATCCGCGCCAGCGGGCTTCGGCCAGCCACACGGAATTCACCAGCGCGCGGCGGAGGTCATTCACGCTTCGCAACACCCGTCGGAGCGGGCCATCGTGTTCCATGCCGGAGTTTTGCGGGCAAGGTTGAATCAGGCAAGTATTACTGTTACGGGCTCTGGCCGCGTAGAACACCCGACCAACCCGGCCGGACTTTGCTTGGGCAGCGCGGGCGTGGCTATTGTCAAAACTCGGGACTCGAAGCCGGCGGCCTGTCCCGAAAAAGTTGGGTGGCGGGACCTCACTCGCACCAATCCCACATGGCTCAGAGCGTGCTTGATGACTCGCATGAGCGCCCTCGCTTTCAAAGTCAGCCGGAAGAGCGGTGAGTATGTGAAGCCTTCGCTCATCCCCACGCATTCCCAGCAAACTCACTTCGGCCTGCTGGATGCCATCATCGTCGGCTTCTTTCTCGCCTGCGCCGGCGGGTTGATCTATCTGCTGCTCCAGATGTAACCGCCCGCCGGTCACTGCTGGCCACGCGCTTTAGGCGACATTGCCGGCGGATTGGCTGGCTTGTTGGTCGTCCCGGTATTCTCCTTGAAGGCTGAACGCAGCAACCAGTGTCGCTTCAAGCCCTGAACGAGATCGTCCGCATCCACGACCGCTTTGGAAATCGAGCCCAGCATGTTCGTGTTGGCCTGCACCTGCGCATTCAAGTTGCTGGTGATCCCGGCCAGATTGTCGAGCGATAGCGCGAGCTTTTCCACCAGCAACGCCAGGTTGGTGTCCGTGTTCGCGACCATTGTGTTCGCGTTGCCTAGGACCGCATCCAGATTCCGCTGGCCATTCGTGCCCAGCGCCCACTCACCCAGCGCGCCCGGCCCGCGCAACTGCGCCGCCAGTTGCGCCAGATTCGACGACGCCGGCTGCGCGTTGACCGCCACCACATTCAAGTTCGACGCCAGATTCGCGCCATTGTCGAGCACGCTGCCGATTTTGTTTGTCAGGCTCAAAATGTTGGGCAGCGCCTTTTCGACCTGCGTGACCAACTGATCCAGCCGCTCCGTTACTGCCGGAGATTCGACCGGATCGAGGAAGTAGATGTTGACGCGGAAATCATTCGTGTAGTACGCGGCGGGATGCCGGCGGGCGTCCGTGTTCATTTCCGCCAGGATCCGGGCAAGGAGTTGGTCGTCCGGGGATGGCGGCCTTCCCGCTTGTTGGGCGTCCGCTGCGTCCTGAAGCTTCAATTCCTTCAGCCGTTGCCGTGGTAATTCCTCCATGACTTTGCGCAACAGCACGCCTGTCGTGGTGTTGTTGGTCGGCTGCAGGATTGTGGGCAACCCATCCGTCCCTTTGGTGATTTCCAGGAAACGTCCCCCGAGCAGATCGCCGGCGTTCACCCGCACCTTCGAGTCGCTCCAGATGTAACCAGGGTAGTTGTAATCATCCAGCTTGACCCGGAACTGAATGGTGATGTTGTAATAGGAGTCCGGCTCGTTCGGAATGATGGCGGTGATCTCGCCCACATCAAACCCCATGAGTTTCACCGGATCGCCGATCTTCAAGCCCGCCCCGCTGCTGACGCATGTCTGGTAAGTGATCTTCTGCAAAAACCACCCGCGCCGTCTCGCCGTGTTGTGCAAATAGTAAACGAAGCCGACGATCATCAACACGAGGGCCACCAGCACAAACCAGCCGACTGCACGCTCCATGCGGTTCAGGCGCGTGCGCAGTTGCGGTGTCAAATCTTGCAAAGCCATCGTTGATTTCTTCCTTCGTCCCGGCCAACAGTTTCAAATTCCCTCGCGCCGGTCAATGATGCGGCGGTCAATCATGCAGCAACTCCAGGATTGCCCGCTCGCGCGACGCCTCGACCACTTCCCAACCACCCAGCACGGTCAAACGCCGCCCGGACAAGCACGCCACGCGCCCGGCATGCCGGCGCCACGGACGCAGATCATCCGCAGTGGCCACCAACGTCAGAGGCGCGCCACCGACGATCCGATGCCCGCGCGCGAGTTCATCGAGGATGCCCAGCCACCACGACGTGTGCCGCGCGTCCAGACCTGTCAGCGGACTGTCGAGCAGCAACACCGCTGGTTGCAAGGCCAGGGCCCGCGCCAACCCTGCCCGCTGCCGCCAGCTACGGCCTACATTCGCGGGCGTGCTGTTCGCCCACGGCAGGAGTTCCGTCAACTCCAGCAGCTCGCGAACTCGCGCTTCGATCTCACCGGGCGGCAGCCGCCGATGATAACGCAACGGCAGCGCAATATTCTCCGCCACCGTTAACTGGCCCAGCAGTTGGCCGCCATCGAACACAAATCCCAGCCGCAACCGATGCGCCATCTGCGCCTCTTCAAAAATCGGCATCCGCTCGCCGAGGAAAAAATATTCGCCTTCCCCGGGCGACATGATTCCGCCCGTCGTCATCAGGAAATCGCTCTTGCCCGAGTGTTGCGGCGCACCGACCACCCAAAACTCGCCGGCCTCGACCGTCCAATTCACTTCTGCCGCCACAATCGTCGCCGGATTCTTCATGGCCGTAATGGACACGCCGCGCATTTCGAGCACGGGCGTTTTGACCTGGACGCTGGCTTCGCTCATCAGAACGTGAGGTAAACGACGATGAACAGCGCATCCAACAGGATGCACGCGATGGTGCTCTGCGCCACCGCCCGCACCGTGGCCCGGGAGACTTCGTCGAGCTGCAGCGGCTGCGCCAGCCCGTGGTAACAAGTGATGATCGCGATGATGAACCCGAACCCGCCGGTCTTCAGCGCCAGCAAGGCGAAATCCATGTAACTCAACGCCCCGGCCAGTTGCCGGAAATAATCTCCAGGCTGGATCGGCACATCCTGAATGAACGCCCAGAGGTAGCCGCTCGCCAGCGTCCCGAGGATCAAATACACCGCGAGCGAAAAGATCCCCACCGTCATGCCAATCACCCGTGGCACGACGAAATAATGCACGGGATCAATCCCCAACGCTTCGAGCGACTCCACCTCGCCCGTCGCTCGCGCCGTGCCGAGTTCGACGACATTGGCCGTGCCCACCCGCGCCAGCACCAACAGCGCCGTCAGCAGCGGGCCCAATTCGCGCACCACCACAATGACCATGATGTTGCCGAGCAGGTTGTTCGCCGCACCGACGCGGGACAAAACCGACACCGTCTGGCCGATGACAAGGAACCCCAAAGCTAACGCCGCGAAAAGAAACATTGGCAACAACCGCAGCCCGGCGCGATAAACCTCGCGCGCCACCAACGGCCAGATCACCGGTCGCGCGACGCGGAACTTGCGCAACACCACCCCGAACGTAATAAGCGCAAACGCCCCCACCCCGTGCAGCGCCAGCAAAAAACCGAAGACACGCCGACCGACCGCCTCCGTGTAAAAGCGTGGCAGAAGCGAACGCACCCCGCCCCGGTTCGGCGGCGCTTCGAAAATGGTGGTATCGGTTTCCGGCACAACCGCAGCGTAGCGCGGATGCGCGGGCGGTCAATTCGCGACTCGCTTCCGGTTTTTCTTACTCTTAATCTTCATCGTAATCTTAATCCTCGGACTGCTGAGATTAGGATTGAGAGTAAGATTACGATTAAGAAACAAAGTTGGGAGCATGGCAAAGAACATCGTCTATTTCGACCTCGAAACTCAGAAGTCCGCCGATGAAGTCGGCGGCTGGAACAACATCAACCGCATGGGCATGAGCGTCGGCGTGACCTACAGCACCGCGCGCGGCGATTACCAGATTTATGGCGAAAAGCAGGTGGGCGATCTACTCAAAGAACTCCAACGCGCCGACCTCGTCGTGGGTTTCAACATCCTGCGCTTCGACTACGAAGTATTGCATGGCTACACTCCGTTCGACCTGACTCAGCTTCCCACCCTCGACATGCTCGTGGATTTGCAGAATACACTTCAGCACCGGCTCGCGCTCGACTCCATCGCCACCGCGACGTTCGGTGTGGAGAAAACCGCCGAAGGCCTCCAAGCGATCGAATGGTTCAAGCAAGGCAAACTCTTGGAAATTGCGGAATACTGTTGCTACGACGTGAAGATCACCAAGCTCGTCCACGAATACGGCGTGGCCCAGCGGCAATTGCATTACAACAACCGCTTTGGCAAGAAAATGACCGTGCCGGTGAAATGGGCGGTTTAAGAACGGCCAACGAGGCGCGGTGGTGATGGCCAGAATTGCCTGGTGCGGATAGCTTTTAGCCGATTGGTGAAAGCCAACAATGAAAGTCACTGACGATTATCATGCCAAGTATCGGCTCTGGGCCAGCAACCCCCAGGTCGTTGCCATTCCCCGCGCGCCGCGACTGCCGAACTTCAAGAGTCGGAAGTTTGCCACGTATCAGGAGATGAATCAGTGGAAAGAGGCCGTGCTCAAGGAGCTTGCGCAACTCAGCCAAGCCGCCGTCGAAACTCCACGCACGCCTTCGCTACCTCCGGCGCATTGAGAATGGCTGAGACAATACAAACCCGCTTTGCACCAGCGTCGAGCACCGCATCAATCGTCTGCCAGTTGATTCCACCAATGGCGAACCACGGAATCTTCACGCTCGCCGCCGCCCAACGGACGTAATCGAGTGTCACCGGCTGGGCCGTCGGCTTCGTGCCCGTGGCGTAAATCGGTCCGATGGCGACGTAATCTGCGCCTGCCGCGATGGCTCGCTCCGCTTGAGCAGGCGCGTGCGTGCTCAACCCAATTTTTAATTTTGAATTCTTAATTTTTAATTCTTCGACGCTCTTATGTCCCGCGTCGAAAAAATCCTCCTGACCAAGGTGACAAATCTCCGCGCCGACTTCGCGGGCAATGTCGGGATGATCATTGATCACGAGACCAACATTCGCCTTGCGAGTGATCGGGATGATCACTTCTGCCATCCGGCGAATTTCGTCAGGCGCTGAAGTCTTGGCCCGCAGTTGAATCAGGTCCGCCCCGCCATCACAAAGCTGTTGTGCCACGACTTCCGGTGCGCGGCCATGCAGATACGCCGTATCCACGAAGGCGTAGAGTTTGCAGTCGGCCAGGGGTTTCATGGTTTGGGTAGCAGCCGACGTAAGGAGGCTCTGTTCAAATCCGGAACTCGGAACATAGGATTGAGCCTGGTTACCTCGGCTGCTACGAGGGAAATCAGCTTGCCACTGGTGCAGGTTCGGACGGTTTCTCGCCTGCTTCATCCAACTTCAATTGCTCCGGCGGAGTAGTCGCCAGTCCGGCATCAGCGGTCAAGGGCGCGGGCGGTTTCTCGACCGGAATGCGGCGCAACTCATCAGCAGCGGGCAAACCTTCCAGACTCTTGAGGCCAAAGTATTCGAGGAACAGAGTCGTCGTGCCGTAAAGCGATGGGCGACCGACCACTTCCGCGCGACCGGTGGCCTCAACCAGTCCACGCTCTAGCAACGTCTGCATCGTGCCATCCACATTAACGCCGCGAATCTGCTCGATCTCGGCGCGGGTCAGCGGCTGGCGATAGGCGATGATGGCCAGCGTTTCGAGCGCCGGTTGCGAAAGCCGCGTGGGCCGCGCCTTTACGCCAACGAGCGCCTTGAGCCACGGGGCGAACTCCGGTTGCGTGACGAACTGCCATGAGCCGGCCACACAAACGAGCCGATAGCTCCGGGCGGCGGTCTCATGCTCGGCAGCCAGCTGTTCGAGGGCAGTCGAAATCTCTGCTTCCTTTACCTTCTTCAGTGACTTCACTGTCGCATCCGCGTCTTCCTCGGCGGCGGCGTTGGCGAAAACCTCGCGCAGTTCGACCGGGCTTAGCGGCTTTTGCGCGGAGAACAGGAGCGATTCAAGAATATGTTTCAGTTCCATGCTATGCAGATTGCGGGCTGTCCGACGAAGTGGCAACGGCCTCGCTAGCCGGCACCGACGGCGAGGCGATGGGCGTGATGCCCGTCGCTTTGCGGATTTCAATTTCCGAGAACGCCTCGGATTGCGCGCAGATCAGTTGCTTCAGCCGGATCAATTCCAGCAACGCGAGGAAGGTACAGACCACTTCGCTGCGGCTCGTGGCGTCCTCGAATAATTCGGAGAAACGCAGCGTATCGTGCGCAGTCAGCACGCGGAGGATGTATTCGATCTTCTCGCTGACCGTCCATTTGTCTTCGTAAATCTCGCGCGGATTGTCGCGCTTCTCGAATCGCTTGAGGATGGAATTGACCGCGTTGAGCAGGTCGAACACCGAAACGTCCGGTTTGACGGCGGGCTTGTCGCTCTCGAATTCGAGCTTGGCCGGAAGGCGCGGATAAACGCCCTCCTGTCGCGCTTCGAGCGTCTGGAGTTGCGCGGCGGCGTCCTTGAATTTCTTGTACTCGACGAGTTGCCGGATGAGTTCCCAGCGCGGGTCGGTGTCATCCTCCTCCGCCTCCACCTGCACCTGTTGATCCACGGGCAGCAACTCGCGGCTCTTGATGTACATGAGCGTCGAGGCCATCACGAGGAACTCGCCGGCGATCTCGAGATCGAACTCGCGCATCATCTCGATGTATTCGATGAACTGCGTGGCGAGTTTGGTGAGGTTGACGGAATAGATGTCCACCTCCTCTTTCTTGATGAGATAGAGGAGCAAATCCAGCGGGCCTTCAAAGACCTCGAATTTGACTTTGTATTCGGACATCCGGGAGCGGCGATTCAATCATGGCCGCGATGAGAAATGTTAACCGGGCAGGCAGGATTGGCAATGATGGAACTCGCCCGAACGCTTGCAAGAATATGGCAGCGCTAGCATAGTGGCATATCCGGATGAAAACGACTCTGCGTCAATCGGCAAAAGCAACCGGTCTTCCAGGATATTGGCTTTTGATTTGTTCAATTTCTGCTGCCCTCTCACTCGTTGGGGCCTGGGTATTCCTTGACTCTGGCAAGAACGGTTTCGACCGCACGCCAGTTATTTGGCTTCTCATATTGGTTTGCTCGCCTCCAGCAGGCGCGGCCTGCACTATCAGAATGCGGGTGAGATCCTCCGGCTGGAGCTTATCGCTGGTCTTTTGTTCTCTGCTTCTACTTCCTCAAGCGGTCATCTGGTTCTTCGCGTTGCTGAATTTCTGGCATTACTTCTGAACTTCACGCGGATTCCAGAATCACATTCGCATACTGCGTCGTGTCGCCGGTGCGGATGAGGCCGATGGCGTTGGGCACGCGCTTCTTGAATTCCACATGGGCTTCGCGGGTAAATTCTACGCCTTTCAAGGCGGTGGCGAATGACGCCTGCGTGCGAACGTCGTTGGTCTTGAGAAATTCCTTCGCCATCCACGCCTTGCCGATGACGCAATGGGCGCGTACCGCTTGCAGCACCTGCAACACCGTCGGCACGTCATCCACCAGCGAAATGTCCACCGTTTCAATCTGCGGCCAGAAGGGAAAGCCGCGGTCGGCAATGACAAGCGTGTTGGTGTGGCGCACGCGGGCGAGCAGATTCAAAACGTGCGGATTGAGAATGCCGGTCTTGAGCATGGTGGTGTTGTAGCTGCGAACGTGGGCGGGCTCAATCGGAAAACTATGGTAGCAGTGGTTGCGCTGCGACCACTCCGCCGCGTGCCAGCGTCGGAACCAGATCAATGGGCACGTTGATTACTCCATCCCTGCGCCGCTGCACGCGGCGCTAATCGTCGCGGCGCGACGATTTCTACCAGGCCTAAATCAAAATCCCGGCAATCGTTGCCGTGAGATAACTCGCGAGCAGTCCACCAATCATTGCGCGCACGCCGAGTTTCGCCATGTCACCACGGCGCTCGGGTGCGAGGGAGCCGATGCCGCCAACCTGAATCGCGATGCTCGAAAAATTCGCGAAGCCACAAAGGGCGTAGGTCGCCAGCACAAAGCTGCGTTCGTCCACCACGGTTTTGGAGCTGGTCAGCGAGAGGTAGCCGATGAATTCGTTGAGCACGATACGCTCGCCAAGAATTCCACCGATGGCCAGGCAATCTTTCCCGGGCACGCCCATGAGCCAGGCAAACGGCGCGTTCACCCAGCCAAAAAAGGTTTGCAGCGTCACGGGGTGCTCAACCCCGAGCCGGGTTTGCGGAAAAGTAACGAGATAGTTGGCCAGCGCGACGACGGCGATGAAGGCGATGAGCATGGCGATGACATTGATCGCCAGGGCCATGCCATCGCCCGCACCGCGACAGAGCGCGTCAATACTGTTGGCCGTGGTGCGTGGCACGTCGGCGGGCGCGCTGGCGGCGGTTTCACTGGGCTCGGTTTCCGGCAGCATCACTTTGGAAATCAACAACGCCGCCGGCGCGCTCAACACGGACGCCGTAAGCAGGTGACCGGCGATGTCCTTGTGTCCCGCATCCATGCCCATCTTCACATAAACCGCCGCCACGCCACCCGCAATCGTCGCCATGCCACCCGTCATGAGGCACATCAATTCGCTGCGCGTCATTTTAGAAACGTAGGGTTTGATGACCAGCGGCGCCTCGGTCTGGCCCATGAAAATGTTCGCCGCCGCCGCGAGCGTTTCACTTCCGCTGGTGCGCATGACTTTGCGCATCACCCACGCGACGGCATGAACCACCTTTTGCAAAATGCCCCAGTGATAAAATAGCGACGACAGCGCCGAAACGATGATGATCGTGCCGGTGACCAGGATCGCAAAAACCAGGGAACGACCCGGAAAAGTTTTTTGCATCAGGTCATCCACGGCCAGCGGCCCGAAGACAAACTGACAACCTTCGTTCGAGAACATGACCAGCTTGTTGATGGCGCGCCCGGTGAAATCGAAAATTGCCGCGCCCCAGGGCGTTTTCAGAATCAACACGGCGAAGATGATTTGCAGCGCCAGTCCCCACAAAACGGTGCGCCAGGGAAAAAGTTTGCGATGAGACGACATCGCCCACGCGATGCCAACGAAGACGATCAATCCGAGCAAGCTGACCAGCTTGAGTTGCACGGGCCGGACAGTAGCGAGTCGAAGGACGAGAGTCGAGGGGCGAGTGCCAAGATCAAACTTTGGCTACAAGATGGGTTTCTTCCAGATGGGCACGACGCGTTTCATCTCGTCAATCAACCACTGGCAAGCGGCGAAAGCTTCGCCCCGATGCGGTGCGACAACTTCCACCCAGAGCGATGGCTCGTTCACCTTGACCACTCCGATGCGATGCACAAGTCGGATGGATTCGACCGGCCAGCGCTTCTCCATTTCGTCAAAGAGCAGGCTGAACTGGTGCTCAACCATTTTCGGAAACGCCTCGTATTCGAGGGCGGAAATGGATTTGCCCTCCTCCTCACCGCGCACGACGCCCAGAAAGTTCACCACTGCGCCCATGCCAGCGGATATGGTGCGCCCGGCAAGCAAAGAGGCTTCGTTGATCGGCTCGGTCGTGATGGTGAGTTGACGTTTCATTCGTTGGCTAGGGACGCCGCGCGCCGAACCTGTCTTCAACCACCTTGCACCGGCGGGAACAGCGACACCTCGTCGCCTTCCTTCAACACGTAGTCGCGCGGCTGATAATCCACGCCGACCGCAATCAAGGTTGATTTCCTCATCGCGCCCAGTTTGGGGAATTTGGTCGTGAGTTCATCGAACAATTCGCCGAGCGTGCAACCATCGCGAATGGTTTCATGGGTTTGCGCGCACCCTGTCAGTTCCTTGAAATAGGAATAAAATTGAACCGAAACTTGCATACAAGTCCAAGCTCGCGCGCCACGCATCACACGTCACGACCGATACATCTCGGGCTTAAGCACGCCAACGAACGGCAGGTTGCGATATTTTTCCGCGTAGTCCAATCCGTAGCCGACGACGAAGACATCTGGAATCTCAAATCCCACGAAATCCGCCTTCACCTTCTCCACGCGGCGCGACGGTTTGTCCAGCAGCACGCAGGTGCGGATGCGGCGCGGCCCGAGCAGGCAGAGTTTTTCCAGAACGCGCCACATGGTCTTGCCCGTGTCGAGAATGTCGTCCACCAGCAGCACGTCGCGCCCGCGCACATCGAGGCGCAGTTCCTTGGTGAAAACGAGGTCCCCGGATTCCGTGCCCTTGCCGTAACTGGAGACGCCGATGAAATCCAGTCGCAGCGGCAGGGACAGATGCCGGATGAGATCGCCGAGAAACATCACCGTGCCGGTAAGCAACGAGACGATGACCATGTCACGGTTGCGAAAATCGCGTTCAATCTCCCGGCCCAAGGACGCCGTCCGCTTCGCGAGCATGGCATCGGTGATCAGGATGCGTTCGACTTCCTTGCGCCAGCGGGGCGGGACCGGTGTGTTGACGGGAGCGAGTCGGGTCACGGCTTTGCTCATGCGAAGATGGTAGTGCCTCGGCGGAAGTTGCCGAGAAATTTCTCAGGCCAATTTCAATTCCAGGTAAACGGCCAGTCCGCTGGGATTGTCGTAATACGCCGGGATTCGTCGAAAGCCCAGCGATTCATAGAGCGCGATGGCTTCGTGCATGGACTCAAGCGTGTCGAGCCGCATGCACTTGTAGTTCGCCTCCCGGGCACCGGCGATGATCGCCTCGGAAAGCCTCCGCCCAAGCCGCTGACGACGAAATCGCGGACGCACGTAGAGCCGTTTCATTTCGCAAATGCCGTCGCCAAGGTCACGCAGCGCAACACAGCCAGCAGGGTCAGATCCCTCAAATGCCAGGATCAACCGCCCGGTTGGCGGCGCATACCGGCCCGGCAATTCCGCCAGTTCGCGCTCAAAATTCTGAAAGCACAAATCCACATCGAGGGTGGCGGCATACTCGATGAAAAGCTCGCGCACGACGGACAGGCACTCTGGAGTATGGCCGGGGACGAGTTGCATGGCCAGGGAAGCGCGTCCAGCCGCTACTTCTTCTTCGCGGCACCGGCGGATAACCAGTCCAGTGCTTCCGACTCCTGTGCGAAGACGTCGGCGTTCAACCCGGAATTGCGGGCGACGATCACGCCGAATTTTTCCGGATCAATCATTTCGGCCTGAATGACCATGGCAAATTGAGCCAGGCTTTGGCCGGTGGCGGCAAAGCGCCGAGCCGCAAAATAGCGTTCCGGCAGCGACGGGGAGCGGAAACCAATCAAACCTTTGGCGTTGAAAAGCAGTTTCGGAATCCGCTGATCGTGTACATAGGCGATGGTTTGGTCCACCAACTCGATGGCCTCCTCCAGCGTCAATTTTCCCGCCGGACGAAAATAAGCGCAGTCGCCCAGCACTTCGATGCTGCCACTGATTTTCGTTGGTTGTTTCATGCGAACGGGAAAGTTGCCGGATCAAATGCGCCTCAACGCTGCAAACTCAGATGTGCTTGGAGTCGTGCTCGTCTTTCTGGGTGTAACCGCTCTCCTGCCGCTTGAAGTTTACCTCGTTCTTCTTGATGTAGGCGTTGAACACGTCATCGGCACTCATGCCGAGCACTTGCGCCATGCTGATGAGAAAATGAAACAAGTCCACGACTTCAACCCGGGCGTTCTGCTCGTCGAACTTCTGATACTTGGCCCACCACTTCCACGGCACGCTGTCGGTGAGTTCGGCCATTTCCTGCGACATGGCGCGGCAATAGTTGAGAATCCATTTCGTCTGTTCCTCCTGGCTCATGCCATCGGTGTTGACGCCGATGCGTTTGTTCAGGGCGTCTTGCATGCGCCAGAGTTCGCGGAGTTGGTCAGGTTTTTCCATCAGCCAAGGATTCTTTTCGGGCGGGCCGGAAGCAAGCTCGAAAGCTACTGACGTCTAAATCAGCTCGCCTGACGACCAAAAATCCGTGAACCAAGGTTCAGGATCGCAGCGGAATTCTGCCGGGACATCTCGCCAGGTGAAGCGCACAGCAGCGGCATGCAGGGCATGGTTCGGCAAGATGAGCTTTGCCCTCTGTTCCTCGGTTAATCGCCGCTCCACCAGCGCCAGATAAAGATCCTCGTCGCCGCCGTAGAGTTTATCGCCGACGATGGGGTGGCCGAGGTGCGCGAGGTGGATGCGAATCTGGTGCTTGCGTCCGGTGCGCGGCAACACTCGCAAAAAGGAAAATGCTCCTTCCGCGTGTTTGAATCGCCGCTCAACAATAAATTCAGTCTGCGCCGGTGAGCCGTCAGCTCGCACACAATCCTTGATCACCACGCGGCTTTGCTCGTCCTTGCCCAGCGGCGCATCAACCAAGCCAAGCTCCTCCCTGACGTGTCCGTGGACGATGGCGAGATATTCCTTCTGAACCGCGCGCGTTTCCCAAATCCGACCCAGTTGGCGCGCGGCCTCGGTGGTTTTGGCCACGACCGTCACGCCGCTGGTCTCGCGATCAAGCCGGTTGACCAAGCGTGGCGTCGCGTCGGGCCCGAGGTGGAGCCGCACGCGACTGATCAAACTGGAAAACTCATCGCCCTTGGTCGGATGGCAGACCAGGTCCGCCGGCTTGTTGATCACCAGCAGTTCCTCGTCTTCGTGGAGGATGTCGAATAATTTATCCACTCGCGTGCCGGTGATTTAACCGCCAGTTGCCCGGCTTGTCATTCTTTTGCGGCGGCGTATGATGCGCGTTGTGAAAGGCAAAGTGTTGCCCATCCTGCTGATGCTGGTGTTCGCGCTGTCGCGGATGCCGGGTCTGCTGCCACAGAATTTCAGTGCGGTTTATGCGCTGATGTTCTGCGCGGGCGTGTTTTTCAGCGGAGGAATGGCGTGGTGGTTGCCGCTGGTTACGCTGCTCGTTACCGATGTTGGTTTGAACTTCTATTACCAGAGCCTTGGTTTCGATGTCTGGACGACGGGCAAAATCATTTATCTCGTCTGCAATTATGGCGCGTACGTCGTGCTCATTTGGCTGGGAAAACGATTCAAACCAAAATCGTCGTTTGCAGCCTTGCTCGGCGGCGGAGTCTTGGGCGCGTTGCTGTTTTATCTCATCACCAACACGGCATCGTGGCTGTTTAATCCGTTTGGGAATCCGGAATACACCAAGAACTTTGTCGGCTGGCTGACAGCCTTGACGAAGGGCACCGGCGGCTGGCCGCAAACTTGGGAGTTCTTCCGCAACACGCTGCTTAGTGGCGGGCTGTTCACCGGCCTGTTTGTGGGCGCGATGAAACTTACGAACGCCGAATCCCCGCAAGACAAGGAAGCCGGAGTGCGCGAGCCGGAAGCGACCCCGGAAGCTGAGGCCGAGCCCGAGGAAGGCAAGGCGTGAAGCTGGGGTTGATCTCGGACACACACGGATTTCTTGACCCGCGCCTGATGCGAATCTTCCATGGCGTGGAGCACATCCTGCACGCGGGCGACATCGGGCCGGATTATCTCATCGCTCAATTGGAATCCGTCGCCCCCGTAACGGCGGTGCTGGGCAACAACGATGCTTCGCCGTGTTTTCCCCTGACGAAGACGGTTGGCATCGGCGAATTGAAATTCCTCGTGCATCACATCGTCTCGCCGCACGCGCTCACGGATGAACTCCGCACCCGTATTGCGAGGGAGCGACCGGACGCCGTGGTGTTCGGCCATTCACACAAACAATTTTGCGAACGGATTGATGGCGTGCTCTTCATCAACCCCGGTTACGCCGGCAAACCCAAGTTCGGTGCGGAACGCAGCGTGGCCTTGCTGGAGGCCGACGGGAAAGACATGCAGGTTAGGTTCATCACCCTGTCCGCCGAGTGAATCCGGAAACACATTTCAAAGGCTGGGCCAAGCCCGGGCCGATTCCGCCGAGGCTCGGCGACTCGCTCGTCGTTGAACCGCACGAAACGCTTGACGCGATCAGCGGACACTTCCGGCTTTTTCAGTTGCGGGACGGTCATCGTTTTTCCACCGACGATATTTTGACCGCCTGGTATGGCACGAGTTGGTGTCCGACGGCGCGCACGGCGCTCGATCTTGGCAGCGGCCTCGGTACGGTGGGGATGATTTGCGCGTGGCGCTTGCCGGGCGCGCGATTTGTCACCATCGAGGCACAAACAGACAGCGTCACACTCGCGCGAAAGTCAGCAAGCTACAATGGCCTCACCGACCGCTACGAAATTCGCGTGGGTGATTTCCGTGAGCCGGGCATTCTCCGCGAAGAAGAGCGTTTCGATCTGATCACCGGCAGTCCGCCTTACTTTCCACCCGACGCCGGCGTGAAGAGCGAACATCCGCAAAAACTCGCGTGCCGGTTTGAATTGCGCGGCACCGTGGCGGACTACTGCATGACCGCGGCCAAACATTTGGCTTCGGGCGGTTTCTTTGCGTGTGTCTTTCCCGTGGAGCCGGCCCAACTCGCGCGGGTGGAAGCGGGCGCGCGTGAGGCCGGATTGGTGATCGTGCGTAAACGTCCGGTGGTTTTTCGTGAAGGAGAGCCACCTTTGGTGGGCTTGTTCGGCCTGATGCGCGCGGGGGATTTGCCGGAGTGGTTTCGCGGTCAGACCTGGGAGGAGCCGCCGCTGATCATTCGCACGCGCGACGGACAAATTCATCCGGAGTATTCAGCGGTGAAACTCGCCATCGGTTTCCCGCCCTGAGCGCGCGGCGACTCAGTTCCAAGACAGATCTTCGGGCGACTGCGCGAGAAGTTTGTTGCGCCAGCCGCCTTTGCGCTGCAGTACAGTCTGCCAGAGTTCCGCGGGCGGTGTGTCGAAGATCAGGTCCAGCGAGGCCGGATGCGCCAGCCAAGCCTTGCGTTTCATCTCGCCTTCTAACTGGCCCGGACTCCAGCCGGCGTAACCGGCGAACAGCCGGACTTTCTTGGTCGCGGAAAACGATTCGCCGATTTCCACCAGTGAATCCAGCGAGTGCCCCAGGCTCAGGTTGGGCAGCACCGTGGCATCGGGAATGTAACTGTCCGAATGCAAGAAGCTCAGAGCGGTCGGTTGCACCGGACCGCCTACGAACAGTGGATATTCTTTCAAGGTATCCGGCAAATCGGCCACGATCATTTCGCCCGCCTTGTTGCCAGTCTCCCGATTGAGCACCAGGCCGAACGCGCCCTCGGCGTCGTGTTGGCAAATGAGGAGGACGGTGCGTTGGAAGAATGAGCCGCTCAGTTCACCGCTGTCCAGCAGCAACTGGCCTTTGAGATACTGCAACTTCTCCGGCATGACTCTGGGCGTAACATGCACCACACTTGCCCCGGCGACAATCTCGATTACAGTTCAGGCATGAAGAAACTTTGCGCATGGCTGTTGCTGGCGGTGCTGGTGCTAGGTGTGGCCGGTTGCAAGACGTCCTCGGGCAGCCGCGATTACGTTCCCGGCAAAGGCTGGATCCACAACGACTGACTGGCCTGATTTCTCCGTAGAAACAACTCCTGATTTTCGCCCGTCGCCTCGATCCGAATAAGCACCGAGTTGGTGCGGATCTCGAGACAGCGGATGAGGACGTTGGTGGCGGCCAGTCTCATCGTGGCTTGGTCGTTCTTTCCCAAGGTCCGGTCATTGATGATGACCAACTGACGGGTGGGTGGGCCGGAGATGCTTTTGAGTGTAAGGGTTTCTGGGTAGGCGATGGGCAGGTTGGTGAATGCGGTCGGCAAGTTGGTGTTACTGGCGACGGGGGAATCCGCCTTGTGAAGGCCATTTGACCGGGGGCCGGTTGCCGCAGCGAAATCCAGTTGCCTGACGCGTTGGAGATCATTGGTCAGCAGCAGTGGACTGTCACCGTATTTCATCCACTCGACGATTTCGTTGAAACCAAACATCTGTTCGGCCCTGATGAACAGATGGACCTGCCCGCGGGTGTAGAAATTTGCCAGGATGTTGGATTTGCCGGCCACCAAGCCGTGCTGTTCGGCGTATAGGTAGGCCAGCAACTCGCAAAACCCTTCCACGGCATCGCCGCCGATGGTTTTCTCACGAGCGGGTGGCACATTCTCGAAGATCCAGGTGTGCGCGTATTCATGCACACAGACAGTGATCAATTCCTCCTTCTGAATTCCCGAGAGAATGCCGATTTCAAAACTGCGCTTGCTGTCGTTGGTCTTGGGCCGGGTATAGCCGCGGGTATTCGGACAGGTAAAGTCACTTCCAATTACCTTGTATATTTCCTGCAGGTTGACGCGGTCTATCAGGTGGATGGTTACGTTGGTGGTCGGGAATGAGGTAAACCGGATGAATTGACGATCCAATTCTTCCTTTACTTGTTCGCAGATTTGAATGGCTTGCTTATCATCAATAATGACGGCTTTGACGTCGCGCTGGCAGATAACCCGCCCGTCCGGCAAGCTGGTGAAATCTTTCAACACCGGCAGGCTGCACAGGTAACACCGGTTGGGGAGCTTCGGACAATCAGTGCAGAGATAGTGTTTGGTGCGGGTGACTTCATCGGTCATCGTGATGATCGTGTCGCTCCGGATCTCCTTCTTGCAGACCTCGCAAACTTCGATGGCCAGGAGCGCAGGTGTCAGCAACCAAATCAGGAACACCATTGCCCATCCCCTGCCGATGCTTGCGCACCTTTGATGGAAAGGAGGCCTGATGTGCATGGCAAGATTAAATACCAACGGCGAACCCACTTCAAGCTCGGGCCCATGGGGACCACCTTGTCGGGTCGAAACCGCGTGCCAGCGCAGTGCCTGAAATGTTTCCGCTTGCGGTGGCAGTGGGCTTAATTCTCGGGCAGAAACAATTCCTGCTTCTCGCCCGTCTCCTCGAACTGGATGAGCACGGAATTGGTGCGGATTTCGACGCAGCGGATGATTACGTTCGTGGTGGCGAGTTTCATGAGCGCCAGATCCTTCACGCCAAACGTCCGGTCGTTGATGATCGCCAGCCGCCGGGCCGGGAGGCCGGAAATATTCTTGAGCGTCAGCTTGTCGGGCAACGCGGGCGCTGCATCATACGAATAATAAACCGGCACGCCAGCGCTGGCGGACCGGGGGGTTCGGACGGCCGGAAGCTCGTCACGCACCGCGCGAATTCCATCGGGATCGGCCGCATCGAGCTTGGTCGCTTCCCCGGCCTTGATCCAATCCTGCACCGCATTGAAGCCCTGAGTGGCTTCCGCCGCCAGAAACGCTTCGATCTGGCCCGCAGTGTAGGGATTCTCCTTGATGCTGTTCATTTCAACATCGTAGTTGCGCTCCTGCATCAGATCGAAGGCGATCAATTCACAAAATCCCTCGAGCGCCTCGCGCGACAAGGCCGCCTTGCGGGCAGGCGCGAGGTTTTCATTGAGCCACGCGTGCGCGAACTCGTGCGCGGCCACCGCCTCCAATCGCGGCCTGCTCAACCCGCTCAGGATACTGATGGCATGGATATATTTCCCCTCGCCAAACGGATGGGTGCGCGTGGCGCCGAAGACGGAAGTACATTGCTGCGCGTATCCCGGTGACTTGAACAGACTGTCCAACGTGAACCGGTCCACAATCGTCACACTGAGGTTGGTGCGCGGGAAAGTCAGAAACCGGGCGAACAAACGATCCAGGGCATCGCGGGCCTCCCAGCAAACAGTGCGCGCCTCTTCATCCTGCGTGATGGCATCCTTCGCACAATACGTGCAAAGCAACCGCCCGTCCGCGAGCGTGGTGAACCCGGTCTTGACCGGCAGGCTGCAGGAGAAACAACGCGTGGTCAGGCTGACACAATTGGTGCAAACCTCGAACTTCCCGCCGCGCGCCTTGTCTTTGACGAAGAAGAACTCCCCGGGAATCGGTTGCTCGCAGACGCGGCACTTCGGGGTCGGGGCCGAAAAAACCGCAGCCGCGCTGAGTATCAGCAGGGCTGCGGTGACGAGCACTTTCATGGCTCGCAAAGAGCTGTTTTCAGGCTAGCGATTTGACCTTCTTCACAATCCCGGCCGCATCAATCCCGAACTTGGCGAGCAACTCCTCCGCCTTGCCGGAACGTGGCAATTCGCGCACCGCCAGCTTGTGAACTTTCACGCCTTCGACACTCAGTTCACCCGCGACCGCGTCGCCCAAACCGCCCTCGGCGTAATGCTCTTCAACCGTCACCACGACATTGTTCGTCTTGGCAGCAGCGGCCTTGATTACATCCTTGCCCAGCGGCTTCACGCAATAAGCGTCAATGACCGTGATGCCGATGCCTTCCTTGGCGAGCGCGTCCGCAGCTTTGACAGCTTCGTGCAACGTCACGCCCGCAGCCACCACCGTGACTTTGTCACCGGCATTCTGGCGAACGACTTTGGCGCCGCCGATGGGGAATTTTTCGTCGTTGCCGTAGATTACCGGCGTCTTTGGACGCGAGGTGCGCAGGAAGAAGATGCCGCGATTGAGCGCCATCACTTCGAGCAGTTTCTCGGTGCTCACAGCGTCGCTCGGATAGAAAACCACACTGCCGGCCACTGCACGCATCATGGCGAGATCTTCCAAGGCCATCTGCGACGGTCCGTCCTCGCCAATGCTCACCCCGACGTGCGAGCCGACGAGCTTGAGGTTCGCCATCGAAATGCCCGCGACGCGAATATGGTCAAAGGCGCGAGTGAAGAACGTCGCAAACGTGGACGCAAACGGCACCTTGCCGCGCGTGCCGAAACCGATGGCCACGGCCACCAGGTTTTGTTCTGCGATGTAACATTCCGTGAAACGCTCCGGGAACTTCTTGAAGAACTTCTCGGCGTAGGTGGAATTCTTCGTGTCACCATCCATCGCGACGACCCGCTGGTCGGCCTCGCCCACACGGACGAGCGCGGCACCGTAGGCTTCGCGCGTGGCGATCAGATCGCCCAGTTTGTAGCTGATGGGCGGAAAGCTTGCGGGCACAGCGTTGGCCGGTGCCGGTAGCGCTTTGGGGGCGGGAATGACCACGCCCGCAGCCGACTTGGCACTGGGCTGCAATTCCGCGATGGCTTTAGCCGCCTCTTCCTTGTTCAACGGCTTGCCATGCCAGCCGTCCTTGTCTTGCAGGAACGAAACGCCGGCACCTTTGTAGGTCTTGGCAATGATGCAAAGCGGCTTGTCATCCAGACCGACACCGCTCAACACTTCGAGAATTTCCTCGATGTCGTGGCCATCATCCAACGTTTCGACGCGCCAGCCGAACGCTTCGAAGCGTTTGCGATAAACGCCAATGTCATGACCGAACGCCGTGGCCTGGCTTTGACCGAGGCGATTGCAGTCGATGATCGCGATGAGATTGTTCAGCTTGTAAACGCCCGCGAGTGAGGCGGCCTCCCACACGGCGCCCTCGGCCGATTCGCCGTCACCAAGCATCACGTAGGTGTTGTAATCCAGCTTGTCGAGGCGACCAGCGAGCGCCACGCCGACACCGATGCCCAGCCCCTGACCGAGTGACCCGGTCGCCACATCGGCGAACGACAGGCGCGGCGTCGGATGACCTTCAAGATCCGAATCAATGCGGCGCAGCTTCTGGAGTTCTTCCACCGGAAATAATCCGGCCTCGGCCCACGCGGCGTAAAGAATCGGCGCGGCGTGGCCTTTGGAGAGGATGAAGCGATCGTTGTTGTGGAACTTGGGATTCTTCGCGTCGTAGCGCATGTGACCGAAGAACAAGGCGGCCATCAGGTCCGCCATGGAACAGCAGGTGGTGGGATGGCCGCTGCCGGCGGTGGTGGTCGAAGAAATCGAATGGATCCGCAACTGGTTCGCGATTCCCTTCAGCAATTCAATGTCAGTTTCAATCATGGAGCGCGCAGGTTACGTGAACCCCGGCTGGAGGCCAAGAATGAAAAAAGGGAGAATGGACTGGCCGAATTCAACGGCAGACCGCTCTACTGCTTCCCCTTCACCAACGCCTCCACCACGTGTGGGTCAGCCAACGTCGTGGTATCGCCGATTTGATCGGGATGATCCTCGGCAATCTTGCGCAGGATACGGCGCATGATTTTACCGGAGCGTGTCTTGGGCAGGCCCGGAGCGAATTGGATCTTATCCGGCACGGCAATCGGCCCGATCTCTTTCCGCACGTGCAGCGCAAGTTCTTTTTTGAGTTCTTCGCTTGGTTCGACGTGATCCTTGAGTGTGATGAAGGCGTAGAGGCCCTGGCCCTTGATCTCGTGCGGCATCGGCGCAACGGCGGCTTCCGCGACTTTCTCATGGCTCACGAGCGCGCTCTCGACTTCCGCCGTGCCGATGCGGTGACCGGAAACGTTCACCACGTCGTCCACGCGACCCATCAGCCAGTAATCACCATCCGCATCCACACGGCAACCGTCGCCGGTGAAGTAGAGGTTTTTGAACATCGTGAAATAAGTGTCAATGAAACGATCGTGGTCGCCCCACGTTGTGCGCATGATGCCGGGCCAGGGCTTTTTGATGCAAAGCTTGCCACCTTCGTTCGGTGAACATTCCGTGCCGTCATCGCGCAACACCACCGGTTCGACGCCGAAGAAAGGCCGGCTCGCGCTGCCGGGTTTCAATGTGTGCGCGCCGGGCAACGCGCTGATGAGGATGCCGCCCGTTTCCGTCTGCCACCACGTATCCACGATGGGGCAACGACCTTTCCCGATGACACGGTGATACCACATCCACGCTTCGGGATTAATCGGCTCGCCGACGGACCCGAGCACGCGCAGCGAACTGAGGTCATATTTACCCGGCCATGCTTCGCCCAAGCGAATGAGCGAGCGAATGGCCGTCGGCGCGGTGTAGAACGCGGTGACTTTGAACTTCTCAACGATCTTCCAAAAACGTCCGGCTTCCGGGAATGTGGGAATGCCCTCGAACATCAGCGTCGTCGCGCCATTGCAGAGCGGGCCATAAACGAGATAGCTGTGACCAGTGACCCAGCCGATATCCGCGGTGCAGAAATAAACGTCGTCATCGTGAACATCGAAAACGTATTTGTGCGTGAGCGCGGCGTGGAGCAAATATCCGGCGGTGGAATGCACGACGCCCTTGGGCTTCCCGGTCGAGCCGCTCGTATAGAGCATGAAGAGATAATCTTCCGCTTTCATTTGCTCGGGCGCGCAATCAGCCGATGCCATCGCCATTAGGTCGTGATACCAAAGGTCGCGGCCCGCCGTCATGTGGCAGGGCGTGTCGTTGCGTTTGAACACGACGACTTTCTCGATGGTCGGCGTGTGCGCCAGTGCGTTGTCGGCGATGTCCTTGAGGTGAATTGGCTTTCCGCCGCGCACACCGGCATTTGCCGTGATCAGGAGTTTGCAGGTGGAATCATTGATGCGTCCTGCAAGTGAATCCGCGCTGAACCCGCCGAAGACGATGGAGTGAATCGCCCCGATGCGCGTGCAGGCGAGCATGGCCACCGCAGCCTCCGGCACCATGGGCATGTAAATGGAGACGCGGTCGCCTTTCGTGATGCCGAGGGATTTCAGGACATTGGCGAACTTGCAGGTTTCGCGATGAAGTTGCTCATAGGTGAGCTTCTGCACCTCATCCTCGCCTTCGCCCTGCCAGATGATCGCCGTCTTGTTGCGAATGGAGGTCTTGAGATGACGGTCCAAGCAGTTGACGCTTACATTCAACACGCCGTCGTCGAACCAGGTGTGCTGAATCCGGCGTCCAGTCGTGTCCCAAGTGTATTTGCGCGCGACGGTCGGCTTTTGAAACCACTCCAGCGTGTAGCATTGTTCCAGCCAGAACGCGTCGGATTCCTTGACCGAGCGTTCATACATTTTCTGGTAAGCGTCAGCGTTGAAGTACGCGCGCTTCACTGCGTCAGCGGACGGTGGATAAGTTCGGCCTTCTTGCTGTAACGATTCGGTCGAGATGGCTTTTGCAGGTTGCGTCATAATGCGTATGGGCTTGCGTAATTGTGCGGCCCATTTCCGCAAAATCGGCGCGTGGTGTCAATCGCAGGGCTTCCCGCTCCTAATCTTACTCTTCATCGTAATCTTAATCGCGTTCGGGCTTTCCCAAAGGATTAAGAAAAAGATGAAGACTACGATTAAGAGCGTGTAACAGAATGAAGTTGAGCGCTGAATCGGATGGGCATATCGCCTTCCGGGAGGTCTTGGACTGCGGCAGCCCTCTGCCGCTTTTGGCCCGCAGGCTCGCGCTGGGAAAGCGGCAGAGGGCTGCCGCAGTCCAAGACGCTAGCGCGCCATTTCTTACCGCCAGCCCATGGCCAACGGCATTTTGATACAGGCGCTAAGAGGCTTTAGTCTGGTCAATCCCCCAGCAGTTTCTTGAAATTATCGCGCGCCTTGTCCGCGCGAAACTTTTCCTCGGCGGGTGCGACAAAGACTCGCTTGGCCAGCTCGAACCATTCGCAATAATTGGCGAGGTGCTTTTCCTCCACCGGCTCGGCGCGGCGATCGCGGCATTTGTAGGCCACGGTGGGATCGTAGCTCACACAATTCAAACAGACCTTGAGTTCCGCGCCGCAATCGCACGTTTCGGAGCGGCCCGGCGAACTGCGATTCTTGTATTCCACTCCGCACTTCCAGCAATGTCGTGTCGCCACACTCATGGCTGCGATTCTACAAACTCGAACGGCCTCGCCAAGCTTTCACTCGCGCGACGGCAATTCTATCCTTGCCGCATGAACATCTGCGTGCTCGACGGTCATACGCTCAACCCGGGCGATCTCAGTTGGGACGAACTGAAGCAACTCGGGCCATGTGAAATCCATGAGCGCACTGCGCCGGCGGAAACCACCAGGCGCGCCGCGCAGGCGGAAATCGTCCTGACGAACAAGACCGCGCTGGGCCGCACGGAAATCGCCGCGTTGCCCAAGCTGAAATACATCGGCGTGCTCGCGACCGGAACGAATGTGGTTGATCTCACCGCCGCAAGCGAACGCGGCATTCCGGTCACCAATGTGCCCGCCTACGGCACGCGCTCCGTGGCGCAGGCGACGTTCGCGCTGTTACTCGAACTCACCAATCGCGTCGGCCATCACGCCCATCGCGTTCGCAACGGGGCCTGGACGCACGCGACGGATTGGTGTTTCTGGGATTTCCCACTCGTTGAACTGGACGGTTTGACGATGGGCCTGGTGGGATTTGGCCGCATCGGTGCCGCCGTGGCAGACATCGCCCACGCGTTTGGGATGAACGTCATCGCGCACAACTCTTCGCCCAGGCCGGCACCCCCGTTCGTAAAGTTTGTTGATCTCGAAACTCTTTTTCGTACCAGCGACGTTGTCAGTTTGCACTGCCCGCTGACGCCCAAGACACAACGACTCGTGAACACAGAGCGGCTGGCCCGGATGAAGCCCACCGCGTTTCTGCTCAACACCAGTCGTGGTCCACTCGTGGACGAAGCCGCGCTCGCTGCGGCCCTGGATTCCGGGCAACTAGCGGGAGCGGCGGTTGATGTGTTGTCCTGCGAGCCGCCGCCCGCCGACAATCCATTGCTTCGTGCCAGGAACTGCCTCGTCACACCGCACAACGCCTGGGGCACGCACGCGGCCCGCGCCCGGCTGTTGCACGTGGCGGTGGACAATGTCCGTGCGTTCCTGGCTGGAAAACCGAGGAATGTGGTGAATTGAGCCTCCCCACCGGGATTTACGCCTTCCTGCAATCGTGCTATTCTGCGGGGACGAATAAAGGCGGGATGCTTTCGTCGAACCGACGGTTGTTATGAAAAGGACAATTTTGACCTTCATGGCCAGCGCTAGCTTGCTCTCGGCACCGGCGCAACTCTTCAGCCCCGAAGCCCTCAACGGCGCGATGTTTGGCAGCCTCATGGGCGGACTGATCGGCGGCAGCGGCAACAATAGCTGCGGATACAACTACTATGGTTGCGGCAACGGTTTTTCCGGCCAGGGCGCGGCCATCGGTGCGGGCGTGGGTTTGCTCGCCGGGGCGCTCGTTGGTCAAGCGCGGCAAAATGAATATTATGCCGAGCAACCTTACGTTTACACCCCGGCCACCACGGTCAACCTCGGTTACGGCTACGCAGACTCCAGCAGTTCAGTTTACGTTTACTACGCACCTAACGCTTATACCGCGCCGGGCTACTACTACCGCCCCACACGCCCCAACTACGTTGTGAGCGGCACGTTGCTCGGCGCGGCTTCCGGTGCGTTGATCGGTGCGGGCAACGAACAAGCCGGCAAAGGCGCGGCCATCGGTGCGGCGGCAGGATTGGTTTTGGGTGGTGTCGCCGAGCTGGCATCGAAGAAACAGGCCAAGGAAGTTGTCGCGGTGCAAACGACGCCCCAGTCGCAGGTTCAAGTCCAACCGACGCCGCAGGCGCAACCGCAGGCACCGGTCCAGAGTCAAATCACCTCCACACCCGCTGCCAATTCGACTTACACGTGGACGCCGCGCCCGCAAATCGCCGATGCTCCGCGGGTGCCGGATGCGCCGACGTTCTGAAGTCCGAATGTTTGACCACGGATGAACACGGATAGACACGGATTTTTCTCCAACCACACCACACTTGTTTCCTTTCTCCATCCGTGTTCATCTGTGCCCATCCGTGGTTGAATTGATTTTTTAACTGACAGCAAAACATGAAAACCATCACCAAACTGTTTCTCCCCCTCACCACCGCCGCGCTCGTCGCGGGCTGCGCCTCCAGCGGCGTCAAGAATCCCTCGGGCGTGCCCGTCACGCGCATGAATGCGGACGAACAAGGTTTCGTCGCCGGCACCGGCGTGGAGTCCCAAGACCTCGTGGCCGTCACCGACAAGATGTCGCGCAGCATCCTCGGCATCCCGCAGATTGCCAACGCCGCCACGCCACCCATCATCGTGCTTGACCCGGTGGAAAACAAAACACGCTTCCCGATCAACAAGGATATCTTCCTCACCCGCATCCGCACGCAACTCAACTCGAAGTCCGCCGGCAAGGTGACGTTCCTGGCGCGCGACCGCATGGCGGCGCTGGAAAAGGAACGCAACCTCAAGCGCGAAGGCGCGGTCACGGCGGGCAGCGATCCGAATGTGCAGGAGTTTTTGGGCGCGAATTATTTCCTGACCGGTTCGCTGGAAGGATTGTCCACGCGCACGAAAGCCGGCACGAGCGACTACATCCTATATGCCTTTCAACTGATTGACGCGCGCACCAGTGCCATCGTCTGGGAAGACTCGGCGGAAATCAAAAAGCAGGGCCTGGAAGACGCGGCATATCGTTGAGCTTCCCCCCGCACGTTCACAATGGCCAACTCCTTCAAGCGTTCCTCAGCGCTGATAGTCGGACTTGTTGCCGCCTTATGTCTCGTGAGTTGTAGGAATCCCAAGCCTGAAAGTTTCACGGATGCAAAGACCTTGCCCCAACACTTTGTCGGCCGCGACTACCATGCTTATGCTTCCAGCAACAAATTGACGATCGCAGTGTCACAAATTCCAGGACTAAATGTTGCTCGCATTGAAGCTTCCACCGTAAACGGTGAAATTTATCTTTCCCCCCGCCGAATCAGCTCCGGTGGCAGCGGAATCACGCAGTTCGATGTAGATATAGAAAAATACAGCTTGGGTGCGGATTGGCCTCAGCATGTTTATTGGCTGGTTGAAGAATATGCATACCCGATTACCTCGCCGGGTTTCTGGTCGAAGTCCCAGCGGTCTCCATGGATCAGAAAACAGGTGGATGTCACGGTACGATGAAATACCTAGTTTCGCTCTTAGTCGTAGCCATCTGGTCGGCTGGCTGCGCCACGTCGCCGAAGCACACCGTCCCGATGAGCGGCGACATCCTCGTGGACGGGCCGATGATGATCTCCGAGGGGCCGCGCAAAGACAAAGTCCTTTGGCAATACCGCACCGCCGCCGCCGCCATGCGCCAGGGAAAGTTCGACGTCGCCAAACCGCTCCTCGATGACGCGTTGCTCACGCTGGGTGGCATTTATGGCCCGGACTCCGAGGCGCGCAAGTCCCGTCGCTTGTTCTCCAAGGAATCGCGCAAGTTGTTCATCGGCGAACCCTACGAGCGCAGCATGGCCTACTTCTATCGCGGCGTGCTCTATTGGATGGATGGCGAACTCGACAACGCCCGTGCCTGTTTCCGCAGCGCGGAGTTCGAGGACAGCGACGCCGAGAACAAGGAATACGCCGGCGACTGGGTGTTGCCCGATTACCTGGACGGCCTCGCCACCTCCAAGCTCGGCGGTAACGGAGAAGATGCTTTCAAACGCGCCCGGGAAAATTCCAGGAACATCAATCTGCCCGAGTATCAACCCAAGGCGAACGTGCTGTTCATCTTGGAATACGGCCCCGGGCCGGTAAAATACGGCGCGGGCGAATACGGGGAGGAATTGCACTTCCGCACGCGTGGTTCGCCGGTGTTGTCCGCCCAGATCAAGACCGGCAGCATCAATCTCCAGGTCGCCCCCTGCGACGACTTGAATTTTCAGGCCACAACTCGCGGTGGCCGCGTGATGGACCACGTGCTGGCCAACAAAGCCGTGTTCAAGAAAACCACGGACAAACTGGGTGACGCCGCCATTGTCTCGGGCTCCATCCTCGCCGGCATCGGTCACGGCAGCCACAACGCCTCCGATGAAGTGGGCGCGGGATTGCTGATCGCCGGCCTGGTCAGCAAAGCATTTTCCGCCGCCACGACCCCGGAGGCGGACACGCGCACCTGGGACAATCTCCCGCAGTTCATCAGTTTCGCGACGATGAAACTGTCGCCCGGCGAGCACACCGTCACCATCGAATTCAACAACGCCGCTGGTCAGGCGGATCCGAAATTGACCAAGTCCATCACTGTGAACGTGCCCGCCGACCGTGACAAAGTCGTCTTCGTCAGCGACACTTCCACAACCCCGCAAACACAATGAAAATGAAACTCATCTCCGCCATCGCCGTCGGCGCCGCCCTGGTTGCCGGCTGCTCCAGCACTCACGACAAGGGGCCGTATCTGCCCCAGCAATCCAAGACGCCGGCCTACGAAAACACCGAGAAGCTTGTGCTGCTCGACCCCAGCGTACGTTACTCAGTCACCTCCACGGGCATCAACGAGCACACGCTGGCGGACGGCCGCCTTGAAATCACCGTCCAGCTTCGCAATCGCGAGAATCGCCGCATCGAAGTGCAGGCCAACTGTGTCTTCAAAGACGCGGCGGGCGTAACCACCGGCGACGAAACGCCGTTTCAAGCGGTGATTCTCACCGAGAACGCCACGGAGCAGGTGAAGTTCACTTCGATGAACAACCTCGCAAAGAAATACACCATTCGGGTCCGACAAGCGCGGTAGTGGTCGGCGCTCAAGCCGGCTCGGAACGGATTCCGGCGGTGGCGGCGGCTTTGCCGGAACGACTACTGCTTGATTGGCCACAGGTCATCGGGGACTTTCGCGCGCAGGAGCTGTAAAAGCTGGCCCAATCCGGGACATGCTTGTCTCACCGCGTCCAAAGTCAGCCCGATCAGGACCGATTGAATCCTGTGTCCACGCCGGCAGCAAATGAATCGAACGCGACGAGTCGGGTCGAAACTCCCGGCTTTGCTTCCGTCTTTCGTGCGCTGACGCGGGGCTGGGAATTTGGCCGGTCCCAACTCGCCGGCGCGACCGAACGCTTCCTTCCTCCGGGCTGCATCCACGACCCAGAACTGGCGCGTCGCGCGCGGCTGATCGTGAGCTTCGGTTTCCTGGGTGTCATTTCGGGAACCTGTTTTGCCATTTTTTACGCGCTCATTGATCATTCCTGGGGCGCGCGGATCGTGGTCGTATGCAGTTGTGGTTTTGCGATCATTCCGTGGCTCTTACAACGGACGGGATCATTGGCCATCGCCGGCAATACCCTTTCGCTGTTTTTGACCCTCGGCTTTACCGCGTTGTGTTGTGTCGAAGGCGGCTCCAATGGGCACGCCATCGCCTGGCTGGTCAGTGTCCCCTTGTGTGCCTTGCTGCTGGTGGGCCGGCAATCGGGCATCTGGTGGGTCATCATCTGTTTTGCCGCTGGCAGCGCCATCGTGGCTGCCAATCTCGCCGGTTACGAAATGCGACCGACCTACGACCTGAAATGGCATCCGCTCGTCAATGCGGCGGGTTATCTCAGCCTGATCATCTTCATGTTTGTTCTGGGTATGATATTCGAAACGGGTCGTGAGCGGGCTTTCAACAAACTGCAGGAAGCGCTCGCCAAATTGAAAACCTCCAACGAACAGCTCGCGCAATTAAACCAGGAAAAGAACGAGTTCATGGGCATGGCAGCGCATGATCTTAAGAATCCACTGACGGTCATCATCGGCTCGGCCGAATTGCTGGGCCTGAACCTGCCGCCCGAGAAAGCGACCAGGCTATCGAGCAACATTCTCGGCGCCGGCAAGCGGATGTTGCAATTGATCAAAGACCTCCTCGACGCCAACGCCATCGAGCAGGGCCGGTTCACCTCCAACATCGAGCGCTGTGATTTGCGGGCCTTGGCGCTGGAGTGCGCCCACAACAACCAGACGAACAGCACGCGCAAGGAAATCGTCATCGCTACCGAGGCAGGTCCCCCCGCCTGGGGTCGTGCCGACCGCAATGCCACGATGCAGATTCTCGACAATCTCATTTCCAACGCCGTGAAATTTTCGCCACCGAAAACCACCGTGCTGGTGCGCACGGTAAACGAGAACGGTTGCGTGCTCATCGCAGTGAAGGATCAAGGGCCGGGTATCAGCGAGGCCGACCAGAAAAAACTGTTCGGCAAATTCACCCGGCTCAGCGCGCAGCCCACGGGCGGCGAAACCTCCACCGGGCTCGGCCTCTCCATCGTCAAGAAACTCGCCGAAGCCATCCCGCACTCAAATCCGGCCCCCTCCCATTGGTGCTCGATACCAAAGCTGACTCGTTGCGCATGTCCCAGCCCGACTCCGCTGCTGCTGCCACCGATTCCAAGCCCGCCTGAGTTGGCCGAAGCACAACTTCCTGCACACTGCCAGTCGGGCCCGACTCCAAAAAAGCTCGCGTCCCGGTCGTCCATTTCGCACCATGCTCCCGGATTTTTCACGGGAGAACCACCCGTTTCCGAAACCGTTTCGCATGAAGGCCAAAATCATCATCACACCCAAGAAAGCGGTCGTTGACCCGCAAGGCATCACCGTCAAAAAAGCCCTCGAACACATGGGCTACTCCGGCGTCACCGGCGTCCACATCGGCAAATACATCGAGATTGACCTCGCCCCCGGCACGGACAAAGCCGCAGCGCACGCCGCTATAAATGACGCTGCGCACAAACTTCTCAGCAATCCCATCATTGAGGATTACAAACTGGAAATAGAATGAAGCGTGAATCGTTTAGTCGTTACATCGTTGCATCGCGCGACGATTCACGATTCACGATTCGACGGTTCAACGATTTAACGACATGAACTTTTCAGTCCTCCAATTCCCCGCCAGCAACTGCGACCAGGACGCTGTCCACGCCGTGCGGCATTTCGGCCATACCGCGCGCCTCGTCTGGCACAAGGACGCCTCGCTCGGCGACGCCGACTGCGTCATCGTGCCCGGCGGCTTCAGCTACGGCGATTACCTCCGCTGCGGCGCGATCGCGCGTTTCAGCCCCGTCATGCAGGCCGTGAAACAATTCGCCGACAACGGCGGCCTCGTCATCGGCATCTGCAATGGCTTTCAAGTCCTCACCGAATCGCACCTGCTGCCCGGCGCGCTCATCCGCAATCGCGACCTGCAATTCCACTGCGAAAACATCTTTCTCAAGACCGCCACGAACGACTCGCCGTTCACCAGCCAGATTCCGGCGGGAAAAATCCTGCGCGTGCCCATCGCCCACGGCGAAGGCTGCTATTTTGCCGACGAAGAAACGCTCGCCAAGCTCAAGGCCAACAACCAGATCCTGTGGCAATACTGCGACCAGGACGGCAACCTGACCGACAGCGCCAATCCGAACGGCGCGCTGCTGAACATCGCCGGCATCTGCAATGAGAAGCGCAACGTGGCTGGCCTGATGCCGCATCCCGAACGCGCCTGCGAACCGCTGCTCGGCAGCGACGACGGCAAATGGATTTTCGAAAGCATTTTTGCCGCGTTGAAGAATAAAACGGTCGCTGCTGCTGCTTAATCTCCGTGAGCGCCAAAGCGACCAAGCGAAAAAGTTCAGCCATTGCTCGCCCCAACAAAGGCGCGGCCAAGCTGGACTATCGCAACTGGTCCGGCGGCATCGCTTCACTGCTCGAAGAAGCCCGCCGTCAATCCGCTCGCCACGTCAACGCCATCCTCACCGCAACGTATTGGGAAATCGGCCGGCGCATCGTGGAGTTCGAGCAGCAAGGCGAGCAACGCGCTGGCTATGGCGAGGAACTGTTGGAGCGCCTTGGTGCAGACCTCACCAAAAGATTTGGGCGTGGCTTCGCTGCCCGGAATCTTTTTCGGATGCGAGGGTTCTACCAGTTTCATCAGGACATTTTGACGACGCTGTCGGCAAAATCTGAAACTGCCGGGATATTGCAGACGGTGTCTGCAATTTTTGCCCCGATGAAAGTGATCGACATTTCCGCGACAGCGTCGCGGAAATCGGGCGCACAGCGAAATGTTCAGATAGCGTCTGAACAATCAAACATTTTGCCGACAGTGTCGGCAAAATCTTCCGCCGACCTTTCAATCTACCTCGACACACTTTCCGAAGCCTTCCCCCTTTCCTGGTCGCACTACGTCCGCCTGCTTTCCGTCGAGAAGCCAGAAGCCCGCGCGTTTTACGAGACCGAGAGCTTGCGCGGCGGCTGGAGCGTGCGGCAACTGGATCGCCAGATCAGCACGCTCTTTTACGAACGCACCGCCCTCGCCAAGAACAAGGCCAAGCTCCTCACCGACGGCGCGAAACCCCGGCCCGGCGACGCCGTGAGCGTCGAGGAGGAAATCAAAAATCCCGTCGTGCTGGAATTTCTCGGCCTGCGCGACGATTACGCCGAGAGCGATCTGGAAGATTCCCTCGTCCGCCGCCTCGAAGAATTTCTGTTGGAACTCGGCAACGAATTCACCTTCGTCGCGCGGCAGAAACGCATCCGCGTCGGCAAGGAATGGTATCGCATCGACCTGCTGCTGTTTCATCGCCGGCTGCGCTGCCTGTTCATTTTTGATCTCAAGCTCGGCCGCTTCACGCACGCCGACGCCGGGCAGATGAACCTCTACGTCAACTACGCCGCCGAACACCTCACGCTCACCGGCGAAAACCCGCCCGTCGGGTTGATACTCTGTTCCGAGCACGACGAAACCGTGGCGCGCTATTCGATGGGCAACCTGACGAACCAAGTGCTCGCCGCGCAATACAAACTGGCGCTGCCCGACCCGCGCGTGCTGGAAAAAGAAATCGTCAAAACCCGCCGCATGCTGGAGTTGCGTGCGAAACTTGGGTATAAAATATCCGCCACACAGAAAGGTGGCCGATGAAAAACGCGAACGTCTTCGTTGATGTTGACCTGACGCTCGTGGACGCGAATAAGAAACTTTTGCCAGGAGCGACAGAAGCTCTGGCTAAACTGCGCGACAAAGGTTGCCATTTGTTTTTGTGGTCAACCAACGGAGCAGACTATGCCCGCAACATCGCGAGCTTGTATCATTTGACGGATATGTTTGAGGGATTTGCCGCCAAGCCGGACATCATCATTGATGACATGCCCGGCACAGCGTTGAACCCATTTGTTTTTGACGTAAATGGCGAAGAGTCTTGGCCAGCGTTGGCTGATAAGATTATTCGCAAACACATTGATTGAGCATTTTCATGGCTGAAAAACGAGTCATTGAACTCGATTCTTTCAATGGATTGGGACTAATCGTCCTACATCCAAGTGGAGTGCTTTATACAAACCAAGTTGGCGGGAACGGTTGCTTTCATCCCGAGGTTGAGGGCGTTTTTGTTCCGCTTGAAACTGATGTCAATCGTTACGAACTCAATGCGCTTGAGCAACACTTCACCGGAAGTTGGGATGCTCTAAAAGAATCTGAAGCAGATTTGATTGATAGCATACTTCGCAAGAGCAGATACGGCTTGAATTGGATTTCTGTTGATAGGTCACGGCTTAAGGACTCATTTGAAGCTTGGGTTTACGTGAATTTGCATCCGCAAGAAGGTCGGATGCTCGAATATCTGACAGGTTTTGAAAACTCACAGGCCATCTTGGTCTGGCAGAACAGCGACTGATAAAATTTATTTTCACATGACCGAACCCGCCATCACCCCAGAGTTGGTTGCCAAACACAACCTCACGCCGGAAGAATTTGCCCACGCCAAGGAAATCCTCGGCCGCGTGCCGACTTACACCGAGCTCGGCATCTTTTCCGTGATGTGGAGCGAGCATTGCAGCTACAAAAACACCAAGCCGCTGCTCAAGACCTTCCCCACCAAGTCGCCGAAAATTCTCGTCGGCGCGGGCGAGGAAAACGCCGGCATCATTGACATCGGCGACGGCATCGCCATCGCGTTCAAGATCGAGTCGCACAACCATCCGAGCGCGGTCGAGCCGTTTCAGGGCGCGACCACCGGCGTCGGCGGCATCGTCATCAACGGCATCGCGCATTACGGGAATTGCTTCGGCATCCCGACTATCGCCGGCGAAGTCTATTTCGACAAAACTTACGCGGGCAATCCGCTCGTGAACGCCTTTTGCCTTGGCGTGCTGCGCCATGAACAGATCACGCGCGGCGCGGCCAAGGGCGTGGGCAATCCCGTGTTTTATGTCGGCCCGGCGACGGGTCGCGACGGTCTCGCGGGCGCGGCGTTTGCGTCGCAGGATTTGACCGAGGAATCCGCCGAGCAGCAACGCGGCGCGGTGCAGGTCGGCGATCCGTTCATGGAAAAGCTCGTGTGCGAAGCGTGCCTCGAATTGCTCGCCACCGGCGCAGTTGCCGGCATGCAGGACATGGGCGCGGCGGGTTTGACTTGTTCCACGTGCGAAATGGCCGCGCGCGCCGGCACGGGCATCGAGATCGAACTCGACAAAGTCCCGCAACGCGCCGCGAACATGAGCAGCTACGAGCTGATGCTCTCGGAATCGCAGGAGCGCATGCTCATCGTCGTCCACAAGGGCCGCGAAGAGGAAGTGAAACGCATTTTCGATAAGTGGGATCTGCCGTGGGCCGAGATCGGCATCATCACCGACACCGGCCACATGAAAGTTCGTCACGGCGGCAAACTCGTCGTGGACATTCCCGCGAAGAAAATCGCCGACGAATCGCCGGTGTATCATCGCGAAGCGGTTGAGCCCGCTTACATCAAAGAAGTGCAGGCATTCCGCCTCGACGGCATCGCCGATACGACTGCGCCCGCCGACGTTTTGAAAAAGCTGCTCGCGTTCCCGAGCATCGCTTCCAAGAACTGGGTGTATCGCCAATACGATCATCAAGTGCGCGACGGCTCGGTGGTGTTGCCCGGCAGCGACGCCGCGGTCATCCGCATCAAGACAGATTCCTTGCCGGTGATGAGCGCCGAACTCGCCGCCAAAGTCGGTGACGCGACCGTTTCCGAGAAGCTCATCGCCATGACCGTGGATTGCAATGGCGGTTACGTTTATCTCGATCCGTATGAAGGCGCGAAAGCCGCCGTGGCCGAAGCGTGTCGCAATCTTGCTTGCTCCGGCGCATTGCCGCTCGGTGCGACGGATAATTTGAACATGCCGAGTCCGTTGAAGCCGGAATTATTTTGGCAGATCAAAGAATCCGTGCGCGGTTTGGCGGAAGGTTGCAAGGCATTCAACGCGCCCGTCACCGGCGGCAATTGCTCGCTCTACAATCAAAGCCCCAGCGGCCCGATTGATCCGACGCCCACGATTTCCGTCGTCGGCCTCATCGAAAAGCTGGAGCACGTCACCACGCAATGGTTCAAGGACGAAGGCGACGCCATCATCCTGCTCGGCGACGCGGTGGAAGCCACGCCCGTGCAAGGCCTCGGCGGCAGTGCGTATCTGCAAGTCATCCACGGCAAGAAAGCCGGCGCACCGCCGCGCTGCGATCTCGAAGTCGCGAAGACGCTGCACACCACGCTCATCGGTCTGATCCAATCTGGTCTTGTGAAGAGCGCGCACGATTGCAGCGAAGGCGGCCTTGCCGTCGCGCTCGCGGAAAGCTGCATCAGCCAGCTCATCGCCCGCGACACGCCAAGATTGATCGGAGCGATGACTGATCTTTCCGGCGTAGCGGCATCTCGACAGAGTGCCGCTGACTCCTCGGGAGAAAAGAATGCGGCGCTCTCCCGAGACGCCGCTACGGTGCGATCGGATGCCCTGCTCTTCGGTGAAACGCAATCGCGCGTCGTCATCAGTTGCAAAGCGCTCGACGCCGTGAAAGTCGTCGAACGCGCCAAGCTCATGGGCGTGCCCGCCGCGCAGATCGGCAAAGTCGGCGGCGACAAGCTGACGGTGAAAACCGCCAGCGGCGAATTCTCCGCCCCGCTCGCCGAATTGCACGACGCCTGGTGGTACAGCATCGCCCGCGCGATGGCGTGACCATTTGTGCCGGCGGCGGTCTAACCACATAAATGGAAGAATTTCAACGACCGAGAGGGAAATCAGCATTCACGCTGGTGGAACTCCTGGTCGTTATTACCATCATCGGAATTGTCGCGGCGCTGCTGCTGACAGCGACCCATCAAGGCAAGTCCAAGGCACTCGGGGCTCAATGTGCGAATAACGTTCGGCAGATTGGGGTCGCACTACATCTGTATGTTGCCGACGGCGGAGTTTATCCCTTGGCATATGATGGATATGTAGAGCCGGGAATCGCGAACACGTGGGCGCAGCCACTGGAGCGGGCTTTGACTGGGCTCAACCTGACCAATTCGAAAGGAATCTGGCGTTGCCCAGCTTATTTCCCGCCTCAGACAGCCATCGGGAAGACCGACTACGGCTACAACGCCTTTGGCCTGGGGTCGCAGATTGAAGATGTCCAATTCGGACTAGGCGCACATCACGGAACTCGTCAGGAATCCATAAAACCCGCCGTCAAGGAGAATGAAGTAACCAATCCGAGCGAAATGATGGCGATTGGTGACGGATTTTAGGGCAGTGGCAATCCAGTGTTAACCATCGTCGAAGGCATTGGATGGTTGGGCAGACCACGCGTTACAGGCGAATCAGAGGACGACCGCGGTAGCACCGAAAGGGCCAAGAAACGTCATCTACGTAAAGCCAACGTGGTCTTTTGCGACGGCCACGTCGAATCGCCGACGCTGAAATCACTGTTTGAAGACACCAGTGACGCGGCGCTATCTCGCTGGAATCGCGACCATCTGCCGCACCGCGAAAAATTGACGCCTTGAACAACATCGCCCGCGTGATGGCTTAAGCTCGCCGTCGTTGGAAACATGTTGATGTCCGCACTGGGCTTGACCACAAGCAAAGTCTCTGTCAGGCATTAGGCATGAAGACCACGCTCCTTTTCCTGGCTACCGGCTTGGGTGCGATTATTTCGTCCTCCGGCGAGGATTACCTGCTGCACTCGTTCAAGAAGACCCAACTCACCGACAAGTTCTGGTCCGAAGGCGCGACGTTTGGGGATTTGAATCGCGATGGCAAACCGGACATTGTCTCCGGACCGTATTGGTATGAAGGGCCGGATTTCACCAAGCGCCACGAGTATTATCCCGCCAAGGCTACGTTCAAGTTCAAGAAAGACGACGGCACGGAGCAAACCATCGAGGGCTTCGAGGGCGCGCTCGGGGTAAACAACAAATACTCCGACAATTTCTTCGCCTTCGTCCGGGACTTCAACGGAGACCAGTGGAACGACATCCTCATCATCGGATTTCCCGGTGAATGGACCGCGTGGTTCGAGAATCCAAAAGGTCAGGAAGGTCCGTGGAAGAAGCATGTGGTGCTGGAGACGACGGATAACGAATCACCGACGTTCACCGACATTACCGGCGACAACAAGCCGGAGATCGTTTGCAGTTCCAAAGGCGTTTACGGTTATGCCGAACCAGATTGGAAGAATCCCACCGCCCCGTGGAAGTTTCATCCCATTTCTCCCGACAACAAATACCAACGCTTCACGCACGGCATGGGCGTGGGCGATGTCAACGGCGATGGCCGTCTGGATTTGCTCGAGAAGAGCGGTTGGTGGGAACAGCCGAAATCACTCGCCGTCGATCCGGTCTGGACTTATCACCCGTTTGAATTCACGCCGATCGGTGGCGCCCAGATGTATGCCTACGACGTGAACGGCGACGGATTGAACGATGTCATCACGAGCTTCGCGGCGCACGGGTTTGGTCTGGTGTGGTATGAACAGTTGCGTGCCGGTGGCGAAATCACGTTCAAACAACACGTCATTCTCAGCCCGGAACAAAAGCGCCTCCCGGACAAATACGGCGTGTGCTTCACTGAATTGCACGCCATTGATCTCGTGGACATGGACGGTGACGGGCTCAAGGACATCGTGACCGGCAAACGCTTCTGGTCGCATGGCCACGAAGGCGATCCGGATCGAAACGACAACGCGGTGCTCTACTGGTTTAAGCTGGTGCGCGGCCCGGGGCACACGGCGGAGTTCTTACCGCACCTCATTGATGACAGTTCGGGTGTGGGGACGCAAGTTGTCGCCGCCCGCGTCAGCAATGAAAAATTCCCCGACGTGGTCGTAGGCAACAAGCGTGGCACGTTCTACCTCCAACATTCGGCCAAGAAAGTCAGCAAGGCCGAATGGCAGGCTGCCCAGCCAAAGCTGGCAAATCCATGAGTTGCCAGCTGCCAAACGACACCTTGAGGAAGCGACCCGGTTGCTAGCCAGCGCCAGAATCCCGCCTGCGCTGCTATGTCACCCATCGCACATTTCATCGGAAGCTGGCTGGTGGCGGCGGCGACCGTGGACAATCCACAGGACCGACGATTGGTGACCCTGGCGGGAATTCTGCCGGATGTGGACGGCTTGGGAATGGTCGTGGACGTGGCGAAGTCGCTGATCTCCGGACAGGAAACGACTTTCCACTACTACCAAAAATTTCATCATCTCTGGCTGCACGGGTGGCCGGGGGCGCTGGTGATTGCCGGATTGCTCGCGTGTTTCGCCAAGCGACGGGGACGGGTGGCCTTCTGGTGTCTGGTCACATTTCATCTGCATCTGCTGTGCGATCTACTGGGATCACGCGGGCCTTCGCTCGCCGATCTGTGGCCGATTTGTTATGGCGAACCGCTGTTTCGTCATCCGGTCTGGTTCTGGAAAGGACAATGGCGTCTCGATGGCTGGGAAAACACCTCCATCTTCGTCGTCATCTTCGCACTCGCACTTTGGGTCGCGGTGAAACGTGGTTATTCGTTTGTGGAAGTCTTCAGCCCGCGCGCGGATTCCGTCTTTGTCGGGGTTCTCAGAAAATGGTGCCAGCGGTTCAGTTCACAGCGGACGGAATGAGTGCGGCGACCGCTCCAGTTTCCGGGCAGGGCTTCAAACGCTGGCGTTCTCTCCGGCCTGCGCCGCATCAATGAGTACGCTCAAGTTAGCGTGATAGTCGGCGAACCATTGCTGGGTTTGCTGACGCAGCGTCTCCAATTCGGCGAGGCCCTCGTGTTTGGGCTTGCGGGAAAGCTGAAGGTGAGAGGTGGCGCTGGCTGGCCGTTCTGATGGCAGGTAATTCGGTCGCGGACGGAGCAGATTGATGGCTGCTGCCTGCGCTGACAGTGCGCGGGAAAGTGTCGGTGATTCTCCTTCCCTGTCGCGCAGCGCGATGAGCCGGTCGAGCACCGCCAGCACCTCGGCGGTCTCCTGCTTGGCTGGATACTCTGCCGTCGCGGAATGAACCTGGGCGGCGGCGTGTGAAACCTCCTCGGGAGTGTGAATGCAACCAGTCTGTCCGCTATAATCCGACAATTTCAACGCTAGTCCGAGCTGAAGTCGCCGTTGCAATGCGGTGCCGACTTCATGAACCGAATGACGGAGCGATTCACGCGTGGACAAAGCTTCAGCCTCGCTGGCTTGGGCGGCCTCCAACGTTGCTGCGGTCAGCCCGAATTCCTCCGCCTTGATCGGCGCGCGGGCTTCAATCAAGCGAACGGCCGTGCGGGACTGGATCAGTTTCTCCGTAGTTTGCTGATATCGCTCGCCAATGGAGGCAAGCTGTTCGGTGACCTGGCGAAGACCGGTGGAAAGCTGCGTTGCTTCGGTGAAATCCCGCTCGTAGTCCGATGACGCCATCGGCTCGACTGCGTCCAGCGTGGTCTGACGGCTGGCGGTCGCCGGGGCTGCGCCCTTGGTTTCCACGCGCAGCAACATCTCCTTGGTGACCGGGATGCCGAGATCGTCGCTGTAATGAAGCATCGTTACGAACCGGGCGGGATGATCGAAGCTGGTGAACAATTCAGAGGCCGGCCGGTCATCATGAAACGCGCCCGGGTCCTGCGCCTGCCGACCACGGCGGATGCGGTCAGCTGGCGAGGGATGCGAGTCGAACAAGCCGGTGCGTTCGAGGCCGTAACGGTCTTCGATCTTTTGCAGTGCTTGCGCCGGGAGTTTCTCGTGGGACTGGCGCAACAACTCGCTGAGGTTGTCCGGCAGTTGCAGGGTCTTTTTCCACTGCACGTGAATTTGTTTGTACATCAACTCGGTGGCGGCGGAGAGCGTGGCGAGCTTGCGATGCGTGCGCTCGAAGGTTTCGCTGCCCACCAGTTTGATCTGGCAGGCGTCGGCATCGTATTCCATCTGCCGGATCATGAACCCGCCAATCAGCAGCCCGGTGTACATCAGGATGCGCAGAATCATCCGCGCGAACCACACGCCGATTTGCGCGAGCATGACGATGATGGTGACCCAGCCGTCCTCGGATTCAGCGGCCCATTCTTCGAGCGCTTCATCCCAGGCGTCACGTTGATAGACTACGCGAATGAACCAGTGGTTGATGGTGCGGATGAGATAACTCAGGCGCATCCCGACACTCTGCGTGAAGTGCCCGAATTCGTGCGCCACCACGCCAGCAAACTCGGCGGCGGACAGATTCGCCACCAACGGCAGGCCGATGGTGAGCACCATGTCACTGCCGGCCATGCTCCAGAAACCGTTACGGAAACTCGCCGACGCATTCAGGTCGCAATCGAGGTCAATCCGTTTCGGCGACGGTGCGCCGACCACTTCACAGATTTTTTCGATGAAAGCGTAAAGCAGTGGATTGTCGGCGGGATTCAAGGCGAGTGGTTGCGCGCGCCTGGGTCGCCCGGCGAAGATGGGTTTGAACATGAAGAACACCACCACCGCGCCCACGAACAACGGGACGATATAGCACAGGAACTTGAAAAACATGATGCGCCCGCTGCGAATCCCGCCAAAGCCCATGATGACGCCCCAATTGTGCGTGGCGTGGTAATAGACGCCGTACACCGCCGCGCCAACGAGCGCGAAATAAATCAGCGGCAGAATCAGCATCGTGAGGGTCACGAGCAGCAGGCTGAACTGGTAGAGAATCGAGGAACGCGGGCGGGCCACCACCGGCTGGAAGGCCGACAGGATCGAGTAATCAGGGCTGGAGGCTGGCTGGCCGGTCATGGTGGCGGATGTGCTTCTGGAATTGGCTGGGCCGGAACATTACTACCCGGCTTGCGAGCGAGGGTCAATCCTGCGGGCTCTGGCTGTAAGTGGTCAGGCTTGTAGGTGGGAGTTCTCGCGCTGCGAGAACTCCGCCCGCGTAGCAGCGGGCGGAACGAACGCACGACAGCGTCGGCATGCTGAAGGGTCGCGCCGCTGCACGCGGCGCTACGGCTCGCAGCGCGAGCCGTTCCACCAGTTGGTCGGCTCGGGTCGCACCTGCTACCAGCCGCTTGACCGTCATCGGCAGCGGTCATATGGTTCCGCCGAATCTAAGAACTTTATTCGCCGTGCCGCTAATTACCGAAATCAAGGAAGACTTTCCTGTTTCCTGGATGGAAGATTATCCTCATGGCCTCTCGTAAGCTAAAAATCACCGGTGCATTTTTGTTGGGGTGCGTTGTCCTCATTTGTTTAGCAGGCTGGTGGATTACCAGCATCCCTTTCTCAGGGGCCACACTCAAGCGACTTGCACCAGGCATGAGTCAGCCAGAGGTTATACACATTCTAGAAGCCATCTCATAAATACCTCAAGAGGATAATGGCTGCACCCAGGTGAAGGAAACCTTGGAAGTTTTCCGCGTGATATTCGTAGCGCACCACCAACCGACGGAAGTTAAACAGCCAGGCAAAGAGCCGTTCGATC
>JBGAIM010000024.1:0-64153 GCA_044225555.1 Limisphaerales bacterium | reverse complement strand
TGTCCGTGGCCATGGCTGGCTGGAGGTGCGCGGTGTCGCCGGCAAGGTCGATCGCGCTGAAATCATTGCTGTGTTTGCGATACTGCCACGGCACGTCGTTGTGGCCGTCAATGAGCGGCACCTCGCGCAGGATCTGGCGCGCTTCGTCGAGTTTGGGGTCCGGTTTTTCCGCCGCCAGAGCGGCGGTGGCATTCATCGCAGTGATCATCAGAATGGGAGCGAGCAGGATCTTCATGGCTCAACCTGCCCATTGTGGCAGCCGCAGGTTGTCTTAGCCAAGCGAATCTTGAGCTGAAGCAACTGCGATTATGGGTGCAGAACACTCCGGTCTGCGCAACCTTGGTGACGACCGAAAAAAAACCTGTTAGCCTGCGGCCCATGATCAAATCCGGTCGGGGAAACAATTGGCATTGGCGGCGCGGCCTTCAGCGTTATCGGGCGGGGATACTGTTGTTGCTCGCGCTCGTGGTTCTCAATCCAGGCTGCACCGTCCTCCAGACTCCGCAACGGGTGGTCAACGCCGTCGTGCCCACCGCCAACCGGTCGAGTCAATTGGACCCAATCGATCTGCAGAATCGGATCACCCGCTTCAGCGATGACTTCTCCGGCCGCACGGTGCAGTCCCTTGACGATTACGCGCGCAGCATCGGCACGGAGCAGGGCCGCATCCAGGCGCTCCAATTGAAGCTGATGTCCGTGTCCGCCGTGGTGGCGATTGCGAGCGGGCCCAATCCCTACGCGAACCTGCTCGATCTGGTGACGATGAACACGCTCACACGCATGACCATTGAGGATTACTGGCTCAAGACCCCCGGAGGACAGGCCTTTGGCCTGTGGTTGGAGAACGCCCGGACTCTGGAAACCAACGCCTGGGACCTCGCGGCCACGGTGCTGAAGCCCGAACAACTGAAGGAACTACGCAGCGGCATCAAAGAATGGTACGCCCAGAATCCGGCAATACGCGAAGGGTTTCTCGCCCGGCCACACGAACTGGCGTCGCTGGTCGCGGGCAGCAAAGAGCGAAAGGGAGACCTGAACAGTGTGTTCACCCTGATGGGCCTGGATCCGACCATCGGACTGGACCCCGCGGTGCGTGAGGTCACGCAAACGCGTCTGTTCGCCGAGCGCGCCATGTTCACCTTTCAACGCATGCCTTTCTTGTTACGCTTCCAGACCGAGTTGCTGGCCTATCAACTGGCCCACGTCCCGGAGGCGCAACTGGTCCTGACCAACACCACCAAGATCAGCGACAGCGCCGAACGCATCAGCCAGACCGCCGCCGAATTACCCGATCGCCTCACCGCCGAACGGAAGGCCATCCTCGCCGCACTCGAACAACAAGAGGGCAAGTTGCACGACCTGAGCACTGAAGTGAATCGCACCTTGGTATCAGGTGCGAAGATGTCCGACTCGCTCAACACCACCATCACCACTTTCGACGGACTCATGAAACGCTTCGGAGTGGGCGAGCCGGACACCAACTCCGTGCCGGATACCAACTCGCCGCCCTTTAACATTCTCGACTACGGCAAGGTCGCCGACCAGATCGGCAGCATGTCCCGAGACCTGAACACACTGTTGACCACGGCAAATCAAAACGTCACCCAACTCACCAAGTTGAGCGACGAAGCCACGGCCAAGGCCGATCGCGTGGTGGACCGCGCCTTCCATCGCGGTATCGCTCTGATTGTCATTTTCCTCGTCGGCGCGGTGCTGGCCGGACTCAGCTACCGGGTCTTCGGGAAGAAAGTGACGCGCGATTGAACCGGCACGCCTGCCTCCAAGGTTGCTATTGCCACCAGAGATGTTTAGCTTTGCGCGCAACCTGACAATCTAATTTCAAACCAGACCAACACACGACCGCATTCCAAACTCGCATCATGAAAATCGCCTCCCTCGCTGTCTTAAGCCTCGCCACCCTGCTGTTTGCCGGTTGCAGTTCCACCCCCACCAAAGTGGATCACGGCCCGATCAAGGCCGCGACCTTCTCGTTCGTCAATACCGCCGGACGGCCGCAACCCGCCGACACCGATCAACGCGCCGAGGTCCACAAGCTGGTTCAGGAGGCGATCACCGCCAACCTGGGTGCGCAAGGCGTTGCCCGGGTGGCGACAGGCGGCGACGTCACGGTGGCCTACCTCATCATTGCCGGCAACAACGCCACCACCACCTCCATCAACGATTACTTTGGTTACGGCCGCGACGTCTCCGCTTTGGACGAGATCGCCCACGAGAAGTACACGCAGAACAAGAACCCGAATTACTTCGAGGCCGGCACCATCGTGATTGACCTCATTGATTCCCGTACCAACAAACTACTCAAGCGCAACTACGCCACGAAACCTCTCCTCGCCAATCCGACCGCCGAAGTCCGGGCGGCTAATATCCAGGGAGCGGTGAATGAAGCACTCCAGGGTCTGCGCATCAGTCATTAACCAGTGACCCGGCGGACCCGGGCAGATGGGTTGAATCCATTTTGCCCGGCTGAGTATCGCCGGACTGAACGGCGGGAAATTCGCGTGACGATGAAAATACCATGTGCCGTGTGCTGGCTCGGGTTGCTGGCCCTTCTGTTGGTCGTGGGCTGCCAGTCCAGCAAGCCCGGCAGTTCGAGCGACGCGGCGGTGGAGATCAAGGGACATTCACTGGATCGAATCTGGACGACGACCGTCGTCGTGTTCGCCGAACAAGCCTACCGGTTGCGCACCAATTCCGCGACCCAGTTGAATTTTGACCGGCCCGCGAGCACCGGCGAGAAACTCAAATATGGTGACTGGATGAACGACGGCATGATGATGGAAGTCAAAGTACGCCTCCAGGAATTGACGTCGGATACCACCCTGCTCCGGGCGGATGTGTACGTCGTGCAAGATCCAACGAATCCCAGTTTTCGCTCGGAACGCCGCATCATGTCACTGAGCCATCGCCCGTATCAGAAGCTGCTGGAAGATGTCCAGCACCGGCTGGAAACCACGCCTGCCAACTGACCGCGGCGTCTGATATCCTTGTGGACTCTGCTCATCCGGGCTAAACCATCACGCACGATGAACGCCCGACGTGTCCTGCTCCGCACCTTGATTCTGCTGGCGGTATGGCCCGGTCACCTGCCGGCGGAAAGCCTCGAAAGCGACTGGAACCATCCTCCGCTCGCCGCCCGCTTGCGCGCCTATTGGTGGTGGCTCAATGGCAACGTCACCAGCAACTCCATCACCCGCGACCTCGTCGAGATGAAAGCCAAAGGTTTCGGCGGCGCGCTGATCTGCGACGCCGACGGCTCCAGTCAGGACGGCAATGACCGAGCCCCTCACGGCCCGACTTTTTTCTCCCCGGCCTGGCGCGAGCTTTACAAGCACACGCTCCTCGAAGCCGACCGCCTCGGCCTCGAAATGAGTCTCAACATCCAGAGCGGCTGGAATCTCGGCGGGCCAATGGTCACCGCTGACGACGCGCCCAAGAAACTCGTCTGGACGGAATCCCGCGTCACGGGTCCGGCCGATTTCACCGCCAAGCTCACCCGGCCCCTGGGCCGCGACAATTTCTACCGCGACCTGTTTGTCCTCGCCTACCGGGTGCGGACCAACCTGCCGCCCAACCGCAGGCCCATCCAAAACCAGGAGCAAAAAGCCCTGATCAAGGCGCTCGTCCCCTTCTCCGCCCCGGACAGCACGCCGCTGTTCCAGGAGTTCTCAGCCACAGCCGGTGAAGAAGACGCTCGTGCCGCGGACATCCTAGACTTGACCGGCAAACTCGAACCCGACGGCACCTTGCGCTGGGACGTGCCCGCCGGCGACTGGCAGGTGCTGCGCCTCGGTTTCACGCTGAACGATCACTGCCGCGTCTCGACGTGCAGTCAGGGCTGGGACGGCTACGCAATTGACCCGTTCGATGCCGGCGCCTTCAATCGCTACTGGAACGCCGTCGTCGAACCACTCATCGCCGACGCGGGTCCGCTCGCGGGCAAGTCGCTCAAGTATCTGCACACGGACAGTTGGGAAGTTGAAGTCGCGAACTGGACTCCGACACTGCGTGAGGAATTCAAACAGCGCCGCGGCTACGATCTGTTGCCATGGCTGCCGGTGATTGCCGGAAAAATCATCAACAGCCGCGACGACAGCAATCGCTTCCTGCACGACTTCCGCCGCACGATGGGTGATCTCGCGATTGACAATCACTTCAAGATATTCAAGGAGCGCGCCCACCAGCACGGCCTGTTCATTCACCCCGAGAGCGGCGGACCGCACGCCGTACCGATTGATGCACAACAATGCCTCGGCTTCAACGACGCGCCCATGAGCGAGTTCTGGGCGTGGTCCTGGCGTCATCGCCTGGGTGATGAAAATCGTTTCTTCGTCAAGCAACCCGCCTCCGCCGCGCACACCTACGGACGCAAACTCGTCCTTGCCGAAGGCTTCACCACCATCGGACCGCACTGGCAGGAAACTTTGTGGGACAACCTCAAGCCCTCGTTCGATCACGCCAGCACCGAAGGTTTGAACCTGCTCGTCTGGCACGCGTTCGTCTGCTCGCCGGCGAGCGAAGGCCTCCCTGGTCAACAATACTTCGCCGGCACGCACCTTAATCCAAACGTAACGTGGTGGAACAAATCCGCGCCGTTCTTTGACTACCTCAACCGCTGCCAGTCCCTCTTGCAACAAGGCCTGTTCGTCGCCGACGTCGCTTATTACTACGGCGACCATGTGCCCAACTTTTCCCAACTCCGCCGGAGCGATCCCGCGTGGGTCGGGCGCGGCTACGATTACGATGTGATCACGGAGGAAGCCGTGCTCACGCGGGCCAGCGTCAAGGATGGCCGGATTCTTCTGCCCGATGGCATGAGCTATCGCCTTTTGGCGTTGCCCAATCGGACCACCATCTCGCTCCCGGTGCTGCGCAAGGTGAAGGAACTGGTCGCCGCCGGCGCAACTGTGGTCGGCACAAAACCCGCGCGGGCGAGTGGACTTAACAACGCCGCACAGAACGACGCGGAGGTAAAACAACTCGCGGATGAACTCTGGGGCCAGAAGCTGATCATTGCCGACCGCGCGGCCCGCGATGTCCTGCTGGCGAAAGGCGTGAAGCCGGACTTTGAGATTGTGGGAACGAATCTCCCGGCACAGTTCAACTACCTTCACCGCGTCGTGGAGAGCGCAGACATTTATTTCGTCGCGAACCGATCCACCAACCAGGACAACGTGCGTTGCACATTTCGCGTCGCCGGCAAAGCGCCTGAGTTGTGGAATCCCGTGACCGGCGCGCACCAGTTCGCCACCGCCTATGAAGAGAACGACGGGCGCACCACCATACCCCTCGACTTCGCACCCTGCGGCTCGTGGTTCGTCATCTTCCGCGACCCCGCCGCGAAACACCCCGCCACCGCCACGAGCAATTCACCTCAATTCACGCCGCTGACCGAACTCGCCGGCCCCTGGACCGTGAAGTTCGATCCCAAATGGGGCGGCCCGGAGTCCGCGACCTTCGAGCAGCTCGTGAGTTGGACCGCCCGCCCCGAGAGAGGTATCAAGTTCTACTCTGGCACCGCGACTTACACCAAGACCTTCGACCTCCCGGACTCCGCAATCCGCAATCCGCGCTCGGCGTTGTTCCTCGACCTCGGCAATGTGCGCGAACTGGCCGAAGTCAAACTCAACGGCAAGTCCTGCGGCATCACCTGGTCGCCGCCGTTCCGCGTGGACATCTCGGGCGCTGTGAAACCATGGGCGAACCAGCTTGAAATCGAAGTCGTGAACTTCTGGCCCAACCGCATCATCGGCGACGCCTCCCTGCCCCTCGCACAACGGCGCACCCGGACCAACATCCGCAAACTCACCGCCGACACGAAACTGATGGAGTCCGGCCTTTTCGGGCCTGTAAAAATTCTTGAACGGCAGTGAAGAAGCTCAGACAGAATATCTCGCGCCTTGCGATTCTGCTGATTCACGCCCTGCCCCTGACGGTGGCTGCCGCCGAAGGTTCTGGCACCAACACCGTCGCTCCGGGCCGCACCGAAGTGCAGTTTAGTGAAGCAGCCCCGTATGCATCCCGAACCGAAGTCCTGCGCCGGCTGGGAGCGGGGAGCGGCGCGGCGGTGCCGGATTACGACATTACCAAAGAACAGTTCCAAATCATCCAGCCGGCAGCCTATGCCACCAACACGGCCTGGGGACTTTTCGTCTGGATCAGCCCGGCCGAGGACGCGCGGATTCCTTCGGACTGGGAGCCGGAACTGGCCAAGCATAGGTTGCTCGTGGTCAGCGCACACAATTCGGGCAACAACCGCCGCACCTTTGACCGGGTCCGCCTTGCGCTGGATGCGACCTGCAACATGTGCCGGCGATTCACCATCGAGCGAAAGCGGATTTACGTCGGGGGTTTCTCCGGTGGCGCGCGGGTGGCCAGCATCCTCGGCGTGGCGTATGCGGATATTTTTACCGGGACCGTGTGCGTTTGCGGGGTTGATTTCTACCAGGAGATTCCGTTTGCGCGGGAGCAGTTTTACCCGGCCACTTATCTCCCGGATCCCCGTGTGCTGCCCCTGGCCAAAAAGAACGGACGTTTTGTATTGCTGACCGGTGAAAACGACGTGAACCGCGAGAACACGAAAGTTGTTTTGGAAAAGGGTTTCCAGCACGAGGGGTTCCGAAACGTCTTTTACCTTGAAGTGCCCGGGATGAAACACGCCATTCCCGGAGCCGAGGTGCTGAACACTGCATTGGATTACCTCGACGGAAACAAAGTTCCGCCCGGCGCGGCAACGCCTGACCGCTGAGAAGTCACCGCCTCCGGCGCATCCGCAGTTTTACTACGGGCAAACCAGCCCGAATTTCTCGCGTTCGATCCAACCGACGCCGCTCTGGGTGCGGACAAAAACGTAATCGCCTTGGGTGCGCACCAACCGGGCCGGTTCTCCCGCCGTCAATGTCACCACCGTGTCCGCTTCCTCCGTGGGCGTGAGCCGCAAGGGAGTCTTACGGTCGAGCACGAATCCAATGTGCGACCGCGTCACCACCCCGATGTGCGCCGGAATGCTCAGGAGAAAAACTCCCAAACCGAGAGCCGCCAGGGCCTGTTGCCACCCGGCCTTGCGCCAGCGCAACACGACGGGCAGCGTCACCATGCCCAGCGCCAGCCAAAGACCGCCACCGGCAATCCACGCCCAACTGTTCGTCGGCAACCACGTCGAGGCTGTTTCGTACCAAGCCAGTCGAGGCGCATCCAGTCCGCCCGTTTCACGGGCGAAGCGCAGATTTTCCCGCGCCCGTTGATCAAAGACATCCACCCAGAGCGCCTGTTCCCAGGCGCGGACCGCCGCGCCGGTTCGCCCGCGTCGCCATTCCGTCATGCCCAGGTTGACCAGCGTTCCGGCCGCCGGTTGTTCCGCGACCGATTCACGAAACGCCTTTGCCGCCTCGACGAAGTGTCCCGTCTCGTACGCCTCCACCCCCTGCTTGAACGATGTCTCCGCCGACGCGTGGCAAAGTGTCGTCCCGCCGACAAGCTCCGCACTCAAAGTGATCAGAAAAAGCAGATGCAAAACTCGGCGGTTCACAAGCGCGCCTCCAGTTTGAGCAACAGTTCCTCCAGCCCGGCCTTCAACGTGAGCAGTTCACCCTCGGTTTCGCGTTTGGCGGAATAACTCGCCGCGTTCTCCGCCGCGAAGAAGCGTCGCACGATCTCTCCCGGTTGCCCCTGCCGTTCGGTGGCCGGTAAAACTTCCAGCACGTCGGCGCAGACCAAGGCGCGCGGGTTCGCCGGATAATGCGGCGCGCAGGCAATTCGCAACGCGCTCACGCCACATTGCGTGAAGTCCGCCGTCGCCCCGGCCGACGCCGCCTGGTGCAGGCGCCGTTTCACCCGGCGCAGTTCGCGCCGCGCCTGACGTCGTCGCACGATTTCCGGATGAAGTTCGAGGTGCCGGCAACGACGCTCCCAGAGCCACAAGCCGCCGAAAACGAAGACCGGCGCAATTTGCAGCCCCACAAACCAGCCCTGCAGTTGCAGTGGCTGCAAGCTGCCCCCCGATTTGCCCGGTTTGGTGACGATGCCGCTCAAGGTGAGTTTCTTCGCCGGTGAAGCATTGCCACCGATTGAGTCCGCCCACGCCACCGGGTTGGTGTACGATGCATCTGGAATCACCGTGATTGGCAGCGACGGGATGGTCAGGTCCACGTACGAACGGCGCTGCGGATCGAAAGCGGCAAACGGTATCGCTGGCGTGGCGCGCAACTCATCCGAGAGCGGAATGAAGGTGAAGGCGAAGATCACGCCGGCATTCGTTCCTCGCCCAGGCACGACATAGCCCCGGTTCACCGCGGGAAAACTTTGCCAACCCCGGACGCGCGGCGGCTCCGGCGGCACGAGCCGACTCAGATTGACGTTCGCCCGAACAGCCACGAACAACTCAAGCGGTTCTCCGACCTTGACCACGTTGGTCAGGAGTTGCGGCGGGTCACAACTCAGTTGGCCGATTGCGCCTTTGAATCCCGACAGTTCCCCTTCGGGCGGCAACATCCGGACGTTGAGCGTCACCGGCTCGGAATCGAGCAACACGTATTGCGGCGGCCCTCCAGGAATGGTCACCTGCCCGCTGATGACAATGGGCCCGCTGAAGTCGCGCCCGGCGGCGAACCCCTGCGCCGACAAGTTCAAACTCCCGGCCGCAATCGGCGTCACGGTCGTCTCGTAAATGAAGGCCGCCACATTCCGCCCGTTCACCTCCGTCATCCCGATCGTCTGCCGGAACGAGTTCTTGTCCACCAGCAATCCGTCACCATTGATCTGCATCTCGCGGACGTTCTCGACTGAATTGGGCGGCGTCGCCGGCAGCAACACCTGCACGGCCACGGGTTCACCGACATATAAGTTGGTCGCGGACGTCCGGACCAACAATTGCCGCGCCGATTGCGACGCGTCCACATCCGCCGCCACTTCCAGGCCCGCCGCCGGCACGACCACTTGTTTGCCATAGACTTCGATGTAGAACGCGGGCACCAGAAACATGCCAGGACTTTGGCCACGCACCTCGTAGTTGATGGAAGTCAGCGGTTGCAACGAATTTCCCACGGAACGAAGGATCTGGCCCTGCGCACCGGACCGGAACTCCAGTTGCGGCGGGGCGGGAATCTGTTCCGGCAAACGAACGTTGGAGGCAATCGCATTGAGGGAAATACGATAGATCGCCTTCTGGCCCGGTCGAACGGCCGGTGGATCAAACGACGCCTCCACCGCCACCGGCGACGTCACGTCAATGGGCGGTTGCGTCAGCATCAATTGCATGAGGGGATTCGGCTGCGGCGGCGTTTGCGCATGGGCGAGCAGCGTCAAGCCGGCGAGAAAACTCATCGCCAGCAACCGGACGTTTTTGAGACGCAATTGCATGTTACCAGGGGCGGGTCTTTCGCGCGTCGGTCTTTCCCTCCTTGCCCTCGCCCTCGCCGCGACCGGACATCGGCAGCCGCCGGCCGTTGTCGAGTTGAAAACCATCGAGCAAGCGCCCCGCCTCCTCGGGCGAGAGCGGCCTTTCCAATTCCTTCCCCGCCTTCCCGGCGTCCTCCTCGCGGCCCCCGAGAGATTCCGGCATCACCTCTTCGCCATCGTCACCCGGCGCGCCCGGCGGCATGTTCTCCATGGGAATCTTTCCCTTGAGTTGCTCCATCAGTTGCTTCAATTGTTGGGACATTTCCCCCATCATCGTGCCCAGTTGCATCATCTCGCGCAAACTGTCCACCAGCCTGGCAATCTCCTGTTCCACGATCTTCGCATTCTGAACGGCGTTGGTGTCGCTGGGATCCAACTCCGCCGCGCTGCGGAAATCTCCCAGCGCGCGCCGCCACTTGATGAGCGTCGCCGCGTGCGCCTCCATCCCGCGCCGCACCACTTTCAACGCCTCGCGAAATTCTTTGCGCGCCCCGCGTCCGTTGAGGTAGGCCGACACGAGCTTCTGCAATTCGCGCTCGGCCAGCGCGGATTGCGCCTCTTGAATCACCTGCTGCCCCTGCTCCACTGCCGCCCGGCTGCGCGCGATGGTTTCCTTCCCCGGCGGCTCCTTCTTGAGCGCCTCCGCACCTTGCGCGAATCGCACATGCCCGAGGTTGTAAAGCGCAGCAGCCCGCGTGCGCTCGTCCTGCGACTGCAACACGGATTGCAACAGCGACTCCGCATCAGTCAGTTTACCCGCGGCCAGCTTGCGCGTGCCGAGGTTGAATTTTTCCCGCGGCGTCACCGGAATTGGTTCCGGCGTCACCGCTCCCGGGGCATTGGTCAAAACGTTCGTCGCCGCCGCCGGGTTGGATATGATCTGATCCAGCGCATTGATCAGGTCCGCCTGCGTCACATTCGGTTTAAACTTCACGCCGGTGACGGCACTTTCATTTGTCACATCGGCGGCGAACATCGGGCGTGAGTTAGCCAAAGCCAGAATCAGCGCCACGGCCACCCCGAGTTGCGCCCTCACTGGTGCTCCCGCTTCATCAAGACTCCTCCGTCGCCGGGTGCCGATAAGCCGTTCCATCGTCAAAAGGAACAACGCCAGCGCCACCGGAACATGAAAGCGTTCCACGCCCCGTCGGCGAGCACGCTTGCTGCCCGACGCATCATCCAGCGTGGCAAACGCCGAGCGCACCCGGCCCAGGCCGTCGCCCCGCGGTCCCAGCGGATAATAACTTCCGCCCGTGGCCTGCGCGATGGACCGCAAGGTTTCTTCGTCCAACCGGCTCCGCACCACCTCGCCTTTCGCGTCCCGCAGCAATTCCATCTGACCGGCCTGGTTCATCACCTGAATCTCCGTGCCTGCCGGGGAGCCGACTCCGACCGTGAACACCACCACGCCATTGGTCTTCAACGACTGCGCCATCTGCACGCCACCCTTCTCCAAATCCTCGCCATCCGTCACCAGCACGATCAACTTGCGACGGCTCTTCTTCTCCATCGCATGCTCCGCCTCCTTCAAAGCCCGGCCAATGTCCGTGCCCGGCGTGGGAATGGTTTTTTCATCCATCGCCAGCAATGCGTCCTCGAACGCCTCGTGATCAAACGTCAGCGGACATTGTAAAAACGCCCCACCTGCAAACGCCACCAACCCGACGCGTCCGCCACCGCCCTGCCGCACGAAATCGAGAATCGCCAACTTCGCCCGTTGCATCCGGCTGGGCCGGACATCCGTGGCCAGCATGCTGTTGGAGCAATCCAGCGCAAACACCACATCCTCGCCCAGCCATTCGTCTGCCATTTCGTACTCGCCCCACTGCGGACGCGCCAGCGCCAGGCCAGCACACGCGACCGCCAGCAGCAACAGCGCGTGCTTGAATCGCCGCCGCCCCGGACTGTGCGACGCCGTGAGTTCGCCCAGCACGTGTGACGACGCTACCGTCGCCAGTTGCCGCGTGCGCGCCTTTGCTGCATAATGGTGCAGCCCGGCCAGCAGTACCGGCCCGAGAAACGCGAGCCAGAGCCAGTGCGGTTCTTCAAAATGGGGATTCGCAAAGTCCATCAGGGCACCCGACGATAACGTGTGTTTGCCAAAATCAGTTCAACAGCCAGCAACCCCAGCGCCGCCAACAGCGGCCATTGAAACAACGGCTGATAGGTCACCTGCCGTTTGAGTTTAACCTCGGATTTCTCCAGCCGGTCAATCTCGTCATAAATGTTCTGCAACTCGCGCTTGTTCGTCGCGCGATAAAACTCCGCGCCCGACAAATCCGCAATCTTGCCCAGCACGGAATAATTCGCCGGTTGCAACACCAGCGTTGGAATGACCCGGCCATTGGGATCCAGCTTCAATTTCCCGGTCGCCGGATCAAACGCCGGCAAATGACACGGCTGCTCGATCCCGATGCCGATGGTGTAAACCTTCGCGCCGAGCGCTGCGGCCAGTTGCGCGGCGGGCAATGGCTCGATCTCGCCCTTGTTGTTGTCGCCGTCGGTCAGCAGGATGATCAACCGGCTCTTGCTGTTGGGAATCGCCTTGAGCCGCTTGCCCGCGCTGGCAATCGCATCGCCAATGGCTGTGCCCAGTTCCTGAATGATGCCGACGTGCAAGCGCCGCAGATTCTCAATGAGCCACTCATGATTCAAGGTCGGCGGGCTCGCCAGATACGGCACGGCGGAAAACACCACCAGTCCGATGCGGTCATCCGGTCGTTTGCGAATGAAATCCTCCAGCACACTCGAAGCGATGTCGAAACGCGAGACCCGCTCATTCGGCCCGCCCATGTCCAGCGCCATCATGGACCACGACAAATCGAGCGCGAGCATGATGTCCAGCCCGGCCGCCTCAGACTCCACCTGATTGTTGGCAAACCTCGGTCCGGCCAGGGCGACGATGCCCAGTGCGACCGCCAGCAACCGCAGAAACAGCAACAGCCGACCCGCCGCCGATCTTGCCTGCGCGCCCGCCGCCCGCGCTATCTCCGCACTCGAAAACCGCAGCGCCGACAACTTGCCGACCTTGCCCACCAGCAATGCATACACCGGCAACAACGCCAGCAACGCCAACAGCCACGGATACTGAAACTCGAATTGTTGGTTCATGCGGACGCGACCGCCGTTCGTGCAGGGTGAACTGTCTCCTTTTGCCTTAACTGTGCGCGACGAGCTTCGCCCTGCGCGACGAGTTCCAAGGCCCGCGCCGCCGCATCAAGCGGAGTGGACGCATTTGTGTGAGCAAATTTTCTCTCGTCACAGTCGCGAAGAAAACCCGCCAACGCAGCGGCAAGCTCGGGCCCGATTTTCTCATGACTTGCGATCAACCGGCAAAACTCGGTGGTGGTGGGTTCGCCCGCCGGCAGATCAAAAACCGCCTGCACGTAGCGCCGCATGATTTGCGAGACACGACTGATTACCGCTCCGTCTTCGGGCTGTTTTGACAATTCCTCCAGCGCAGTGCGCGCCTGAACCTCCAGCGGGACGGGCGCGATGGGCTTTGGCCGCAACAGCAACCAGATTGCGAGCACCAGCAACAACATTGCGACCGGGACTGAAACCATCACCGTTGTTCCGTGCTGCTCCCAGAACGTCGGTAGGATTTCCCCCAGCGGTGGCTGCAACTGCGGCAAATGCTCCTGGGCGCGCACGTTCAGCGCGAGCCAGGCAACCAGGAGCCATAGGGCACGGCTCGCCAGCCCTCGATCTTCGACTCTCGACTCACGACACCTCATCCCCTTCTCCGCCCCCGCCGGATTTCAAAGAACCGTTGGAGTAACGGCGCAAACGGTTCCGCCGTATTCAGCCGCAACGTATCCACGCCGGTGCGATTGAGCGACCGGTCCAACTCCGCCAACCGTTCGGCGTTCGTCGTCGTGTAACGATCGCGTACCGCAAATCGGCCCGAGTCTAATTCCATCAACTCGCCGGTCTCCGCGTCTTCAATGGTCAACAGTCCCGCGTCCGGCAGACTGCTCTCCCGCGGATCATGCAGGTGCAGGCAGACCAGATCATGCCGCGTGTTCGTCAAGCCCAGTTCAGAGATGGCATCCCGCCGAGCGGTAGGTCCGGCCTGCTGGTCGGCCTGGACGCGCAGCAGCGCGTACCTACCATCGAAACTGTGCAAAAAATCCGTGATCAAGAACACAATCGCGCGCCGGGACAAAACGTGATTCAAAAACGTCAGCGCCGCCGGAATGTCCGTGCTGCGATGTTTCGGCTGAAACGTCAACATCTCGCGCACCAAGCGCAGAATATGCCGACGCCCCTTGCGCGGCGGGATGAACAGCTCGGCCTTTTCCGTGAACAATAGCAACGCGACCTTGTCGCCATTCCGAGCAGCGGAAATCGCCAGAGTAGCCGCCACTTCAGCAGCGAATTCGCGCTTCGTTCGATTGCCCGAACCAAAAGCCGACGATGCCGACACATCCACCGCCAGCACCGCCGCCAGTTCGCGCTCCTCGCGAAACCGCTTCACAAACGGACGCCCCATGCGATGCGTCACGTTCCAGTCAATGTCCCGCACATCGTCGCCGGGGATGTACTCGCGCAGCTCCTCGAAATCCATGCCGCGCCCCTTGAAGTGGCTGAGATACGCGCCCACCATCATGTCGTTCACGAGGCGATTCGTGCGCACCTCAATGCGGCGCACGGATTCGAGAAGTTCGGTGGTGGTCATCTTCAGTTGCACTCTAGACCATGTTAATTACCTGGAAGCTTCTGTTTTATTGCTGCGTAACGAAGATCCCATTTAACTTGGTTTTTCCCGTCCCCGTCCAAACTGAGCCAGTCGATTGATTTCAACTGCCGGTTTCTCGTCGTAAATGACGAAGCAGCTTGGCTTGTAAAATCATCAGCCGAAATGTTACCGGCCATGAAATCCAAATAAGGCGACCAATACTTCTCGTAGCCAACTAGCTTGGGCTTAGTGAATGACGCGACAGTCATTCCAGAGAATACTGCAATGGCTCGTGAGTAGGCGGACCAAAATTTCGTGTGAGGGAATGATCTACTAATCACTTCGTGAAGCAGCAAATCCACGTATTCAAGCACGCTCCCGCCGTCAACATCTAACAGCCAAAACATGTGAACAAGCGTCGGTTCGTTTATCACTGCTACTTGCGAACGCTCTTGAAGGAATGCAGAGGCCGCTTGCGAATTCAAATCGAGAAACCTCTTAGCCTTTTCGCGCGCATTGGACGCTTTCCACAACACGGAACTCTCCGAGGCTGAGGAGCACTCTTTGAGACTGTTTCGGAAGATATCTTCCAGTTCAGCAGCCAAAAGGTGATGCTCAGGTCTCATCTCGGAAAGGTCAATCGGCAGCTTCGCAATTCACGGCACCGGAACCGCATTCAGCACCTTCTTGATGATCGCATCCGTGGTCACGGCCTGCGCTTCAGCTTCGTAGGTGACGATGATGCGGTGGCGCAGCACATCCGGGCCGATGGCTTTCACGTCTTCGGGAGTTACATACTCTCGGCCCTGCAACAGCGCCCAGGCTTTGGCGGCCAGCGTCAGGTTAATCGTCGCGCGCGGTGACGCGCCGAACTGGATGAAGTGTTTCAGGTCCAGTTTGTATTCCTCCGGCTTGCGCGTGGCGAACACGATCTTGACGATGTAATCGCGAATCTTTTCGTCCACGTGAATCTGGTCCACCAGCTTCCGCGTGCGCAGAATTTCCTCCAGCGCGACGACCGGCTTGATCTCCATCTCCGGACTCGTGAATGCCATGCGATCCAAAATTCGCCGTTCCTCCTCCACAGACGGGTAATCAAGGATGACCTTAAACATGAACCGATCCACCTGCGCCTCGGGCAACGGATACGTTCCTTCCTGATCAATCGGGTTCTCCGTCGCGAGCACGAGGAACGGCGACGGCAACTTCATCGTCTCGCCACCGAGCGTCACCTGCCGCTCCTGCATGGCTTCGAGCAGGGCGGATTGCACCTTGGCCGGCGCGCGATTGATTTCATCGGCCAGCACGAAGTTGGCGAACACCGGTCCTTTGGTCGCGTGATATTTGCCGTCCTGCGGATTGTAAATCTGCGTGCCCACAATGTCCGCCGGCAGCAGGTCGGGCGTGAACTGGATGCGATGGAAGCTCGCGTGAACGGCGGCGGCCAGCGTGCGCACGGACATGGTCTTGGCCAGGCCCGGTACGCCTTCCAGCAACACGTGACCGTTGGCGAGCAAGCCGACCAGTAGTCGCTCGACCAGCGCCTCCTGTCCGACGATGACCCGTCCGACTTCTTCGCGGAGTTTGCGAATCCACGCCGAAGTTTCCTGCACCTGCGCTTTCAAATCATTGCTCATTGGCCGACAAGTTAGCGAAACCGCACCGAAGTTCCACCTTGAATCGCTGGCTCGGGTGTTTTTCCTGGCTGCTTTCTTTCATTGTCTCCCGCGTCCGCCCATTGCAGATTCCCCGTCGCCGAATTTGAAGACCCTGCACTTTTACCTGTTGCGCCAGGTCATCGCCTCGCTGGTGATGACCGTGGTGGTGTTCACCTTCGTGCTGCTGCTCGGCAATTTGCTCAAGGAAATCCTCGGCCTGCTCGTCAATGGCCAGGCCTCATTGGGCGTCGTGGCGGAGGCCATCGCCCTGCTCATCCCGTTCGTGTGGGTGTTTGCGTTGCCGATGGGCATGTTGACCGCCACCTTGCTGGTGTTTGGCCGGTTCAGCGCCGATCAAGAACTCACCGCCGCCCGCGCCGGTGGCATCAGCCTGCTATCACTCACCACGCCCATTCTGATCTTGAGCCTGCTGCTCTGCGCGTTGAGCGCGTGGGTCAACATGGATCTCGGACCAAATTCCCGGGAGCGATACAAGGATCTGCTGGCCAAATTCCAGGCCGAGATTTCCACCAGCTTAGTGCCGGAAGGCCGCTATATCCGGGACATTCCCGGCTACATGCTTTACGTCGGAAAAAACCGCGACGGCGCGCTCGAGGACGTCATGGTCTATGTGCTGGGCAACAGCACCAATCTTCCTAGCACACTCGTCGCTCCGCGCGGTCAAGTGACGTTAGACCTGACGAATCGCTCCTGGGTGCTCCAGTTGTTCGATGCGAAGGGCGTGTTGTTTCAAGGCGATCATGGGATGCCCGTGGCCGGCGCCGACCTGAGCTACGAATACAAATTGCCCGGACTGGAACGGCGAAAGGCCTCCATGCGCGACCTGAGTTTTCGGGAGTTACGGACCGAGTTGCACGATATCGAACAACAACTATCACAGCCTTTGGAACTGGTGAAACCGAGCGACCCCAAAGCCAGGGAAAAGCGCGAGGCCGTCCAGGATCAACTCCGCGACCTGACCAGCCCGGTGCGGGTGCAACTGCACCGGCAGGTGGCGTTTTCCTTCGCGTGCTTCGGGTTCACGCTCATCGGCATTCCGCTCGGCATCCGCGTGCATCGGCGCGAAACCAATGTTGGCTTCGCCATCGCGATCATTCTCGTGATGATCTATTACGGCGGCATCATGCTCGGGCTTTCGCTCGACAAGCGCCCTGAATTCCTCCCGCACCTCATCCTCTGGGTGCCGAACTTCCTCTTTCAGGTCGTCGGTGCGGTGTTGCTGTGGCGAGCGAACAAGGGGATTTGAAACACTGCGTCGCCGCCGAGGCGACCGGGCGGGTCAAACGCACCCCTCGCGAAAAGCATCCGCCTCCTTGCGCCGGCGGCTACATCATTTCCGGCGAAACACTTTGTGCATTGCCGCCTGGTCGGTCGGCTTGATCAGCATCTCGTCAATGTTCACATGCGGCGGACGGCTCGCCACCCACACCAGAATTTCCGCGATGTCCTCCGCCACCAACGGTTGCGTACCTTCGTAAAGTTTATCCACACGCGCCTGGTCGCCCTTGAAACGCACGTCGGCAAATTCGGTTCGCGCCAGGCCGGGATCAATCGAACTCACCCGAATACCCGTGCCGTTCAACTCCAGGCGCAGCGTCCGCGAAATCTGCAATTCCCCCGCTTTCGCCGCACAATAAGCGGAGCCGCCTTCATACGCCACGCGCGCGGCATACGAACCGATGTTGAGGATGCTGGCGCCAGCGTGCTGCGGCATCAACGGCAGGGCCGCCCGGGTCATGCGCAACAGCCCGAGGACATTCGTCTGCAACATCGTCTCCCAATCCTCGTCCTTGCCTTCGAGCACGGGATCGAGTCCCTGCGCGCCGCCCGCGTTGTTGATCAAGACGTGGAGAATTCCACGCTCCGCGTTCCGCGTTCCAAGTTTGTCCTTCGCCCAGGCCACAAAGGTTTCCACACTCGCTGTTTTGCTGACATCCAAGGAATGAAAATGGGCCTCGCTCGCACCCGCTTTGTGCGCTTCAGCGGCGACTTTCTCCAAACGATCCGTGCGGCGCGCCCCGAGCAATAGCTTCGCGCCCTCCGCCCCAAACGCCCGCGCCGCCGCCGCGCCGAAGCCGCTCGAGGCGCCGGTAATCAGAATCCACTTGGCTTTCAGTTGTGAGGTCATCTGGTCTAGTTGATGAATTGTTCCACAAATTTATTTGCCGTCAGGCCATCGAAAGTTGTGTCGCCTCCGAACATCGTGAGCATGTTCTGAACGCGCTCCGCCGGAAAGCGCGTTTCAGCATTGGCCCTGAATTTCTCCAGGAGCAACGGAATGCCCTCGGCGCGGCGGCGACGGTGACCAACGGGATATTCCACCTCCACTTTTTCCGTCACGCAGCCATCGCGGAAGAAAATTTGTACCGCGTTGGCGATGGAACGCTTGTCGGCTTCGAGGTACTCGCGGGTGTAACGCGGGTTTTCCTTTACGATCATCTTGGCACGCAGCGCATCAATGCGCGGATCGGCAGCGGTCGCATCTTCGTAGTGATCAGCCGTGAGCCCGCCAAAGATGAGGCCGATGGCGGTCATGTATTGCAGGCAATGATCACGGTCGGCCGGATTATGCAACGGCCCGGTCTTGTCAATGATGCGGAGGGCGGACTCGTGCGTGTGAATCTCGATGCGCTCGATTTGATCAAGCCGGTCGCGAACTTGAGTGTGGAGTTTGATCGCAGCTTCGACGGCGGTTTGCGCGTGAAACTCAGCCGGGAAAGAATTCTTGAACAGCACATTCTCCATCACATAGCAGCCGAATGGACGCGCGCGTTTGATGCACTGACCTTTGAACAACACGTCGCTGAAGCCCCACTTGGGTGCGGAGAGTGCGCTTGGATAGCCCATTTCGCCTTTGATGGCCAGGAGCGCATGTTGCACGGCACGCGCGGTGGCGTCGCCCGCCGCCCAGGACTTGCGCGAACCAGTGTTCGGAGCGTGACGATAGGCCCGGAGCGAGCCGCCATCCAACCACGCGTTGGAAACTGCGTTCATGATCTGCTCACGCGTGCCGCCGAGCAGATGGGTGGCCACTGCCGTCGAAGCGATGCGGACGAGGAGCACGTGATCGAGACCGACGCGATTGAAACTGTTCTCCAGCGCGAGGACGCCTTGAATTTCGTGCGCCTTGATCATCGCCAGTAGAATGTCGCGCATTGTGAAACTCCGCATTCCGCGCTCCGCATTCCGCGTTGAGTAATCCGCCACGGCGAGGATCGCGCCGAGGTTATCGGACGGATGCCCCCATTCCGCCGCCAGCCAGGTGTCGTTAAAATCCAACCAGCGCACGAGCGTGCCAAGGTTGAACGCCGCCGTCACTGGATCGAGCACGTAACTTGTTCCCGGCACGCGTGCTCCGTTCGGGACAATCGTCCCTGGCACGACCGGTCCGAGCAGCCGCGTGCAAGCGGGATATTTCAACGCCAGCAAGCCACAACCGAGCGTATCGAGCAGGCAATAGCGCGCGGTGTTCAATGCTTCGTCGTTGGGCGAGTTGAAATTGCAGACGTAGTCGGCAATCTCGTTCAGCAACGGATCGTAGGGCGGGCGTGGGGCGCGGGAAACATTGGCGGACATGTTTTGGAAATTGGATCAGTTCACCGGGCAACAATATACCAACCGAACAGCGCGATGCCGGTCACCGGCAGAAGTCCGCCGATGATTCCACCGACGATCCCGGCCACTTTCTTGTTGAGCTTTTTTTCAAGCCCGTGACTGATGTAGCCGCCGGCGAACCACCCAATCGGCACGCTCACCACGAAGCCAATCAACCCGAGCTTGCGCGTCAACGCCAGGGCCTGGACGTTGCCGGTCATGATCGCCAGCGGAATGGCAATGGCGAACAAGCCGCCGATGGCGCCAATCACTGCGCCGATGACGGCCCCGAGGTTCTCCTTGCCGACACTTGGTTCCATCATAACGAGGGCGCGAATTCAACGTTGTTCGAGCGGCACATAAGGTCTTGACTCCGGTCCAGTGTAATCCGCCGTGGGACGGATGAGGCGGTTGTTCGCCCGCTGCTCTGCAATGTGCGCCGACCAACCGGACGTACGCGCGATGACAAAGATCGGCGTGAACAGCGGTGTAGGAATGCCGCAGAACCGATACGCCACTGCGCTGAAAAAATCCAGGTTGGCGAAAATGTGCTTCTCGCGCCCCATCACCGCCTCGATGCGTTCGGCCACGGCGAACAAATTCCGGTCATCGTCGTCGCGGGCGAGTTTCTTCGCCAGTTCCTTGATGGGCGCGGTGCGCGGGTCGCACTTTTTGTAAACGCGATGGCCAAAGCCCATGATGAGCTCCTTGCGTTGCAACATTCCCAGCAAGCCCGCCTCGGCCTCGTCCGGAGTCTTGAAACGCTGGATCAATTCCATGGCCCACTCGTTGGCCCCACCGTGTAAAGGTCCGCGCAGCGCACCAATGCCGGAGCAGATCGCGGAATAATAATCCGCCATTGTCGAAGTGGTGACGCGTGCTGCAAACGTCGAAGCATTAAACTCGTGTTCCGCGTAAAGGATGAATGACGCATCGAGCGAACGGGTGCGCAATTCATCGGCAGGCTTACCCAGCAGCAAATGTAGAAAATGCGCTGCCATGCTTGGATCACTCGTATGCGTTTCGATTCGTTTGCCGGTCGTCGCGAACTGATGCCAATAAAGCAGGATGGAAGGAAACGCGGCCAGCATCCGGTTTGACACACTCAACAAATCGCGGTGCCCACCTTCCGGCTCCAGACAACCCAGCGCGGAACAGCCCGTTCGCAGGACGTCCATGGGATGGGCCGTGGCGGGGAGTTGTTCCAAAACGGTTTTCAGTGGCAATGGCAATCCGCGCAAGGATGCCAGCTTCTTGCGATAGCCGTCCAACTCACCGCGATTCGGCAGATGTCCGTAAAGCAGCAGGAAGGCGACTTCCTCAAACGTCCCGTGAGCCGCGAGGTCGTCAATCGAGTAACCGCGATACGTCAGCCCCATGCCCTCCTTGCCCACCGTGCAGATGCTGGTCTCGCCAGCCACCACGCCAGCCAGCCCGCCTGATTTTTTGTCCGCATTCATCTGGCTCTGCCTTGCTTAAGCGCGTCATATCCGAGCAACTGGTATAGCTCGGCGCGGGTCTGCATTTTGGAAATCAGCTTTCGCTGCGAGCCCTCGGCGCGAATGACCTGATACGTCCGGAGCGCCGCCGCATTCATTGCGCGGAAGGCCGAGAGCGGATACAGCACCAGTCGCACGCCCGCCGACTTCAACTGACGCGTCGTGAACAACGGGGTCTTGCCGAATTCAGTAATGTTGGCCAGCACGGGAATCTTCACCGCAGCGGTGAACCTCCGATACTCCTCCAGCGTCGTCAATGCCTCGGCGAAAATCATGTCCGCCCCGGCGTCACGATACAACCTGGCCCGGGCAATCGCCGCATCCAAGCCCTCCACTGCCGCCGCATCCGTGCGCGCCATGATGACAAACTGCGGATCGGTTTTCCCGGCAACGGCGGCTTTGAGGCGGGCGACCATTTGCGCCGGCTTTACGAGTTGTTTTCCGGGCAGATGGCCGCATCGTTTGGCCTCGACCTGATCCTCGATGTGGATTCCAGCCGCACCGGCTCGAATCATTTCACGAACCGTCCGCCCTGGATTGCTCCAGCCGGTATCGGCATCCACAAGCAATGGCAGCCTGGTCGCGCGGGTGATGCGCCGCACATCAATGAGCACATCCGCAAGCGTCGTCAGGCCAATGTCCGGCACGCCATAACTCGCGTTGGCCACGCCGGCCCCGGAAAGATAGAGAGCCCGGAAACCGGCACTCTCAGCGAGAATGGCGGCATAGGCGTGGATCACCCCGGCGACGGGCAACGGGCGTTCCGCCCGCACCGCCACCCGGAGTTTTGCTCCGGCAGAAGCGGCATTTCTTTGGGAGGATCGTTGGCGCGCGCCTGATTTCACACTTTGTTTTCAATGGCTCCGTTGCCACGGCAGGCTGCACCAGACAAACGCCCCGGAGCAAGGCGAATTGCCGCGTGACGATAATTTTGTCGCGCGGTCCAATCATCAGAAGCTTATGAACAGTTACGCATACGAAGCTGTGGACGCGGCGGGTGCGAGCACCGCCGGCGTGTTGGAAGTGGCCAGTCAAAGCGAGGCCGTGCGCCGCATCAAAGAGATGGGCCTGTTCCCCATCCGGGTGGCTGAACGCCAGCACAGCCGCTTCAAGCGCGCCCTGGCGAAGACCCGTTCGAAGGGTCGGGGCCGAAGCCTCTCGATCACGTTGCTTGAACCACGCGTGAAGACCATGGCCATCATGGTCTTGACCCGCCAGATCGCCACACTGGTGGACGCCGGACTGCCGTTGCTGCGCGGCCTGCGCATCCTGGAACAACAGGAAACCAACCGCACCCTCAAGCGCATCCTCGGAGAGGTCGGCGAGGCGATCGAAGGCGGCAGTCAGTTTTCCGAGGCCCTGGCGGCGCACCCGAAAATCTTCAACCGGCTCTACGTGAACATGGTTCGCGCCGGCGAAGTCGGCGGCGCGCTCGAAATGACTTTGCGACGGCTGGCGGAGTTCATGGAGAAGGCGCAAAAGATCAAGGGCAAGGTGAAGGCGGCCATGTTTTATCCCGCCGCCGTGATGACTGTGGCCACGGCGATCGTGGGCGTGATGCTCGTGTTTGTCATCCCGCGCTTCAAAGAAGTTTTCAGCGGGTTGACGAACGGGGCGCCACTGCCCGGCCTCACCATGTTTGTGCTCAACCTCAGCGACTTTGCGAAGCATCACTTCGTCATGACCGCTCTGGCCCTGCCAATCATGGGTGTTTCGTTTGTCCTGACGCTACGCACCCAGGTTGGTCGTCTGGCCTTCGACCATTTCAAGCTCAAGATGCCGATCCTGGGGCCGGTGTTTCGCAAGGCATCCATCTCGCGCTTCGCCCGGACGCTGGGCACGTTGTTGAACAGCGGCGTGCCGGTGTTGCAGGCATTGACCATCGTGCGTGAAACCGCCGGGAACGTCGTCGTCGGCAACCTGGTTTCCACCATTCATGACTGCGTGAAGGAAGGTGAGAATATCACTGCCCCTTTGCGGGCCGCCCAGATCTTTCCGCCGATGATCGTCGGCATGGTGGACATTGGCGAACAGACCGGCGCCCTGCCGGACATGTTGATGAAGATCGCCGACGGCTGCGACGACGAGGTGGACAACGCCGTGGGCGCCATGACGTCCCTGCTGGAACCGATCATGATTGTTTTTCTGGCCATCGTTGTTGGCGGCATCGTTTTCGCGATGTTCCTGCCCATCCTGAGTCTGATCAATGGCGGTATTGACACGCCCGGCGGCCGGGACGCCGACGCGTGAAACTTTTTGCGGGAGCGGGTGTTTGTCGGTTGGGTAGTTGTTTGGGTTGGGAGTAGCGCCGGGTTTCACGTGTGGGCGTGGAACCCGGCCGCACCATTCAGGTGGCCGGCATTGAGGCCTTTACTTGATCGCGGTTTGCTCGCAGGCTGCTGGCGATGGTCAAACCTCCGGGCGTGGAAATGAAATGGCAACGACTCCTCATCGCTGATTACCTGGACAAACTCTCCTGGCGGAAGCGGGCGCGCTGGCTGGTGATCGGCGCATGGCTCTTTCTGACGGCTCCGCTGGCGTGGAGTGACTTGAGCGATTTGGCCAAACCGATCTCCGGTCGCTCGAGACGCAGCACGTCCACCATGCGCGTTGGTGAAGTTCGGCGCGGCAGCGGCGAAAAGAAGATTGACCCCAAGGCGGACCCGCGCGGCGACCTCGACGAAAGCAGCAACTACGACAACTTCACCGTGCCTGCGGGCGCGACTCACGTGTTACTGGACGAGAAAGGACCCGGGACGATAACGCACATCTGGCTGACCTTCCTCGGCCCCGAGCCGCAAGATTGGGCGAAGAAGGGGGCCGCCAATCACCAGGAGATGTTGTTGCGAATCTACTGGGATGGGAATGAGCGCCCCGCCGTTGAAGCCCCGGTCGGTGACTTTTTCGCCAATGCCTTTGGGAAGCGAAGCGAGGTCAACAGCCTGCCGGTGATCGTCGAGGATGCGGACTCCTACAACTGCTTTTGGCAGATGCCGTTTCGGAAGTCGGCCAGGATTGAGATTGTCAACCAGAGCGACAAGCAGATCAGCCTGCTCTACTACAACATCGATTGGATCAAGCAGGACAAAGTGCCCAAAGACACGCCGTATTTTTACGCCCAATACCGCCAGGAATATCCGGTTGAGCCGGGAAAGGATTACGTGATTCTGGACACCAAAGGCAAAGGCCACTACGTGGGCACGGTGCTTTCCGTGCGCACGCGCAGCCCGGCCTGGTTCGGGGAGGGCGACGAAAAGATCTACATTGATGGCGAAAAGAAACCCTCCATCTGGGGCACGGGCACGGAGGATTATTTCCTGTCCGCCTGGGGGCTCAAGGTTTGCAGCACGCCGTATTTTGGAGTGCCCTATTTCGATCAATGGGGAATCGTGGGCGGCCACACCAGCGCTTATCGCTGGCACATCCAGGATCCCCTCGTATTCAACTCCGGCATCAAGGTCACGTTGGAACATTTCGGGTGGATGTCACCCGATGAAAATCCGGACTACAAAGCGACCAGTTGGAACGAGCGGCAGGATGATTATTCCAGCGTCGCCTTTTGGTATCAAACCGGCACACCGACCTTCGACGCGCGCGCGCCGCACGCCCGTGAACGTAAATTGCCGAATCTCGAACGCGTCATCACCTTCGCCCGCGATTTCACAAACTCGGCCAATCACGGCAACGGCGAAGTCACCGCGCAACAACTCGCCCTCTACGATGGACCGCAACTCTTTTACAAACCGCAATCAGCGGAGGGCAGTTGGTTGGAGATTCCGTTTGAAGTGAAAGGGAAAGAGCCGCTGCGACTGCTGCTCAAAGCCACCAAGGCTCCGGACTACGGCCGCTATCAGGTAACGCTCAACGGCATCAAGCTCGGCGCGCCGGTGAATTTCTACAGCGCCAAATTGGTAAGCGAGGAAGTCCATTTGTTGGATTTCTGGCCCGAGCCCGGCAAATACGCCTTGCGCCTGGAGTGTGTGGGCAAAGCGCCGGCCGCGGAGGGATTTTGCCTCGGCATCGAATCGGTCTGCTTGCGCGAACGTCGTCCCCGGGTCCAGACCCTGGCGCACGACAAGGATAAAGACTGGCGTACGGACCCGAAGCTTTACGAATGAACCGTGGCGGCGAAACCCCGCCGCCAAATCGTGGAAGCAAATATGGGCAGGCTGATTTTCTGCCCGTTTGCCCGCTGAACATCGGCATCCTGCGGCCCGATGACCGATGATGTCGTTCTACCGGCAGGCGAAATCAAAAATCTCCTCGTGCCCGACCGTTGCGCTCGGCGTCAGCCAAGTTGATGGTCGCGGGGGCGCTCGTCGTGAGCGTCCCCCCTCTTTTTAATTAGATACAGCCGCTCAATGTGTTACAATGTTGCCGATCAAACTGTTATCAACTGTTGTAAAATGCAATTAAGTCTGCCGTTCTACCGGGTGTTCCCCAGGGTTCTCCTCCTGCTATCCTTGTTCGTCGCCGATGCCGGACACGCTCAATCGTCCAACGGGGTGATGCGGGAAGTGTGGTTCAACATCACGGGAACCGCCGTCGCCGACCTCACCAACAACGCCGCCTTTCCGAACAATGCAACTTTCAAGGACATCCTCACGAACGGTTTTGAAACCCCCTCCGATGTTTACGATTACTATGGCGAACGGCTGCGCGCGCTGTTGGTCCCACCGGTGAGCGGCACGTACTACTTCGTCATTTCCAGCGATGACAATTCGCAGCTTTTTCTGAGCACCAACGATTCGCCGGTCGGACGAAGCCTCATCGCGCGGGTGAACAACTGGACCTCGTCTCGCAACTACCACGTGGAGGCGGGCCAAAAGTCCGCGGCAATTTCGCTCGTCGCCGGTCAGCGCTATTACATTGAGGCCCTGATGAAGGAAGGCGGGGGCGGCGATAATCTCGCCGTTACCTGGCAGAAACCGGGAGAATCCGATCCGGCGGATTACTCGCCACCCATCCCCGCCGCCAATCTGGTTGTTTATGGGCTGGCTACGCCGGTGTTCTCGGCCCAGCCCTCCAACCTCACCGTGGCCGAGGGCAGCAACGCCACGTTTACCGTGCAATTGGTCGAAACGCTCGCTGCTTCGTATCAGTGGCTGAGAAACGGCACAAACATTCCGGGCGCGATCAGTTCCTCATACACGTTGAACGCCGTTCAGCTTGCCGACAGCGGCAGCACCTTCCAATGCCGCGCCGCGAATCCGCTCGGCACAACGAACAGTTTCACCGCCACCCTGACCGTCACTCCGGATACCAATCGCCCGACCGCCACTTACGCGCAGAACTTCGGCGACAACACCCTGATCACGGTTGGCTTTTCCGAACCACTGGATCCGTTGTCCGCCGGCACGGCGGCGAATTATCTGGTGAATAACGGCGTGTCGGTACTGAAAGCCACCTTGCTTCCTGATGGCCAGACCGTGGTGCTCAAGACCACCCCGCTCGCCTGGGGCACGATCTACACCATCACCATCAATAACGTCAAAGACCAGGCGCAAACACCAAACACCATCCTGCCAAACAGCCAGCGGTCGTTCTTGTTGACCTATACACCCGCCGAGGTCAGCCAGATCACCGGCACCAACGAGCCCGCCGGACCGTCCAGCCGCCGCACCGGCGTGGCCATTACCGAAATCATGTACCACCCGATCGACCGGGCGGACGGACGCAACTTGGAGTTTATCGAAATCTACAATTCCAATCCCTGGCCCGAGGACCTTGGCGGCCATCGTCTCTCCGGTGACGTGGGATACACGTTCCCCATCGGAACGACCATTACTGCGCGCAGCTATCAGATCGTGGCGGCGGTCCCGGCCGATGTGCAAACTGTCTTTGGGTTGACCGGAGTATTGGGGCCGTTGACGAATTCTACTCCGGGAAATTCCACCAACGTCCTCGACAATGGAGGCGGAACCATCCGCCTCCGCGACGAGCTTGGCGCAATCCTCCAGGAGGTAACCTACGACGACGAATCTCCCTGGCCCGCCGCGGCTGATGGTGCTGGACATTCCCTGGTACTGGCGCGCCCCAGTTATGGCGAGGGCAATCCCAAGGCCTGGGCGGCCAGTGATCGCATCAACGGTTCGCCGCGTGCGAACGATGTCCCTTCCGTAAATCCGTGGCGCACGGTCTTGATCAATGAAATCCTCGCCCATACCGATCCGCCCTTGGAGGATTACATCGAACTGTTCAATTACAGCTCTCTGCCGGTGGATTTAAGCGGTTGCTTTCTTACTGATGATCCCACCACGAACCGATTTAAGATTGCCAACGGCACCAGCATCCCCGCGCGCGGCTTCGTTGCTTTCACTCAAACCCAACTCGGCTTTGCTTTGAGTGCGGAAGGCGAGTCCGTCTATCTCATCAGCAGCGACAACGTTCGCGTCATTGACGCCTTGCGCTTTGGCGATCAGGAAAACGGCACCCCCTTCGGACGATATCCCGATGGTGCTCCAGGTTTCCACCGCCTTACTTCCCCGACCCTGGCCGCAGCCAACACACGCCCGCTGGCCAGCGATGTGGTCATCAATGAAATCATGTATCATCCCCCCAGCGGATTGGATGCGGATGAATTCGTGGAAATCTTCAATCGCGGCACGAACCCCATCGCCCTGGACAAGTGGCGGTTGCGCGGCGGCATCACCTTTACGTTTCCAAGCGGGACTGTCATCGCCTCAAACAGCTTTCTAATTGTCGCGAACGATGTCACCAATTTGCTGGCGACCCATCCCGGGCTCGCTGCGAGCGTCGTGTTGGGGAACTATGGTGGCAAACTCGGCAACGGCGGCGATCTCATCACCTTGGACAAACCGGATGACGTGGTGTCCACCAATGGATTTGGTCAACTGGTCACCAACATCATCCACATCGTTGTGGACCAGGCTCGCTACGAAACTGGTGGGCGTTGGGGGAAATGGTCCGATGGCGGCGGCAGCAGCCTGGAAAGAACTGACGCCCGGAGTGACGGCAATCTCGCCGCCACCTGGGCGGACAGCGACGAGAGCAACAAGAGCGCTTGGACCACCATCGAGTTCACCGGCTTCCTCGACAACGGCGGCCTGGCCGCCGCCGACCAGTTACAGGTGATTTTGCTCGGGGCCGGCGAGTGCTTGATTGATAACGTCGAAGTCATCCCCCAAGGCGGTGGCAACGCGGTGGTCAATGCCACGTTTGACTCGGATGCCAGCGGCTGGTTCTTCCAAGGCACGCATGAGGATTCGCGTTGGGAATCTGCCGGAGGCTATAGCGGCGGGTGTTTGCACGCCATCGCCACCGACCGTGGGGATACAGGCGGCAATCGCATTCGCACCGCGCTTTCTCAAACCCTGACCACGGGTACGACGGCCACCTTGCGAGCCAAAGTGAGATGGCTGAAGGGTCACCCGGAGATCCTCCTACGCCTGCATGGCAACTGGCTCGAAGCCACGGGCGATTCAGTGGCCACCCGGAATCTGGGTTCACCCGGCTTGCGCAATACGCAATACCGCACCAACAACGGTCCTGCGATTTCGGGCGTGCGCCACTGGCCCATCCTTCCCACTGCCGCCGAGCCGGTGACGGTCTTCGCTCAAATCGAAGATCCCGACGGAGTCGCGCAACCCGTCTTGAAATACCGGGTTGACCCCGCCTCAGCATACACGGCGGTGACGATGGCATATCGGGGCGCTGGACTCTACTCGGGCATCATTCCCGCGCAATCCAGCGGCACTCGCGTGGCTTTTTATGTCGAAGCGGCGGATGCCGGCACGCCGGTCGCCAGCAGTCGCTTTCCCGACGACGCACCAACCCGCGAATGTCTGGTCGGCTTTGGCGAAGTTCAGCCGGGCGGAACCCTCGGCGATTACCGCCTCTGGGTTACGCAGTCCAATGTGGCGCGCTGGACGGCCCGGGGGAAACAAAGCAATCGCGCGCTGGACGCCACGTTTGTTTACGGTGGCTGCCGGGTTGTTTACAACGCGGGAACGCTTTATAGCGGCAGCCCGTGGCACACCCCCGGCTATAGCGGGCCGGACGGCTCCGCTTGCGATTACGAACTCAATCTGGCCGATGACGACACGGTATTGGGCGCTGGTGATTTTGTCCTCGCCACCATCGGCAACTTGAATAGTGATCCCACGTACCAGGCGGAACGCACCGCATTTTGGATCGGCCGGAAGATCGGAGCACCCTACCTCCATCGGCGCTACATAAAATTGTTCTTTAATTCCCAGCAACGCAGCGCGGTTTACGAGGACGCCCAACAACCCAATGGGGACGTCGTGAGCGAATTTTTCCCGGACGACAACAACGGCGACTTGCACAAGATCGAAGACTGGTTTGAATTCGACGACTCCGGCGACAACAAGTTCGGCAACGTGGATGCGACGATGCTGAAGTTCACCACCACCGGCGGCGTAAAAAAGACCGCCCGCTACCGTTGGAACTGGCGACCGCGCGGCTACGGCGAGTCGGGAAGCGCCTTTACCAATCTGTTTGCCTTGGTGGATGCTGCCAACGCCAGCCAACCCGAACCGTTTCGGACCCACGTGCTCGGGCTGATGGATGTGGAGGAGTTTATGCGAGTGCTCGCCGTCGAGCGCATCGTCGGCAACTGGGACAGCTACGGTTATTCCCGGGGCAAAAACATGTTCGCGTACAAGCCGCGTTCTTCGCGTTGGCAACTTCTGCCTTGGGACATTGATTTCGTCCTGAGCAGTGGCGGCAATAGCGCCACGGATCCCCTGTTCGGCAGCAATGAACCGGTGCTGGAACTACTGCGGGCCTTTCCCGAATTCCAACGGGCCTATTGGCGGGCGTTCCAAAGTGCGGTCAATGGCCCGCTCGTTCCCGCGACTCTGGCCGCACGGCTTGATGCAATTAACACCGGTCTCGCGGTCAACGGCGTGAGCACTGACCTCCAGCCCTTGAAGGACTACGCCGGACAACGCCGCAATTACCTCATCAGCCAGCTCGCGAACGTCGCCACCACCTTCTCTGTGAACCCCACGGTGACAACCAGCAATAATTTGGGAGTTATTCAAGGCACGGCGCCAGTGGATGTCGCCAGCATCACCATCAACGGGCAGGCCTGGACCGTCCGTTGGACCACCGTATCCAACTGGGTTGCCACGGTACCCTTGCCGCAGGGAAGCAATTACTTCAGCGTTGTTGGTCTGGGCGCATCGGGAAATCCTGTCGCCGGAGCAAGCAATGCCGTTTCAGCGATTAACAGCACTGCCCCGCCCACGCCGATTGGCAGCGTCGTACTTAACGAAATCCAGTTTCAACCTTCTCTGCCCAATGGCGAGTTTGTCGAACTGTTCAACACCTCGCCCACGAACGCCTTTGATCTTTCGCGCTGGACCGTAAACGGCTTGGCCTACACTTTCCCGAACGGCGCCAGCATTGGCCCGCGCGGATTCGTGGTGCTTGCCCGGGACCGGGTCATCTTCAACGCCATCCACGGAGCGGACGTTTTGGTGTTTGATCAATACTCCGGCAACCTGCAATCCGACGGCGAAACTCTCAGCCTGCTGCGCCCGGGCGATTCCAACGCGGTGGATCAGGTCCGTTACGAAGCCACCGAACCCTGGCCGGCATTGACAGCGGGCATGTCACTACAGTTGCGTGATCCCAATCAAGACAACAGCCGCGTCGCCAACTGGTCCACAGCGCAAACCAATGGCGCCGGCCCGGCCTGGGTTTATGCTTCCGCCACCGCCAACGCGAGCGGTTCGCTCCTCTACATTTACCTTCAAAGCGCCGGCGACATTTACATTGATGACGTCAAGATCGTGGCGGGAAGCCAACCGGATGTCGGCGTCAACCTGTTGGCCAACGGCGGCTTTGAATCCGCGTTAAGCGTAACCTGGAATGTAACGGCCGACTTCGCCCAATCCGCCCTCAGTACCGCCGTAAAACACACTGGCAACTCAAGCTTGCACCTGATCGCCACGGCTCCGGGTGGCGGGAACAGCGATTCGATTTATCAAAACATTTTGCCCAACCTCGTCACCGGCGCGCCTTATTCGCTGAGTTTCTGGTATCTGCCCACGACCAATGGCGGCCCGCTGACCGTTCGGCTCACCGGCTCCAGTCCGAACATCACGTTGAATCCGATGCCCCCCAGTATCACCTCGGCAACCCCGGCGACGCCAGGCGCGACCAATTCGATATTTGGCGCGGTCGCCGCCTTTCCGAATTTGTGGTTGAACGAGGCTCAGGCCGACAACGTCTCCGGCCCGCTCGATAATGCCGGCCAGCGGGAGCCTTGGGTGGAACTCTACAATCCCGGGACCAATGCCATCAACCTCGGCGGCTACTACCTTGGCGACAGTTACACGAATCTCGCGCGTTGGGCGTTTCCTTCAAACGTCACCGTGGCTGCCGGCGGCTATCTGGTGGTGTGGTGCGATAATCAAACCAATCAATCCACCGGCCTTGCCCCACACACCAGCTTCCGGCTCCCCTCGGGCAACGGCCAAGTCGCGCTCTCCCGTACGGTCGGCAATGAGGTGCAGATTCTGGATTACCTCACTTACACCGCCCTGCCGTCCAACTGGAGTTATGGCGATATCCCGGACGCGCAACCGTTCTATCGCGGCAAGCTGTTTCAATTCACTCCCGGCGCAACCAATAGCAGCGCTTCACCACCGCTCAACGTTTTCATCAACGAATGGATGGCGGACAACACGATCAGTCTCGCCGATCCGGCGGACAGCAACTACGAAGATTGGTTCGAAATCTACAACCCGGGTACTAACACCGTTGATCTCGGCGGTTACTATTTGACCGACACCTTGACCAACAAAACTCAGTTCTTGATTCCCAATAACGGTCATTACGTCATTGCTCCCCATGGTTACCTGCTCGTTTGGGCGGACAACGAAAGCGGCCAGAACAGTACCAACCGCGCGGATCTCCATGCCAGTTTCGCCTTGAGCAAAGGAGGCGAAGCCATCGGAATCTTTGCCGCCGACGGTACACAGATTGATGCTGTCATTTTTGGCGGGCAAACCTCGGATGTGAGCGAAGGTCGTTTTCCCGACGGCGCCGCAAACATCGTTCCGTTTGCCACGGAGACGCCGCGCGCGGCCAACGTCCTCCCCAATTCGCCGCCAACATTGGCACCAGTCAACGACATCGAGATGGTCGTCGGTCAGGCGTTGGATTTCACGGCCAGCGCCACCGACACCAACGTGCCTGCGCAGACACTCACGTTTTCTCTCGGATCGGGCGCGCCCGCGGGCGCATCCATCGGCGCCAGCTCGGGCCACTTCCATTGGGTGCCGGCGGTGCCGGGCACAAATACAATCTCCGTGATCGTAATCGACAACGGCACACCCAGCCTTTCGGCAACCCAGACGTTTCATGTAGTCGTGTATCCCGTGCCCTCCATTGGCATGAGTTTTCCGGGCGGGCAATTACGGCTCTCCTGGCCGGTCGGCACCTTGCAGGAAGCCAATGAAGTCGCCGGCCCGTATGTGGACGTGACCGACGTCTCGCCGTTTACACCGTCGTTGATCGGAACAAAAAAATTCTACCGCCTCCGCCTTTGATGGGAATCCACCCAAGCTGCGTGTATTGCATGCCCAAACCATTGTCTGGAACGAGCGACCACGTGAGTTTGCTAACGCAATGACGGCTCCTCATCCGAGCGCCGTCGGCAACCTACCATTCTTCTATCCGATGTTGGTTGAGCCTTAATTACCGCACCAACTCGAAGGCAAAGCCCTTCAAGTATTCCGTCTCCGGAATCATCGGGATGACCGGATGGTCGGGCGACTGCGAATACGTTGCCACGCGTCGCAAGATCCGGCGCGTATCGAAAGCAGCAGACAGAATTACATCTTGAAACGTCACCGCGTCCACGTGATGCGAACAACAGAACGTCGCCAGCGTGCCGCCGGGCCGCAGCAACTTGAGCGCGCGGATGTGAATCTCCTTGTAACCCCGCAACGCATCGCCCACTGACGCTCGATTGCGCGTGAACGAAGGCGGATCGAGCACGATCAGATCATAGCGCGGAATCACGCGCTCATGCGGTTTCACCGCCGTGTTCGCCTTCAGCCAGTCAAAGACATTGATCGCCTCGGCGCTCACGGTCTTCTTTAGGCCGTTCGCCTCCGCGTTGCGCAGTGACGCCGCCACCGCGTCCGCGCTCTGATCCAGCAGGTGAACGTGCGCCGCGCCGGCTCGCGCCGCGTGCAGTCCGAACCCGCCGAGGAAGCTGAAACAATCCAGCACACTCGCGCCCTTCGCGAATTGCGCCACCGCCTCGTAACTGGTCTGTTGATCCAGATACATCCCCGTCTTGTGCCCGCCGAGAATATCGGTTTCGAACCTCAGCCCGTTCAAGTTGACCGCGACCGGGCTGCTGAGTTCGCCGGCAATCACCCCGTTGGCCTCCTCCAAACCTTCGAACTTGCGGGACGCCACATCGCTCCGCTCCAGAATCGCGCGGGGCGAAAAAATCTTCTGCACCGCCGCCACAATCTTGTCCTTCCGTTTCTCCATGCCGAGCGCAGAAATCTGGATCACGATCACATCCTCGTACTTATCAATGATGAGACCGGTCAGAAAATCACTCTCTGCATTCACCACGCGGAACGATGTCGCGTTTGGCAAATGCCGCTGGCGCACCGCGAGCGCGGCGGCGATGCGCGCATCGAAAAAGCTTTGATCCACCTCGACGCGCTCCGGCGCGAGCACACGCACGTTGATCTTGGATTTGGAATTGTAGAAGCCGACCCCCAACAACCGCTGGCGATGATCCTTCACCTGCACCATCTCGCCATCGCCCGCCTGGGCCGTCGTGCGCAGAATTGAGCCGTGATAAATCCAGGGGTGACCCGCCACAACGCGATCCGCTTCCCCGGGTTTCAAAATGACCGTCGGTAACGATTCCATAGTTTGTAAACAGTGTTGCCCGGTTTCCGAGCGGGGCATAGGAAGCCACAACGCGCGCTGTGAAGCGAGCACAAACCGCTTCGCGCTTGCCGGCAGCCGCCCGGTCTGAAATAACGCCGTCGTGCAAACTGGCTTTCAACCCGCCGACGCAAAACGCTTTGAATCAGTTCTGCGGCGTTTCGACGCCGAGAATGCGCGCGATCCCAACGTCGAACGGGTGGCCGGCCAGTCGTATCCGCGCGAGTTGATCTACGCCCAATGGCTCACGGACTGGGTGCTCAAGCTTGCGCCCAATGCCGGCGAACCCCTCCGCCTGGCTGCCCGCTGTCAGCACCTTTGTCGATGGGAGATTCCGCGCAACTCCTATCCGCTGGACAAACCCGGCTACCTGCGCTGGCGGGCCGACTTGAAAAAGTTCCACGCCGATAAGGCGGGGGAAATTCTTCGCGAAGTTGGTTACGATGCGGCAACGATCCAGCGGGTGCAGGAGTTGAACCTGAAACAGAACTTCCCCGCCGACCTGGAAGTGCGTGTGCTGGAAGACGCGTTGTGTCTGGTCTTCCTCGAACGGCAATTCGCCGCACTCGCCGCAAAATCTGACGAGGACAAAATGATCAACGCGCTGCAAAAGTCATGGAAGAAAATGACGCCCACCGCACAAGCCGAAGCACTGAAGCTGGACTATGGCCCGCAGGAGCTTGGCCTGATAAAAAAGGCGCTCCAGCCGTAAAAGAAAACTGGCGGAGAGAGGGGGATTCGAACCCCCGTCAATACTTCGTGAGAATCCACAGGAAACCACGAAATCCAAGGAAATCTTCAATTTCCAGAGGTATCCTAACACTTTCCCAACGACAGGACAAGACAGGAAACCGACACTCTTTTGTTAGGAATTGTTAGGATTCTGTCCGCCGATTCTGTGTTGGGGAAAAGGTCACTCCGGCATCCTCAGATGTTGCCAGAAAATTTCCTGTCAAACCCTTTTTTTAACTATCTTCCATCATCGGTAAACACGTTGCAGGATGATAGTCACAAAACCCAATAGAATCAGCCATTCCGTCGGCACTGTGTAGTTTCGCTTCATGCTGCTCACTGAATCCTAAATGGAGCGGAGAGCGATTCTCGATTCGACTGTGTATTTTACACTCGATGAAAGACAAGAAACCGACACCGGAACGAACGCAACCAACATCCGACACTATCCCCGATGGTTTCGTTGATGCAAAATCACTCCTGCCGATCTTGTTTCCAATTGAATCGTGCAGACCATGTCTCCGCACGTTTGAGCGCATGGTCAAAGCGAAGACGATTCCATCTATCAAGCTTCGACACTTTCGCTACTTCCACCCTGCCACAGTAAAGGAAGCACTACTCGCGCTTCAAGTTGGAGGATTGCAAAGCAAGTGGAGGAACAACTGATGCTCGAAGCCTTCGTCGAGGATCACAACAGCGCACGATGAGCCATTTCATTGAAGACTACGATGGCCCGGTTCACCCGGATGCCAGGCCGACCACGGGTGACTTGCGCGGCGAGGTTGAGCGGGCAATTGATGGTGAGACTCCACCAACAGTTGAGCAAGTTGCTCGCGAGCGGGCGGTACAGATCGTCCGGGAATTCTTCACTGCTGTGATGTTGGGTCTTCCGGTCACTCGCCAAAATCTGCCGGTAATTGGGCGACGGTTCTTAACTGGTGCGTGGGTGTTGAATCCCGAGTTGCCCGGCAAGTACGAGTCGATTTCCCTGACGGAGCTTGCGAGACGACTGGGCTGCACAGCGGCGAACTTATCACCGGATGCCAGCGCGATTTCACGGCGGCTCGGCATCTCAAATGTTTATCAGGCCGCACATGATTCAAAGTCCGGGCGTCATGAACATCTTCACCCACGGGACGAAGACGGCGACGAGTGCGAACAAGCGGAAAAGGAGGGCATTTATGACTCGTCGCAGAATTAGAAAACCCGTGTCGGCGCCGGGCCGAACACGGGATGAAACCAGCAATCAAAATAGCGGCATCGTTAAGTGGCCGGAAGGGATACTTTGATGGATCAAGTATCAACGCCCCCAAGTGACTCCCTGACCGTTTACCGCAGGCTTCTGCGCGACGATAGGGTTTCGCACGGCGCGTTTCGCTTGTGGCATTACCTACGCGATAGGGCGAATGACGAGAATGTCTGCTGGCCTCAACAGCGAACCATCGCAAAGGACATGCACTGCAAACCACATTCCCTCTCCGGTTGGATTGATGAGTTGGAGGAAAGCGGATACCTGGCGGTCGAATCCAAGGGAGCCAACCACCACTTCGTTTATCGGATTCTTGACGGCTCCGCGTTGCCTATTTCGGCAACACGCGGCGTTGCCCAAAAGGGCAACACGAAACCCGCCGCGTTGCCCAAACCGGCAACACCCGCGTTGCCCATTTCAGCATTTCGTGATGCCCAAACCGGCAACGCCCGCGTTGCCCAAATGGGCAACGTAAGTAATAACAATGAAGTAATACCATTGAGTAAAGCGGTAGAACTTAATAAGGGGGACGCCGCTTCGAGTTTGGGAGGCAAGCTGACACCACAAGGGCGAAGGGCGAACGATCTGGTTGACCGATGCCGGGAACTGTTCGGGGATGACGAGATGAAGAATTCCGACAACCACCGCCAATGGGTTGAGCTTGCCATCAATGACCCCATCCGACTGGAAAAGGTTCTGAACGAAACCGCAAACGCAGTCAAGGAGGGCCGGGTCAAGACCACCATCCCACGTTATGCGCAAGACTACTACGGGAGGATCAAATGAAAGCGATCCTGATTGATACGAAGAAGGCACTGGCTTGCGATTGCTGCATTTGCCAGGAGGTGCGAGCCGCGATGCGGCCACGGCTTCGTTCCCGGCGCAAGAAGCCACAGCGCGACGGCATCACGCCTGCCTTTGCAGCACAGGTCAACGCCACACTCGGTACGAACATCAAGCCGACCCTGCCTTAATATGATTGATAATAAGAAGCACAGGCCAGCACGTCGTGCATCACATGCCACGCTAATGACCGCACATGAAAAAAAATAATCAAAGGAATCTCTTAAAATCGCTGAGTACTCGGGGGTTGGTGTCTATGGCGTACCGCACGTTTCGGCGGCATTTTTCGAATGTCCCAGTTTTCACGAGATCGAAGCTAAGAGAAAAGCAATGAACACGGCCCTTCCGTGGCCATAATCCGCGAACCGTCCATGAGACAAGCGAGACAAATTCCACAGAATCCCAACAAAACCGAGGGTGGGCATGTGGCAGCCCTGAAGCGTGAGATCGTCAGGCTTCAATCGCAGCGTGGATACTGGAAGCGCCGGGCGCTGAATCCCCGGCACGATGCCCAACGCAAGGCCAGATGGCGAAAGGCGAACCCAGAGAAGTATCAGCACGAGCTGGACAAAAACTGGCTGCGTGGTCGCGAGCGAAAATGGCCGGGAATCGCGACATCGGCGAAAAACCTGTAAATGGGATGGTGGTAAGTTTTGATTGCGTCCCAGTCTCCGGTATGACTAAGTAGGAAGAAGTGGAGCGGGTGGATTTGAACCACCAGCCTCCGCCGCGCAATTTTCGCAAAATGCCGAACAGCGGTGCACGATCCATTCGTGCTACGCTCCACAAACCTCCCCACTTGCGCTAACAAGTGGGGAAACTTTTTTACCACCTCCATCCGCACTGTCACCCCGACCTTCATCTAAACTAAAGACGGAACGGGGCACCAGGTCTAGGGAATTCTCAATAAATAATTCAACAAAGATATTCGCGGTCCGACACCTGTTGATTCGTGAATGTGGGAGGGCGTTTTGCGAAGTTATTCCCAACGGTGGATAACTTAATTCCCCACCAACAGCCTTGGAGTTTTCACAGCAGAAAGGCGCAATTTGGATAAACCACCTCCCGCCCGAAGTGTCGCAAGTCCTGCACCCCAGTCTCCCGTGGAACAATCCCCGAACTCGTCCGCGACTTAACGTCCCCGCTTATGTGGGAAGTGCAACATCGAACACATGCAGCTTGAAACGAACAATCCGGTGGTGGAGGCGGTGACGATAGCTGAGGCGGCTCGCCAGATTGGTGCGTGCCGAATGACTCTGGATCGCCACATTGCCAGCAAGAATGTTCAACCGGACATCTTCCTCGTGGAAGGCTCACGCCGGTCAAAGCTGTTCGTTGTTGGCAGATTACCCGAACTCGAAAGGCTGATTAAACCATGAATACATTTTTGCGCAGAGTTTTTGGGGACGTGCCGATGATGACCGCAGAGAGTTTCTCATTTCTGCTGGGGTTCGACGAACGGCAAATGCAGGCGGCGGAGACTCAGCCAGCGCGAGTGCTGCGCAACTCCCTGGCCCCAGTCGTGCAATACGTCGGAGACATTGCCATCGCGCCCATCAAAGGCGTGCTGGCCTACAACCCGGACGCCTTCGAGATGCTGTATCACGGCATCGAGGATTCGCGGGCCGTGACAGCCATGCTTGACGGGCTGCAAACGAATCGGGACGTGGCGGGCGTTTTGGTTGATATGGACACGCCGGGCGGAATGATGCTGGGCGGGCCGGAGATTGGCGACGCGGTGGCGAATCTGGTTCGGAGTGGAAAGCCGGTGGTGACGCACATCGGCGGACTGGGTGCCTCGCTGGGCTACCTCATCGCTTCTCAGTCCAGTGAAATTGTCGCCAACCGCAGTGCGATGGTGGGAAGCATCGGAGTCATTCAGTCCACGACGGACTGGACAAAGTATCTCGCAGATCGTGGCATCAAGATCGAGGTGTTCACCAACAAGGAAGCGAAGTTCAAGGCGGCGGGCGCGGTGGGAACATCCCTCACCGACGATCACCGCACCCAAATTCAGAGCCAGGTGGACTACGCGTTCGCGTTGTTCAAGGGCGCGGTGACGAGCGCCCGCCCGCAGGTGAAAGCCGAGGCGATGCAGGGGCAGGCATTTCGCGGTGAAGAAGCAAAGTCGCGGGGACTCATTGATCGCATCGGCGGGATCAACTTGGCCATGTCCGTACTTCGTCAGCGGATGCACAAATAGCAGTTATGAACACGCAAACAATTCGCGACCGGCTCAACAGCTCTACGAACCTCATGGACGAACAGGAGGTGTTGGTGGCAACACAACAGCTTCGACTTCACTGCGCGGCGGAGCGGGCGCGACGCGGCGGAAATCCGCCAGAGCCAGCGCTGTCCGGTGACTTGCTGAAAGACCTGGAGGCGATGCTTGCTTACGCCGAGTCGTTCAAGGCCACAGGCACGCCAGCGGCGACGGCGCCACCCGAGAGCGGCGCCATTGATCCGGCCAAGGTGCGCGGCGCGATTTCGAGTGGAAAGATTTCGGCAGCCGCAATCAGTGCCGCCGGGGAAATCTCGCGCTGCGAACAGCAACTGGCGGCTTACGCGCCGGGCACCAAGACACACCGGGCATTGTCCGCGAAGCTCGCGACGTTACGGGCGAAAGCACCGAAGCTTTCACTCAAATAAGACCGACCTCAACACTCAATACATTGCACGATATGAAACAGACCTTTTTGAAGCTTGCCATGATTCTCGCCGTGTTACTCGCGGCAGTGGCGGCAGTGGCGCAGGAAACCAAGCTGATCATTTACGCAGACGGCGGAGCGAGCAACGTCGTCAACTACGTCGCGGCGGCAACGACGAACACGTACTACCTCGAATGTTCTGAGGTGGACAGCCTGCCCATCGTGACGAGCATCAAATGCACCGGGGCTTCCTCGGCGCCGGTGATGTTACATGGCTATCGGCAACTCGCGTTCGGAGTGTACGAAACCACGCCGTTTTTTCAGCAATGGGTCACGCCCAACGGAACAACGGCAGTAGTGACGATCACGAATCTCCCGACACAGGGAGCGACGCTCATCAAGTTTCAAATCGGCAACACCAATGCGACATCGCCCGGCCTGACGAATCTGGTGCTCATGGCGCGGCCAAAGGCATCGAAGTGGCAGGTCTTCCCGACGGCCAGGTGAAACAAGCGCAGAACAAAACAAACGAAAGGCAGAGTATATGAAATCTGGTATTACGACGACGGCGGATGTTTGGGAACCAACGGAAAGCGAGAAGGCGCGACAGGATCAGATCAACGCGAAGGTGGATGACGATTTGCGGCGGCAGGCGGAATCGGCGGCAGAAGTCGGCGGTGACGAATCCAGCGCGACCGTAATCGTGGAGGATCAGCCTGAGACGTTCCCGAACGATCTCGCTGAGTCCATCAAGATTTTACAGGAACGGGTTCACGAAGTGGAAATCGTTCCCGCCAAAAGATCGCACAGGGTTCAACTGGCAAGGGCAACGAAGCGACTCGCAGCAATCCAGAAGCACGTCTGGAATTTGCAGCAGACACCAGCCGCGCCGGATGTGGCCTCGGTTGCTCAAGCCCAACGGCACAGTGACCTTGCCACACTCACCGAAGGCCCGGCCCGGCGACTGGCCAGCCTCAAGCAGTTGGACGCGATGGCTGCCACGCTCGAAGCGGTGAAGGTGAACGCGAGCGACGAGTCCGTCGTTGAGTCCCACCTTACACTCGCCACGTCGCCGAAGAATCGTTTGCTTACGCATCCTCGGATCAAGCTGTCGCTGGCGGTCTGCAAAATGTTTTTGCTCCTGTGGGCAAAGCGGAAGCTCGACCTGTTCGACCAGATCGCGCCGGAGTCGCGGGCGAAGGAATTGACTCGCGACCTTGCCGAAACAAACAACGCGGACGTCATCGCAGCGATTCAGGCCCGGTTGTCGGCCTATGGGCGAAAGAACGAATCCGCAGACATCGCCGCCCGGTTCAATAGGGAGTTGACCGCGCAGTTCGGCAGTTTTGAAGCATCCTTCCGCACTCTCCTGAGCCAGTCCATTGAGGCGCTGCGGTCGGGACGCGAGGAAGCGCGACAGGCGGAGGTGGCCTGGCTGGCAGCGTTTGGACTGCCACACGAGGCGACGGCTTTATCCCGCCGCTACTCAGAAGTCATCGGCTACCTCGAAGGGCTCCAAAGCCGGGGCGTCAACAAGGACTCGCTGGTCTGGTTCGGCGTTCCTGCGCTGCCACCGCTGGCCTGACATGATTCTCGCCCCGCACCGTTTCATATCAAGCCTCCGACCCGTCGTCGGCTGCGGCTGCTCCTCCAGGTGCGGGGCGCTTCCTTTTCCCTGCGCTGACGACCTTTCGTTGTGGCGCCGAGCTTATCCGGCCACGGCCCATTCCCCAATCGGCGGCGCAGGGACTTATTTGCCATCATGAATGACATGCGGGTCAAGGTCGGTGGCGACACGTCGGGCTTCGAGGCTTCGATGATGAAGGTGCGCCAGAGCGCGGCGGGCATGTCGCAAGCGTTGCTCGGTGGCATCGGCAATCAGATCATGGGGATGGTGAGCGCCGGGGCGCTGGCGGCACTGGCGCGGAATACGATTGCCTACGCGGACGACATCGAAGAATCGGCGGCGCGGATCGGCGTGGGCACCACGAAGCTGCAAGAGTGGACGTTTGCGGCGAAGCAGACGGGCGCCGGGATCGAACTGTTGACGCGGTTCATCGAGCAGTTGACGGACGCGGCGACGGATCCGAAGAAAAACAAGGCGCTGCAAAAGCTCGGGATCAACGCGGCGGGCATGACGCCGGAACAATTGTTCTCGGCGGTGACCCAGTTCACGAAGGGCAAGTCAGCGACGGAGATTCGTTCCTCCCTGGGCGACATCGTGAGCGACCGGCAACTTGGCCGGATGATGAACCTACTGCAATCCGATCTGGATGACCTTGGAAAATCGGCACATGACATCGGTGCGGTAATGGATACGGAAACGCTTCACGCATTGGCCACGCTCAACGATCAATTCTCGATCATCTCGCAAGTGCTCTACACGCAGTTTGGCCCGGCGATTCTGGAAACCTCGAAATTTTTGTTGCGGACGTTCGCTAGGGTTAGCGGGTTCTCGGCATCGGAGGGCGCGAAGACGGCGGGAATGTCCGGTTGGGAACTCGTCAAGTACTTCACCGCGAGCAAGGAGGCTAAGGAGAAGATGCTGACCAGCCGACTTGCAACCGACCCGAATCAGAAGTCTTTCAACCAGACTGCGGAAGACCTGCGCAAACAGAAGATTGACAGTATCGAGGCGATGATTGCGCGGTTCGAGAACTGGAAGCCGCAGGCAAATCCAACCATCGGGCCGCCGAAGGAGGAAGAAGCAAAGGCGAAACGGATGGCGGAACTGCAACTCGATTCGTTGTCGAAGGCGGGCTTGTTCGCGGGCGGCGCCGGGAAATTTGGCGGGATGAATCTACAACAGCAGGAGGTGAAGCTGCTGGCGGACATCGTGCGCGTTCATCAGCAGACGTACCAGATGATTCAGAGAATTCTCGGATGACCGCCGCCTTCCCAACTCTGTTTGCATTGTCCGTCTGCTTGATCGGGTATGGGATTGTCTGGCAAACGCGATTTGAAAGTGGGGCGTGCTTCGTCGTCCGGCTCTGGGTGTTCTTGAATCTTCCGGCCTCTCGACTCTCGCACGCCCTGTTTCGCGAGACGACGTTCGCCAGCTACTTCGGGACGGTGTTTCTGCAATGGTGGATCGTGGGGATGGTGGTTTGGGCGGTCGCTTGTTCAGGCGTCACGCTTTTCAATCGCTTCTAGTGCTCCCGCTGGCAATTTTGCATAGAGTCCGGCAATCTGCTTCGGCCTCGTGATCCTGTCTTCTATGATGAAGTTGATCATGCTGAACAAGTGCTGGCCCATGTCAGGTGTATCGTTCAAGTTGATCTCGCCAGGGTGAACTGCGTTGTTGCCAACCACACGACAATAGTCGAACGCCTGCTGGACCTGAACGGGAAGCCCTTTAGCAACCAGAGACTTGATGTCCGTATTGATGTTATCTCCCTTTTCCCCTAGTTCGGGCATTAACTTCTGGATGGCCAAGCGGAGAAGCGCAACCGCCGCTCTCGGCGAGCGTCCGAATATGCCGCGGGCTTCTTGATAATCCTCAGCAATGCTCGGGGGCATATCTGGATGAGGCGGAGCGACAGGGGCCTCTGCTGGAATGATCATCCGATTTTCATGCCAATAGGTCTTCTTGTTGCAATGATCGCAAAGGCAATAGGTAATCGGTGATTCGACGTTGCCGTTAAATCCGAAAACGAGGAGTCCCCATCTCTGCTTTGCGAAGACACCACAATGGATGCAGTGGAACTGCCCTGCATTGCATTTTGGTGGGTAATAATTGCTCATCGGTCCTAGAGTTATGAAAGCTGACCGGCGCATTTCTATCAAGGAATATCCCCCCAGTTCTTCCACCCCGGTTTTGGTCAGAACCAGACTTCCCGGTGACACGTTTTAAGGGGTATGGGAGTCTCTACGATTGGCCCCGTGAGGGTTTGGGGGTCTGGACGGTTCTGGACGGGTTCTAGGGACGAAAATGGGGGCCGTGACGGTGATGATTCGTCACGGCCCCCGGCTGTCTCGGTCCTCAATTTTAGTTCAGTTCACATGCCGCCTTTCCGCTCGGGGACTTCGCTTTGCCCTTCGGCATCGGCATGGCCGCGAGGTATTCACAGATGAACTTGGCCTCTCTCAACAGAACGGTCTGGGCCAGCAACCAATCGGCTTCCTTGCGCTCCTCAGAACGTTTGTCGAAATGCCAATGGAACTGGCCTGCCCGCACGGCGACCCGGTGAATCCGAAAAATCAGCGTTCGGATTTGCGCCTCGTTAATCTGGAACCTGCGAGCGAGGTCCAAGGCGAACTGCGCGACTTCCGAAAGCTGTTGCTCCTTTTGCTCGGGCAACCAGACGCCGGGCCGGTTTCTGTCGAGGATGGCTGCCAGTTCGTCCTCGATACAGATTAGGTTCTCTGCGACCGGAAGCCTGTCTTGTCTTCGCATCGCCCTGATCTCAGGCGTTAGCAATACGTCGTAGTAGTGGCTCATTTGATTTGTCCTTTCTTCATGCTGCAATGTGTTGTTGGTTGTTTCGTTCGCGCTTCACCTTCACGAGACTGTCTCAGGGTTTGTGCGGTTAAGCAGGCCGCGCCGGGGTGATGCCCGGCGACAGGTCAGCATGGGTAGGACGAGCTTTACTTTGAGCAGGAGCGACGTTCGCCCTGGCGTGTAACGGGTTTGATCCGGCGAGTGGATCATCAGCCCCTCGCCGCCGTTGGCTTGCGTCTCGCGCAGTTCGTCCATGAGTTGTGCGTAGGAGCGGCAGACGTGGCCGGCGACGTGGCGAGGATAGACGGCAGCGACAAGCGCCAGACGTTGGAGCCAGTCCCCTTCCCCGTCCGGTTTGTCGAAGGCGATGAACTGGACTTCCGGCACCCAGCGGCCGTACTGCACAGCGGAGCGGGCAATCTCGAAGCGCCCGGGCCCGGCGTAGAGTTCACCGTCCAGAGATGTGCCGGGCAATTCTCCGGTGATGCGCTCCGGGAGTTCGATCCGATGGCCGGACTTTGACCATGCGTTGAACCCGTCCCAGTAGCAACGGACCCCTTCCAGCTTCTCACCGACGCCCCAGCCGGTCGGCTCGTCGCCTTCCCAGTCGCGCCCGTGCATCAGATATTTCGAGGCAACGAGGTTCATCGTTTGGCCTTTTGCTTCGGCATGATACCAAACCACTCGGTGGCCTGCGCTGGTTTCACCCGGCGAAGGTAGTTTGTCCTGATGACATAGGCCGAGTTGCCGCTCTCGTCTGCGACCCGGGCCACATCGCCGGATTCAGCAACCCGATAACTGATACAGGAGTGCCGCAACGCGTTATGCTTCCACTTCATGCCAGCAGCAGCCGCAATCCTCATCACTGACTGTTTCGTGGTGTTGATGATCGGACAAACCGGGCCGGACTCCTTGCGATATTTCATCAGCCAAGCTTTGAGGTTCTCGCGAACCGGCACCAGTCGCCTCCGCTGGTCAGTCTTTGTGTTCTCGACGGCCCCTACGTGGATGAAGGACTCTCCGGGTTGCTTGGAAAGCTCGATGTCCTTCCAATCGAGTCTTGGAATCTCCGCATGGCGAAGGCCAGCAAATGCGCCGATGGCCAGGAATGGCACCATGCCCGGGTAGCGCCTCTCCGCCGTGCGGAGCAACAAAGTGATTTCCTCGGGCGTGTAGATTTCAACCTGACCGAACCTGCGTGCCGAATACTCCTGAACTCCATCCAACCAATCAGTGCCCTTCGCAAGGTAGCCACGCCGAACACAGAAGCGGCAGAAGAAGCCAATGAAATCCCGGTAGTTCTTCTTTGTGCGCTCCGCGAGCTTCAACTCCGACAGCCATCGGGACACGATGTCAGGCGTGACGGTGTGGACTTCGATGTTGATGTCATCGGCGAACTTACCGAGATTCGTTTCCAGTCGCCGCAGGCGTTCCGTTGATTTGCGGTCAGTCCTCGCTTGCACAATCAATTCGGTGAGCGCGTCGGCCATCCTGATGCGCGGTCTTGAATCGGAATTGCGTTTCACCCAGTCGCGGGCAACTTCATCGGGGTAAGTCTTACCTTCGACAATGGCGTCGAAGTTCGCGTATCGCTGGGCGATGGTGTCCAAAGGAACCCCAACCTTGTCGGCATACTCTTTCGCACGGATGTAAGACATCCGGTCGGTGTTGGTGAGAGCGAGCACCTGCTGTTGTCCCGCTGCAATGCGCCCACAGGCATCACGGGCGACTTGTTTGGCATCGTCGAGATCGGCCCGCCAAACCAGCTTGCGCTTGCCCAACAGGAAGTAGTCAACGACGAAGGAGTCGTAGGTGGCGCCGTTCCGAGACTTGGTTACCTTGCGAATCTTGGCGGAAACCCCGCCATCCGAAACCGTGATAGGAAACGAGTCGGTCTTCATGTCTAGTAAAGTCCTAACGTTAAGTTAGGACTGTGTTAGGAATTTGAAGACCTCTTGAAATCGCCAAGAAAACTGGCGGAGAGAGGGGGATTCGAACCCCCGATACGCTTTTAAGACGTATACCGGTTTAGCAAACCAGCGCCTTCAGCCACTCGGCCATCTCTCCACCGGGACATCAGTGAAGCCCGTCGCGGCCCGTTCCTCAAGCAAATTCTACCCGTCAGAGGCCGCGCTTAAGCGACCGCCGCCGCACCGGAGTATTGTTCGGAGATGAGCTTGCGAAAGCCCCGGGCCAGCCGCTCCCGCGCCCAGACGACAAAGATCACGTTCACCATAAACGCCGGCACGCAAAACAAGACGGATGGCAGCAGCAACACCACCAGCACCGTCAACCCCGGTGCCCACGTGGGGCTTTTCAGGGACGCAGCAAACCACATCCCGACCCAGCCGAGCGCAAGGAAGTCGGTGACGGTATTCAAGGCCAGCAGCGCCCCGGAGCCAAAGCCGGTGAGCACGGAAGTCATCGCCATTTCAGCCCGGGAATCCACCACGTCCCACCCCAGGAAAGTGCGCAAACACAGCGGCGCGCAGAAAAGCACCAGCGGCCCGGCGAACAACCGCCAAAGGCTCCGCCATTGGGCCCGGACGATTTCCATGTCGGTCAACGGCACGCACAACAGAATTTCGAGGAGGCCGCTGCGGCGCGCGTCGGTGAAGAACCGGCAGGCGACCATGACGAAAATCACCTTCAAAACAAATGCCACCACCTTGCTGCCCGCGAAGACTATTCTCCAGTAGGGGTCCCGGGCATCAAAAGCGGAAAACCCTACGGCCACAACTGCCACCACGGCCCAGAGCACCGCCACGCCCCAGCACAGGAACTTCAACCTCGCGCTGGCGCGGAGCAACCAGGGCAGCGGTTGGTCCCCCGGCAGGTCGTGAGCGTGGCAATCTGCCGAGGTTGGAGTTGTCTGTTTCCGGACGCGGGACGGCCTGTCTTGCCACGCGGATTGAATCTTGATGCTCGCCATGCCGAGCAACAGCCAGCCGATGCCATTCGTCAGCACGAGCGAAAACCAAAACGCGCCCGGATGCGTCACGTAGTTCGCTTGTTGCGCAAATTGAAACGTAAACGACGGACTAAACCACGCCAGCGCCCCCAGGCCGATGGACGGTTTGACCATGCCGGCGATTAACACGATCTCGTGCGTGGCCAGGAGCATCAGCACAAGCGCGAGGGCCGCGAGGACTGCGCGTTGCGATTCCTTCGACCATGCGGAAACGCATATTCCCACCGCCAGTGAGAGAAACAGCGTGTTCAACAACACCGCCGCCATCCGCCAGAATTCGCCGCCCGTCACCCCACCCATCGCCAGCGAGACCGCTGTGACCGGCACGATGGCGCACAGGGCGTAAAACGGTCCCAATGCCCGGGCCACGAATTTGCCCAGCACCACGTCGTATCCGGTGAGATCTGTCAGGAAGAGTAAGCCCAGAGTGCCGGATCGCTTTTCTTCGCTCAGGCTGTCCGCCGTTACAAAGATCCCCGTGATGAGCGCAAGCGAGAACGCATAGGCCATCAGCATGAAGAACAAAGTCTCCCCGCCCCGCCCTCCCCGCAGCGCCAAAGACAGGATCGCCGCAACCACACAAATGATCGTAGTCGCGAACCGCACTCGTCCCATGGTCTTTTTGCGTGCCGCCACGCGCAACTCTCGTTCAACGATGGGCAGGATGGCCATGATGACAAAGCGCCGAGAGCGCGTCAGCCGCCCGTTGCCTCCCCTTCGCGCACGTCACCTTTTCCAAACCACCGCTGCCACCAGGAGGGTTTCGCCTGGTAACGCTGCGCGGCCATCACCCGGAATTTCCGCAACAGGTTGTTCCGCGCCGCCAGACCGAGGAGCACATCCACCGCGATTCCGAACCCAAACCACAGCAGCAAGGGCAATCCATCCCAGCGAAACGGCCGGCGCATTTCGTACGGCAGCAACTCGATGATGGTCATCACCACCCCCACGCCGATCCATGGCAAAGCCAGCACCGGCACAATGGCGGCGCCCACAGCATGACGCGGGTTCTTGACCGCCAGTCCGGTCCACATTCCGAGCCAGAAGAGCGCCGCAATATCGGCGACGAACATGGTGATGCCCGCCAGCCACATCCAGACCCAGAAAGTTCGTTCCCCCGGGCTGTTGAGGTCCGAACCCGACAACCCCGCCAGCAGCAGCCAGAAATCCAACAGTAACATGACCAGCGCTGGAATCAGGAATTGCCGCTGCAAGGCCAGGAATTGTCCACGCAGGATTTGCGACACCGACAACGGCGTGGAAAGCAGCAGTTCCATCGCGCCGATTTTGCGGTCTTCGATCAACCGCCGTCCGGCCTCCCCCCCGATGTACAATTTCATGGCCACGCTCAGGAGATAGGCTGTCGTCACGTACATGCCGGGATTAAAGCAGTCGCGGCCGAATTCATAAATCCCCCACCCCCACGCCAGCGCGGCCAGCACCAATGGTCCCCATGCCCACAAAGCCCGCGACTGGGGACGCGTGGCCAGCCAATAGAACGCATTTCGATTCAGCAACCGGGTGCGAAAGGCATGACGCATTGCCGCATCGCCTTCCATTCCCTCGTGCAAAAGTTCACGCCGCTTCGCGCCGCCCGCACTCGAAGGCCGGTCCTGCCAAGAACGCGGCGCAATCAGACTGGCCAATCCCAGAAAAACCCAGGCCGCTACATGAACAATCCCCAGCGACACGTAGAAGCCGCTTCCGAGGCTCCGCGTAAAGAAAACATCCGCCCCCGCGAAGTAGGAAAAGACCGGGCTGGGAACGAGAAACACCGGCTCGTAGTTGCCACGCCAGTCCGCCAACCACCACAGACATAATCCCACGGCCGGACTGCCCGCAGTTACCAGCAGAATCAACAGGAACGTCCAGGCAATGGCCACGCGCGGGTTGCGGCACATCGCCGACGCCAACATTCCCGCACTGAGCGAGAAGAACAGGGTATTTACCAGCACCAACGCGATACGGCCGAACTCCGCGCCCGTGACCCCGCCCATCAAAAGCGGGATTCCCAATATCGGCAGCACCGCCACGACACAGTAAAACACCGCGAGCGAATTCGCCGTCAGCTTGCCGATCACCACATCGTAGCCGCGCAGATCGGTGAGGAACAACAAGCCCAACGTGCCTTCACGCTTTTCCTCGCTCAGACAATCCGCCGTGGAACGCAATCCCGCCAGCAGGCAATACAACATCAGCCCGCCGGTCAGTGTATAGAAAATCATCTGCCCAATCTGGTGTTGCGGTTCGTTCTTTGAGGCCAGAAAAATGAACGTCGCCACCAACACCAGTCCGAGCGCCACCAGCAGACGCAGCCAGTACGTACCCCGCCGCCGCGCGGCCACGCGCAGTTCCCGCTCGACGATGGGGAGAAAACTCATGGCTTGGTTGGAATCACGGGTGGTGCGACCACAAGGCGAATGGGAACAACTGCGCGCACCGCGAGATCACGGAAATTACGCAAAAGTTTACGCCGCGCCATTGTCCAGAAGAATGCGTCCTTGGCCAGTGCCAGACCGGCCGGCAGCCCCGCGAACAAGAGCGGCAACCAGGAATTCACGAACGTTTGCGAGGGCGTGCCACCGTTGGACCATGCGCCTGAAAACAGCACCACCGGCACCACCACCCCGGTGATCAGGATTATTGCAAACCACGGCAACACTTGGACAAATACAATGGTCTTGAGCGTGGCCGTGAGGGTACTTCTTGAGACCAACCCCATCCAGAGCCCGAACCAACCAAGAGCCACGAGGGTGGCCAGCGTGCGGCCAACACCGATGGCCGCCAAGCCGATGACCTGCCACCAGGCTGTTTCAACACCTAGCGTGTAGATCCCCCCACCTGCGCCAAGAGTAATTAGGCTGGCCGCAAATTGCATTCCGAGCAACAGCAACACCGGCACGGCAAACATGCGCACCAGCGCCCGCCACGGACCTTGCACGGTTTGCGGTGAAGTCAACGGCGCCGCCAGCAACAGTTCGATCATTCCATTGCGCCGCGCTTCCGCAAAAAAATGACAGGCTTTCGCCGCCGCCCAGAGATAGAGGATGTACCAAAGGCCGCTGTTGACCATGCTCCAGCCCTGCCACCAGCCGCCCGACGCATCTGTGAAGACGAGGGCGAAAAAGAAACTTAGCATCATCAGAGCCACCACCCAGAGCCAGAAAGCCTGTCCCCGTTCCCTCGCCGCCAGCCACATCACTGGATTGATGCCCAACAATTCTTCCCGGAGCGCCGCCCGTCGTTCGACTCCCCCGTATCTCCAAGTGTAACTCCGATTGAGTACCTTCGCCGAGGTGCGTTCCGGCCTTTCCTGCCACGTTCGCGGGAGCAACACACACGCCAGCGCCAATAACGTCCACGCAACTCCTTGACTCACCAGGAACGCGGGCCAGAACGCACCGAAATAATTCGCCTTCAGAAACGCGTACGCTGGACTGGCCAGACTCAACAACGGGCGCGACGAACCGCCCGTCAGCGCCATCAAACCGTCCAGGCACGGCCCCACGCCGATGGCCAGAATCAGGATGAGCACAGTTCCCGCGAGCGCCTTCTGTGAATGCCGGCTGATCGCGGACACAAACAACCCCACGGACAACGAGAAGAACAACGCATTGCCCAGTGCCAGGATGGTCCGCCAAAACTGCCCCACCTCCACCCCGCCCATCAACAATGTCGTCGCCAGCACCGGGAAAACGGCCAGCAGCGCAAACACGCAACGCAACGACGTGACCATCAGCTTGCCCAGCACCACGTCGTAGCCCCGCAGATCGGTCAGGAACAAAAAGCCCAGCGTGCCCTCGCGCTTTTCTTCGCTCAAACAATCGGACGTGAAGAACAACCCCGCACTCAATGCCGCGGCCAAACTAAGCCACGTCAACGTGCCAAACATCGCTCCGCCCATCTGCGGTTGCCCGCCGAAGGGCACCAAGGTGAGCAACAGCATTCCACTGCCAATAACCAATCCCACCAACGCCGCCACAACCCGCAGCCAGTACGTGCCGCGTCGCCGCGCCGCCAGACGCAATTCCCGTTCGACGATGGGGAGAAAAGTCACGGGCGGGAGTTAGCCGGAGTAGGCGGCCAGATGCAAATGATTTTGCTGGGGAGAATCGCGCGCGGCACCGACGCCCGCCACGATTACTTGCGGCTGTAAGCCATGTAATAAAGCACCGGTACTGCCATGCGGCTGATGAGCAAGGACGCGACCTCGCCGGCCATGAGCGAAATGGCGAGCCCTTGGAAGATCGGATCCGCCAGAATCACACTTGCCCCCACCACCACGGCCATGGCCGTCAGCAACATCGGGCGGAAGCGCACCGCTCCCGCATCCACGACGGCCTCAGCCAGCGGCATACCTTCGCGCAATCGCTGTTCGATGAAATCCACGAGGATGATCGAATTGCGCACCACGATGCCGGCACCCGCCATGAAGCCGATCATTGACGTCGCCGTAAAGAACGCGCCCATCGCGCCGTGCGCTGGCATTATGCCAACGAGTGAAAACGGAATCGCCATCATCACAATCATCGGCGTCATGAACGAGCGGAACCACCCCACCATCAGTACATAGATTAGCACCAGACACGCTGCGAAAGCCGTGCCGAGGTCACGAAACACCTCGATCGTGATATGCCACTCGCCATCCCATTTGATTGCCGGAGCGTGGTCGGTGAACGGCTGCACGGCGTTGTAGATTTTCAACTGCGCGCCGCTGCCGCCGAAATCCTTCGTGTCGAGTTTGGCGAGTGCCTTGTTCATCGCCTGGATCGCATACACCGGGCTTTCCACGACACCGGCCACATCTCCAATCACGTAGGTGACGGGCATGAGATTCTTGTGATAAATACTCTTGTCGGTGGTGGTGCGTTCAATCGTGACCAGTTCGCGCAACGGAATTAACGGTGGCACGCCGGTGGTCGAGCCAGGCTCGGGTAGTGCGTTGGCATCCCCGGAACGCACGCGCAGCGCGAGCAACTCCTCAGGACTCGTGCGACTGGCGAGCGGCAGTTGCAGAACGATGTTCACGTCCTCCTTCTCTCGTGGCACGTGCAGCAAATCCACCGATTGTCCGCCAACGGCAATGGCCAGCGTCTGCGAGATCGTTTCCGCGCTGACGCCGTGGAGCGCGGCCTTCTCCTTATCAATCACGAAACGGGTCTTCGGCTGATCGGCTTCGATGTACCAGTCGGCGTCCACAACGCCGGGCGTGTTGGTGAAAATATTGATAACCTGCCGAGCCAGTGCGTGTCGCGCCGCTTCGTTCGGCCCGTAGATTTCCGCCACGAGTGTCTGCAACACTGGCGGCCCGGGCGGCACCTCCGCCACAGCCACACGCGCGCCGAATTTCTTCGCGATCTCCGCGACGCGCGGGCGGACGCGTTTGGCGATGTCGTGGCTCTGCGCCTTGCGCTCGCCCTTGGGCACGAGATTCACCTGGATGTCCGCCACATTCGCGCCGCGCCGCATGAAGTAATGCCGCACGAGTCCGTTGAAATTGAATGGCGACGCCACGCCCGCGTAAATCTGGTAATCCGTCACCTCCGGCTCGATGCGCACGGCGGCGGCGATTTCGCGGGCGGCCTGGGCGGTGCGTTCGAGCGCGCTGCCTTCGGGCATGTTGAGAATGATCTGGAACTCGCTCTTGTTGTCGAACGGCAACATCTTCACCTTCACCCAGCCAATGCCGACGAGCGCCATCGCGGCGAGCAGCAGACCCACGATGCTCGCGAGAAACACCCACCGCCATTTCGCATTATGAATCAGTGGGTTCATCACCCGGCGATAGAGCTTCGTGAAAAAATCCTCGGGATGTTCGGAATGCAGGTGCGACTTCTCACCCTCCACTACACACGCCGCGCCTTCGGTGAGGCAGGAATACTTCCGCCCCCAACGCAATATGCGAATGCTCGCCCACGGCGTGACGATGAAGGCGATGAGCAGCGACCAGAACATCGCCGCGCTCGAACCAATTGGAATCGGGCGCATGTATGGCCCCATGAGTCCGCCGACGAAAGCCATCGGCAACACGGCCGCGATGACGGCAAACGTCGCTAGGATGGTAGGATTACCCACCTCCCCCACGGCTTCGACGGCAATGTCACTCCACTTGCGCCCTTTGTTGAATGGCAGATGAAAGTGGCGAACAATGTTCTCGACCACGACAATTGCGTCGTCCACGAGAATGCCGATGCTGAAGATCAGCGCGAACAACGTAATGCGGTTGAGCGTGAAACCGTAGAGATAAAACACCAGCAACGTGAGGGCGAGTGTGGCGGGAATGGCCACACCCACGATGAACGACTCCCGCCAGCCGAGCGTAAGCCAGATCAGCACCGATACGCCCAACACGGCAATCGCCATGTGCAACAGCAACTCGTTGGATTTTTCCGCCGCCGTCTCGCCGTAGTGCCGGGTGATGGAAACCGAGACGTCCGCCGGAATCTCCCGGCCCTTGAGCGTCTCGACCTTGCGCAGGACTTCATGGGCCACCGCGATGGCATTTGCCCCGGGCCGCTTGGCGATGGAGAGCGTGACGGCGGGTTCTTCTCCGCCCTGCGTCGCCGAAACGTGCGCCGCACCGGCGCCGAACAACACATACTGGCTTGGCTCTTCCGCGCCATCCTTGATCTCGGCCACCTCGCGCAGGTAAACCGGTTTCCCGCCAAACACTCCCACGACCACGTTGCCGACGTCCTCGGCGTTTTGCAAAAACGCGCCGGTCTCGATGACCACTTCCTTGTTTTCACTGGTCAATCCGCCGGCGGCAAATTGTTTGTTCGCCTGCTGCAACATCGGAATAAGTCCCGCCGGTGACAAATTGCGCGACGCGAGTTTCGCGGGGTCGAGCAGCACGCGAACCTGCCGGTGCGCACCGCCGATGATCGTAGTTTCCGCCACGAGGGGAACTTGTTTCACCGCGTCATCCACCTGCGCGACGAGCCGGCGCAGCGTGAGATGATCGTAGCGCGCGCTGTGAAACGTGAGCGCGAGAATCGGCACATCGTCAATGGACTTGGCCTTGACCAGCGGGCTGGAAACGCCGTGCGGGATGCGGTCGAAGTTCTGTTGCAGTTTCTGGTTCAGTTTGACGATGCTGCGTTCCATGTCTTCGCCGACCTTGAAACGCACGATGACCAGACTCTCGCCCGGCTGCGACGTGGAGTAGATGTATTCGACGCCGGGAATTTCCCAGAGCAACTTTTCCATCGGACGCGTGGCGCGCTCCTCGACTTCCTTGGCACTGAAGCCGGGCATCGCCACCATCACGTCCACCATCGGAACTTTGATCTGCGGCTCCTCTTCCCGAGGTAACATCACCACTGCAAACGCGCCCAGCAGGATGGACGCGATGACGATGAGTGGCGTGAGTTTTGAATCAATGAAACTGCGGGCGACTTTGCCAGCCAGCCCGAGCGAATCAACCATGGGTTTCCCCGACTCAGCTTTCATGGCGTGACGGTCAACGGTTGGCCATCCATCAAACTCGCTGCATTTTGGGTGACGATTTTCTCGCCCGCGCTCACACCAGAAACCAACTCGACTTCACCCCCGATGCGTTTGCCGGTTTTCACCAGTCGAAGTTGGGCCTTGCCATCGACGACAATGAAAACAATTTCCATCTGCCCGCGTTGAACAACCGCGGCGACCGGCACGCGCAGCGCAGTAGTTTCGCCCACCGGCATTGCGACCCGGCCAAACTGTCCGGCGCGGAGACCAGCAGTGCTTGGGAGATCGAGCTTCACGAGAAACGTCCGGCTGTTGGGGTCTGCCGCCGGTGCGATTTCGCTGACGACACCCTCCAGTTCCTTCCCGACCACGGAAATGCGGACCGGAAGCTTGTCGCCCAGCGTGAGTTTGCCGACGACAGCTTCCGGCACATCCGCTTCGAGGCGAAGCGCGGTGGAATCTTCCATTTCGAGGAGCGGCTTGCCCGGAGTGGCGAGATCCCCCACGTCGGCGTGCTTGCGCGTGATGACACCGGCGAACGGTGCGGTGACCTTGGTATAGCCGAGCATCGTTTCCGCTTCGGCCACTCCAGCAATGGCCACACGAGCGCGAGCCTGCGCGTTGTCGAATTCCGCTTGGGAAAGAATCTTCTGCTCGAACAAGGTGGTCAGTCGTTTGAGGTCCGCCTCGGCCTGTTGTCTCAAGGCCACGGCCTGATCGTAACGCGCCTGCACTTCGCGCGCATCAATCACCACGAGCAGTTCACCGGCCTTGACCTGCTGGCCCGGCACGACGAGCAACTGCTCGATACGCCCGCTGACCTTGGCTTCAATCACGGAGCGCAATTTTGCACGGACGGTGCCCACGACTTCTTCGGTGGCCACGCGCGTTTTGCTCTGCACGACTTCCGCTCGCACCGTAGCGGTCGGCAGTACCGGTGCTTGGGAGTGCTCAGACTTGCGGCCGCAACCGGTCAGCGCGACTGCCAGCCCAACGGCGATGAGGATTCTGCCTTTCATGATTCCCTATTTGGCCCGCCTGACCGGACGCCCTCAGGCGGATGGTTGTTGTTTGGCTTCGCAACAACTGCCGGCGTCTTTGCCGATGCCTGCCTTCTTGAGCATGATTTCGAGCGGGCAGAAGTTCGTAAAGGACGATTGCAGCAGGTTGAAGCCAACAAATGCGGTGAACCAAAGCCAGTATTGGCTGTGATAGTGCGCGAGCACGAGGCTGAGGAGGACAAACAAACCGGCGAACCGGCGGATGATCATGTGCATTTTCATAATTCAATCACTGCCAATACCGAGCCGCCTGCCGAAAATAAGTCACAAACCAAATGCCCGCTTAGGATTGGCATTCTGCGACTTGTCTTGGTGGCCTCCAGCTTGTCCCGAAGCTGGGGAAGACAACAAGCGATTTCTACGGCAACAACCGCGTGCGATAGAACTCGAACGGCGGCGTGTTGGTGAGATCGCGCGTGCGCAGGAGGTAAATCATGCCGCTGGGGTCAAAAAGTTCGAGGGCGGCGTTGGTCTGCCAGAGGGTCAGGTTGGTCGAAGATTGGAACTGGAAGAATTGGTCCGGCTGGCCGCCGAACAGGAACAATTCGTACGTGCTGCCATCGCCGTTGGAACTGACCACGGAACTGCGGTTGTAACCGAGGAAATCAACCGGCGAGAGCAACGGCGTGACCTGATTGCGCAACACCACACCCTCGATGCCGGCCAGCACAAGTTGCCCGCGTTGCGTCGCCGCGGCGTAGAGGGACTTGATGGTGGGCAGCGGCAGCGGCGTCCAGTTTGTGAGATTCGTGCTGGTGAGCAACGCGCCTTGGTAGCCCGTGACAAACCAATGTCCGTCCACCAGCGCAACGTCGGTGAGCCAGCGGGTTGTGCCGCTGCTCCGCGCCGTCCAGTTGGTCGCGTCCGGGCTGGTGTAGATCGCACCGTTCTGGCCGACAACGACGAACTGTCCGCCGAGCCAGCGCACGCGATACAGCCAGTTCGTTGTCCCGAGCGGAACGCCGGTCCAACTCGCGCCAGCGGGTCCGGCGCGCAGCACGGTGCCCAGACTCCCGACCGCGACGCACGCATTCGTTCCGATGGCGACACTGGTGAGGAAGTTCGCCGTGGGCGTGGCGCGCGCCGTCCAGTTTGTCGCGTCCGAGCTGGTGAAGATCTTCCCGGACTCGCCCGCGATGACAAACAAGTTCTCCGTTGCGGCCACGCCCTGCAGCGTGTTCGTCGTGAATGCCGGCACGTTCGTCCAGATCAACCCGAGCGTCTCGAAGGTCGAGTTGGTCACGATGCTGTTCGTTCCCACGTAATTGGTGATCGCCATATTGGTCAACCTGGCGCGGCTGATGAGCACCGTGCCGGCGTTGCCCACGGCGAGCAGCAAGTTGGTGTTGCCTCCCACGCCCAGCAGCACGGTGTTCGTGTGCGGAACGGGCACTACTTCTCTGGCCCATAGAAGCCCGTCGAGGCTGGTTTGTATGGTTGCCAGGTCGCCGACGGCGACGTAGATACCGTTCTGCGCTGTCACGTCCCAGAGCCAGGCGTGGGAAGAATCGGGTGAAGGCCGCCACGTGTAATCAACCGCGGCGTTCGCGCGGCTGCCTTCAATCAAAAATCCAGTCCGGCCCGCGACCAGCCACGAATTCGATATGCCGTAGGCCGAGAGATAAACCCATGCGGGCGGCGCGTTGGTCACGAGTCCAAGGTAATTTGACCAAGTCGCACCGCCCGCCGGGCGAAATCGCACTTCCTGATCACCGACCAGCAACAGGCCGGTGTCGTTCGTCGCCACGTCGTAAAGATTATTCGTCGTGCCGCTGGCGAGCGCCGTCCACGGCGCCGTACCGGTCGCGCTGCTCAAGGCGGCGCCGCCATTGCCGACGGCAATAAACTGGCCAGTGCCGTTGCCGCCCACGTAGCGCACGCGGTTGAGGTGGGATGTTGTTCCACTCGAAACCGGATTCCACGAATTGCCGCCCGTGCTCCGCAGAATCTTGCCGTTCTCACCGACGGCCACATACGCGCCGTTGCCAAAGGCCACGCCGCGCAGCCATTCCGTGGTGTCGGACGTGACCTTGCTCCAATCCACGCCATTCGTGCTGCTGTAGATCGAACCGTTGTCGCCGACCGCGATGGCGCGTTGGGCGGAAGCCGTGACGCCTTCAAACCAATCGGTTGTGCTCGGCGAAAGTTGCGCGCGTTGAAAGTAGTTGCCGTCGTCGGACCACAGGATGCAGCCGTTCTCGCCCGCCACGATAAGCCGCTCGCCCATCAACGCCACGCTCCGCAGATAGTTTGTCACGCCGCTCACGGCCGGCGCCCAGCGTTCGTCCGTGCGCTGCACATAAACCGTCCCGCCGTCGCCCACCTGCACTGCGACATCCGTCGTCACCAACATGTCGAGCACGTTATTGCCGTGGGGCAAGGGATTCGACCACCGCCAGCGCTCGGGACGGACTTCGGTTGCGCTGGCAATGCCAATTAGCATTGTCAGCAGCAAGGCTGCAAGCACACGAAGGCGCTCGGCGCCCTGAAAAACAAAGAACCGTGATTCTGCGCGACAGCGTCTTGGACTGCGGCAGCCCGCTGCCGCTTTGAACCGGCCAGCGGCCAGCGGGGACCTGATGCTCATGCAAAAGTGAACAAACGGTCCGGTCAGAATTCGCAGGCGCTGCTGACGCTGCCCCCCCACCCGACTCCTTACTGCTCCGTTCATGTTTGCCTCGACGCTCACTTTTTCTCCACTGAAAACAGAAAGCCTCCAGACAACCCTATTCCCTTGCCTGGAGGCTATGACTCAGAACCATCCGATCACTCACCGCGCCGCACCTGATTGCGCGCCTGCTCGCGGGCCTGCTCCATCAAGTCTTGATGACTCGGCAGGGTCTGGCGCAACTCCTGCAACCGCTCACGCAACTGGTCGCGGTCGCGCGCCTGATCCTTGATCTGGTCGCGGAGTTGATCCCGCAACTGGTCCCGCTCCTGCGTCGTGCAGGCCGCGATTTCCTTCTGCTTGTCGCGGAGTTGTTGCTGGTACTTCTCGCGCGCCTGGGTCATGTCCTTGACGGCATCCTTGACCTCGGTGGGCAGGCACTGCTGCAAACGCGTCCGATCCCGTTCGAGCGTCGGACTGCACGTTTGCAGACGGTCCTGGTCGCGCTTCTGGATTTGGTCGCCCACCCCCGGGCCCGTTCCCGGACCGTTCGTGCTTTGCGCCATCGCCACGCCTGCCGCGCAAGCCAGGGTGGTCAGGGTCACCATCAGCATCTTGATTTTCATAACTCTCTACTTTCTTGGTTCTCGACGGTTCTATGCTGAGACTGGCTTTTGCACGCGCTGTGCCAAGGGGTCGGGATTGAGAATGCCCTGCATTTGCGAGCGATTCCGCGAACAGCAATTTCCTTCAACCCGGGCAATGGGTGAAAGCGCCCAGCGCGAGGTCTGGATGAATGGGTGAAAGCGCCCAATGATCAGAGTAGCGGCAGGCAAGGAGTTACGCTACTTGTCTTCACACGCCAACACCGGCAGTTCCAGACGGAACACGCAGCCGCGCGGCGAAGACTCCGCCAGCTCAATCTTTGCGCCGAGGTGATCAGCGATTTGTTTGCAAATGGCCAGGCCAATGCCGCTGCCACCTTCGCGGGTGGATTTGCACGGCAGGAAAATGTGTTGGCGCAGATGCTCTGGAAAGCCCGCCCCCTCATCACGCACGTGAAAGCACAGATGCTCGGCCTCGCGAGCAACCGTCAACGACACGACGCGACCGGCGGGCGTGGCTTCGATGGCGTTCTCCACCAGGTTCACCAAAACGAGGCTGGCGAGATTGGCCGTGCGGCTGGACAGCGTGCAGTTCCCCGCCGCTTCCGCCGTCACGGTCACGTTGCGACGCGCGGCAAAGGCGGCCACGCGCTTCTGCACGTCGGTCACGAGTTCCTTCACCGACAACTTGTATGTCGCCTCGCCGCGCGCATCACCGAGCACCTCCAGCGTTTGCTCGACGAGGGATTGCATCCGGCGCGACGCGGTAAGTGCGTCCTGCCAACCTTCATTGGCAGACGCGGTGTCACCATGGCCTCGACGGGAAACAAACTGCGACAGGCTCGCGAGGGGATTCTTGAGGCCATGCATCAAGTGGGCGGAAATCGCGCCTACCGCCGAGGCCCGCGCGGCGAGAGCGAGTTCCTCATTCGCGCGCTGCAATCGTTCGCCGCGCACCGCCAAATCCCGGTTTAGATTTTCCATGCGCCGAAACGCCGGCCATAGCATCACCACGAGCACCGAACCAGCCACGGCAAACGTGCCGATGCCAATCTCGATCAGCCGCCGGTCGAGTCTTGCGTATTCGGCGGCGATGCTTTGGCCCTCAACGATGAACTGTGCCGCGCCTGCCAGTTTGTCGGTGTTGCGGCGATGCAGCGGCACCGTGACTTCCAACGTCGGCACGCGGGTGACGTTGCCGGTGGCAAACTGCGGCAGGTAGATGAACACGGCGCTCAACGGCGTTTCCGGACGAAAACAGGTGTGCGGTTTCAAAGCGGCCGCCGCCCGCGCCGGTTCGCGCCCCAAAGGCTTCGGTTGAATCGTCGCCGGGAACGAGTCCTTGAACTTGCCGCTCGGATCGAAGAACCGGATGCCCATGACGCCCTTGAGCCGCGACGCAAGCACGGCGGCATCGAACCCGATCTGCGCGTCGTCGCGCACCTCGTTGCCGTTGAGTGCGGCGGCATCGAGTTGCTCCATCAACGTCGTGGCGTGCAACGCCTCGGCGTCGCGTTGGGCGATTTGCTCGCGCACCAGGCCCCGCACGAACATCACGCCAGCGAACACAGTGCCCGCCAGCACCGCCAACGCAAGGGTCACACCCAGCGCAAACGCCCGTCGCGTTTGCGGGATGAACTGGTCCAAATTGGCCGTGCCAGTCATTTGCTTCGTCCTTGCTCTAAAACTCCACGCCCGCGCCGCCGCCCGCCATCCAGTCGTTGTATTCTTCGAGCGGATCGTTGCTGAAACTCCACTCACGCTCGGCCACGACGTAAATCAGCCAGCGTTTGCCCAAGCGCCGCTCGACGCGGAAATCAACTGTAACGTAAGTGCGTTCCAGATTCTCGCCGCCAACCATTTGCTCCGGGTAGTAGTACCAGCCGAAGCGCGCCCCGGCTTTGATTTCCCAGTGCGAACTCGCCCAGCGCAGTTGCTCGCCAAACAACATGCGATGGTAATCGAAGTAACCCGAGCCGTTGTCCCGGCTGAGCAGGTAGCTGCACTTGGTCGTCGAACGCCAGCGCCGCGCCTCGTCCCAATGATGCCGCCATTGCGCGCCCACTTCGTGCTGCCAGTAGTAAAGACTCGTGCCGGGAATCGCCACGCCCGCAGTGTCGAATTGCTCGCGGTCGTCATACCAGATGTGTTTCGGCTGATAACCGATCGAGAGTTCGGAGCGGTGACCGTAATTGTTAATCAGGCTCAACCGCGTTGCCGTCTGCCAGTAGTCGGAGAGCTCCGCGCCGTAAAGCTGGCGCAGCCCTTCGACTTCGAGTTGCACGGCCCAATTGGTCGAGAACCGATGTTTCCAATGCGGTCGTAACGTATAGGTGTGGCCGTCCACCAACATGCGTGTGAGGACGGCTTCCGTTTCCGAAACGTCAAGCACCTGATGCTGGTAGAGATAGCTGAATTGCCCGCCGAGCTCATCGCGATCACCGAGCGGCGTGACTGCCTGCGCCGTGCCCGAGAAGAACTCCTCATAGCCGACGGACGGCGCGTCGAAATACTTCGTGTAATCCCCGAGCACGAAGAACGTGAGATAAGCGCCGCTCTCGGCGAACCGGATGAAGGATGCGTCACCGGCAATGTTGAAAAACCCGCTGCTCTCCGGCGCAATACTCGTGCGCATGACATTGTCGCGATAGCCGAAGCCCGTGGTCACGCGCGCCGAGTTGTCCCAGACGGCGGTTGAATTGGTGGCGGCAGCAGCAGTGCTGAAAACTGCCAGCAAGCCGGACAGCGCCGAGAGAAAGCGGCGATAAACACGCCGCAGTCCAGACGTCTCGCGCCATTCGTAAACCGCGCAACAATCCCGAAGCGTTTGGACTGCGGTGGCTCCACCACCGCTGTTCCGGAGCCAGCTGATCATGCCGCACCTCCTCCAAAGGATTCCCGCGCGGAGTCTTGGGCGGATTGAGCTTGCTCCTTGTCCTTCCGATCCCCATGTAGCCGATAGCGCATGAAGTCGCGCGTGACACCGAGGAAGCGCGCGGCCTGCGAAACATTTCCACGGGCTTGCTGCAGGGCCAGTTGAACGAGACGATTCGTCGCGTCGTCGAGCAGGAATCCTTGTTCAGGAAACTTGAAGCCAGGATTCAACCAATCGCCCGCGTTGGCGGAAATGTCTGCCGCCCCGACTACGCCCGGCAGATGCGCGAAATCCAGCGCCGCCGATTGCTCGAAGACCAGGCCGCGTTCCAGCTCGTGGGACAGTTCGCGCACATTGCCGGGCCAGGCATACGACCGCAGCCGGCGCTGACCGCCCTCCGTGATCTGCCGGCGCGGCAAGCGATGCTGGCGGCAGAGTTGCATGAGCAATTGCTCGGCGAGTTGAAGGATGTCGTCACCGCGCTCCCGCAACGCCGGCAGGTTCAGCCGGAACAAATCAAGCCGGTGCAGCAGGTCCTCGCGAAACTCGCCCGCTGCCACCGCTGCGCGCAAGTCGCGACTCGTCGCGGCGATCACCCGCACGTCCACCTCGATGGCGCGATTCCCGCCGAGGCGGCGGATCTTCCGATCCTCAATCGCCGTGAGCACCTTGGCCTGCGCTGCGGACGACAGGCTGGGCAACTCGTCGAGAAACAGCGTGCCGCCGTGCGCCGCCTCGAACAATCCCTGCCGGGCGGTGCGTGCGTCCGTGAAGGCGCCGCGCTCGTGACCGAACAGTTCTGACTCCGCAAGCGTTTCGGGCAACGCCGAGCAATTCACTTCGACCAACGGTTGCGCCGCGCGCGGACCATGGCGATGCAGCCAGCGCGCCAGACTCGATTTGCCCGTGCCGGTTTCGCCAATGATGAGCACGGGCGGCAAGCGTGTCTGCAATCGGCGGTCGGTCGAGATGATTTTGTCCAGTTGCTCGCGCAACCGGCCAAGCGAAGTGCCGAAGAAGAAGGCGGATTCCCCCTGCGTCTCCTGGGCATGTTCGGCCGCCCGCGAGGATTGCCGCGCCTGCCTTGCGCGGCGCATCACCAACGGCAACAACGCGGGCTCGAACGGTTTTACGAGATAATCAAGCGCCCCCAGCCGCATCGCCTCGACCGCGCCTTCCACGCCGCCTTGCGCGGTCATCATGATCACGCCGCTCGTCGGTGGAATCGCCCCCGTGCGAAACAAGTCCAGGCCGATGCCGTCGGGCAGGTGGATGTCGAGCAGGACGAAATCGAATTCGAGGGTGGTGAGTTGATTGCGCGCGCCAGCCACCGTGTCCACGCCGGTGACGTCCGCGCCGAGCGCTTCGAGATGTGCGGTCAGCCGCCGCCGCAACATGGTTTCGTCGTCCACCACCAGCACGCTCAAGCCCGCGAGCGCGGTCTCGTTTCCGTCATTCATACACTGCACGATTTTTTGCCCACTTCCAGTAACCACCCGGCGCCGCGCGAAGTCAACGCGAAGACCATTACAGTTTTGTCATTCGGACGTGAGAGGAGCGTTCATGTGCCAATGGTCCACTCTCCTGAAACGGGGCGCGGTGGTTGCGCCCAAAGCAACGAGAACAAAACAAAGGAAAGGAAAGTTATGAAACGCACGATGATCAGTGGCTTGATTGCGGCGGGATTGCTGTTTGGAGGAATGAGTATGTCGGCGTTCGCCGGCAACGGTCCGGGGAATGGTTGCGGCTATGGCGGCCCGCCGAAGTCCGCCGAAGAACGCGCCGCTCGACAAGCGGCCTGTCTGGAGAAAAACCGCGGGGGGTGTCCGAATGGCGGCCCGCGCGCCAACTGCCCGGGTCTCGGTCAGGGCAAAGGCCAGGGCCAAGGCAAAGGCCAGCGTCGTGGCGCTTGTGATGGTACCGGCCCACGTGCGGGCACTGGAAATTGCCCAGCCAACACCCCGGCGCAAAAGTAGTTCCGACTCTCAGTACGAGTCCGATGGTCAGTCGCCTTCGGACTCGTCCTAGTTTTCAAGACGCAGCGCGGGGAAGATCGAGGACGAAGCTAGTCCAACCCGGGCGGCTTTCCTGGAGCAACAATTCCCCGCCGTGCGCGCGCACGATTTCGCGCGCCAGGCTCAGGCCCAGGCCGATGCCTTCAACGCACGGGGCGTCCGCCGGCCCGACGCGGTAAAAGCGTTCAAACACCTTGGCGCGATCTCCCTCCGCAATGCCCGGCCCGGTGTTGCCAATGGTGAGAGTAGTTTTGCCCGGCACTGATTCCAATCGCACCTCTATCAAACCATCCGGCTGGTTGTACTTGATGGCATTGGTGATGAGGTTGAACAGCGCCGTGTGCAACAGCGCGCGGTCCGCCGGAACGCGTGCGCCCGCTGGAATGTGCGTTTCGAAAGTCAGTCGGTGATCGGCACCAAGAACGCGGGCGTCTTCGATCATGCCTTCGAGCTCGGCGCTCAAATCCACGGGTTCGAGCGCGAGCTTGAGTTGACCGGCATCGGCTTGTGCCAGCAGCAGGAGACTCTGGGTGATGGCTTTCAAGCGTTGCGCCTCTTCCAGTAGGTTCGTGAAGAGTTGCTGTTCCGACGACCCGGGGGCGGCGGCTTGCAGCGCGTTCTCCAATTCGCCCTGCATGATGGCGAGCGGTGTTTTCAATTCATGCGAAGCATCGGCACTGAAACGCGTCGCCTGACGAAAGCTCGCTTCCAGCCGGTCCATCATGCGATTCAATACCTGAATGACGCGGGCGATCTCGGGATCTTCGTTGAGCACCGGAATGCGCGCGTCCAGCCCTCGGGCGGTCACGCGCTCTGCCGTCTCGGCAATGGTCTGCATCGGGCGCAACGCGCGGCTGGCGACCAACCAACCACC
>JBGAIM010000007.1:0-356971 GCA_044225555.1 Limisphaerales bacterium | reverse complement strand
CAGGCCGTATAACGATGACCCGTGGCTGGATTGACGCGACCGGCGATGCCGCCCCCGTAGCCATTGGTCGGAAACAGGAACGTGCCCTGCACGGCATAACTGGTCCAGTCGCCTTCATGATAGATTGAGCCGTAGGAAGGTAGCGCGTTGGTGCCGCCCTCCAGAATGCCGTTGGTAATTGCCCATGCCCCGGAGTGCGAGGTCCAAGGGAGTAGGGATGCGGAATTGGTTGCGCGCGCGAAATCGTCAGAAAAGAATGCGCCACCTGACGTGAGGGCCAGCAAAACGGTCGCCACCCCGGAAGTGGAGACTCCGTCCGTCGTGCGGTAAGTGAAAGTGTCGTAGTAGGCCGAACTGTTCGTGCGGGTATAAGTAAACCCGCCGCTGCTGCTAAGACCGAGATTACCGTTCGTTGCCGTATTGACGAGGACAACCGTAAGGTTCGTGCTGTCAGGGTCCGCGTCATTGTACAACACGCCGGGGGCACTCACTGTTTGTGTTGCGCCCCCGCGGAGCGTGAACTGGTCGTTGATAGCAGCCGGCGGATAATTGATCTGGGCGGCGGTCACATTGTCCACCGTGAGGGCATAAATATCAGAACCGAACGTGTACATGTCCAGGCTAACGCCACCGGTCAAATAGGGTGAACTGCTGTCAGCAACGGAGATTTGGGGAGTAACCGCTCCGTCGAGGTAAACATTAATCAGGTTCGTGTCACAGACGATGGTGAGGGTATGAGCGCTCGTGCCCAAGGTGCCCACGGACACATCCTGCAAAATAGTGAACGCGCTTGTCCCCCAGTCCGGGAACTTAATCAATTTAAGTCGGTTTGGCGTAAAGGGGGAATTGTCCGGATAAATCCACGCGGCATAGTGAGCGCCGCTGGCGGGATTGACCCGCACCCCAAGACCGTAACCGAACCCGATGGTAGGAGCACTGAACTCCGCCGTCACCGTGCAATTCGTCAGACTGTTGGTGATATAGGCGAAGCCGTACGTATCACTCCCATTCGGTCCACCGCGAAAAACCCCGTTGGTGATGACCCAGTTGCCCGCTTGAATCTGCCAGGGGAGAACGGAAGCAGAATTGGTTGCGCGCGAAAAATTGTCGGAAAAATTCTGCGCGTGAGCTGCGAGGGAAAATAGCGCGAGCCCGGCGACCGTGGCCCCGAAAACATTTCGGGGGACGGCATGAAGTACATTTTGCCAGAGCAATTGAGAAATAGTAATTCCGTCTGACTACGGAATTCGCGCCAAAATCCCGGGGAAACCCTAGGGCAACGGCACCAGGAAGACCCGGTAATAGCGCTCGGAAACCGCGCCGGCGGCATCAGTCAGAACCACCGATTCCTCCACCGCCGTCACCGCGGGAAAGACATCCGTCCAGTTGGTCTGATCCAGGCTCCCTTTGAATTGGAGGCGGTAACTACGCCCACTGATGGCGCTGGAAATGACCGTTACCAGTTCGTTCGATACAGTGATGGATTGAATGATCGGAGCCGACGCCGAACCAAGCACGCTGACGGTAAAACTGTTCGTAGCGGCAAGTCCCGGCACTCCGTTATCCGTGACAACCGTGGTCACCGTGTTGACGGTCGAGCCTTGGCCTTCGGTCGGCGTCCAATTGATCACGCCAGCGCCATCGATGGTCATGCCGGTCGGCGGAGCCAACAATTGATAGGTCAAGTTGTTGGCGGGCAGGTCCACGTCGGTGGCGGTGTTCGTCACCATCAGTAATGAGAGTTTCGCCATAGTCACGTTGGTTTGCACCGGCAGCACGGGCGCTTCGTTCACTTCCGTGACCGACACCACAAAACTGTTCGTCACGCTCATCGTTCCATCGCTGACCGTGGTGGCAATCGTATTGATGGACGGTCCTTGCGCCTCCGTCGGCGTCCAGGTAATCACGCCTTGGGCATCCACGACCACGCCCTCGGGCGGATTGAGCAGTTGATAACTCAGCGCACCCGCCAGGGTATCGGTATCGGCAGCCGTATTCGTCACCGTCAAGGTCGTCAACTCGGCCATCTCTCGGTCAAACTGCAATGGCAACGTCGGCGCCAACAAGTTCAACACGCCCGTCAATTCCAGATCGAAACTGATATCGGAACTGTTGGGCTGGTCTTGATGGAGTTCTACAGCAATCACATTCGTACCGTTTACCAACGGACTTGGATCCGCCGCCACCGTGAGAAACGTGGTTTCGTTGGCCCCGCTGACCGCACTGGCTGCCCGGGTCTGATAGGTGATGTCTCCGGCGGGCATATTGTTGCGGTAAATCTCGGCGCCGTTGAGGTAAACCACCACCCCGTCGTCGCGTAGCACTCGCAATTGCAACGAACTGAAGTTGGCGGGATTCGCGAGTGTGAACGCACGCCGGAAATACGTGGTGATGTATTTGGCCGCGCTGTTCGTTCCGAAGCTGACAACAGTCTGCTCGTCACCGTCGCCGTAACCGAGCTGGGCGGGGCCATTGGTCCACGCCGTGTCATTGAACCCAAGCACGCGCCAGAAAATGCCCTGGTCGCTGCCATTATCCAGGTAGTTCCACACGGCGCCCGTGCTGATGAGGGTCAGGTTGGTGGCAACCCCGGCCAGCGTGTCGTTGACGACCACCGCGAAACTGTTCGTCGCACTGGCCGCACCATCGCTCACCACCGTGGTAATCGTGTTGGTGCCCGGCCCCCAGGTTACGGAAGGCGTCCAGCGAATGACACCTGAACCGGAAATCAGCGCTCCCGGCGGAGCGTTGAGAAGCTGGTAAGTCAGAAGATTGGCGGGCAGGTCGGCGTCGGTCGCCGCATTTGTCACTACCAGCGCAATCAATTCCGCCGTCGTCCGGTTCGTTTGCGCGGGCAAAACTGGGGCCACGTTAACCTCAGTCACGGTGACCACAAAACTGTTCGTTGCGCTTCGGGCAGGCGCGCCATTGTCAGTCACCACCGTGATGAGGGTGTTGGTCGAAGGCCCTTGCGACTCCGTTGGCGTCCAGGTGATCACGCCGTTGGAGTTGATCACCGCACCGACCGGTGGATTGAGCAGCTGGTAACTCAGCCCCTGGGCAGGAACATCGGTGTCGGTCGCCGTGTTGGTAACGGTGAGCAGCGTCAACTCTGGAATACTGCGATTGGTCTGAACTGACAGCGCCGGCGCGTCGTTGACCGGGTGCACGTTAATTGTAACCGTGACCACGCCGAGGTTGGTCGAGCCATCCACCGGAGTGTAACTGAACGCGTCTCCGCCGATGAAATTGGTGTTGGGCGCATAAGTAAATCCGCCGTTACTGCTCAACGTCAGCACTCCGTTGGTCGTCGAACTGATCAGCGACGCAAGGAGGTTCGTGGCATAAATGGCCGTGTCGTTAGCCAAAACGCCAGGCGCCGCCACCGTCAGCATCCCGTCCTCGGTCGCGGGATAAGCATCGTTGACGGCCACCGGCGTCACCGCCACGTCATCAACCTGCATCGAGTAGGGTGTGAGGTCGGTCCACAAATCGAGACTGACCCCACCGGTCTGATATGTTGTGACCTCGGGGTCGCTGACACTCACAACCTGGCCGCCATCAAAATAAACCGCAATGCGACCCGGTTGAAAGCCGAGTTTGAGCGTATGCCAGTTGGTGCTGAGTGTCGGCAGAGTTGCTTGCGCCATGGGAACAAAACTGAAACCGCCGAACCCCCATGCGCTCCAGGATTGAAACTTGATCAAACGCAACGTACTCGGGGTGCCGGGGTAAAGCCACGCGGCGTAGTGCGCGCCATTGGTCGAGTTGACACAACCACCCAACCCGCCCGCGTAGGCGTTGGCCGGCACTTGAATCCGGCAGGAAACCGTGTAGTTGCTCCAACTGTTCGTCAAATACACAAAGCCGTAGTCCCGAAACGCACTGGCCCCGCGCAGCAGTTCATTGGTGATGGACCAATTCCCGCTTTGAACAACCCAGGGAGCGATGGAAAGGTCATTCGTCGCACGCGCGAAATCATCCGTGAACAACGCGCCCTCGACCAGCACGGCAATCAGCACGCTAGCCGGGCCGGAATTGGTCAACCCGTCGCTCGCTTGATATGTGAATTCGTCCGTGCCGGTGAAATTGGTAGCCGGCGTGTAAACAAAACCACCGTCGCCATTCAACGTGAGTTGGCCGTGCACGGGTGGCGCGAGCAGCATCGCCGTCAGGGCATTCCCATTGGGATCCAAGTCGTTGGCCAGTACGCCGGGCGCGCCCACGGTCAAGGTTCGACCCGCATCCACGGAATAGTTATCGCCACTCGTCACCGGCGGCAGGTTCGGCGAAAAAATGTTGATGGCCGCGAGCGCCGCGGCTGAGTTGGTCAGCCCATCGGTGGCGCGGTAAGTGAAGGCATCGCTACCGATGTAATTTGTTACCGGCGTGTAGGTGAAGCTGCCGTTTGAATTCAGATTCAGAATGCCATTGGTGGGTCCGGCGACCAGATACGCGCTCAACGGAGCGCCGCCACCGGTATCGTTGAAAAGAACGCCGGGCACCGGCATCACGAGCGGCACGTTCACCGGAGTAAAATAGGAATCGTTGTTGGCCAAGGGTGGACCAGCCAGCGTCGTCACGGATACATCGTCGAACACAACGCTGTAAGGCGTCAGGTAAGTCCAAAGCCCGGCCGTGATGCCGCCAGCAGGATAAGCACCCGTGCCGCTGAAACCTGTGTCCGTTACATCAATGTATTGGATCGAGTCGTAAAACACCCGGATGCGATTCCCCTCGAAGATGACCTTGAGCAGGTGCGTGTTTGTGCCGACGCCAGGCAGGGCAATTTGAGCCATCGGCGTGCCGCTCCAGCTCGTCCAGCCCAGGTACTTGACCAGTTTCAGCAAGGAGGAGCCGCCCGCCGAACCTTCGGGATACACCCAAGCGGCGTAGTGAGCGCCCGTCGTTGGATTCAGGCGTCCACCAAGGCCGCCACCAAACCCACCGGCAGTGAAGCGAAGTGTCCCTTGAACCGCATAGTCCGCCCAACTCCCGTCCACTTTCACATAGCCATAGCCTTGTGAGGCACTACCCCCAACGAGGTTGCCATTGGTCACCGACCAATTGCCGGAGAACAGTTCCCAAGGCGCGAGCGTTGCCGATCCGGCCGACCTGGAGAAATCGTCGAAGAACAAAGCGCCGACCGGAGTAACCGAAATGAATGCCGTGGCGGGCGAGGAATTCGAGATGCCGTCGAACACGCGGTAGGAAAAGAAATCCGAGCCGACAAAACTGGCGTTGGGGGTGTAGCTGAAACCGCCATTGTTGGTAACCCACAGCGTACCGTTCGCGACATTGCTAACCAGGACGGCGGTGAGATTGGTTCCGCCCAAACCCACGGTATCGTTGGTCAACAAGCCAACCGCCGGAACCGACAGGTCCGTGCCCGTCATCACGGAGTAGTAATCATTCTGCGCCGAGGGATTCAGCGTGTAACGCACGATCACATTCGTCACCGTATTTCCCACCAGCACCTTGAGGGCATGGCCGTTGGTGCGCCAGCCAGACGCGGACGCGGTCACGCCATTGGCAAGCACCTCGAGTCCCTGGATCCCGCCCACGGCCGGCAGCACCAATTCGACGGTTGTCGCGGGATCCGTCGCCCCGGCAATCTGGATACCCGTTTCGCTGGTGTTCCCATTGGTACTGGTGTGGGAAACCGAGATCTGCGCATTGGACCGCTGCAGCCACCAGTTGTAAATGCGGATGGCGTTGGCAGACCAGAGGCGGGGGAAAAGATTGGTGTTGAGCCCATAGGAAACATATTCCGTCGCCACCGATCCCGCCGGGCCGAGCCCCGTCGAGAGTGTATGCGAATAAAAATTTATCAAGCCGCCCAGTCCGTAGTAATAGTCAATCCCGGCACGAACACTCGCACTGGTGTGGGTTTCCAGTGACTGCGCCACGATCAGCACCTGCGAGCCAACGAATCCTTCACTCAACGGCTGGCTCAGAATGGGATAGCGTTTGCCGGGCGTCTGAGTCGAGAGGGTCCAATGTGGAAACGGCCCGACCTTTTGCTCGCCATTGATCTTCAGGTCCAACTGATCCTGAAGGTCATAAGAATCCTCCCGGGTGGCATTGAAATAACATCCCACCCAAAATCGCGGCCCCGTGTTGATGCCCGCCAGCCAGGTCTCCACATCCACAATCGAGTTCGACATGGAGATCAGCGCATACTCTTTGCCGCTCGCGTAATTTGTCGGTGTCGCATCCAGCGCTTCATCCGGGCCCCAATGCCAGTAGTCGAAGTCCGTGCCATTCAACGAGGGGTTGTTGGGATTGCGGAGCCCGCCATTGTGCGGCCCGATGCTGGCGTTGTAATTCGTCACGGCCCGCCGCAACGAGGCAACCACACCCGGCGCATTGCCCATCTCGACCCGTAGTGTGCCGGTGCAGAAGTAATAGTCACCCTTGCCGCCCAGCAGGTTTTCAAACTGGGCGGAAGCTTCGATGTTGGCGATCTCGTTCTGATAGTTTTCCAGATCGTGCCGGATGATAAACGCGGCATCGTAGGCGTAGGGCCACGGGCTCAACTTCGGGATGGAAAGCCGCGCGGACTCAAAGGCCCATTCGATCGCATTCCGAAAAATGCCATAGGCATACATGCTGGGCGACCAACCTCCGTGCCCGACCAGCGGCTGCATCGGCGCGTAGTAAATGAACCAGCCCTTGCCATAGGGTTTGACGACCAGATAGGGAAATGAGTTTCCCTGCGCCAGAACCAAGGCGTTGGTCGCCACGACCTGCCAGATGTCGTGTGAATTGAGATACGGATGCGCCGGGGAAATTCCGAAGTTGATCTCCTCCGCCGCAGCCGGCATCCGCCACGTCAGCGTGCCATTTGGAATATGTCGGACCAGGCGATGTTCCGCTTGCTTGGTGAAAACCGTATTCGCCCCCCAATTCGTCAGCCCGAGTTGCGAACCGTGAACGCCCATCGCGTCGGCAAAGGCAAAATCACCCCGGGCAACCCCGTTGGTATTCCGGGTAAACGACGAGGAGCCGATGAAAAGAAATCCGCCGGCGGCGACGTAGTTTGTAAAGGCGACGATTTCGTCATCGCGAATTGCCTCGGCAGCCAGGCTGAAAGTAATCGGATACCGGGGCCGCCCGTTCGTCAGTAAGGCGCCAACCGCAATCTCAGAGTCTCCCACCACGGCGAACGCGGTACCATCCGAGCGGAGCGATTCTTTCAACGACTCGGGCATCACGAAGTAATGCCAGTTGGTAGGCCACCATTCACGACCGGAGGCGCCCGCGCCCGTTGGAGTTGGAGGTGTCGCTGGCATCGCCTCCAAAGCGCGGGTCAACTCCGAGTCATGGATGGCAACAAGCGGCTGAGTGCCTTGTCCGCGCAACAGGACCAGGCTTGTCATGAACACAAACAGCCCAAGGACAGTGGAATTCATTGCCCAAAGCCTTTGGCGCGAACACTTATCACAGCCGGAGAAACGCACTTTCACAACTTGAGATGCAAACGCAGCGTAGCACGAACCAAAATCACTTTAAGCAATTGAATCGAGACGCACCTTCCGTCGATTACGGAGTCGCGTCCGGCAAGTTACGGACGATCCGGAACACGGCTCAGGTTGAAGACTCAGCCTTGGCGGGAAGCCAGAAGCTGCCGATGAAGCTGCGCGGGATCAGGAAGACGCCGGCCTGGTTTGTGTCTGCCCAATAGAACATTCAGGCCTTGAACGATGTTCCAGCGGATCATGGGCACGCACCAATTCGTAATCTCGGCACACGGCGTGATCACCGGCAGCACCGCCCGCCACTTGGTTCGCATCTGCAAGCACGCGCGCCAAAAATCCCACGGGAGCATGCCGTAACCGTTGCTGTTGTGAATGCAGAACGCAGAAATCGCATAGCTCCTCATTCCCCGGCGCGCAGCTTCAAGACAAATGTCGGTGCCATACATGTGAAACCCACCCACGGACTCATCGAACTGGAGTCCTGACGACTTTCGCGTAATCAACAGGACCTCATCGAGTGATCTCACCTCTTTGCAACCCGCGAAAGCCTCCCCCAACTGCCTTCCAATGGCTGTACAATACAAGTATCCCACGCCCTGTCCCGCTGGATTTATTCCCCAGACTCCGAGCACACCCCAGTTGGGATCCTTGGATGATAGGTGCTCCAACGCTGCTCGAAGCCGTTCAACCCACCCCTCGGCCAGATAAACGTCCTGGTGTATGAACACGAGATACTCCCCTTTCGCCTGGCAAATCCCGGCATTGTAGGCACTGGCGGCGCTGGTGTGTCCGCGAAGCAGAAGCAGTTCAATCCCGGACTTCAAATCCGGCGAACTCAACAGACAACTGTTCAACACCTGATCGTTGTTAACAGCGGCGATGATCGTCAAATCCACCTGACGCGACATAAATCTAAACCGGTTTCTGGGCGTGACCGCCCGCGCCACCTTGGCGAACAACCCGGGCTGGCACTCCCACCGCTGTGCTGAACGGCGGAACATCCTTGGTCACGACCGCATTGGCTCCGATGGTGGAGTGGTGCCCGATTCGCACACCTTTCAAGATCACGGCGTTCACCCCAATCCAGCAATCGTGCTCAATCACCACCGGAGCAGTGATGAATTTTTCGCAGAGCGTTGTCCTTTCACCGTTCGGATCCACAACATGATCCGCGTCAGTAATAAACACCCGCGGCGCCATGAGAACGTGATCCTGGATTTCAACACTCACACTCGCGTTGCACTGAAAGCCGTGCATGATGCTGCAATGTGAGCCGATTCGTATCTTGGGGCTGCCCCCATCACTTGCTGTCGCCAGATCCGCCAAGGTCCAATCGTCCGCGATGAAGGTGTGATGACCAACACTGACAGCCGCCCCATTGCGTAGCAGACGACAACGCCCAACTACCGACCTCGCTCCCAGTTCACGAAACCGCCACCCCCAAAGTACCCGGCTTCGGGTAACCCGCCATATTCTCAACCATGGAATTTTCATTGCGGCATGGGTCATTCCCCGGTCAAACCACACGGCCGGAATGACGTTGCGGCCACAGGGGAGCAGAGAAGGAACAGAGTTGGAAGGCGAATCATCAAATCGCCTCCCATTGGTTTTCCGGACTCAATCAGCGGGCAAGGGGGACCACCGGCGCGCTATTGCCCGCCCAAGACCGTCAACCCTGAAGGCGGCTGCGGCAGCGTGGGCACGCTGACGATCTGAATCCGATCAAGGGCACAATTGGCTTCACGACCAATCAAGATCAGCGAGTGGCTGCCGGTCGATAACAGAAAGGATTTGGGATTGATCAGATACGAATCACTTGCTCCGTATCCGCGCCATGAAAGGGTGCGGGTCTCAAATCCGCTCGTCACCGGAATATCCCAGATCATGAACGGATCGGTTGGCTCGGCATCCACATTTACATAGAAGGTGTTTTGCGTCAGTGAGGGCGCATTGACCAGCGCCGTAACGGTATAAACTCCGTTTGACGGCACGGAGAACGTATAGACCGCCCTGCCGCCCCCCGCCAAGTCAGTCGTTGTGCTTTGGGAGATCGCACCGCTGGAAACCGTGAACGGTGAAGAGATGTTTCCACTCTCAGCTTCGAAGCTTGCGGTCGCGGGGGGAGGAGGTGTCACTCCTTGTCCTGAAACACTCACGGTGGTTGTCGTGCCGCCGGTCAAGGTGATGGTTCCCGAGTGCGCACCGGCGGTAGTAGGCGCATATCTCACGGTAATGGTTTGCAGTTGGTTGCTTCCCAAGCTGTAGGTGGCGCCGGAGACAATCTGGAACGGTGTCCCCACACTCGCACTGCCGGACAATGTTCCGCCACCGACATTCTGAATCGTCAACGGCAGGTCGCTGGTGGTACCAACGTCCACCGGGCCAAAATTCAATGTGCTCGGGGTCACCATCGCCGAAGGGTTGGTGCTGCTGCCGGAGCCAAACTCATACGCCCCGCGATCCCACACCCCATCGCTCCCGCGGGTGCGCCCGAACGGATCCACATTGAACGGCGCGCCCAAATTCGAGCCCGCTGCCGTCGCCGCCTTCAATCTGAAATCCAGATTCACATAATCCACGAACGGATCGCCACTGGTCGCACTGGTGCCATTGGCCTCACCGCTCGTGCCGCCGGAATTGATGAAATGATTGTAGTTATGCGAAGTGAACTTGGCGAAGCTCGGCGTGGAGCAGTTGTAAAAGATGTTATTCCACGCGGCGCAACCACTGTAGGTCTGGGGGAGAGTCGTCAGGACCGTGGTGTTGACGTTGATGAACGAGTTGTTGTAAACGAGATAATCCTTCATGACTTCACCGCTCGCGCCGGTCCAACCGCCGACCAGACCATTGCCGCTCTCCCAGGTGTCGCCAGTCGGGCGATAGAAAACATTGCCATAGAAATTCATTCCCTGGCCGTTGAACATGACGCCGCCCGTTCCCTCGACATGGGTGAACAAACAGTAACGCACCGTCCAGTTGCGGACCGAACTGCCAAGCTGCGGGTCAATCGACATCGCCTCGGCGTGCGTGGCAGCCGAACTAGTATAGTCGCCAAAACACGAGTACTCGATGGTCACATTTTGACCTGATGAAAAGATGTGGCAACGCCCCATGTCATGTGAGTAACAGTAGGAAACCTTGATCGCCGACACCTGCCCAAAGAAAGCATAGGCATCATTGGCGATCCCGCCGCCCCCTTGGTTTGAACCGTCATTCCCAACCGTTTCAATGTGCGCAAAAGTGATGTCGGAAGCCGAGGCGGAGAACTGGCTCATGTTGATGGCAATCGTCGGTGAAGCGGACGTGACTACCACCTTGAAACCAAGTCCATTTGTCCAGTTTCCCGGACCACCACCTGTCACGCCATCGAATACAAAATAGCTCTTGGTGACGTTGATCTGGCCGTTGAACTGGGCAACGCCATCCCCATAACTGTCCTGCCAACCCGTGCTTGGGCCATGCTCGGCCACGGTCGCCTTCTTGACAGTAACCACGCTGGTCCCGCTGACCGCCGTGCTGAACGTGTAGCCGGAATAGGTGCCATCAGCGACATAGTACGTCGCCCCGCGCACCAACGTCGAAGGCAGACTCGGATAAGCATTATCCCAGGATGAACCATTGCCCGATCCGGTGGCACCGGCTCGAACACAATAGGACTGAGCGTGAGCAGCAACGGCCACGAAAAGCTGAGCGGCCAACAGCAACCTCCCCAAAACAACAAATTTCATACGTCGGCTTTTCATTAGCAGCAATCCTACCATCATGTGTGAGACATCGCCAAGTCCGGTGCCTACATCCTGTTAATCCCTTGGCCGCCAATTGATAACGGCTGAACAATTCCAAATAATTCTCTTTTTCCGGGAGCGCGCGCTCTTCCTAAAATGATCCAGTGATTTCGGATATTCCGGGTTTTATCCGGAGCTTGATCGTTTTCTAGACGTGGAATTGGAACTAGGAATGTTCTCTTACGTCTGCTTGCCGCCGGACATTCGCGCTCTCCAGAAGGTCTTGATTCTTTGGAGCAGGCCCAGTTTGACCAGCAATGCCTTCAGCCCGGCGGAGAACTTGGCACTCCCGCCAATGACCACATTGGCAAAAAGGGCTTTGGCGCTTGAGCGATAAACCCGGACCGTTGCTTCATTGAATGTCTCATCTCCGAATCGCTCTTTATACAAGGCGCTGCCCAGTCCGAAATCCACGTCGCGGATTGAAGTTCCACAATGATCCTCAATCAGCTTCATCAACAAAACTGTTCCGACCTCGTATTTCCGGAATTCGGGATCGTAGCCCGTGTAGTTCAAATGCAACGTCTGCCGGTAGGCGGTGGCAAACCAGTAAGCCACCGGCTTTTGTTTGGCGTAAAGGATGTAGCCCCGCAACGCACCTTGCTCCGCCAGGAGTTTGCACCGCGATTGGTATTCTTCGTTGTTGGCAAAGGCACTGCCCAACTGGTGTTGGTACGTCAGCTTGGCCACGGCGTCAGCCTCACGACAGAATTCGCTCACGTCCGCGGGCTTGGTAAAGGCCCGCATGCTGATCTGTCCGGGAAATTCGTCCTCGAGCACCCGCGACAACCGCTTCAGCCAGTACCGGTGTTTCTTGCTCCGCTTCTTCAAAAACTCCTCGAACGAACCGGGCAAAATCATTCGCCAATGCTGATTCGGAATCACACCAAAATCGCGGCAAAACCAACTGGACACTTCCCTGGTCGCCAGCCGGTAGAGCACATGGCTGCTCGGAATGTAACTCAACGCGACGTAGTCTAACTGGTGTTCCTGCAGGAGGCGAAGCGCTCGTTGCAGTAACAGACGACAGGAGTCCTCCGAATCGTCACCCATGATCCCGCCATTCAGGATGCTCAGCTGTTTGACGCGCATGCTGCCCAGCTTAAAGTAGCCCAGTTCGATCGGCAGCTTGCGCTCCTCAATCCGGCCCACCCATAACGCCCTGGTCCTGCCTCCGCTTTGCAACTCCAAGACACAAGGACTCAAACTACGCGTTCGGTTGATCAAGCCAAAGAAGCCCCAATCAACGTTCGGATGTTTCTGAAACTCCTCCCAAGCCTCCTTACAAGTTGAAAGCTCCGCTTCGGAATAGAGGATCCGTAAATTTGTCTCCATCTGGTTCAAATTCTTTTCCATGGGCAGCCGGAACTATCCGGCGGTTGCCGTCACCTGCTTGTTGCCTAAAAGCCAGCGCAGGCACGTCAGGCTCCGCCGGCATTTGTAAGCACTGGTTTCGCGCTGACCGGCACCACTCAACGCCCGGAGGCCATACAGTACCGTCCTGATCGCATGATGAAACAGCGACAGTAAGTAATAGGCGACCTGCCCAACGAACCCGTGATGCTTCTTCCAATAGGTAAGATTGGCGCGAAGCATCTCAACACTGAAACGTAACGGCGCGTTGCTCGAGCTGGCTCCACCATAATGGGTGGCGCTGGCGGTCGGAACAAAGACCACCTTCCAGCCTGCGGCCCGGAATCGCTGGCACCAGTCAACGTCCTCCGCATAGAAGAAAAATCTCTCGTCCAATCCGCCCACCTGATCCACCGCCTGCTTGCGTGCCAGCCAGAAGCATCCGCTCAATACCTCCACCTCCATCAGATTCTGATGATCCCAATGTCTCATTTCCCGGCCTGAAAACAGCGACCAACGTCCGAGTGCGCCGTCCAACGCCAGCGTACGGCACAGTGTATTCCAAACCGTGGGCAGCCGGCGACAAGTCCGTTGCAACAGCCCGTCTCCTCCCAGAACTTTCGGGCCAATCAAGCCGGCGTCGGGATGCACCTCCAAGTAAGCGATCAACTGTTGGAAACAATCGGCGTGCAACTCGACGTCCGAATTCACCAGCGCCAGATAGTCTCCCGTGGCCCGCTTGAGCCCAACATTGTTGGCCCGGGCGAATCCCAGATTTTGGCCGGTCTGAATCAACGTTACGGCGGGAAATTCCGCCGCGACCATTTCCGGCGAGCCATCCGTGGAGGCATTGTCCACCACGATGACCTCCTTGACACACGAACTACCCGTGGCGGCAATTGTGAGCAGGCACTTCCGCAAGTAATTGCAGGCGTTCCAACTGACAATGATGACCGATATGTTATGCATTTCCCTCGGTAGAATCAGGCTGGAGCCATTTCAGCAACCGGCTCAACGCGCGGCCGGGTGACCGGTAGCGAACCAATCGCGGCGAGAATGAAAAACGGGAAGACGATGGATTGATCGAAGTAGGAGATAGACATCCAGGTGGCCGCATGAGCAAACAAAATTGCCCCGAACGACCAGATCAAAAAAAGATGCTCGCGCGGTGCATCGGGAAAAAGTTTGATGGTTTTGCCAACCATCCGAAAAGCACTGACCAGTATGCCGACCAACAACAGCATCAAAGGCAGCCCGCCGACCACTCCGATTTTGATGTACTGGTTGGTGATGTCCGTATGGTTCGGACTCCACGGCACTCCCGTCGGCATCCAATGCCGCGTGTAGTCCGTGCCACCCAGCCACCATTCGTTCAGATGCTTGATCGAGGATTCAATCAGCGCTGCCCGATGCCAGCCGGTGCTGCTGCCCGTCAGATCGATCCTGGCCAGAATGTAATAAACGGGCGCCTGCATCGTCATGTCCAAGCCGATGATTCCCAGCACTGCCAGCCAGCGAATCATCTTCATCCGGTTACGAAATCTCCAAAAGAACAAACCAATACCGCAGAACATGCTGGTCATAATTGGACCACTCGAGCCACTGCACAAAACAATCGCCCCCGCCGCCGCCAGGCCCGCAATGGACAGTATCCGCTTCTCCTTCCAGAAGAACAAGGCCAGCGGCCAGCTGACGGCCCCCACGGTCCCGGCCAAAATCGAATGCGCAAACGGTCCCTGGGCCCGCACGGCGCCATTGCGCACCTCGCTGATTGGGTTGACCCCGCCAAACATGGAAAAGAAGTTTTGTCCGGTTACACGCTCCGCAATCATCGCCAGGGCCAAGGGGATCAAAACGATGATCATGATCTGGCAGACCCCGAGCATCGCACTCGGATCCGCCGCCCGCAAAAAAATGCGCATCAGGAAATATAGTCCCAACGTGTCATAGACGAGGGCCAGGCGCGTAATCAATGCCGACGAAAATTCCTCGTGAAAGACACTGCTGATCACCGCCACGATACCCCAGAGGACCATCATCCGATCAATCCCCTTCATGCCGCCGGAGATGTGCTCTTTCCGGCTGAGTACTCTCATCACTCCCACCGCCACTAAAATACGGATCACCGTGAAGTGTAGCGGGCCGACTTGAATATCCTGCCCCAGCGTCATGTAGCTGGCGCCGATCAACAGTGGCAAGGCCGCCCATTCGGTCGGGAGACGGAACAGCAGCGTCGCCGCCACCGCCGTAAACAGCATCGCGAGGGGATTCACAGCGCGGGCGAGGTCGCTTCGACCTGAGCTCTATCAAGGGAGAACGAAGAACGGGTTTGCCGCGGCATGGCTACTTGATCTTGAAGGCGCGGTGCCAGAGCTCCAACGACATCAGCAGGTAAATATGCCGCATGTAATGCTCCTTGCCCGCCCGATCATCCTCCAACATCGTCCGCATGTAACGTTGATCAAAATAGCGTCCCAAAGAACTGCTGCTGCTCAAAAGACAATCCTCCACCAACGGCCGCATATCCTTGCGCAACCACTCCGCGATGGGATGAGCGAAGCCCTTCTTCTTCCGGTACGCAATTTCTTTGGGCAGCCATTTCATCATCGCCTTTTTGTGCAGATACTTGCCGGTGAAGCCCCGAAGCTTCATCGAAGGCGGCAGGCTTTCAATGAACTCCACCAGGCGATAGTCGAGAAACGGCACCCGCACCTCCAACGAATTCGCCATGGACGTCTTGTCCGCAACCATCAACAGGTCGTCAGGGAGATTCGCTCGCGTGTCAATGTAGAGCATTTGCGTGAGCGGATCCAAATCCTTCACGTCCGCTTGCAAATGACCCAAGGCCTTGCGCGTTCCGAAGTGGTCCGCGTCAAACCCCTGCTTCAGCGCGCCGGTGTAAAGCTGCGCCTTCATGTCCGCACTGAAGAACGAATAGACTTTCGCAAAGCGGGTCAGCATGTCCGGTTCGCTCAACGAGGCCACGCCACGTTTGAATCGTTCCGTGCGCCCCGTCATCCTGGCCACCAGCGGCAACAACCCATCCGTAACAGCGCCCGGCATCTTGCTGTAAAGCGTGGAAAGTTTGATGCCCTTGTAGCGGTCGTAGCCCGCCCACGGCTCGTCCGCTCCCTGCCCCGTCAGCGCTACTTTTACCCGCTCGCTGGTGATCTTGGAGACGAAGTAGAAAGCCGCTGCCGGCTCATGGCCGACCGGTTCTTCCAAGTCGCCCATGTATCGCCCGTAATAATTCTCGTAATCCTCAGCGCCGACATTCATTGAGTAATGTTCAGCACCGAACAGGCGGGTGCTTTCCCGCGCGTCCTCCACCTCGTTCGTTTTCTCCCCACCCTTGAACCCGATCGTGAAACACTGCACCGGCCCGGAAGCGTATTTGCTCATCACGGCCAGTAGCACACTCGAATCGATACCCGAACTCAGAAACAATCCCAGTGGCACATCGCTCCGCAGTTGAATCCGCACCGCGTCCTCAAAGAGCTTCTGATACTCTTCGATCAACTCCTCCTCCTGCACCTTCTTGCGAATCTTGGGCGTCCATTCCCAGTAGCGTTTGATCTTCACCCCGCCTCGCGAACAGAGCATCGAATGGCCCGGCGGCAATTTGGCTATCCCTTTGAACAACGTCTTGGGCGAAGGCACGTAGCGGAAAGTGAACAATTCCGCCAGCGCCTCCAAGTCCACCTCCCGCGGACATCCGGGATGCAGCAATAGACATTTGATCTCCGAGGCAAACACGAGGTCGCCACCAATGTTCACGTAATACAGCGGCTTGATGCCGAGATGATCCCGCGCGAGAAACAACTCACGCTTGTTTCCATCCCACAGCGCGAACGCAAACATGCCGTTGAACCGCTTCACGCAATCCGCGCCCCATTGTTCGTAGGCGTGAACGATCACTTCCGTGTCCGACTTGGTCTTGAACTTGTGCCCAAAAGATTCCAGCTCGGCCCGCAACTCGACGAAATTGTAGATCTCTCCGTTGAAGACGATCTGCAATTTGCCGTCCTCATTGCCGATCGGCTGCGCCCCGCCACCGAGGTCAATGATGCTCAAACGCCGGTGTCCCAAGCCCACCTCGCGATCCACGAACCGCCCGTCGCCGTCCGGCCCGCGATGATGAATCGCTTCGGTCATGCCGGCCAGCAGGGCGGGCTCAATCGGCTTTCCGTTCAAATCAAAAATTCCGCAAATGCCACACATAGTTTGCCTTTAACCAGCCTTCAAACCGAACGCGCGCCGCAATTTGCCATGCTGTTCATTCCTCAAGAAGCGCACCACCTCGGGAGGCAGGGCCACCGGACTCCGCGCCAGCGCGCTGGCCAGATACCCATATAACGCTGCGCCGCTGCCGAGGATCACCGGCTTTTTCGTGCTGCGATACAAACAGCGAAAAAGGAAGAAGAGCAGACTGTATCCCAATGAGTGCATTCGGCGCCCTTCCTTTACCCGGGAAGCCAGCGGGCGCGCTGTGGCTGACCCAGTCCTCCGATGCTCCAATACTGAATACTCAGGAAACGTACGAGTCGTCCAGCCATGCATCCGTGCTGCAATCTCCGCCGCCGCATCTATCCCACCATTCGGTAATGGACGGTAACCGCCCACTTGCTCGAAGCATTTACGCCGAAACAACTGCACCGCCCCGGCCACACTGTCGAGTGCAACCTCCTGACTCTCGTACGCTCCGTCCACGCAACTGTGAACCATTCCACCCGCGAGCCCGAGCTTTGAGTCCGTTTCAAACTGTCGCAGGATGTTCTCGAAATACACCGGCCCAAATGAAATATCCGCGTCCAGGTTGCCAAGAAAATCATATTCCAGCTTTGCCACCCGCTCGAACCCCGCATTGAAAGCTCGCACCTTGTTCCCAAAATGCCGGCCCGCCGCCCGGTCGAGATTCACCAACTCGATGAAACTGTGCTCGCGAACGAATCGCTCAACGATTTCACGGGTTCGATCGTTGGAGGCATCGTTCACCACCACCCATTTCAACGGCCGGATCGTTTGCGCGACGATGGATTCCGCCGTTTTGGCGATGAAGGCCTCTTCGTTATGCGCCGGCGTAATGATGACGTAGCGTTGGTGACTCATGTCCCGTAAACGTTCACCGCGCCTTCTGTCCGGCGAATTCGAAGTCTCCAAAAGTCGCGAAACCAAACCGGCTCTTCTGCTGGGCCACAAACTGGAGAAATGGTTCGAGACTGCGCTCGTTGTGTTGCGTGAAGAGCTTCGAGTGGCCGATCAATACAAAGGGATAATCAACAGCTGTGCCGTTTTGATGCTTCTGAGCGGCCCGTTCCAGCGCACCAATTAATTGTCGTCCGCTACATTGATTGAAGTCCGCCTTCCACGGATGACGGCGAAACGGCAGGCCGAGCTTTGTGGAAAGCCGCCTCTTGCGTGGTTGTGGCAACAACGTATTGCCGCCTTCCGAATAACTTGTTCCTTTGACGGAATGTTTGCGGGTCAGATAGGCGCGATAGATTCGATTTACAGAGAAGAAAGCGCCGAGCCAACGTCGCTCGCAATAAATCGGCACCTCCACGAGCGGACTCTTCTCATCCTGACGGCAAATGTCGTTCTCGTCCGCGCGCCACGGAATCAAATCGCTGTGGGCATTCGTGTAGTCGAAGCTGACGATCCCATCCCGCCGACCGTGCTTGAACACGGAAGTTTCCACGCCAATGCCGTTATTGATCAACGCGCGCACCACATTGCGCGACGGACTGACCGACCAGTTCGCCGCGCGAAATGCGAAACAGCGGTAGGTCGGCACCACCGGCTTAAGCAAAGTTTCCAGGAATTCTTTTCCCGACCGGACCAGTTCGTTCATCCGCTCGAACGGGAGGCCGGCGAAATTGTATTCCGACCAATCCTGTGCCCAACGGCCATGTTCATACTTGGCGTTGAAATAGGAAGCGTGGAGGTGAAGTTGCACATCGTGACCGCGTCGAACCGTGTCGCGCAGTTGTTCCGCGATGGCTTCGTAATGAAAATCATCCCGCCCAGTTTGCTCCTTGTATTCTTTGAATTTCAGAATCTCCGCGACATCAGCCAGGATGGTGAGCTTGGCCCCATACCGGTCGAATTGATCCAACATCCGCCGGGTCGGCTCGACAATCAGATCCTGCGGCGACCCATCCCCGTTGCCGTGGATTTCGTAATCGAGTGTGAAAACCGCCTTGAGCATGGAGAGCAATTCCAACCTAACTCGCCGCAATGATGCAATCGAGAATGCGCTCCGAACTCCGGCCATCCCAAAGGGGCGGAATCTTCGACGCCAGCGCCTCTTGCTTCAGGACCGCGTCAATGTCCGCCGCCAGTGATTTGATCGTGGTCAGCTTGTTGCTTCCTTGAGTAATGGTCACCGGACGCTCGGTGTTGGGACGCAACGTCAGACAGGGCGTTTTGAAATAGGTGCTCTCCTCCTGCAATCCACCGGAGTCCGTGAGAATGAACCGCGCCGATTCCGTCAGGCACAAAGAGTCGTGATAGCCGATGGGATCGAGAATCCGCAAACCCTTTTCGTCTTCGAGCGAGATGCCAAACTGCCCGCACATCTTGCGCGTGCGCGGGTGCATGGGAAATACCACCGGCCACTCGCCCGCAATACGCTTCAATTCGCCCATGATGGTCGTCAGGCTCGCCTGATGGTCCACATTCGACGGCCGATGCAGCGTCACATAGACGAAGCCTTTCTGCTTGATCCCGAGTTTCTCGGGCAACTTGCTGGCGCGCGACTTGTCGAGATTCGTCACCAGCGCGTCAATCATAACGTTGCCCACCAGCTTGATTTTCGATTCAGGGATGCCTTCCTTCTTGAGATTCTCATTTCCATCCGCGGAAGGTGTGAGCAACAAATCCGCGAGCGAGTCGGTCACAATGCGGTTCACCTCCTCCGGCATGTTGCGATCGTAACTGCGCAAACCGGCCTCCACGTGCGCGACTTTGATTCCGAGCTTCGAACAGACCAGCGTGCAGGCCATCGTGGAATTCACGTCGCCGACCACCAGCACCCAGTCTGGCTTCTCCTGTTCACACACGGGCTCGAACTTCGTCATCACGTTCGCGGTCTGAACGGCGTGCGAGCCGGAGCCGACCTCGAGGTTGATGTCCGGCGCTGGGATGCCAAGTTCGGTGAAGAAAATGTCCGACATTTTCTCATCGTAATGCTGGCCGGTATGAACCAACCGGTAGGAAACGCGGGCGCCGTTCCGCGAGGAATCAGCTGCGCGCGTGCGGATGGACTTAATGATAGGCGCGACCTTCATAAAGTTCGGCCGTGCACCCGCAATGATGACAATTTTGATTTCTTTGCTCATGGTTTGCTCTGACTGATCACCGACAATCCGGGTCAGGCGCCGCACTCCTGACGTAAGATTGCTTCAACGTGCTCCACGATTCCGCCCAGCGCCTTGCGCGGCGCGCCATTGGTTTGGGCGTGGGATTTCTCACGTCGCCGCAGAGCAATCTTGTTCCGCACATCTTCAATTTTCTCAATCAAGATCATCCGGCCTTCCTTTTGAAGTTGGCGGTCAAGCACCCCGATCTTCCCGCGGAAAATGCTGTAAACCGGCACCCCGAGGGCGGCCGCTTCGCGATTCATCGTCCCGCCGCCACTCACGACGAGATCGGAATGCCACAGCAGGTTTAGCCCATCCACCGCTTCCTTGGGAACAATCACCCGTGCATCGGCAAACCACTGCGGAAACTCCTTCCGGATCTGGGCCTCTTGGTTCTTGTTGCGCGGAAGCAACACAGCCTTGGTCTCGGGTGTGGCGACCAGGCGCTCCATGAATTCCACGAAAAATTTCTCACTTTCGGGGTTGTGATAATGCGCTTCGTTGGCAGGTGGCCGCACCGTCACCACAATTTTTCCGGGATCAAGTTCGAGCTGTTTGCCAAGAGCCGGGTCAGGTTTGAACTCCGGCGCATAAACATCTTCCTTGATGCCTTCGTAGGTCCGGACCCGCTCGGGGTGCTTGCATTGCAGGTTTGCGTCGAGCAACACGCTCGGAACGATTTCCCAGCGCGGCTGCAACAGCCAGGGCGTCTCGGCAAATTCGTAATCCATCACCATCACCGTCGGAATCCGCAGCAGATTGCAAAGCAGGATTTGCGAGCGTGAGCCGTGGGACAACGCAAGGTCGGGACGATGCTTCAGCACGGTGGGCAGCAATTGCAAACTGCGCCAGCCGAGTCCCCACACCTTCAGGAAACGGTTTTTGCCGTAATGATGACCGACCTTGGTGGGCGTCAGTCCCATCTTCGCCGCCAGTTCGCACACTTGAAACGCGTCCCGCGCGGTCAACACCACCGAGTGACCGCGCTTTTCAAGTTCGCGGATGATCGGCTTGAAAAATGGAACGTGCGGAGTGTTATCGAGATCAATCCAGATTTTCATCGTACTGTGTTGGCCACCGCGATCCCGGCCAGTTTAGTTAGCCAAACTCCCTTGCCAGCCATTGCGCGACCACCGACGGAGAGACTTCGTCCCCGTCGCTTCGCAGATAATGCGAGCGACTGATCTAAGTTGAACGTCTTGGTACATACTGGTCTTTCGCCGTCGAAATGGGATCGAACGTCGAAAACCGAACGAATACAGGTATTTACAGCAACACAAGTGCCGAACTGCTTCTCCTGCCTAATCATTGGCCAAACGGGCCGGAACATAATTTCGGCATTTGTTCAACACCGCAACCATCGTGGCACGCGCCTCGCGCATCAGCGCCATCGCACGCCCGGCCCGCTGTTGGCCGGTCCGCTCAGATTCGATCACCATCAAGACAATATCCATCTGGCCAGAGAGGCGCGCGGTTACGCTTCGCGCCGACACGCGCGGCATATCAAACACGATATAGTCGTATTCGCTGGCTTTGAGCTTTGGCACCAGATGGTTGAAACTAGGCGGCAAAAGCTTTGCCAACCGGTCCTGCTTGCGTTGTTCTGGCGACACGGTGGAAAGCGATAGTCCCGCGTGGAAAGCCTCATTTTGATTGGCCTCACTCGCGTCAAGAACCTCGGACGGTCCACAACCAGGTTTGCCTTTGTAAAATGAGTGCGTCTTGCCGTCCGCCGTGTTCATGTCCACAAGCAGCGCACTGCCATCACCAGTCTTGGACAACGCCGCCGCCAGACCGGCGGAAAGGGTCGTCACCCCCGCACCATGATCGCAGGACGTAACCGCCACCAGTTTGGGCTTATGATTGACGTTGTTGACTTCAAAATGAGTGATCAGCCGCTCACGCAAACCTTCGACGTGCGATTGCAGGTGGTTCGTTGGATCCCACTGCGCCAGGGCCATGCTGGGTGAAGCAGTCGCGGGTTCATCCTGAGTCTCATCCGACAACGATGGCTTGCCATGGCCGTTCGCAATGAGCCACGGAAAATGGATGCGGTTCTTCCAGTTCGTATCCGGAATGGTGAGAAAAACCGGCAAATGCAAATGGCGGATCACATCCTGCCGGCGACGAATGGTCCGATCCAGAATCAGATCAATCAGGAATGCCAGACCAAACCCTATCCCAACACACCCGCCAAAAGCGATCCCAACCATCTTAAACAGTTTCTTCATGTCCGGCCCCGCCGGCGTCGGGCTTTGGGTTAAATACATTCCGGTCACCCGCCCGGCGCCCTTCGAATCATCCTGTCGCGCCTGATCCAGGTTGACCTGAATGGAATCATAATTCTTCTGCTCGGCAGTCCGACGGCGTTCCAGTTCGGTGATCTGCCTCTCAAAGTCCATTAAACGAAAGGCCTCAGCCTTCACCGAAGCCAGTTGATTGCTGTAGCCATCCACTTTTCGCTTCAACATTTTGATATCCGCGAGCGATGCGGAAATGTTCATGGACGACTCATTGGTACCGGCCCCAACCGTCCCCATGGCCAAACCCAGAGCAGCGATGGATGGATTCTCCTTTTCCAATTCGGCCAGGCGTTGAGTCAGTTGCGCAATCTTGTCCTTTCGCTTGACCACATCCGGATGCAAGGGCGTGTATTCTTCGAGTTTTGCGCTGACCTCCTTTTTCAATTGCTCCACCCGCCGAACCGTCTGCCGATACTCATCCGCCTTGTCGAGCGGCACAACCAAGGCAGTTGAATTGGTCGAATCGGCCATGAACTCTCCGTACATGGCCTCACTTTCGGCCAGCTTCCTTTGGGCGCTGAAAAGATCGTCCTGCAAATTGGAGATATGCCTTTGGTAAGCCTTCTTTGATTCCTCCAAGTCCGGCACGCCGGCTTCGAACTTGAGTTTCTTGAGTTCACCGTCTATCTCGGCGATCTTCTTTCCCAGTTCATCCCGCTCCTGCGCGAAAACTTCCTCCATACCGCGACCGGTGCGCATTTCTGCATGGCGGCGCATATATGCCTTGATGAAGGCGTCCAAGACCGGTTGCACGACCGTTGGGTCCGGATGCTTGAAAGTCAGCGCAATGGTCGTGGTGCGGGGCGTCGGCACGCTCAACCCCTCACGAACAATCCCGGCGGCCACTAGCGGATGACTCCCGCCCCCTTTTTCGGCAAGAATCTTTTCCGGACCGATATTGGTGGCCACGATCAACGCGGTATCCAAGCTGCGGATGATCTCCACCTCGGTGTTCATGATCTCCTGGCCATCGAATCCCAGCGCCGCAACCTGGGTCTCCGGACCGGTGGGATTCACGCCCGTCGTCTGCATGACATACTTCACGGAAATCTTGGCTTCGGACTGATACAAAGGAGGCTTGAGAAATCGCACCACCCCCGCTGCCGCGCAGCCCAGCAAGATGAACGAGAGAATTAGCCACTTATGCCGGAAGATGGTGTACAACACGTCGTCCACCGCGGCCCCCGGGGTGGGAGCGGCTTCTTGTCGTGATTCCGTGTGCATGCCCGAATTCATCCAGATAAAAGTCTTACTTGATTCCGATACCAACGTCAGCAAAGTCGTTCAACCAAAGAGTACCGACAATTGTCCGGATAATTCACTCGCTGTGAATGTACGCGACCGTGCTGTCTCACCACACATCATTACACCCAACCTCCTTGCCCGTCGAAACCGTCAGAAAACTATTTTACTTTGGCGGTGGCTTCTGCGACCCGGCGCAAAATCCGCGCCGGGTTGCCAGCGACAATCGCGCCGTCCGGCACATCCTTGGTCACCACGCTGCCCGCCCCCACAATAGCCCTTTCGCCAATGGTCACGCCACAAAGAATCGTGGCTCCGGAACCAATGGACGCACCCCGTTTCACCTGCGTCCCGACACAATTCCAGTCGGCTTCCGTCTGAAGGTTGCCATCTGGATTGGTGGAGCGCGGAAAGCGATCATTGATGAACGTCACGCCGTGCCCGATGAATACCTCATCCTCCAACGTCACACCTTCGCAAATGAAGGTGTGACTCGAAATCTTGCACCGCGCACCGACCCGGGCGCCCTTCTGAATCTCGACGAAGGTGCCGATCTTGGAATCGTCACCAATCGCGCACCCGTAGAGATTCGTGAAGGCGAAGATCTTGACCCGCTGGCCAAGTTTCACATCCGGGGCGATGCGCTGATAAAGCTGATCGGTGCTCACGCGGCCAACACACTCCGTGCGCCAGCAGGAATGACCACTCCATGGCCGTTGCCGTTGCCGTTGTGACCGTTGCTCTTGCCATTCGTGTGCCTTGTGTGATCGCCGTTGGCCGAATGCGCCGGCAGCCCGAGGCTAATGGCCTGGCCATGCTGTTTGAGCGAATGATTGGACGCTTCGAGAATGCGGACGACTTCCAGTCCTTGCACGCCACCCGTGATCGGCACCGCCTCACCGCGGATGCAATCGAGGAAGTGCTGGCATTCCAGCTTCAGCGGTTCGTCCTGCTTGATGTAAGGCACGTACGCATCGCCGTAGTGATACGAGTACGTGAATTCCGCGAATGAATCGTAATGCGGCGGCACTTCCACGCGGGCATCGTAAATTTTCAGTTTCTCCAACGGCTCGGTGTCATCATAGATGATCATCCGGCGCGAGCCGACGACCGTCATCTGGCGGACTTTCTTCGGATCAAGCCAGCTGTTTTGAATGAACGCGCAGCGGTTCTTCTTGAAGGTGAGATACATCATTGTCACGTCTTCAATACTGCGATTGACGTGGCTGCTGCCCTGGCAGGAAACCGCCGTCGGTTGTTCATCGAGCAGATGCAGGATGATGGAAATATCGTGCGGCGCGAGGTCCCAAGCCACATTGATATCCTTCTGGAACAAGCCCAGATTTAGACGCCGCGCCGAAATGTATTGCACCTCGCCAATGTCCCCGGAATCAATGATCTCCTTCATCCGGCGGACGGCGGGCGAGAACAGGAACGTGTGCCCAACCATCAACACGAGACCATTCTGCTGCGCCAATGCACAAAGCTCCTCGCCTTCGGCTACGGTGCGGGCCATCGGCTTTTCGATGAAAACATGCTTGCCGGCGGCCAGAGTCGCCTTGGCCATCTCATAATGAAAACGCACGGGTGTTGCGATCACCAACGCATCCAACTCGGGATCGTTCAGCAAATCCTCGAAGCGATTCGTTGTCGCCACATCGTGGTGCAGCTTGCGCATATGCTTCAATCGCTGCTCGCTCGTGTCGCAAATGACCTTGAGCTGACAATCGACCGACTGCCGCAGATTGCGGATCAGGTTCGGCCCCCAGTAACCACAGCCAACAACACCAACTTTAATGATTTTCTTGATGGATTTCATACGTGTAACGGACGGACAGGTTTCGCCACTGAGGCGGGCACGGTGTGACTTTCCTTGCGGTTTGCCTTGGCGGCCCGCTGGTCGAGGCATTGAGTAAAAAGTGCCGGCACGGTCTTGAGGATGATCATCAGATCCAAGCCAAGACTCGATCGCTCGGAATATTCGATGTCCAGATTGATCATCTGGTTGAACGTGGTGCGGTTCTTACCGCTGACCTGCCACAACCCGGTTAAGCCAGGCGCGGCATTGAAACGCCGGCGCTGCCATGGTTCGTACATTTCATACTCGTAAGGGATGCACGGACGCGGCCCCACGAGGCTCATTTCGCCGCGCAGCACGTTGACCATCTGGGGCAGTTCGTCCAGTCCTGTGGCACGGAGGATCGAACCGAAGGGGATCACTCTCGGGTCATTGCCGGCGTCCAACTTCGTCATCGGCACCTCGCTCTTGATCAACTGTGCCGTATGCCCCTTATGAGAGTTTGTCTCAGCGCCTACGTGCATGGTGCGAAACTTGAGGCAGGTGAACTGTTGACCGCGATAGCCGACCCTTTGCTGACGAAACAACACGGGGCCGCGAGAACCAAACTTGATCACCAGTGCCACTACACCGCCGACCAGAACCAGGAACGGTGAAAAAACCAGGATGACTGCCATGTCCAGCATCCGCTTCCAAAGCGGGATGCCGCTCTTCAAATCCTCGGTGACAACCGACACGGTGTCCCTCTGCTGAACCTGCGTACGCATACTTTGCTTCAAAGATAAATTCACAACTTCCGAACGTCTTTACTCCGTTTACAAATCTGAGTTCCGAACGACGGACTCATCTTCCCTCTCCCTCAAAATCGTTGCAAGTGACAACAGCACAATGACTTCGCCGCTGAATACGGAAGTGGTGTCCGGCTTACTACGGAAGTGAAGTTCGACTCGCAACCGGGGAGGTGACCGTAAACCCACGTCAATAAGGGAAATTACAAGGTGGAATTAACCCGACACTCCGTAAAAAGTGATTGTTATCACCTCTAAGCCCTCCAAACCAACCGCCCGGTTTTAGCAACATCACTTCGCCACGGGCTTGGTCAGGACCGTCTTCACCCAGGCCTGGTTGTCGAGATACCAACGCACAGTCTCGCGAATACCCCGCTCAAAGGTGTAAGCCGGCACCCAGCCGAGTTCGCGCTGCAACTTCGAGGCATCAATGGCATAGCGGCGATCGTGTCCGGGACGATCTTTGACGTAGGTGATGAGCTTCTGTGTGTTGCCGCCTAGCTGAGGTGCCAGTTCGTCAATGAGGTCGCAAATCAACTTCACAATGTTGATGTTCGCCCACTCGTTGTGGCCCCCGATGTTGTAGGTTTCGGCAGTCTTGCCGCGCGTGAGCACCTGCCACAACGCCTCGTCATGATCGCGCACATAGAGCCAGTCGCGCACATTCATGCCATCGCCATAAACCGGGATGCTCTTTCGCGAAAGACAATTCTGAATCACCACTGGAATCAACTTCTCCGGAAATTGATAAGGCCCGTAGTTATTCGAACAGTTCGTGATCACCGTGTTCAACCCGTAGGTGTGATGATAAGCACGCACCAACATGTCACTCGACGCCTTGCTCGCGGAGTACGGTGAATTTGGAGCGTAGGGTGTCGTCTCGGTAAAATATCCCGTCGCGCCCAGCGAACCATAAACCTCATCCGTCGAGACATGATGGAAACGTTTGTCGTCAAACTTACCATTCCAGAAACCGCGGCACGCCTCCAACAGGTTGAAGGTCCCTACAATGTTCGTGCTGATGAAATCCCCCGGCCCCGTGATGGAACGATCCACATGCGACTCCGCTGCCAGATGCATCACGTGCGTGATTCCGTGTTGCTCCACCACGCGAACCACTTCCGCTTTGTCACGCAAATCTACTTTCTCAAAAACGTATTTGGCGTGCTTTGCGACCTTTTCCAGATTCGCCAGATGCCCGGCGTAGGTCAGAGAATCCAAGTTGACGAGTTTCTTGATCTCAGGCTTGTCAATGACGTGCTGAATTAAATTCGAGCCGATGAATCCGGCACCGCCGGTAATAAGCAGGTTCACAGTGTAATTTTTAGTTAAACTTTTTCGGGCACCCAGTTTCGCAGCGACTGCTCCAACGCCTCACCGACCGGGCGAATCTTCACGCCCGCCGCCAGCAGTTTGGATACATCCATCACGCAATTCGACCGCGGTGTTTTGGCCGCGACCTTGTAAAACTCCTCGTCATTCGCCCAAAATTCGAAGTTTTTCCCGGGTTTGAGAATTTTTTCAATCAGCCCGATGACCTGCCGCGTGGTGACAAAGCCCGGGTTGGTGACGTTGTAAATGCCGAACGCAGCGCGTTTCTCCCACAAGTCCAGACACGCGGAGGCATAGTCAGCGCGATGTGAAATCGAGTTTACGTTGTCGTAGGCCTTGGTATAGCGCTGGACCTTGCTGAGATAATTCCGACCACTGTCGAACTCGTCGAACGGAATCCGCAGCCGCCAAATGTAACTCTGACCAATGCCCGCCATTGCCTCCTCACCCAACGCCTTCGTGCCGCTGTAAAAACTGCACGGCCCATCGCGGAAGGAAAAATTCGGCGTGTCCGTTTCGGTGAAACCCAGCACATCGGCGGGCGATTTTTCCACCAGCGCACGCAACTCGGGTTTGGTCATATCCTTCTCGGCGTGAATCTGACCATTGGCTTTGATCTTCGCCCCGGAGTATATGCAACCCGAAGAAACATGTCCCCAAGGAATCTGCAGTGCGGCGCAGGCATGGGCAATGGTTTGCGGCAGGAGCGTGTTACCGGCGAGCGTATCGGCCTTCGCGCTTTCGCACGCGTCCACATTCGGCTTTCCCGTGTACCCCGCCGCGTTGACCACAAACTCCGGCTTCTTTCCTTTGAGGAACTCCAGCAACAAATCAAATCGAGTGTAATCCACTTCGCGCCGGGAAAGGGAAATGAACGGGCGCTTTCGGCGCTCCAGTTCTTTCTTGAATGCCTGGCCGATGTAACCCGTTCCGCCTAATAGTAGAATCATTTTCCGCCTTTGAGTCGTTTCGCTTCCGCAACCACATCCAGCAGATAGGCCCGGTATTCGCAGTTGGGCATTTTCTCCGTCGTTTCCTGGAACTGCGCCAGCGACAGAAAGCCGGCACGAAACGCCGCTTCTTCCGGACAACCGATCTTCACCCCGGCGCGCTTTTCGATCGTCTGCACGTAGGCGCTCGCCTCGTGCAAACTGCTGCTCGTCCCGGCATCCAGCCACGCGAAACCACGGGTCAGCCGCTCCACGCGCAATTTTCCCCGTCGCATGTAGGAGACGTTCAAGTCGGTGATTTCGAGTTCACCGCGCGCCGACGGCTTTTGCGCCTTCGTCAGCGCCACCACTTCGTTGTCGTAGATGTAAAGACCCGGCACGGCATAATTGCTCTTGGGCTGCTTGGGCTTTTCCTCGATGGAAATGGCCTGACCGTTCGCATCGAACTCAACCACGCCATAGCGCTCCGGGTCATTGACGTGATAACCGAAAACCGTCGCCCCGGTCTTGAATTCGGAAAACGCCTTGGTAAACGCGTCCCCGCCGTAAAAAATGTTGTCGCCGAGGATCAACGTCACATTGTCCTTGCCAATGAAGGATTCCGCGATGAGGAATGCCTGGGCAATACCCGCCGGCTTTTCCTGCTCGCGATAATCAATCGTCAGACCAAAACGCGAACCGTCGCCCAACAATTGCCGGAAGCGCGGCAAATCGTGCGGAGTGGAAATGAGACAAAGCTCGCGGACTCCGCCCTCGATGAGCGTCGTCAGCGGATAATAGACCATCGGCTTGTCGTACACGGGTTGGAGCTGTTTGCTCGCCACCAGTGTGAGCGGATACAGCCGCGAACCCGCACCGCCTGCTAGAATAATTCCCTTCATTGTTTTTTCGGTTGAGAAAAAGCGCGCCTTAAAATGCAGTCATTGCGCCTCGAATCAAGCCATTTGCTCTTGTGATATGCCCGACCATTTGTCCGTACCCTTCCACCGCACTTATCGCGTTTGCACCAACACCCGAAACGCCCGCCCCAGATGTTCCGGATGAACCAAGGTTTGAAACTCGCGAACGCGTTCGCTGGTCCACACACCGTTACGCTCCGCTTCAGCCCAGAAATGCTTCATGATCCCGGCGAAAAAGTCTGCCTGGGTTGTGAACAGGTCAGTTCTTAATCCCGCCGCCTCGCCCGCCCGCTGAATCGCGGAAAAATTCACGTGCGCTGTCAGGTCCTGGTCACCCGCGTTCGCCAGTATGTCTTCGCAAAGTTTGTGCCGGTGGTACGCCCGTAGTGTTCCTTCTCGTCGGTGCGGGGAGAAAAATCCCTCCTTTGTTAATCCATAGTCCAACGTCAACAACCGCCCTTGTTGCAACGCCGCTGCCGCATCGTGCCACCAGTTTTCCGCTGCGGGACAGACTTCCGTTGTGAAATTATCAGGCAAAACGTCGAGCAGCTCGCCCGGCAGTTCTGCCAACCGTTGAAAGCCCGGGCACTCGGCGCTCAAAAACTGAGCCCCGTCCATTCGTATCCAACTGAAAGCATCCCCAACTGCGCTCACGCCCCATTCAAACCATGCGCGACGCTGTGCATTCCAGCCCAGCCTGTGTATGGGCATCGCATCCAAGAGTTCATTGGAAAAGATGATGCCGCTGAAACTACCTCCCTGCTGCGACAAGTCCGTTTCCAACCATCGGACCCGGGGCAAAAACTCCTTCAACGTTGCTCGCTGCCATTTCCGTCGTCTCGCCGAGAGTTCGCAAATGACGTAGTCAATTCGCTCAAGGATCTCCGGTCGCCACTGTTTCAACCACTGCAGAATGTCGGCAGCGAGCCGGCCGTCATGGGCGCCGGTCTCAACCAATTGCACCCGTCCGCCAGGAAGCAACTTCAGCCACTCGGCGAACTGGAACGCAAGCAATTGGCCAAAAAGCGGCCCCACGCTCACGCTGGTATAGAAGTCCCCGCGCCGTCCGAGGTTGTCATTTTCCTTTTCATAATATCCACAATCGGGACAATACAATGCGAGTTCCATGAAGCGCGCGAACGGAATCACCCCGTGCACGCTGATTTCGGCCTTAATTCTTTCAACAACGCGGTTCAATTGTTCGCCGGTTTCCTGGGTGGTGCGGATTTAGCTAAGTAGGGCACGGATTGCATAAAACTTTATGGCCAAGATAGACGCCTTCTTCAACCTGATGTTCGAGCAAAAGGCCTCCGACCTGCATCTCTCGGCGGGCAACAACCCCATGCTGCGCATCAACGGCGAACTTCACCGTGTGGAGCATGCACCGCTCGATAGCGATACGCTCAAGGCAATGCTCTACGAGATCGCGCCGGAATACAAAATCAAAACGTTCGAGGAAACCGGCGACGTGGACTTCGGTTACGAAATCCCGAACATCTCCCGCTTCCGCGCCAACTTCTTCAACCAGAAGAACGGCGTCGGCGCGGTGTTCCGCCAGATTCCCAGCAAGGTTCTCTCCTTTGAAGATTTTGAAAAATTCGACGCCCCGCTGCCGCCCGTCCTGAAGAAAATGGCGATGCTGCACAAGGGTCTTGTCATCGTGACCGGCCCAACCGGCTCGGGCAAATCCACCACGCTCGCCGCGATGCTCGATTACGCCAACAAGAACCGGCGCGATCATATCATCACGATGGAAGACCCGATCGAGTTCGTGCATGAAAGCAAGAACTGCCTCGTCAACCAGCGCGAAGTTGGATTGCACACGAAAAGTTTCGCCGCTGGTCTGAAAGGCGCCCTGCGCGAAGACCCCGACGTCGTGCTCATCGGCGAAATGCGCGACCTGGAGACCATTGAACTCGCCATTCTCGCGGCCAACACCGGTCACTTGGTGTTCGGCACGCTGCACACGCCCAGCGCGGCCAAGACGGTGGATCGTATCATCGACGTCTTTCCCGCCGACCAGCAGAACAAGATTCGCGCAACTCTCTCCGAATCGCTTCGTGGCATCGTCGCCCAAAACTTGTTCAAGCGCATTGACAAGAAAGGCCGCGTGGCCGCGCTCGAAATTCTGGTGTTCACCACCGCCATCGCGAACCTTGTGCGCGAAGGCAAGACGCACCAGATTCCCGGCATGATCCAGGTCGGCAAGAAGCTCGGCAACCAGCCGCTCGACGACGCGATCATGGAACACCTGCGCATGAAACGCATTTCACCCGAGGAAGCGTACGAAAAGGCGCTCGATAAAAGAAAATTCCGCCAATTCCTTGCGCACCCACCCGAAGAAGACGAGGCCTGATTTATGATGCGACGCCCGGAACTGGACCATGTCCTGAACACGATGCTGGATTCCCAGCCCGAGGTCTCCGACCTTTTGTTCACCGTCAACCGGCCTTTCCAGGTTGAAGCCTATGGGGAACTCAAGCCGGTGACACTTGATCCGCCCGTGGACAAGCTGACCCCTTACCAGACTGAGGCGGTCGCGTTGAATTTGATCGGCGAAAACCAGTGGCACCTGCAGGATTTGATGCGCAAAGGCTCGTGCGACACCTCCTATCAACTTGCCGACAAAGCGCGCTTCCGCGTCAACGTGTTTGCGCAACGCGGCAACTATTCCATCGTCACCCGCAAACTCAACACCACCATCCCCACCCTGGCCACGTTGAAGTTTCCGGAAATTCTCCAGCAGATTCCGCGTGAGAAAACCGGCCTCGTGCTCGTCACTGGCGCCACCGGCTCCGGCAAATCCACCACGCTGGCGGCCGTGCTCAATGAAATCAATCTCACCAAGCCCGTCCACATCGTAACCCTTGAAGACCCGGTCGAGTTCGTTTATCCCAACGTCCGCGCCACATTCAACCAGCGCGAGCAAGGCACGGACTTCGACTGCTTCTCCAACGGCCTGCGCGCCGCCCTGCGCCAGGCGCCCAAGGTCATCCTCGTCGGTGAAATGCGCGACCGCGAAACGGTCAGCATCGCCCTGAGCGCCGCGGAAACCGGTCACTTGGTTCTAAGCACACTCCATACAATTGACGCTGGCCAGACCATCAATCGTATCTGCGGTATGTTTGAACCTGAGGAACAGGAACAAATTCGTGCGCGGCTGGCCGATTCCCTCCGCTGGATTGTCGGTCAACGTCTCGTGCCGCGCATCGGCGGTGGCCGTCATGCCCTCCTCGAAATCATGGGCTCGAATCTCCGCATCCAAGAAACCATCCGTCTCGGCGAAAGCGAGGGGAAAAGCTTCTACGAAATCATCGAGGCCAGTTACGCGTTCGGTTGGAAAACCTTCGACCACGCCACGCTCGAAGCCTTTGAACAAGGCAAAATCACCGAGGAAACCGCCCTGCTCTATTGCTCGAAACGCGGCGTCGTCACCCGCGGCATGGACAACATGAAGAAATCCCGTGGCGAAGTGACCCATACCGTCGGCGCCCTGCGCATGAAGGGAATCGTGGAAAAACTCCCGAACGCCAGCGGCAGCACCCCGCCCCCGATCACCCTCAAAATCAAGTAAGCCATGCACGACCAATTTGATTTTATCAGCGCGACTGACAAGCCGGCTCTGCTCGCGTTCTCCACCCCCGAATGGCTGGATACCGTCAAAACCGCACTCCAGGAACTGGGCTACAAAGTTCACACCGCGGCCACGCACAGCGACTTTCTCATCCGCTTCAGCCAGGTCCACTATCAGGTTGTCATCCTCGAAGAACGCTTTGCCGCCAACAGCATCGAGGAAAACCTCACCTTGCAGGCGCTGCAGCAAATGCCCATGAACCAGCGCCGTCATGCGACGGTGATTTTGCTCGGCGACAGCTTCCAAACCTTTACGCCCATGCAGGCATTTCAACAAAGCGTCCACGCCGTCATCAACAGCTCAGAACTTTTCCTCATCAAGCAGCTCATCGAAAAAGCGGCCGCCGACAACCAGATGTTCCTGCACAGTTACCGGGAAGTTCAATCGCGGCTCTACACGACCAACGCCACCGGACACTGAGCACACTTTCACTGTCTCGCGATTTTCGGGCGGTTTCACGAAGATGGAGACTTGCCTGAGCTTTCCCCGCGCTCCAGCTTGCCTTGGCGGCCCGCCACCGATAGGCTCCTCGCCCGATGAATTCGCTGCTCCTGACCGGCGGACGCGTGATTGACCCCGCCAACCGCCTTGATTCCACCACCGACCTTTTGATTCTCAACGGCAAGATCGCCGCCGTTGGCAAAGACGTCGTCAGCCAAGCGCCACCTCACATCGAGAAGCTGGACGCCACCGGACTCGTCGTTTGCCCCGGATTGATTGACCTCCACGTTCATCTGCGCGAACCCGGCCAGACGGCCAAGGAATCCATCGCCACCGGCACCGCCGCCGCTGCGCGCGGCGGCTTCACCTCCGTCGTCTGCATGCCGAACACCTCCCCCGCCATTGACAACGCCGGCACGGTGGCCCTGATCCACGAACGCGCCAAACGGGAAGGTCTGGTAAACGTGTTCGTCTCCGGCGCCATCACCAAGAACATCGCCGGCGAGGAACTCGCACCCATCGGCGGACTCAAGCGTGCGGGCGTCGTCGCCATCACGGACGACGGCCATTGTGTTCAAAACAACGAAATCATGCGGCGCGCCTGCGAGTACGCGAAGATGTTCGACCTGACGGTAATGGATCATTGTCAGGATTACTCGCTCGTGACCACGGGTGTGATGCACGAAGGCCGCTGGAGTACATCGCTCGGATTGCAAGGCTGGCCGGCGGCCGGCGAGGAGATGATTGTGGCCCGCAACATCCTGCTGGCCGAACTGACCGGCACGCGCGTCCATTGTCAACACCTGAGCGCCGCCGGCAGCGTGGATTTGATCCGCGCGGCCAAAAAGCGCGGCGTGCCGATTTCTGGTGAGGCGTGTCCGCATCATTTCACGCTCACCGATTCCGCCATTGCCGGCAGCGACAAATTTTGGGCTGAAGACGGAAAAGAGCTCCTGACCTCTGACTTCCGGCCTCCGACTTCCGACCTTCCTTTCTGGCCCGCCTACGACACAAATTTCAAAATGAATCCGCCGCTGCGTTCGGCCAGCGATCGCGAGGCGATTCTCGAAGGCCTGGCGGATGGCACAATTGAAATCCTTTGCAGCGACCACGCCCCACACTGCGGTTTTGAGAAAGAGGTCGAGTTTGACTACGCGCCTTTCGGCATCACCGGGCTGGAAACCGAACTGGCCCTCTCGCTGATGCAGCTTTACCACACCAAACGCCTCGGTCTGGCCGAGGTCATCGCCAAGTACACCGCTGCTCCCGCCAAGCTGCTCAATCTGGCCAAGGGCAGCCTGTCCGTCGGTGCGGACGCCGATGTGACGGTGTTCGATCCCGATCGCAACTGGGTTTTCGAGCGCAGTGAGACCGCGAGCAAATCGCAGAACAACCCATTCTACGGCTGGCCGCTCAAGGGCCGGGCTGTGGCAACGATTGTCGGCGGCCGGAAGGTCTGGGCCGAAAATGCCGAAGCGGTCCCGGCCTGATTCGGTCGGGCGCGACTTGCGCCGGCGGGAAACTTTTCCGTTCGCCGGTAATTCCAATTGGAAGCCGGCTTCCCCCTCTGTTAAGTTCCTGCCAGCAGACAAACCATACCAGAGGAACACCATGCCACAGGCCATCATGGATCCCGGCGAAGTCCGGCGCTTTGCTGAGGAACTCAAACGGTTCAACCTCGAAACGCAAAACCGCATGTCGCTGCTGCAGGCGCGCTTCGCCGCGCTGGGCGACACGTGGGCCGACCAAGAGCACACCAAGTTTTCCGAGGAATTCCGCGATACAATGAAGGTTCTGAAGAAATTCATCGAGAGTTCCAACCAGCACACCCCCTTCTTGCTGCGCAAGGCGCAACGCATCGAGGAATATCTGGATCAACACTGAGCCATGCCCGAGAGCGCCAAGGTTACTTCGCTGGAAGCCATCGAGAACTTCCGGGCCCGGCTGATCATCTATCGCGACAAGGCCGCGCGCGTGCTCGACGAAGTCAGCGACGAAGTCATCCGCACCCGCCTTTGGCTGGAAACCGAGCGCCCCGCGTTCTGGCAGCATCAAATCCGCCGCCTCACCCGCGAACTCGAACAGGCCCAGCAGGAACTTTTCAGCGCGCAACTCTCCGGCCTCCGTGATGCCTCCTATGCCCAGCAAGCCAACGTGCAAAAAGCCCGCCGGGCCATTCGCGCCGCTGAAGACAAGGTGAAACTGGTCAAGCAATGGCAGCGGCAGTACGACCAACGCGTCGAGTCCCCGGCCCGGCAGGTGGAAAAACTCCGGCACCTGCTCGGACAAGATCTCGGCCTGGCCGTCGCGTGGTTGAACGAAATGACCAGAACCCTCAGCGCCTACGCCGAGTTGTCCCCAAACGGCACCACCACAGTTAAACTTCCCATTGCGGATGCCGGGGCGCCGCCGACCACAAAAGAGGACGGGGCATCGTGAGTGCGAGTCAAAACCGCCTGGCCGGACTGACCAACGAACTGCGCGCCGAATGGGAGCAGACCAAGCATTATTGGAACGACGCCAAGAGCCGCGAGTTCGAGCAGCGTTTCCTGACTGAACTCTTCTCCGCGGTCAACCAGACGATCAACAACATTGAATCCCTTGAACGAGTCCTCGCCAAAATCCGCAACGACTGTGAATGAACTGCTGAGCGTTGCCGAAACCCTGGCGTTGCTCGACCGCCTGCGCCAAAGCGTACGCGAAGCCGTCCAGCGCACCGCTGAAATGGAGCGTGACTTCACCACGCGGGCTCACAAGCTGCGTGTCCAACTGGAGCAGGCCCTCGCCGCCGAACGCGCCCGCTGGTCCTCCGCTTCCGAGAAAATCAACGCCGACGCAACCCAACAACGGGAACACCTCGAGGCGACCTTCCTGGCGCGCAAAACCCGCATCACCAAGGCGCTGGAAAATGCCCGCACCAAACGCTTCTCCCAGATCGAAGGGGAAGAAGGCAAGCTCACGTTTGATAATCAGCGCGAACTCCTCGATACCGAACGACTCCGCGAAGTTCACACGCAGACGAACAACTCCAACCACCAGTCGTTCACAAGCCAGCTTGCCGACGAACGCGCCGCCCTCGACCAGCTCGCCGCCCGGGCCCGGGCCACGTTCAGCGGGTTTCCTGTACTGGCCCGGCTGGTTGGCCATCCACCCACCGCCAGCGTGGATGGCAAGCCACACGAAAATCAGCTTCTCGACAAGCTTCGCGTGCAGCGCGATGCCATCGCCCTCGAACTAAAGCGCACCAACTCCCTCGTGCTGCCGTTGTTTTTCCGCTTCTTCCGCATCTGGCTGTGCCTGCCGCTGATCCTGCTCGCGGCATTTCTGATTGTGCCTGAATTGCGTAAGTTCGATTTCCCATCCGTGCCGGCGAACGTCTGGTTTATGGTCGGCGGTGGCCTGGCAGCGGTCGTTGTGCTGCATTTGTTGGGCCGCACCTTGGCCGCGCCTCACGCCAAAGCCGCTGCGGTTGCCCTCAGTTCGGCTCATCAACTGGCCGATCTCTGCGCCCAAAAATCCGAAGCGAGTTACCAGGCGGAAACGGAACGCATCCGGGCGACGCACGCCAGCACAACCCAGACGTTGAACGACAACTGGAAACAGGTGCGGTCACAGGCCCGCGATTTGCGCTCCAACTGGACGGATCGGCTCAACGATCAGGCGCGCAAGCTCAACCTCGCCAACGACGAACAAAAGCGGCTGCGCCTTAAATCGGTCACTGAAAGGCACGACGAGTTGGCCGCGCAGTTGCACCGGGAAACCACCGCTACCGTGCAGCAACTCGAATCCACCCACGCCGATAACCTGGCTCGAATTACCGCCACCCGGGATGAAGGCCGCCGAACCGCGGAAGCGCAGTGGCAAAATGTAGCTTTGCCAACACTTGCCATCTTGCGCAACGTCGCGGCCCGAACGGATCAGGTGTTCCCGGCGTGGCGTGCCGAGTTGTGGCACCAGTTCACCCTGCCCTATGACTTCGCCCACGCGGCGAAGTTTGCCTCGCTGGCCGTGGACCTGGAGAAATTATGCGAGGTTTCGCTTTCCGAAAGCAGTCGCACCCTGCTGGGTTCAACCCAACTGACCGTCCCGTTGTCACTCGCCGTTCCGCGTCAAGCCTCGGTGCTTTTTGAAACGAAACAATCTGGTCAGGAACAAGTCATCGGTGCGCTAAACAACCTCGTTCTACGCCTGCTCACCACCGCGCCGCCCGGCCGGCTTGCGTTCACCATATTTGATCCAGTCGGGCTGGGGCAAAATTTCGCCGGCATCATGCACCTCGCCGACTTCGAGGAGCGCCTTATCAACAGCCGCATCTGGACGCAGCAGGCACAGATCGAGCAACGCCTCGCGGACCTGAACGAACACATCGAGAAGGTCACGCAGATGTATCTGCGCAACGAGTATCAGTCGCTGGCCGAATACAATGCCCAAGCGGGACGCCTCGCCGAGAAATATCATTTCCTGATCATCGCGGACTTCCCGACCAACTTCAGCGAAGTGGCCGTGAAACGGCTGCAAAGCATTGCGGCGAGCGGCCCGCGTTGCGGCGTGCATCTGCTCTTGCATTGGGATCAGCGCAAAGCCGCGCCGGTGGAATTCGTGCCGGAGGAACTGCGCAAGAACGCCGTCTGCATTGTGCCCAAGGGCGACGGCTTCGCGCTGGCCAATGTGAATTGGGACGGAACAAAACTTTCCCTCGACGCGCCACCGGAGGCCGAACTTGCCACCCAGTTGCTGCAACAGATCGGCAAGGACAGCACCGACTCGTATCGCGTCGAGATGCCGTTTGCCGAGGTCGCACCCGAAGCAAGCGAGTTGTGGAATCTGGACACAACCAACGAATTGCGCGTGCCGGTGGGCCGCACCGGGGCGACCAAGCTGCAATATCTCGCGCTCGGTCAGGGCACGCGACAGCACGGATTGATCGCGGGCAAAACCGGCTCCGGCAAGTCCACCCTGTTTCATGTCATCATCACCAACCTGTCGCTCTGGTGCAGCCCGGAACAGGTGGAATTTTACCTCGTGGATTTCAAGAAAGGCGTCGAGTTCAAGTGCTACGCCACGCACAAGCTGCCGCACGCCCGGGTCATCGCCATCGAAAGCGACCGTGAGTTTGGCCTGAGCGTGCTCCAACGCGTGGACGACGAACTCAAGCGACGCGGCGACCTGTTTCGCAAACTCGGGGCGCAAAACATCGCCGGTTACAAGAACGCCGGCGGCACTGAGCCAATGCCGCGGGTGCTGCTCTTGATTGATGAGTTCCAGGAATTGTTTGTCGAGGATGATCGCGTATCGCAGGGCGCAGCGCTGCTGCTCGACCGCATCGTACGTCAGGGCCGCGCATTTGGCATTCATGTGCTGCTTGGCTCCCAAACATTGGGCGGCGCGTACACGCTGGCCCGCGCGACCATCGGACAAATGGTCGTGCGCATCGCGCTCCAGTGCAATGAGGCCGACGCCTACCTCATCATGAACGAGGACAATCCCGCGCCGCGCCTGCTGTCACGACCGGGCGAGGCGATTTACAACGACGATGGCGGTGCGATTCAAGGCAACAGTCCATTCCAGGTCGTGTGGCTGCCTGACCAAGTGCGGGATGAGTGGTTGGACCAAGTGCGCGTGCTCGCAAAACAACGACCAGCGGCACGCCACGAGCCAATCATCTTCGAAGGCAATGCTCCCGCCAGCGTTCAGGACAATCCTGTGTTACGCGCCGTGCTGGACGCAGGTTCGAGGCCAACGACCAGCTCCCTTCGTGCCTGGCTGGGCGCGCCGAATTCCATCAAGGGTCCGACGGAAGCCGTCTTCCGCCGACAGAGCGGGAATCACCTGCTCATCGTGGGCCAGCGCGAGGAAGCCGCGCTCGGCATGTTGGGCATCGCGCTGGTTTCGTTGGCCGCCCAGCTGCCGAAAGCCGGCGCTCGCTTTGTGGTGTTCGATTGCAACCCGCCCGATTCGGCTGAAGCGAAATTTCTGACGCGGGTCGCGCAGGCAATCCCTCATGACATCAGGGTGATTGGGGCCGGAGAGGTGGATGAAATGGTGGCGACCCTGGCCGCGGAGCAACAGCAGCGCGCCGAATCCGCGGGCGCCTCCGGGCCGGAAACATTCCTGGTTGTTCACGGTTTGCAGCAGAACAAAAAGCTGCGCTTCGACGAGGAAATGAGCTTCTCGCTCGATCCCAACGCGGGCGCGAATCCCGGATTGCAACTCAACAAACTGATCTGCGAAGGAGCGAGCCTAGGCTTCCACGTCATCGCGACCTGCGACACCTATAACAATGTCATGCGTTTCCTCAGCCGCAAGGCGCTGAGCGAATTTGAAATGCGCGTGGTCTTCCAGATGAGCGCCAACGACTCGGCCAGCTTGATCGAGTCACCCGCCGCCAACGACCTTGGCCTGCATCGCGCCATTCTTTTCAACGGCCAACAGGGTTGGACCGAAACCTTCCGGCCTTACGCATTGCCCGACGATCATTGGCTGGACGAAGCTGGCCAAAAGCTCGCAAAGCTTCACGCTTGAATCTCGACCTCTCCATTTGCGTCCACAGAGAGTTGCGCTAACTATTACGGACATTTGTAAACATGACTGCCACAAATTCACAAACCAGTTTCGACGCCATCATCATCGGCGGCGGACCGTCCGGCTCTTCCGCTTCGGCCATCCTCGCGGAATACGGCCATCGCGTGCTCGTGCTCGAGCGTGAGAAATTTCCCCGTTACCACATCGGTGAGTCGTTGATTCCGTTTACCTATCAACCACTGGAACGGCTCGGATTGATCCCGATAATGAAATCGTCCGGCTTCGTGAAGAAATACAGCGTCGTGTTCATCTCTCGGAACGGCAAGGCCAGCCAGCCTTTCTATTTCTTCAACCGCTACGACCGCGACTCCGTGGCGCAGACCTGGCAGGTCTTGCGCTCTGAATTCGATGAGATTCTGCTGAACAATGCCCGGTCCAAAGGCGCCCAAGTCATCGAGGAAATCACGGTGAAAGAGTTGCTGCGTGATAACGACCGTGTGACCGGCGTCCGCGCCCAGAAGAAATCCGGCGAAGTCGTCGAGTTCCGCGCGCCGATCACCCTGGACTGCTCTGGCAAGGAAGCGTTCACCACCACGCGCAATGGCTGGCGGACGCCGGATCCGTACTTAAACAAGGTCGCCGTCTGGACTTACTACAAAGGCTCAAAGCGCGAGCCGGGCATTGACGAAGGCGCGACCACCGTGGCCTATGTGCCGGACAAAGGCTGGTTCTGGCATATTCCCCAACACAACGACATGGTCAGCGTCGGCGTCGTGGCGGAGGGAAAATATCTCACGCGTGATGGGGTACGCGAACCGGAGCAGATTTTCAAACGCGAGATCGAGCAAAACGCGTGGATCAAAGATCACCTCTCCATCGGCGAGCAGGTCGGCAAATACTTTCTCATCAACGAATACACCCAGCACGCCAAACATTGCGGGAGTGCCGGCCTGTTGCTCGTGGGCGATGCGTTTGCATTTCTTGATCCGGTGTTCAGCAGCGGCCTGATGCTCGCACTCAAGAGCGGCACATTGGCCGGCGAGGAAGTTCACAAAGCTATCGTCGAGCAGGATTTTTCGCCGGCGCGCTTCAGCCATTATGGCCGTTACGTGCGCGATGGGGTTGAGAACATGCGTAAACTGGTCTATGCCTTTTACAATCCCGATTTCTCGTTCAAGAAGGTGATTGATAAATATCCCGAAGCGGCGGGTGAAATCACCGATTGCCTGAGCGGCGACGTGAACAAGGACTTCGAGCCCCTGTGGAAAAAATTTCGCGAGTTCGTGCCGCTGCCGGAAAATCTGCCCGTCGGCCAGCCCCTGACATAATTGATAGTTACCGCCAATTGACGACGATCATGGATACCGAGCGCGGTAGAACTGACTTGCTACGCCCGGAATCGGCGCATTGGTGAATTGCAGTGCGCCCGTTGGGTTGGGCAGATTCGTCAACACTAGCCAGTTGCTCAGGTTCGTGGAGGTAAGCAACTGCACGTTGAAGCCCGGTGAACCGCTCAAGACCAATCGCACATTGCCATTCGGCAGCAGACCGATCAGCTCGAAGGACAATGGTTGTGTCGGTTGCGGGAGGAAGAATGACAGAATGTCCGCCATGTACGAGTTGCGCATGCTGCTGGACGTGATCGTTTCAATGGGGAAACCGAGATAAACCACTTTGCCCCCGCCAGCTGAACCGTCATAGGCAATTCCCGCCGCACCGCCACCGACTCCCTGATAATTAAGCACAGAGGTAGCACCGCTCCCGGTCGGCGTGAGTAAGTCCGGGTAGCCAACCGCGTAAATTCCATTCGAGCCGTCGTCAAAAAGCCCGGTCGAGTTGCCGGCGAAAATGGAGCCGCCTGCGGGTGAGAAAAGATAAACACCCGAATCATCCGCTGCGTAGGTTGCATGGAGCTGGTTATGCAGAAAATTCCGATCCGCAGCGGTCGGCCCGCTCGGACGGTCCAAGTCCCACGCGATTTCCGATCCCGAGACGAAAAGGTTTCCACCCGCCGCCAGAAATGCACTCATCAAGCTTTGCTCAACGCTGCTGAACGATTCATCAGCGGTGGATTCATTGCCACAGGCCCAGATGACTACGGTGTAATTGGCGAGGTTGATTTGCCCGTTCGCGACCGCCTCGTTCTGACAGGAATCGCAAGCGAAACCATGCGCGCCCACGGCTTGCGCGTGAGGAACAACGTAGTCGAACGCGTTGTTCCGCGCCGGCAAAACGCGATCCATCGTGCCGCCGTTGGCGTCGTGCCCGGGCGGTTTGTAATTCTGCGAACTCGGTGTCTGCCGGATGTTGATGGTCTTGTCGTACCGATCAAACGCATTGACGATGAGCACGCGCGGCGTGCCCGGAGTGGCGGAAACGCGGCAAGCCACGGTTTCCGATGGCATGGACTGTCCACCCGTATTTGTCGCGGCGACGCGGAAGAAATAATCGCGGTTCGCCAAGAGGTTGGTGATGGCAAATGAAGTCGTGTTACCGACCGCAACTGGATTTCCGAATCCATAACCATTGGTGGATTGATAAATGACATAGCCGCTGGCCCCGCCACTGCCGCCCTGCGCCACGGGCGCGAGCCAGGAAACGACGACGTTGCTGCCTGACGCAAGAGCACGGACGTTGTACGGCGGCTCAGGAACAAACGTGAGCGACGCGCCATCGAACTCGTTCATGTAACGGATGACCGACTGATACGCCGCACGGCCAATCCAGTTGCGAACCTTCGGGTCGCGCAGCAAAGCGGCGTCGCTGGCATCATCGTGAAATGCCACTTCGATGATCGTCGCATCCATCTCCCCGCCGAGCGTGTCGTTGCGGATTTCACCGAAGGCGAAAGTCTGCGTGGTAGTAATGCTGCCTCCGCGATTGTACCAAGGCAGTTCCAGTGGCGGCGAACCGATGCCCACCAGATCATTGTTCACTTCCGTACCAGCCAGCTGCGCCAGGCGGAATTGATTGGTCGTGCCGGTGCCGGGAAAATTGGCGTTGTCGTTCCACAACCCCACCACACCACGGCTGCCGCCGGCATTCGAGTGGAAGCTAATGTAAATGCGTTTGTAAACATTCTCCGCCGCCTCACGGTTCATTTCGCGGGCCATGCGAATCGGTGCGCCTACGTTGTCGTCAATGTCATCGGTGGTTACACTTGGCAAGTCGGGATCGTAGAGGGTTGCCGACTGTCCCTGACCGAGTGAGGCCTGTACCCAATAGCGGGAACATTCTTCCTCACGCGGATATCCCGAAACGCCGAATCCTCGGTCCACGCTCCCCATGCCGTTGCCAAAGCGAATGGCATCGGCAATCACCACGCTGCCGACCGATGGCGAAGGTTGAAGATTGCTGATGACTACCGCGCCTTTTGTTGAATTTGAACCAGCATCAAAGTAATACGTGCCCAGATAAACCCAACCGTTGCCCACCATGTGATGCGGCACGCGCACCTGCGATTCGCCACCGGTATGCCGGATGCGATAAAGTTGAGACGTGCGGTCCGAACCGTGTCGCACCCAGGTGTAAACCGGATAAAAGCCCGCAGCCGGCAGGTTGGGTGTGTAAGCGGCCGTAGCCGTCTCTACCGAGCTCAACGACGCAAAGCGATAAGGCACATCCCCCGGACTACCATAGAAAATTGTTGAGGAGCTGTCGCTCCAACTTCCGGCAAAGGTCACACCCACATCATCGTTGTCCAGCACCACCTCATTGGTCTGATTGCCGATGGGACGCATCGGCACGACCGTCGCGCCTGCATTGAAGCAGTAGGTGGCAAAGAAATTCATTTGATCCACGTTGCCATAGTCCTCGTTCATTTGAAGTAGTACGCCCCGTTGAAGTGACCAATTGCTGGCGTCCGCCGTCCACCCATGCCCGCCGCTGGTGAACACGATGCGCCCGCTCAACGCACCAACGGGTTGTCCCACCGCCGGGCCGATGGGGCCGGAAAGTCCGGAGGGAATCCCCCAGTACGTGGAATTCTCCTCCTCCCTATAGTCCGGAGATTGTCTGGCAAACCCAGCATGGGAATCATGCGGAGTACAAATCTCCGACGCGGACCCAAAACCGGAGGTCACCAACGACAGCGCGCTGAAAACCAAAATCAAGGGGCCGATGCAGCGGGAAATCCCAGGTGGGACTTGAGCAGTCACCGTGGAAACGTTACGACTCGGAACTTGGTTCATGCGTCAGGCTGTTTGATATGCGAGGAACGTTAGCCCGGCGCCGCGCCACCTCCAAGCAGTATCCCGTGCCGAGCAGATTTCCGTACTGGGGGGCTTGGCTTGTCACCATCCCGGCAACGGCAGCCAGTGCTGCGCGCGGGGCCACTAAAACGAGGTTCAATCCGGTCATGACAACGCCGGAATCAACCTCAGCATTGCGATGCGGAACCAGAGCAGGCAAATTGCCCGCCCGATGCATCAAACCGGCAACTCACGGCAAGTGCTGCTCCTGTGCGCGCTGTTGACTGCCCTTACACTCGTCACCTTTTGGCCGGTGCTTCATCATGATTTCGTGAACTACGACGACCCGGACTACGTAACGGAGAATGAGTGGGTCAAAGGCGGACTGACTCGGGACGGATTCAAATGGGCTTTCACGACCGGTCACGCCAGCAACTGGCATCCAGTGACGTGGGTTTCGCACATGCTGGATGTCTCGCTGTTCGGCATGAAGCCAATCGGACATCATGGAACGAATCTGCTATTCCATGTTGCGAACTCCGTATTGCTGCTGTTGCTCTTGCATGGAATGACGGGCGCATTGTGGCGTAGCGCGTTCGTCGCCTCCCTGTTCGCCTTGCACCCATTGCACGTCGAGTCGGTCGCCTGGGTGGCGGAACGGAAGGATGTCTTGAGCGCATTCTTCGGGTTGCTGTGTTTGATGGCCTATGCGAGATATGCGTCAGGCGTCAGGTGCGGGATGTCAGAAGCGGCCCGAATCTCACCGCGGGTTTGGTATGCTGCGACCTTCCTGCTGCTGGCGCTGGGGCTGATGAGCAAGCCAATGCTGGTGACCTGGCCGCTCGTCATGCTGCTGCTCGACTTCTGGCCGCTGCAACGTATCCCCATCTCAACTCTCGGCGCCGACCGCTTAACCCTCAAGTTACTCGTTGTGGAGAAAATCCCGTTCCTGTTCCTGGCCGCCGCCTCCTGCTGGGTGACGTTGGCAGTTCAACAAGATGCGATGTCCACCACTGCAGGACTTCCGGCGGGAGAAAGACTCACGAACGCATTCGTCGCCTGTGTGGCTTATCTGCGACAAACATTTTGGCCGACGGAGTTGTCTGTATTCTACCCGTTTGTCCGACCCTTGGCCGCCCGTCAATGGCTCCTGGCAGCGATGCTTCTCTTGATCACCACCATCATTGTTCTGCGCCTAGCCAGAAAGCAGCCGTTCGCACTCGCAGGTTGGCTCTGGTATTTGGTGACCTTGTTGCCGGTAATCGGGATCATCCAGGTCGGCGCCCAGGCCAGAGCCGATCGTTACTCCTATTTGCCGCTGATTGGCATTTTTGTCGTCTTCACGTGGGCGGTGGCACAACTTCCCCTATTGCAACGCCGCCCCAGAGCCGCCGTTACTGCCTTGGCAATCGTGGTGGTCATGAGCTTGACTCTCGTAACACGGCGTCAACTTCGGCACTGGCAGAATAGTGAGTCGCTTTTTGCCCACGCCGCCAAAGTCACTCAGCGAAACTTCATCGCGTGGGCTGGCTTGGGCATCGTTGAATACCGCGCCGAACGTTACGAACCTGCCGCCCAGAACCTGACGCAGGCGCTGGAGTATGCCCCTCCCGGAAAACCGGCGGACCAAATCAAGTTCTACCTCGGAGCGACCTTGCAAAAACAGGGCAAAGGCCGCGAGGCCCTTCCATTCCTTGAGGAGGCGCTCATGGTTGGCCCGCTTGAACCCGAACGCAACTACCGGCTCGGCCTTTCTTTGCTTGAAGTCGGCCGGATTGTCGAGGCCGAAGCCGCTCTGAACCTGGCGTGTGTCGACAAACCTAACAACGCCGACTACCTGCTCGGAATGGGCGCTCTGCTGGCACAGCAAGGGCGCATGGCAGAAGCGGGGCAGGTGTTCACCAATGTTGCTTTCAGCCATCCCGAGTTGTGGCTGGCGCAAAACACGCTGGCCACGTTCCTCATCCAGCAGGGCCAGCCTGCGGATGCGGAACCGTTCCTATCGAAAGCGGTAACACTTGCGCCTGAAGACGCGAATCTCCGACATGCGCACGCGCGTTGTCTGCTCGCCCTGGGCAAGCTTGAACTGGCCCGGAGCGAATTGGAGGAAGCGCACCGGCTCAAGCCGCAGCAACCCCAATTCATGTTTGACCTTGCCGAAGTCTTGAGCGCGCAAGGACAAGTTCGCCAGGCGGTCGAGGCATACACGGAAACAATCCAGTCCGTCTCCAACCACGTACCAGCCCTGAACAATTTGGCATGGCTGCTGGCAACCTCGCCCGACGATTCAATTCGCGATGGAGGACGCGCGGCGGCACTGGCAGAGAAAGCATGTGAGCTCAGTGAGTGGAAGCAGGCCGTAATCATGGGGACGCTGGCCGCAGCCTACGCCGAGGCTGGGCGATTTCCGGAAGCGGTAACCATGGCCGGACGCGCGCGCGACAAGGCTCACGAAGATAAACAGGACGAGGTTGCGAAACGCAATGAGGACCTGATCAAGCTGTATCAAAGCGGCAAACCCTTCCGGGAAAAATGACGTGACCCAACCCAAAACATCGCCCGCAAATAAATGGCTGGCCCCGGTCCTGGCGATCACCATCGCCGCCGCTGCGCTGCTGGTATTTGCTCCCGCGCGCAACAACGATTTCCTCAATTGGGACGACCAGAGTTACGTCACCCAAAACGACCACGTCCAGGGAGGATTAACGGTGGCGGGGTTGGCTTGGGCCTTTACACAAAGCCATTCCGCAAACTGGCACCCGCTCACCTGGATGTCGCACATGCTGGATGTGGAACTGTCTGGCCTGAGGCCGTCGGGACATCATACCACCAATCTTTTGTTGCATGCGGCCAACGCGGCGTTGTTGTTTCTGCTGCTACACAGGCTTACCAGATCGGTCTGGCGGAGCGCATTGGTCGCCGCCATCTTCGCCCTGCACCCGCTGCGGGTGGAATCAGTCGCGTGGGTCGCAGAACGTAAGGATGTGCTTTCCACGTTCTTTGGGCTGCTGTGTTTGATGGCCTACGGCAATTACGTGTCCGGCATTAGGTACCAGGTGCCAGGAAAGCACCGGTTTTCAGCCCGGTCATGGTACGTCGCCACGTTTCTGCTGCTGGCCTTGGGACTAATGAGCAAACCCATGTTGGTGACCTGGCCGTTTGTCATGTTGCTTCTGGACTTCTGGCCACTGAATCGAATCGAACATTCAGCATTCAACATTCAACTTCCAGCGCTCAAGCGGCTGACCGTCGAGAAACTCCCTTTCTTTGCATTGATGGCAGTTTCCAGTGTCGTAACGCTTCTCGCCCAAAACCACGGAGGCGCGGTGGCTTCGTTCGAGCACCTGCCTCTTCCGCTTCGTCTGGAGAATGCGGCCGTGGCCTACTTGGAGTATCTCGGTAAATTCTTCTGGCCCGTGAATCTCTCGCCGATATATCCGCACCCGCCTAACGTGCCCGGATGGCAATGGATCGGCGCCGCGGCATTGCTTGCCGGCCTCACCGCCGCAACATGGCGACGGCGACAGCGATTTCCCTTCGCACTCACGGGTTGGCTGTGGTTTCTAGGGACACTCGTGCCTGTCATCGGCCTCGTGCAGGTAGGCAGCCAGGCGCTGGCCGATCGCTACACGTACATTCCAATGATTGGTCTGGCCATCGCCCTGGTTTGGCTGGGCGATGAAATCACGACCCGCATGCGGTTACCCAAGGCTGTGATTCTCCTCGCCTCATTGGTCCTGGTCGCTCTGCTCAGTTGGCGCACCACGACGCAACTCATTCATTGGAAGAACACCGAGACGCTGTTTCGTTACACGTTGACGCTCTCCCCCGACAATGCGCAGGCGCTTTTCGGACTGGGTAGCTACCTCGCGGACCATGGACAGACGCTCGAGGGAAGGCAGTTACTCGAACAGGCCATTCGTTTACAACCAACGTTCGTTGAGGCTATCGGCACACTGGCCAGCACCCTTGATGGCGAAGGACATTATACCGAGGCTGTGCGCTATTACGAAGAGGCTCTCAAAGTCCAACCGAATCATGCCGGCGTGCTCAACAATTTCGCCTGGCTGCGCGCCTCGTGCCCGAACGAAGCAGTGCGTAACGGCGCACAGGCGGTGCAACTGGCGACCAAGGCATGCGACTTGACCGGCTACAACAAGCCCCTCTTCATCGGAACACTTGCCGCGGCTCAGGCTGAAGCCGGAGATTTTCAGAGCGCCATTGCGACAGCCGAGCGGGCCGCCGCGCTAGCCTCATCGCTCGGGTTGGTGGACACAACTGCCCGCAACCGCGAGTTGATTGAATTCTACCGGCAAGGAAAGGCGGCACATGGAAGCCCAGCCAAAGCCCAGTGATTGGTTCTGTCGACCGGTCAACTTTGGACAATTCCAAAGGCCAGACGTTTACCGCGGATTGCACAAAGTCAGGGCAATAACATGGCCCGATAATATCGGCGATTGCCCTCGATGGCGTTCGTAAAGGAAACGGTGCCCGTCTGATTGGTAAGTACGAGCAGATCCGACCAATCCACCAGATTGGTTGAATGGCGAATCTGGTAGTTCCGAGAAGCCGCACCCTCCAAGTCGCACACAAAGTCTGAACCAATTTTCCGGGAATTCTTTAATTGCCCTCCAGTTGCTGGTAGAGGGGCAAACAACGCTCCGACGGTTGGAGCAGCCGTGGTGACGGCAAACGTGGCGGGACTGTTGGTACCGCTCACCGCACCACTCCAAGTTACAAAACGATAGCCTGATGCCGGCACGGCCCAGTTAGTGAGCGTCGTTCCATACGGCATCGGATTGGTCGCACTCATCACGACACTTCCACTACCTCCTATGTTCGTCAGGACAACCGTGCCGAAAATCGCTTGAACATTCTGCGTCTGCGTCATCGTAAGGCCGAACGGATTGGCCGTGCTGGCGGCACTACCCAGCCAGCTCAAGAATGTCCACCCGTTGCTTGGTGTCGCCTGCAACTGAACGACACTGCTGGTGGGGTAATATGTGTTGGCGCCGATGACCAGATCGTTGGCGAGCACTGTCCCACCGCCGGGCGTGCTGAGCGTCAAAGGATAAGCTGTTGGAACAAACACGGCTTGAACACTGCGCAGCCCGTCCATTGTGATGTTGGCCGGATTTGAACTACCGACTAAATCACCACTCCAATGATCGAAAGCCCAATTAGCAGAAGCGACGGCCGTCAAAGTCACGACACTGTTGCTGATATAGGAGCTTGCATTGGGATTAACATCGATCGCGCCACTGCCACTAACCGACGTTGAGAGAGAATAGAGCGGAGGAATGACCACATTAACAGGAGGTGCTTCGGAACTCTGGGTAAAATCGCCGCTCAAGCTCATGGCCCGAATCATCCCGCTCGTTGTCATGGAGAACGATCCAGTATACAAAGTTGAAGCCGCAGTAGGCGTGCTGCCATCCAGCGAATAGAAAATAAACCCACCGGGAAAGCCTCCGGCGATTGAGATGCTGGCCGGCCCAGTTAGGTTAACCGTGCCAACTGCCAGCTTGCCATTTACCCGAATACTGGGCGCGTTCGTGGGAAGCACTTGTATGATGGCAACATCACTCGTGTCACTGCCGAGAGAATTGATGACCACGACATCGTAGCTTCCGGCATCACTCAAAGCCAGGTTTGTGAAGGGGAGAGTCGCGTTGGTGGCTACCGGAACCCCATTGTTTCGCCATTGGTAGCTAAAGGGACTGGTGCCGGAGACACCGACGCTCAAAACGAGATTCGTGCCCACTACATACGAACCGCTGGAAGGCGGAAAGGAGATATTTGGATCGACCACCGCATGGATAACCAAGTTCGCCGGATACCAGGTTGTTTGGGTTATCGGGGAAACCAATGACGGATAGGTGATGGAGGAAGGGGGTATGGCAGTAAAGTTACCGGACGTTCCGTAGTAAAACGCGCCGGCAGCAGGACCAGGGACAAACGGGCTGCCAAGCGCACCAGCCACATCAGAGATGACAATGTTGAAGTGCGCGAGGGAATTAGCGGGATAACCATCTAAGATAAGATTGCGCGTGAACATCCGACCGGGGGCCGACCAGTTGGCCGCGTCCAAAACATAGCTGGTATAGAGGCTCATTGAGCCTGCACTCGTGCCCACGTAGAGCTGGGCAATGAGAGATTTGCCACTAGGCAGCGGCGAGACGGGAATGGCTCCCGTTGTACTCCCCACATTGGTAGTACCACCACCGGAATCACCCGACAGAGGCGTCCCAATCACAAACAGGTGAACTGAGTCGTTGCCAAAGCCAACCTTACCCTGACCGAAGGCACCCAAAGCAAGAGCTAACATCAGAAATGTGAGAAGTGTTGTTCTCATAGCACCATAGAGTCTGAACCGAGGTAACTCTACCCCCCCCTAACACACGGTCAACGGAAATGATGGCGGCTCAGCGAGGCGACAAGAACAACACCCAGCAGTCTGCACATCGCCAGCGCTGACGGCTCGGGAACGCTGATCACGAGATTGCCGTCCGGCCAATAGTCCACCAAGCGGTATCCCTGAGGTCCCGGTGAACCTGAAACCATGATTACTCCACGTGTTCCATGCCACGTTCTGTCGTTACTTCGTTGCTCGAAGCAGGCGTTGATGCCGCACACCGGCGGAGAACAAAGAGCAGCACCAGACCAAGCCCAACCATGACATTGCTTGCAGGCTCGGGAATCATGCCGTTACGGATGCTGCCGGATTGCCAGGTTGAACTCGCCGGACCGGTTGTGTCCCAAAGCAAGGGATATGAAATAGAGGTGCCGGGCACCGCTGTGAAAAGCTCGCTAGCCGCGAGATACCTGAAATTCCAAAAGCCCGACAGAAACCAGGCGTTGCCGTCAATGGTTGTAGGCAGCGTTCCGCGGGTATCAAGCCACAACACTTTGAAATATGCAGGTGATCCACCGGGCACGCCGGTCAGAGTCATGCTCTTGTTTACCATGCGCCCAGGCGTCAACCAGTTTGCTCCTGCAAGGACAACGGACGTCTGCAGGGTCATCTGACTGGCGGTCATCCCGGCATAAAGCACAGCTTGCAGCCATAGGCCACTTGGCAAAGGGCTTTCAGGAATTGGCTGACCAACGTAAGCCGAGTCGGCAGCCAACACATCACCGAATTGAAAGAGCCTCGTGCTGTCATTGCCAAACGTGACCTTGCCTTGGGGGAAGGCCGACAGCGTGGCGAGCAGCAACATCATCGTGACCAGGAGCGTTTTCATGACAGTCCTTTCAGTGGCGGCGCAACGCTTGGACGCTTCGAGAGCGGCTCCGTTGCCCAATTAGTGTCCTCGGCGCCGACGCTCGGCAAAGAGCGTGGCCAGTCCAAGCCCAAGGAGCGCGAGGCTGGAGGGCTCTGGACTTAAGGGGATTAATTGCTGTACGTCGCGCGACGGCCAGGTCGAAAACGTTGGAGCACCGGTGGTGTACAGAAATGGATAAGTGACAGTCGTGCTAGGCACGGCGGTGAAGATGCCAGTGTCTCCAATATACGTCCCACCCGATGCCCAAAAGTGTATAGGAACGCGCCAGTCATTGCCATCAATTGTGGCCGGCATGATCCCGCCCGTATCGGCGAAGAAGATTTCAAAATAGGCGGGCGCTCCTCCGGGGACGCCGTTGAGGATGAGAGTTTTGTTCACCATTCTCCCAGGTCCAGCCCAATTCGCACCCGTGAGGGGAATGCTAGTTTGCAGCGTCAAGCTCGCGCTGGTCGTCCCGGCGTAAAGGAGCGCTTGCAATGTGAGACCGCTCGGCAGTGGGCTTACTGGGATGGGACCGGACGGATCTCCTAAATATCCGTCCAGCAAGAAAAACAATCTCGTGCTGTCATTGCCAAATGTGACCTTGCCTTGGCCGAAGGCAGTGAGCGAAATGGCCACCAAAACCAATGTAAGAAGTCGCGCGTGCATACGCGTCCTTTCATTTCCTGTTTGAAGCCCAAACGGCTCTTTACTCGTACCGTTCTACTCCTCACCGCTGACCTTTCAAGAGGAATGACGCCCGGCTCAAACGAAATAGGCGGGACTCATTTAGAAGATTACCGGTGCCGTCAGCAGGAACCTCGGGTCTTCAGGTTGAATCGCCTTGGAACAGTGCCTCACTTGCGATATCGGCGAAGGAGGAAAATGAAGCCCGCCCCGAGTCCAAACAGGGCCAGACTGGAAGGCTCGGGTGCACCCACAATGGTAACATCACCCGGCGCCCACGCGGAAGTGGATGCTGCTGCGGCAATGTTCGGATAACTCAAGCTCGTACCCGGAGTAGGGGGTGAACAGGACTGTGGAACCGTAGTAGAATGAATTCACTTAAGGCTGAAGACTGGAACCACCGGTAATCGCAGAGGGCGAAAGGCCACCCGTCACTCCACTCCAGGCAGTGAGCCAACGGACCGATTATCCAAGGCTACGCAGGGTAATTCCGCTTTGACAGGGTTTCCAAATCACGCTGATAATCCCGGCGTTTCAAATCGGGCGGGGGAAGAGTTTTGACATCTCACCCCGCCCGCTCCCCGGTTGAGGCGGAGTGGGAAAACAAACGGCGGACCCAAACAGAAAACAATTAAGATATGTCTCTTTTTGTCGTGGCGGTCTTTGTGAGCGCCTTCCTTTTGTTTTCCGTACAGCCGATGGTGGCCAAGTTCATCCTGCCAGCGTTTGGCGGCACGGCTGCCGTATGGGCCACTTGCATGGTGGTGTTCCAAACATTGCTACTTGCTGGTTACGCGTATGCACATCTGCTGCGGGTAAGACTTTCTCCGATGCGACAAAGGTGGGTGCACCTCACCCTCTTGGCAGGGGCATTGTTGTTCCTACCGCCCGTTCCCCACGTGAACGCGGCTGCCGCAATCGCCCATCCGGTCTGGGAACTGTTGCGGAGCGTCATGACATCGGTAGGCGTGCCTTTTTTTGCGCTCGCGGCCACCGCGCCGCTGTTGATGGAGTGGTTCCGACAAACGTTCCCGACCCGAACACCTGACCGGCTGTACGCGTTTTCGAACGCCGGTTCATTGTTGGCGTTGATCAGCTATCCGGCGCTGATCGAGCCCGATTTGGGAAGCAAAATGCAGGCGCGATGCTGGGAGGCAGGGATGGTGATGTTTCTGCTGATTTGCGGGGTAACAGCATGGTGGTCGGGGAAAAGAAGCAAGCCATCGACAACCCACCCTACCCTCTCCCCGGTCGAAGCGGAGAGGGCGAGTAACCGACGCAGCGCACCGCTGTGGCTTTGGGTGGCGCTGTCGGCCTGCGGTTCAGCGCTCCTGCTGGCCCTTACGAATCAGATCACCCAGGACGTGGCGCCAATGCCGCTCTTGTGGGTGGCACCGCTGGGAGTCTACCTGCTGACGTTCGTCCTTTGCTTCGAGAGCACACGGTTTTACCGGCGCTGGTTGTTCATGCCGGTGTGCTTTGTCTTGTTTCTGTTGCTGGCTTGGTTGCTACGGGAAGGCTACCGGCAGGGATTCTGGCTGCAGGTGGCGTGGTATTTGGCCGTCTTGTTTTCCGGTTGCATGCTTTGCCACGGCGAACTTTATCGGATGCGCCCACCAGCTGAAAGACTCACGCTATTCTATTTGTCGTTGTCTACAGGAGGAGCGATTGGTGGCGCGTTCGTCGCGTTGGTCGCGCCGGTACTGTTTCCGATGATCCTGGAAACTCCCATCATTGTCGCTACGGTGGCGAGCTTGGCCGTATTTATTCTGAAGCGGGAGCACTTCAGTTGGCCGTACCGTATATCGCCAATAGGTCTAGGGTTGGTCGGTATTCTTTGCGTGCTGGTCAGCCTCGGTTACGCCCTTATGGATTTGAGGAAAGACGCGATTTTGTTCACGAGAAATTTTTATGGAGTATATCGGGTCAAGGAAGGCCCTTGGTTGAAACTGGATAGTGTAACATACCCATTAACTCCAGGGGTCGCCCGCATCCTCTATTCCGGCCAGATTTATCACGGTCTGCAATTCACTAACATCGAAGCCTCGAGAATCGCAACCACCTACTATGGTGAAGAGGGGGGACTGGGTCTTGTGTTTCGGGCTCTTTCCGGGCTTACCAACCGGCACATTGGCGCGGTAGGTTTGGGGGTGGGCACGCTTGCAACCTACGGAAGGACTGGCGACCGCATCCGTTTCTATGAGTTGAATCCAGCAGTGTTACACCTGGCAGAGACACACTTCACATTTCTGACCAACTGCCAAGCGCGAGTGAGCGTCATACTCGGAGACGGCAGACTTTCATTGGGACAGGAACCAGCGCAACATTTCGATCTCCTGGTCCTAGACGCGTTTGCAGGCGATGCGATACCAATGCATCTGCTGACAGAAGAAGCAATGAGCATTTACCGTCGCCATCTCAAGTCGGATGGGGTGATGGCGTTTCACATCTCCAACAGCCATTTGAATCTGGAACCGGTTGTGCGCGCACTAGCTGAACAGCACGGATTTCGCACATTGTTGTTGCCTCCTCAATACACCGACCCGCAATCCGGCAAACTGGCTTCGATGTGGATGCTCCTTTCAGCCAATGAGGCTTTTTTCCGCAGACCCGAGGTCGCTGCGATGCCAAACTATTCTACTCAAAGTCCACCGATTCTTTGGACTGACGACCATGCCAGTGTTCTATCGATCCTCCACTGAGCCTGAAACAACAACTGAGTTCACACTATGGTTTCGCGCCTTCGTTAAGAACACTGCCAGCGGGAAACCGTATTCTCGGCATCTTGACTCCCGATTGTATAAGTTGCTCATTCTTGGCTTGGTTGAGAAGTTGCAGTGCCGCGGTTTCATCAGGTGTGCGCTGCGCAGCGACTTGCTGATCAGCATTCAATTTTATCGCCGTAGCAGTTCCCGCCCCCGAATTCATGCCCCCGATGGCACCGTCTGTTGTCCGCATTGTTCGCGTAGGAATGGTCTTATTGCCGCCAAAACTCTCAACCGCCGTCGCCCCTGGGACGGTGGCGGTCGGAACGGTTGGCGGCGCGGGCGGGGGCACACCGGGCAAACCTGGCATTCCCATGGCAGGCGGCGCGCTTGCTCCAGGTGTCGGCTTTTCCCCATGATCTTTCATATTCAGCGGCAGGATCATGCCAGCATTGTTCACCTTGACCGTGCCCTCAGCGGGGTTAATCTCCAGAACTTCGACTTCCCCTTCGCGCTGACCTTCGCTTAGCACCACGGATTGATCGCGGACCGGCTCCGGCGGCTTGGCAGGAATGCGAACTTTCAACAAGACTTGCTTGCGGCCCAAAATAGTTGTGATGCCCTGCAACTTGATATCGGGAGCCTGTGGCGGCGGAGGTTTAATCAAATCCGCCGGGTTCACAGGCGGTTTCAGTCCAAAACTGTTTCGCTCCACAATGCCGGAATAGGGGTTGAAGCCAGCTGCGTTAGCCGATGCGTTCGTAGGGAGTACTGCGCCGACGAACAGCAGGAACGCCCAACATCCAACGTCCAACATCCAACGTCCAATTGAATCGCCTATGCTATCGATGCTGCGTTTCATGATTTGATCATAGTGCTAGTGGAAGCAAACACCAACGGGAATTTTTTGTTGCGCCTGTCAATCCCTCCCAACAGACAGACACGCGATGGGGATAGACAAAAAAAGAGCCGCTCTTGCGAGCGGCTCTTGAAAGAGGACAGATTGATTACTTACGGCGGCGGAACAACAGAAGCGAGGCCGCACCGAGACCAGCGAGAACCATGCTGGACGGTTCAGGAACGGCATTTACAACCAAATTTGCCGCTGTCCAAGTGGAGCCAGCCGGGCCGCCTGAAACAAGACCTGGGTAGCTAATGGAAGCGCCAGGAGTAGCGGTGAAGTTGCCGGTGGAGCCATAGTATGCACCAAAAGCTTGTCCAGGGAATGCACTACCAAGTGCGCCAACGACATCGCTTACCACGATGTTGAATGAGGCAACGGCACCGCCAGGAACACCAGTAAGGATGATGCCTTTGCTAACCATACGACCAGGAGTCGGCCCCCAGTTGGCAGCGTCTAGAACATAGCTGGTCTGAAGCGTCATTGAACCTGCGCTGGTGCCCGCGTACAATTGCGCAATGAGTGACCTACCGCTGGGCAGCGGGGAAACCGAAATCGCTCCGACAGTGTCGCCACCAGTGGCAACGCCACCACCCGTGTCACCCGCGAGCGGAGTACCGATAACAAATAGGTGCGTGGCATCATTTCCGAACGTTACTTTACCTTGGGCGAACGCTGCCACCGAGGCGGCTACCAAAGCGAGCGTTAGTAGTGTTTTTTTCATGAGTCTTTTTGTTGTTAGTTTATTCGAGTTATGTTTTCCGGAGAATCTATTTATTGAACAGTGAAGTTACGAACGTAGTTTACTGGACCACCAGCGCGGACCAAGAAGAAACCATCCGCAACCGGGATGTTCGCATCAGGCAACCACTTGCTCAGGGAGGCACTGTAGGTCGAGATGTTGGCGACATCCAAATCCTGAGCACCAACCAACCACGTCCAGACTTGATCGTTGTCCGTAGCCGGATACTGCGCCAGCACGTTGGTCAAGCTACCACCAACAGGAGCAAGGGAGCCAACAGCCTCGAAGTTTCCATTACCAACCAATGATTTGCTGAGAGCACCTTGTGGCACTTCACCAACAAATGTATTTGTAAAATTCGCACCAGCGACGACAAAAACGCCTTCACCCGGATTAATTTGCGGATTCGGCACCCATTGCTGCAGCGCTGAAGAATAGGTCGCGATATTGGCAACATCCAGATCCTGAGCACCAACCAACCAACGCCACACCTGAGTGTTATCTGGCGGGTTGGGAATGATGTTCTTCAAGGAGTTCGTGCTGTTATTGAGCGGGTTGGAGACAAAGGTGAAAAAGCCATTTTGAAAGGACTTGTTCACATATCCAACGACGTTCAAGGAATAGACATTCGACTGAGCCACCGACGTGACCAAGCCTGCCGCGACAATCGCTGCGGCTGCGAGTAGTGTTTTTGTTCTCATTTGTGTTATTTGGTTACCGTGTGTGAGCGCACTATGTCAGCAAGCCGATGAGGTGTCAATAAGTTTTTGACTTTTTTTGAACAGTTTTCAAAGATTTTATCCAAGTCGTATGCTTCTTACTATCAAGACATTAATCATGAAATCGCCACCGGTTCAAGCATCCGTACTACCCCTGAAGTGAGCTTTTTGTCTGTATTTGCTTGTCCCCATTCATGGGGACAGGATCGCACCTAGCATTGCGGGGTCTACGGCAACCAGCCATGTTTGTAGCAAAACCCAGAAATCCAACTCGGAATAGCTAATTAGGGAGTATTACCCGGAGGAAAAGGCACAGCCACGCCATTTTGGACTGATCTGGTGGCCGTACTGAACAAGCCCATTGGAAAGTTCGGGGACTCCAGCCAATCAACCAGCAACTGCAATTCTGCGCCAGTAAGTCCCAACGCAGACGTGCGCGAGAGCAGCAAGAGGTCTGTATCCGCAAGGCGGATAGAGGTACCAGCACTCCCAAGCTTAGGGGCGATCGCTGCGAGCCACGGGAGACCGGCATTATTAGTGGTAGTGAGCAGCGGGCGGCTCAGCAAGAAACGCCCAATTTGCAGGGGCTGAATCAGACCAAAAACGCAAGGCTCCGACACTTCCCAATCATAAAACAGGAGGTTTGTGCTTGATTGGATTTGTTCGACCAAGCCGGCTGGAACTGGACGGTTGGTCATCAGGTTCTGAAATGTCCCACCCGTAACAAAGCTGTTGTTGGAAACGTTCGCGAGGTCAAGGTATGGTGAAATAAGCGGCAGGCCACGCCAGCGAATGGATTGCGAGTTCGGCAAACGCTGGAATTCACCATATCGAATATTCAGCTTGGTATTCACGGCAAATAGAGGATTCACTGCATCCAGCAAGAAAACCGATAGGCGGTGCAAGTGGCTACTCGCATCCGGAGAGGGTACTGCAAAGAACCGTAGTGGAGCAGTCCCAGCTTGCCCCCAGAAGTAGGCTTGATTTGGCGGTGACCCTTGGGCTTCATCCCACTTGGCCAGAGATCTGAGTAAGGGACGGAACCCCCGCACGGCCATGAAACCGATCACGGGATCGTGAACAAGATTGGTGGGAATGTTCCACGGCTCAAGTTCAACCGGCGCCGGGCCGGGAAAAACCAAACTGGCGAGCGTTCTGACGCCGCCGCCCTCACCGATTACCGTCAGCGCGAGCTGAGGTATCTCTTTTGGAAGTTGCCAGCCCAAGGTAAAGGCCGCGTTCAGTTTGCGTACATCCGCTTCGGCTTCGAGCCAGAAGTTGGTCGCTCGGGCCGGAAAGGGCCCGGCGCCCAGCTCGAGGCGGGATTGAAAATCGCCTAACAATGTCGGTACGGAATTCGAACTGGAGAGAGCTGAAATTGAGACCAAGGACCAGTCGCCAGCCCGGCTGACTTGAATGTCGAAGCTCGAATACCGGATTCCGAATGCGGGCGGATGATCTCTGGTAACACGATTGCCAGCAAGGGATTCAAGGACCGCCGCCAAGTTGGTCTGCCAGCGAGCCGCGCGAGCGGCGTCCAGGCGGATGGCCAGAACCAGTTGGCCGGGTTGATTGGTCGCAGCCCGGACTTCGAGATAGGATTCCTCCTGCACCAAGTCATCCAGCAACGGTCGCAAGAGGGCGACCGGAGCATTCGAAAGCGGCGTGGCGGATTTCAGCAAGCGCCACGGGGCAGTGGCGAGTTTGTCGAGCGTCTGGGCCTCCAGCCTCGCGCTCTCGGGCATCGTCCAGATCGCCATGAAGTTCGTGGCGTTATTCTCGGAGGCCAGTCGCTTTTTCCCGAGCCAATGCAATTTCGCGATCAAATCCGGGGCCAAAGACCTGACTTCAGGGGGTGGCGAGTTGGGTTTGGGACCTTCGGCCTGGGCTTCGGGTCCGGCAGATTGGGAGCAGCCTGCAAGAAAGGCTGCCGCGATCGCGACGGCCAATCCAAGATTGAGTAAACACCGGTTCATCATGCGGCGGATGTTTTGCCAAAAAGACTTCCAAGTTCCAAGTTCCATTTCAAATTCCGCACGGCGGCTTGTCATTCGACCCCGTCCGAATACGATGCGCCACAGGCAAGCATGAATTCGCCGGCCATCGAAAAGACCTGTTCCAACCCTGCCCCTGCGCTCTCCCGCCTCCAACTGGCCGCCGGAGGCCTGGCGCTCACGGCGCTGGTTTTCGCCAGCTACTGGCCTTCGCTCAAAGGTGGCTTCGTCTGGGACGACCTGGTGCTGGTGGCCAAAAATCCATTGGTCACGGGAGAACTCAATCTGCGCAGTGTCTGGTTCACGGGGGATTTCAGCATGACCACCGTGGCAACGTGGCTGGAGTGGCTGGTGTTTAGGGAGCACCCGCAGGGTTATCGCCTTCTGAACGCGGCATGGCACTGTCTGGGCTCATTTATGGCGTGGCGGTTCCTCGCTCGTTTGAGAGTCCCCGGGGCCTGGTTGGGGGCGGCGCTGTTCGCCGTGCACCCGGTGACCGTCGCCTCCGTAGCGTGGATTTCGGAACTGAAGAACACCCTTTCGCTGCCTTTTTTCCTGACCAGTGGTTGGGCTTTTCTGGTGTTTAGCGACGAACTCAAGTCGGGGCGAAGGGCCAAAGCGCGTGGCTACTACGCGTTGTCGGTGATGGCTTTCTTCCTGGCACTGCTGGCCAAGACGTCCACGGTCATGTTGCCAGTGGTTTTGCTCGCCGGGGTTTGGTGGCGCGAGAAGGCGCTTACTCGGCGAAACTTTTGGCAGGTATCTCCCCATTTCGGCCTCGCGCTGGTGTTTGGCCTGCTGACGATCTGGTTTCAGTCCCAGCAGGCAATTCGCAGCGTGACGGTGCAATCCGAGGATTTTTGGGGACGGCTGGCAGGCGCCGGTCAGGCCTTATGTTTCTACCTCGGCAAGGCACTGTTGCCGGTGAACCTCTGCATGATCTATCCACGCTGGGAAATCGTCACGCCCAGCCTGATGAGCTTCGTACCGCTTCTGCTCTGGCTCGTTGCCCTTGCCCTCGCCTGGCAGTTTCGTATGGCATGGGGACGCCCCGTTCTCTTTGCCCTCGTTTGCTTCACGGCGACACTTTTCCCGGTCCTGGGATTTTTGGACATGTATTTCATGATTTTTTCCCGCGTGTCAGATCACCTCGCCTACCTGCCGTTGCTGGTCATCACCTCGGTAGTGGGCGCTGCAGTAAGCTTTTGGTTCAATCGGAGAATCTCCCAGGCCATGAGTGTGTTGCTCCTAGCAACATTGATGTTGCTAACCCGGGACCGTGCCCGAACCTTCGTCAGCGACGAGGTGCTCTGGCGGGATACAGTCGCAAAGAATCCGGATGCCTGGAATGCCCAAAATAACCTGGCGTGCAACCTGGCCGAGCGCGGCGAACTGGACGCCGCGATTGCGCATTTTGAGAAATCACTGGAACTGAACCCACGCAATGCGCCCGCCCATCGCAACTTGGGAAAGGCTTTGACCCTGCGAGGACAGTTTGCAGGTGCCGAGCCACACTTTCAGGCCGCCTTGAAATTGAAACCGGACGACGTCGAAACCCTCGTCGCTTACGCCGGCGGGCTGGCCGAAAATCAGCGGCCGACGGAGGCCATCGAACAGCTTCGAAAAGCCCTCAGCCTCAAACCCGACGTGCAATATCGGCTGCAACTCGCGCCATTGCTGGCCGCCACTGGAAACCCAGCCGCCGCCGCCGCCGAAATGCAAAAGATTCTCGAAAGCCAGCCTGATGCTTTTGAAACTCTCAACAACCTCGCCTGGATTCGGGCCACTTGCCCCGATGCCACCGTGCGGGATGGAAAGGCTGCCGTGCGACTGGCACAAGAGGCGTGCCGCGTCAGTGAAAATCGTCACCCCACCCCTTTTGGGACTCTCGCGGCCGCTTACGCCGAAGCAGGCGATTTCACCAATGCCGTCAACGCAGCACAGACCGCGATTGATCTGGCAAGCGCCGCCGGAAATGAACCGTTCGCAGCCATGAACCGGCAGTTGCTGCGACTTTACCAATCCGGGCGCGCATTCCACACACCACCCACCAGTCAAGGGGAACGCCGCTCCCCAAGCAAGAAACCCTGAAGCATTCACTTCGAAACGTGAAAGGCCCGACCATGACCCAGCGACCGTCGGCCCTTCATTTTCGTCTCAAGACGAGCAGGAGATTGGCCTGGCTTGACGCTCCCCCAGGCGCATCCGCCGCCAAAGCCGCGCCTTGAAGCGTATTGATGGTTTGCACCAGACTGAGATTCGTGGCCCAATATTTTGGCCACCAGTTGAGGAGCCTTTTCTCGCTTTCCGCCTGGACCAGCCAGGAGAGCGGGTTGTTCACATAGACCACAAATTCCGGCCGGTTGGTTTCCACCTCGCGGATGAATTCCTCCTGCATGGTCAAAGCGTGGGGTTGCCGTTCCATCAACGCGTACGTGTAGATGTGGCCGGTGGCCGAACGGCGGCGCGCGTAGAAATAAATCTCCGGCTCGGAGCCGATCACAGCAATGCGCGCATCGGGCGGCGTGCGGGCCTTGATAAGCTCGGCAGCGTCGCGGGTATCGCCAAACACCGTGGACCCGTAGATTTCCTCCACGGCTTTACGCGGCGAAAGCGCAAACCACACCGCACCGTTGCCGATTAGCACCGCGCCTGCCGCCACCACGGAGACAACCAACACCGCCAGGGCAAGGAACAATTCGATGCTCTGGTCGCGCCGCAACAACTTGAGACTGCGGCTGACCGCCACCGCGATCAGCAACGACAGCACCGGGAGCAACTGGATGAAGTAATGTTCGCGAAAATAGAATCCGATGCTGATGGACGCGACGGAGCACAGGAACAACGCCGTGAGCAGAAATCGGCGGCGACCACCCAGCCGTTCATCCCACCACATCATCAGCGCGCCAACCCACGGCAGCAGCCAGAAGACGAGGTTCGGTCCAATAATCGCGCGAAGCATCGCCGCGGTGACATCCGACGCCTTCACGAGCGGGATGGCGGAGGCGTATTTGCTCCCGTAGGTGACCGTCCAGAACCAGAATTGCGGAAATACCCCCGCCGCCCACAGCCACAGGCACGTGAGCAGATAAGGCAGGACAAACCCACCGCCGAACAGCGCCAGTTCCCGGCCCAGCGCGAGCCAGCCCACCGAAGCAACTTCCCCCGCGCGACGACGCGGAAACCGACGGGTGCCGAGCCCCCCGTCAGCCGGGCCGAGCAAGCGCTCTTCAAAGCGCACCCACAGCAGGCAGAGTCCGCCGAATACGCCAAAGAAAATCCCATGCTGCTTCATCACAAACGCCAGGCCGAAAAGAATTCCGCTGCCCAACAACAGTCGCCAGTCCCGCGCCGGTGGTCGCAACTCGGGATTCGCTTCATTGCCGGGACGCGCGGGATCGAGGGCGCGGAGCAACAGCAGGATGCCGCCCAAAGCGGGGAGCACCACGAAATGCGTTGCGTGTCCTGCGAGTCCCAGCACGTTTGGGCTCAGCGACATCAAGGCATACGCCACCGCCGCGGCTGCGCCCGCCGCCTCATCGAGCAGTTTTCGCCCCAGCAAAAACATGAGCCAGATGGTCGCCGCGTTCACCAAGGCAAGGCCGAGGTGGATGCCCGTTGGCGTTTGACCGAATACGGCCATGATGAGCGCATAGGCGGCGTAGGTGCCCGGCAACTTCATGTTGTAGGCAGCCTGGTAAGGCGGCACGCCTTGCAGCAGGAGCTGGCCGGCGTAGGCGTATTCGCCTTCATCGCGCTCCAGCGGCATGTCGCGCAAGCGAACCCGCACCACCATGGAAAGCAGGATTGCCAGCGCGACTAAAACCCACGCGCGATTCTGCAGGCTGCCGCGCAGCCAGGCAGGGAAGATTTTGTCCAACGCTTTTGCCATGAGCGCGCGGAGTATCAGGAAAAGTCGCCAGGGAGAAAAGGGGAAAGGACGAACGTCACCACCAATTGAAACGGGTATTTGCCCAAACCTCCCCGACCCCCGCGTCCACCGCGCACGCGGACACCTGAGTCAGGTTCAAAACTGAATCGCCTCGTTCAGCTTTCCGCATTGCGAACAGCGCGAACGGTCCACGTCCGGGTCGTCGGTGTAAACCAAACCACATTTCTCGCAACGGAATATCCGGTCCTCGGTCGCGGCTGGTCGAAACCGGCGCCGGCGCATTTCGGAGTAGATCGTCAGCCCGCACAGCGCCGCGAGCAGCCCGGCCACATAAGCAAAGATGAGCAGCGAGGTGGACATCAGGGCTTGATGGGGGGCGGATTTGTGTCCAGCACAGGCACGGTGTGCCACTCAAAAATCAGCGAACCGACGGTCAACCGTTCGCCCGTGCGCGGCATGGGCGCAAAACTGGCGGCGCGCGAAATCTCGAGGGCGAGTTGATCGGCGGGCTTTGAGCCGCTCCCCGGAGGCAGCAGCGCGGCGGAAAGAATTCGTCCATCCGCATCCGCCAGCAATTGCACGACGCTGTTCGTCAGGAAGTCCACGGCTGGCCAGGACCGCAGCAGCGCCGGAGCGTTCAGCCAGCGACGGCTCGCCAGCGCACCCGCGGCTCGCACGGCCGAGTGTTGTTTGAGTGCGGTCGGCTGATCTGAAACTTCCAGGGGCGTCGGTCCCGGCGGCGGCAGGCTGGCGAGTTCGACCCTGGGGATGGCGTTGGTTTGATCGTAACGGAGAAACGCGTTCCCCAGTTTCGCCAGCGGTAGGGACATTAACTGCGCCGGCTCGGTCCAGCGGAAAGGGGCAAACTCGACCCGCGGCAGCCGCAACCACGAACCCGCAGCGAAGCCGTGCGCGTGCGGCAGGGCAAACAGCGTCGGGTCGTCGAGCGCCTGCCATTCGGTGCGGCTGGTCGTGAATCCGATCGCGGGCGCATTGACAACCGCGCGCGGCACGACGGGTTTGCGATTGCCAAAAACGAAGATCAATGCCAGGTGCACGGCAACCGCCAGGGTCACGTAAAAGATCCAGCGCGGCGACGACCACGAATGTCCGGCGGACGATTCCGCCTCCGCGGGAGAAGCCGGATCTTTTGCCACCGTGTTCATGGCCGGGCGGGAACGGCCACCGCGCGCGGCAGCGTGGCCAACAAGGCTTCGCGGATGCCCGCATCCCGCGCGAGCAAGGCAAGCCGCACCAGATTCTCCTGTCGTACCGCTCTGTCCGCCTGGATGACGAGGGTGAGCGGTTCTTTGGAACTGGCCGCGGCATTCGCGAATTGCACCCGCAAGGCAGCTTCCTCGATGATCTGGTTTTGGAAGTAGTAACGTCCGCTCTCGTCCATCGCCACGGTCACGGTCGGCTGGTCCGTGCCGGGCAAATCGCCGGCCACGGGCAGCTCAATCTTGACGCCCGGCGTGTAGCGCTGCCCGCCGAGGACCAGAAAGATCACCATCAAAAAAAACACCGCCGCATACGCCGTCATGTCGAACGGATTGCGGAAGAGCTTGGCGCGCCGGGGAAATTTCATTCGGGTCGGGCGCGACCGTTCTCGGTCACGATGGTGACGATTTCATTCGCGGCCCGCTCCATGTCGAGGACGATGGCATTGACGCGGCTGACGAGGTAGTTGTAACCCGCATGCAACGGGATGGCCACGGCCAACCCGGCGGCGCAACAGATCAACGCCTGGCCCACCCCCTCGGTCATCATCCCGCCGTGCGCGTAAAGCCCCTCCGCCTGCAACTTCGAGAACGCTTTGATGAAACCGAGAATGGTGCCGAGCAGACCCAACAACGGCGAGAGTTGCGCAATGGTGGCCAGCAAATCGAGCCGCTCCTCCAGTCGCGGCACTTCCGCGAGTCCCGCCTCCTCGAGCGACTCACGCACGCGGTCACGACCGCTGTCCCGGTTGACAATGGCCGTCTTGACCAACCGCGAGACCGGGCCGGGCGTGGCATCGCAAATGGAGATGGCTTCGACGAGGTTGTCACGCTTGATGACCGTGCGCACGCCGTTGAGGAACTCGGTGGAGTTGATCTGGGCGCGGTGACAGTGCAGAGCGCGTTCGATGAAAACCACAATCCCCGCCGCGCCCGCAAAAATGATGACCCACAACATTGGGCCGCCGTTGGCCAATAGATTCGGCATGGCGGAGTTATACGGCGTCGGGTTTTGAGTTCCAAGTTCCAAGTTGCTGGGGGGACAGGTTTGCTCCGGCCGCTCCGCCGCGATCGCGCTGGCAAATCCCAGTCAGCCGGATGGGTTCGCACAGGAGCAACGGGTGCAATTGGAATTGCACCAAACGTATGTGACCATGTTTCTTTACGACTTTGTCCGACGGGAATGGTCGCGCGCTTGCGCACCCCCTAATGACCCGTTTTCAATTCCATCACATCGTGCGGCGCGGCCTCCTTCATGCCGGCGGCGCTGACGCGGATGAAGCGGGCCTTGGCGCGAAGTTGCTCAAGATTGGCGGCCCCGAGGTAACCCATGCCGGATTGAATGCCACCGATGAGTTGGGCCAGCACGCGATCCACCGAGCCAACGACCTCTTTCAAGGCCTCGATGCCTTCGGCGGCAACTTTCTGGGTCGGATTCGGGCTATGACCATAGCGGGCCGCGGAGCCGGCGCGCATCGCGGCCAGACTGCCCATGCCGCGGTATTGTTTGTAAATTTTTCCGCCGATCTCCATCACATCACCCGGCGCTTCGTTGCAACCGGCGAACATGCCGCCGCAAATCACCGCGTTGGCCAGCGTCATGGCTTTTACGATGTCGCCGGATTTCGTGATTCCACCGTCCGCGAGAATGGCCACGCCCTTTTTCGCCGCCATACGAGAACAGATGTAGAGCGCGGTCATTTGCGGAATGCCCACGCCGGCCACCACGCGCGTGGTGCAGATCGAACCCGGTCCCTGTCCGATCTTAATCGCATTCGCGCCACAGTCGGCCAGGTATTCAACACCCGCTGCGCTCGTCACGTTGCCAGCGATGATGGGCAGCTTCGGAAACGCATCCCGCAACATCTTCACCGTGTCGCCCACGCCTTTGCTGTGGCCGTGTGCCGTTGACACCGCCACGGCATCCACGCCGCGTTCGACGAGCCCGCCGACGTGCGTAAGGATCCGATCGCGATCCAGTTCGCCGAACGCATTGCGCGTGGCGCTGACCGCCGCCCCGCACACGAGCCGGAACTGCGCATCGCGCGCCGGCTTGAACTGCGCCTTGCGCTCCTGCTGGATGCGCTCGACGTCGTTCATCGTAAACAGCCCGCGCAAATTGTCGTCGTCGTCCACCACCAGCAATTTGTGAATGCCGGGGCGTTCGGTAAAAAACTTGTCGGCGCGCGCGATGGGGTCCTTGCCCAGTTCCTTCTTGTTGATGGTGTGAACCTGTTCGCGCGGCGTCATGGCCTCGGCGATCTGGCGCTTGGCGTAACGCGGTTTGACCACGTGGCCTGACAGCAGGCCAACGAGTTTCCCTTTTTCATCCACTACCGGGAATGTGCTGAAGCCGAATTTGCGCTCTTCCAACAACTTCACCACATCGCCCACATACTGGCCCGGCTCGAACCGGATCGGATCGGGAATCATGCCGGGCACGTGATACTTCACGCGGCTGACCTCGGAGAGCTGTTGCCGCTCGGGCATGTTGTAGTGAATGAGACCGAGGCCGCCATTGAGCGCCATGGCCGTGGCCATGCGCGACTCGGTCACGGTATCCATATCCGCCGAGATTACGGGGATGTTCAACTGCAAACTGTCGGCGAGGCGCGTTTCCAACTGCGTATCGCGCGGGAGAACTTCCGAGTAGAGCGTCGCGAGTGTGAGGTCGTCGAAAGTCAGGCCAACGCTGGTGTGGGCGGAGAAAAATGCGTCCGCCGGCTGGTAGAATTGGGAGTCGAGATTCTTGGTCTGTGCTGCCATGTCAGAAGATGCAAAACACGGCCCGAACTTGGCAAGAAACAAAAACTCAAACTGACTTTCGCCATCGGCCCTCCGCTTCAGATCAGTGCCAGCTGGTCGCCAGCCAGAAACAGCCGACCCCCATGGCGGCCACAGCGCAGGTTCCCATCAGGGCGCGATAAACTTTTGCTCCCCGCGTTTCGAAACGCGTGGCCAGCCAGCCCATGCTCCAGGAAAAGACCGCCATGGCCGCGATGGTGCCGACACCAAACGCAACCAGGTAGGCCGCCGCCTGTAGCTTTGTGGGAAAAGCCAGCGCCGGCAACACGCCGAGAAAATGTGAGCTCCCCGCCAGCCCGTGCAAGGTGCCAATGCCAAAGGCCGCGTGGGTGTGATGATGCGCGCTTTCGCGCTCCGGCGCGTGCGCGTGACCGTGCGTATGAAAATGCACGTGCCGATCGCCATCGTGCTCATGCTCATGCGCGTGGACGTTGTGCTTGAGCGCGCGACTCAACGCCCAGAGGCCGATGCCAAACAGCATCACGCCCACCAGCCGTTCACCCCACGACGAAAGCAGATCCACGGGAATCAAATCGCGCAGCCACAAGGAAAGCAGACCTACCAGCGCGACGCCCGCCGAATGTCCCAGTCCCCAGCGCACCCCGGGCAGCCACGCGCGGCGCGGCCGGCGCACGGCCAGCGGCGCCACAGCGGTAAGATGGTCCGGTCCCGTCACCACGTGAACGGCACCCGCAATCAACCCGGTCAAAACGGCGATCATAAAGTTCGGCTACCTGTCGGGCGGGGACTGTGCGCGATTCCCGGCATCAGCGCAAAGAAAACCTCACTTTACGGCAGCCAGCATCCCGACGCCCGGCGGATGCCACCACGCGGCGTTTGACAAAAGCGCCGCGAATTTTGCGTTTGGAGAAATTACGCCGGCTTCGCGGCGGGTGCGGGCTGGCGGCTGCGAATGAGGTGGGTAACCGCCTTCACGGCGAGTTCGATGGGGAAGATCGGCTTGGCGATGAGATCGTTGCCGCCGGAAATAATGCTGCGCGAGCGACTGTCGAAATCACTGTGCGCCGTCACGTAGATCACGGGCGTTTTTTCGTATCCCGGGAGCAGACGCAGCTTGCGGCAGAGGTCAAATCCCGACATGGTCGGCATCTCGACATCCAGCAAGACCAGGTCGAATTTCTTCTGGGTCAGCAGCTCCAGCGCCGCCACCGGGCTCTCCACGGCCTGACCATTGAGACTGGCGCGGCTCAGCGCCGAGAGGGCGATGCGATTGGCCAGCGGATCATCGTCCACGACGAGCACCTCGCGGCTCAGGGCTTCCGGCCGGCGGGCGTTGCGGGCGTCCTCAATCAGCACGCCGAGAAAATCCACCGAGGCGGCCACGGTGCGCGCCGTGGACGGATTGATGAATTGCGGCTTCTCCCCGAGTTCATGCAACAGCGCCTCCAGGGCCCCGCCCATCAACGCGACGTTGGTGCACCGCGCGAGGCTGGCGGCCCCCGCCAGGTGATGTGCCTGTCGGTAAAACTCGGTCAGATTGCCTGAGCGGCTCGCCGCCGCCGGGTCCATGGCGAATTCCTCGGAGACATTGCGCAGGTCCGTGAAGCTGCCCGCCGCGGTCTGGAGAAAATTTTCGCGAGCTTCGTCGATGACGAGCGAGGTATCGGGCACCGACGAGGGCGCAGCCGGGGGCGTTGCCGCCGGCGCCGGAGCGGCCACCGTCACCCCGAGGAGTTGACTGGCAATTTCCACCATTTTGGCCGGCGTGGACTCACCCTTCGTGACGGCGCGACTGACTTTGAAAGGTGCCGCCGCCCGCGCCTGTTCGCTGATGAAAGAGTTGGTCAGCACCACCACCGGCACCGCAGCCAGTGCGGGTTTGGAAGCCATGAACTTGAGGACATCCTCGCCGGACAAACGCGGCATCATGAGGTCGAGTACCACCAGGTGCGGCGGGGCCACTGTGAGTGACTTGATCGCCAGCAGGCCATCCGGCGCGGTCTCAACTTCAAAACCCGCCTGCGCGAGTTTCTTGCGGTAGAGTTCCAGCACCAATGTGTCGTCATCTACGAGCAGGATTTTCTTCATGGGCAATGATCCGTCATTTCGCCAACGGCGCCGCCGGCAGGAACGCCGTGAAAACCGTGCCCTCTCCCGGCACGGTTTTGACGTGCAACACGCCGCCGCCCTCGCGGACGAGGCGTTGCACGATGTTGAGTCCCAACCCGGTGCCATGACGGGCATCCTTCGTTGTGAAGTAGGGCTGGAAGATTTTGGGCAGGACCTCGGGCGGAATACCCGGACCGTTGTCGCTCACACTCACGCGCAGCAGCGGCGCGGTGTTTTGAAAGTTCTCGACATTGAGCAGGCGTTCGCCCGGGCCGTCCTTGAATTGGGTGAGATCCAATGTTTCGTCCAGCACCGCGCCATTGATTTCGATGCGATGCGGCACCGGTGACGCCTGAAAGGCATTGACCGTCAGATTGAGCAGCATCTGGATGAGGTCCGTGCCGTTGAGTTTGACCCCAATGTCTCCCGTCAGCGGATGGACGATGAACTCATTGTTCTGCAAACTGGGATGCACGCGGATCAGATGTTCGAGGTCAGAGAACAACTGGTTTACACCCACGCGCGCGACTTCGCCGGGCTGACGGCGGAGAAAACTCAGGTAACGACGCGAAATCTCGATGCAGTTGGTCACCTGCCGTGTCATGATCCGCAACCGGTCCTTCACAAATGCCAGGCCCTCGGCGTCGAGCGTGTCGCTGCTGCCAAGACGTTGGTTGATCAATTGGAGAAAACCGGAAATGACGGTGAGCGGCCCATTGATGTCGTGAATGATGCTGGCGTAGATGTCGCCGCGCGTCTGGGCCATCTGCCCTTCCATGCGCTGGTTCTCCAATTCCGAGTAGAGTTGCTGCAACTTCTCGACGTTGTTGAAAACCTCCGTATCCAACGAGTGCCGCTGGACCGCTCCGGACACCGCCGCGCGCAGCGCCGGAATATCGAATGGCTTGTTGATGTAATCACACGCGCGCAGGCGGAGCGCCTGCCGGATGGTATCCGTGGTCTCGAACGCGGTGATCATCAGCACCTCGATCGTCGGATCAATGTACTTGATGCGCTCGAGCACCTCGACGCCGGACATGCCGGCCATGCGGATGTCCACAATCGCCACGTCCACCTTGTGTTTCTGGACCAGTTCGATGGCGGTGGCGCCGTCCGAGGCGAGCAGGACTTCGTAATCGTCCTTGAAAATGACGCGCATCGAGAGGCGCGCGCCCTCTTCGTCGTCCACGATGAGCAGCGTGCCCCGGTTGGGGCGTGACGGCGCGGAGAGAACGGCGGATTCAGCTTCGACGGCCATGTTTGGTTTCAACGGCAACCGTCTCGTGAGCGAACCCTGAGCCGTGCGCGAGCGGTTCCCGTGCGCGCATCCTACTCCAGCAGATTAGGCGGACAAGCAGAAAACCGATCAGGCTTCGCCCGCAGCCAGCGAATCCATCGGCAGCGAAATGCGGATGATCCCGTTCCGTCCGGTCTTCGGGGGAACAATTTCCAGCTTCCCGTGGTGCGTCTCGATGATTTTGCGCGTGACGGTCAGCCCCAGTCCCAGCCCGACATTGCGCGTGGTGAAGAACGGCAGCACCGCCTTCTGCGCGGCCTCGGGCGTGAAGCCACCGCCGTTGTCCTGCACTTCGATCTGCAGGCCGGGCAGCGACGCGGTACCGGAATCCGCTTCGAGCCGCACGCCCACCTTCGGCTCGGCGGGATTCGCCTGGAGCGCATTGATCATCACCTCCGTCAACGCGTACTTGAGCGCCGCACGATCACCGGTGATGAAGACCGGTTTGCCACCATTTTCATATTTCAACTGCGCGGTTTTGACCGGTTGATACTTGCGCGCCTCCTGGTAAGCCTCCTCGATGAGCGGCGACAGCGGGATCGGCTCCGAGGTCGTCAGGGCATCACGCGCCAGGAAACGCATTTGATTGACGAGACGCGTGACGCGCTTGACGCCTTCGGCCAGCGCGGTATCCAGCGAGGCGCGGAACTCGGGGTCCTTGTATTTTTCGGCAAGCAACTGTTGATGCGTGGAGAGCGGCACCATGGCGTTGCCCACTTCATGCGCCAGCCGGTCGGCCATGGTCTTCACGAGGCGAAGATTCGCCGCCTCCAGTTCCAAGCGGCGGAGTTGTTCGCTTTGCGTCAAATCGTCCACCACCAGCAAGGCCGACGCGGGCAGCGCCGAGTCGGACCGGTGGAACGGGGCCACGGTGACATTGAAAACCGTGCCGGGTGTGCCTTCCGGTTCGTATTTGAAGGGCGCAATGCCGGAGCCGGTTCGGAGCACCTGGTAAATTTTTGCGCCGAGAGCCTGGGGCAGATCGGCGAATTCCATCTCACCACTCGTGCGCGTCGCCTGGCCAAAATATTTCCGCGCCATCTTGTTCGCATGGAGGATCTGCAAGTCGCGGCTGACCACCACACACGCGCTGTTCAGTTCGCGCAGCACCCCGGCCAGCATCTCACTGTTGGCGGTCACCTGGTCGTGCAGCCAGATGTTGCGCACTGCGAGGCCGACCTGCTCAAGCAAATGGAAGACGAGTTCGAGTTCCGCGTTTGCGAGCGGCTCGCCGGTAATCCGCCCATCAATCACCGCCACGCCCAACAATGAATCGCGATCGAGGATGGGCACGGCGACCTGCCCGCCGAGCAATTCAAATTCTTTCTGCGTCTCAACATCAGCGCGCACTTCCTCCCCGCTCCGGCGCAGGATGCGGCCCAATCGGAAAAGGTGTCCGCCAATGCCCGCATCGAGCGACAGTTCAAAATGTTCAAACAGACCGGCCGAGAGGCCGAGGGACCCGGCCACCCGCAAGCGGCGGGCTTCTGCGGGAGCGGCCGTCGCCCCAAAAGCTGTGTAGGGCTGGCGCAGAAAAATGGCGGCCCGATTGAGACTCACGATTTCCCGAAGTTGCAGCAGGAACTGCCGGAGCATGGCCTCGGCGTTCAGCGAGTGCGTGAGGATGGAGGAGAAATTCCGCAACGCCGAATACGGCAACGCCGGGCTGACGGGACCGGACGCTGCGCCCAAAGGCAGCGCTGGTTGATTTTCCAGACGATGAAAACTCGTCCCCGGAGTCGCCGCGGGCACCGCAAAGAGGCGGTCCAACAAGGAGGCAAGCAAGCGCGGCCGGATGGGCTTGGCCAGCACGTGGTTCACCCCGCGCAGGTAGGCTTCCTCCTCCCAGTCCGAGGTCTTGGCGCCGCTGTAAACGAGAATGGGGCAGCGGGCATCTCGACGGCGCAATCGCTCGACGGTCCACAAGCCCTGCACGCCCTCGAGTTCCAGGTCGAGAATGCAAACGTGCGCCAGTCCGTGCGCGAGCAAAGGCTCCGCTTCTTCATGAGTGGCACGGTGGACCACGCGATATTGGGCGGGATTGAGTCCGCTCCGGATCGTTTCGGCAATCTCGGGGTGAGGCGACAGGACCAGCAACGTTTTCATGGGACTCGGTCTCCCTTCACAACCCGACATGCATCGGGCTTGGGAGGTTCGCAACTCTTGGAATGGAAGGGAATGGCACCCGCCGGGCAACTACCTGCCGTTCGACTCGTGCCCAGCCAGCAAAAACCTGCGCCTGAGAAATTCACCGCGCCTAGATAAGCCATACGTTGTCCCGTGGGTCAATCAATTCTTGGTCCAATAGCCGCGGGAAAGTGATACCTCGGCGTGATTGCGGATTCAACCGGGGGAAAACCCTCGCCCCTGAGCCGGGGAATTTCAGGTTTAGCCGTAATTGTAGCCGGGAGAACCGCGACTTAAATCTGGAAGCCCTTCAAGCGCTGTTGCGCACTCCGCCCCAAACCTGCTCGGCCAACCGTGATTTCTGAAGCAAGCCTTGATTGAGTTCACCCAAGGTCTGACCGTGACTGACCGGCAGATGCAGCGTAAACGTCGTCCCCTGACCTTGCTGGCTGGCCGCCTCAATACGCCCTCCGTGATGGTGAATGATGAAGAAACAAGCCATCAGATGGATGCCGTACTCCGAAGGGGCATCGGCACGGACCATGAACGGATCAAACAGGAACTGCACCGAATCTTGGGAGAGGCCGGGACCATCGTCTTTGATCTGAATCCGAATTTCCGGTTTGGCCCCGTCATTGGCGATATCCGCGGTGAAGGTAATGCGGGCGCCGGCTGGCAAACTGGTCAGCTCCTCCTTGAGCAACAATTCAAACAGCCGATGCACCTTGGCCTTGTCCGCGGTCATGACCGGGAGGCTGTCGTCAATGTGGTTTTCGAGCTGAATCTTCTTCGCGGCAAAGGCGTCTTTCAACCCCTCCAAGGCCTCCGACACCACGGTGCGCAACTTGACCTGGTCAAAGTGCGCGGCGGGTTTTTCCGAGGCCGCCCAGAGGTCTTTGAGCAGATTATTGATCTTCTCAATTTGGGCGAGGACACTCCGGTGGTAACCGCCCCAGAATTCTTGATTGCGGATCGTGTTGGGATCGGCCTTCTCCTCCTGCATCATGTTCGGCGCCAGGTCCAGGAAGGTCTTGACGGTCACCAGCGCGTTCCGGATGTGATGGCTCAAGCCCGCCGCCAGCATGCCCAGGCTCACCAACCGGTCGGCCACCATGAGATTGCGCAGGGCTTCCATTTTCTCCCGCATCAACTGGTCCCGCTCACGCTGGATGAGAAAGAACTCGATCGCACGCTTGAGGATGCCCTCCAGTTGGGCCGGATCCCAGGGCTTGTTGACGTAGTGATAAATGCCGCCATCGTTGATCGCCGCCACCGCATCTTTGAATTCTGCGAACGCCGTCACCAGAATGCGCAAGGTCTCGGGACACGTCTCGCGGGCGCGCTCCAGCAACCAGGTGCCTTTCTCGCCCGGCATACGCTGGTCCGTCATCAAGACGGCAATGTCCCCCTGCTTCTCGACCAGCAGTTTGGCGCCGTCCTGGGCGTTGGTGGCAGTGTAGATGCGAAACTCGTCCTCGAAGGCGCGGGCAAAACTCTTCAGCGACTTCTCCTCGTCATCCACGTACAGAATGGCAAACTTCTTATAGTCGTATTGCGCTTCCATAATGGCTTCGGGTTCGTTCATGTCATGCTTTCGCGGGAAACTCCAGCGTAAATTCGCAGAATTTTCCCACCTCGGTCCGGACCGCAATCTTTCCCTGGCTCTCCTGAATGATGCGATAGCAGATGCTCAACCCCAGGCCCATGCCCTCGCCCACGTCCTTGGTGGTGAAGAAGGGATCGAAAATCTTGTCCCGGTGCTCCTCCGCGATGCCGGTCCCGTTGTCGCGCACAATCAGGCAACTGGCGCCGTTTTCCACCCGCCCTTCGATCCAGATGGTTGGCTTCTCCCCATTGTTGAACGGCTTGCTCCGCAACGCATCCAGTGAGTTTTGAATCAAGTTCACGAACACGTGGATGAGCTTGTTTTTGTTGGCATGCACGGTTTGATGCTCGGGCAGCTTCTGCTCGATGATCACCTTGTCTTTCAATTCATTGCTGAGAAACCGCAGCGCCGACGCCACCGCTTCGGAAGCATCCACATTGTCCAGTTCCTCGGTGCTGGGATGGGTGAACATGCGCAGGTCCGAGACGATATTCTTCACGCGCGAGATGCCATCTTCCACGTCCTTCAAGATGTCCTCGTAATCGGCCTTCTGCTCCGGCGCAATATGCTTCGCCTTTTTGCGCAACGTGAACAGGCTGGTGGTGGCGAAATTCAACGGGTTGTTGATCTCGTGAATGATGCCCGCACTCATGCGACCGAGCGAAGCCATCTTTTCGGACTGCACAAGTTGCGATTCAGCCTCGGTCAATTTCTGGATCGTATCGGCCAGTTCCTTGTTCTGCGAATCCAACTTTTCATTGGAAACCTCCAGAATCTTCTTGTTCGAATCCAACTCGAACCGCAGAGCGAATTCTCGAAAACGCAGTTGGTTGTAAAAATGGCTGCCAATAACCACAAACGCGCCGGTAACAAACAGGAAATAGGTGTTGTTAAAAAAAATGCTGTGGTCAACAGGAGTTCCCGATTTATGCGCGTGCAGGAAACAAGCCGTGAGATAAATGATCATTACCTCCAAAACAACCAACAGGCTCTCGCGAACGGACCAGCGAAGGATCATTGCGGCGCCCAGCAGGACGAGATTTAGGCCGGCATAATAGACCGACTGCGCCCCATCCTTTATGAAAATCATCCACGATATGCAAAGGGATGGCAGTCCGGGCAATATTAAGCCCAGGAAGCGATAATGGCGTGCCCCAAATGGCGTAGTAACAAACCACCAGATGAACAGCAGCAAGACTGAACAAACAAGCCGCAATACCAAAAATGGCTTGATTTGGTCCGGATACACCAACCAATCCAGACTCCAACCCACGGGCATAAAAACGAACGCTGTCAGGCAGGCGATACGGAAATTCGCCACCCGCACAGAGCGTTCGTGTTCCAGAAATGCCTGCTGAACCCGAGATTCGCCGTTGTGACTGTCCTCAGACATGTGGTGCTTTCTCCACTTCCAGGAAAACGTTCACACCTGATGGTTCGACAAATACCCGTGTATCTTCAGCAGATGCTCCATGAGGAATCAAAGCCTGCATTTGTCGGGCGTCACGATAAATCAAATGCCAGTCGGTCACGTGCTCCATCCACCCCCTTGACGGGTTATGTACCGTAACATTGGTGGCCACCAGAAGTCCGCCAGGCTTCAGCCAGCCATACATGATGTTCATCAACCGATGGCAGACCTGCTCCGAAAAGTAATCAAACAGCCCCGCACAATAGACCAGGTCATACCGCGCGCCTGCCTCCACTTCGGTCGCACGCGCACTTTCTTTCAATAACTGATGAACCGACTTCTTGACGTAGTGCAGAGGCGTGCTTCGCGAATGCTTCGCTTTGAGGCCCGAAAGGATTTTCTCCGTGTAGCGCAGGGTTTCCTCATTAAAGTCCAGCAAAGTGAAATCAGTGTGGTTGCTGATCATTTGCTCTACCAAAAATCGCTGGACTTCGTGAGCCGGGCCGCAGCCCAGACTGATGATCCGTGGAGTCTGGCTCTGGCTGCGCAACCTGACGGTAAACTGGAAAATCTTCTGGACCAGATACTCAATACGATTGCGGTGGGCGACGACCGGCGGCTGGTCAAGAAACCAGAGGTTCAACATTTTTGCAAATAGCGTGGGGCCCTCACAAGGATTGCGCATCATCATGTTGACCATTTCATAATCGCCGGCATAACCCAGCGGCTTGCTGAAGCAGCGGTAGAAGAATGGCGCGCAACTAACAAGGGGATGCAATTGTCGTCGAGCATAAGTCTGATGGGCGGGCACGGCGTCGGCTTGGACGGCTTGGGCAGCAATTTCGAATTTCTCAAACAATGCGTTGCACATCGGCGCCGCGGACTTGCCTAGTTCCGTTGCAACCACCTGCTCCATCGAACGACGCGTGTCCGGGGGCATCGCCTGCAGATTCACCTCCAACTGGTCGAGGCTCAAGCGCAGGTCGGAAAGAAAACTATGCAGATCGGCAACAATCAATTTGTACTCCGGCGCCACCCGGTAAAGCTTTTGCCAACCGGCAATGAAGTCTTTGAAGTGCCCTTGGAGTTCTCCGGCCTGGAACATTTCGATCGTGAATTCCAAGTTTGTCCAGGCTGCCTCATCGAGCGTGACCTCGTAGGTCGTCTTCGAGCCATCATTGATCTGACTCCGCACGGTCGCCCGGCCCGCGTAAATTTGACGCTCGCCCATGTCTATTTGGAAATGGGCCAACGATTCGGAAGCTCTCAACACCAGGGCTGTATTGTAACTCTCGAAGACCGCGAGAAAGCGGGACATACGCGTCAGCGTAGCTTGGAATTTCGCGCCTTCGCTACTCTGTCCCTTTACTCGGTATTCGTTATTTTGATTGGTATCAACCATCCTGACCATCTCGTTTCCCTAGCTCGACCACTCAGTAAATCCCAGGGCCACACAATTCACCCGATTCGTGTCAGTCTGGCCGGGGAGCTGTTACCCATGGCCGAACTTCCCAATGGTGGATTAACCGCGTCAACATCAAACACTTTTCGCGCCAAGACCAAAGCAAATTGGATTGATTTGTCTCGCCGCTGACGGAATCACTGCTTCACAAGGCCGCAGGTGTTCAAGTCTTAGCCACCTTGGTACCGCCTCTGCTAAACAGACCCCAGCCCGATGTAATTCCGATGGCAGCGAGTGAAGGTTACCGGGTGGAGAACCAAATAGCGAGTCATACCTTGTCTGGATTCAGGACAAGCCAACGAAATCAATGCGAGTAAAGCCTGTTTAAAAGCTGGCGATATAGCAGCCATGAAGAAACAGCACATATGAAGAAGACAATTCACACTCAACGGTCACGACGCATTGAACTCCCGCCTCTGAGGTCTGGTCTCGCCGTGCTGCTATTGCCCAACCAGGACCCGGAAGGAATTGCCCGCGGCAACGCCTTCGCTGCCACGGCGGACAACCCGTCGGCGATTTACTACAACCCGGCAGGCATATCCCAATTAGCGGGAGATCAAATCCAAGCGGGGTTGTATCTGATTTCAGCGAACACAAAATATTCTTCCTCCACGGGCGACGCTCAGACAGACGCCGGCTTGCAAGCGGTACCTCAGCTCTATTACACGCATGCTTTTGAAAACACTCCCTTCAGCGCCGGTTTGGGAATTTACGCCCCCTATGGCTTGGGCATGGATTGGGGTGACAGCCCGCCCTTTGTCGCGATTGCCCAAAAAGGCAAACTGCTATACGCAGCGATCAATCCGGTGATTGCGTGGCGCTTGCACGAAACGCTTTCGTTTGCCATCGGCCCGACAATCAACTACTGCGAAGCCGATTTTCAAAACGCCTCGTTCAAGTTCAAAGGCGACGATTTTGCTTTTGGATTCAACGCAGGTCTGCTGTGGCACCCGATTGAACAATGGTCGTTTGGCTTGAAGTTCCATTCGGCGACCGACATGGACCTCTCCGGGAATTCTGAATTCCCCGCGTTTCCCGGGACCTCCACGGCGACCGAAGGCCAAGCTCATTTTCCGTACTTTATTGTGGCAGGAGTTTCATATCGCCCCACCACCAACTGGAATATCGAAGTCAACGTGGACTGGACTGATTGGGACAGCTTGAACACGGTGAATTTCGACCGCCAAGGCGTAGGTCCTTTAACGGTGGTCCCGTTTGTGTTCAACTACCAATCGAGTTGGATGTACGAATTCGGCGTGACGCGGCAATTGGGCAATGGCTGGTTCGTCAGTGTCGGCTACATTTATAGTGAAAACTCCGTACCGGATGCCGACTACAACCCGATTGTCCCGGACAGCAACCTGAGCTTGGGCAGCATCGGTTTCGGCCATCGCGGGCAGCGTTGGAATTGGGCGATCGGCTATCACTTTGCACACGGCAATCGCGATGTGACGAGTGCCAACAACCCGCTAGCCGACGGTAACTACAAGACCTTCAACAACGCCTTCAACCTTTCTGCGACCTACAAATTCTAGGCTGGAGTCTTCCGAACGCCTAAAATGGCACAATACCTGAACTACAATGTACGTTTGGTTGACATAAAAATCCTAAACCGGTAAAAGGCGCTATGGTCGAAAAAAAGAGTGATCCGGTCAGTCCATGGTTTAACGTTTGTGAAGCCTTGGGTGAATACATCGGCATTCGTTTCGGACGAATCGCACCCGGAGCTTCCGATCCCGAGTGGTTTTTCCTGCGCCACATTGACTTTGATGGCATCGGCGGCTTCGCGGAACTGCTTCGTCAACGGGGGGCGCACCTCCCTCGTTTGCCTCAAATCAAACACCCATCCAACCCATCTTGGCTTCCGTTGCTTAAGATGACACCAAAGTTTTTGAAACCGCGGCAACGGGTTGCTTGGCAACCACTGGAGCGCGACCTTGAAGTTGGCAAGACCCCTCAGCCACCACGGGCTGTGGCTTGGCACATTTTTGACGAGACCACGACGATGCAAATCCGCCGGGCCTGCCGGAAAAATTCTTTCACGATCAACTCCTTTCTATTGAAAGAACTCACCAAGGCGATCCGCCCCTTTTTGGAGGATGAATCTTCCGTGGTCCCTTGGATGGTTCCGGTCAATGTTCGCGGCAAGGTCTTTCGTGAGCGGGACACGGCAAATTTTACGAGCTACGTGGGGGTCAAGATTCGTTCCTATGAAACGATTCATGATGTCCATCGAAACATCTACGCGGCCCTGGGCCGCGGAGAGCATTGGGCCAATTGGTATGCTTACCAGGCGACCAGCTGGACCACCTTTGGAATGAAAAAATTCATGGTGAAGAACGATCTCGCCATGTCTCAGTGGAACTTGGGTTCATTTTCCAACCTGGGCGATTGGGATGCCGAGAAGAATTTCGCAAACACCGGCTGCGCGGGTAGCTGGCTCTTCGCTCCGCCAGTCCTCCGATGTCAGTTGGTGGGAGCCGGCTGTGTCACCTTCCAAAACCGCTTGAGCCTTACCATCCAGGCGCATCCGGACCTCACCACCAGTCCGAGTGTGCCGAAGGCATGGCTCCAAAACTGGATCAAGGAAATTGAGATGGACCTGGCCAGCATGCTGGATCTGCACGGCACGACAGAGGCCCTGCCCTTGCCACAGGCGCAGGAAAAACGTCGCAACGCGAGTCTGGCAGAGTCGAGAGAAGCAGTCTTTCGTACCTAAACACTGGCAGACAGATGGAACGCTGGGCGAGAATTCGGCAGGTGTCGTAGAAGCCACGGGCTTTAACCCGCTGGCGTTTGTCATTTCAAACGTGCATCTGCTTCGGCCTCTGGTTATGCTCATCAGAGTTAAACATTGACCGGGGACTATGGGTAAGTGACGCAGGATTTGTCTTGAGTCTGGGAAAACCAACCCGGTTACGTTCAAACGACAAATGTCCGCCCGCAGCCAACGTCACACCACTGACGCCGTTGAGAGCCTGAACCTCACTCCGGCGCTGCGAGACTGTCTCGCGCCCGGCGTGCTCGTCGTCAGCCGGCAGGGACAGATTCTAACCTGCACTCCCGAGGCTGAACGTCTGCTTGGCCTGCCACCCGGCAAATCGTCCCAAGCTTCGCTTCCCCACCTCCCGTCGCCCTTGCAACATCTCGTCCGCGAGGTCTTCACGAGCGCGGTTGCTCTCACCGCGAATAACCTCACCATCCTGCCTGATGGCCGCCACACCCGAAAACTCAACGCCAGCGCCCTGCCGCTCCCTTCCGATACAGGCGCGCCCCACGTGCTGGTCGTTTTGAACGATCTCACCGGTTTTCAACAACTCGAACAATCGGTCACCCGGCTCGACCGGCTGGCCACCATCGGCACCTTGTCCGCCTCGATGGCGCACGAGATCAAGAACGCCCTCGTCGCGGTCAAAGCCTTCGTGGACTTGCTGCTGGAGAAAAACAAGGACGCGGAGCTGGCGACCATTGTCGGACGCGAGTTGAACCGGGTGAACTCCATCGTGCGCCAGTTGCTCAAGTTCGGCAGTCCGGCCGGTCCGACGCGCTCCACCGTGCGCCTGCACGATGTGCTCGATCATTCGCTGCGGATGGTGCAACACCAGTTGGATGGCAAACTGATTTCCATCAACCGTTCCTTCAACGCGACGCCCGATGCGGTGCAGGGTGACGACTGCCAGTTGGAACAGGTGTTCGTCAACCTCTTCCTCAATGCCATCGAGGCCACCGGCGACAACGGCACGCTCACCGTCGCCACCGAATTATTCGCGTCGCCACCGCCCGGCTTCACGCTGCCGCAGCCCACCAGCGAACCGCATTTGCGCGTGATTGTCGCCGACACCGGCGTGGGGATTGAGCCGGAACATCTGGACCGGATGTTCGAGCCATTCTTCACCACCAAGAGCCACGGCACCGGGCTGGGCCTGCCCATCACCCGGCGCATTGTGCAGGAACACAACGGCCAGATCACCGTGCAGAGCGAGCCGAAGAAGGGCACCACCTTCAGCATCATCCTTCCCGCCGGCGGCAATGTTCCGTGAGCCGGCCCATGAGCCGACGTTTCCAGCTCGCCATCCTCAGCGACATTCATTACGCGGGCCCGCGCGAGCAGGCTGAGGGCGACGATTACGAAACCCGCGTCATCCAGAATCCCTGTCTCCGTTTCGCATTGCGACTGTATCGCGAGCACATCTGGCTGCGTTATCCCCTCCGGCAAAATGGCCAGCTTGATCGCTTCCTCACCGAAGTGCCGACCGTGGATTATGTCATCGCCAACGGTGATTACTGTTGCAACACCTCCGCCCTTGGCTTGAGCGATGATGCGGCCATCGAAAGCGCGCAAGCCTGCCTCAGCAAACTCCGCCAAAAATTCGGCGACCGCCTCCATCTCAACTTTGGCGATCACGAACTCGGCAAGCTCCGCCTCATGGGCGCGCGCGGCGGTCTGCGACTCAAAAGTTGGGAACGCGGCCTGACGGAACTCGGGGTAAGACCTTTCTGGCGGCTCGACCTGGGCGACTATGTTCTCTTCAACTGCGTCTCCACCCTCATTGCCTTGCCAGTGTTCGAGCACGACATCCTGCCGGATGAACGCGAAGCCTGGTTAAAACTCCGGGAACAACACTTCACCGAAGTCCGCGCCGCCTTCGCCTCACTGCGGCCGCACCAACGAGTGCTCCTCTTTTGCCACGATCCCACGGCGTTGCCATTCCTGGCACGCGATGAAGTGATTCAGCCGAAGCTGGCGCAAATCGAACACACCGTCATTGGCCATCTCCACTCAAATTCGTATTTGCGACTGAGCCGGCTGCTCTCGGGCCTGCCGGTGATCCGTTGCCTGGGTCACTCGATCCGGCGCATGAGCACCGCGCTGAACGAAGCCCGCCATTGGCAGGCATTTCGCGTGATGTTGTGTCCGTCACTCGCCGGTGTGGAATTGCTCAACGACGGTGGTTTTCTCACAATCGAACTGGAGGCGGACGCAACACAACCCGCGCGCTTTCAATTTCACCCCTTGCCGCGCTAGTAACCCAGCAGCCCTGCTGGATTCACCGCATCTCCGCCGACGTGATAGCGCGGCATGGCTTTGATCGAGAACGTGAAGGCCACCGTCAAGTCGTTGGGTGACGTGCGATTGTCTTCGTACCGAAGGGTGATCGCGGCGGTCCAACTGCGCAGGTCGCGATAAATTGAGTAGGCCTGCTGTTGCAGCCAGTGTTGTTGCACGTCGTATTGGTGCGCCATGCGAAACCCCCAGTTCTCGTTGAATCGCAGGAAGAAGGTGCTCGTGAGGGAATTTTGCCCCTGCCCCAACGACGTCGAGCTGGTGCTCGGATCATTCCGCGAGTAGAGGTGGCCGAGTCCCCAGCTCCAGACATTGTTCGGTCGGAACGAGAGATTTTGAAATGCCACATCCACCTGACCATTGGGCACGTCGTAGCGCATCTGCGATTCCAACAAAAGCCAGGTTCGAGGACGAATCGCCAGATCCGAAAAAAGATCGGAGAACGTGCTCTGGCCCGAGTCCGGGTCCAGCCGCCAGTCCGTGTAAACGTCCCAATACAGAAAATTCTCAACCTTGCCGCCCCGCTTGGTCTGCAAACGATTTCGCAGGCCCAGCCGGATCACGTTCTGACTGTCAATCGAGTCCAGCGAGTTGTAATCGGGATAATCAATCGGCAGCAGCCGGAGGGCTGGCAGTTCGTAATCGAACTGTGGCAATTCATTCGGCGTGGCGCTGGGCGACGGCACGTAAACGTAATTCAACGACGGCTCGAGGATGTGCCGCACTCCGTCGAGCGCCAGCAACCGGTTCGTGGCGGCGGCCCACGTCTGCGATGCCTTGAAGCTGAATTCGATCCCGGTATTGAACACCGCACGGCCCGTCGCCGAATTCGTGCCGCCGGGCCCGGTGGCCTCGCCGTAGTAGGACAAGCGTCCGCCCGCGCGCGGCACCGCATTCAACCAGCCGAAGAACGTGTGCGGCATGGTCAATTGATGGAACGTGTCGGCGCGCGGGGCCGCGTAATCCAGTCCTTGCGGCACCCCGTTCGAGATGGCGTAGTTGTGCTGATAGTAACCCGCCGAGCTTTCCGTTTCATAGAACACCGGCGAACCCAGCACCGGCTGGCGGAAGCCGCTCAAGCGCACATCCGGCAGGCGTTCCTCCGTTTCCTGGAAATTGTTGACCTGCGGTTGTGCAAACACGCTGAGGCTGAAGTTGTCAGAGAGCTTGTTGACCTCCAGGAACGAGTTCGGCTGCGGGTTTCTCCGGTATTCACCTTCAAAAAAATTCTCCAGCACGCGCGGATCGCTGGCGTAACGAACCTGCGAGCGGACGTAAAGATTGGTGTACGGGTTCGAAAGATAGCCGAAGTCGAGGCGATACCGGTTGTGGGGAATGTCATAACCTTGGTTGTCTTGGGTGGGATCTTGGTCATAGAGATAATACCCCTTCACCGACGCCTCGCCCCACCGCCCGAGATGCAGATTGAAATCCGCCCCACCCGCTCCCCCACGTTCCTGCCGGTAATCGCCGCGCAACACGCCGTCCAGTTGCTCGTTCGCCACCCAGGTGTAACTGCTCAACAAATAGGGTCCATAGGCGCTGCGATAACCGGGGACAAAATTAAAGCGATTGCCCTGCCCGTCCAGCCGCTGCTTGAAATAGGGAAAATAGAACACAGGCACCTTGCCCAGATACAGCACGGCATTCCGCGCCTCGACCCATTTCCCAGGCAGAACTTTGACCTCGCTGGCCCGCACGCGTGAACCCGGGTCGGCAATGTCGTCCGTGGTAACAAAAGCATTCCGAGCCGTGTAAACTTGATTGGTCAGGATGCTCAACGTGTCTTTTCCGGCGTAATTGGTGACGACCGCACTGCCATCATTTTCTGGTGTGCCCACTCGCTCACCTCCCGCAAAGACCGGCGCGTGTCCCGTGCGGAACTGTTCCGATTCCATCTTGAGCGTGAAAAAGTTGTAGCGGATCTTCTCCCCAACCCACACCCACTCGTCCCGCTGGATGCGCACCCGCCCTTCGGCGACAATTTCCCCGGTCGCCTGATCCCCGCGCGCCCGTTCCGCCGTCAAGACCGCATTCCCGTAGATGACCATGATGCCATTGGTCGCGACGAACGTATTCTTCTCAATGCTGTACTCGACGCGCCCGGCCTCCGTGAGCGCTTTGATGATGAGCGCTTCGGATTTTTCCTGTGCCCGCAGTAACACCGGCCCCGCCAGAGCAATCACTACAAGGGTTAGGATGGCGGCGGTCGTTCGGTTCATTCGGCACGGCAGCTAACCAGAAGGCTATTGCACTGCCAAGTTTCAATTCCCTCGGGCACAAAGTTCGTTCGCCGCCTCTCATTGAATAAGTGCCGATGCGAATGTTGACTCCGCGCCGCTTGCAAGGTCCGAAATCTCAAACCGCCTTGTTCTGTAGACCCCTCGCCACGTTCAAAATCCTGACGCGTAATTCCGGACTTTAGCGCTCGGCGGACTTTTCCGTTGATTATTTTTGCCGCGAATCCACTGGCACATGAACTGCAACATGCGGGGCGAGGACGGCACAAATGGCTACGAAAATGAAATTGCTGAAAATGCTTCAGGAGGTCAAAGGTCTCGCTCAAATCACCAACCGGCGGCCAGCGCCGCGTCCACCCTTGCTTTATTTGATGCAGTTACGTTCTCAAACCGTTCAGCCAGACCTGCCCAAACGCCGGCTGGCCATTGAGAAGGGCAAGGACACCGGCCTCGTCCCGTTGCCCATCAAGATCAACCACATTCGCCCCGATGACCCGGGACTGCCCGTGGTCGTTCAGTAAATCGTAACCGGCGTTACCGGTTTGAAGTTGCCCCGGGGTACAACCGGGGTCTGGCTAAATCCAAGGCACTGTCTGGTGGATTTGCGGACTTCCCTCAACGCGTTACGACCTCCACTTCCAGCCCCATCTGCTGGAACATTTTCTCGAGTTGCGCCCGGGCTCGTTCGTCCGCGTCTTTCAAAATCCCGGCCGTGCGCGCCGCCCGCCGGATATCATCCACCGCGATCTTCCGCGCCGTCTGTTCGAGGTCCTTGTCGAAGGAGCGCAACAAACCTGTCGTTCGCTCCACCACCTGCGTTTGTCCGTCGTCGAGATAGCAATCCGTGATCTGTGCGGACGGCACTGTGATCCTGACTTTCTTCCCGGCCAGTTCCACGTCCTCCAGCTTCACCTTGTCGAAGTCCACACCCGCCTTCACGATCCCGTGCGCCACCAGCAACACCCGACTGTCGCCTCCGGGATACCACTTCACATCCTCGAAGATCACCACCTTCTCCATCACATACTTCACCGTCACCAATTGCGACAGTGTCTGTACCTGCCGCAACACGGTGGCCGAACTATAAACCGTCGGGCCCGCCCCACCGGGCAATAGCCGGCGCACGAAAAATCCCAACCACACGCCTAGCACCAGGACCATCAGCACTGCCACGACGGCAAGAATTGGCCGGATGTATTTCATGACGGGAGTTTACGTCCTTACACCGTGAAGCAAAGCGCGAACACACGGAGCGCCGAGCACCGGCTCGGCGGTTGACCGCCCATTGCTATGCCAGCAAGCCGAGACGGTGCTCGGCGCTCCATCAACCGCCCACAACCTTCGCCAAGGCCTCGAACAATTCCGCCTGATCCGCGAGATGCGTACAACGCTCCGGGCCCGACACCAGCCCAAACCCTGCGCCATACGCCGGCCCATTCGCCACGCATAAATCCGTCCGGCACTCGCGCAACTGGTTCTCCGCCGCGCGCAACACACTGGCGCGATCCCCATCCACCTCAAACTTCCAACCCACCAGCTTCGCCGTTGGATACCACGCCCGCAGATTCGCGATGATCTTCGGCGTCGGCACCAGCTCCGCCAGCAATGTGCCCTGCCGCGTGGAAATTTTCCCCGATTTGATCTCGCTCAACTCCCCCTGCTCCGACCGCAGCCAGATTTTGCCAAAAGTGAAATCACTCACCGCCGCCGCGTGAAACACCGCGCCAATGTCCTGTTTCGCCAGTGCCTGCAACTTATCCATCAAATCTGCCGTGGTGGTAAATGATTCCACCTGTGTTGCCTTGCGTTCGCCGGGGTAAGTCGCCTGTTCGCCCACGAGCAACGTCACCGCATGACCGCGTGCCGAGAGAAAATTGGCCAGCTCCGTGCCCAGTCGGCCCGTGGAAAAATTCGTAAGCCGACGCACATTATCCATCGTCTCAAACGTCGGCCCGGCTGTAACCACGCAGTTCATGCGACCATCATGGCTGGAATCGAATACAACTTCAACCCAACGAGTTGTGGTCACCACTGGCGGACGCGATAGAACCGTTGCGAACTGGTAGCGATGGCATTGGTCAATGATTGAGCCTTCCCACTGCCCGCAACCAGAGGCAAAGCCGTCCAACTCGCATCACCAAACGAATCCTTGTACTCAAGAGCACAAACTCTCCCGATCTGCGTCATGACGGAAACGCTGAAGACGCCTGAAACCACTGCCGGGTGTGACACAGGAACAGCCGCGTCTCCAATAATGGCGAGACTGAAACTGGAACCTCCAGAAGCGCATATTGCATTCGCCAGTTCGATAGGGATGACGGATTGTCCCTTGTTGAAGGAAAAGTCGGGAACATAATTCGTTCCGGCACCCCAAGCGACAACCGTGCCGTCATTTTTTACCGCCAGACTGTGACCACTCCCGGCTGCGATTGAAACAACATTGCTCAATTCACTTGGAACGTTTATTTGACCCGAAGAGTTGTTACCCCAAGCAACCACTCTTCCATCCGCCCTCAAGGCGAGGCAATGATTTCCGCCACCTGCTATCGCCACTATGTTCGACGCGTCCGGCGGCACGTTCGTCCACATGGCTGAGTCTCCCCAAGCTACAACGGCGCCATCTTCTTTCAGAGCCAAGCCGGCCAAATTTCCGCCAGCCCGAACGGAAATAACATGGTCCAAGCCTGCAGGAACCAAAGCGGCACCTGTCCCGTTGGAGCCCCATGCCACAACAGTTCCATCAGATTTCAACGCCAACGCATGGTAGCCCCCGGCGGAGACACTTATGGCATTCGAAAGTGTTGTTGGAATGGCATGAGCTCCCCCCAAACTGTAACCCCATCCCGTAATTCGGCCGTCGCTCTTCAGCGCCAGAGAATATCCGTAGTTCGCCGAGACAGAAACGACGTTCGATAATCCTTCCGGGACGTTCAGAGCTCCATTCTCTCCCGGCCCCCAACCCCATGCGACAACTTTGCCGTCTGACTTCACCGCCACCGCATGATTATAGCCACCAGCAACTGCGAGTGCGTTCGTGAGTTCCGCCGGGACATACATTGGCCGGTAGGTTTCCGGAATTGTCTGGTCATAGTAATATCCCCAGGCAGTTACTCCACCACCGGCGTAACTGCGTCCCAGGCTAAGTAGAGCGATCAATCCGGCGAACAAACAAGTGGCAATTTGAGTTCTCTTAGAATGCGTTTTCACAAGACTCGTGAGGTTTAGCAACAGATGTGATTAACTGATTGCTTCATACTCTCCCCCAACGCACCGAGCAAGTCAATTGGCGCGGCCGGATGCGCCAAACGGCTATTCACCACTACTAACAACTCACCGCTTTCCTGAGATTCAAAATCGCCTATCGTAGTTGTCGCGGTGTTTTGAGAAATCAAACCAGATAATTCAGATCGCGTCGCAGGAGGCGGCAACTTCTCTGCGCAAGCTTTTCTCGCCTCTCCGCCCCGAGCGTGATAGTTCTTTACGCATGTCTGGTCCGCAGAAAAACACCCTGACCCGGGAGATGATTCCGAAAACGCTGGCCGAGGTCGCCGAACTAACCGCGCAAGGCGAGTCCTTTGATTTTTGCCTTCGGAATTTTCTCGATGGTTTCTATGCCAAGCCAGACACTGACGCACTGTCCCCCGAGCCAAGGCAACTCGCACCCACGGTCCCAAAGCTTGGCGCCGTGGAGGATGCATACTTGGCGGCCACGGCGGAATGGCTCGCCTGGAGATTCGATTTGCCACCACCGCGCTGGGTATTTGACGAAGCCCGTTCCCTGCGACGACCGTGGTTCGCCTCCCAGCTTTCCGCCTTGCGCGCCTTGTTGTTACTCGAAAGTCCCGCGCCGTTTCGCTCCCGTAATCTATTCGTGAGCGAGAATGCGTTAAGCCGGGCCTGAGTCATTTCTTAAACTATGTTTTCCGAAATCAAATCAGTTCACTTTGTGGGAATCTGCGGGACGGCGATGGCCTCGGCATCAGCGGCGTTGAAAGACAAGGGCTACGATGTCACCGGCTCGGATCAGGCGGTTTATCCACCGATGTCCACGTTCCTGACCGAACGGAGGATTGCCGTGATGGACGGCTATTCCGAACGCAACCTGGCGCACAAGCCCGACCTCGTCGTCATCGGCAATGCCATCTCCCGCGGCAATCCCGAGGCGGAATACTGTTTGGACCACAAACTGCGATTCTGTTCCCTGCCGGATCTGCTGCGCGAGTTCTTCATTCGCGGCAAGCGCTGCCTCGTCGTCAGCGGCACGCATGGCAAGACCACCACCACTTCGCTGCTGACCTGGGTGTTCGAACACAATGGACTCAACCCGAGCTATCTCATCGGCGGCATCCCGAACAACCTCAGCCAGGGCGCGCGTTTCACCGACAGCGAATGGTTCATCATCGAGGGCGACGAATACGACACCGCGTTCTTCGACAAGCGCAGCAAGTTTATCCACTACCTGCCCGAGGTCGCCATCGTAAACAACCTTGAGTTCGATCACGCTGACATCTTCGAGAATCTCGTGGCGGTGCAGAAATCCTTCGCGCACTTCATCCGGCTCGTGCCACGCAACGGCCTGTTGCTCGGCAACGGCGATGACGCAAATCTCGCACCATTGCTCAATGTGAATTTCTGTCCGGTGAAGCGCTTCGGCCTTGGCGAAGTAAATGCCATTCGCGCCACGAACGTCCGGCTCGGCCCGACGGCGAGTGAGTTCGAGATTCCCAGCGCGAAGTTTCACCTGAACCTTGCCGGCGAATTCAACGTGCGAAACGCGCTGGCCGTCGTGGCGGCAGCAAAGCATTGCGGTTTGTCGAACAAGCAAATCCAGTCCGCCTTGGACACGTTCAAAGGTATCAAGCGGCGCATGGAAGTCCGCGGCATCGCGGGCGGCGTTACCGTGATTGACGATTTCGCCCATCACCCGACCGCCATCCGCGAGACACTTCGCGCACTACGCTTGAAATATCCGAGCGACAAGCCGACGCGCATGGCGTGATCGTCTCCCAGATCGCAAGGCTGGAATTGTTGAAGCCGGAAGAACGACTGAACCCCGCAGGTTTGATGTCCGACTTGAAGGCAGCGGGCAAGGACGCCGCGTATCTGCCGGACGTGGACGCGATTGTCGCGCATACCGCGCAAATGGCGCAAGGTGGCGACGTGGTGGTAGTGTTCAGCAACGGCGGTTTCGGCGACATTCACCGTAAGTTGCTGGAGCGCCTGGGGCGGCGGTAATCGGTGTAGCGCAGGCGTCCCGCCCCATGCTCTGTGTGCTTCGCGCCACCTTCACCGCTCGAGTAGCCGGTAGAAGCGCGCGGGATGATTGCTTTGCGCCGGGTCTTGCAGGAACAGCATGCCGTTGGTGAAGACGAGCGAGTCCGGAAGCGTCTCCCAGTTCACCAGGTTGGTGCTGGCTTGAGCTTCCAACCACGCAGCGTCTTCCGCGTTCACCGACTGGCCCGCAGGGTCACCCACACCGAAACTCACCGACTCGCCCACGCCGCTGCCCGTAACGGGCGGCAGCAATTTCACTGGGCCGACGACGTCCAGCCAGGCGTCGCGCGAGTTGGTACTGCCGAGCGCATTCCAGACTAGTGCCGCGTAATTGCCCCGCGCATCACGGCTCACATTCGTCAGTGTCAGCGTCGGTCCGGTCGCACCGGGGATGTCCGCTCCGTTTCGTCGCCATTGAAAGTTCAACGACGGTTGACCAACACTGAGCGCCGCAAACGTGACGTTGGTACCGGAAACCGCGTGGCGATCCAACGGCTGCGTGGCAACGAAAGCTGAGCGGTCGTTCAGGTACGCCAGCGTGCTGCCGCCCCCGGCCGACAAGGCAATGGCACTCGTCAGGTCCGGCGTCACATTCAACTGGCCGTTGGCATTATTTCCCCACATCACTACCGTGCCATCAGCCTTGAGAGCCGCACCGTGCGAAAAACCCTGCCAGCCTCCGCCCATCGAGATCGCCACGACATTGCTGATTCCTCCCGCCGGGAATCCCGTGGCACCGCCCGCCGTGCTCCAGGCGAGCACAGTTCCGTCTGCCTGCAACGCCACGCTCTGCCCCCAGCCCGCAGCGATGGCGACCACGTTGGTGTAATTGGGAATTTTTCCAAATGAGCCCCAGCCGACAATCGTCCCATCATTCTTCAGCGCCAGGCTATGAACAGAACCCGCGGCGATGGCGACTACGTTGCTCAAGCCCGCGGGAACGCTGGCCAAGCCTGTTAGGCCCCAACCGGTGACAGTTCCATCCGTGCTCAGCGCCAGCGCGTGCCGATCCCCAACCGCAATCGCCGTTACGTTGCTCAAGCCCGCCGGCACATTGGTTTGCCCCGCGGAATTAAGTCCCCAAGCCACGACTTTCCCGTCGGCTTTAAGCGCCACGCTAAAATAATTGCCGCCCGCAATGGCGACGACGTTGCTCAGATCCGCCGGCACATTCGTCGCGCCGTTGGCAGTTGTCCCCCAGGCGGCCACCGTCCCGTCGGAACGAATAGCCAGCGCGTGAAAATACCCGGAAGCCACGCCACGCACGCTACCCAAATTGACGGGCGCGTTGGTGAGGCTCGGACCATTCCCCCAACTGGCCACACGGCTGAACGTGATCTGCGCCACACCGCTGGTCACGGAACCAAACGGATTGCTGGCGATCAGTTGATAACTCCCACCGTGTTGCGGCAGTGCGCGGTCAGAAACGAGGTCGTTCGTGCCGAAGTAACTGGGAACACTGTTTTGCAGCCACTGGAACTCCATAGGTCCAGAGCCGTTCACCGACGCGCCGACCGAGAAGGGACTGCCATAGTGGGCAAAGCGACTCTGCGGTTGCGACATCAAGACCGGCGCTTGATTCACCACCGCCACCTGCACCGCGACGGATTGCGCCGTGCCAAGGGCATTCATGGCGACGAGGTGGTAGCTGCCGGCATCCGTGGCTTGCGCGAACGGCAGCACCAAAGTTTGCTCCGTGCCGCCGGGAATGGGATTGCCGTTCTTGAACCATTCGAAACTCAGCGGCGCATTGCCAACCACCGTTGCTTTCAACACCAGGTCGCGTCCGGAATAGAATGTGCCGCCCACCGGCGGTTGGATGATGAGTGGCCGGCCATCATCAATCAGCGCCAGCGCGTGAGTCAACCCACCGGAGAGCGCCAGAACGTTGGACAGTCCGGCCGGAACATTCGTCAACGAGGACGCACCGACCTGCCCGCCCCAACCCAGCACCGTCCGATTGGAACGCAGCGCCAAAACCACCCCGGTAGATTGGTCGCCGCCACCCGCACCTTCGACCGCGATGATGTTGGTCGCGCTGGCAGGGACATTCGTGGCGGTGCCGACCCCACCCCACGCGCGCAGCAGACCATTGGAGGTCAACGCCAGGTTCAACGCGCTGAACGCCGGGCCCGCGGAAAAACCCATCACGCCTTTCAAGTCGTAGGGAACTGGGTATTGCGTCCGCCCGCCCCAACCGAACAATCTGCCATCCTCACGCAAGGCGAGCGTTTGCGATCCGCCGGCGTCAAGGCCGACAATCTTCATCAGCCCGGAGGGAATATTGGTTTGTCCTTCCACCGAACCACCACCCCAGACGACCATTGTGCCGTCCGAACGCAGCGCCGCGCTGTGCGCACTGCCGGCCGCCACGGCAATCACATTGCTCAACGTGACGGGCACATTCGTCACGCCCGACGCGCTCGAACCCCACGCCCGGACAAGGCCGTTGGAGAGCACCGCAAGGGCGTGGCTCTGGCCGGCCGCGATAGCGACCACACCAGACAAACCGGAAGGAACATTCGTCGCCGGATTGTTGAAGCCCCAGGCGTACACCGTTCCATCCTGACGCAACGCCAGGCTGTAGCCGCTTCCCGCGGCCACGGCGACAACATTGCTGAGTCCAGCCGCCGGCCAGATGGGTGCGCTGGCAGTAAAGGTAAAAGTTCCCCAGGTGCCGACCTGGCCAACCGTCACCGCCGCCACCGCACTGGTCACCGCGCCGCCACCATTGGTCACAACAAGTTGGTAACTGCCAAAATTGGCTGCGGCCAGATTGCTGATCGTGAAGCCGGCATTGGTGGCGTTGACAACCGGCACGCCGTCCAACTGCCATTGATAACGCAACGGCGCCGTGCCGGAGGCAGCGCCCGCCAGGGTGACAGGCAGACCGATCGGCACGGAGTAACCCCGGGGTTGCGTGCTAATGGCTGGAGGCGTAAATACCGTCAGGTTGGCAACCGCACTGGTGACACTTCCGTAGGGGTTCACCAAGCGCAGGGTGTAATTTCCGGTGTCGCCGGTGACGAGATTCGTGATGATCAGGTTCGTCGTGGTCGCGCCTGTTCGCCGCGCATCATCCACCAACGCCGTGGTGTTTTGATACCACTGGTAGGTGAGCGGCTCGGCCCCGGTCGCTTGCACGCTGAATTGGGCGCCACCGCCAACGACTCCGATCAGGCTCGTGGGTTGCAACTCAATGTTCGGCCCCAGCCCCAGTTCCACGGCGGCGACGGAACTGGTCACCGCACCACCGGAATTCGCGAGCACCACCCAATAGTTCCCCGCGTCCGCGGGCTGGGCATTGGCAATGACGAGCACGTTGCTGGTGGCGCCGGCAATACGCGTGTCATTGGTCAGGGGCGTTCCCTGGTAGAACCACTGATAGCCGGGCGACGGCGCTCCGTCACCCGCCACGCACAGCACGAGATTTCCGCCGATCGCCGCCAGGGTGTTCGAGGGCGGGATGGAAATCCATGGCGCCAGGTCGTGGGCGATTTGGATCCCCGAAACCGTGGCGTAACCAAACGCGCCCAACCCGACGTTGACCACCACGGTTTGCGTGGTGTTGCTGACCGCCACGTCGCGGAACGCCACATATTGTCGGCCTTCCTGCCAGACCGGCGGACTGACGACGGGATTCTCCAGCGAACTGCGGCTGCCGTAACTGGTGCCCGCACTGGTCAGTTGGAAGTTGCCGTCCGCGGAATAGAGGTAGAACGAATAAAGACCCAACGGCAGGTTGGTCAGCGTGATCGTGATCCCCGCGGGAGGCTGGGGATAGATGTAACCTTGATACATCGGGTCCGAAGAATAATTTCCCCAAGAGCCCGGCGTGTTGGGGATCGTCAATCCCACCGGCGTATTGCTCCCATTGGCCAGCTTCAACAGCGCGAGCGTGCCGTGCGTTTGCCACGCGCCCGCACCCAGATAGGGATTCCAGAAATCATTGCTGCCCTGGCCGATCGCTGCCGGCCCGGTTTTCCCGCTTTGCGCGTTGCCATCCAAATCCACATTGACCAGCGTCAAGGCCTGGGCACTCAGCACGGCCACCGCACTCGTCACCGCCCCCACCGAGTTGGTCACCACCACCGAATAATTGCCCACGTCGGACGGCTGGAGATTGGCCAGACTCAGAAAACTGCTCGCCGAACCGCCATGCCGATCATCGTCCGTCAACGGCACAGCGTTGAGCTGCCATTGATAACTCAAGGGGCCATCACCGGTTGCGGTGACGGAAAAGGCGGCGGTCGCGCCAAAGAAACTGACCTGCGATTGCGGCGGCTGGACGATGCTCGGCGGAATCAACACGGTCAGCGACGCCACGGCACTGGTGGTGTTACCAAACAAATTGCCCGCCACCACCCGGTAAGCGCCGGCGTCACCCGCGACGAGGTCCGTGATGATCAAACTGGTGTTGGTGGCCCCGGAGTGGCGCGGATCATCCGCAACCGGGTTGCCATTGAAAAACCAGCGGAAGGTCAGGGGCTCAACACTGGTGAAGCTGCCCGTGAACTGCGCGACGCTACCGACGAGGTTGGTCTGGCTGGCCGGGGATTGCACGAGCGTCGGTCGGGCCCCCACTTGAACGGTGGCGACGAGACTGGTTACCGCACCACTCGTGTTGGTTAACACTGCAAAATACCCGCCCGCGTCGGCGAGTTGGGCGTCAGCGATGGTAAGCAGGTTGCTCGTCGCTCCGTGAACCCGCCCGCCATTGGAAACGGGACTGCCATTGAAATACCATTGATACGCGGGCGCCGGCGTTCCGGTCCCCAGCGTTTGCAAAAGCAGACTCGTGCCCAATACCACCGCCGTATTGGTGGGTTGCTGGGCAATGAACGGCGCCAGGCTCGCAGTAATCTGCATCCCCGAGACGATTGCGTAGCCAAACGCCCCCAGCCCGACATTGATGATCACGGGTTGTGCCGGATTCGTCACCACCACATCCCGATATACCACGTATTGCCGCCCTTCTTCCCAGACCGGCGGACTGACGACCGGATTATCCAGGGAGACTCGGTTGCCATAGTTTGTGCCGGCCGAAGTGAGTTCAAAGTTGCCATCCGAGGAATAGAGGTAAAAGTCATATTTGGCGGGGGGTAGATTGGTCACCGTGATGGCGATGCCGGCCGGCGGTTCCGGATAGATGTATCCGTTATACATCACGTCCGAAGAATAGTTTCCCCACGAACCGGGCGTGTTCGGCACCGACAATCCGATCTGGGTGTTGCTTCCATTGGCCGCTTTCAAAAAGGCCAGCGTACCATCAGTGTGCCACGCGCCCGCCCCTTCATAGGCATTCCAAAAATCGCCATAGCTTTGGCCGATGGCCGCGGGGCCGGTCTTGCCACTCGGCGCACTGCCATCGAAATCGACATTGACGAGCAATGAGGACGGAACGCTGGTCCCCTTGCATTTGCCCGCTGCCCCGGCGGAACAAATCGCCGCGATCTCACCCGCCGACAACGCGCGCTGGTAGAGCGTCACTTCGTCCAGATCGCCCTTTAGCTTGCGATCCCAATAGCTCTGACCCGAGGTGCCGAAGTAGAGCGGGAAGTTGCCGTAATTCTGGGCGAAGGTCACGTTGGTCTGCCGCTCCAGCACGCCGTTGACATAGAGTTGCGCGACGTTGCCCCCGCGCACCGCGGCCACGTGATACCACACCCCCGCACTGATGGTGGTCGTTGACTGAAGGGAGACCGACTGTCCGCCCGCGGCCGAAACGATAAAACGGAACACGTCGTTGCCACCCACGCGACTCTTGCCGAGGTCAAAACCCTCAAAGTTCGCGGTGCGGGTGTTTTGCTTGAAGACAATGTACTGGACGCCCACCGCAGCGGTTCCCGGGGAATCGAGCCCCGCGAACCGCACCCAGCACTCGACCGTCAGATTGGTGGGTTGCAACACCGTCGAATTCGGGATCTGCACATAACTGTTTGTGCCATCGAAACTGAACGCATTCCCGACCATTCCCCCAGCACTGGCCAAAGCGCCGCCCTGGAGGATGCCGTGGTTTGTGCCCAGCAAGTTATTGGCGTTCCCATCACCGGGCCACCAGCCAATCAGCCCTGCCGGTGGGGAAAAACAAACCGCACCCGCGAGCTGGAGCGTGAGCGTGAGGGCCATCAGTCCAGCGAACCACCCCGGCATCCGCAGCGTAGATAAACGGTTCTCGCACGTTCCGTTTCCAGATTTCTGAGTGCTCATGGAATGTGAAGATCTCATCTGCAACTGAGCACGTTACCCTGCCCGGCTGAAGTGGGCCAAGTCTCTCATCCGCCGGCTGGGGCGACAAGTAAATGTCTGGTGACAATCGTCCGTAACTCTACGGCTCGAAACTCGGTAAGCGCAGCCTCCGCCTCCAAAGCCTGAGGCACGAGTGTCGTCTTCCAGGTCAACCCCGGCCCTGCGCCATCACTAAACCTTCGCCATTTCACTCGCGCACCTTGGACTGCGGGTTGCTTGTGAAGTCGTGTTGTATGAAAAAGAATTTTACCACCGCGCCGTTCGGAATCCTTCTGCCTTTGACGCTCGCAATGATCCTTGGCGTACCGGCCGGTAACTCGGCCGACGTCACGCCGACATCACAAACTCCGTCCGTCAAAACCAAATCCGCGACCGTGACGACAGAAACGGGAATCGCCTCCTACTACGGATCCAAATACCACGGCAACCCGACCGCCAGCGGGGAAATCTTCAACATGAAAGAACTGACCGCAGCGCATCCGAAACTGGCCTTCGGCACGCGAGTGAAAGTTACCCATCTGGAAAGCCAGCGCTCGGTGGTCGTTCGCATTAATGATCGGGGACCGTTCGTTCCCGGCCGCATCATCGATCTCTCGCAAGCGGCGGCAGCGGAATTGCAAATGGTCCGAAGCGGTGTCGCCCGGGTGACACTCGAAGTCCTCAAGTAAGCGAGCCCTGCCGAGCCTCGGTGCGCTTAAGCTCGTGTTACCAAATCCCTGTAGGAACGCCGCCTTCAAGCGGCAGCACTGGCACCAACTTCCACCCAGCCGCGCCAACGCGGCGCTCCGGGACACAACGATTTTCCAACCCGCAGCGGTGCGTCACGGTGAGTGGTGGCGCATCTTCACGCACCCGTTCGTCCACGTCACGTGGTATCATCTGCTCCTCGATGCGTCCGCGTTCTTCCTGCTCTACAACGGGCTGCTCGAATCGAAAGTCGCGCATCGCTTGGCCTACGTGCTAGCAAGCGGCATGGGCAGCCTGCTGCTGTCATGGCTCGTAGCACCAGCCATCGCCACAAACGGACTGTGCGGTCTCTCGGGCATCGCTCATGGATTGATGGCCGTCTCCGCCGTGGAAATGATGAACGGCCAATCACCGCGTTCACCCGAGTGGCGAATCGGTGCGTTCACATTTGCACTCGTAGTTGGCAAGGCAGCCTACGAAGCCATTACTGGCCACAACCTCTTTGACTTCCTGTATTTTGGTTTGGTGGGCGATCCGGTGGCCATGTCGCACGCAGGCGGAATTGTCGGTGGGTTGCTTACAACAGTTTCGTTGTCACGTTTAGGTCGCAAGCCGAAAGAAAACACCCAGTCTGAAAGCACACTTGCCACTTCGGAAGTTCTCGGGAACGCTATGTCCGAACGAAATCGTGAAAACCACCTGGTTCCTCTGCTTGCTGTTCGTCAGCACCGCCCGGTCGGGCGCTGAAATCAAACCGCTCTCCAAACTGGACAAAGCCGAGCTGACGGCGCGCCTGCAAACCGACGCCCGCTCCGTCCAAGTGCAACGCGACGGACTACAAATCGTGATCCGCTATCTCGATTCGCGGCCAGACTTGTTTCCAGCTACTCAGCTGAAAGAGTCCAGACTCTTGCGGCGCGAGGAAAAGCTGGAGGTCTGGAACGCCTGGCAGCGGTTTCTGGATTACATGGTCGGACTGGATTCGATTGAACGTTATCACGCGTCGTTTCACCGGTTGAAGGGCACGGCGCGCGAGGATTCATTTCTCATCGGTTACGCAGCGATGCTGGCGCAATATCGGGCGGCGTTGGAATTCATCGACCGCGCCGAACGCAATCCCGAGTGGGACAAGGTGCTCAACGATCCCGTGCCCGAACTCGGCCTGCCCGGTGGCATGTATGCCAAAATAAAATTCCGATTCCTCAACGTGGCCATTGCCTCTGAATTCGCTGCGCGCGAAGTGGTGATGAAAACTTTTCCTGACCATCAACTGACTGACCTGCGCGCGGCCATTCGCGATGACGCCCAGTATGTCTGGAAAGCCGGCAAAGGCCGTGGCGAGATGCTGACCGCAAAGAACGCACTCAAAGTAATCCAGAACGGCGCGAACTCGGCGTGGCTACCGATTCAGGCGGGCGTCTCGGAATGGATGGGCGACACAAAAGTCTATCGCACAGGCCGCTCGTTGATTTCCCCGGCACAGGTGGAACAACTCAAGAAACTGCTGCAACCCGGCGACGTGTTGCTCGAACGCCGCGAATGGTATGTGTCGAATGTTGGCCTGCCCGGCTACTGGTCGCATGCGGCGCTCTACATCGGCACGGCGGAAGATCGGCGTGCCTTTTTCGCCGACACTGACACGCAATCGTGGGTCAAACAACAGGGCGAACCAAGCGGCGACGTGGAGTTGCTCCTTCAAAAGTGCTCCGCTACCGCCTATGAGCAGAGTCAAAAGCCGGAACATGGTCAAGCGGTCCGAATCATCGAGGCCATCAGCGAAGGCGTGTCGCTGACCACGATGGAACATACTGCGGATTGCGATTCACTGGCGGTATTGCGACCTCGACTATCCAAAGCAGAACGCGCGCAGGCTTTGACTCGAGCGTTTCACTACGTGGGCCGGCCGTATGATTTCAATTTCGATTTCGCGACGGACGCCGAACTGGTCTGCACAGAACTGGTTTACAAATCCTACGAACCGGCGAACGGCTTCACCGGATTGAAATTCCCGCTCACCGAAATGCTCGGACGACAATTGCTGCCCGCGAATGAAATCGCCCGGCAGTTTGACTCGCAACAAGGAACACCGCAGCAACAATTCGATCTGGTGATCTTCCTCGATGGCCAGGAGCGCAAGCGCAACGCCGTCGAGGGCACGCTCACCGGGTTTCGCTCAAGCTGGCAGCGGCCAAAGTGGCACGTGTTGGTTCAGTCGCAAAAGTAGGAGTGACTGGCACCGAAACTGGCGCTCCGATGGCTGGTGATTGTTTCGCCCGGGCATTGCGTCGTCGAATGAGCAGCGGCTTCGCCCACATGTAAACTCCGGAAGCCGTAAGAAACAGCAACATCAGCGCGGCGAGGGACATAATCACCTTGCCGACCTCCCCGCCAATTTTGCCCGTATGCAAATCGAGCAGCACTTTACCCCAATCGAACTGTTTGACCGGCACGCCACCCGCCACGGATTTGCCCACGCGTTCGTATTCGCCCTTGATGAAATGCGTGCCGGTCGCCGCGTTGAACCATAGCTCGTCTCCACCCCGCTCCTTGACCTTGCAGATCAGTTCACCGCGTTCCGCCCGCACCTCGATGCGCTCCAAACGCGCGTCGCCCCACTGCGTCCGCGCCAGCGCCAGCGCTTGCTCCATCGCACGAGCCGCCTCCTGCGTGGACTCGGTGGCGGTCGTCAACTGCGCGACCGGTGATTTGCCCGTCGGTTTCTCCTCCTTGGTGTTCTTGGCAAAATCCTTTTCCAATCCGAGCGCGGCGAACACCGGCCGTTTGTAATTCAATACAATGCCCGAAGCCGCCACCACGATGATGAACAACCCGGCAATCAATCCGCCCCACAGATGCCACTGACGCGATTTCGCGAGCAGCCAGTTCTTGGATTTGGGCGCGGCGGCGGCAGGTGTTGCTGGCTTGATCATGGATTTTCCTTCGCGCTCAATCATCGGTTTCCTCGCCCTTGGACAACTTGTCATCGGCCTTCGAGCGAATGGTGATGAGGTGGCCGTCACCCATGACCTTGTTGTAAAGGCTGGCGTGCCATTTCACCGGACCGAGTTCGCCCTTCGAGATTTTCTCAGCGACCTTCTTCGCATCGTCGCTGTCCCAAGGTTTGAACAGATCGCGGACGACATCCCGATTCAGCGCGAAGGTGAACTTGTTCTTGTATTCGTCGCCAGCCTTACGGATCAGCTCCGAGCCCTCGGCGTCAAAACTGTTTCCCTTCCGCTCGAAGATGGATTCAAGACTGCTGGCAGCACCGCGATCCGAGGGACAACGGAAGACTGTCGAGCCGGAACGATCATTGCCGGCTACGTAGGAGGCCAAGATGGTCTGCAACCCGTTGGTGAATGTCTGGAGTTGCTTGCCCTTCGTCAGGTCCTCGGGCTTGAGGGCGTTCTTCTTGATCTCGAACTTGGGCGGCAATTTGTCGTTGTGGTCGTCGGCGTAAAGCGCGAAGCCGACGTAAACTTGTTTGAGATTCGAGCCGCAGGAGATGCGCTTGGCCTTCTCTTTGGCTGACGCGAGAGCCGGCAGCAACAGTGCAGCAAGAATGGCGATAATGGCGATGACGACCAACAATTCGATGAGGGTAAATCCACTGGCTGACTTCCCGTTGCTCGACCGAATGATCTTCGTCATGGCCAGCAGTCTGTCAGAACCCCGATGCGACCGCCCTCGGTGGTTTGCGATTCTTTGTCGGTGGTTTGCAGTGAACGGAAACAAGAAAAGAGCAGCCCGTGGCAAGAAAGTTGGCTCTGGCCGAAAGCCACCCGAAGTTTATCTGATCAATTCTCGATCAGGATGTCGCGCACGGTGTCGGGATTCGCGCGATCGTGCGGCTGGGAACTAAAGGCCATGAGCACCATCGGATGCGAGCCGGTGTTTTTGATGGCGTGGGCAATGCCGGGCGGCACGGTAAAACGCATCGCCTCGCCCTCAGGCACAATCACATCGCGCACCTGACCGCCTTCGCGCCAGCGCACCAGGCCCGGCCCAACGAGGACGAACACTTCTGTCGCGTGATGGTGAACGTGATTGCCGCGAATCGCGCCGGGTTCGGTAAGCACCATGTGCGTGTTGCGCTGCTCGGCGATCCGGTGCTCCTCAATCGGCTCAATGACCCAGCCGCGCACGTCGGCGTACATGGCGATCTTTTCGAAGACAACGGCGGCGCTCATGGATGGGTGCGATGCCATTGCCGCACGTCCACCGCTTCCATGCCCGCCGCGCGGATCGCGGTGAGACCAAGGTCGGTATCCTCGTAGGCGCGGCAGAATCTAGGGTCAACCCCGATGCGGCGTGCCGCTTCCAGGAAAATGTCCGGCGCGGGTTTCTGATTTTTCACCATCTCACTGGTGACAACCGCAGCGAACAGATCACGAATCTTCAAATGCTCCAGCACCTGGCAGATTATTTTCTGCGTGCCGCCGGAAGCGACGGCCAGGGGAATCTTGCCGTGATGCTCCTGGGCAATTTCGACCACCGCATGAATCGGCTCAACCTCGGCCATCAATGGCAGGTAGGCTTCCTCCTTTTCATGCGCCACTGCGATGTGATCGAAGGAACGCCCCTGTTCCTCGGCCAACATTTTGAGAATGTCCCGCGAGGGCACGCCACCCAACGAGTAGAAGCGGTCTTCGGGAAAATGCAGTCCGTGACGCTGGGTGATCAGACTCCATGCGCGCCAGTGCAACGGCATGGTGTTGGCCAATGTGCCGTCGCAATCAAATATCAGTCCTTTGGGTTGCAGCATAAATTCAGGGCAGGCGTGGATTCACTCTACCGGCGGATTCTGCATCCTGACTTCTGAATTCTGGATTCATGCCGTGAGTGCCTTCAGCTTTTCCTCCATCTCATTGGTCATAAGCGGATCGAGCAATGGGTCAAGATCGCCTTCGATAAAATTCGCCAGGTTGTAAAGCGTGACTTCGATGCGGTGATCGGTCACGCGGTTCTGCGGGAAATTGTAGGTGCGGATTTTCTCGTTGCGTTCGCCGGTGCCGACCTGGCTCTTGCGATGGGCGGCATACTTGGCGTTCTCCTCGGCGATCTTGGCTTCGAGCAACCGTGAACGCAAAACGGTCATCGCCTTGGCGCGGTTCTTAATTTGCGACCGTTCATCAGCAATGCGCACAATGAGGCCCGTGGGTTTGTGCTGGATTTGCACGGCGGAATCCGTGGTGTTGACCCCCTGCCCGCCTTTGCCCGACGCGCGGCAGACGCTGACCTCAATTTCGTCAGGCTTAATTTCGATGTCCACTTCCTGCGCCTCGGGCAGAACGGCGACGGTTGCGGTGCTCGTATGAATGCGGCCCTGCGCTTCGGTCGCCGGAACGCGTTGCACCCGATGGACTCCGCTCTCGTGCTTCAGACGCTTGTAGACATCCTGGCCATTGATCTGGAAAACGATTTCCTTGAAACCGCCCAGGTCGGACGGACTGGAGTCCATCGCCTCAATCTTCCAGCCGCGCGTTTCAGCGTAGCGACTGTACATGCGGTAAAGATCAGCCGCGAACAAAGCGGATTCCGACCCGCCCGCGCCCGCACGGATTTCCACAATGGTGTTGCGCGAATCCGTCGGATCGGGCGGCACAATCCCGAACTGCAATTGCTGCGCTAGTTTCTTTTCCTCGATTTCGAGGCGCGCGATTTCCTCCTTGGCCATCTGCGCCAGCTCGGATTCGGCTGGTTCAGCCGCAAGCAGCGTGCGGTTCTCGTTCAATTGCGCCTGCGTTTTGAGGTAGGATTCGCCGTTCGCCACCAGGTCTTTCAAACGCGCATACTCCTTGGCGAGTTCCTGCGCGCGCTGGGCGTTGTCAAAAACCTTGGGATCGCTGAGCGAGGCTTCGACCTCGGCATAGCGCCGGCGGAATTTTTCAATGTGTGGGCGGAAATCCATTTTGCCCTGCGATTTGTGAGTTACGATTTCTGCCCGCTTGCCGCGCGAAAATCGCAAATTCACCCAAGGAAAAGGAAACCGCCCGCGCTCCGACGAATCGGCGGCGCGGGCGGTATTCGGGAAATCGCTATTTCTTCTTTTTCTTGCCGGCTTCGAAGGCGGCCTGGGCGGCCTGCGTCTTGGCGGCGCGTTGCTGGAACTTGTCCACGCGACCGGCGGTATCCACGAACTTCTGCTGGCCCGTGTAGAAGGGATGGCAGGCATTGCAAATACCCACAATGATCACGGGCTTGGTGGAGCGGGTCTTGATCACGTTGCCGCAGGCGCAACGAATTTCCGACTCCACATATTTCGGATGAATGTCAGCTTTCATAAAAGGGCGCACACAATAACAGAGGTTTGCCGACTGACAAGAGAGAATTTGAGGCCGACAAAGTTCGCGTAATCATTCGACGCGCAACTGGAAATATCGCTCCGGTTGCCCGGCGGCCGGTACCACGATCGTTTTCATCGTGCCGTCGCCTGATAGCGTCTGCCACGGCTGCCATTCTGGGTCAGACATGGCAGCTTTGAATCGCACAGCGTAGGTGAAGCCTGCGCTGGTGGGAAACGAAAAGGAAAAATTCGTGCCGTCAAACCCGGGATTCGCCAACTGCGGCGCACTCAGCGCACGGGCCACCAGCGAATTGGTCGAGTTCCCGCCATCAGTGACGATCGCCACCGCATTGCTGAACACACCAGCCACGAGCGAAGTGAATTGTAGCAAAAGGTTGGTCGTGCCTCCACCGGCGAGCGTGAAGGGTGTCCCACCGAGAATGGAAAATTCCACCCCGGTCAACGTAGCGTTGCAAGTCAGAAGGCCCGGCCCGGCGTTGCTGAAAAGTAGGCTCGCCTGCGCGATGACACCCGGGGGAAACAACCCGAAGTTCAGAACCCCGGGCGTGACGGTTAAACTGCCCCCCGCTGCGGGCAAACCATCAATAACCACCTCAAATGCGCCCGCGCCGGAAACACGTTTCACGACGAGAAAAGCGGCGGCGTTAGTCGGTGAAACATAATTCAATATCTCATTCACGCCGAGCCCTGCCAACGAGCTGGAAGCGAGCACAAGCGGCTGGCCATACAAACCGGGAGTGAAGCCAAATAGATACAAGTCATAATCGCCGCCCGCGGGCATGGCGAGGTTGGCAGCAAGGTTTTCGCCGGCGGCAAGGTTCACTCTGCGAGCCCAAACTCGGCGATCCGTCGCGTTTGGCCCAAGCGAGCCGGTGTTCGTGCCAGCCGTCAGCAATTGCGCCACCGCTTCCACCGCTGCATCCGGGTTAATCATGCCGTAACCCTCGTACTGATCTTTGCCGAGGGGGAAACCGTTCGTGCCAGCAGCCGCGCGTTGCAGGGTCGGGTTGTTCAGATTCCCCTCGCGATTCTGATTCGACTCCGAAGCCGTCGCACACAAGAGCATTTTTACTAGAATCGGATGTTGGGCGGAGTTGAAATCCCAAATGACACCACTCTGCTGCAACGCCTCAATCACCAATGCCCCCGCGCCGGCCGCAAACGGCGCGGCAAAGGACGTTCCTTGCGTCGCCCAATAATCATCCGTCTGTTGGTCCGGAAATGCATTGCGATCAGCCGAGTTGCTGTCCGCCGCCAGAATGGCTGTCTGAAAACTCGAGCCGCCCGGCGCCATCAGGTCGGGTTTGTAATCCTCCTCTTGTCCGGCAACCAGGCTCGGCGAACCGAAACCCTGGCTGGAATAGTCCGTTAGTTGATTGCTGTCGCTCGCCGCAACAACCGTCAGTGCCATCGCCGCCCGCCCGGGGTCATCGGTTTCCCGTGCGGCAGCCGGCGCGGTCAAACCATCGTTGCCTCCGGAGCAGACCACCAGAATTCCGTTGTTCACGGCCGTGTTGATTTTTTGCCGCGTCGAAGTGGAGATGCCTGGGCTGCCGGCTGTCCCGAGACTCAGGTTTATGATTTTGATCTGGTTGGTCGTGCGACTCGCTACCAGATCGTCCAACGCCGCCGCCGTCCAAGTCAAAAGACTATTGCCGTTATTGGCGAATACTTTTGCCGCGGCCCATTTGCACTCCGGCGCGACACCGCGCATTCGGTTGAAACCATCCCCCCCAGGGTATTGGGGAATTTGAAAACGGATCGCGTAGTCGGTCATCGAACCATTCGAGACCAGCACCGGGGAATAAGCTTTGGCCGGCACGCCAGTGACGGTGGTGGTCAAAGTCAGTGGCGAAGGTCCAGTGACCGTTGTGCCGTCCAAACCCCAACTGGCTTTCGCGCCTTTGCTGTGCGACATCAATTGCAGTGTGCTCGAGCCGCCACCATTCCAAATGGCTGTAGCCGTGAATGAGATGGTGTTGGTGGGGAAATCAAACGCGGTGGTGACGAAATTGCCGCTGAAAATGCCAGACAAGTTGCCGATCAAGGTCCCATAAAGTGTTCCCTCCGCCGATCCGCTGCCGGCACCCGTACCCAGCGCGATGGAGGCAATATGCGTGGCGTGCTGACTGTAATCTTCCGGGGCCGTCGAGGCGTCCGTTGTGTAGTCTCCCCAAAACACGCCGCGCCCGGCGAGATCGGGATGGCTCGCATCCATGCCCGAATCAATGATCGCGATGGTGATGTTGGTATCGCCGTCAAAACCGTTTGCACTTCCCGCAAAGCCCGGATTCCAAATCGGCCGTACGCGCCCAGTGCGCGTCGCCAAGTCGAGGTGTGCCTGGGCAACTTTCGCTTCTTCCAGTAAAACCAAGCTGTCACCAACCGCCCCGGGCACTTCCAACAAACGACCCAAGGGCAGCCGGCCGTTCCAACCGTACGAAATCGCCTTGTAAACGTGAGTGATCTCCCCACCCAACTGGAGAAATGCATCCTGCTGTTCCTGCGTAATTTGCCTCTTGAAGATCAATTCCACCTCTATCAACGTCGTGAGTTGATTGTCCACTCCAGCCGCTTCCATCGGAGAAATCGCCTTGGTTTTCAATGTGATTGCCCGTTGATAGCGTTCCGCGAGCTGGTCTTCGATCTTGTCCCGGTTGGCGTCGTTGGGATGGACTTCCCCAATCAGCGGCGCGACTACCGGCGGAGGTGGAGGTGGAGGAACGCGATCACCAGCCGGAGACGGATACCCGGCGCTGACTAGCAACCAGCCAATGGCAAGCCTCCGGAAGCCAAGACAACACAACTTGTTCGAGAGACTAGAGGCCATGGACAAGAACCCTGAAGGTCAAAGCAAGAATCCCGCCGGGAACGGCAACCGGCCAACACGATTGATTTTGCAGAGTCCGGATTTCCACGGGAACGAATCTGCGCTCAAATAGCACCAGCTTGTTCATTTATCAACAAACATAAAGCGGCGGCTTAGGCGGTGGTGAGGAAATTCTCGGAACTCAGCCCCGCAGATTCGGGCAAAATCAGCGAAAAATTGAAGCAACCCTCAGTAACCGAATTGCTGGTATGCGCGGTGCTTGATGAAAAATTGTCAGCCCGCCCGGCACTGAATCGCTTGACGGACGCGACTGATACACCAAAATACTCGGAAGTAACTCTTAACCAGAAGTAAATTCGTATGCGTAACTCCTCTTGGGCCTCTCTCCTTTTGGCTGCGTCGGTGGCTCTCGCGCCATCGGTCACACACGCTGCTATTCATTTAACCGACAACCTCGACCTGACCACGGACCCAAATCCCGGCGGCGGCAACTCCGATGGGACCGGCGTGTGGTTCAATCCTCTCAATGGCTATGCTGAAAGCCGGGGGTTTTTGTTCCCTGGAACTCTCTTCGAAGACGGAAAATACTTCCTCGTGATGGATACCCGGTTTCTACAAACGGAAGCACAGGTCTTTGTTCAAGGATTCTTCAGCCGTGGCAATGGTGTAATTTACGAAAGCACCTCGAATCTGAACCCCAAGCGTTTCGGTGACGGCGAGGTCATCGGGCCGGCATCCGGTTATCAGTCTCCGGGCGCTGGTTTCAGCGATCTTGGTCCGACATTTGGCAACTGGGCCGCCGGTGGCCATGGTTACCTGGGACTTACAATTTGCAACCCCGCGGGCGCATCAGCCAGCGACATCTTCTATGGTTACGCTGAAATCAATGTGAATCCCGACTTCAGCACTACGCTGCTGAGCTTTGCCTACAACGATGTACAAGGCCAGCCGATCACAACCGTTTCGACCGTCCCGGAGCCGACGGCGATGGCGTTAATGCCGATAGCCTTGGCCACCATGGCCATTTTCCGTCGGCGCAAGGCCTGATCTGTTCACTTCCTTCTTGGGCCCGGGGGCAATCACCCCCGGGCCTTTTGTTCGACGTCATTCCGTCGCCAAAACATTTTCTTTACGCGGCGCTTGGTTTTCCGACACTAGCCGACCGACATCTTGTGATGTCGGACAAGTGCGCACATTATACAACATTCTGTTCCTGTTCTTTTTCGTTCTGTCTTCCCCGTATTACTTCTGGCGGATGTTGCGGCGCGGGAACTGGCGATCGGGCTTGGGTGAGCGCTTCGGGGAATACGATACCAAGCTCAAGCAGGCCCTGACCAACCGGCATGCGCTCTGGCTGCACGCCGTCAGCGTCGGCGAGGTGAACATCTGCACCCACCTCATCCGTGCGCTCGAACCTCGCGTGCCCAACGCCAAGATCGTCGTGTCCACCACCACCACCACCGGCATGGGCGAGTTGAAGAAGAAATTGCCCACGCACGTCAGCAAGATTTATTACCCGCTGGACCGCTGGAAATACGTTGCCCGGGCGCAGTCGCTCATCGGGCCGGAGGCGATCGTCCTGGTGGAGGCGGAGATCTGGCCGAACTTCATCTGGCGGGCGCAGCAACAGCGAATTCCCCTGTTCCTCGTCAATGCCCGTCTCTCCGAACGATCCTACCGTGGCTACAAACGCTTTGGCTTTCTGTTCCGGCCGTTGTTCGCCGCATTCACCGGGGTGGGCGCACAGAACGAAGCCGATGCCGCGCGGTTGCGTGAACTGGGCTGCCGCCCCGAGGCGATTCACATCGTGGGCAGCCTGAAGTTCGATGCGGCGAGACTGGACGAACGCCGCTCGCTGGACGTGCCGGGGCTGTTGCAGCAACTGGGAGTTCCGGCGAATGCGCCGCTGTTCGTTTGCGGCAGCACGCACGCAGGCGAGGAAGCGGTGTTGGCGGAGGTCTTTTTGCGGTTGCGCCAGCGCTGTCCGGACCTGTTCCTGGTGCTGGTGCCACGCCATTTCGAGCGCAGCCGGGATGCCGCCAAAGAGTTGGAGGCGCGTGGAGTGAAGTTCGCCTACCGCAACGAAGTCAGCGGCAACAACCGACCCAGATATGCCCCGGGCGAATTGCAGTGCCTGTTGGTGAACACGACAGGCGAATTGAAGTTTTTCTACGAACACGCCACCGTCATCTTCGTGGGCAAAAGCCTGACCGCGCACGGCGGGCAGAATCCCATCGAACCGGGCGCGCTCGGCAAGGCCATGGTGTTTGGCCCGAACATGGAGAACTTCGCCGACGTGGCCCGGAGTTTTCTGGCCAAGGATGGCGCGGTGCAAGTCCAGGACGCCACCGCCTTGGAAACCGCAGTGGCGCAACTGTTGTCGGACGCGCCGCGCCGCGCACAACTGGGAAGAAACGCCCAGCAAGTCGTGAGCGAAAACCTCGGCGCAGTGGACCGCACCGTTGAGATGATCATCAAGGGGATCAAGGACAGCGGCGTCTATGTCGCCCCCTCGCTGCGGCAGGTCCCGGCCACGGAAACGGCCCGTTAGCCCAGAATCCGTCGGCCTTCGTCGAGGAAGATGCCCTTGAAGTTCATCTCCAGCGCCTGCGGGTTGCTCGCCTTGGCCAGCGCGTCCTTCTCGGAAATCTTGCCCTGCTTGACCAGGTTGAAGAGCGCCTGATTGAAGTTCAGCATCCCGTCGTCCGTGCCCGTTTCGATGGCCGCCGCGAGCTTGTCGAGCCGGTTTTCCTCGATCAACTTCTTCACCGTTGCCGTGTTGATCATGATTTCCAGCGCGGGCGTCATGGTGCCGGCGATCGTTGGCACCATCCGTTGACAGACCACCGCCTGCAGAGTGCCCGCCAGTTGCCGCCGGATTTGTTCGCGTTCGTCCGCGTCGAAGAAATCCAGAACGCGGCTGATGGATTGCGATGCGTTCGTTGTGTGAAGCGTGGACAACACCAGATGCCCGGTGTCCGCCGCGCTCATGGCGGAGGTGAAACTGATGTCGTCGCGCATTTCCCCAATCATGATGATGTCCGGGTCCTGGCGCAGGACGTGTTTGAGGGCGTGATGAAAGGAAAGTGTGTCCAAGCCGACTTCGCGTTGCTCGATCACCGACTGATTGTCTTCAAAGACATATTCGATCGGGTCTTCGAGGGTGATGATGTGCTTTTTATGGCTCGCGTTGATGTGTTCGATCATGGCAGCCAGCGTGGTTGACTTGCCGCAGCCCGTCGAGCCAGCCACCAACACGATGCCGCGGGGCGACTCGGCAATGTTACGCACCTGTTCCAGCAACCCGAGTTCCTGGAAACTGGGCACATTCGTCTTCACATAGCGCATCGCCAGGCACCACTGGCCGCGTTGCTGAAACAGGTTGGTGCGGAACCGCCCGATCCCCGGCACAAAATAGGAGAAGTCCACCTCGCGTTCGGTCTCCACTTTTTGCTTCAAGTGGGAAGGGGTGATGGTGGCCACGACCTGGTTCATCCAGGATTCGGCGGGGTGCGGGCATTCGATGGCAATCAGTTCCCGGTGAATGCGGAACACCACGGGCGTGCCGATTTTCAAGTGCACATCGGAGGCATGACCGTCCACGGCGGTCTTGAGGATTTTGTAGAACAATTCCATGCGTCGAGACTACCAGTCGTTTCGGCGGGGCCAAAGTCGAAAAACCAAAGCCGGAACCACAGGGTTCCGGCTGGTTCGGATGGGACCGACGCGCAAACTTAAAGGGTCCGGGAATACATGATGGTGTTGAGACGGGACTCGGCCACCTTGGACAGGCTGGTGAAAACCATGGAGACGTGATAGCCCGCGTGCTTGTTGCCCGTGCAATCCACCACCACTCCGGTGCAATTGACCTTGGCCCCATCGAGCGGCGACTGAATGCTCACCGTCATTTCCACCCAGCGGGGAAAGGATTTTTCGCTGCGAAATTCAATTCCACCGCGATGGAGGGAGACGGCCTCGGGCGCCAGCGTCAAGCTGGACTGACGCGCCTCGACGGTAACGTGTTCCCCCAACGCCGCAACACTGCCGATTTTTCTCGCACTCATAAGTTCGAGGCACGCTAACATAGAATTTCCCCGCGTCAAACCTGCATTATTCACCGGCAGCACCACTGCTTTCGTGAATTAAGCAGGCTCATTTCCATCCGCGAACCCCGCGCCCCGCGTCCGTAATTTTTCCCGACCCACACGCCGCCTCAATCGTTGAACCGGGATTCGGTTGGACTAGTCTATTCCACCAGTTGCCAGTGACGATTGTGTTTTACCTTTGGTTGTAACCGATATGAGTCGTTGTCTTTGTCGTGCGCTTTGCGGGGCGTTGTTCCTTTGCTTGGGGGCAAGTTCTCCGGTTTTCGCCAGCAACCTCTCAGGGTGGACCCAAACTTCCGACTCGAGCCCGTCCCTGGAAGCGATTCCCGACGGCTCGACTTTTGATCAACACCGCTTTGAACTGGGCGGCACCACTGTGAACGGCGCGATCGACTTCGGCGAGGAGCCGCCGTCACCGCTCTTCACCTCGCCCTCGGTTGCTGACGACGGAAACACGACGGGAGTGAACGTGGGGAAGGAAAACGGGGCTGATGCCGCCGGGTCCGAGTGGGATTACCTTTGGCGCAATGCCTCCCGAATTCCGATTACCTCAATTCCGGAACCGACCACCGCTTCACTGCTGATCGGCGGCTGCCTGCTTCTCTGGGCGCGCCGCACCCGCAAGCCAGCTCAGTAATCCCGTCCGCCCATCACGACCGGGCGGGCAGTTTCTTTTCCACGGGCGACTTGGCCAGTTCCACGAACCGCGGCAGCCCGCCTTCCATCGGCACTTTCACTTCGCCCTCAATCAAGGGACGGGCGTACTCGACGAACTTCTCGTTCGGCAGGAAACCATCCGCGGTAAACCAATCCCGTCCCATAAAATGCTCGACGTTCGCAATGTCGCCCAACGGCTGCAGCCCGGTCGTCCAGCGATAGGGGGAGGATTGTTCGCGCACGATCTTGACCATGAAGCCAGTCTTGCCTTCGACCGCCGCGCGCACCGCCGCTTCACCGCACGCCGCCGCCTCGGTGGCATCCGTCAGACTGGCAAAATGCGCCGCCGCCCGTTGGGCGTAACCGAGCTTCACCGTGCGGGACTTGAATTTGAGCTTTTCCGTGACGAGATCCGCCAGATGTTCGGCGGCGCCGGACAGCACCGGATGTCCGAAGGCATCCAACCGTGATGAATCCGCCGCGATCTCCGCGCCCGCCGCATTGCGCACGCCCTCGCCCACCACCACAATGCAAAACTTGTTGGCGGCAACCACCTCCCGCACCTTGTCCAGGAAGGCTGGCTCGTCGAACAAAATCTCCGGCGGCAAAATGATATGCGGCGCGTCCTTCGGCGAACGCTTGGCCAGTACTGCGCCAGCGGCAATCCAACCCGCGTGACGTCCCATCACTTCGAGGAAGAAACACGCGCCGTCGTCCGTGGCCATCGCACCCACATCGGCGGCGATCTCCATCACCGTCGCACCGACATACTTGATGACTGAGCCATAACCCGGGCAGTGGTCCGTGTGCGGCAGATCATTATCAATCGTCTTGGGCACGCCGTTCACGCGCAGCTCGTAGCCGCGGGCCACCGCCTGTTCGTGAATCTTGTGCGCCGTGTCCTGCGAATCGTTGCCGCCGAGGTAATGGAAGTAGCGGATGTTGTGCGCGGCAAAAATCTCGAACAACCGGTCCATGTCGCGCGCCGCCTGCTCGGGCTTTTTCTTGAAATCAATCTTGTAACGACACGTGCCGAGCGCTGCGCCTGGCGTGTATTTCAAACCTTCAATCGTCCGCGACTTCTCGTCGTTGATGTCAATCAACTCCTCGTTAAGGATGCCGAGAATGCCGTTGAGCCCGCCGTAAATTTCCTCGATGCACTCGTGCCGGCCCGCCTCCTGGATGACCCCAGCGAGACTGGCGTTGATCACGGCGGTGGGGCCGCCCGATTGGGCTACCAGCAGATTTCCAGTTAATTCAGCCATAAAATCGCGCCACGTTGCCAATCGCCTCTGGCGGTGTCAAAGCGGAATTACCCGGAGATTATCTGGATTCCGTCACGCGGCAGCTGCTCCGATGAGGAACGCGCGGCTCAACGCATCTTGCTGCATCGCCAGGTCCGGGCTGACGGCGTAATCCGCGTGGGTCAGATTGCCGGGCAGATCGTAACGGTAAGTGGTGTCGCCCTTGGCGGCGGTCCAACTCCTGTCGCCACCGATACAACCGGTTGTTTAATCCCACTCGGTTCCCTTGCAAGGATTTTCCAGGAGAGTTTCCCGGTTGCGAGCGTTTCAAGCCCAGTCGCCACGTTTCGCGACGCCGCCGGCTTCGCCAACCACCAACGCCCGCAAATCCGGGCGGCCACCGTTCAGCCGGTCCAAACCCGCCTCCCCCAGCGTCAGCAACGCCGTGGACAAGGCATCGGTCTCCGTTGCGCCCGGGAGAATGACGGCGGACAACCACGCGCCGTCCACCGGCTGGCCGGATCGCGGGTCAATCACATGACCAAAATTCTTCCCGCCCGCTTGAAACACGCGCCCCCAGATGGCGGAAACCGAGAGCGACTCGTCCGACCGCTGCAGGCGGGCGTTCAATCGCCACCCGCCAGGAATCAGCCTCCGGCGGATGGCCAAGCGCGCACACCGTGCTCGTGCCCCCATGAAACAACGCGCTGGTCACACCCGCCTCGCGCAACAACGCCGCGCCGCGCTCGACGGTGTAACCTTTGCCAATCGCCCCCAGGTCCAGCATCACTCCGTCGCGCGCAAAGCGAACCGTGTGATTGGCGGCGTCGAACTGAACGTGCTCCATGCCCACTTTGGTTCGCGCTTCAGCGACGGCTTCCGGCGACGGCATCTGCCCTTGGTTGTTCATGAAACCCCAGCACCGCACCAATGGCGCCACTGTGATGTCGAAGGCGCCGCTGGTTTCCGCGTGCAAGCGTTGGGCGTGTTGCAACAGGGTAAAGACTTCCGGCGAAACCCGCACCGGCTCGCGGGCCGCCCGGGCATTCACCTGCGCAATCTCACTGCCGGGACGATAGAGGCTGAGTTGGTTTTCGAGGCGATCCACTTCGTCCAGCGCCTCTTCCCCCGCCGCGCGCAGGGCGACGGCATCATCCCCATGCAAGACCAGCTCGAAGCGCGTGGCCATCGCATGGCGGGCAAGGGTGACGGTATGCATGGCACATCCCCGGACCGAAGTTCATATCAAATGACTGATCACACATCACACGCCATTGAGTGGCAGGACCAGTAACGTGCTACCGTCCCCCGGCGGTCAATGAACGGTGCTCTGGCAACCAGCCATCGCGGCCACCGCCTTCCCTATTTCGGCGCGAGAAGTTTTTCCTCTTCGGGCGTAAAAGGCCTGACCTGATTGAACTGTTCGTCCTGGCCAGTGGGCGGCGCAAAATGCTTGAGCGTTTCCATGTCTCCCTTCTGCAACTTCTGAGCGGCGCGCGCTTCCGCCGCTTCTTCCTTCTGCAGGCGCTTGGCTTCGCGCGCTTCGGCCTCCTCCTGTTCGTGACGAATCTCGGAGGCGGCCTCGCTGATGGCGGGCATCTTCTTGCGTTCCACCGCCACTTGCATCGCCGCCAGTTCCGGGGTCCGGAGCACGGTCGGCCGCATGAGCACGATGGATTCCTGGCGCTTCTTGGAGCTGGTGGTGCTCCGAAAAAGGTAGCCCAGCAATGGAATGTCCTTGAGAATCGGCACCCCGCCCTTGCTCAAATCATCCGAGTTGCGGACGATCCCGCCCAAAATGACAGACTCCCCATCCCGCACGGCAATTTCCGCCGACAAGGAACTGCTCTTGGTATTCGGCACCGCGCCCACGCCCTGGATTTCGGTCGAGCCATCCAGTTCGTCAATGGTTTCATCAATCTTCATCACCACCAGACCTTCCTGGTTGATGAACGGGGTGACGTTGAGGCCAATACCCACCTTCAACTGCTGATACGACGAACTCGGGCCGCCGCCATAGCCGCCGCCGTAGTAGGTGCTGGTCACGTAAGGCACGGTGCTGCCGATGAATAGCGTCGCGGGCGTGGCGTGCGACGTCTGGATTCGCGGCCGTTGGATCACTTTGACCCGGCCATCCGCCGCCGCCGCCGCCACCGAGATGTAGATGTCCTCATTGACCTTGCCGAAATATTTTATTCCGCTGCCGAGCAGGTCGCCGAAAGCATTCGTGCTGCTGCCTCCGGTAAAATCAAAAAACTTGTTCGCGTTCATCCCGCCCGCCCCCGTGAAGTTGTCGTTGAAGTTCTTGGGTTTCTGCGCCGCGGAGACACCGAGGTTCCAACTGTTCCCGATGGTCACATCCATGATCAGCGTCTCGATCAACACCTGGGCCAGGACCACGTCCAGTTTCTCCACAATGTCCTTGATCATCTTCATGTCTTCGCGCGTGGCGAAGACCAGCAAGGAATTCGACCGGATGTCCGCGATGACCTTGGTCGTGCCGAGGATTTGCAGATCGCCCGATGATGCGGCCTTTCGGATGATGTTCTGCAAATTCTGGCTGAAGGCCGACCCACCCGATGGCGTCGGCGTGGGGGTCGCTCCCGGCAGGCCCATGTTGCCACCCTGCTGGTTGAGACCCATGTTACCCTGCCGGTTAAACCCCGTGGTGCCTGTCCCGCCAGTCTGCCGGCTGCCCACCGTCGCACCACTGCCCCCGCCCACACTGCTCAGGGCACTGGCGATTTCCTCCGCCTTGGCATATCGAATCGGAATGACCTCGGAGACAAACTCCGACCGCACGGCCACGTCCACCTTGTCAATCATCTCGAGCATGCGCTTGACGTTGGCCACGTTGTCGCGCAGCACCAGGATGCCGCTGCTGTCAATGGCCATGATGGGGTTGGCCGCCGTGCCGCTGGCAAAGGGCGTCAGTACCGTCACCAATTCGCTCGGCTTGCTGTATTGCAACTGCGCGATGTGCGTCAGAACCGAACCCAGGTCGGACAGATTCGTGGTGGCGGTCGTGTTCACCCGCCCCGGAATTTTCCAGGCATCCGCCGTGGGCACCACGGTGACGAACTTCTCACCCACGTTGACCACGGAGACATTGTTCAGCGCCATCGCCGCTTCAAGCGCCCGCACCACCTCCAGCTTGGTCAGCACCGTGGTCTGTTTCAAAACGATTTTCGCGTCGGGCAGCGTGGCCGGCCGAAGCACGTTGCGCCCGACAAAATCGGCATAAATCTTAAGGACGCTTTCCAGTGGCGCGGAGGAGAAATCAATACTGCCCGCCGGAACGATTTCGTCCGGATTGGAAATGGTTTCCGCATTGGAGACATGCGGCGTAACGGCCATGCCGCCGATACTTGCAGGCGGAGTGGCGGTTGCGTCCGGCGTCGCCGTGGGTGTCGGAAGTCCCGCCGGCGCCGGATTGGGAAACGCCGGGGGCGCCGTGGGGCGCGGACGAAACGCCGGGCGATTGGTGGCGGTGGGCAGGGCGCGGGAGGGCGGAGTCTCAACGCGCGGCACTGCGGTTTCGACAACGGCATTGGTGTCACCGGCTTCCCGCAAAGCGCGCCGCAGCACTTCGTCATAGTTGGTTGGCGAGGCGGTGGTCGTTGCCGGTGCGGCCGCGGGCGAAAGGGGCGTGGCTTGCGCCAGCGTGCGGGGGCGGCTGGACGGACGGTTGATCGCCGTGGGCAGCGTACGGGCGGGCGGCGTCTCGATCCGCGCCACGACGGGTTCGGCAACTGCGTTCGGGTCCACCTCGCCGGCTTCCCGCAAGGCGCGGCGCATCACTTCGTCGTGACTTGGAGCGTTCGTGCCGGTGGCCGGCGGCGGCACCTGGGCGGGCGCCCGCAGACCGAGGGCGGTCAGGAGCAAAACGAGGAAAAGAATTTTCACGGTCATTTCTTGGTTGGCGTTGAAGGTTTGTTCGCCGGCGGGATCACCGCGGGTTTATTGGTCTTGAGCATCGAGGCAGCGGCGGGCACTGCCGGTTTGGCTGCCGGGATGATCGCAGGCGCGGGCGCCGGCTTGGTGGCCGGCGGCGTCTTGGCGGGCGCTTTCTTTTGGTAACTGGCTATGAGAGTGATGTTGGCGCTCAGGCCCGTATGGGGCGCGTCCGGCCGGATCGAAAGCGCACGCACGCGGATGAGCGACGTGCCTGAACCGAGGCTGTAGAGAAAATCCACGAGCTGCGCCTCGCCGGATTGCGTGGTCAAAGCCTGGGCCCGCTCGATGAAGAACTGGTTGGTGCGCTCGGGCTGGCGGTTGTTGGCGAAAATGCCCACGCTGCTTTGCGCCGCCTGATTGTTGATGGCGGTGAGGAAGTTGACCGACTGATCCTCTTGCGGCACGATCGCGCCCTCGCCTTCGAGTTCTTTGACGTTTTTCTCGTAGAACGGAATCTGGGCAATCTCCTTGTCATACTTTTCCAATCGGGAGTTTGCGTCACCGAAGCGGTTCTTGATCTTGCCGAGATCACTGAAATGCGGCAGGACGAACAACAGGTTGACCACCACGAACAGGATGACGGCCACCAGGATAATGAAGCGCCGCTCGAGCGAACTAAGCCGGGCGAACGAGGCACTGAGTTGGCTGAATGAGCTGCTCATGGTCCCTCCGTTCGTTTGAGTTCCAGGGCGAAATTCCAGTTCACGCCATTGGGCCCGACGCGCGTGCTGAGTTCCTGCCCCTTGTTCGCGTCGAACATGGGCTGGCCATTCAACGTGGCCTTGCGCATGGCGCCGTAGAAATCAATCACCGCATTGACACTGTCCGCCGGCGCGGTGCCCGCAAGCGCCAGCTTGCGTCCGTCCGAGAAGCCGAAGTTGTCCAATTGGGCGGTTTCCGGCAGCAACTCCGCCGTAATCTTCCAGCAGTCCAGCGCGGCAAACTTCAGTTCCTGCCGCGTCTTGAGCACTTGATAGCGTTCGCGCAACTGGATCGCGTTGGTGTAAGTCGGCCCCAGGCCCACCACTTTGGATTCGAGGCGGCCAACGCGAAATTCCTGCACGCCCACCGCACCGAAGTAAATCGCAACCCCGATCAGATACAGCGCTCCCACGGCGAGCAGGCCGCGAATCCACAACCGGTCCACGTACTGGTTGCGATAACGTGTGGCGTATTCCGCCGGGATGAGATTGCTTTTGGCATCGGCCTGGGCCGCCCGTTTCGCCGTGCGCCCCGCGAGTTCCACCGGCTTCAACGGATTCACCAGATGAATGGGCGCATCCAGTCCGCGCCGCAACGGCGTTTCCCATTCGGCCACTGCTTCGTCGTCGGCCACCAGCGTCCAGGTCGGCAGCGAGGTGAGCCAGCCTTCGAGTTCGCCCGCCCACGCCATCTGCGACAACTGTTCCTTGAGCGACACCGCGCGATCCCCCGTCACGGGCAGCGTCAGCGTGTTCAGGTTTTGCAGCTTGCCATTGTACCACCACGCGACCAAGGCCGTGTGGTGCGCGCCGCCGAGCCCGGGATAAATCCACGCACCGTTCTCGGTCACATTGGCGACGGAAATCTGGTCCAGCGCGCGCAACTCCAGCCGGTCCGCGAGGTAGCCCTGCCCTTCCAATTGCCCGAGGAAATCCTCCACCTGCTTGCGTTCTACCAGCACGACGATGAGCGTCTGGAGGTCATTGGACGTCCCGTTGGGTTGCGGCAGGGGATGAACGCTCCACGCCACCTGCCCCACTGGAATGGGCGACAGTTTTTCCAACTGCAGCTCCACCATCGCAAGCGTTTCCGCCGGACTGCTGGCAGGCAGATGCACGACGCGGAAGAAAACGCTCTCCGCCGGCAACCAGGCGACATTCAGACGCGGTTGCCAGAGGGCACCCCAGCTTTTCCGCGCCAGACTCGCCGGCAAGGCCTCGCCATCCGGGGAAACATACTCGCGGACGAGATCGAAGTTGCCCTGCGCGTGGAACTGCCAGAGCCGGCGGTCCGAAGCCCCCGTAGCCAGTATGTTGCAGGAATGAAGTCGCGCCATGTCAGTTCGTACCGGCCAGCTTTTTCTTTTCGCCCAGTGAGTCGAGGTGTTCTTCGATCTGCGTCACGCGGAGAACCTCTTCAATCGTCGTAATGCCGTTGCGGACCTTGTTCCAGCCGTCGTCCCGCAACGTCCGCATGCCCTGCTCGATGGCGCGGTTCGCGATGGTCGAAGAGGCCGCGCGGCTCAACACCAGCGGACGGAGCGCTTCGTTGAGGACGAGCAATTCGTAAATCGCCAGGCGGCCCTGGTAGCCGAGTTGCCGGCATTCTTCGCAACCGGCCCCCCGCATGAACCGCGTCGAGGGAATGTCCTTTTCCGGAAAACCAATCTTCCGCAAGTAGCTTTGCTCCACCTTTTGTTCGGTCTTGCACTTCGGGCAAATGGTGCGAACAAGGCGTTGCGCCATGATGCCTTCAACGGACGAGGCGACGAGAAAGGGCTCGATGCCCATGTCAATCAAACGCGTGAACGCACTGGGCGCATCGTTCGTGTGGAGCGTGGAGAAAACCAGGTGGCCCGTGAGTGCCGCGCGAATGGCGATCTCCGCCGTCTCCAGGTCACGAATTTCGCCGACCATGATCACGTTCGGGTCCTGGCGCAGGATGTGGCGCAAACCCATCGCGAACGTCAGGCCAATCTCCGGCCGCACCGCAATCTGATTGATGCCCTTGAGTTCGTATTCGACGGGCTCTTCGACCGTAATAATACGCTTCTGGATCGAGTTGATCGTCGAGAGCATCGCATAGAGCGACGTGGATTTGCCCGAACCCGTCGGCCCGGTCACCAGCAGAATGCCGTGGGGTTTGACGATGATTTCGCGGATGGCCGCTTCATCCACCGGGGCAAAGCCGAGTTTGTCCAGACTGAGGAAAATTTTCCCACGCGAGAGCAAGCGGAGCGAAACCGATTCGCCATAAACCGTCGGCACGGTGGAAACGCGGATGTCAATTTCCTCGCCCTTGATGCGGACGTTGATGCGCCCGTCCTGCGGCAGGCGTTTCTCGGAAATGTTCATCCCGCTCATCACCTTGATGCGGGAGATCAGCGCGGCCTGGAAGCGCTTCAACTGCGGCGGCATCGGGGTTTGATGCAGAATGCCGTCAATGCGGTAACGGATGCGCAACTCGTCTTCCTGGGGTTCAAGGTGAATGTCCGTGGCGCGATCCTTGTAGGCTTCCCAGATGACCTGGTTGACGAACTTGATGACGCTGGCTTCCTGCTCGCCCTCGGTGATCTCCTTGTCCATCGGGAGTTCGAGATCCAGCGGGGCTTCCTCGTCCATCTCGTCGAGGGTTTCCGCGCCGACGCCGTAATACTTCTTGAGCGCCTTCTCGATCTCCGCGCGCGGGGCGAGCGCAAATTCCACCGGCCCGCGGGCGTCGTAGCGGACGGCGTTGAGCATCGCGGTGTCGAACGGGTTGCTGACGGCCACCTGCACCGACCCCTCCTTCATGGCGGTGGGCAGGACGTTGTATTGGAAGGCGACCTTGGTGGAAATCTTGCCCCGCGCCTCGGTTTCGACGGACAGCTTGGCCAGTTCCAGGAATGGCCAGTTCAGTCCCGCCGCCAGCCGCTGGAGGAAAACATCCTCCGGCATCCCGAGTTCGCGCGAAAGGAACGTGAGAAAGGAATCCTGCGAGCCGTTGTCCACGGCTACTTGCCAGGCTTTTCGCACTTCCTCGTACTGATCCGGCATTACGCCGAGCACGGATGCAAAAAGGACTTTTACAGAATCAAATGCCATGTGTCTTTGTTCGTCGTCAGAAAGACTGAACGTCAGAAGCTAAAAAAAGTTGCGCTGAGGGTCAAAGAATTAAAAACTCCCGCGCCGCCAACTTTCCGTTCCGGCACGACAGTTTACCGAATGAAAATCTACGCCACCATCACCGTCATCGGACGCGACCAGTCCGGTGTCGTCGCGCGCGTCACCAGTTTTCTCTTCGTCCAGAAGGCCAACATCGAGGGGTTGGAGGAGAAAGTCACCCGCGGCCAGTTCGGCATGACGATCCAGGCGTCCTGGCCCGCCAACGAGTGCAGTGTGCCGGCGATTCGCGCCGGCATGGCCGACCTCGCCCGCGCGTTGGGCATGGAAATCAAGATCCGGTTCATCGAACCCAGCCGCCGCCAACGCATGGCCCTGTTCGTAACCCGCGAAACGCATTGCTTCGAGGCCATCATGACCGCCTGCCAGTCAGGCCGGCTCAAGGCCGACCCCGCCATCGTCGTCGGCAACCATCCCGATCTCGAACCGTTGGCGAAGAAATACAAGCTGCCTTATGTCCACCTCCCATGGAACGACCGGGTGAAGGCCGAGAAACGGGCCCTGCACATCCTGGAAAAGCACGAGATTGACTTCGTGGTGCTGGCTCGGTTCATGAAAATCCTCTCACCCATCTTCGTCTGGCACTTCAAGAACAAGATCATCAACATCCATCCGTCATTGCTGCCCAGTTTCCCCGGCCCGAACGCCTATCGTCAGGCCTATGAGCACGGCGTCAAGATTGTCGGTGTCACTTCTCACTTCGTAAGCATGCATCTGGATGAAGGCCCGATCATCGCGCAAGGCAGCTTTGAACTGCGCGCCGGCATGTCCCTCAAGGAAATCGTCGCCGCCGGCCAGCAGCTCGAAGCCAAGGTGCTGGTGAAAGCCATCCAACTCTACCTGACCAAGCGGCTGGATGTTTATTGGGGGACGGTGAAGGAAGTGTGAAGGAGAAAACCTGCAACATTCAACGCTTAACTCCCAACCTCGGAGCACATACTTCCTTGAGCTTTCGATATTGAAGGTTGAGCGTTGAATGTTCCCAAAGCCTTTTTAGCACTTTCGACTTTGGACTTTGAGCGGTCGACTGCTACTTTGCCCGCGTGAGCAACCTGGTAATCGCCGCTCTCGGCGCGCTGTTGGCGACGAATCAACCCGCCGCCGTCAGCAATTTCGTCCATTCGGAGACGGGCCTCTCGCTCAAAGCCACCGAGTCCAATGACCCGGTCGAAAAAGAGTTCAAGCAACTGATGGAGGCGGACGACGCCGCGCAGGCCGAGGCGGACCAGTGGATTCGCGAGAACGCCGAGTTCACCGCCAAAGGTGCAGGCACCCCCGCCAAGGATTTGAACAAAAAAATCCTGGACCGCTTTGCCCCGGTGCGGAAGGGCTACGAGACTTTCATCGCGCAGCACACCAATCACGTCGGCGCGCTCGTCGCGTATGGCAGCTTCCTCGGCGACATCGGCGACGAGGAAGGACAACGCGAACAACTGGAAAAAGCACTGGAGCTCGACAAGTCCGACCCGGCCATCTGGAACAACCTGGCGAATTACTACGGCCATCGCGGTCCGGTGAAGAAGGCCTTCAGCTACTACGAAAAGGCCATCGAACTTGATCCCAAGGAGCCGGTCTATTACCACAACTTCGGCACCACCGTGTTTCTGTTTCGCGCGGACGTGAAGGAGTATTACGACATCAACGAGCAGCAGGTTTTCGACAAGGCCCTCGGTCTTTACAGCAACGCGATGCGGCTCGCGCCCACCGATTTTCCGCTCGCTTCCGATGTCGCGCAGACCTACTACGGCATCAAACCGTCGCGCACGGAGGACGCCCTTCGCGCCTGGACCAATGCATTTAACATCACGAACGACGAAATCGAGCGTGAGGGCGTCCACGCCCACTTTGCCCGCATCAAGCTGAACGCCGGCCGCTTCGATGAAGCCCGCAATCATCTCGACGCCATCACCAACGCGATGTACGCCGACTTGAAAAACCGTCTCGAACGCAACTGGAAAGAAAAATCCTCCGGCACCAACGCGCCAACGAGCGCAGAAACGACTGAATCGCCACCAAGCCAGACGAACAATTCCGCCCCTCCGCTCCCGCAAGGAGGGGAGAGAGCCGGGGTGAGGTGAGGGCGATCAAATCATCTCCACCACCCGCTGCAACTCCGCATCCGTGTTGTAGAAATGCGGCGAGAGCCGGATGTATCGCTGCCCGGCCCGATCCATTCGCAGCGAGGTAATGATATTCGCGTCGAGCAGCTTTTGATGCAGCGCCGTCAGGTCGGCACCCGCCTTGAAGAAAGTCACAATGCCACTGGCATTCTGCGGCGCTGAGTCAGCCCCGAGCACAGAATAGCCCTTCCCCTGCAACGCCGGCACCAACCACGCGCGCTTGCGCAACAGTTCGCGCGCGATGTTGTCCACGCCGAGTTCCAGCAACATCGTCATTGCTGTGTTCAGGCCGACGAGGCCGAGCAAATTCGTCGTGCCCGCTTCATACTTCTTCGCCCCGCTGCGATACGTGATCTGCTCCTGCGCCACATAATTCGGGCAACGCACATTGTGCCAGCCATACACCGGCGGATTGAGGAATTGCTGAACCTCCTTGCGCACGTACATCACGCCCGCGCCGCACGGACCGAGCAGCCACTTGTGCGCATCCGCCGCCAACAAATCCACGTACTCCACCGTCGTCGGGAACGCGCCGACGGTCTGGATGGCATCCAGACAGAACAGAATTCCGCGGTCGCGCAACGCCTGGCCGATGGTCACGTGATCCAGCCGGTAACCGCTCACGAAATGACAGGACGCCAGCGCCACTAACCGCGTGTTCTCGTCCACCTGACCAATCACGTCCAGCGGCCGGATCACGCCCAACCCGCGCACGTTGAGCAACCGCACCTCGACGCCGCGCTCGGCTAGTGCCATCCACGGATAAACATTCGACGGGTAGTCATCGTGATAGATGAGAATGTTGTCGCCCTTGCGGAACTTGAGTCCGCTCGCGAAGAAACTCAGCGCCAGTGACGTCGGCCCGACGAGCGCGATCTCCTCGCTCTGACAATTCAACAACTGCGCCGCCAGCCGGCGCCCGTCTTCCAGCGCCTTTGGGTAAATCAATGCTTCCTGATCGTAACTGGCCGACGCATGCGCGTAATCCGCCACCGCCTGAGCCACGCGCTGGGGCAACGGACAATCCCCTGCGTGCGCGAGAAAGATTTTGCTTTGCACGACGGGAAACTCGCGTTGCCGCAGTTCTTCGTTGGAAAGAATCTCATGAACAGTCACAGGTGAAGCCTAACGCGATTTGAATTCATGAAAAGTTAGAACTCTGGCTTTTAGAAACCATTCATGACATTCCCAATGTCCCTGATGCGCCCCATGTAGAAGTTAATAATGAAATACGCAACGCCGAAACAAATAATTAGGTAAAGGATGCGCGGCGTCCACTGTGAGACGGCGTGAATCTTTCGCGAGCCTTCCTCCTGATAATAACGGTGCAAGCGCCGCAACGATTCATCCAGTTTCCCGCTCACTTCGCCGGAGTTGTACTGGTTGGAGAACATGTCGGGGAATTTTCCGCAAGACGTGACTGCCTCAGCCGGCGTCTGGCCTGCGTGGATGTCCGGCAGAAAGGCATTCACCGTCCGGCGCAACGCCGGCGAGCCGCTCACGGTGGCGGCCAACGCCCACGCCTCAATGATCGAGACACCCGCATTGATGAGCGCTTCGAGCGCCATCGAAAGCCGCGCCAGCGCGAGTTCCCGCCGGCCACTGCCCAGCAGCGGGATGGGATGCAAAACGAGTTCCATTAGGGAACGCCAGCGCTCGCCATGTTTGCTCTGCGCGGCATAGATCAGCACGGCGACGACAACGTAAATGGGAAGCAACACGCCCAAGGTCCTCACGAGATAGGCCTCCCAATTGCCCGTGGTGAACAGTTGCGCGAACGGCAGAATGAACACCGCGAAGTGCAGCAGGAAGACCGGATACGCCAGATCACCCAACATCCGCCGGATCATGCCGGCGCGCTCCGTGTAATGATCCGCCAGCGCGCGGAAACAGGCGTCCAACCGGCCGCTCCGTTCCCCGGCATCAATCAGCGCCAGATCGAACGGAGAAATCCAGTTGCCGGAGCGCGAGAGGGCTTCGCTGAAGGTGAAGCCGGAGGCAATTTCCTTGAGCAGCAGGTGCAGCGGTTCGCGGAAGGCACGGGAGGGCGGATGACGTTCGAGCTGTTCCAGCGCCTTGGTGATCGGCAGACCGGCGGCGGTGAGTTGGGCCAGCTGATGATAAAGTTCCGCCCGCCGGGTAAACTGGCCGGGTGTGAAGACGATGGCGGCGGGAGACATGGTTTCAACCCGAAAATCGAACTTCGATGTCCGAGACCCGCCCGGTCGCCAACCGATCCCGCCAGACGCGCGGAATCAGGCAATCGCACCTTCAAGCAGCGACTTGATCTTCGCCTTGCCGCCGGCAATGCCGACGTGCTGCGCGATGACCTGGCCGCCCTTGAACACAAGAAACATCGGGATGGACTGCACACGGTAGTTGGCCGCGAGCTGCTGGTTCGCGCCTTCCTCGATGTTCAACTTGGCGATCTTGGCCTTGCCGGTGAATTCGTCGGCGAGTTCGTTCAACACGGGACCGATTTGTTTGCAGGGCCCGCACCATTCGGCCCAAAAATCCACGAGCACCGGCGTGGCGGACTTGAGGACTTCGGTTTCAAAATTCTGCGCGGTGACAGTGACAATAGCAGGAGAAGCCATGGTTAAATGATTCCTAAATTTTTCCCGACGGGTAATTCGCTAACGACCTGAAACGCTCAAGTTGTCGGCAACATGAACGCAAGATAGATGACACTGCCCAGGGCAGCGATCCCGGCGATCATGGCGGCAATCGCCAAGCCCACATCCAAGCCACTCACGGTCGGGGCCGCGGAAGCAGCCCGCGCGGGCGCGGGACGTTGCTGGGACGGAGCGGGTGCGGCGGCCGGACGCTGGGCCACGGGCGCGGAGGAGGCGCGCGGCGCGGCGGCCGGTGCCGGTGCAGCTGCCGCCGAAGGAGCGCCGGCAGCGGGAACACTGGCCGCCCCGGTCGGACCACCGGGTGGCAGCGTGGGCAACTTGATTGTCGGCGCCGCCGTCGGCTTGGGCGGGAGATTGATACGAACGGTTTCCTTCTTGGGTTGAACCTTGCCGGTTTCCTTTTTCGGCGGCATGGCCCCAGCCGGGATGTTGGGAATGTTCTCAGCCATAAAATCTATTGTTGGTCCAAGATAGATTCCCACGCTTGGGTGTCAAACTCTTATTCGGACGACTTCCAATCCGACACCGCCGGGCTTAATTCGTCACGCGGCCATCCACTCGGTTCTCGACAGTAACCCGCCATTTCTGTTTCCTTGGCCCGGTTTTTCGACGAGATGAATTCCGAATTGCTCACCAAAGCCAAGTCGCTCGGGTTTTCCGACCGGCAGATCGCACATTTGACCGGCCAGACCGAGGACGCGGTCCGCGCCGAACGCAAACAGGCCGGCCTCGTTCCCAGCTACCGCCTCGTGGACACCTGCGCCGCGGAGTTTGAGGCTTACACGCCCTATTACTACTCGACATACGACCGCGGCGATGACGAGGTGAAGGGCAACACGGCGAAGAAGGTCATGATTCTCGGCGGCGGGCCGAATCGCATCGGGCAAGGCATCGAGTTTGACTATTGTTGCGTCCACGCGGCGTTCGCGCTCAAGGAAGACGGCTTTGAGACCATCATGGTGAATTCGAATCCGGAGACGGTTTCTACCGACTACGACACGAGCGACAAGCTTTTCTTCGAGCCACTGACGCTTGAGGACGTGCTGCACATTTACGAACGCGAGAAATGCTGGGGCGCCATCGCGCAATTTGGCGGGCAGACGCCGCTCAACCTCGCGCTTGGTCTCCAGAAGAACGGGGTCAACATCATCGGCACGTCGCCCCAGAGCATCGAGATCGCCGAAGACCGCAAGCTGTTCGCGGCCATGTTGCACAAACTGAACATCCCGCAGCCGCCCAACGGTCTCGCGACGAACGAAGCCGAAGCCCTCGAAGCCTCCAAGAAACTCGGTTATCCCGTATTGGTGCGTCCGAGCTTTGTGCTGGGCGGTCGTGCGATGCAGATCGTATACTCGGACGCCGAACTTTCACACTACATGAAGTTCGCGGTGGAAGCATCGCCCGAGCGGCCGGTGCTGGTGGACAAGTTCCTCGAAGACGCCACCGAGGTGGACGTGGATTGCATCACAGACGTCGGTTTGCCGAATGGCGGAACGATCGTCATTGGCGGGATGCTGGAGCATATCGAGTTCGCGGGCGTTCACTCCGGCGACGCCGCGATGGTGCTGCCGCCGCATACGCTTTCGCAGAAAGTCATCCAGGTCATCCGCGATTACACGCACGCGATGGCGAAGGAATTGAAGGTCGTCGGCCTCATGAACGTGCAATACGCCGTGAAGGGCGAAACGGTTTACGTCCTGGAAGTGAACCCGCGCGCCTCGCGCACCGTGCCATTTGTAAGCAAGGCCATTGGTTTTCCGCTGGCGAAACTCGCGGCGAAGGTCATGGCGGGAAAAACTTTGAAGGAACTTGGTTTCACCGAAGAAGTCTGGCCGAAGTATTGGGCGGTGAAGGAATCGGTTTTCCCATTCAACCGCTTCCATGGTCAGGATATTTTGCTCTCGCCCGAGATGCGTTCCACCGGTGAAGTCATGGGCCTCGATACAGATCTCGGCATCGCGTACGCGAAATCGCAGATGGCCGCAAACGCGCCACTGCCCACGGGCGGCAAGGTATTCATCAGCGTGAGCGACGCCCACAAGGCCGAAGCCGTCGAGGTGGCAAAGGAATATGTGGGCTTGGGCTTTGAACTCATTGCCACCGGAGGCACGGCTGCCGTTCTGGAGAAAGCCGGACTGGCCGTGCAGCGGATCTTCAAAGTCTCCGAAGGCCGACCCAACGCGGTGGACCTGCTCAAGAACAAAGAGATTCAACTCGTCATCAACACACCCGCCGGCCAGTTGCCGCGCGCCGACGAGGTCAAGATTCGCACCACGGCAGTCTATACCGGCACGCCGATCATGACGACGCTCTCCGGCGCCAAGGCTGCCGCCCTCGGCATCGCCGCGCTGAAGAAGAGTGGTTACGCCGTGAAGACCGTGCAGGAATATCACTGAGCGATTGACCGTGGCGCTTTGGAGGACGGTTTCCGCTGATCACTCAATACGAGCAACGATCTCGCATCCACGTCACATCCTGATTGTTTGGGCTGGGAACATTGAGTGGTAGACCAGTCTGGATGGGTGGATAGGTCCGGGCGTCACGCCACTTGTGGATTTCCGAGTGCCCGTCCGCGAAGGAGAAGCCGGCGGCTTTGTTGTGATAGCTGGCGGGGTAATCCACAATCTTCGTGGTCGCGGCATTGGGATAACCGTCCATCTCCGTTACGAAGTACCCGTCGTTGATGCTGTCCTGCCGCTCGTCCAGCAAAACGAAAGTCATCGCGGGCCCGGGATGGTTCATCTGCGTTGATTTGCGATAGACCACCGATTTGGGAGAACTCAGCCCCCAGTATCCTTTGTAGCCGGTTTCCGGTGAATTGCCGTTGCCGCCGACCCAGTTGCTCATGGTAACGCTGCGCACGCGGTTGACGCGCTGGCCCAGATTGTTGATCCCGAAGGAAGTGTCCGCCGGACAATGCCAGATGCCCACGGAATTTCCGCAATACGGCCAAAGCAGGCTCTTGCGCAGCGTGGTGTCGAGATTCCAATTGTCAGCCGCCGCTGGATTGGCGTCATCAAGAATACCGGGCACCCACACGTAAGGCGCCGCGGCGGCACTGGTGGCGTAGGCAAACGGCAGCACCTCACGGTTGTCTTCGGCGTACATCCGCCAGGCGAACGTCAACTGGCGGGTGTTGTTCATGCAACCGATACCCTGCGTCCGGATCTTCGCCTTGGACAGAGCTGGCAACAGCATGGCCGCCAGGATGGCAATGATGGCAATGACCACGAGGAGTTCAATCAACGTGAAACCGCCCTTGCCTACGCGGCGCAGGCGGCGTTCTTCCAAGCTTTGACTCGTAACCGGGCGGTTCATGGATGAAGGCCCTGTCTTACCTTCACGCGCTGGACAATGCAAGGGATAACAAAGCCGCAGCGAATTCTCACTGCCAAGACATCAGGCCGGGACCAGCTCGCGCCAGTCCCGGCCTGTTGAATACTCAATCGGCGTAACGTCGTTATTTGTCTTCCGGGATGCGCATTCCGTAGAACGAGCGATAGACGAAGATGCACGCCACGATGAAGAAGAAGCCGCCGATCATGTTCTTCGTGCCCTGATCCTTCATGGTCACAGCGATTTCCACCGCGAGCAGGCCGAACAGCGTGGTGAACTTGATCACCGGGTTCAGCGCCACGGACGAGGTGTCCTTGAAGGGATCGCCCACGGTGTCGCCGACGACCGTGGCCGCGTGCAGGTCCGTGCCCTTGGCGCGCATGTCCACTTCCACAATTTTCTTGGCGTTATCCCAGGCGCCGCCGGCGTTCGCCATGAAGATGGCCTGGAACAAACCGAAGAACGCGATGCCGATCAGGTAGCCGATGAAGAAGTAAGGATTGAAGAACGGCAGTGCCAGCGCGAAGCAGAACACCACGATGAAGATGTTCCACATGCCTTTCTGCGCATAGACCGTGCAGATGCGGACGACTTCGTTGCTGTCCTTCTGGGAAGCCGTGGTCGCATCAAGCTTCATGTTTTCCTTGATGTAAACCACCGCGCGATACGCGCCGGTCACGACCGCCTGACAGGAGGCGCCGGTGAACCAGTAGATCACCGCACCGCCCATGATGAGGCCGAGGATGATTTCGGGTTGCACGATGGAGAGCGCATTGACGACCGGCTTGAACACTTCTGGCGGAGGCGGGAGATTCGCCGCCACGGCTTTGGCGATCTCCGCTACCTGGGTTTCGTACATCCCCTGAAGCAGCATGATGATGCCGAACACCATCGTGGTCGCGCCGACGACCGCGGTGCCGATGAGCACCGGCTTGGCCGTGGCTTTGAAGGTGTTGCCCGCACCGTCGCCCTTTTCGAGCTGATACTTGGCGTTTTCGAAGTCGGGTTTGAAGCCGAAGTTCTTTTCGATGTCTTCCTTGATGCCCTTGCGACCTTCGATCTGGCTCAGTTCATAAACGGACTGGGCGTTGTCGGTGACCGGGCCGTAGCTGTCCACGGCGATCGTCACCGGGCCCATGCCGAGGAAGCCGAACGCCACGAGGCCGAACGCGAAGATCGGTGCGGCAAAGGCGAATTCCGTGGGCATGATCTTCATGAGGGCCGGATTCTGGGAGAAGTGATACGAGACAAACATCAGGGCCATGATGCACAAGCCCATCCAGAATGCGGAGTAGTTGCCCGCGACGAAACCGGAAAGGATGTTCAGCGATGCGCCGCCGTGCTTGGAGCAATTGGTCACTTCCTTGACATGCCGGCTGTTGGTGCTGGTGAACACCTTGGTGAACTCGGGAATGAGCGCGCCGGCCACCGTGCCGCAACTGATAATGACCGAAAGCACCCACCACAGATTCTTCGAGATGGCCGCGTCCACACCCTCAATCGCAAAATCTCCCAGCAACACTTTGCTGGCAGCGAACGTGACCGCAATGGAGACCGCGGAAGTGATCCATACGAGGTGGGTCAGCGGCGCTTCAAAATCGAAGTCTTTCTTGCCGCCGAACATGGCCTTGCTGATGCCTTCGTTGACGAAGTAGGAGACGAGCGAAGTCACGATCATCAAGGCGCGCATGACGAACAGCCAGATGATGAGCGTCGCACAAATGCCCGGGTTGGCCGCCAGCGCGAGGGCGAGGAACGCAATCAGCGCCACGCCGGTCACGCCGTAGGTTTCAAAGCCGTCCGCCGTCGGTCCGACCGAGTCGCCGGCGTTGTCACCCGTGCAGTCCGCGATCACGCCCGGATTCTTCGGATCGTCTTCCGGGAGCTTGAACACGATCTTCATCAGGTCCGAGCCGATGTCGGCAATCTTGGTGAAGATACCGCCGCAGATACGCAGCACGGACGCCCCGAGCGATTCACCGATGGCGAAACCGATGAAGCACGGGCCGACGAGTTCGCGCGGCAGGAAGCACAGAATGCAAATCATGAAGAACAGTTCGACCGCGACGAGGAGCAGGCCGATGCTCATGCCGGAGCGGAGCGGAATGCCCAGAGTGGCGAGCGGGTTGCCTTTGAGCGCGGAGAACGCGGCGCGGGAGTTGGAAATTGTGTTGATCTTGATGCCGAACCAGGCCACGCCGTACGAACCAAGGATACCCAGGATCGAGGCCAGCAAGATGACCAGCACGTGACCGGCGGTGTTGTGCTGGAGCATCCCGAAGTAAACCACCATGCACCCGCCAATCAGCACCCAGAGGATGGCGAGCAGTTTGCCCTGGGTCAGGAGATACGTTTTGCAGGTTTCGTAAATACTCTGCGAAACCTTGCCCATACATTCATGCACTGGCAGCGATTTGGTCTGCATGTACTGCACGATGCCGAACAGCGCGCCTACGGCACAAACCACGATACCCAACATCATCAACAAGTACCCGCTGGCGCCACCCAACCCGGCGAACTTCACCGTGTCCAAGGGTGGAATCTTGATGTCGGCTTCGCTGGCGGATGCGGCGAACCCCAGCCCGATGGTGAGCAGGAGGAGCAGGCTCACGAATCTGAATGTTTTATTTCTCATAAGGTGCGGAGAAGCTATGCGAAACGTTGCATTAGATGCCAACCATTTTTTGCCAAACCTACATCACGACTGGTAAGTACCATCGCCCCTGAAATCAGGCAAAAACTTGCGGTTGAAGGGGTAGGAGGAATCCAAAGAAGCGCGTCCAGAGCACCGACGCGGCCGGTCGCTCAGAATATACCATTGATGCTCGGCCAGGCAAAAGGGGCTTCGTGCAGGAACATTACAATCCAACCTCGAAACACAACGAGCAGGAGTGTGACAACACAGGACCAGAGCACTTTCCGACAGAGTTCCAACCTTTTCGCTTCTTCGAGCACGAGTTCGGTTCCGGCAATCGTTGCGGCGGCGGGTTGTGGCCGTGCTGAAAGTATGTTCGTAACGGGCGTAACCGGCACGGGCGGCGGTTCGACCGCGACAGGATCGGCAACCCCCATCGTATGGAGCTGAAAAAAATCAAGCCCCAGAGCCTGCCGGGAAACTGGATACCGGCGCTTGCGAACACGGCGGCGGTGATGTGGTTTGGGTAAATTGCCGGCGGATGAACTCCCTGATCCCCGTTCATCGGTAGAGCATTGGTCGGCCCGGCTCATGGGGGAACTGTAGCGTGAGGCAACGCAGAAACAAGCCCGATGTTGGATGGTGAGGCCCAGGCAAAAAGCCGGCAGCCTCTGGACGTTAATCAAGTGAGCATAGCCGCCCCCACGATCAGGTATTCGGCTCGATCAGTTCACGGCGGGCGCCGCTGAGGAGTTGTTCCACGAAGTTCGTGGAATAGACGCCGCGCCGGCCGGTGATGAGGTATTCGCCCAAGGCGCGGCTCATCTTGTCCATCGCTTCGCGGCGATCCTTGCCGTAGGTGACGAGTTTGCCAATCATCGAGTCGTAGGTCGGCGGGATGACGTAGCCGGCGTAGGCATGGGTGTCCACGCGCACGCCGCGTCCGCCCGGCTGGTAATACATCTCGATACGGCCGGGGCTGGGGCGGAATTCGTCAAAAGGATCCTCGGCGTTGATGCGGCATTCGATGGCGTGTCCTTTGAACTGGACGTCACTCTGGGACATTTTCAACTGCTCGCCGGAGGCAACCAAGAGTTGCAGGCGGACGAGATCAATGCCGGTGACTTCCTCAGTGATAGGATGCTCGACCTGGATGCGTTTATTGACTTCGAGGAAATAAAAATTCCCCTTGTCGTCCACGATGAACTCGACGGTGCCGGCGTTGGTGTATTGGGCCAGTTGCGCGATGCGCACGGCGGCCTTGCCCATTTCCTTGCGCAGCTTGGGGAACTTGGTCTCAATGAGGGGCGAGGGGGTTTCCTCGACAACCTTCTGGTTGCGGCGCTGCACCGAACAATCGCGTTCGCCCAGGTGGATGATGTTGCCCCGGCCATCGCCAAAGATCTGGAATTCGATGTGGTGTGGGTTCTCGATGAATTTCTCGATGTAAACCCCCGCGTTGCCAAAGGCCTTCTCCGCCTCGGTCCGGGCGGTGTGATAGCCTTTGACGAGGGAGACGTCGTTGTGGGCGGCGCGCATTCCGCGTCCACCACCACCGGCAACGGCCTTGATCATGACCGGATAACCAATGCGTTTGGCGACCGCGAGGGCGGCCTGCTCGTTATCAACGACTCCTTCCGAGCCGGGCGGCGTCGGGACGCCGGCCTTCTTGGCCAGGGCGCGGCTGATGGCTTTGTCTTCCAGCGCATTCATCGCCCGGGAACTCGGCCCGATGAACCGGATGTTACAGCTTTCACAGACATCCGCGAAATGGGCGTTCTCTGAAAGGAAACCGTAGCCGGGATGGATGGCATCTACATCAGCGATCTCGGCGGCGCTTATGATGCGGTCAATGCGGAGGTAGCTCTCGTTGGCAGCGGGTTTGCCGATGCAGATGGCCTCATCCGCAAGCTGGACATGCATGGAGTTGGCGTCAGACTCGGAGTAAACCGCCACCGTGCGGATGTTCAACTCTTTACAGGCGCGGATGACGCGGACGGCAATCTCGCCGCGGTTGGCTACAAGAACTTTTTCGAACATGAGCGGTTTGGCGACGCGCTGCCAGTTTGGTTGCGAATTACCCTTGGAGGATCAATTCGGCCGGATTTTGAACAGGGGCTGGCCGAATTCGACCGGTTTGGCGTTTTCCACCAACACTTGGGTGATGACGCCTTTGACCTCGGCCTTGATCTCGTTCATCACCTTCATGGCCTCGATGATACAAACCACGGTGTCCGGATTAACCTCCGAGCCTACTTCGACATACGACCCGGACTCCGGTGAGGGGGACCGGTAGAAAGTTCCGATCATCGGTGACTTGATCTCCGGCTCAACCGCAGCCGGTGCGGGAGCGGCGGGAGCGGCCGCCGGCAAGGCCAAAGGAGCCGGCGCATAGACCATGGCAGGTTGGCCTTCATCTTGAGCGGATAAAACCGCGCCTCCGTTCATTCCCCGCTTGAGTCGGATCTTGAAATCTTGCTTCTCCAGCTCAAATTCTGAGACGGAGTTCTTTTTCATCAGGTCAATAATGGCCTTGATATCTTTGAGATCCACAGGTTTTTAATCGTTAAAGTTGACCGGCAACTTGGTTTTTGCCCTTTTCGGCCAAGAACAGAAAGCAGCCGCCGAACCCCGGCTCTACTTTGGTTTTCGCAACGTCGGGCACAGAGTAGTCAGATGGGCTTCCGCCGTCAAGATTCAAAAAGAATCAACGGCGACGCAAGAATTTACGAAACTATCAACCAAAATTAGGAGCATTCACCCAATCTTTGGTCGCTCGGCAACGTTAATGGCCGCATCAACCGCTAAAATATAGGAGGAGGCGCCAAAACCGGCTATCTGGCCGCAACAAACCGGGGAGATGAAGGAGTGGTGACGGAAAGATTCCCGCGCGTGCGTATTGGAGAGGTGGATTTCGATGGTCGGAATCCCTACCGCCGCGATGGCATCCCGCAAAGCGACGCTGGTATGGGTATAGGCAGCGGCATTGAGGACGATGATGTCGAAGTTGCCCTTGGCTCCCTGAATCCAACCAACCAACTCGCCCTCGAGATTCGTCTGGCGGAAGTCCACTTGCGCTCCCAGTTCACCCGCCCGCTTTCGGACCCTGGTCTCAATCTCGGCAAGGGTCGTGCGCCCATAAACTTGAGGCTCGCGCAGGCCCAATAGATTCAGGTTGGGACCATTCAGGAAAAGCAGCTTCATGGCGCGGCAGGCTAAACAGCTTGCACAGGCTTGTCGAATCGTTTCCCGACGGGCTTAACTGAGCCCAGCAGCCACCCGGCGAAGGCAAAAGCCGTCCAAGCCAGCGAGGGCACGTAGAGCGTAAATTCCCCAAACGCCTGCAAAGCCCAAGCCAGCAACCCCACCCAGATTCCTAGTCGCACCGGTGAACGATCATGTCGCCAGCTTGCGTAACCGACCCAGACCATTCCGCTAATGAACAAAACGTACGCCGCCAGTCCCGGGAAGCCCGAATCCGACGCCTGTTGCAGGTAGTCGTTGTGGGTGAGTCGGGCCATTTCCGATTCAGGCCGCTTGATTTGGGCGTAAACGACACCGAACGTTCCGGGGCCGCTCCCGAGGAATGGTCTGGTCACCGCAGTCTTCCACGCTGCTTCCCAGTAATCGAATCGCGCCACCACGCTCGTTGCGCCCCGTTGGAAGAAACCGGCGTATTTCCAGATGAAACCAGTTCCGCCAATGACCAAAACCGAACAGACCAGGGCGAGTTTCAGTTGTTTGGAGAGGTTCTGGTTCAACAAAACGATCAAGCCAGCGGCCAGCGCCAATAACCAACCGCCTTTGGACCCGGACCAATACAGACAGGCCATGGCCCCGACGGCAAAAGCGCCACAAAGAAAACTACGCGCTCCGATCGTGAATCGTTCACGCGCCTGCCACACCCAGGCCAACAGCGGCGGCAACAGCAACAGGATCGCGCCGGCCAGGGCATTGGGGTAGAACACGGTCGAGAAAATCCGTTCGCTGGAGATTTTCTTGAGATATTCGGGCGGCACTTCCTTCATCGTCGGGTAGATGTAAGTGAAGAAGTAATCCCGTGTTTCCCGCAGGCCGCCGAAATGTTGGTTAAGGCCCACGGCAATCACCAAAGCGAAGGCCACCGCAACTGGCCAGAGAAAGAAGGTCACCGCTCGCTCGCGGTTCAGGCAGAAGAGCCCAAGGTAAAAGCAAACTGCACAGGCAACCAAATGTTTGAGGGTCAACCGGGTCAGTTCGGCATCCACTGTCTCAGTCGCCGAAACAAGCTGCCAGATCACCCAGACCGCCGGCAGGGTCACCAGCCACCGCGGTGAGTTAATCTGGAAGCGCGCCGCGAAAAATCCCGCCAGCGTGACGCCCGCGAGCAGCCAGTAGCCAATGCTCGTCGGCCAGGTGCTGATCGCCCATTCGTAGCCGTTGGTCGGTAACACAACGAACTTCTCCATCACAGGCGGATTGCAGAACTTGAGCAACGCCAGCCCCAGGAACGCACCGAAGACCAGGGGGAAGATCCACATCCGCCTAATCGCGGGTTGCGCCCCGGCCGGATTTGATTTGGACGCCATCGTTGCCATTCGAGCGGTGTGAGGGCGCTTACACGTGCAATTTCAGCAAGCCCACCTCCAGGGCCAGCGCCTCCTGCACGTTGGTGTAAAGCAATCGCTGCGTCTGTTCCACGACCCGAAGATTCTCCATCGCCTGCTGCGAAGTGAGCCGACCCGCCACCTGCTCCGCCCCGGCGATGTGAGGAAAATTCAACAACTCCCGTCCGCTCGCCAGCGTATGCAACCACACGTCCCGCAACCACCACTGCACCAACAGCAGCAATTCCATCCGCTGCCGGCGATATTCGGCCTCGATGGCCGCTTTCAACTCATCCTCCCAGCGCTCGCGCAGATCCTTCTCCACGTCGTCGTATTTCTCCAATGGGGACCGCGCCGTCATCTCTTCCTCCACCCGCGCTTTCATCTCTGCCAACTTTTGCGCCAGCACGTCCATCAACCGATATCGTCCCAGCAGACTCTTTTGCTCCGCGCCGGCCAGTTCGCTGAACTTCGCCAGCCAGTCCAACAACGGCGCGTCCCATTTGCGCGCGCCTTCGCCTCCAAAATTCAATCGCAGACACCGTGACAGGATTGTCTCCAACAGCCGCTGCGGTTCGGTGCTCAACAAAATCAACACGGACTTCGCCGGCGGCTCCTCAAGGGTCTTTAGAAATGCATTCGCGGCCTGGGCGTTCAAGCGGTCTGCGGCGACGATCACCGCCACCTTGAATTCCCCCTCGCCGGATTTGAGCTGCATCTCGCGCATCAACTCGCGCATCTGTTCCACCGAAACGATCCGTGACTTCGATTCCGGCCGCACCCAATGCACGTCGCCGTGCGCATCACCGTCAATTTTCCGGCAAGCTGCACATGCATCACAGCAATCCACCGCCACACCATCGGCCTTCACGGGCCGTTGACAGTTCAGCGTCTTCGCCAGCGTCCGGGCCAGCGATTCGAGCGACTCAAGTTGCGCTCCGGAAAACAAATAGGCATGACCGAGCCGTCCGCGTTGCAACGACCGTTGCAGCAGGGTCACTCCCTGCGCCTGTTCGGGAAAATCGGTGAAGGCCATGTTACGCGGGTTTGATCTCGGAGATCATCTTCTCCAACCGTCGCCCGTATTCCACAAAATTCTTCCGGGACGCACCCTCGTTCGTCGTTTTCGCATTGGGATCGTGGAACACCGAAACCATGTGCGGCTCGATGCTCAGGCCAGCCCGGGAACCTCGCACTGCCGCATCTTTCAGGATTTCGCGCACCATCCCCTGACCCTCGCCCGGCCAGTTGTAGTCTGCATCGTTCTTCGCCGGATCCCAGGTCGCGTCCTTGACGTGAATGTGCGCCACATGCTCCCTCACGTTCTGCCAAAACTCCCAGGCATCCTGACGCGGCCAGGGCTTGGGTTTGCTGCGGTCGGGATTGAACACGGGGTTGGCGGTGTCGAAGACGAGTTTCAGGCCGGCACACTTGTCGAGTAGCTCCAAGGTGTGTTGCCAGCTCATGCCGCCGTAGTTCATGCAGTTCTCGTGAACGGGTTGAAGGCCGGCATCGAGGAACATGTTCGTCACGTCCTTCACACGACGGAACACCTCGGGTGGCGTCTTGAATTCCTCGTCGCCCGGTTTGAAGCTCATGATGCGTACAAACTTCGCACCAACGCGCTTCATCCGCGGAAGGCACCGCTTCACTTCACCCAGGGTGATTTCAAACGGATCGCTCACCTTTTTGGCCCAGTTCATCACCGCCGAGCCGAAGCAATAGACCTGCACGCCCGATTGCTCCAACCGCTTTACGGCTGCATCGAAGGCTGCATCGGGGATTTCGTGGAAGTTTGCCTTGGCATGCCCCGGCATTTCCACCGCGCGCATCTCGATGAAATTCCACCCGAGTTCGCGCGTTGCCGCCAATTGCGATTCCAAGCCGGCGCCGGCTTCGTCGCCGATACCCATGAGCATCATACGCCCATGAGCCTACTCAAGGCACTTCAGTCGCGCCAGCAGCGATACACGAATGCCGGCGGCAGATTGCGCCAGACAGTGGGGGTGGCCTCGACTTGATGGAAGCTTTCCTGCAACCGCCGGCGAAAGCGAAGGGAAGTCGGAAACCATTTCGCATGGATATAACCGAACGCCACGAACTGGCCGTCCGGTGTGAGCGACTCCAGCACGGCGCCAAGAATCCGGTCCTGCATCGCCGGCAGCATGTTGCCCCAGGCCAGTCCGCTGACGACACATTGCGCACTACCGGGTTTGACATGACGTGACAGATTCTCGGCCGAATCGTGGACGATTTCGCATCGCGAAAAACGTTTCCGCAGGACGTCCACGTTGATCGGACTGATCTCCAGCGCCAGCATCCGACCACGCCCCTTCAGTCGCTGGAGCAGCAACTCCGTGAAAGCACCCGTGCCCGGCCCCAATTCCACCACGGTGTCGCCGGGTTGAAATTCGCAGCCGTCCACCAGCGCCCGCGACAAGGCGGGCGAACTCGGCCAGAGCGATCCCACCGTGAAGGGCTCACGAATGAATGCTTCGACAAATCGTAATCCGCGCCGACCCGCTTCCAACGCGCGGAGCGCGCCGAGGACCGGATCGCTGCGCAGTGCTTCCTGTTCAGTCTCATTGGCCATAAAGTCTCTGGGTAATCGAATTTCGCAACCAACCCGCGCCCCTATCGCCTGAACGAGCTTGCGACATCGCCCGCCTCAACTTGCATCACCTTCTTCACCAGTTTCGACTCTGCCATCAACTGGTTCAATCTTTTTTCCCAGGCCGCGCCGTCCATCGGCAAGGCCACCGTTTGTCCCAGCAACGACGAGTAAACCATCACGTTGGCGAGTTCGACCGAATGAATGCCTTCGGCGCCGGGCGCGATCAACGGTTCGCCGTCGAGGATCGCGTTGACGAAATTCTGAACCATCGTGGCGTGCGGCATGGCGGCGTTCTCGAACGGAATCTCCACATTCCACACATCGGGCTTCGCGAAACCCTGCCGGGCGGAAGCATTGAACTCCACCATATCCACTTCGTTGCGCGTGAACAGCAGCCGGTTGTTTTCCATCACCAATCGCCCTTTCGTGCCACAAATCTCGAACCGGTTCGTGCCCGGGGTTTCGCCCGTGGAACTGACGAACACGCCCGTCGCGCCATTCGACCATTCGAGATACGCCGTCACGTTGTCCTCGACTTCAATCTGGTGAAACCGGCCAAGCTGGCAGAAGCCGCGCACCTGGTTGGGCATGCCACAAAGCCACTGCATTGTGTCGAGATTATGCAGGCACTGGTTCAGCAATACGCCGCCGCCTTCGCCCTTCCACGTCGCCCGCCAGCCGCCACTCGCGTAATACGCCTCGGTGCGATACCAGTCGGTGTTGATCCAGTTCACGCGCACAATCTGACCGAGGTCGCCGTCCTGGATCAGCTTCTGAACCTTTTGGTAGCGTGGTTCGGTGCGCAGTTGAAACATGCCGGCGAAAACCGTCTTGGGATGCTGGCGGCTGACCGCGATGAGCCGTTCCGCATCGGCTTTGTGCGAGGAAATGGGCTTCTCAACCATCACATGAACCCCGGCCTTCAAGGCCGCGATGCCCAGCGTCGTGTGTTGAAAATGTGGCGTAGCGATGATGACCGCGTCCACCGCGCCGGAATTGATGAGCGCCTCGCCGTCGGTGAATATCTTGAGCGACTGGTAGCGATCCAGGGGCGCGACGGGATCGCACACGGCCGCGAGTTCGCAGCGGGCGACCTTCTTGTTCTGGAGGTACTCGGCATGATATCGCCCAATGTTACCCAGGCCGATGATGCCAATCCGGACTTTTTGCATGGCGCGGAGTTTACCGGCTCGCTTTGGTCTGCCCAGAGGATTTTTCCAAAAACCGGCGACGCGCCCCCCAGCGAACACTGGCCAAAGGGAGCGGCATGGTGCAAGTTGCCACCGCGATTGTGAATTTGTTCGATTCCAAATTTCTTTTCGCCTCATTGCTTTGGGGCTCGGTTGGTTTTGGCTACTTCATCTACGGAAAAAAGCAGCAGGCCACCATGCCGATGATTGGCGGCGTGGTGATGGTGGCCATCTCCTACCTCGTCGGCTCGTGGTTTTGGATGTCCCTCCTCTGCCTCGCTCTGATGTTCGCGGTGTATTGGCTCGTCAAACGAGGTTACTGACCCGCAGGAAACTGAAGGTCGAAACCGGCAGGCAGTTCCGGCTTCCGATCGACTTGGCGAAAACCCACGTCGCCCCGATCTCTGTTTGGGCTCAACGCAATGAATTAGATTCCTCCCCGGACGTCTGCCATTTGTCATCTTAGAATTATGACCATGTCTGACGGCAAATCATGAAAGGCAAAACGCTCACGCCCCGGGCGCGTTTCTTTCACAAATCCCGCATCCGCCGCCGTGAAGAAGCGGATGGCTGCGGATTGTCGGCTGCACCGCCGCCGCACGTGCATGGGTACACCCTGTCCGCGCCGCCGTCCGCTTCCGAAACCACCCGGCGCATCGTCCTCCGGGTGGCGTTGCTGGCCGCCTTGGTCGGCACGCAACTCCTCGCGGCGAACGACTGGCCGGAGTTTCGTGGACCAACTGGCCAAGGGCACTCCCTGGCCAGAAATATTCCCAGCCATTGGAACGCCACCAGCAATGTCGTTTGGAAGACTGAAATTCCGGGCGAAGGCTGGTCGTCTCCCGTGCTCCTGGACGGAAAACTCTATCTCACCACCGCTGTCACGGAATCCACCAACACCTCACTCCGCGCGCTCTGTGTAAATGCCAGCGACGGTCGCATTCAATGGAACGTTGAGGTCTTTCAGCCCGATGCAGAAGCCACGCAGGCGATCCACAAGAAAAACAGCCTCGCCAGCCCGACGCCCATCGTCCGCGACGGAGGCGTCTATGTTCACTTCGGCCACATGGGCACTGCGGCGCTCGCTCTCTCCGGGAAAACTCTCTGGCGCCAAACCGAACTCAAGTATTCTCCCATGCACGGCAACGGCGGTTCGCCCGCGCTTGTCGGCGACGCGCTCGTTTTCAGTTGCGACGGTGAGGCCGATCCGTTCCTTGTCGCGCTCGAGGCCAAGACCGGCAAGGTCCGCTGGAAAACTCCCCGCAACTCGGCCGCATCGCGACTATTCTCCTTTTCCACACCGCTCGCCATCGAACTGGATGGCACCACGCAAATCATCAGTCCAACCAGCGGCTTTGTCGCCGGATACGACCCCAAGGACGGCCGTGAAATCTGGCGGGCACGTTACCCCGAGGGTTTTTCCATCATCACCCGCCCCGTCTTCGCGCACGGTCTGCTCTTCATCAGTTCCAGCTACATGAAACCAGTGCTCTACGCCGTCAAGCCGGCGGGCGCGAAAGGCGACGTGACCGACACGCATCTGGTCTGGAAGCATGAAAAAGGCGCGCCCAACACGCCCTCACCCCTCGTCGTAGGCGATGAACTTTACTTCGTATCCGACAGCGGCATCGCCACCTGCCTTGATGCCCGCACCGGCAAACTCCACTGGAGCGAACGGCTCGGCGGTGGTTTCTCCGCCTCGCCCATCCTGGCCGAAGGCCGCCTCTATTTTCAAAATGAAGCAGGCGTCGGCTATGTCCTCAAAGCGGGAAAGACGTTTGAACTGCTGGCAAAAAACGATCTTGCCGAGCGCACCCTCGCGTCGCCGGCGGTAACTGATGACACGCTGTTTCTCCGCTCGAAATCTCATCTCTGGCGCATCGGCTCAGCGCCGGTTCATTGACCGTCAATCCGGGCGAGTCCTTGTTTTGCTATTTCGTTTGTGCCGGCATCCGGCTAGGATGCCAATATGGATGAGGGGCAGACGGTTTTTCTCTGCATGGGTTCGGCGTGTCACCAATTGAAAGGTTATCGCCTGCTACCGGTGTTGGAGGGATTGATCGAGAAACACGGTCTCCAGGGGCGGCTGCACCTCAAAGGCGCGTTCTGCCTCGAAACCTGCCAGGAAGGTCGCTCGTTGAAATTCCGCAACCGCGTCTTCACCGGTCTCGACGAAAAACAACTCACGCAGATTTTCGAACGCGAAATCCTGCCCCATCTGCCACCGACCTGACATGGACTCCACCACCACACTTTGGAAACGGCTCTGGGATCACGACCCGAATGGCTTGATCGTGCTCGACGAGCGGCTGCAGATTGTGCTGGTCAACCCGGCGCTCTGCCGGATGCTCAAGGCGGAAACGGCGGCGCTCATCGGCAGCGACGCGGCGGACATTCTGGGCGACGTCCACGAATTTCGCCGCGCCCTCAACACCGGCCAAAATGTCGTGGGCGTCGAGCGCGAATACCCGCGCTACGATCTGTACGTCCGCAAGCTTATCTTTCCCATTCCCAACGAGAAGATCGTCGCGGGCATTTTCGTGGACCTGACCACGGAATGGAAACAGGAACGCGAACTCCACCGGCTCAAGGCCGAAGCGATGCAGGAGGTCCGCCAGGTGGTGGACAAACAAATGCGCGTGGCCCAGGAGATCGCCGGCCTGCTGGGCGAAACGACCGCCGAAACGAAAGTCAGCCTGCTGCACCTGCTCGAAATGTTGGGCGAGGGAAAACCTTAGGCCGTGGTTCACTACGACATTCATTCCGTCAGCCTGAATCACCAGGGCGAAGAGCTGTGCGGCGACCAGGTCAAGGTGGTACGCTCGCCAGACAAAACACTCGTGGTGCTCTCGGATGGCCTTGGCAGCGGCGTTAAGGCAAACATTCTGGCGCGGCTCACCGCCGAAATCCTCGTCACCATGTTGCGCGAACGCGTCCCCCTCAAGGACGTGCTCGAGACCGTCGTCGGCACGCTGCCCACCTGCAAAGTGCGCCAGATTGCTTACGCCGCCTTCGTGGTCGTGGAGATCGAACAAGCCACCGGCCGGTTTCAGGTGATTAACTTCGACTGCCCTCCACCGTTTCTGTTACGGGCTGGAAAACTGATCCGCCTCGAACCGCGTGTCGAAACAATCCTTGGTCGGGAGTTGCACCTGTCCACAGGCTTCCTCGAACGCGGCGACTTCCTGGGCATCATCAGCGACGGCGTCCTCTACGCCGGCATGGGCGTGACGATGAATTTTGGCTGGGGCTGGGAACAGATCGGCGATTACCTCGAACAAATCGCCAGCAGCCGGCCCGCCTCCGCCAGCGCGGTGGTCCGCCGGTTGATGGAAAAGACCAGCTCCCTTTACAACGGGCAGCCGGGCGACGACGCCACGCTCGCCGGCGTGCTTGCCCGCGAACCCAACCGCCTGATGGTCTTCACCGGCCCGCCCACGGACAAGAGTCTCGACGAGCAATGCGTGGAACGGCTGTTGCACTTTGAAGGACGCAAGGTCGTCTGTGGCGGCACCACCGGCAACATCGTCGCCAATCATCTCGGCGAAACGGTGGACCTCGACCTCACCACCTTGCGCGAGGATGTGCCGCCCATCGGCTCGCTGCCCCACATTGATTTGATGACTGAGGGCATCCTGACCCTGGCCCGGACGTTGCGCCTGCTCAAGGAAAGTCACGGTGACGCCAGCCGTGTCATGCTGGATCGCAACGGCGCTTCCCTGTTTGCCCGGGAGTTGCTCCGGGCGGACTCGATCCTGTTCCTCGCGGGAGAACAAGTGAACCCGTACTATCAGAATCCGCTCCTGCCCCGCAACATTTCCATCCGGCACAATCTCATCGAGCAGATTGCCGAGATATTGACCGGTTTCCAAAAGACGGTTCAAATTGAATGGTGCTGACTGCCCAGCCCTGATTCCCCCGTCCGTTGATTTTCACCGCACAAACATGTGGCGGCTCGGGTTCGCTGCGCGGTTGCCGAATACGCTTCGGTCCGCCAGAGTATGATTCGTGAATCAATCCATGCATCTTGTCCCGCGTTTCCGTTGTTTTGACCGTGGCTTCCCGTTGCTCGTGCTGTTCGTCGCTCTGACGGTTTCGGCACAGTCCAGCCGGCCTGGCATGGGCGCGACCCCGTATGCCGATGCCTCCGGGACGGGAGTCACTTTTCGCGTGTGGTCACCGAACGCCACCTCGGTCGCCGTGCCGGGTGTTTTCAACGGCTGGAGTACCACGGCCAACCTGCTGGTCAAGGAAGCCGGCACGGAGAATTGGTCGGGCGACATCCCCGCCGCTCGTCCCGGACACGAATACAAATTCCTTATCAACGGCTCGGTCTGGAAACGCGACCCGCGCAACCGCAAGGTGGTGAGTTCCGTGGGAAACTCGATTGTGTATGACGCGAACGCGTTCAATTGGGCGGGTGACACGCGCCTCGCCGTGAATCAATCCGACCTTGTCATTTATGAGATGCACGTCGGCGCATTTTATGATCCGACTCCCGCGACTGGCGGCCCCGGAAAATTTTCCGACGCCATCACCAAGCTCGACTACCTCGCCAGCCTGGGGGTCAATGCCGTTGAGTTGCTGCCGCTCTTCGAGTTCGCGGGCGATTATAGTTGGGGCTACAACCTGGCCGAACCGTACGCGGTGGAGAACAGCGGCTATGGCGGCCCGGACGGGTTGAAGAACTTTGTCAAAGCGGCGCACGCGCGTGGTATTCATGTGCTGCTCGATGTCGTTCACAATCACTACGGCCCGAGCGATCTGGACCTTTGGGGCTTCGACAACGGCACCACGCCCGGCATTTATTTCTATTCCGGCGCGGGTATCGGCACCACGCCCTGGGGGCAGCGGCCCAATTATTCAAGAGAAGGCGTCCGGTCCTACATCATTGACAACTTCAAAATGTGGATGGACGAATTCCACATTGACGGCTTCCGGTGGGACGCCGTCGGCGGCATGCGCTATTACGACCCTGGCCACGTCAATATTCCCGAGGCGGACTCGCTCATTCAATACCTCAACAACGTCGAGATTCGCGCGAATCGTCCCGGCGTCATCAGCATCGCCGAAGACCAGGCCTTCGGTCAGGGATTCCATGGCGAGTGGGATCGCGGCTTTGGTGATTTGTTGATCGGCCAGGTGGTCGAGAGCAACGACGCCAACCGCGACATGAGCACGCTCTGGAATGCCATGAATGGGAATGGCCTTTTCCGCGTGGCCTACACCGAGACGCACGATCTTGTCGGCGACCTCAACGGCCCGGGCGCACAACGTCTGCCCGTGCGCATCCAGTCCGGTGATCCGACGAGCTACTACGCGCGCAAACGCTCAATGCTCGCCGCCGCTGTCACCATGACCATGCCCGCCACCCCCATGCTCTTTATGGGGCAGGAAATGCTCACCACGCACCAGTTTGCTGACAGCAGTCCACTCGATTGGTCGCGCACTATCACCTACTCGAACGTCGTTAGTTTCTATCGCGACCTCACCCATCTGCGGCGCAATCTCGACGGCGTCAGCCTCGGTCTCACCGGCCCGAATGTCTCCAGCCACGTCGTCCGCAATGATTATCCGTGGAAACTGCTCGCCTTCCATCGCTGGGGTGCTGGTCCGGACGACCAAGTGATGGTGGTTATGAACTTCACCGCCAACTCGATCCCCAGTTATTGGATTCACACCTGGCCGGCCAGCGGCAACTGGTATGTCAATCTGAACTCGGACTGGACGAAATACGGCAGCGACTTTGGCAACTATGGCAGCTCCGTCGTCAACGTCACCGGCAGCAGCGGCGAAATTGCCATCGGCCCTTACAGCGTGTTGATTCTCTCACGCCAGGCTCACCCCGATCTCGATGCCGACGGCGATGGACTGCGCAACGGCTGGGAGCAGCAATATTTTGGCGACCCACTGATTGCCAGTCCCACCGCCGACAACGATGGCGACGGCGGGAACAATCTCCAGGAGCAAGCGGCTGATACGAATCCCAACCAGGCTGGCTCAATTCTGAAGTTCACTGACATACAGGCAACGAATGGAAACGTGACGTTGCGCTGGACCGGCGGGCAATCTGTTCGCCAGGTCATCCAACAGGCGAGCGGCTTGAGTAGCACCTGGACCGATATCCGCACTAACTTGCCTCCGACGGCGATCACCAACTCGCTCACCCGCTCGAACGTCGTGAATTCGCCGCAGTACTACCGGATTCAAGTTGGACCTTGATCCGTTACGAAAGCTTTGTGCTGCGAGTCGGGCGGTGCGCTCGATGGAAATGGACCGAGCTTATTTGCCCACGTAGCGAACGATCGCCGACTCTGGTTCCGCGAACTCGACCGCGGCTTCCAGCGCGGCCGCCTGTTCCAGAATCGGCACGGCTACTCCATCCGCACCGACCTCCGCCAAGCGCAATTGATTCGGGTTTCCTCCCGTTTCGCGAACGTGTCCGTTCACGCGACCGGCGCGCATGTCGCTCAGCAGGTCGGCCACGGTGCGGTGACCGATGTTGATCAGCCAGGCGAACAGGTCCACCCGTGTCATGCGGAAGAAATCCGGGTAAAGAAAAACCAGTTCCTGGGGCAGCACCTGCAACACATGGGCCTCCGCCTCGTGCCAGGCTTTGCGATGGCTTTGAAAACCCTGCACCAGGAGCAGTTTTCGGATTTCGCCGGTCAGGCAGGGTTGCATCGAACGCAGGAACTTGAGCTCCACAAAGTCAATTCGACCAGCCCCGTTGAACCGATGCGAAACCTTGATCCGGCCTCTTCGGGAGTTGTCCACGATGGGCCTGGTCCGGAGGCGATCCTGAAGTTGCACCAGGCGCCGGAAGTAATCACTGGCCGGGGAGAAATCATGCTGCTCCAAAAATGAACGCGCGGAAAGGATCTCGGTGGAAGCGACCGATGGTCCCGCGTGGGCCCGGGATTCCAAGGCTTCCACTATTCCCCGCGCGTGTCGTTTGTGCTCTTTGGTCGGCATCTGGATTCACACCGGCGCTATTTCAACCGGTCTCACTGGCCCGAGGGGGCATGCGCCGCTTTTTTCGAGTTCTCAACACCTCGCTGCTCTTGGCCGCACTTTAACGCAACCCAGACTGCCGCCAACTGTGCGTTTGGATGCCCACCCCATTTCTTGCCGTGGCTAGGTCCAGCCTGTGCCCGCAAACGGAGTAAAGTATTCCCACTAAAAAAACACTTGCACCTAATTAGGGCAGTTGCTCATATCGCGTCGGGCTTATGCGCGGGCAGACTACATCAGCTAGGGCGGGTAGCGCAGCCGATAACACTGTACACCTGACGAACAAGTTCAGCGCCGTTGGTCCTGAACCGCCAACACACACCACCCCGGGCGAACGGCTGCTCCAGAGCAAATACCGAGTGCTGACCCAAAAGCACCTCAGCCGGCTTCTGGATACACTCTTCGCCGAGTTCACCCGCCTGCATTTCCATGTCGCTTGGTCTCCGACGGCGTCACGCAACTGGGATTCCCGGAGTCTGCCCACGGGTTGTTCGGTCTGTTGCCGGATTGCCGGGACGCGTCTGGCAGCACAGCCGACCTGTCAGGTCTGCGGACCGAAACAGCTCGGCCGCGCGCTGGCCAGCGAGGGGGATGGAATTTCTTTCCGATGCCGCTTGGGCGTACTCAACCACTGGTTTCCGCTTCGGGTCCGCGACGTGATGATCGGCATCGCGTACTTGCAGGCGCTCGACGGAACCCAGCCGGGAAACCCGCGGCGAACGCAGTCCGCGCGCGCGGCGACCACCGTATCGAGCCAATCCGAATTCCGCCGGGCGAGCCGTTTGCTCCGTCTGATCGTCCAGCATGTGCAAACCCTGGACCTCGCCGAATTGCGCAAGGCCGAGCTGACGACCGCCGGGCGCGCGGTTGTGGCCTTGGAAAAAGAACAGGCACGCTTGCATGCGGCACTTCAACGCCACCTGCCGGGTTTCCCGCAGGTCCCCCTCCGCGCCGAGGCGCAGTCCCATCCCGAGCAGATCGTGCGCGAGCTGGCGGCGTTCGTTGAACAGGACTATGCCTCGCCGATCACGCTGCACCGATGCGCCGATAAACTGTTTTCGCGCGCCGTCGGGCGGTCTTTCAAAACCTACCTGACCGAGTTGCGGATGGAAAAAGCCAAGGCACTCCTTCGCGACCCTGGAAGAAATGTGTCCCAGGTCGCTACCGCTGTCGGCTACGCCAGTGAGAACCGGTTTCGGGTCGCGTTCAAAAAGGCAACCGGGCTTGCGCCAAAGTTGTGGCGCGAGACGATGCGGCTGAATCCACCGAAGACCGCAAACAACATCACCACTGCGCGTTCGGTCTGAACGACGAGCGCCCAGGCGCGCACAGCATAATGCGCGCCGACCGAATTCCAATTCCCCTTGTTGTTCCTCCCGCTTTTCCACCTCCAATCCAAATAAACGTCGAGTAATCCAAACTTTCGACCGCTAGACAGGAATCAACAGGAGCGCAGGATGGGGTCGTTGTAAAAGTGTCGGAGGACACCAACGCCCTCGGAGATCAACCAGGTGGTCGGGCCGCCATCCGAAAAACGCTGTTGCATCAATCGCCATGAGAATTCAGACGGAGTGCTACAGTTCACTTTCACCGCCGACTCGCGGCTCGTCGTCCTTTTGCTGGTCATCGGACCTGATCCTGGCAGAACCAGCCGGATTAGACTCCGCTCGCTCCTCCGCCAAGCGCAGCAAGATTGCAATGCAACCGCCCATTGCCATCCCTGCCAAACTGTTCAACGCCTGAAGGAATTGTTTATGAAATGCCCAGGTCCCCGCCCCCCCTATTGCCGTCGCCTGCTCCCGGTCTGCTGCTTGGGAGGCAGCCTTGCACTCTGGCTTAACGTCTGCCCGGCGCAGGTCACTTTCCAAATTGACCGCATCAGCTACGTCTCCGGGTACGTGACCATTGAATTCACCGACAGCAGACTCCTCACAAATGCGAACCTGCACTATGCCTTGGATTATTCTGCTGCTGTGGGCGAGCCGGCGTCTTGGACCTATATCTACTCGCTAGGTACAACCTTCTCCTCGCTGGGAGGCGACAAACGCATGGTCACTTTGCCCGCCCCAGACACCAACGGCTTTTATCGCATCGGCATAGACACCGACCGCGATGGTCTGTCCGACGGGCTGGAAGCCACGTTGGGCACCAATCCCAACGTTCCCGATTCCGATGGCGATGGCTACAGCGACATCATCGAGTTGGCCAACGGCACCCTCCCAGACAGTGCTCTCAGCCGCCCGCTGCGCGGAGTGCAACCGAGCGTGCAATTCACGACCACCACCTCGCAAACCATCGAAGGGGCGGGAATGATCCTTGTCCCGATAGAGTTCAACACGCTCTATTCCGGCCTGCTCTACTACTCCGTTTCCGTCATGAGCACCGCGACGAACGGATTGGATTTCTCCGCCGCGCAATCCGGGGCCCTGTCAGTGAACGGTACAACCGCCGCCATCCCGGTCAGTGTCTGGGATGACCTGGAGGTTGAGGACATTGAAGCCATAGTCATCAACTTGGAGGACGATGCTGCAGGGACCTACCACACGGGAGCATTATCTACGCAGACCATTTTATTGATGGACAATGACGCCAACTGGAGCGGGCTGCTGCTATCGGGCGTGGGCCAGGCCGGTTTTCGCCTGTGTGTCTTGCGCTCGAACGCCTACGTCGCGGCCCTGCTGATCCCTGCGCCCAAGAGCACGACCAATCACCTGGGCGGCCAGCTCATTCCCCAACCGTCTCCGGGGCAAATCGGCTGGCCGCTAACCAATCTCACACTTTCGGGCATCCAGTTCTCCGGAGACTCCATCCCGATGCCGGCGGGAACCTCCCGACTCCTCGGCCAGTCGTCTTTGCAACGGCAATTGCATTTCTCCTCCGTACCACCACCACCCGGCGACACAAACGTGTTCTACCTTTCCAAGACTAACGCTGCGTTTGGCCCGCTGGTGATCGCCGGCGAGTATTACGAAGTCCTCACCTCCTCGCAGGCCGCGAGCAGCTCCCTGCAGTTCAGTAACCATGGCTATTTTTCCCTTGCTCGTGAGGCCCCGGTCATGACCCCGCTGCCCATCCCCACGACGCCCGTCCAACCTTGAACCGACGCGCTACCATGAAAACTCGTATGAACCCATTGGCCCGGATCGCGGTCGTATGCGCGGTCCTCGTTGGTTTCAACCTTTCCGTCAGGTCGCAAGCGAACGTCGCCTTCCTCGTGCTACCAGAATTCGCCAACTGCCTGACCAACTCCCAGTCCAATCCAACGGACCAGAACTCCCTGGCGCTATTCAGCGGAACGCTGGGTGCGTACAGCCCGCCCGGCTCAGGCCTGCCGCTTGTCGTCCCCACCAACACCGAGGGGCTACAGCTTGCCGGTTGCGGTTTTGGCCAGATGCTCGCGCGCTCCGTGCCCTTCCCGGATTTTGAGACGGAGACCATCCGCATCGCCCAGGAGAAGCTGTATCCGCCGGCCAGCGCCAACACGCGCGAACTGATCGCCGGCAGCACCAATGCCGCCTTCCGCTACAAGCAACTGCTCTACACCAACGATGGCACGGATGTCCTCGCCGCGTTCAAAGGCATTGCGGCATGGTTCGGCGAGACTGAACGTACAAACGCCCGGGCCGGGATCAAGATCCTGCGCGACGCGCTCAAGTATTCGCCCTTGGACAAGAAGCTGCGTAACGCCCTGCTGGAAGCCTACTACGATTTCATCGTCGCTGAAGCCCAGTACGTGAAGAGTGACCTGGCCGAGGTTGCGAAATATCGCTTGGGGCTGGTTAGTATTCCGGCGGGCGACTTCATCATTAACCACGAAATCGCCGGCTACACGAATATCCTGAACAGATATGGCGGCATCCTCGACGAGTACGGAAAGCTCTTCCTCGATCGCGGCGGTATTGACGTGTCGCAAGTGGACGCCACGGCGCCGTCCGGAATCCTACTAGGCCAATGGATCTTCCAGCAGGAACAACCAAGCCGCAACCAGATGGCCGCGCAATTTCGCGATGCCGCGGGCAACCTGACGACTGTTCCCTTGGGCAATGCCACGAACGCCATGCTCTTTGCCGGCTACAAGGATTACGTGGCCCTGCTCGGCGTGATGCGCGATTACGCGCTGACCGCAGCCGAACTGGCCAAATTCTACGGCATGCGCGGGCGCGGCGCGACTGAGCCGGGAGAGAAAGACGACCAGACCCTGGGTTTCGAGTTGATCGAGGGGATCAACCGCGAACTGCTGCTCAATACGAGTCTGCTCAACGCCCTGCTCCCCAACGCCGTGCCGCCAGTCTCTGAAACGGATGCCTCCGGCGTGCGGTCCGCTCTCGCCGGGGTCCTGGCGGGCACGGCAGAGCTCACCAAAGTGGGTGGGTTCCTGAGCTCGCGGGTCAATCTCTTGGGATTCGACCCGGACTTTCTGGTCCTTCTTAATACGGCGCCTTCCGGCAACTCCGACTGGGACTCCTACGACGCGCTTCGCGCCTGGTTGGATTATCCCAACACGACCAGCAGTACTTTAGGCCGGGCGTGTAACGCCTTTAATGCGGCGTCAAATAACTATGACGCTTACCGGGGCTATGCGGACCAGGTTTTCAATGAAATGAGCGACAACGAGACTTCCTACTCGCAGCGCTACCGCGAAATCTGTGGCTACTTGCCCGAGGAACTTCCCGATCCCTATCCCCCGTCGGTTCCTGTCGGACGTTACCCGCCAATCAACACCAACGTGCCGCCCTCGCACTTCAACAATCCGCGGGGCGGCAGCGAACTCCGCCAGGCCCACCTGAGCATTGAACAATCCAACGCGAAGGCCACCAGCTTGAACACCAACAGTTCACTTCTGGATAACCAACTAACTAACGCTCTCAACCGGTTGAACAATTCCTATACTAGGAGTAACACGATTTTGGGCGCCACAAAGACCTACCAGACAAACATCACTACCGAAAGAAACACCATTACCAAGTGGAGCGCGGCGCAAGCGGGAACGCAGGCAGCGTATGACATGATGTCGGACGTGGCTTCAATTGGTGGAGGGATCAGTGCTGATCCGGTCAGTGCGCTTATGGGAGGCGCAGCCATGGGTAGTGTCTACCTCTATGGAGCGGCGAACATCGCCGTCCAGACAATCGGGGAACAGAAGAAAGGGAACGCGGAGAGAGATCTGGCCCTTGCCGCTGCCGATTTCGACAAGGAACTAGCCTTGGCAGACTCGGACCAGAATATCTTCCAGGCCGGCGAGGAGTACCGCAACCTTGAGCGCGAACGGCAGTCCCAGCTACTGACCGCGCAAGACAACGGGTTCGTGCGCGACCAGGAGATGGAGCGCATTGACGGCCTGCAGCGGGAAATGCAACAAGTGAGGGTCGCCCGCGACCAGAACAACTCCGACTTGGCGGGTCGCTACTACGCCGATCCCATTCACTACCTGCGCGCCCAGAACAGCATGGTTCGGGCTGACCTTGCGTTCCGGGCCGCCCAGCGCTGGGTGTTCCTCGTGCTGCGCGCCTTGGAATACAAGTACAACCAGCGCTTCGTCTGGAGCGACGGCACTGTCGACAGCCCAGTATGGGAACTGCCGTCGCTCTTCAAGCTCCGGAACGCTGAAGAACTAGGCGATTTGGTGTTCGCCATGGACCAGTTCAACCTGGGGAATCTCGGCAAACTCAACGGTCGTTCCACGAATACCGCTAGAATCTCGCTCAAGGACGATGTGTGGGGCCGCGCCTACACCAACCAGGCGGACCGGGTGACGGAATTCCACAGAGAGTTTCAGTTGTGTTTGAAACCCGAGCTCGGCGCCTATGTGCTCAAGCTAAACACCCTCAGCCTGGCGGCCACAATCGAGAGCGATGACCTGTTCGTCGGCCCCGAATACGGGCCCAGTGGCAACCTCATCACCAAAGGCTACTGGTTGGACAAAATTGATTGGATCAAGGTCAAGTTCGTGGACAGCAGCGCCCCGAACCCGGTGACGAAAACTGCCGATTTAGCGTACGGGGGCACCTGTTTCGTACGCTCGGAAAAGCCCAGTTGCACCGGGGGCGGGCTGCAAGCAATCAACGAACTCACTAGCTTTCCGTTTCGTCACTATTCCATGGGCACCGATCCAACCAATGGCGTGCTCACAGCCGAGTCGTCTGCGCAACAGGCGGCCAACATTGATTGCGTGTTCTGGAACAAGCCGGACAAGTACGAGATCCCCGCTGGCAACGCTGCCACTTACTGGAAGGAGCGTTCCGTGGCGGTGACTGAACTCACCTTGACCATCGCCACCAATAAAGTGAACCCCAACACCCTCCAGGACATTCACATCTACTTCGATCACCGTTACGCTCTCCGAACCCAATGTCAGTAACCCATCGACAGCATAAACCGCCTATGAAGACATCCACCAGACTCCTCAGCATTTTGGGGCTATTCACCGTGACACATCTGTTCGCGCAGTCGGTCCCCGAATACGTCAACTACCAGGGCCTGCTCAAAGCCGCCGATGGCAGCCCGTTGGCCACCGGCAACTACACCATCGAGTTCAATATCTACGATCAGGCCAACGGTGGCACCAAAGTCTGGGGGCCGTTTCTCTTCGATGGCACTGTGGGCAGCGGGCACGGTCCTTCGGTGCCCGTGGTCAACGGCGGATTCAACGTCATCATCGGCCCGAGCGACACCGGTGGCGCTTCGCTCACCAATGCGTTTGCCGGCCCCAGCCGCTTCATCGAGATCAAGGTCAACGGTGGCACACCGATCCTCCCCCGCCAGCAGTTCCTCAGTACCGCCTATGCCCTGCAAAGCCAGAAGGCTCAACTGGCGGACGTGGCGTCCATGTTAATTACGAATCTGTATGAGGCGCTCTGCCCGCCGGGGACTATTGTCGCCTTCGGAGGAACCAGTATCCCTTCGGGTTGGCTGCTGTGTGATGGGCGACAACTTACCAACGCGATGTATCCAAAGCTTTTTGCTGCAATCGGCATCAACTGGGGCAATGGCACGATGGACTCGAATGGAAACGTGGAGAATCCGGCCAACCCAGACACCGGTTTCAATCTGCCCGACCTCCGAGGCATGTTCTTGCGCGGCATGAATGGTTCGCTCACCAACGCGGCTTGGACCGACCCCGACCGCAACAGTCGCACGAATCGTTATGCCGGCGGCAATACCAGCAACCAGGTTGGTTCATGTCAGGTGGATGGCATGCAAACTCACACGCATCAATGGGGCTATTGCCAAGAGCCGCATCTTTACTCTTGGAACAGCGCCGGCACGCCACTCATGGTCTTGGAAAACTGGTCGCACGGCCAAATGGGTAGCGGTTCGTTAGGCGATGATCAGATCGATGTCGAAAACATCGCCAATGGCTTCTGGACGGAACCAGCTGCTCCAGCCGTCTATGCAGGAACCGAAACCCGCCCCAACAACGCTTACGTCAATTACATCATCAAGTACTGAAACGGCGAAGTCACACCCCGGAAGCCGGTTGCCCGAGTTCCGGGGTGAATTGGAGCGCCGATTTCAAAATCGGCGCGTTTCTATTCTTCGGAACGAGCCGAATCGGAGTTCGGCGCTCCATTCTCAACGCCGCGCTTTCGGCAGCGCGCTCGTGCCGGCATAGACCGCGTTCTTGCCGAGCAATTGTTCGATACGCAGGAGTTGATTGTACTTCGCCAACCGATCCGAGCGGCTGAGCGAACCCGTCTTGATCTGGCCGCAGTTCGTTGCTACCGCGATATCGGCGATGGTCGCGTCTTCGGTTTCGCCGGAGCGATGCGAGAGGACGGCGGTGTAGCCGTTGGTCTGCGCGAGTTCGACGGCGTCCAGCGTTTCGCTGAGCGAACCAATCTGGTTCACCTTCACGAGAATCGAGTTCGCCGTACCGGTATCAATACCCTTTTGGAGGAACTTCACGTTGGTGACGAAGAGATCGTCGCCGACGAGCTGGACTTTGTCGCCGATCTTGTCGGTGAGTTGCTTCCAATGCTTCCAGTCGCCTTCCGCACAGCCGTCTTCGATGCTGACGATCGGATACTTGGCGACGAGCTTCGCGTAGAAATCAACCAACTCAACCCCACTTACGGTCTTGCCGGTGCTCTTCTTGAAGGTGTAGGTGCCGTCGTGGTTGTAGAACTCCGATGCCGCGACGTCGAGCGCGAGATAGATCTGCTTGCCCGCTTTGTAACCCGCGTTCTTCGTGGCTTCGAGGATGGATTCAATCGCGTCTTCCACGCTATTCAACTTGGGAGCGAAACCGCCTTCATCACCGACGGCCGTGCTGAGGCCGCGTTTCTTGAGCACGGACTTGAGCGCGTGGAAAATTTCCGTGATGGCGCGCAGACCTTCGCTGAAGGAACTGAAGCCGTGCGGTTGCACCATGAATTCCTGGAAATCAATCGGCGCGTCGGAGTGCGCGCCGCCGTTGATGACGTTCGCCATCGGCACCGGGAGAACTTTAGCGTTCGGACCGCCGATGTATTTGAAAAGCGGCTGGCCGAGGCACTTCGCCGCGGCCTGCGCGGTGGCCAGCGAGACTGCGAGAATGGCGTTCGCGCCGAGCTTGGACTTGGTCTCGGTGCCGTCGAGCTTGAGCATCGTGGCATCCACCGTGAGTTGATCCAAAGCGTCCACACCGTGCAACGCCTTGGCGATCTTGGTGTTCACGTTCGCCACGGCCTTGCTGACGCCCTTGCCGAGGTAACGCTTCTTGTCACCATCGCGGAGTTCGACGGCTTCATGTTCGCCGGTGCTCGCGCCCGAGGGCACGGCGGCGCGACCGGTCGTGCCGCATTGCAAAGTTACATCAACTTCCACGGTGGGGTTACCGCGCGAATCGAGAATCTCGCGCGCCTGAATGTTTTGAATCTTGGTCATAGTCAATTTCGGTTTGGAACTCAGGAAATCAGGAATGGCTTCCATGAACGCCCTGATTTCCAAAATCATGGAGCAACCATGATAAAATCCGCCGGAGGTGAGTCAAGGAAGGGGTTTGCTGAAGACTGACCCGATCTTGGCCACCGCGAACCGGCCACCGCCCGCGACTTCCGAACTGAACGACGCATCAGGATGGTTGTCAAAGCTCCAGTTTCCGACAAAGCTGGGCCGGGCAGATGAACCAGACACTATCCAGAACCTTTGGCCTCGCGCTGATCGTCATTGCGGTCGCGCTGGGTATCTTCGGGTTGCCGCTCGCACAGCAGCCTCCCCGCTTTGAAGCGTCTGCCCTCGTCAAGGTCGAGCGTGACAGCGTCGACCTCCCGGAGCTGAACCAGGTCGCCGGATTGACTGCCCAAGCCGCCGCTGAAGCGGACAGCACTTTCTTTATCCAAACGGAAATCGCGTTGCTCCAATCCGAAGCCACGCTCAACCGGGTCATCACGAATCTTGACCTGAATCACGCCTGGGCGAAGCGACTCAACGACGGTCAGTCACTCAAGATTTCGGAGACACTCCAAATCCTCAAAACCCGCCTGCACGCGCAACCCGGCCCGGAAGTCACGCTCATCACCATCAAGGCTGTGAGTGAACTCCCCGCTGAAGCAGCGGAGATGGCCAATGCCGCCGCCCGGGCATATTGTGATTACCGCGCTGACTATCGCCGCCGGTTGACCCAAAGCGCCTTGGACGCGGTAGCGGGGAAGTTCTCTGAGATGCAAAACAAGATCGTCCTCGCCCGTGAAAAACTCCAGCAAGCCGGGCAGAAATTGGATCCCGCGCTACTAGCACAAGCCGCCGCCGGCCCACCGGCCCCCGAGAGTGAAACCCTGCGAGCCTCGCGCGCGCGTTTTTCGGAATCCGTCCTCCGTTACCTGGCAAAATCCAATCAGCTGGCGCATTACCAATCGAAAGCTGCCAACGAGGATGAGAATGTCGCCCAATTGAAAGCCTCCGCTGAAAAGGCGAAGAGCGAAATGCTCGCCGTTGAAGCCGCCACCCGAAATGAACTGGGCCGGCACGAGTTGCTGCAATCCTACAACGCGGCGCGACTCGAACTCGAAGAGGTGAACCAACTCTTCGCCCCCCTCAAGAAAACGGTGGAGAGCCTCCAAAATGATCTCCGCCCCAAGGAACCCGCACCGGCTCAGATTGTCGAACAGGCCTCACCACCCACCGTGCCCGATGCCCGGGAGGTCGAGCGCGGTCGCGTGTTTCTGGGCTGTGGTGGATTGGCGCTTGCGCTGGGAGTCGGCCTATTGTGGATCGCCCGGAAGCCCAGGAGTTCGCGCGCATAATATTTTTCCGCTTTGCTCGTCCACATCGGCCTCTATGCTTTGGCCGTGCTCGAGGCCCTGACTCAACAACTCATCCGCGCCGAACCGCTGACGCGCGAACAAATCGTCACCGCGGTGAGCGCGCTCACAACCGAGGCAGTTCCCGTCGAGCAGAAGGCGGCGTTTCTCGCGGCCCTGGCAAAGAAAGGCGAGTCACCCGACGAAATCGCCGCCTTTGCCGGCGAACTCCGCGAGCGCGCGATCCAACCGCCGCTCGACGCCGAAACGCGCGCCCACGAGCTGCTCGATGTCTGCGGCACTGGCGGCGACCATCTTGGCACGTTCAACATCTCGACCACCGTCGCGATTGTTTGTGCCGCGGCGGGTGTCACTGTGGCCAAGCATGGCAATCGCGCCATCACCTCCAAATCCGGCAGCGCCGATGTGCTGGAAGCCTTGGGCATCAAGATTGATCTCGCGCCCGCCGAAGCGGCGCGGTCGCTGCGCGAACATGGTTTCGCGTTCTTCTTCGCCCCGATTTATCATCCGGCGTTCAAACACATCGCGCCCGCCCGCAAGCTGTGCGCCGAACGCGGCCAGCGCACCATTTTCAACATCCTCGGCCCGTTGCTCAACCCGGCCCGCCCCACCGCCCAGTTGATGGGCGTGCCCCGACGAGAATTGTGCGAGCCCATTGCCCACGTTCTGCAATCACTGGGTCTCCGGCGCGGGATGGTGGTCTGCGGCACCGTGGGCACTGCACAACTTGACGAACTCTCCACACTCGGGACCAACACCATTGCCGAATTTTATCAGGAACGCGGGTTCGCCAATTCAACGCTGGACCCCAGACAATTTCCACTTCAGCCCGCCACGATTGCTGATCTGGCCGGCGGCGACCGCGAGGGCAACGCCGAAATCATTCGCCAAATCATCTCCGGCCAGGAGCGCGGGCCGAAACGCGACGCCGTGTTGTTGAATGCCGGCGCGGCGTTGTTCGTCGCCGGGCGCGTGCGTTCCATCGGGGAAGGCTGGGAACTCGCCGCGGAATTGATTGACGGAAGCATGGCCGTCGCCAAGCTGCGGGCGCTGAGTTTACAATAACCGGATTTTTCTGCACTTGCCTAAACCCGCCCGCCGGGATACGCATGGACAACGTAACAAGTCTCACCAACTCCACGTTCACCATGTATAAAATCATCGGCGCGGATGGAAAAGAATACGGGCCGGTCGCCGCAGACCTCCTGAAACAATGGATTCAACAGGGGCGCGTCAGCCTCCAGACCCAGGCCCGCCTGGAAGGCAGCCCGGACTGGAAACCCTTGAACAGTTTTCCTGAGTTTGGCACCGCCCCCGGCACGCCTCCTTTGATGACTTCGCCCGTCAAGGACGAGCGCGCTTCCTCGAAAATTGCCGCCGGCATTTGCGGCATCCTTTTGGGTTCGTTCGGCGTCCACAAGTTCATCCTCGGTTACACCGGCGCGGGGATGATCATGCTGCTGGTCACCTTGCTCACCTGTTTTCTGGCCTCGCCCATCATCAGCATCATCGGCCTGATCGAAGGCATCGTGTATCTCTCCAAGTCTGATGCCGAATTCGTCCGCACCTACGTTGAGGGGCGAAAGGAATGGTTTTAGTCCGGCCCAACACGTGGCAACCACTTTCTAAATCATGTATAAAATCATCGGAGCGGACGGCAAGGAATATGGGCCGATCACCGCCAACCAATTGCGGCAATGGATCTCCCAAGGGCGCGCCAGCGCCGCCACCAGGGTAAAACTCGAAACGGACCCAGACTGGCAGACGTTGGGTTCGCTGCCCGAGTTCGCCGAGGCGCTTTCACTGCCGCCATCGCTTCCGAACATTCCCGCCGGACCGCCCCCGCCCGCCCGCACCAGCCGGCTGGCCATCACTTCACTGATTCTGGGAATATTGGGTATTTTCTCCTGCGGCATCACTGCTGTCGTCGGACTGGTGTTGGGAATTGTTTCGCTCGTTCAGATCAGCAAGAGCCAGGGACGTTTGAAGGGCCAGGGATTGGCCGTCGGCGGCATTGTCGCCTCGGCGCTTTTTCTGTTTGTCGCCCCAGCCATGCTGCTGCCCGCGCTGGCGAAAGCCAAGGCCAAGGCCCAGAACATCAATTGCGTGAACAACGTCAAGCAAATCACACTTGCGGTGGTCATCCATGCCCAATCGAATTCCAACGCTTGCCCACCGATGGCCACTTGGTGTGATGCCATTCAAACCGAGGTGGGTTCGGAAAGAGTCTTCCAGTGTCCCGCGGGCGACCAGAATCACCGGTGTCACTATGCGTTCAATGGCCGGCTGGAAGGCGCGAACCTCAATCAGATCGGCAATCCCGCCCAGACCGTTCTGGTTTTTGAAACTGAGGGCGGCTGGAATTTGAGTGGCGGGAGTGAATTGCTGCCGAAAAAATCCCGGCATGGTCGCGGAGTGGCCGTCGGCTTCGTGGATGGTCACGTGGAAATGGTGGCGGAATCCCGCCTACCCCAATTGCAATGGGAGCCATGACCGCAACCCACCCGGTCAGGACGACGTCCATTTCACGGCATGTATAAAATCATCGGAGCGGACGGCAAGGAATACGGCCCCATCAGCCTCGCCCAATTGCGGCAGTGGCTCGTCGAGGGACGGGTCAACGCGCAGACCCAAATCCTGACTGAGGGTGCGGTCAGTTGGAAAACCCTGGCGGAACTACCCGAATTCGCCCCTGCTGGAACCAAGCCTCTGACCTCACCACCGATTTCTCCGTTGACCGGAGCGGACTCTTTGGGCCGTTATCCGCGAACGAATGGCTTCGCCGTCACCGGTTTGATCCTCGGCATCATCTCCCTCGTCATTTCGTTTTGCTGCTGCGGCGGACTGCCACTGAATTTGCTGGGATTACTTTTTTCCGGAATCGGACTGGCGCAAATCAACCGGCAACCTGACGTTTACACCGGCAAGGGCGTCGCCATCGCCGGCCTGATCATCTCGGCACTGAGCCTGTTGCTCGGCATCGGGGTCATGATCTTGAGCGTCGCCTTCAACTGGGATGAGATCATCAGTGAAATGGACAAGCTCTGAAGCCGCGTCGCAAATGACGAAGCGCACGCTCATCGCCAGCCTGACTCTCGCGGCATCGCTGGTCGTGGTGGCGGTGTTCTTTGTTTTCGACCCGGCGCAGGGTGGTTTTTTTCCAACGTGCCTGTTTCACCAGCTCACCGGGCTGAACTGCCCCGGTTGCGGCGGGTTGCGGGCGTTGCATCACCTGACGCACGGGGAAATTGCAGCCGCCTTCCACTGCAACCCCCTGCTGATGGTACTCTTGCCGCTGATTGCATTGATCGGTGTACGCTGGTTCTGGTGTGGGCAAGGCGCGTTCGGAAATGATCCGATGCTTTTGCGCCCCGCAACGGCTTGGACGATGTTGGCCGTGACCGTCGTCTTCACGGTGTTGCGCAATCTGCCCGGGCCGGCGTTCGCCTGGATGTCGCCCTGAACCCTAGGCAATGCCACCCACGCAGAAACTCCTTACCTCCAGCAAAGCCCGCAATGCCGCTCTGGTTAATCAACTGGCCACTCCCGGGTTGGGCAGTCTGATAGCGGGACGGTATGTTGCCGGTGGCGGACAACTGGCACTGGCCGTCACAGGATTCATGTTCTTCCTCTTCTGGTTCATCGCCGTGATGCGGCAGTTCTATGGACAGATCGAAGGCAACGTCGAGGTCAAATCCGTCGCGTGGCTCGGCTGGACCGGTCTGGGCATCTTTGCCGCCTCCTGGCTGTGGTCGCTGGTCACCAGCATCAGCCTCCTGCGCGAAGCCCGGCGCAATCAGGCCGCCCTCTTCGCCAATCCCCAGCCGCCGCCGCTCCCGTAGTTTTCGGCGTGACCCGCCGCCCGGACTCTGGCACTTCTATAGCGTGACCAAGCTGAATGCTGCGCAAATCAAAACTGCTCTGGCCGGTCTGCCTGACTGGAAAAAACAGGGTAGTTCGATCACGCGCACGTTTCAGTTCAAGGATTTCCCCGCCGCCATCAAGTTCGTCAATGCCGTCGCCAAGCTCGCCGAAAAGGCGTGGCATCATCCGGACATAGACATCCGTTGGAACAAGGTCACGCTCACGCTGACCACGCACGATGCCGGCGGATTGACGGAAAAAGATTTCTCGCTCGCCAAACAATTTAACCGACAGGGATAACCAAGGGATCACCATGCAAGACGCCACCAGTTTATTCAAAAAACAATTTGGCCACACGCCAACTCACCTGACGCAGGCGCCGGGCCGGCTCGAAGTCCTCGGCAACCACACGGATTACAACGACGGCCTCGTCATGTCCGTCGCCGTGGACAAATACATCTTCATCGCGTCCTCGCCGCGCAACGACGGAAAAATCGAACTGGTTTCATCCGCGTTCCCCGAACCGGAGAAGTTTTCCGTCAGTGACATCAAACCGAATCCGGCGGCCACTTGGGCCAACTACGTGAAGGGCGTGCTGGTGCAATTGAAGAAACGCGGCGTGCATTTCGGCGGATTCAACGCCGCCATTCACAGCACCATTCCCATGGGCGCGGGCATGAGCAGTTCCGCCGCGCTCGAAGTCGCCACGGCCATGACCATTCGCCGGCTGTATCCCTATTCGCTCTCCGACACGGGCATTACCACCCCGCCGCAAGCCGATGCCAAAGGCACGTTGCCGCCCGTTGGCGCTGCGGAACGGATGAATTACGCCAAGGTCTGCCGCGCCGCCGAAAATGAATTTGTCGGCGTGCCCTGCGGCATTCTCGACCAGGTGTCATCGTTGTTCGGCAAGGCCTGGCACGTGATGGAGATTGATTGCGCGTCGCTCACAGTCGGTCACGCGCCGCTCTCGGGCATCGCGATGGTCGTCTGCAATTCCGAGGTAAAACACGCGCTCGTTGGCGGCGAATACAAGGACCTCCGCGACAATTGCGAAGCCGCCGCACGCAAGCTCGGTGCAAAATTTCTCCGCACCGTCGAGCTGAAACAGGTGCTCGCAGCCAAGGACAAATTGAGCCCGCGCGAATTTGAATGTGCCCACCACGTCGTCAGTGAAATCGCCCGCGTGGTGGCCGGTGAAAAGGCGCTGCGCGGAAATGACATGGCGCAGTTCGGCCAGTTCATGTTCCAGAGCCACGAAAGCTCGCGCGATTTTCTCAAGAACAGCACCAAGGAACTCGACGCTCTCGTCGAACTTGCCCGCCAGCACCCGGCCTGCCTCGGCGCGCGGCTTACGGGGGGCGGCTTTGGCGGCGCGACCATCAACATGGTGAAGCACCACGAAGTCGAGGGTTTCATCGCCCATATGGTTGCCGGATACGAAAAGAAACTGGGTGTGAAAACCCATCCCCTCGTCTGCCAGGTTGTGGACGGCGGGAACTGATCGCGGCCTGTGCCGGTTTTTCACGATTGCCAGCGCTGCACCGCCTGCTGTCGCTGGCCCGGTCAGGTCCGACTGACCGACGAAGAAATCACGCGACTGGCTGTGTTCAACCAGTTGAGCGAACCTGATTTCATCCAACGCTTCACACGGCTCGCGCACGACCGGCGTGGTCTGGCCTTGCAGGAAAAACCCAGCGGCGCTTGCGTCTTCCTGGTCGGCAACGATTGCTCCGTCCAATCGGTGAAACCGCAGCAATGCCGGGATTTTCCGAACCTGTGGCGTCACCCGGACGCCGACAAACTCTGTCGCGCCGTCCCGCGCGAAGTCAGCGAGGACGAATACGTGCGGCTGGTTTCGCGGGTTACGCAGCGCACACCAGAAGGCGTGCGCGAAATCCTACGCCACCAAAGTTGAACCGGAGCGCCGACTTCCGGCCCGGCGAGTCCCGGCTTTTGCGCACGCGCCGGATCGGAGATCGGCACTCCAACCCTTGGCTTGGTTTTTAACTATCACGCGTTACACTTAGCATCATGTCAGTCTTGCTCTTTTCTTCTACCAAACCCGTCATCGCCATGATTCATCTGGGCGCTTTGCCGGGCACACCGGCATCCGGGCTCACCGTGAGCGAAATTGAGAAGAAGGCGACGCGCGAAGCGAAGATTCTGCGTGAGGCCGGCGTTCACGGGTTAATGCTGGAGAACATGCACGACACACCGTATTTGCGCGGAAGCGTTGGACCGGAGATTGTCGCGGCGATGGCGATCATTGCCCGCGCGGTTAAGCAAACCAGCAAGCTGCCCTGCGGCGTGCAGGTGCTGGCGGGCGCGAATCTGGAAGCGATGGCGGTCGCGCACGCAGCGGGCCTGGATTTCATCCGCGCCGAAGGCTTCGCGTTCGCGCATGTTGCGGATGAAGGCATCATCCAGTCTTCCGCTGCGGAATTGCTCCGCTACCGCCGGGCCATTGGTGCTGATTCCATTAAGGTTTGGGCTGATGTGAAGAAAAAGCACAGTTCGCACGCCATCACGGCAGACGTGGATATTGGCGAAACTGCGCACGCCGTCGAGTTCATGCGGGGCGACGCCGTGATTGTGACCGGTGCAGTCACTGGTGATGCGCCGCAGCGTGGGGACGTGCTGGCGGTGAAAAGGAAAACCCGGCTGCCGGTCTATCTTGGCTCGGGCGTAACGGCGACAAATTTGAAAACGTTCTTCCCGGCCGCCGATGGTTTCATTGTTGGTTCCGAGTTCAAGCAAGGTGGTAATTGGTCGCGAGCGGTGGACGCAAAGCGCGTCGAGCGCTTCATGGCCGTGCATTCCAAACTTGCGTAGCCGACGACGTGGGGAAGGCGGAGGCCTCGACTGTGAATCCGCCTCGTTACCGGCGAGGAATTCCTGCGCGCTCATGCGACGGCCACCTTCGCGCTGTAGCTGAGTCACACGCAATGCCTTCTCACCACAGGCGACGACAATGCCCGTTTTGTCCGCCAATAAAATTTCTCCCGCTGTCCCCTGCCCAGACACGACCTCCGCCTGCCAGAGTTTCAATAACAACGGTTGCGGTTGGGCGGGGAGCAAGGTGAAGGCCCCCGGCCACGGCGTGAACGCGCGAATGCGATTCCAAATCACGCGGGCAGGTTGCGCCCAGGCAATCCGCCCGTCCTCCTTTTTGATCTTGGCGACATGCGTGGCTTGATCGTGCGGTTGCGGGCGCGGTTGGATTTTTCCGGCGACGTAGTCGGGGATGGCTTGCACGAGGAGTTCCGCGCCGAGTTGGGCGAGCCGGTCGTGCAAGGTGGCGGCGTTGTCCTCGTCACGAATGGGCGTCGTGCATTGCGTCAGGATGTCGCCGGTGTCCAAGCCCACATCCATCTTCATGATGGTAACACCCGTTTCCGTTTCGCCGTTCAGGATGGCAGATTGGATCGGCGAGGCGCCGCGATATTTCGGCAGCAGCGAGGTGTGGACATTCAGACAACCCCAGCGGGGCAGTTCCAAAATCGCTTTCGGCAGAATCTGTCCGAACGCGGCCACGGCGATGAGGTCTGGTTGCAAGGCGCGCAGTTCGGCGAGGAAATTTTCTTCGCGGGCCTTCACCGGTTGCAACACTGGCACGCCGGCACCAAGAGCGAGTTGTTTTACTGGTGACGGCTGGAGTTTGAGATCGCGTCCCTTGGGCCGGTCGGGCTGTGTGACGGCGGCCACAATCTGAAAAGCCGGCTCGCGCAACAGGGCCTGCAAACTGGAGGCGGCCAGTTCGGGCGTGCCCATGAAGATGATTCGCAACGCAGCCATGCTCTTTGTGGTCCGACAAGACGCACTTCAATTCACCCCGGAGACTACTGCCGACGCGGTGTCAGTGGATCACTTTTTCGATCCGGCGCAGGATGTCGAGCAGCACTTTTGTTTGCGTCTGGTCGGAATTGATGCGGTGAACGAGTTTGCGGCCGTAGAAGCCCAGCACGGGTTTGGATTCCTGCTCGTAAACCTTCAGCCGCGCGCGAATGACATCGAGGTTGGCGTCGTCGAGCCGGTTTTCCTTGAGCGCGCGCCGTTGCAGTCGCTGGACCAGGGAGTCAAAATTCGTGCAGTGCAGGTAGAAAATTGCCCGCACGTCCAGGGTACCCGCGAGCATCTCGGCCTGGTGCAGGTTGCGCGGAATGCCGTCCAGCACGAGGGTGTCGGCCTTGGGGTTGAACCGCCCGATCCGCTCGCTGTTCTTGATGAACTGCCGCCACAACTTCACGGTGGGTTCGTCCGGCACCAGTTTTCCCAGGCTGGTGTATTCGATGAACACCCGGGCCAGCGGGTTCGCGGCGCTCAGGGAGCGGAAGACGTCGCCGCAGGCACAGTGAAAAAAATTCGGGACGGTTCCGAGGATCTTGCCCTGGGTGCCCTTGCCCGCGCCCGGGGCGCCAAAGAGCAGAATGGTTTTGTATTTCATGACTCGGGTCGCGACGCGCCAGATCAGCCAGCCGGAAAACCTAGGCGTCCTTGTGCTTGATTTGGATCTCCTGAATTTCGAGAAAGGGAATCTGCACCTCCTGCGATGCGCCCGCCCGATGCACATCCACGTGCATGTCGTTGGCGGCGATGCGCGAGATGCGCGTGGCGATGTATTCGCCGCGGGCGGATTTGATGGACAGCACCATGTCCTTGTCCGCGCCATGGCGGACCATGCCGAAGAAGCCCGCGAATTTGGTCTCGATGAACCGGCGGTTGAAGGTGAACTGGCCGCGTTTGAAAACCTGCGCCGGGGCCTGGGCGGGGGCCGAGGCTGCCGGAGCTTCAGCGTGGGAGAGGTGCAGCCCGCCGGGAGCGGTTGCCGGGGCGCCGGGCGGAACATCCGGGGCGAGCGGTGACGAGTCAGCCATCGCCGCTGCCGGCTCGACCGCGTGTTCAAGTTTCTCGGACGATTTCAACTTCGTGGGCAGGCATAGGAAAACGACCGGGCCGATGACCGGCGCCACCGCCGCAATGCCGCAAACCATGGCGACCGGATAAGCCCGCACCGTCGCCACTTCGTAACCGGCGTAGATGTTGGCGGCGTAGAGCAGGAGCATGACCACCAGACCGACGGATGAACCGAACATGGCGCCGCGCAGCGAGCCTTTGACGGGACGTTCGAGGCGCGGAACAGGTTTGATCTCCACCTCGGTCTTCTTGATTTTCTCGTCCTCGGTAACCTCGATGTACGGTTGAATGAAAATATCGAGCTTCAGCTTTGGATCCGCGGCGAGTTGCTTCAAGGTCGCTTGCGAGAGCTTTTCCCAGGCGATATCCTCGTATTTATTCCCGTCCACCCGGATTTTGAGCAACTCCGGTTTCCCCTGGACAATCTCGCCTTCGATCTTGGTCCCATCGACGTACTCAAAAGTTATGGCTTGCCCGAGCACGACGAACCACAGGCAAAACCAGACACCAAGGGCGATTGTTTTGAAATTCCGCACGGGTCGTTACCTAGCAGAAGTGCCCGGGCAAAGGAAGAACAAATCTGGGTGAACCGGTCTTCAGGGAACGTCGCCGATGTCGCTGACCAGATCCTCCACGATCCAGTTGCGCCGCCTGGCTTGCAACGCGTCCGCCGCGGCGCCGTGCTGCCAGACGGCGTAACGCAACGCCAACCCGACGTCCGCCTGCAAAGCCGGTTGCGCCAACAGTCCGGCGATGAATCCGGCCAGCACGTCGCCACTGCCACCCTGCGCCAGGTGCGGATTGCCCGACGAGTTCACGAAAATCTCGCCACTGTTGCTACCGATCAGCGTGTGATGCCCCTTGAGCACGACCCAGCAGTTGCCGAACTTCTCCGAAATGTCGCGCACAGCCTGCACGCGGTTTTCCTGCACGCGCGCCGGGGTCGAACGCATCAGTCGCGCGGCTTCTCCCGGGTGCGGCGTGATAATGCGGACGACGTTCTTCGGCACATGCCCCATGGGCAACCAGTCCAGCGCACTGGCGTCCGCGATTACCGGCACGAGCGCGTCGCCCCACACCCGGCGCGCCAGCGCGCGCATTTCAGCCGGCAGGTCCGGCGAAGCCAAACCCGGGCCGATGAGCACGGCGGAGAAATCTCCCGGCAACCGCACCTCCGGCGACCACGCCTTCACCATTGCCGACTGCAATTGCATCGCCACCTGGAAATAGGCCGGCTCGTGCGGGAAGACCGTGACCAATCCGGGTTGGGCGCGTTGGGCTCCCCGCGCCGCCAACACCGCGGCGCCATGATAACCCACGCTGCCCGCCAGCACCGCCAGATGACCAAAGCTGCCTTTGTGGCCCGACGCCGGGCGCACCGGCGGAAACCCGCGAAAATCCTCCGGCATCGTCCAGGTTATCTCATCCGTGTGCGGACATGGCAACAGACCAACCCCGGTTACCACTTCAAGCCGTCCGACAAACGGCCACGAGTTTTGTTTCAACATCCCGTCCTTGGGTGCGCCAACGGTCAGGGTGACCGCCGCTTGCACCGCCGCGCCATACGTTTCGCCAGTGTCCGCATTCAAACCGGATGGCACGTCCACGGCGAGTACACACGGATGAACTCCATTGAGACGCGTGATGAAAGCGATCCAATCCTCATCCAACGGCCGGTCGAGTCCGATGCCGAACAGGCCATCAAGAACCAACGCGGGATTCTGACCGAGATAAAGCTCAAGCTGCCGCAGGCTCGCGGCGGGCGAGGCGACATTCAGCAATTCGACCCGACGGTCGGTGAGATGACTGCGGACCGCACGAACGTCGTCGCCGTTGTGGCCTTTGCCGGCGAGGAGGAGAATGAAATCGTTGGCGCGGGTGAGTTCCAATGCGCGGCGGGCAATGTGTTCACCGACGCGGCGGATGACTTCTGCCTCCGTCTGGCCGGTGGCCCAAGTGGCCTGCTCCCACTCGCGCATCTGGGCGATGCTGATGACTGGCAGCGACATGTCCGAAGACTACGACAACGTTCCGCAAGTAAAAGCAGAAACATCACTGCGTTTCGCAGGTTCATGAAACAATAAGAGGTGTCCGTTTCACAATCGGACACCTCTTTGAAAATCGAAGTCCCGCTCGCCGGGGACTCAGAGCTCCCAGCCTTTACGATAATTCCGCTTCACGAACTGGGCGGATTCGGGCGCGTTCAGGGCGCGCATGTTCGGGCCGTCCCACTCCAGTTTCTTGCCGGTGCGCATGGCCACGCAGCCCAGCAAGATGATTTCGGTGAGATACGCCGCAATGTCGAAGTTCGAGTACGGCGTCGGGCCACCCTTGCAACCCGCGATCCACTCCTGATGATGCCGGTAGTCGCCGTCGCCTTGGAAGGCATTGCGCGGGATGGTCTGCGGGATGGCTTTGACGATCTCACTGTTCTTGCCATCGATGAGTTCCTTGTCGCCTTTGAGCTTGACGAAGAAACGGGCGCCGTAGTCGTCGGGGGAAAAGAGCTTGCCCTTGTCGCCAATCAACACGCAACCACTGCCGGGCACCTGGCCCATCATTTCCTCGATCTCCGCGGTGACTTCCTTCGGCGGCTTGTTGTTGCCGTCGTGGGCGTACGGATTGTCCGGCTTGGGATTGCCGCCGTCGTACCACCAGAAGGTGACGGGCGCGAGGCCTTCGCGCTCGGGAAACTGGAAGCGGATTTTGGACTTGAGCGGATAGCTTTCCTTGTTGATGGCCGAGGTCGTGGCTTCAATTTCCGTGGGGTAACCCAGCTTGAGCGCGCGGAACGGCATGTTGGCCGTGTGACACGCCATATCGCCCAGCGCGCCCGTGCCGAAATCCTGCCAGCCCCGCCACTTGAAAGTTTCATAGGCATCCCGCTTGTAGGGACGCATCGGTGCGGGCCCGATCCACGAGTCCCAGTTCAACTGGGCGGGAACGGGGTCGCTGCCAGCGGGGCGATCCATGCCCTGCGGCCAGATGGGACGATTGCTCCACACATGCACTTCCTTGACGGAACCGATCAACCCAGCCTGAACCACTTCCACTGCGCGGCGCAATCCGTCCTCGGCGCTGCCTTGATTGCCCATCTGGGTAATGACACCGTTGTCCTTGGCCAGTTTGCGGAGCAACCGCGCTTCGTAAACTGTCTGCACCAGTGGCTTCTGGCAATAAACGTGTTTGCCCAGCTTCATCGCTGTCGCCGCCACAAGCGCGTGCATGTGGTCGGGCGTGGCGACAATGACGGCGTCGAGGGTCTTTTCCTTCTCCAACATCTCGCGCCAGTCCTGATAGGTATTTGCCTTCGGGTATTTCTGTTTCCGTTTCGCCAGGGTGTTGGTGTCCACGTCACAGAGCGCCATGATGTTCTCGCTGGCGCAATGATCCGTGTCGCTGGAGCCTTTGCCCCCGGCGCCGACGACGCCGATGTTGAGTTTGTCACCGGCGGAAAGCTTGCGCGGGGCAGCCCAGGCGGGGGCCGAAAAAGCGGCCGCGCCGGCGAGGGCGGTGGTGTAGATGAATTGACGGCGGGTAAAGCCAGTTTTGATGAGATTCTTGCGTTCGTGCTGTGTCATGACTCTTTCCTACGCAGCCGTGCGAATTTACACAAGCTGATTTTTGGTCCTCACCTGACGTCCCGCAACCGGCAGACATTCAAATCACCCGCCAAAGTCCACGTTCGGCACCTCGCTCACGGACGGCGGCACGCTGAAGAATTCGTGAGGTTGAAAATTAAACAAACTGGCGACCAGGTTGCTGGGGAAGGATTCGCACTTGTTGCGGTAATCGCGCACGTTGCCGTTGTAGAAGCGGCGCGCCGCCTGGATGCGGTTCTCAGTGTTGATCAACTCGCCCTGGAGCTTGAGATAATTCTGGTCGGCCTTGAGCTGCGGGTAACCCTCCACCAGCATGAACATCCGCTTGAGCGCGTCCACGAGCTGGCCTTCGTCGCGCGCCTGATCGCCCACCGGGCCGTGGTTCGCGGCACAGCGGTTGCGCAACTCGACCACGCGCTCCAGCACTTCACGCTCGTGCGCCGCGTAACCCTTGACCGTGGCAACCAGATTCGGAATCAGGTCGTAGCGCCGCTTCAACTCCGTGTCCACGTTGCTCCACGACTCGGCAATGTAATTGCGCAGGCCGACGAGCGAGTTGTATTGCACCACGAACCAGAGCAGCGGCACCAGCAGCACCCCCAGCAGGATGACAAGCGTGATCATGTTCAGACGTTGGTAAACAAATACTCCGGCAGGCGCGAACGAATCTCCATCAGCCGGCGCAGATTTGATTCGATGTCCGCCGCCGAGAGACGCGTCCCAAACGCCAGCGCGAGCGCCCGGTTCTCGATCTCGATGCTCAGGTCACGATTGGTTAGCAGGTATTCCATCATCTGACCGTTGCAAACATCGTAGGCGAATTTCTTGTCCTTCGACCGGACGCAGAACGCCCGCGAGAATTCCGCCGATTCGAAATCAACATCATCGTAACCGAAGGCCTGCGCGATCTTCGAGAGCAGCCCTTCGCGAGTGATGCGCAACTCGGGAAAACTCCTTGGCAGCGTCAGGACAAAGAAGGAAAAGTGGTGATGATGGGTCTGCCGTTGCCCCTTCGAGCCGGAGGAATGCGTCTCGTAGTGATAATCAAACACCAGCACCTCGTGGCCCTCATACACGCCCGCGAGGAGATTGAACGCATACCGATTGCTGCCCTGGGCCAGCGCGTTGAGAAAACCAAGGCGGTCGGCCAGGGAATGATCGTTGTCCGCCCGAAAGGTCAGCCCCAATCGCGCCGCCAAGGCCGCCAGCTCCTCGCGCCGTTTGCGCGCCGCAATCGCGCCATAGATCACCGCCGCGATGATGATCACCGCGAACAAGATGAACATGAAGATTCCAATGCCGTTCATGGGGCGGATTGTTAACGCACGACCGCAATTCTGACGATTACATTCTTGGCCGGGAGTTGGACATGGCAAAACAATTTTGCTTTTGCCGCCAGCCGGTTCGACTCATCTTGACCGCGTGAAACTTTCCCCGCGGGAAATCCGCAGCGCCGTGCAAGCCGCCCTGACCGAGGACATCGGCAGCGGTGATGTTACGTCCCTCGCCACCGTGCCGGCGGGTATGACCTTCACGGTGGTCATGCGGGCACGGGAATCTCTGGTGGTGGCCGGACTCGGCTTTGCGGAAGCGGCTTTTGAAAATCTTTCCCGTTCTGTCCGCATCAAACGGCTGGCCCATGATGGACAGCTCGTGAAGGCAGGTGCAGGTTTGCTCACGATCTCCGGCCCAGCCCGCGCGATCCTCAGCGCCGAGCGGGTGGCGTTAAATTTTGTCCAGCGACTCTCGGGCGTGGCCACGCTCACTGGGCAATACGTCGCGGCCATCAAGGGCACGCGGGCGCAGATTCTTGACACGCGCAAAACCACGCCCGGTTGGCGGCGTTTCGAGAAATACGCCGTGACCCGCGGCGGCGGTCGCAATCATCGCGTCGGCTTGTATGACATGGTGCTGATCAAGGACAATCACCTGGCGGCGCTGCGCAATGCCAAACCCAACGCGGTCGCCACTGCCGTCACCCGGGCGCGAAGGAAATTCCCCAAACTCAAAGTCGAAGTGGAAGCCGACACGCTCGCGCAAGTGAAGCAGGCTGTCGCGGCGGGCGCAGACATCATCCTGCTCGACAACATGTCGCCATCACAACTGCGGGCAGCGGTGAAGCTGGTCGGAAAGCGGACAAAGACCGAGGCCAGTGGCGGCGTGAATCTGAAAACTGTGCGCGCGATTGCGATGACGGGCGTGGATTACATCTCGGTCGGCGCGCTGACCCATTCCGCCCGCGCGGTGGACATTGGTTTGGATTTCGAGAGTTGAACCATTCGACAAGGCCATGCTTGAAGCCGCCGTTTACGATACAAAACCCTACGACCGCGAATTTCTGACCGCTGCGAGCGGCAAGAAAATCCGCTGGCACTTTCATGAATTCCGTCTCAGCGCGGAAACCGCTCTCGCCGCCGCGGGCGCGCGGGCGGTGTGCGTGTTTGTCAACGATCAGGTGGATGCCGCGTGCATCAACAAGCTGGCCGACCTGGGCGTGAAACTCATCGCGCTGCGTTGCGCTGGATTCAACAATGTTGACTTGAAGGCGGCCAAGGCGCGGAACATTCCCGTCGTGCGCGTCCCGGCCTATTCGCCGCACGCGGTGGCGGAACATGCCGTGGCCTTGTTACTCACTTTGAGCCGGCGGACGCATCGCGCCTACAATCGCGTGCGCGAACTGAACTTCTCCCTCAACGGCCTCGTCGGCGCGAATGTGCATGGCAAGACGGTCGGCGTGGTCGGGACGGGCAAGATTGGCCGGATCGCCGCGCAGATTTTTCGGGGCTTCGGCGCCACGGTGCTGGCCTATGACCCGACGGCGTCGCCGGATTGGGCAAAGCAGCATGGAATTCGTTACGTCGAAGTGCCCGAGTTGCTGGCCACCAGCGACATCGTCTCCCTGCACCTGCCGCTCTTGCCGGAAACGAAGCATCTCATCAACACCAAGACCCTCGCGCAAATGAAACGCGGCGTGATCCTACTCAACACGAGTCGTGGCAAACTGATAGAGACGAAGGCGTTGATACAGGCGCTGAAGTCGGGTCAAGTCGGCGGCGTGGCAATGGATGTATATGAAGAGGAGGAAGGAATTTTCTTCGAGGATTTGTCGGGCCAGGTGCTGCAAGATGACCAACTCTCCCGCCTGCTCACCTTTCCCAACGTGCTCATCACCTCGCACCAAGGCTTTCTCACGCAGGAAGCACTGGGCGAAATCGCGCGTGTGACCGTGGAGAACATATTGAAATTGGAGAGCGGTGGGATGTTTGCCGAAGGAACAGTGCTTTAGCGCAGCGACCACTTCGACAACGTCAGGCAAATGACTCCGGCCACGGCAATCGCACCGCCGATCAATGAACGAGCGGTGACTTTTTCACCCTCGAAAACCCGCGCCAGCGGCATCACGGTTAGAGGTGTCAGTGCGACAATCGACATCACCACGCCGGTGGGCGTGGTTTCCAATCCCCATTGCATTGCACTCACGCCAAGCGTTTGACCCGCGAGGCTGTTCATCATCACCCACGGCCAGATGCGCCGCCATTTGTCGCGCACGGAGGGCGCGGTCGTGCCATTGCCGGTCCCGTCCGGGAGGCGGATGAATTGTCGCTTGGCAATCAGCAGAAGAATTCCCGCCACGAGCAACCCGCCGAGGATGCGTTGAAACGCCGCCGTGCCACCATCGAGAGTTTGTTGATTCGCATGCGCGACCGCGTAGGCTTTGCGACTGAGCACCACCCCCAGGGCATTGCCCGCCGCACCGAGCAAACCGAACAGACTGCCGGTGATGAGTTGCGGTCGCGGGATGGCGAGATGTTCGCCCGGAGCCAGCGCAACGCCGACACCAGCGAGGATGACGACTGCACCGATGATTTCCGTGGGCCGGAGAGTCGTTCCCAGCCACAGCCATTCGATGAACGCTGCGACGGGTGCGGTGAGGCATTGGATGATCAACACAGACAACCGCGAGCCCAGCCGCGGCAACGCTTGAAACAGTCCCGCGTCGCCGATGCCGATGCCGACCAGACCACTGAGGAGAAAGAGCGGAAAGCCCGCGCCACTCACGCCAGCGCCGCCCGTGAAAGCCCAGACACTGAGAAACAGAGTTGCGAATGTGAGCCGCCAGAAGTTGGCTTCCACGCCGCCGATGAGTTTGGCCGTGCGATGACCGCTGATGACGGAGATCGAGAACAGAAAGGTGGCGAGAAAGGCCGCGAACATGCGGGGAATTATTTCGCCGCATCCAACGCCCGCCAGAAATACCACGAAGCCACCGACCGATACGGCCGCCAGCGTTCCCCATGAGCTAGAATATCCTTCGGCGCTGGCAACTCCTTCAACCCATAAACCAGGGCGAACCCGCTGCGCACGCCGTAATCTGTCGCCGGCAAGACATCGGGCCGGCCCAGCGTGAACATGAGCAGCATCTCCACCGTCCACGGCCCGACGCCACGGATCGTGGTCAGGCGTTCGACAATTTCGGTGTCGGACATTTTTGCAATGGCCCGGCGAGTTGGCACCACGCCGGTGATGGTTTTGGCGGCGATGTCTTTGATTGCGGCAGTCTTCGCCCGCGAGAGCCCGGCACTGCGAAGTTTCTCATCGGGCGCGCCGACGACGTGTTCCGGCGCGGGAAATTTCGTATCCGGAAACTGGGCGAGAAAGCGGCGGAAGATGGTTTCGGCGGCATTGCCATTGAGCTGTTGATAGGCGACGGCTTTGATCAAGGCGTGATATGGCTGCACGCCCTGGCGCGGCGCGATCGGGCACGGACCGATCTTTTTGATAACGCGACCGAGCGTCTTATCCGCCCGAAGGAGATGTTGGACGGCGGCCTGATTCACACAAGCACCGGAATTCCCGGCTGGCGCGGCGTGGGCGCCCGGTTGAGGGTTTTGACCGTTTCCACCCGCAGGATGAGCCATTCGCCCTCCACTTCTTTCATCGTGAATTTCATTTCCTGCACCACGAGGTATTTGTCGCCGGCGGTTTCGGCGCGGATGGTCAGTTCGACGCTGGCGCTCTTGCGGTCGGCACCCAGAGTGACCACCGGATCGAGGCATTGAACTTTCAACGAACTGAAGTACGGGGAGGAACGCAGCATCAACGCAAGCTGTGCAATCTCGTCCCGGCTCATGCCTTCGTGGGAGGAAACTTCGGGCAGGTCAATCATGAGTGAAACCTCGCGCCCGAAATAACCGGCCAGCTTCTGTGAGTGGGCAGCCTTGGCGACCATGCCTTCCTTGCCGGGAAAGGAAACCTCCCGCGCCACGTCGGCAAGCCGGCGGCGGATGGCTTCCTCCGGGCCAGGATGAAAATACAGCCAGAGCCAGACGCCGCCCCCGATCAGCGCGGCCAGCAGGAGAAGGCGGAAGAAGATCTTCATAGCATGACCTTGCCCACGATGCGTTCGCGCTTGGCCGCACCCTGCTTGTGGTCCTCGTGCGGCATGACACGATTGTCGCCCACCACGTAGTATTCATCCTCACCCAACTGCCAGGTGTCCGGTCGAAAATCCCAGGAGCAACCGTTTCTCACGTAAGGCTCGTCCATCTGGCGACCATTGATCATCAATCGCCCGTTGACGAATTCCACGGTTTCCCCGGGCAGGCCCACAACGCGCTTCATCAGCATGATGCTCTTGCCGGAAAAGCGGATGGCCACGACGTCGCCCCGTTGCGGTTCATGTCGCAGGTAAGCCAGGCGATTGACGACATTGACGGAACGCTCACGATAATTGGGCAGCATGCTGGGGCCATCCACCCGGATCGGCAGCAACACGTACGACCAGAGCAGAATGTTGCCGACGACAATCACCGCGAGCCGCACCGCCGTGCGCCGGGGATTGCGACCGATGAGAATCGTTCGCAGCCATGAGGTTTTGCCTGTTTGAACCGTTTCGCTCTGCATGCGCGCCGCCGCTGGAAAAACCCGCGCCGCGGTCGAAAGTTTCAACGCAGTTGCGGCCTCGCGCAAGCGCAGACTGTGACCGGATTGGACCGACGGAGGCGATTTTCAACTTTGACGTGGCGGAATGAAAGCGTTACAAGCAGACAACCCGTCTGGCCGGGGAATTGCCGCGTGGGCGGCGGCTTGTGGCGGGCGGGCGGCGTGGTAGCTTTAACTGAGATGAGCGCGAGCGAAAAACCGTTGCGCATGGTCACCTGCGGGTGGTGCGATCACAAGGTATTCATTCCGGGCGACCTGCCCCCGCTGGGCACCGTGCCCTGCACCAAGTGCGGCCACTCGCTCATGATGCCCATGCCGCTCCGGCAGTTCGAGCTGCGCAGCGTCATCGCCTCCGGCGGCAACGGCACGGTCTATCGCGCCTGGGACACGGTGCTGGAACGCATGGTGGCCGTAAAGTTGGTCAAGAAGGAGATGCTCAGTGACCCGACGGCCATGGAGAGTTTTTATCGCGAGGCCCGCGCCTGCGCCCGGCTTAACCATACGAACATCATCCACATTTACACGTTCGACGAATTTGACGGCCAGGCCTACCTCGTGATGGAACTGGCCGATCACGGTAGTCTCGACGGGCGCATTGAGAAACAGAGCCGCGTGTCGGAACTCCACGTGCTGGACATCGGCATTGCCATCAGTTCCGCGCTCGACCTGGCGCTCAAACACAATCTGCTCCACCGCGACATCAAGCCGGGAAACATCCTGTTCGACAGTGACAACGTTCCCAAGCTGGTGGACTTCGGACTCGCGCGCAGTGTGGAAGCGGAACCGGAATCGGCTTCGGTTACCGAGGGGACGCCCTATTACGTCGCCCCGGAGAAAATCAAACGGGAGAAGGAAACTTTCCTGTCGGATATGTACAGTCTCGGCTGCACCTTGTATCACGCATTGACCGGCCACGTGCCGTTTGATGCGCCGACCGTCGAGGAACTGGTGGCGGCACACGTCCACACTCCCCTGACGCCTCCAAACCTGGTGTTGCCGGAAGTCACCCAACTCACGAGCGACGCCCTGGTAAAGGTGCTGTCCAAAAACCCGGCCGACCGGTTTCTGAGTTACGACGAATTCAGCCTCGCGCTTTACGCCTCCCGCAGCCACCTGCTCATTCAGCAATACAACCAGCCCGATACTCCCAAGCCCAAGAGCAAAACCAGTTGGTGGCGGCGCTGAAGCCCAAATGAAAACGGGCCGGCCGAAGCCGGCCCGGAATCCCCGCGGGCAAACCTATTCGCCGTTTACTTTGTTCTTTTCAGCGGACTTGTCCTTTTTCCCCGGCCCCGCCTCCTTATCCGGCCTCGGACCGAAGCGCGCCATCTTTGCGGTGAGCTTGCCGTCGTCTTCCTTCACATAGTTCCCCGTGATGTTATCGCCGACGTTGATGTCCGCGAAGGTTCCCGGTTGGGTGTTCTTCATCAGCCGGGTCTCCGAAGAAATGTGAAACACCCGTTCGCCGACGGTCACAGTCATCGCGGTTTTGTCCAAGGCGGTCACGGTGCCGCGAAAGGGAATCGCGCGCGCACCCGGAGCGGGTTTTGTCTCCGCATTGGCCGCGGGCGGGGTCTTGGATTTGTCCTGGGCAAGGCCGACCGCCGGCGCGAGCACCAAGGCCGTTGTCATCAGGCCGGCCAATACGATCCGAAAACTATTTTTCATGGCGTTTGAGAAGTTGTGGTTGTTGATGATTTGAACGAATTCCTCTTAGCAGATTGGCCACGGCGGGCAAGCGGTTTCTGGACAAAATGCGGATCACCACGACCCATCCACGAGCAGGGATGTGATCTGCCGCGCCAGGTCCGTCGCCACCAGAGGCAACGTCTGGCGTTCGGCACTCGGCAGGTCGCTGCCCACGCGCATCAACGAATGGCCGGTGACTTCCCGGTCCAACACCACCTTGCGCGAAACCCGGTCCCGCGCCACCACGCGGGCGGTGAGGCTCACCCGGTAATCGCGGGCGGTGGTGATGTCGGTGGAAAGAAAACTGATCTCATGCCGGTCGTAGCGGATAAGTTCACTCGTCACTTCCAGGTTGGCGGTTGCGTCCGTGGCCAATCGGAACGTCCCGTCGCGCTGGATTTCCTTCCGCAAGGCGAAGGTGGCGTCGTCGCCCAGACGGGGTTCAAGGGTGCGGTTGGTGAAAGGCGTCACCACGATGGTCCGGTATCCGGCCTGGAAACCGTCGGTGGGGCCAAGATGGTAGCCCGCGCAACCGCCACCACCGAGGGCGAGCGCGAGGACCAGGATGCCGCCAAGTTGCCGCATGTTCACGGCGCCCCGGCGATGCGCTTCTTGATTTCGTCAATCCGCTCGCGCGCCAGTGCGGCGTATTGCGAGCTGGGACCTTGCAACAACACCTCGTTGTAATAGATCAACGCTCCGTTCCACTTCTTGCGTTCCGCGTAGAAGGTGGCGGTCTGAAAACTGCCGCGCGCCTGTTCCTCCTTGAGCAGGGTGATAAACCGTCTGGCCTCGGGGACGCGTTTGTCATCCGGATAAAGCGTGATGAAGTCGGTGAACGTGGCAATGGCCTGGCCGGCCGTGCCTTGGTCATATTCGGCCGTCCGGGCCTGTTTGCCGTAAGCCAGCCCCGCCCGATAAATTGCCTCCGATGCAATGGCCGGTTGATCGTTGTAGCGATCAGCCGCGCGTTCGTAAGCTGCCACGGCCTCGATGTATTCGCGGCGTTTCTCGTGCGCCGACCCGATGCTCAATTGCGCCTCGGGCGCCACCTTGCTGTACGGCCCGCTCTTCACGATCTGTTCAAACAGACCTGCCGTCTTCTCCATGTCGGGGAAAAACGGGATGATCCCCCACAACTTGAAGCGCTGGCCACCCAGGAAGCGCAGGGCAATCTGATACTGGCGTTGCAACACGTCGTCCAGCTTTTCGCTCTTGGGGTAATTCTCAAACACCTTTTGATAGGCTTTGAACGCCTTCTCATCATTGCGCAACGCCTCCTGGCAACGGCCCACAAGGTATTGTGCCTCGGGCGCGTAATCGGACAACGGCCAGGTCTTGACGAGATACGTCGCCGACTTGAGAGCGATCTTGTATTCCTTCTGGTCAAACGCCTCATGGGCCACATCAAGCTGGTCCTTGGCGCGCTGGCGTTTCCACTTGCCCACTTCGCCGACCGCCTCGTAGGTCCAACCCTCGCCCGGCGTGTAAACCAGCGGCGCCGGCGAACGCAGCGGCACCAAGGCCACGCCAGCTGTCAGCAGGATCAGGGCAATCTTTCGGCGACTCATGCGCGCACGGTAGCGACGCGATTTTGCCAAGTCAAGAATCCCGGAGTCTGGGAGGCGGCGACATCGCATCAGGGTTGTTGGGGTCGCACCAATCCGGATTGGCAAAGCCTGATCTGCTCCCGGATATATTCCGCCAGCGCGGCGTTGGCCTGGGTTGTGGCAAGGGCCAGGGCTTGTTCAAAGTGTTGCGTGGCCTCGTTCGTTTTCCCCTGCCCGGCCAGCGCGCTGCCCCAACCGCACTGGGCTTCGGCGCTGTTGGGCTTGAGTTTCAGAGCCTGATCAAATTGTTGAATGGCTTCGCTCAATTTTCCGTCGCGGCCCAGCGCATTGCCGAGGCTGACGCGAATTTCAGCGAGGCGGGGTCTCAACACCGCGGCGCTCCCAAAATGCCGGATCGCTTCCTGTGTCCTCCCCTCGCGGCCCAACGCATTCCCAAGATTGACGTGGGCGTCGGCGTAGTCCGGTTTCAATTGCACCGCGCGCTCCAAATGTTGAATGGCTTCGCTAAATTTTCCCTGGCTGGCCAGCGCGGTGCCGAGGTTGTAGTGCGCGGCCGGAGAATCAGGCTTCAGCGTCAGCGCCCGTTCGTAGTTTTGGATCGCTTGCGTCACCTGCCCTTGCATGGCGAGCGCGGCCCCCAGACTAATGCGGGCTTCGGTGTGATCCGGATCGAGCTGGAGCGCCTGGTCGTATTGCTGAATAGCTTCGGGATACCTTCCCTCGGTGCTCAAAGCGCGCCCCAGGTTAAGGTAAGCAATCGGATTATTCGCAGTGCAAGCGACCGTGTGCGACCAGAGGGAAATGCTGTCGTGCCAATACGCGGTCTGCAATCGTGCGGCAATGCTCAGGCTCACGACAATCAGCACCGCCGCCGTTCGCAACACCATGCGGCCAGGACGCCAGGAACTGCACAGACTTCCCGCCCCCCAAGCCACCAAGATGCAGAGTCCAATCTGTGGCAAGTAGGTATAGCGGTCGGCTCGCGCTTGCATTCCCACCTGGACGAGACCAATCACGGGCAGGAGCATTCCCAGATACCAAAACCAGCCCACTGCGAGGTAAGGTCGTTTTCGCCGCGCCACCACCACCGCCACCGAAATGACCAACAGCGCCAGCGCGCACAAGCCAGCCCGCCAGACGGATAAACGGTTGCCCGGGTGTGGATACAGGACCGCCAGTCCAGTCGGAAAAATCATTTGCCCAAGGTAGGCAACATAAGACACCGCGGCATTGCCGGCCCGAATCGGAAGACTCCAATGTTGCGCCAGTTGCAGCGCATTTTTTTGCACGAGCACAGTGACGACACAAGCCAGTGCTGAGAGCAGCAGGAGGGGAATTTTTTCGCCGATCAATCGTTTGAAGCTGACCCGGGAGGATTCGCTGCCGTCCGGCCAGCGGGCCAGGGGCCAGTAGTCCAGCAACAACAAAACGAACGGCACCGTCACCAACATGGGCTTGCACATCAGTCCCAACGTGAACAGCACCACGACCACCGCATAAGCGCCGGGCGCGAATGGCTTGCGGGCATAACGCGCATAAGCCCCAACCGTCAAAACGAAGAACAGACCACTCAACACGTCCTTGCGCTCCGCCACCCAGGCCACAGATTCCACGCGCAACGGATGAAGAGCAAACACCGCCGCGACGAAGGCGCTCTTCCACATATCGCCGGTCAAGCTGCGGAGCAGGAGAAACAAGAGACAGCCGGTCGCACCGTGCAAAAGCACATTCACCAGATGAGGGCCGGCGGGATCCAATCCGAAGAGCTGGCAGTCCACCATGTGCGAGAGCGTTGTCAGCGGATGCCAGTTAGCCCCGTGCGCGTGGGTGAAGGCCCACACGATGCCGTGACCGGTCAGACCTTGCGCGACCACTTCGTTCTCGGCGACATAAACGTCATCGTCGAAGTTGACGAATTCGTGGCGGATGGTTTGGCCAAAAACCACCCACATGGCGAGCAACAGGACCGCGATCACGAACCACTCGCGATACGACAATCCGGCGGCCAGCTTCGAGGTTCCGAGCGTCGGGCTGACGGCGCCGGGACGCGCTTCGACCCGGCTGCCTTTCGGTGACTTGCCTTTTGACTGGCGACTCATGTGCTGGTTGCCGGATGCGCAATGGCGACCGGCCTGATTGACGCGTTACGCTGCACCGGGCCGGAGGTTTAAGTGATACCGCGCCAAAAGCAAATGGCTTTTGTACTGCGGGCGACCGGTGGCAGCTCATTTTTCACACCAACTCAGGAGCCGACTTGCCCGCAGGAGCGAGGTCTATATTTCAAATTGACCGCACCCGCGTGAACCTTTAGCTTCCCCACGTGAATCGTAATTTGAATCTGAATCTGCTGCTGAACAACGCGCTGCTGCTGGGCCGCGCGGCAGTCGGGTTCTGATTCGTTGGAAAAGAATTTTACGAACCCCACTGCCAACTCGGCGGTGGGGTTTTTGTTTTTGAAAACTTAATCTTAATCGTACTCTTGCTCTTAATCCCAGGTGAGAGCGGTGTGAGATTAGGATTAAGATGAAGATTAAGATTAAGAACAGAAAAGGCAGAGCTATGTTGAAAGATCCGTCGAAGAAATACCGTCCGTTCCCGCCGGTGCATTTACCCGACCGGCAATGGCCCAATCGCGTCCTCACGCAAGCCCCGCGCTGGTGCAGCGTGGACTTGCGCGACGGCAACCAGGCACTGGCCGTCCCGATGAACGTCGGACAGAAGCTCGAGCTGTTTCACACGCTCGTGAAATGCGGTTTCAAGGAAATCGAGGTGGGCTTTCCGTCCGCGTCAAACACCGAGTTCACGTTCAACCGCCGGCTCATCGAGGAGAAACGCGCACCGGACGACGTGTGGTTGCAGGTGCTCGTGCAGGCGCGCGAGGATTTGATCGAGCGCACGGTCGAGTCATTGATCGGCGCCAAGCGCGTCATCATCCACATGTACAACTCGACTTCACCCGCACAACGGCGCGTGGTGTTCGGCAAGTCGAAGGAGGAAATCAAAGCCATCGCTGTCAACGGGGCGAAGATGATCAAGGATCGGTTGCATCGGCTCAAAGGCACGGAAATCATGCTCCAGTATTCGCCCGAGAGTTTCAGCATGACGGAGGTGGAGTACGCGAAGGAAATCTCCGAAGCCGTCATGGATGTCTGGCAGCCAACGCCGCAGCACAAAATGATCTTGAATCTGCCGGACACGGTCGAAGTCGCGATGCCCAACGTCTATGCCGACCAGATCGAATGGATGTGTCGCAACCTCAAGCAGCGCGACTCGCTCATCATCAGCCTGCACACGCACAACGACCGTTACACCGGCGTGGCGGCGACGGAGCTAGGCATGCTCGCGGGAGCGGATCGGGTCGAAGGCACCTTGTTCGGGAACGGCGAGCGCACGGGCAATCTCGACATCATCACGGTGGCCCTCAACCTCTACATGCACGGCATTGACCCCAGGCTGGATTTCTCCAACTTGAATTCGCTCATTGAAGTCTATGAACGTTGCACCGGCATGACCGTGCCCGCGCGCCAGCCGTACGGTGGCGAGCTGGTGTTCACCGCGTTCAGCGGTTCGCATCAGGATGCCATCAAGAAAGGGCTCGCCGAATGGGAAAAGGGCGGGCGCACGCACTGGGACGTGCCGTATCTAACGATTGATCCCACGGACATCGGACGCGAATACCGCGAGGTCATCCGTGTGAACAGCCAGTCCGGCAAAGGCGGCGTGGCGTACCTGCTCGAGAGCGAATTCGGAATCGAGCTGCCCAAGGACATGCAGCGCGAGTTTGGGCCGATTGCGAACGATGCGGTGGACAAGCTCGGCCGCGAAGTCAGCGGCGCGGAACTCAAGGCCATGTTCTGGCGTGAATACATCGAGCGCACCTTCCCGTGGCAACTGGAGGGTTTCGAAACCGAAAGCCGGAATGGCGTGGTGAAATGTCGCGCCCGGATGTTGCGCGATGGCAAGCCCGTCGAGTTCCAAGGCCAGGGCAACGGCCCGCTGGCGGCCTTGGTGCATGGCTTCAGCACGACCGACGTGCCGCGCTTCGAGATTGCGAACTATAGCGAACACGCGCTCAGTTCCGGTGAGGAAGCCAGCGCCATTGCCTACATCCAAATCAAGCGCGCCGACGGCAAAATCCGCTGGGGTGCCGGGGTGGATACAAACATCGAACTCGCCTCGGTGCGTGCGGTGTTAAGCGCGTTGAACCGATCGTGATTCATCCATTATGAAGAAAGCAACTATATCACTGGTCATCGGCTCCTTGCTGGCCGGCTTTTCACCAGCTCACGCGGAGGATTCAACCAACCCGCCGCCCTTGTGCGTGATGACTTACAATCTGCGCTTTGCCAGTCCGAATCCGCCCAACGCCTGGCCTGCAAGGCGACCGCTCGTGCGCGAAGTCATCCAAAGTATAGCGCCGGATGTGATGGGGACGCAGGAGGGAGTGTACGCGCAACTCAAAGATCTGGCAGCTGATCTGCCGGAGTTCGAGTGGATCGGCCTGGGGCGCGAGGGCGGCAGCAAGGGCGAATTCATGGCGGTGTTCTATCGCAAAGCCCGGCTCGAACCGCTGGCCTTCGATCACTTCTGGCTCTCGGATACGCCCGACGTGATCGGCTCGACCACCTGGGGCAACAGCAATCGCCGCATGGTGACTTGGATCAAATTCCGCGACCGCGCCACCAGCGGCGAGTTCTTCCTGTTCAACACCCATTTCGATCATCAAATCCAATTGGCGCGGGAGAAGAGCGCCGAACTGGTCCGGCAACGCGTGACCGCCTTGGATACCAAACTCCCGGTCATCCTGATTGGCGATTTCAACGCCGCCGCCGAAACGAACCAGGCTTACCTGGTCCTGACCGCCGAGAAGTTCTTCACGGACGCCTGGCTTTCCGCCCGCGAACGGCGCGGCGAAGGCGTGGGCACGTTCAACGATTTCAAAGCCGCCCTGCCAAATGGCCCGCGCATTGATTGGGTCCTGACCCGGGGTGAGGTGGTGGTGGACCGGGCGGAAATCCTGACCTTTTCGCGAAATGGCCAGTTTCCCAGCGATCATTTCCCGGTCGCCACCTGGTTGCGGCTGGGGGCGGCAAAGTAACCGGAGATTTGAACATCGCGTTTTCCGGCTCGTCAAACTGGCTCATGTCGGTTAATCTCTAACCTCGAAAATGAAAAGCCGCTGCCGCCCGTTTGTTGCCGCCCTCTGGATGGCATTCTGCCTGAGCCGTCTTTCCGCCGCCGATGCGCCCCCAGCCTTCGACACGCGCCTGCCCGGAACGCCGCCCGTGCCACAAGTCCGCCCGGAGACCCTCGCGCCTGCGCCACTGGCCGCGCCACAAGCTGCGCCAGCGCAACCCAACAACAGTCCCCTGCCCGCCGGCATCCTCGCCTTCGACAACGAGACGAAGGAATACATCACCAAGCCCGGCGAGTTCACGGCCAGCTTTGTTTTCAACCTCACCAATGTTTCGCCCGACGAGGTCACCGTGACTCACGTGCAGACCTCGTGCGGTTGCACCACGGCGCAATTGCCGCCGATGCCCTGGAAAATTCCCGCGGGCGGCACGGGCCAGATTCCCGTGAACATGAACGTGCAAGGCAAGAGCGGCGTGGTGTTCAAGAGCGTCACCCTGCACACCGACAAGGGCCAGAAGCCGCTCATGGTTAAAACCACCATCCAACAACCCGACCCGAACCTGATGTCCGCCGCCGATCGCGAACGCAATCAACTGCTCGCCAAGGCCGACCGCCAGGCGATCTTCAAGGGCGATTGCGCCCGCTGTCATGTTGAACCGGTGATCGGCAAAGTGGGCAAGGACCTTTACACCACCGCCTGCGGCGTCTGCCACGAAGCGGAACATCGCGCCACGATGGTGCCGGACCTGCACAATCTGCCGAACGATACCGACGCCGCTTATTGGAAACTGATGATCACCCTGGGCAAACCGAACACGCTCATGGCGGCGTTTTCGCAAAGCCAGGGCGGACCTTTGTCCGACATGCAAATCAACTCGCTCGTGGATTATCTCGTCGCGACCATGCCCGCCCACGGCACCAATTCCCGCGCACTGCTTCATCCGCCGAAGAATTGAGCCAGCCAGCCGCCGCCACCGCACGGTGATGGGGGCGGTCGCCTTTCCCTTGAAGCGTTCCCGCGCGGTTCGTATCGTGCGGGCGTGCCGCCCAGCCAACCAGCAAACTCTTCTCTGACCGCGCCGGTCACGACGCTTTGGGGCGTCGGAGCGGAGCGTGCGCGGCAACTCGCCAAGCTGGGCATCACCACCGTTGAAGATTTGTTGCTTCACCGACCGCGCCGCTACGAGGACCGGCGGAATTTTCTTCCCATCGCGAAATTGCAACTCGGTGAAGCCGCCACCGTACGGGGCAAGATCATTGCCGCCGGCGTCAAAAGCTGGCGCAAGGGGGAGCGTGCCTTGTTCGAGTGCGTGCTCGACGACGGCTCGGCGCATCTTTATTGCCGCTGGTGGCAGGCCCAGCCGTGGATGGAAGAATATTTCGTCACGGGCCGTGAGTTCCTGGCCTTCGGCAAACCGGGATCACTGCGCCCCCGCACCATGGACCATCCCGAGACCGAGTGGATCGAGCCCGGCGAGGAAAGTTTCATCCACTTCAATCGCATCGTGCCCGTCTATCCGCTTACGGAAGGCCTGCCGCAACGCTGGCTGCGTGGTCTCATCTGGCGGACACTGGAGAAGTACGAACAACAAATCACCGAACCAGGCGCGGCAAAGTCCGGCGAAGGACTCGGAACTTGGAACCCGGAGCCTGGAACTCTGCTTCCCTCCCGCGCCAATGCCATTCACATGCTCCATTTTCCGGAAGCGTTGACGGACACGGAGTTTGCCCGGCAACGCCTCGCGTTGGATGAATTCCTCGAACTGCAACTCCAGATTCAAACGCGGCGAAAGAAATTCGAAGCCAACGCCCACGCCCTGCCTTGCTCGGGCGACAACCGGCTGATGAAACCATTTCTGGCGCAACTCGGTTTCCAACTGACCGGCGCCCAGACCCGCGTGCTCCGCGAAATCCGCTCAGACTTGGGCGGCGCACATCCGATGCGCCGATTGCTCCAAGGCGATGTCGGCTCCGGCAAGACTGCCGTCGCCGCCTGCACCGCGCTGATGGCTCTCGAAAGCGGTTTCAACGTCGCGCTCATGGCGCCCACCGAGATTCTGGCTGAACAACATTTCCGCAATTTCACCCGCTGGTTTGAACCGCTCGGCGTGAGCGTCGAGATGCAAACGGGCAGCCGGAAGACGAACGCGGATGGAGGATCGAAGATGGAAAATGGTCGCCGCCAACGCCCTGCCATCCTCCATCCTTCATCCTCCATCTTCATTGGAACCCATGCCCTGTTCACTTCCGGCTTCGAGCTGCCCAACCTCGGCCTCGTCATCATTGACGAACAACACAAATTTGGCGTTGCCCAACGCGAGCAACTTGTCCGCAAGGGACGCTACCCGCACCTGCTCGTGATGACGGCCACGCCCATTCCGCGCACGCTGGGGCTGACGCTTTACGGTGACCTCGACGTTTCGGTGATTGACGAATTGCCCGCCGGTCGTGGCTCAATCAAAACTTTTGTCCGCACTGCTGACAAGCTGCCGAAGGTCTGGGAGTTCATCCGCGAAAAACTCACCAAAGGCCGCCAGGCTTACGTGGTTTATCCGCGCGTCGAGGACAACGCCGACGGATTCAAGGCCGTGACGAAGGAGTTCGACAATTTGAGGAACAAGCTCGCGCCGTTTCGCGTCGGGCTGTTGCATGGCCGATTGAAAAGTGCGGAAAAGGAAACGGTGATGGCGGACTTCCGCGCCAACCGCGCCCATGTGCTGCTCGCCACCTCGCTGATCGAAGTGGGCGTGGACGTGCCGAACGCCACTGTGATGCTGATTGAAAATGCCGAAGCCTTCGGGCTGGCGCAGCTCCACCAGTTGCGTGGCCGCATCGGTCGCGGCGCGCACGGCTCGCAGTGCATTTTGATCTCCGACGCCAAACATCCCGAATCGCGCCAGCGACTGCGTGTGCTGGAGGAAACCACTGATGGCTTCCGCATCGCCGAGGCGGATTTGAAGCTGCGTGGCCCGGGCGAACTGCTCGGCCAACAGCAAAGTGGTCTGCCCCGTTTCCGTTTCGGCGATCTGGCCGAAGACCTCGCCTTGATCCGCCAAGCCCGGAAACTGGCCGCTGCCTCCCTGCATGACTGAGAACTCGCCGCCGCGAACGGCAAAAACCAATTCTCGCTCCGCGCCACAGCGGCAGTTAGGCTGCTACCGTGTTGTCGCCGCGACCGTGGAAACTTGAAGCTGTGCTGCGGCTGACGATGGGCGTCTTTATCTGCCTCTTCGTCGGCCTATTGCTTTCCTTGCTGGTAAGCGGAGGGACCAAGGGAAAATCCCCCATTAGCGTGCGCCAAATCGTCATGGCCGCGATCAGCTTTCAAGGAGCGAGCATCGCGCTGGTGGGGCGGTTTGTGCGCGAACACGGGATCAGTTGGGTGGAGGCATTTGGCCTTCGCAACGCCAGTGCCCGGTCGGTTGCGTTGGGCGCATTGGTGATCTGCGGTTTCCTGCCCGTGGGCTCGCTGCTCCAGAGTGGTTCGTTGGAAGTGTTGCAGCACTTCGGCATCGAAACCGCCGCCCAATCGGCCGTGGAGGCTTTGCGCAGTGCCAGCCGGGGGCCGGGCTTGCTGGCATTTGCCCTCATCACGGTGGTAGTGGCGCCGCTGGGCGAGGAATTGTTGTTTCGCGGTGTGCTCTATCCGGCCATCAAACGGGCCGGCTATCCGCGCTTGGCGCTCTGGGGAACGAGCATTCTGTTCGCGGCCATCCATTTCAACCTGCCGATCTTTCTTCCACTGCTCCTGCTGGCGTTGCTGCTCGTCTGGCTTTACGAGCAAACCGACAACCTGCTCGCCCCGCTCGCCGCGCACATGCTGTTCAATGCCGCTAACCTCGTGATATTCTTTTTGCAGGACAAACTCGCCTTTAGATTGCCAACGCCGCAATGAACGAATTTGAACTCATCGCCCGGCTCACCCGCGCGCTGCCGACCAACGACTCGGTCGTAATCGGCGCCGGTGATGATTGCGCGGTGCTCGACGTTGGAGCAGGTGATCGGCTGTTGTTATTCAAGACAGACGCCGTGGTTGAGGGCGTGCATTTCACCAGCGAAACTCCACCGGAAAAGATTGGCCACAAGGCACTGGCCCGCTGTTTGAGCGACATCGCCGCGATGGCCGGCACACCCACCGCAGCCTTGATCACCCTGGGATTGCCGAAGAAATTCCAGCCGGAGTTTGTCGAGCAAATCTACGCGGGCTTGAACGCCCTGGCGCGGAAGCAAGGCGTGGCCATTGTCGGCGGCGAAACGACCACGAACCCCGCCGGCGTGCTACTTTCCGTGGCCCTGATCGGGTCCGTGCCGCGGGGGAAACTGTTGGTGCGTTCCGGCGCTAAGGTGGGCGACGCCATTTTTGTCACCGGTGAACTCGGGGGATCCATCACGGGCCGGCATCTGGAATTCGAGCCGCGCCTCGCCGAGGCCCGCTGGCTCGCGGAACATTTCAGCATCCACGCGATGATGGATGTCAGCGACGGGCTGGCCGGTGACTTGCGCCACATCCTTCACGCCAGCCGGTGTGGAGCGGAATTGCTCAAATCAGCCATACCGATCAGCCGCGCCGCGAAAGAAATTTTCAAACGCGGCGACGCGGCCAAACCCGCGATCATCGCCGCGCTCACCGATGGCGAGGATTTTGAACTGTTGTTCACCGTCGCCAGCAAGTGCGCCGTGCCGCTGCTGGACGCGTGGAAGAAACAGTTTCCCAAACTGAAACTCAGTTGCATCGGCAAGATCATCGCGGGCGAAGGCCTTAAGCTGCGTGATGCAACCGGTGTCCGCCCGCTCACCACTCAAGGCTACGTTCACTTCTCATGATCAAAGCGAACAAACACTTGGAGCCCTGACACCATGCTCGACAAACAAATCATGCAAAGTTGGGTGGCTGGCGCCGAGTTACGAGTTGAAAAAGAACACCAGCCGTTTGCCAAAGTTCCTGTGGTGGGTCAGATCAAGCGAATCGCAGACCAGCGACGTAAGTTCACGCTGACCGAAAGAATTGATCTTACCCGGGCAAAGAACTTCCGCGTGCAGAACACGGCGGAAGATTTCTTGTTTGCCTCGGTTGAATTGCCAGTCTTCGGGAAACGCGGCATCGGCAACGATGCAGGCCTGGCGGTGGCGAGCTTTGACTATACCGACAGCGAAGAAGACCAACACAACCTCATCGCTATTTGCGCTTACGCCCTAAGCGGTGTGCTTGGAAAGAAACGGGCATTGAAAAAAGTCATCATCATTCCGATGGCCTGAAGTTATGGAGGAGATTTCGAGGAGCCCTCGCGAAACCGAATCCCTCGGGGAACAATGGGGGCGCGAGGCCCGGCGTGGGTGGGTCATCGCTTTGAGCGGTGACCTGGGCGCAGGCAAAACCCAACTGGTGCGCGGGCTTGCGCGCGGATTGGGCGTAACCGCGCGTGTCCACTCGCCCACGTTCACCCTCGTGAATGAATACGGCGGCGGACGGCTGCGTTTGTTTCACCTCGACCTGTACCGCCTCGAGACGGCGGAACAGATCCGTGGCGCGGGCCTCGAAGAGTTTTTGCAGAATGGGGCATGACAAGCGTGCGCAAGGTGCGGATTGAAATCCTCGGAGAAACGGAACGGCGGATTGTCTATGAAGATTCTGGCGCTTGAATTCAGTTCGCCGCAGCGGAGCGTTGCCGTTTTTGACCCGGGGGCCGGCGCGGTGGCCGAGGTCGTGGACACGACGACCGGTTACGCGATGAAACCGTTCACCCTGATCGAATCGGCATTGCAGCAGGCTGGCTTGGAGCGTGAACAGATTCAATGTGTGGCCGTCGGATTGGGGCCGGGCTCCTACAACGGCATCCGCGCCGCGATCGCGCTGGCTCAGGGCTGGCAACTGGCACGCCACGTCAGACTCGTTGGCGTCAATAGCGCGGAAGGCGCGGCCGCGCAGGCAGCCGCGGACGGCGTGACGGGAAGGTTCAACGTGGTGATAGATGCCCAACGAGGGGAGTTCTATCTCGCCGAATACGAGAATGCCGGCGGCGCCCGCCGGGAAATCTTGCCATTGCGAATCGTAACGGCGGCGGTGATTCGGGAACGCGAGCAAGCCGGAGAGCTGATGGTGGGCCCGGAGGTGACCCGCTGGTTTCCTGGCGGGCGCACCATATTTCCGCGCGCAGCAGTTTTGACACAACTCGCTTCCGAACGAAATGATTCCGTGCCGGGTGAAAAGCTGGAGCCGATTTACCTGCGCGAGACGACTTTCGTCAAAGCGCCCGCGCCGCGCGTGATGCCCTCATAAACCCGGGTGTCATTTCTTTTCCGCCTTCATGTGCCGGTGGACGAAGAAGTAATACATCACGCCGACCACTGCGAGAAATCCAAACAGCCAGTAGGTGACTTTGTGCATTTCGCCTTTGCTGATGTCACCGCCAACTTTCACCCCCAGCCAGCACAGCACCGCGCACCAGAGCGCCGAACCAATCAGCGTGTAGATCGAGTATTGCAGGAAATTCAACCGCACGATGCCGGCCGGGATGCCGATGAGATGGCGCACAACCGGCAGCAGGCGTGAGGCGAAAATTCCGAACGCGCCGTAATGCGCCGCCCAACGCTCCGCTCCCTCAATCTTCTCCGGGGAGATGAAAAAGTATTTTCCGTAACGCATCACGAATGGTCGTCCTGCCCAGCGCGACACCCAATACATGACGGTGGCCCCGAGCCAGGAACCGATGGCCCCGGCAATTACCAGTCCGATCTGGGCCGACCAGCCCTTGAAATGAAACCCGAACAACGCCAACCCGTCACCCGTCCACGCCAGATGCGCCGCCGGCGGAATGACGACTTCGCTGGGCAGCGGCACGATGGAACTCTCGATGGCCATCAACAGCGCCACGAGCAGGTAACCGCCCGTTTCCAGCGAGCGCAGATACCAATCAACCAACGGTTGGAGCAATTGCTTCATTCGGCGCGAGGTTTATAGCCGAATCGCCGCCCGAAGCAATTCACGAATTCATTGCGACGGCGGCAACCGGGAGTTTTTGCGCTTTGAGTCCGACGTGCCGGCGCTTTACTCTCGCGGCATCATGGATTGGTTCGCGACGATCAACTGGCAGGCTGGCTTCAGCGACGGTAAATTTCTCTGGGTCGAGTGGCACTTCTGGAAGGTGATCGGCTGGCTGGGCAACATCGTTTTCTTCTCGCGATTCATCGTCCAGTGGATCGCGACCGAGAAACGCAAGCGAGTGGTGGTACCGTCCGCGTTCTGGTGGTTAAGTCTGGTAGGAACGCTCCTGCTGCTCAGCTATGCGCTGTTTGACCGGCGGGATTCGGTGTTCATCTTTGCCTACGCGTTCTCGTGGATTCCGTACCTGCGCAACCTGATCATCCATCGGAGGCACAAAAAAGCGCACGTGGTTTGTCCCTCGTGCGCGGTGAAGTGTCCACCCGAGTCGAACTTCTGCTTCGCCTGTGGCGCGCAGCTGGAAGCGCGCGACTCGACTGGCTGACCGTCACTTCTTCGGAACTGCGGGAGCGGTTGTCGCTGGGGCCGGTGCGGTCGCGGGAGCCGTCGCTGGCGAAGTTGCCGGGGCCCCGGCCTGGATTGGATATTTTTTGAGGATGGCAGCAAAGTCCGGGTGCGTTTTGCTGAATTCCACAAGTTGTCCGACGAACCGGTTGGCAATTGGGTCCTGCACCTTGGAGGCTTCAAGCACCTGGGCGGCTTGGGGGCGGAGCATCGCGAGCGCCTGCCCGTTGCGCTTGACCTCCAGCCAGAAATATCCACACAGCGCACCCGCAACGATCAGGAGCGCGATGCGGAGTGTTTGCGTCTGCCACTGCAGATCGGCACACAGTTCCTTGAGTTCGGCCAATTCAGAGGAATTGGCAGGTGCGGGCGACGGAAGATTTGAATCGCTCATAAAAAAAGAATGTTACTTGGGAGCGGGCTTGTTCACAGCGGGCGTGGACTTCGCCTTAAGATTGTTGGCCTCAAGAATGGGGTCAATGGCCGGGCTGCGCTTGCTGTATTCAAGGCATTCAGCGATCAAGTTGTTGAGGACGGCCTGCTTGTTTTGATAAGTCATCAGCAGCGTTTGCAGCGAGCGAGCCTCGTGAGTCGTGTTGTAGTATTTGATCGCACCCAGCACGAGCGCGACCATTACGACAGCCAGCCCCCAGTTCAAAATTGTTGTTACACCGTTACTTTTCATATCAGAGTCCGCGGAGTTTAGTCACCCGCGACGCGATGTCCATTTCGTTTTTTGGATCGGACGGGCTTGGCAACGTCAGGCCACGTGCTTGAGCACCGGCGTTCCGGACTCCTTCTTCTGCCACACGTAGCGCGCCATCAACACCCGCAACACCGCCGCCAGCGGGATCGCGAGAATGCCGCCCAGAATTCCACCCAGCAGCGTGGTTCCCACCATCAACGCCACGATGATCGTCACCGGATGCAACCCCACCCGGTCGCCCATGATCTTGGGTTGGATGACGAAGCCCTCCAGCGATTGCACGACCGCGAATACGCCGAGCACCAGCGCCGGGTGTTGCCAGTCACCAAACGCCACCAGCGCGATGACCAGCGCCGACACACACGTCGTGATTGCCCCGAGGAAGGGAATGATCGTCAGGCAGGTTGCCATGGCCCCGATCAGTATTGCGTAGGGCAATCCAATGAGCAGAAAGCCAATCGTGTAGAGCACCCCGTCACACATTGCCACCAAAACCTGTCCGCGGAAAAAGGCGACGAGATATTCGTTGATGGAATTGATCACAAACGCCAGTTCGTCCTTGAATTTGGAATCCTGCACCGGCAGATAATCGCGCCATCGGCTCGAGATGCCCTGTTTCTCCAGCAGAAAATAGAACGCGTAGATCGGCACCAACGCCAGGCCGGCGATGATCCCGAACACCGACCCGACAAAAACCATCACTTGCGAGAGCCACCCACCAAACTTGGGCAGTAGTTTGGAGGCATAATCCGCCACCGATTTCAGCATGGAGGGAGCCGACGATTCAAGGGAAGGCCGCGCAAACCCCGAGGATGGGGCATTGGTTTCGGTCACGACCATGGTCGTGATGGCCGGCGCGTTGGTTGTCTGGGAGGCACTCTCGCTGAACGCGCGCAATAAAGGCACGGCCTGCTTCGGCAGCCAGCTCGGTGGATTGGTGGCCATCTGGCCCGCCCGGTCAGGCAGCTCGGTCTTGAAGGTGCTCGTCTTCACGGCGAGATCGCGCACTTCAACCACAATCTGCGGCACCACACTCGACGCAAAGGCGATCACGATCACCAGCGCAAGAAGGAACACCACCCCAATCGCCCGCAGGCGGGGCACGCGCTTGCGCACCAGAAATTCCACCACCGGATCCAGCAGGCACGCCACCACGCCCGCCACCGCCAGCGGCCAGATCACGGGTGCAAACACATTCAGCACCCGGCCCAATCCCCACACCAGCGCCACAATGAGCGCCACGATCGTGGCGATGGCCAGACCGGTAACCGCGATCCAGATCACGCGCGCCTGCTTTTCGGTTGGAGGAGTAAAGTTCATTTTGTTAACGAGTTTCAAGTTACCTATTGTAAGTTGCAGGTTTTGAAATCAAGAACGTCGCCGGCAACTTGGAGCCTGGAACTTGCAACCAGCAACCAACCTAGCCTTGCCCCAGCTTCTTCGATTTCTCGGTCGCGGCACGCACGGCGCTGATGACCGTGCCCCGCAGCTTGCCCTTTTCCAACTCGTGCAAACCCTCAATGGTCGTCCCGCCTGGACTCGTCACCATGTCCTTGAGCGCGCCCGGATGCTGGCCGGTTTCCAAAACCATCTTTGCGCTGCCCAACACGGTCTGTGCGGCGAGCTTCGTGGCGATGTCACGCGGCAAACCCGCCGCCACGCCGCCATCGCTCAGGGCTTCGATGAATTGATACACATACGCCGGCCCGCTGCCGCTCAAACCGGTGACCGCATCCAGCAAAGCTTCCTTCACCTGAAACGCCGCGCCCACGGCGGAGAAAAGTTTTTGAGCCAACTCGGCGTCCGCGCTCGTGGCAGATTTGCCGGGCGCGTAGGCCGTGGCGGATTCGCCCACGAGCGCCGGCGTGTTCGGCATAACCCGGATGACCCGTGCCCCCGGCGACAGACCGCCTTCCAATTTTGCAATCGGCACGCCCGCCGCAATCGAAATGAGCAGATGTTCGCTCGTAAAATGTTCACGCACTTCCGCCAGCACGGACGCGACCTGGTCCGGTTTCACCGCGAGGAAAATGACTTTGGCAAACTGAACGACTTCCTTGTTGGAGTCGGCAACTTTCGCCTCAGTCTCCTTGGCAAAAGCTGTGCGCGCTCCAGCCACGGGATCACTGGCAATCACCTGCCCCGGCCCAACCAGCTTGGCGCGAATGAACCCACGCGCCAGCGCCGTGGCCATTTTGCCCGCTCCGAGGAATCCAATGGAAAGCTTCGCCGACATGCGCCGCGTTGTAACAGGTCAGCCACCTAGGCGAAAGTCAAAAGCAGTTCGCGCTTGTCCCTGGCCACAACCGCTGCTCGACTTTGCCGTCGCCCGTTTGTTAGCGTTGGCCGCGTGAATTTTCTGGTAACGGGTGGCGCGGGCTTCATTGGATCGCACGTGTGCGAGCGGTTGCTGGCCGACGGCCACGCAGTCTGGGCCTTCGACGACCTTAACGATTTCTACGACCCGCAGATCAAACGCGGTAACCTGCGCGCCATCCAGTCGCTGGCCAAACCTTTTGAGTTCATTCATGGCGACCTGACCGACCGTACCGCCGTGGAGGAATTGTTCGCCAGCGTGAAGTTTGATCAGGTGATCCATCTCGCGGCTCGCGCAGGAGTACGGCCCAGTCTGGCGGAGCCCGCGCTTTATCAACGCGTCAATGTCGAGGGCACGGTAAACATCCTCGAAGCCGCCCGGCGCAATGGCGTGAAGAAAATCACCATTGCCTCCTCGTCCTCCGTCTATGGCGTGAATGCCAAAGTGCCGTTCAGCGAGAGCGACCCCATCTTCTCCGCCATCTCGCCATACGCGGCCAGCAAACTCGCGTGTGAGGCGCTCGGCCATGTTTACCACCACATCTACGGGCTGGACGTGGTGATGTTGCGCTTCTTCACCGTCTATGGTCCACGCCAGCGACCGGACCTGGCGATTCACAAGTTCGCCCAACTCATCAGCGCCGGAAAACCCATCCCCGTCTTCGGCGACGGCAGCACGGCGCGGGATTACACCTTCGTCACGGATATCCTCGACGGAGTGATGGCCTGCACGCGGAAGGAATTCGGTTTCGAGATCTTCAACCTCGGCGAGTCGCAGACGGTGACGTTGAGCCAGTTGATCGAGTTGCTGGAGAAATCCCTCGGCAAAAAGGCCATCCTGGACCGGCAACCATCCCAACCGGGCGACGTGCCGATCACGTTTGCCGACATCTCCAAAGCCCGGGCGAAGCTGGATTACCACCCGCGCGTGAAGATTGCGGAGGGCATCCCACTTTTTGTAGATTGGTTTCGGAAGAACAAACCGTAACAATACCGCCATGAACGATGCCGTGACCCGACCCAACCTGGACATCCTGCTCGCTGCCTGGAAAAACCTGCTCGCCGAGAAGGGCCATTCCACGGAATTGCTCTGGATTTTTGAGGAGAATCTTTGCTTCGAGAAACAGCCGGAAGTGCCCGGTGGCTTTCACATTGGTTTCCAAACCCGTTTTTCCCCCGTGCCCCCGGACGCGCTGGATATTGCCTACGAACATTTTTGCGAATCGGAGGCGCGCATCGTTTTCTATCGCCTCGGCGAGAGCAAAGGCCGCTCCGTCTGCGTGCTGCTCGGCGACGCGTGGTTCAACAACAAGAAGGAAAAGGACGGCTACGTGCAGCGTAACGAGTGGGGCTCCGCCTTTCAGCCCGGGCAAAAGATCGAGATCGAGGAAATCACCGACATGCGCCGCTGGATTCGCCGCGTGCGCCGCGAACGCCCGCTGCACGACGTGGATTTTTGCATGACGCTCGCCGCGGTGGACGAACTCCAGATCCATGGCCGCGTGCTGACGCCGGGCGAACGTTACTCCGAAGCCATGCTCGGCAAGCTGCGCCGCATTTTCTCGCACGTGGATTGAACGGAGCGCCGGACTCCGATCCGGCGTGGCCAATTCAACTCAACGCGCCGAGACGGAGATCGGCATTCCGTACCCAAGCGAATGACACAAACCGCCAAGCTCCTCGCCGAATTGATCGCGCTGCCCAGCGTGAACAACGCGTTCCTGCCCGCGCGCGATCCGCACGCAGGCGAGGGCCGCGTGGCCGAATATCTGGCGGCGCTAGGAGCCCGGGCCGGTCTGGATATTGAATTTCAAAAAGTCTTGCCGGGCCGCCCGAACCTGCTCGCCCGGCTTCGCCCCGCTGGAAAAGTCCGCCGCACGGTTCTGCTCGCCCCCCATCTCGACACGGTAAATGTCGCAAACGAACGGCAACTCAAACCGTACACCAAAGGAGGACGCATGTACGGCCGGGGCGCGTGTGACACCAAAGGCTCGGTGGCCACGCTCTTCATCGCGCTTTGCGATCTCGCGAAATCCTCTGAACGACCGCGCGAAACTGAGATTGTCTTCGTCGGCTTGGTGGATGAGGAGCAGGCTCAAAGTGGATCGCGTTTTCTGGCGCAGAATAAATTCAAGGCCGACCTCGCCATCGTCGGCGAGCCAACCAACCTGGTGGTGGCCACGGCACACAAGGGTAGCGTGTGGCTGAACATCGAAACGCTCGGCCAATCGGCTCATGGCGCAACGCCTTGGTTCGGCAAGAATGCCGTTCACGAAATGGCGCGCGTGGTGGACGCGCTGGAAACGGATTTTGCCGCCCGCCTCCGAAAGCGCCGGCATCCGTTGCTGGGTCACGGCTCGGTGAGCGTCGGGACAATTCGCGGCGGCACGCAGACGAACATCGTGCCGGACCAATGCCTCATCGGGGTGGATCGGCGCACGTTACCGGGTGAATCGGAAGCTGCCACGCGGCGGGAAGTAGCCGCATTTCTACGATCCCGCAAACTGAACGCCAAAGTTTCCAAAGTGAAGCTCAAGCCTTGTTACCCGCTGGCGACCGATGCCAGCCTCCCGCTCGTCCGCTTGTTCCTCCACAGCATCGGCCAGAAACGTCCCGGGGGACTCCACTATTTCTGCGACGCCGCCGTACTGGCGCGCGCCGGCATCCCGAGCGTGGTCTTTGGCCCGGGCGACATCGCGCAGGCGCACACGGCGGATGAATGGATTGAACTCGCCCAACTGGAGCGCGGTCGGCAGATGTTGCTGCGCTTCCTGAAATCGCTTCCTTGAACCAAACGGGTTCCGTATTGTCCAAGGCTCATGGTTTCAGAAGCTGAAGCAACGCAACCCGTGCCCGCTCGAACGGTCGCGCAGCATTCCTCATTTTTTCGGCAAAGCGGCTGGCTGATGTTCGCCAACGTGGCGTCCGGCGCGCTGATGTACGGCGTGCACTTTTTCTCCAAGACCATTCCCGAAACGGAATACGCGATTTTTGTCACGTTGCTGGCGCTGACCATGTGCATTCCCATCATGCCGCTGCAAATGGTCTTCGCGCAGCAGGCCGCGGCTACGCTCGCCACCGGCCGGCAACGACAACTCTCCGGCATGTTCCGGCGGGCTTGGCTGGGCATCACGCTCCTGTGGGGGCTGGGCGCGGTGGTCATGTGGTTTGTGCAGGACCGATTGATCGCCCGCTGGCAACTTTCCAATCCCGCCGCCCTGTGGATTACCTTGCTGGTCATTCTGGCGTCCGCGTGGCTGCCCATGTTCTTGGGATTGCTCCAGGGCAAACAGGATTTCTTCACCTTCGGTTGGACGATGATCCTGAACGGCATTGGACGCATTGGTGCCGGGGCGGTGATTGTGCTGATTCTCGGCGGCTACGCGGCCGGCATCATGACGGGTGCGTTCATTGGACTGGTTTTTGCGCTGTTGCTGGCCATCTGGCAAACGCGCGAGATTTGGTCCGGGCCTTCCGAACCTTTTGACGCCCGAGCGCTCGTCAAGCAAGTGGCGCCGCTGCTGGCGGGATTCGGCGCCTGTCAGTTTCTGATGGCGGCGGACACCATGTTCGTAAAGGCATACTTGCCGGAGAACTCCCAGTGCTACGGCGCTGCCGGGACTTTATCACGTGCGCTGGTGTGGGCGGTCGGTCCGCTGACCGCGGTCATGTTCCCGCGCATTGTCGCCAGCGCGGCAAAATCCGAGAAAAGCAATTTGTTCGGATTGACGTTGGTCTGCACGGCGGCACTGGCGATTGTCGGCGTGGTCTGCTTGTGGCTGCTCGGCCCCTGGGTCGTTCGTTTGATGGCCAAACCCAGTTACGTGGAAGTAACCACCCAAATCCTCCCTTGGTACGCCGGGGCGATGGTGCCGCTCTGCCTGGCCAATGTGCTCGCGAGCAATCTGCTCGGGAAATCGCAATTCGCAGTGGTGATCCCCATGGTGTTACTGGCCGTTGGCTACGGCGTGACGCTGACGTTCGTGCATGGCAGCTTTGTGCAAGTGCTGCAATTGCTCGGCGCCTTCAATCTCGCGCTGCTGGGCGTTTGCGCATGGTTCACCTTCCGACAGCCGGCAGTGCTACCCAAACCCGCCGGTGCTTAAATTGACTTGAGCGCGGAGATCACCGGCAGGCGCGCGGCGCGGATGGCGGGAAACAAACTGCCGACCACACCCACGATCACCGCAAAGATCAGCCCTTGCAGGACCAACATCGGCGTGATGCGAAACTGAAAGATCACTTCGCTAAACGTATTGAAACTCAGCGTGCCGAAGCGCACGCCGCCCACTTCGCACAGCCATTGCGCCAGCAACGCCAGTCCACAGCCGAGCAACCCGCCGATGGCCGACAACATCGCGCCTTCGATGATGAAACTGGCCAGCACGGTGCGCCGTCGGAATCCCAGCACACGCAGCGTTCCGATCTCGCGCGTCCGCGAGCCGACGCTCGCATACATCGTGTTCATCGCCGCGAAGATCGCGCCGATGGACATGGCCGTGGCCAGAAACTGGCCGAGGATTTTGATTGGGAGCGCTGTCGTGGTTTGCTTCGCGTAATAATCCGTTTCCAAGTCGGCGCGCAGCGGCATGCGCTTGTCGGAATCAATCCGCTGCATCAGCGCGGCGGCGGCGTTGGTGGTGCCGACGCGGGCTAGGACGCTGGAATAATTCTCACGGTCGAACACGGAGCGCGCTTCGTCGGCGTCCATCCACATCTCGGAATCAAAGGCGCTGTCAGCGCCGTCGAACCACCCCACCACCGTGAGCCAGGCGGCGCCGGTCTTGAATTTTTCGCCGATGCCAGCGTTGGCAAATCGTTTGGCCATCTTGCTGCTCACCACCGCCTCGCGCTTGCCGGGCGTAAACCAGCGTCCGCTCACCAACTTGACCTGCGGGCGCAGTTCCATGCCCATCGGCGTGACACCACGCATGGTCACGTTGGCCTCACCCGCGCCATCGCGACGGGGAAGATTGATGATGATGGCCAGATCCGCGGTAATGAACGGGCGGCCTTGGGCATCCCGCTCAATCTCGGGCCAGAATTGGATGATCTTGAGTTGCTCGCGCGAAACCTGGCTGCTGGATTCAGCGGTTGATCCCTTCCGGACGATCATCACATTACGCGGGTCACCGGTATTCTGACTGGATTTCACAAGCCCGGCGGCCATCGCTTGCATGAGAATGTAAACCGTCACGACCAGCGCCACGCCGAGGATGGTGGCCGCCGTCGCGCGCCAGCGGACGAGCACGTTGCGGAAGTTGTAGGTAAGCGGCAAGGCCATGCGGTCAAATTGTTTTAACCACGGATGGACACGGATGAACACTGATTCGGGGTGCGGCATTTATTCCGCTTCGAAGGGCAAATACTCCGGCGGATGACGCGGAGACAGATCCTCTCGCACGATGAAGCGGGCTGAAGCCCGCGCTCCATTCGCATCCGTGTCCATCTGTTTTAATCCGTGGTTTCATTTCAATCCAGCGATTTCAGTCCATCCACCACACTCATCTTTGCAACAGCGAGACTGGGCATGATGCTGGCAATGATACCAAGCATCGCCGACACCATCACGCCGATGCCCATGATCTTCGGCGTCACTTCCAGGGAAACGAAAATACCATTGGTCATCTTGGCCACATCGCCGTAGGTGAACAGTGCGTAGGCGCCGCCCACACCGATCACCGCCCCGGCCATGGCTAGGGCAAAACTTTCGGCGAGGATGAAAGCGAACAATTCGCGTCGCCGGTAGCCAATGGCTTTGAGAATGGCCAGTTCGCGGAAGCGTTCGCGGATGGCCATGCTCATCGTGCTGGCGGTCACCAACAGCAGCGTGAACACCACGGCGCTCGACACGAGCGAGACGAGCAGCTTGATGTTCCCCCACATGGAAATGAACCCGAGTTGAAACGCACGCTCCGTTTCGGCGCGTACTTCGGCGGCGGTGTTCTCGAAGGCTTTGTTTATGCCTTCGATGACCTTGGGCATGTCCTCGGCGGATTTCACCTTGAGCCACCACATGCCAACCATGCCGGTGACCCCGCTGCCTTCGTCGAGATAATCCTGCCGGAACAGCATGTTGCGGTCGTCAGGCGTGCCGGAATAAATGCCGACGATTTTGAAATCCAAGGTGCAGGGATAGACCGTGCTGGGCAGCGTGATGCGGTCCCCGACCTTGAGCTTGTACTTGTCGGCGGTGATCTTGCCGAGCAGGCAGGAGTCCTTGATCGTCTCAAACGCCTGGTAATCCTCCTCCTTCATTCTCGCCTCGGTAAACACGGAGCGGAGTTTCTTCGGATCCATGGCGAACTGGGCGAACGTCATGCCTTCCTCGTTCTTGTACTTGCCGCCGTACCAGGTGAACGGCGTCACCGCTTCAACGCCCGGGATGCGCTCGACAATGGGTCGTTGCCGCGCTGGCAGGAGGTTCGCGATGGAGATTTTGTTCCGCACCGCCACGCGGAGGGCGGCGCCAACGTCCGAAGGCGGCAAAGTGATTTCGCGCAACGCGACCAACAGCGTTACAAGCAGAAACAAACTCACGGCGACACTCAAGACCGATAGCGTGGCGCGACGCTTGTTGCGCAGGGCGTTCTTGAGAATGAACGTCGGGATGGTCATCGCTCAATTCGTCAACTCACCCTTTTCCAGATGAATACTACGCGAGCCGAAGGCGGCGGCCTTGGGGTCGTGCGTGACCATGATGACAGTTTTGCCGGCGTCCTTGCTGAGGGATTGGAGGACTTTCAACACATCTTGAGCAGAATGCGAATCGAGATTGCCGGTCGGTTCGTCGGCCACGACGAGCGCAGGATCAGTCACGAGGGCGCGGGCGATGGCGACGCGTTGTTCCTGGCCGCCGGAGAGTTGCTTGGGCAGATGCTTGGCGCGATCGGCCAGGCCAACGAGTTCCAGCGCCGTCTCGACCTGCTTGCGGCGCTGACTGCGATTGAGCCGGGTGAGCAACAGCGGGAGTTCGACATTTTCAAATGCGCTCAACACCGGGATGAGATTGAAGGTTTGGAAAACGAACCCGACGTTCTGATTGCGCCAATCGGCCAGTTGTGACTCGTTGAGCCGCGCCACGTCAATGCCTTGGACGTGACACTCACCGCTGGTCGGCCGGTCAATCCCGGCGATGATGTGCAGGAGGGTGGATTTGCCCGAGCCGGACGGTCCCATGAGCGTGAGAAACTCGTGCGAAGCGATGTCGAGCGAGATGTTGTCCAGTGCGGTGACGTTGATTTCACCCTGCTGATAAATCTTCGACAGGTTGCGGATGGTGACGATGTTGCCGTTGGCCGTCATAAAGCCCACAAGGATTAGCGGAGGACGCAACGAAAAGCAAATCGTGCGGGGCTTCGGCAGCGTCACATTCGAGGCTTCGTTGGATATCACTGGCAGTGTCCCGCCAAGAAAAAGCGCCAGAGGGCTGGCGCAGTCCAAGACGCGCCGCGCTCACGTGCCATTGGATTACGCCCCAGCGTCTTGGACTGCGGTGGCCCTCCACCGCTTTCCGCCGCAAACCCAAGCCCGATTACCGGCGGGTTCGAACGCAGCTACGGTTGTTCTTCCGGCACTTGATCCAACTGCTTGAGCCAGTCGCCGTGATATTCCTGGTAGGTGTTGAAGACCTTTGAGCCGAGCGTAGCTGCGAGAGCGCGCTCGGTTTCCTGACGGATGGCAGCCAACGCGCTGGCCCGCGCTTCAGCGGAGAGATTCGCATCGGTGCGGGTGGTCTCCGCGTGGGCGGCGGCGGTGCGTTGCACTTCATAGGCTTGTTTGGCGAGGCTCTCAGGCAATTGAAAGCGTTCGGTGATTCGCTTGGTCTGCTGGTAGTCTGAATTGGAGGCCAGTTCATACTCGGCGAAACGCTCTGCGCCGAGGGTTGATTTCATGGCCGCCTCCAATTCGGCCTGCATCTGCCGACGAACTTCCTTCTGAGCGGAAGCCTCAGTGGCATCCGGAGGTGGCAAAGGAGTTCCATAACGATTCGCAAACGCGCCGGCGACCTCGTCCGTTTCGGGAAACGCCTGCTTCAGCGCATCCTCGTAGTCCAGTTTCAATCGCGCCACGGCGCGCCACTCGGTTTCAGTGGTTTCAAATCCCTGTAGATTTCCAGCCCAACTACCAGCGGAAGAACCGCGCAGGCGGTATTCCAAATATTCCTCCGGCGACAACAACTGCTGTCGCGCCGTCGTCAACTCATCCTGCAGGGCCTTGAATTTCTGGTTGTCCTCCGCGGTGGGCTGAGTATTCGGACGCTTACCGATCTCCTCCCAAATCGCTTGAGTGCGCTTTTGGGACGCCTGTTCGAGTTCAACCAAGCGTCCCTGCTTCTCCGCCGGCAGCCAGGCGTAGCGGTTTGTCAACCAACGGGTCTGACGCTCGTGATTGGTCTGCTCATCCGCTGGATTCTTGCCCAACACTTCCTCGATCAGTGCCTGCCGTTCTTCGTCCAGATTTTCCAAGGCAGTTTCCCACTCCTTCAAGGCGTTCCTGCCTTTGGCGGTGATCTCCCAATAGCGCCCCTGCACATTCGCCACGATTTCGGCGCGGCGGGGACGGAACTGCTCGTTGATCTCGGCAATGATGATGTCGCGCACGGTTTCCTCGGGACAACCAATGGCCCGCAACCGGTCGCGATACACTTTGAAGTCGGTGGCGGCGAGTTGCGCCCAGGAAAATGCCTCGACACCGGGGTCGGTCATCGCCGACTCGGAATTGGTTTCCGTCACCGCGGCTGCCACCGGTTCATTCATCGGCGTCATGCGAACCTCGCGCGGGGCCGGTTTTGATGCAGGCCGACGCAGTGCGAAATGGCAAATCGCCGCAAGCAGGATGAGATTCAATCCCAGCGAGAGCCAGATGAGCGGGCGTGATCTCATGGACGCCTCTCCACGGTGGTTGATGGCAACTCAATCAGATCATCGAGCGCCGTGCCTTTGGTCTTGGCATACTCGGCATACTTCGATCCGAGCGCGGCGGAAAGCGTGTTGACCGTGACGCTTTTCAAGACCGTCAGGGCCGCGATCTGTTCGTCGGGAGAAAGCGATTGATTCTGCTTGATCTCGATGGCCTGCTCGCCGGCGTGGCGCATGGCGTCACCAATCTTCGCGGCGGTGCTCGCTGGCAGGTGATGTTCCTCGGTGAACTCGAAAGCCTCGCGGAATTCCGGCTGTTGCGCACGTTCGAAGTCGGCGAAGCGCGCCGGGCCCAGCAGTTTCTTCAACTCCGCCTCGAACGCCTGTTTCTGCCGCGCCTCCTCTTCCTCCGACAACTCCTTGCGGTCACGGAGGAGTTCATCCTGGATGACATCGCCGGTGAGGCGGGAAAGCCCGCAGAGCTGGCGGAACTCCGGCCCGGAAAGCGTCACGCCGTCCAGATGAATATCGCCCTCCCCGACCTTGCCCGCGCTTTGAGCACGCAAGCTCAACTCCTCGAACTCGGCCGGCGTCATCAGCGCGGCGAACTTCGTCATCATGGCCTGACGCAACTTCGCCAGTTGCTCGCGGTCTTCCTCCAGCAGGATGCCCTGAGCCTGGTCGTTGACTTTTTGGGTCGCTTCGGAAAATTCTTCGATCATCGCGAAGAGTTGGGAGGGTTTCGGTTCGGGGATGAATCCCAGCAAAAGGGCGAAGGCTCCTTCGTTGCGCGCCAAGTCTTCCCATTCTTCGCTCCACTCGACACCGAGCAATTCCTTGAGCAACGCCCGTTGCTCGGCTTGCAGCGCGTGGTCGCGCGCGGAACGCTCACGATTGCGGGCCTGGCGACGATCACTGCCGTACCAAGGTTGCCAATCGTCCGGAGCAGAACGGAGCTCGCGCATCCTGCCGGCGTAGAGCTTCGACACGTCGGCGATGATGATGTCGCGAATAAGCCGCTCGGGACAGCCGAGGGCGCGCAGGTTGGCGATGTATTGGTGGTAATCCGCGGACTCGACGAGTCCCCAGCGAAACCGGGCCGGGCTAGCGAACGCCAGCGACTGGTTGGTTGCCGGCGGGGGCGGCTCGGCCACCACGAGGTGCGACGAGGGTGGGGACACCGAAACGGATTGAACCGGTAACGGCGCAGGCCGATGCCCGCGCAAGACGACCAGTGCCGTTGCCAGCACCAGATTCAGCGCCACGGAGGTCAGGAGTATGCCCGAATGTTTCACCCTTAATTGCTGAGACAAGCATGGGCCGAATTCGTTTCAATTGCCACGGAGGAATTCACGGATACTGGCGGGCGAGATAAGGCAGGGCCTGAAGCAGGAGCACCATCGGAGGCGTCGAGTGCAATGATCCTGTCCGCCATTAGTAGAGACTTTCTATTTTCCAGTCCGCCATTTCAACGAGGCACCGCCCGATCCGGCCCACGGGGGCATCATCCTTGGGCATCCAACGACTGACAGTGTGATAGCGGTTTGTGCGGACTGCCTCAATTGACCAACTTGAGCCATCGAAACCCATCTCGTTCGCCGGCTCACCGGATGACAAGGACCAGAAGCCCTCCCTCTGGAGCAGAGCCAAAAAGTCCTCCACCTTCGGTGCTGTGATGACTTCTTCACCCTGCTCTTTGATGATTCCACGATCATAGCCCCCCTTGCCTGAGAGCATTTTCCTCGTCAGCGCCCCAGTCCCATCCGGGCCAACTCGAAGCACGATGCAGAAAGGCTCGTTAAATGTACGGCTACAGATGAAACGGTAAACGTGGTTAGTTTTTTCCGTGGTCAACGGTTCGAGAGCGGTCTCGCCCAAAGCTCGAAGAAGCGCAGGCGATACAGCGGGTGAGCGGGAAGGTGGAGAGGATTCCGGCTGGCGACCGCATCCACTGACAAGAGCCAAGAGCACCAAGGGGATCAATGAGCGGTGTAGTCTCACGGCGAACGACCCAACATGAATCGCTTGGTTCTGGCACTCATCTGACGTTGACACGTACTAGGCCGCACCGAATGCACGCTCCGTTCAAATGTGATTCATCCCGCACGGCTGTTAGCATGAGTTGATAAGAGCAAACCTGCGAATTTCTTTCAAGACCCAACAAGTGGCACAGTGTTGGGCCGCAGATTGTTAGTCCGCCCGGCCACCGCCCATCCTTGCAAATTCGCCGGTTTTCGAGTTTCCTTCCGGGCAAATATGAGGATGCGTTCGTTCCCAAGTCTGATACTGGCGCTCGCGGTGTGCAGTAGCGCCGGAGCCAGACAGGAGGCGGTACAGGTCACCCTGGATTATGTGGCCAAGAAGGCCGAGGAACGGGCGCGTAAACCGTTCCGGTCGCCGCGCGCGGATTTGCCGGCGGTGTTGCGGCAGGAAAATCTCGATTACGACAAATATCGCGAGATCGAGTTCCGACACGATCAGGCGCTCTGGGCAGTGGATGAGCTGCCGTTCCGCGCAGAGTTTTTTCATCCCGGCTACCTTTATCCCGAGCCGGTGCGCATCAACGAGTTCACCCTCACGCACCTGCAACCCATCCGGTTCACACCAGATTTTTTCAATTACCGAAGCCTGAAGATTCAGAAGCAAATCCCGGCGGACACGGGTTACGCGGGCTTCCGGATTTTGAACCAGCTCAATGGGCCGGGGAAATGGGATGAGATCGGGTCGTTTTTGGGCGCGAGTTATTTTCGGCTGCTGGGCAAGGAGCAGCGCTACGGTCAATCGGCCCGGGCGCTGGCGGTGGATTGCGGCGAGCCGGACCGGCCCGAGGAATTTCCCATCTTCACGGACTGGTGGCTCGGCAAGCCGCACAAGGATGATTCGCAACTGCGCCTCTACGCGCTGGTGGACAGCGTGAGTTGCGCTGCGGCGTTTGAGTTTTTGATTCAACCGGGCGAGACGACGATTGCGGACATCGAGTGCGTGATCTACATGCGCGAGTCGAACACGGTGGCCGCGGTGAACGCCCAGCGCAAACCCATCGCCAGCCTCGGCCTCGCACCGCTCACGAGCATGTTTTGGTTCGGCAAGAACTCGGAGCGCAAGTTCGATGATTACCGGCCCGAGGCGCACGATTGCGATGGGTTGTTGATGCACCTGGAGAACGGCGAGCTGCTCTGGCGTCCGCTCAACAACGCGTCGGTGATGCGGCATCAGCGGTTTGCGACGAAAAATCTGCGGGGCTTCGGCCTCTTGCAACGCGAGCGGGATTTCAACGCCTACCAGGATATTTTCAACCTCTATCATCAAGTGCCCAGTGTCTGGGTGCAACCGCGCGGCAACTGGGGCGAAGGCGACGTGCATCTGGTGGAACTCAGCACGAAATACGAAGGGCTGGACAACATCGTGGCGTTCTGGGATCCCAAGAACAAACCCCAGCCGCTCCAGCCGAAGCGTTTTGCCTACACGTTGTTCTGGACGCTGGAGAATGACATGAAGTTTTCGCAGAACCGCGTGGTGGCCACGCGCATCGGCGCGCATCCCCGCCACGCGGACTGGCGGCAGATCGTGATTGATTTCGAGGGGCCGCGGCTGGCGGTCATTCCAGACAGCAGTCCACCGGTTGCGATTGCCAGTTGCAGTGAGAACGGCGGTATCACCGAGAACCAGGTATTCTTCAACCCGGTCAAACGCAACTGGCGCGTCATCCTGGCGATGAAGCCACGCGAGGAGAACAAGGATCCGGTGGACATTCGTTGCACTTTGAAAAAGGGCGAAGAGGTGGTAAGCGAAACTTGGACGTATCATTGGAGTCCGCCATGACTGCGCCGTCCGATTGGATGGACGCGCCGGGACGGCTGGCGGGGCGTCCGATGGACGAATGGAATTCCGCCTACACGAAAGTGGAGAGTTACTTCCACGCGCTCAACATCCGCAACCGCGTGTTGCTCGGCCAACTCGTCTTACGGGTGCTGGAGCGAGCGAAGTTGCGTGCGCCGAAGGAGACCGATCGTTCTGCCACCGAACTCGCCGCCGAGGAGATGGATCACGTGGTGACGGAGTGGTTCGCCGAGGTGTTGCAAGAGCCGCCATCAGGCAAAGATCACCTGCTGTCCACGCGCGGACGGCTGGCGATGATGCTCGCGGACCTGCCCGGCAAATGGCAGGATCAATTTTTGCGGCCTGGCCCGTGGCCCGAAGAATTCGTCGGCGCCATGCGCGAGACGTATTTCCGATCCGGTCCGGATTTCCAGCTTTCCAAGATGGCGCCGCGCCCGCTGGACTTGGGGCCGATCACGACGCTCACCAATTTCGGCCGGCTGCCAATCAAAAAGATGGCGGCCATCTGGCTCGTGTTTGCACTGGTGTTGGTGCTGATCTTCTGGCTGACGCGCCCGCAGTGAACCATGCCCGCCACGTCCACTCCCAGCTCACCCGAAACCCCGGCCCAACCCCGGCTGGCTACGTGTCCGGCAACGCATCCGCATCGGGCGTTGCGGGTGTTCGCCTTTTACTCGGTGGCATTGCTGCTGACGGGCGCGGTGTCCCTGTTGTTCGCGGATTTGCTCTGGCGCACCGGTTGGTCAACGTCGCGATCCGTGCTGCTCTCGCTCTTCGTGGTCTTGTTCTTTCTTGCGGCGGTGGGTTGCACCCACGGCATCTTTGGTTTCTTTCTGCGCAGGTTCGGCGACCGGCGAAGCATCACGCAGTTGGCCAACCATCGGGATCAATCCATCGCGGGCACGAGCACGGCTTTGATTTTTCCGATTTACAACGAAGACGTGGTACGGGTGATCGAAGGCGTGCGGGCGACGTATGAGTCGCTGGAAAAGACCGGGCAATTGGAGCGGTTCGACCTGTTCATCCTCAGCGACTCGACCCATCCGGATAAATGGATCGAGGAGGAGCGGCGCTGGCTCGAACTCGTGCGGGACCTGGATGCGCTGGGGCGAATCTATTATCGCCGACGCGTCAGCAACGAGGGCAAGAAGAGCGGCAACGTGCGCGACTTCCTTAACACTTGGGGACAACGCTACCGTTACTTCGTTTGCTTCGATGCGGACAGTGTGATGAGGGGCGAGACGCTCGTGGAGTTGGTGCAGTTGATGGAGGCGCATCCGGACGTGGGTTTGATTCAAACCGTGCCGGCGCTCATCAATGCCGAATCGCTCTTTGGCCGCATTCAACAGTTCGCCAACCGACTGTACGCGCCGGTGTTCATAGCGGGGTTGAACTTCTGGTCACAAGGGTTTGGCAATTACTGGGGACACAACGCCATCATCCGCACCGAACCGTTCATGCACTATTGTGATCTGCCGCAACTGCCGGGACGCAAGCCGTTCGGCGGACAGATTCTCAGCCACGATTTCGTGGAGGCGGCGTTGATGCTGCGGGAGAACTGGCAGATCTGGATGGCTTACGACCTCGAAGGCAGCTACGAGGAAGCGCCCCAGGGCTTGATCGAGAATGCCCAGCGTGACCGGCGCTGGTGCCAAGGCAATCTGCAACACGGGCTGGTATTGTTCGCCAAGGGCCTGCGTGGGCTGAGCCGGCTGCATCTGTTGTTTGGGATTTTCGGTTACCTCGCCGGGCCGTTGTGGCTGGCGTTCCTGCTCACGTTCAATTTCATGCGCTGGTTTCACGAGATGAGCAATCTCTCGGACATCACGGTGAATAGTTTCACGCGCTACCTGCAAATCAGCGGGACGGCGCATGCCTTCCTGATCTTCGCGATCTGCATGGCCGTGCTGATGTTGCCGAAGATTCTTTCACTGGTGGACCTCGCGCTCGACGCAAAACGGCGGGAGGCTTTCGGGGGACTGGCGCGCGCCTCGGCGGGCGTGGTCGGTGAAACCATTTTTTCAACGTTGCACGCTCCCCTGCAAATGCTCTGGCACACCCGGTTCGTCATCACGATTCTTCTGGGGATGGGTGTCAGTTGGGGCACGCAAAAGCGCGACGCCGACGGCACGGCCTGGATTTACGCCCTCGCGCGGCACTGGGGACACGTGCTCGTAGGCCTGGTTTGGGGCGCGCTGGTTTGGTCGCTGGACCAGACTATGTTTTGGTGGTTCGTGCCGGTGCTCGCAGGAATGGTTTTATCAGTTCTGTTTAGCGTCTGGACCAGCCGGAGCAGTTTAGGCCGGTGGACGCGAAATTTGGGTCTGTTCGTCACCGCGGAGGAAACGGTTCCACCACCGGAAATCGTGTCCCTGCGACTGCGCATGGCCGAACGCGACATGGCTGGAGAAACCGCCCCTCGTCCTGCCGACTCGGGCCTGGCTGACGTAGTGTTGAACCCTTACGTCAACGCCATTCACGTATCCCTCTTGCGGGAAAAACGCCTGAACCCGGAATTCGCCGCAGCATTGGCGAAACTGGGGGCCGGGAGTGATGCGGTCCGGGACCTAGGTGAGAAAATGCTCGCCGCCGGACCGGAGGCGTTAACCCCGGCGCAGAAGCTCCAAGTGCTGAGTGACGCGGACACGATTTTGTGGCTGCACCGCCGCGCGTGGTTGCGCCCCAGCGAGACGTTTAGCCCCTGGTGGCAAAAGGCCATCAAGCGTTACGGACGCTAAACCTCTGCGGCCCAAGGCTCGCGATCACCCAAGCTGTCTGGCCGAAAAGCCGCACGTCAAAAAAGGGGCGATTTACGGCAGGAATTAAGGCAAAAAATATTTTGAACAATTCTTAATCTGCTCCATCTTATCTACGTAAGATTTGAGGATTTCGCTGTTCGTTTAGGGTTGGCATAGAGGTTTTGCTCGCAGTGCGGTGCGAACAGCGCCCCTCCAAGTTGGCCGCACTGCCCTTCTGAGCGCCTCGGTGAAGGCGTATAAACCTCGTCATCGCGGGGGCCGGATGAAAGTCCGGCCCTCGGTTTTTTTGCGCCTGAATTCCCCGTTGCTTGCCCCTCTCCACTGCCCTAAAATGCCCGCCGCATGAAACATCAGCTCGATTTCGAGAAGCCGATCATCGAACTGCAAAACAAACTGAACGATCTTAAGAAGCATCCCGAAGCCCACTCGTTGGACGTCAGCTTTGAGGAAGAGATCGCCCAGATCGAGCGGAAGTTGGAAGAAACCCGCCGGCAGATTTACACCCATCTTACTCCGTGGCAACGCATCCAGCTCGCCCGCCATCCCAAGCGTCCCTATACGCTGGACTATCTCAACACGGCTTTCACCGGGTTCCACGAACTGCACGGTGACCGCTTGTTCGCCGAAGACCGCGCCGTCGTAGGTGGTTTCGCCACGCTCGGCGAACACAAGGTCGTGGTCATCGGCACGCAGAAAGGGCGCGACACCAAGGAGAACATTTTGCGGAATTTCGGTTCGGCTCACCCGGAAGGCTACCGCAAGGCCCTTCGGCTTATGCGGCTCGCGGATAAGTTCGGCCTGCCTATTGTCACGCTCATTGACACCGCGGGCGCTTACCCAGGCGTTGGCGCCGAGGAACGCCACATTGCCGAGGCCATTGCCGTGAATCTCCGCGAGATGACGTTGTTGGAAGTTCCGATCATCGCCACCGTGATTGGCGAAGGCGGTTCGGGCGGCGCGCTTGGCATCGGCGTGGCTGACCGCGTGTTGATCATGGAGAACGCCTATTACTCCGTCATCAGCCCGGAAGGGTGTGCGGCGATCCTGTGGAAAGATCGCGCCGCCTCAGCCAAGGCCGCTGAAGCCTTGAAGATTACCGCGAAGGATTTGCACGAACAGAAGCTCGTGGATGAAATCATTCCCGAACCGTTGGGGGGAGCGCACACCAATCCCGCCGCCGCCGCTGCTGCCTTGAAAGGAGCACTCCTCAAACACCTCGGCGAGTTGCAGGCCATGACCGGTGCGGAGCGGTTGAAGAAACGCTACGACAAATTCCGCGCGCACGGCCATTTCCTGGAAAAGTCTCCAACCCCGGCCGAAAAAGCCGGCGCGAAGAAAACACCCAAGCGCGCCGCGCACGCCGCACCGGCCGGCTCGGCCGCGTGAAGGTGTCCGCGTTGGGAATCCTGGCGTTGAAGTTGCCTTCAATGATTGAATTGCGTTAGCTCGGGCTTGCCCGAGCCGTCGAATAACAAATCCTCAATCGGAAATTACTGATGTTCGCACTTTACCCGCTAACCTTCCAACCCATCTTCAAAGAGCGCGTCTGGGGAGGACGTAATTTGGAGCGCCTCTACCGCAAGCAACTCCCCGGCGGCGCCGTCATCGGCGAATCCTGGGAGATCAGCGACCGCCCCGGCGATGTGAGCGTCATCACCAACGGCCCGCTTGCGGGAAAAGACCTGCACTGGCTCGTCGAGAATCATCGTGCCGAACTCTTGGGGGATGCGAAACTGGAGGCCGGCCGGTTTCCGTTGCTCATCAAACTGCTCGACGCGCGCGATGTGTTATCCCTCCAGGTCCATCCGCCCGCGCACAAAGCCGCCGAACTCCATGGCGATCCCAAGACCGAGATGTGGTTCATCGCCGAAGCCGACCCGGGCGCGCAACTGCACGTCGGCCTCAAGCGCGGCATCACTCGCGCTGACTTCGAGCACCGCATCCAGGGCGGCACCGTGGCCGAGTGCTTTCATCGCGTACCCGTGCGCGCCGGCGACGCCATGTTTTTGCCCAGCGGACGCGTCCATGCCATTGGCGCGGGCCTCGTCATCTTTGAAATCCAACAGAACTCCGACACCACCTATCGCGTCTTCGATTGGAATCGTGTCGGCCTCGACGGCAAGCCGCGTGAACTGCACGTGGCCCAATCCCTCGCCAGCATAGACTTCAACGACTTCGAGCCGGCACTCGCTAACGGCGAAGAGATTGTCACCCCCAGCTTCCGCTCCCGCCTGCTCGTCAACCATTCACTCTTTCGCGTCGAACAGTTCACGGTTCACAGCCGTGAGGCAATCGAATTACGCGGCTCGCGCATGCAGATCCTCGGCGTAGTCTCCGGACAGTTGCGGGTGAACGATCCTGCCAGCGGCGAGCCGGGGCCGGTGTTGCGCGCGGGAGAGTTTTGCCTGCTGCCCGCCGCCCTGCCGGCGGTGAAATTGCTTGGCGAACCCGGCACGCAATTCCTGCGCACGGCGGCTGGATGAGATTTCGACCAACCCGCACCCAGATCAACCGGGGCGCGCGATCAAAATCCGCGGTCGTTTGGTGTAATCCTCACGGATGGCTTCCACGATCCAGCTTTGCGCCTCGAAAGTCTGCTTCACGTCTGCGGCTTGCCCGTCACCGAACTCCAACATGATTTTGCCCTCCGACTTCAAGAACGTGGACGCCTCCGCCGCGAGCCGCCGATAAAAAACCAGCCCGTCTGCGCCGCCATCCAGTGCCGGGTGCGGATCGAAATCCCGCACCTCCGGCTGCAACGTCGCGATCTCCGCGCTCGAAATGTAGGGCGGGTTGCTGATGATGAGATCGAAACGTGAGCCCGCTGTCAGCGCGGCGAAACCATCTCCGTGGCGGAATTCGATCCGGTCCGCCACTCTATTGCGTTCGGCGTTTTGCCGCGCGACGACCAGCGCCTCTGCCGAGGCATCCAGCGCCACCACCTTTGCTGCTGGGCACTTTGCCGCCAGCGCGATGGCGATGCACCCACTGCCCGTTCCGAAGTCCAACGCGATGGGAGCGCCGGCCTCCGGCCCGGCGAGTTGCGATTTCGACGTTGAATGTTGAATGTTGAACGTTGAATGTTTCCCCAGAAATTCCCATCCCAGTTCCGCCAACAACTCCGTCTCCGGTCGCGGCACCAGCACGCTCCGGTTCACCGTCATCTCCAATCCGCAGAACGAAGTCGAGCCGGTGATGTGCTGGAGCGGTTCACGATGGCCGCGCCGTTTCACCAGCTCGCGCACTGCGTCCAGTTCCGCGTCGGACAGCTTGCGCTCGAAGTTCAGGTAAAGCTTCATGCGCGGGAGCTTGAGGACATGCGCCAACAGCAACTCCGTTTGCAGGCGTGGTGAATCCACCCCCTTCTTCGACAGGAAATCCGCGCTCTTCTGAATGACCTCAAGCACCGTCACGCGCGCAGTCTAGGCGTGAATGAAACTGTGCAAAGGGAAAATTCTGAACGAAAGGCAATGAACTAAATCTTTTCCTGTGGCTCGCTGGTTGGTTTGGACTCAAAGCCCACAAACGCTTTGCCGCCTGTTACTGTGATGAACAACATGGTATTCATCTGCCAATCGTGTCACGGCCACGTGTGGTGCAAGCACTCATCCGACTTTCCATCGAACTCACGCACGGCATACTTCGTCGCGAACTCCGCAATTGAGCCAGGCGGATCATCACCAGACACGCCAGCCATCCTATTGCAGAAATGATATGTGCTGTAATACCACCTCCCGTCAGAACCATGCGCAAGAAACAGATGGTCCACGAGTCCATTGTTGAACCCGTGACGGCTTGCATGGACCAAGAACTCACCATTCGTCATCAAAAGCACATGCTCGTGTGCCCAACCAAAATTCAAACTCGGAGTTGGGTGCTGAATCTGGTCGATTTCAGCGCGAACCTCGTCATTCGTCAGTGATGTTCTGGCAAGTTGTCCCAACGCTTCATTGTTCCAACTCTTCCGTGCGCGCTCGTATTTTTGCTTCGCCGCCACCCTGCAACTAACAATGGCAACTACGACCGCAAGAATTACCGCGAGCCAAATTATCATTTTGCGACTGACAGCCCCGGATTGGTGTGATGCGCGCATGTGGTCAAGAGATGCTGGGCGGTGTTCTTCCGCCTATCTCTTCTCATCGCGTGACACTATTCTCGACGCAGGAATCCGTCTAGCCTGGTCCTTCGGTAGTTCAGACTGAACATGTCCGAGCGAGGGCGGAAGTCGTTCCGCTCGGAAGCTGTAGCCGAAGCCGGAAGTAAATTTCTGGTAAGTATGTAAGCGGGAATGAAGGATGGTTGACATGAGTTTGCGATTGTACGACGCGCACAATCATTTGCAGGACGAACGCTTCGGCGGGCGGCAGGCGGAATTCCTGTCGGCCTGTGCGCGCGAAGGCGTGGCCTGCATGGTGGTGAATGGTTCGTGCGAAGAGGACTGGCCGCAGGTGCTCGCACTGGGCCGGCAATTTGGTAGGGACGCGTTCCACCGCGTCCCATTCTCTTCCGAAAAAGTCAGGGACGGGGTGGAACCCGTCCCTACCACGAGTGAACCGAGGCCATCGCCACAAATCATCCCCAGCTTCGGCTATCATCCTTGGTACATCCACGAACGCTCCGCGGACTGGCTGAAAAATCTCGTCCGCTTCCTTGATCAAGTTCCATCCGCCGTAGGCGAGATTGGCCTGGACCGCTGGAAGCCGGATTTGCCGTACGACGATCAGGAGGAAGTCTTCCTCGCGCAACTGCAACTCGCCGCCGAGCGAAATCTGCCGGTGAGCATCCATTGTCTTCAGGCGTGGGGACGAATGTTCGACCTACTCAAGGCCGGGCCGCGACCGGAGCGCGGTTTTCTGCTGCACAGCTACGGCGGACCTAAGGAAATGGTGAAGCCATTCACCGATCTCGGCGCTTATTTCTCGCTGCCGGGTTACTACGCGCACGAACGCAAGGAGCGTCAGCGCGAAACTTTCCGGCAGGTTCCGCCGGAGCGACTGTTGATTGAAACCGACGCGCCGGACCAGAGTCTGCCCGTCGGTCGAAATCGCCTTGAACTACAGGACGCAAACGGCAAGCCGCTGAATCATCCGGCCAACTTGCGGGCCGTTTACGAATTTGCGGCGGAGCTGTTTGGCGAGCCCATCGAAACCCTGGCGGCCCGGGTCGAGGAGAATTTTCGGCGGCTATTCGGCGAACGGTGAGCCAGCGAGCCGGGGCGGCGGCTATTCTTTTCCGAGATCCTTTTCGAGTGTGACCACTCCGTTGTTCGTATCGTAGTTGAGTTTCATTCCCGCCGGTGGCAGCGGAATGACCCGCATGAAATCCTTTTCCTCCAGTTCTTCGAGCGTCCTGGGAAAGTGTCCTTCCTGGACGTAGAACGCCTCGAGGGCCTTGTTGATGGCCGCGAGATCAATCGTCTTGACGGCTTTCTTCTGGGATTGCGCGGTGGACTTGAGGTAATCGGCGGGAGCACTGGCGGCATTGTCATTCCCGGCCGCGGGCGGCTCCTTCGTGAGCTTTCTGGACTCATCGCATCCCGCCAGCAGCATCACGACCAGCGGGATGATAAGGCAAACGGCTTTCATGCCGCGAGCCTAGCGCCGACGTCGGGAAAGCCAAGCGCAACTTTGCGCGTGGTTACAAAAAGACAAACCGGGCCGAAGCCCGGTTTGTGTGGATCAACTTTGTGAAAATCGCGTTACGGAGCCGCCGGGGCATTGGTGCCAGCGGGAGGCGGCGTGGGAGCGGGCTCTTCCTTCTTGCAACCCGAGACCAACACCAAGCCGACCATGGCCAATAACGCGAGGACAGATGACAGTTTTTTCATGCGCCCAAAGCTTCAACCAATGGCTGGCATAGAACAAGCCCTTTGTTCCTCAAGTTTTCCGCCCGGCGATCAAAACCCGGCCCACCATCGCCGGACTGGTTCAGCATGAATCCTTTGCCCACAAACCGGCCCCGGTCTATTCTGGGAAAATGAATCCGGCGGTGCGCCTGGGGCTGACACCGTTGAACCTCTTGAGCCGGACCGCGCGCGATCCAGAGGCCAGCCGCCACCCAACAAAAACCAATATCGTGAACACCAACGCCCCCGGTACCCACCCGCACACCAACCGCCTCGCGCGAGAGAAATCTCCCTACCTGCTCCAGCATGCGCACAATCCGGTGAACTGGTTTGCTTGGGGCGACGAAGCCTTCGCCAAGGCCAAGGCGGAGAACGAACCCATCTTTCTCAGTGTCGGTTACTCGACCTGTCACTGGTGTCATGTCATGGAACGCGAGTCGTTCGAGGATGAAAAGGTCGGCAAATTTCTCAACGAGCATTTCGTGAGCATCAAGGTGGACCGCGAGGAGCGCCCGGACGTGGACAAGATTTACATGACGTTCGTGCAATCCACGACGGGCGGCGGTGGCTGGCCGCTGAACGTCTTTCTCACGCCCGACCGAAAGCCATTCTTCGGGGGCACTTATTTTCCGCCTGACGATCGTTACGGTCGCGGCAGTTTTCTTTCCGTGCTACAGCAAATCGTGAACGTGTGGAGGGAACGCGGGGCGGAGGTTGCTGCGTCCGCCGATGAAATTCACGCCCGGCTGGAACTGGTGACAGCGCACTCGAATACAACCAATGCAATACTGACGACCGAAGCAGTGCGCCGCGCCGGTTTGATGTTCAAGGAAGCCTACGATCCGCAGAACGGTGGATTTGGCAGCGCGCCGAAGTTTCCCCAACCCAGCATGCCCGCGCTGCTGCTGCGGTATGCGAAGCGATTCAACGATGGCGGAGCGAAACAAATGGTGCTGAACACCTGCGACAAAATGGCGAGCGGCGGCATTCACGATCAACTCGGCGGCGGCTTCGCGCGGTACTCGGTGGACGCTCAATGGCTCGTGCCACACTTCGAGAAAATGCTCTACGACAACGCGCAGCTGGCGCAGCTCTATCTCGATGCCTATCTCGTCAGCGGCGACGCACGCTACGCCGATGTGGTCCGTGACATTCTCGACTACGTCTTGCGTGACATGACGCATCCCGACGGTGGATTTTATTCCGCCGAAGATGCCGACAGCGAGGGTCACGAAGGGAAATACTACTGCTGGACGCACGATGAATTGTCAAAGCTGCTGTCGCCCGAGGAATTCAATGTGGCCGCACGCTATTTTGGCATCACCCAGGAAGGCAACTTTCTGGACCACAGTCATCCCGCTCCGTTGACGGGGCAGAATGTTCTGAGTGTAGCCGTGCCCATGGAGCGCCGATCTCCGGATCGGCTCGGGGCAGTTCCGCGCGCCCCGAAGCAGGCCGACCCGGAGGTCGGTGCTCCGCCAGACGATGCCGCGCTGCTCGCCTCCGCCAAAGCCAAAATGCTTACCGTCCGCGCCAAGCGGATTCGTCCGCATCTGGATGACAAAGTTCTTGCGTCCTGGAACGGATTGATGTTGGGCGCTTTTGCCCGCGCCTGCGCAGTGCTTGGCGATGAAGAATACCGGACCGCAGCCGAAAAGAACCTGGTGTTCATTCAGTCAAAGTTGTGGGATGCGAAATCCAAAACCCTTTACCATCGCTGGCGGGACGGCGAACGGGACAACGTGCAACTGCTCGAGGCCTACGCCTTCCAACTCGACGGCGTCATTCAACTTTACGAAGCCACACTGGATCCGAAACAGCTCGACTTTGCCGTCGCGCTCGCCGAGGCGATGATTGCGAAGTTCTACGACCCGGAGAACGGCGGCTTCTGGCAGAGCGCGGCCAGCTCGACGGATTTGATTCTGCGGGTCAAAGATGACTACGACGGCGCTGAACCATCCGGCAATTCCGTTGCCACGCTCGCGTTGCTGAAACTTGCCTTCATCACCAACCGCTCGGATTTCAAGACGCCCGCGGAATCCACGCTCAGATTAGCTTCAACCCGATTGGAGAAAGTCCCGCAAGCCATGCCCTACATGATGCTGGCGCTGGATTTCTCGCTGGAAGAACCGCGTCGCGTCGTCATCGCTGGCGACCCGCAGTCCGCCAACGCCCGTGAGTTGATTCATGCCGCGCACTCGGTCTATCAGCCAAACAAAGTTGTGCTCGGCAACACCGGCGCGGTGGAGGAATTCGCCCGCACACTGCCCGCCAAAGATGGCCCGGTGGTTTATCTCTGCACCGGCAAAGCCTGTCAGCCGCCAACAAACGACCCGCACAAGATCAAAGAAATGCTCCGCTAAAATGGAAGCCTAGGCCGCTGCTATTTTGCCGGATAAGTCCACACCCAGTCGCCTTGGTCCACCAGCGGAGACTTGCCCTTGCTCAGCGCCACCACGCCGCCGTCGTCAGTTTCGTTCCAGCCGACGGCGTAAAGAACGAACGCACCTTCGGCGGTGCGGCGATATTTCAACGGCTGACCGTTAATAATGTCGTGCGGAAGCCGGGCGATGAACTGCGGCACGAGCGCATTGAGACTTTCGGGATAACTGCCCTGGGCCAGGCGATACCGTTCGAGAGCACAAGCCACACGGACCAGATCAATCGAGGATTGGGCAAAGGCGAATTTCTGCACTGCTTTGCTGATGGCGGGAAATACCATCAAGGCCTGGACCTGGTAGGGCGAGTAAGTTTGCCCCTGAGCCTTCACGGCAGCAGCGGCGGCTTGTGCCAAGGCAGGCGACACGACACGGTTGGTCAAATCCACGAGTGGCAGGATGAATTGCTCGTGCAGCCGCGCGAAGGCGAGTTCGTTTTGATAAAAAAAGGCGCTGGGCATGAAGCGAAAACTGACCGTCACCACTTTATTCGTGCCGAAGCTTTCCTCCACCGTGCGGTATTCCCGCGTGATGCGTTGAGCTTCGAAGGCCGCGATCGCACACGTCCGCTCCCCGCGCATCGCGAACTGGTAGTCGGCCAGAAAATCCAGCTTCGCCAATTCCCGCTCCAGTTCCGCCAGTTGCGGTTCCGACCATCGGTGTTGAGCCAGGCCTTCATAAATCGGCTGGAGCGTCAACGCCATCATGGCCATGCGCACCAGGTGCGAAATGAGAAAGGGCTGGTTCCGAAGGGAGTCCGTCACCCGCAGCAGGAGTTTCACGTCTGCCAACGCCTGGTCGCTTTGCCCATGGTCCAACCCGGCCAGCGCCCGCAATTCCAGCAGCTGTCCGCAACGTTTCAGGCTGGCCAGATAAGGCAGCAATTCCCCGACACCCTCGAACCCGTTTTCATATTGGAGCGGCAGTCGCGCCTCCGGACGCTGGCCGGCTTGGCGCAATTCTTCCAGCGCCGGATTGAACTGGCCGAGAGCCAGCAAAACATCAGCGGCGGGTGTTTGCGGTTGAGGCGCGACCGGGAATGTGTTGGTCGAACCGGCCAAGTCGCGAATATATTGCTGCCACGGTGTCAGGTCCGTCAAGGTGGCTTGTCGCCAGGAGCCGCCCTTCGTCGGCCATTTCTCCGAATCGCCGCGATAGATTCTGAATTCCCCTTGATCTTCAGCGTTCGTGGAGCCGAGGACGCGGGATACAATCGGGGCGGCAAAAAAGTTTTGCTCGTCCGGCACGGGCGGTGGAACAACACTGGCGAGGTCAAATCGCTCACCCTTCGCCGCCCACTCCTGCCGGTAATGGTCCCAGGCGCGTTTGCCCCGCCAGTTTTCCTCGGTAATCAACAGCGCCAGCAATGTCAGCAAAGCCGCCAGCGCGACCAGCGTTCGCCGCAGGGTTCGCCAGCTAAACAACCAGCGACGAAAGCGCGCTACGGGCGAAGGTTTTGGGTTGCTGTCAAGTGTTTCAGGCATAAACAGGTCGTCGCGAGGCATCGCGCCGGTCGCTTCGGGGTTGTGAGATGGCGGGTTTTGGCGCAGGAGTGACAGTGCGGAGCTTGTGCGGTTCGCTCAATTCGGCCAGCAAACGCTCCTGCTGCTGCCAGGTCGTCATCATTACTGCGGGCGGGGCAGCGCTTGTGCGGGTGATTTGCCCCGGGTCGCGCAGCGAGACATTCACCCCGAGCATCAACAACCATAGCGCTGCCAAACCAGCCCAGAACCGCCGACATGGCCAGATGAGTTCCTGGCACAGCTTGAGCGACAGGCGCAAAGGCAGGCTTGGTTTCCGAGCCGGCATGGGACTGACCAACTGGGAGACCACCTCACGGCGGATTTGATCCAGCTTCATGTCCGCCGATTGATGGCGGCGAAACAAGATGTTTCTCGGCGTCTTCATGTGGCTTTCTCCTTCAGCATTTTTCCCAGTGCTCTTTTGGCGTAGTGCAGGCGCGACTTCACCGTGCCGAGCGGCGTGGCGGCAATGTCGGCGATTTCTTCGAGCGGAAAATCCTCGATGAAATGAAGCAGCAACACCGAGCGCTGTGCCAAGGGCAGTTGATTCAGCAGATTCATAAACTCGGCCTCCTGTTCACGGCGGAGGAGCAATTCGCCCGGATCGGTTTCAAATTCATCAGGGGTCGCAGCCAGTTCCGCCAAGGCCAGCGCTTCGCGATCTTGTTTGCGCCAGCGTTGGAGACATTTTTGGTGGGCAATGCCGAACAGCCAGCTGCCGAACTTGGCATCATCGCGCAGGGTGTCGAGGTGACGTGTGGCGGCGATGAACGTCTCCTGCACGATGTCGAGACTCGCTTGTTCGTCGTGGACCAGTTCAAACGCATAAACGTAAAGCGGCTTTTGGTAGCGGCGGAAGAGCGCGTCCCAAGCCTCCGGTTTTCCGGCGCGGGCCTGCGGGACGGGCAGTTGTTCTCGTTCAGCCACCACCAGCATTTACAATCAGTGGAATGCCGAAGGCGAGAAAAGGTTCAACGGATTTGCGAGTTTGATTTACGATTTGCGGCTGGGAATGGCTGACGAACGAAAGGCACGCGAATGAAGCTCAAATTCGTTCGCCTGCCATTCGTGTGCCAGCAACTCTGCGGCTCAAGCGGAACAGGGAATCAGAATAGTGGGAGCAGAATGATGTTGTTATTATTCTGACCTGATCATTCTGACTTGGCCGTCGGCTGCGCGGAATAAAACCAAACCCAGTCGCCCTTCGCAACGTCCACGGAACGTTCCTTGTCGGTCCTCCAGGCCAGTTCGCCTCCGTCGTCGGTCTGGTTCCAGCCCACGGAATACAGGATGTAACCGCCATCGGCATTGCGGCGGTAACGGAGCGGTTTTCCGTCCATGACATCAAGGGGAATCTTGTCGAGCAACCGCGGGGTGAGAGCGGCGAGCGTCTCCGGAAAGGCGCCATTGGCGATCCGGTAGCGTTCGAGGGCGCAGGCCACGCCCGCCGCATCCACGTAGAATTGCATCCGGGCCGATTTGCGGACGGCCTTGCTCAAGGCCGGCATCAGCATCTTGGCGAAGATGTTGTAGGGGCCGAGGCGCATGCTTTCCAGCTTGGCATCGAGAGCTTCGCACTTCTCGGGATTGACGCGCCGGGCTTTTTCATCCACGGCGGCCAGGATGAAGTTTTGATGCATTTCAGATATGGCGAGCATGTTTTGATAAAACCAGCCTGCGGGCATCCAGGTGGGATTGGGCGTGGAAGCGGCACCGCCATCTTCACTACCAAGGTAATCCATGGCGTTCTGTTGAAAACGCTGCCGTCGCAAGTAGTCCAGGCCAGTGGTGTTGAACGCACGTTCGCCGCGCATCGCGAGCTTGTATTCCGCGAGCAGGTCAATCGATGCCAGATACGTCTGCAGATCGGTCAGTTGGGATTCGTTCCACGCGTGGCGCAGTAGTCCCTCACGCAAGGTCTGCAAATCAATCGCCAGGCAGGCAACCCGCACCAGGTGGTCAATCAGGATGGGTTCATCGCGGATGCTGTCCGAAATCCGAAAACCCACTTTCAGATCAGCCAGGGCTTCAGCGGGTCGGCCCGCTTCCAATTCGGCGGTCGCGCGCATGTGGGCCAATTGGGTCAAGCCTTTCAGGTTTGCCAGATGCGGCAGCAGGATGGCCCAGGACGGCTCGAATTCATACTCAATGGGATAATGTGCCAACGGCCGGCTCACCGTGGCGGCCCGGAGCTCCGTCAATTCTGGATCGAATTTCCCAAGTGCGAACACAATGTCTTCCGCCGGCGTTCCCGCAGTTGTGGGCTGCGGATAATTAGTGTTGCCGCGATAAAACTGCCGGCAGGCTGCAAGGTCAGCGAAAGTGCCTTGCTCCAGATTACCCAGAACCAGGTGGTCATTGGTAAGCCGCCGCGGACTTGGAGACAGGTCGGCACGTGTTTGTTGCAAGCGTGCCCAGGCGTTTGTATCGTTCCAGACCACGCGATTGGCGCCGTGGCTGAAGTCCATCGCTGGCTTAAGCAATGGCGTCAGCGCAAAATTCTTTTCGTCCGGCACCGGCGGCGGCGCGAGTTCGGCGATGACAAATTTCTCGCCCTTCGCCTCCCATTCGCGGCGGTGCTGATCCCAAGCGTGTTTGCCGCGCCAGTTTTCCACGGCGTAGAACAGGGCAATCAAGGTCACGAAGCAGGCCACGCCGAACAGAAGCTTCCGGACATTTCGCCAGCAACACAACCAACGCAGAAACCACAACAACACTGTCGCCAAAGTCGCGATGACCACGGACAAAACGAGGGCGGTCAAAGTCAGATCCAACAATTTGTAGTTATTGGACGACGCCAGTCCGATGCCGAGGATGATGGCAAAAATCGCCGCGGCCAGAGCCGCAAACCAACCGAGTGCCTTGCCGCGCCCCGTCCAGGGGCGATTCCAAAGGGATTTAGGTTCTTCGTTCATAATACCTCGGGTTAAGCGGTTGCCGATTCCATCCACCGTTGGCTGCGCGGGCCGGGGGCCGGGGATTTGGGGCGATTCATTGGATGTATTTCCGGGCGGCCCACGAGTTCCGCGAGCAGCAGGCGCTGTTGCTGCAACACTTGCCGGGATTCAGGCGAAACAACGGCGGCGGCACGCGAAGCTTGGGCTTTGGGGGAATCATCGTGGGCCGCGACGTTTAACGCGATGATCACAACCCAGACGGTGGCGAGGCTGGCCCAGGCGGCGCGTTGCGGGACCAGCAAGGGTGAAAGGTAGTGGCGGAGGGTGGCCAGCAGACCTTCGGGCTGGGGGCGGGGAGCGGGAACGGATGTGGTGACGAGGCGTGCGGCGTCCAGAATCTCCTCGCGCCACTCGGCAGGAATCGGTTTCACCGGCTGGCGGCGAAGGCGGTTTTCAAATTGTTCGTCATTGTTCATTTGATCTCGTCATAGAGGGGACGCAGCCGCTCGCGCAATTTGTCTAAGCCATAGCGAAAGCGGCTGGCGGCGGTGTTGAGGGGAATTTCCAAGGCGGCGGCAATCTGCTCGAAAGTCAGCCCTTCCCAGAGTTTGAGATGAACCACCGCGCGCTGGTCGGCAGGCAATTCACCGAGGGCGGCGGACAGTTCGGCACGAAAGGAGGTTTCGTCCGGATCGTTGGTTGGAGCGAAGGCCGAAATCTGTTCAACGCCAAATTGCTCATGATGCTTGTCGCGCGTGCCGCGCCGCCGCATCAGGTCAATGGCGGCATTATGAGCCAGGCGAAGGAGGAAGGCACGTTCGTCGCGAGCAGAGTCAAGCAGGTCCGGCTGACGGGCGAGTTTGACAAAAATATCCTGAAGCACGTCGCGCGTGTCCGCTTCGTCGCGAGTTAAATTCAGCAGAAAGGCGAACAACGCCTGGGCGTGGTCGTCGTAGAGCCTTTCAAGCTTGGCCGGCATCAGCTTTCACATCCATGACGCGCCTCACGGGCAAATTTGTCTAGCCCGCTGCAATCAAATGACGCGCCTTGGACTACAATCCAGTTGGATGGTCCAGGAAGGCCCACGGCACGCGGAATTTTTGAGAAAGATGCCCGGCGAGCGCTTTTACCCCGAACGTCTCCGTCGCGTAATGGCCGCCGTAGAGAACGTTGATACCCAGTTCTTCCGCCAGCGCGTAAGTCCAATGCGGCCCTTCGCCGGTGATGAATGTATCCACACCTTCATCCGCGGCCATCTCCAAATCGCCGCCCGCCCCGCCCGTTACCACGCCAATGCGCCGACAAACCTTCGGCCCGCCGGGAATCACCAACGGCCGCCGGCCCGTTGCTCGCGCCAGACGCGAGGCCAGTTCATCGCGCAGAATTGCCTCGTTGCTTTGGAAGCCGATGTTTTGTCCGTGACTCTCGAAAAAGGGTCGAAGTCTTTTCAACCCAAGCGCGGCACACAGCTGCGCGTTGTTACCGAGCTTGGGATGCGCGTCCAACGGCAGGTGCGAGCTGTAAACGGCGATGTCGTTTTCAATGAGCCGTCGGATCAGCTCGTACTTCTTTCCGCGCCAAGGAATCGAGCGCGACCAGAACAACCCATGATGCACGATCAACAAATCCGCCTTCGCTTGGATCGCCAGATTCACCGTGGCCAGACTGGCGTCCACGGTGGCCGCGATCCGCGTCACGCGGCCGGAGTTTTCAACCTGCAAACCGTTCACCGCTCCATCGTAATCACCGGTGTCGGCAGTACGCAGCACGCGGTCGCAATACGTGACAATTTGGGTCAGAAAGTTCTTCGGCATCTCCGAATGAAATCAAAATGGCAGGCAACTGAAAATTCTTTTGTTAGCGCGCCTTGGCTTCCTGCGCCATTCGCACCAGTTCCCAATACGGCGGCTTGTATCCATGCTGGGCCTGAAACTGCGCCGCACTGCCGAGCACCTGCACCTGGAGCGTCGTGTGAGCGAGCTTGAGCCGGCCCACACGCAAGGCCGTGGTCGCGTTCATACCTTCGGGGATGGGGCCAACCTTTCCCAAGAAATTCAGCATCAGGCTCCACGCCTTGGCTGCTCGCGCGAACGGCAACATCCAGGGATTGTAGTCCAGTTCCTCTCGACCACGCGCAACTGAGGGTCGTATTCCAAATCCGATGGTTGCAGGCCTTGAAAGTTCCGCACCCCCAGCGCCCCGAGCCACGACGTGACACCCGGTGTGGAAAGATGCGACCGGTTCGCCCACAACGTTACGCCTTGCAATTGGTAGACAACGGCGGCCACCTCCGAACAGAACTGCCGCGCAGGATCCGCATCATCCATGGCGAAGTCGTAAGGTGTGTGATGGGCCAGCGCGTTGCTCAACGCGAGTGAAGCCGCCTTGTGCGGCAGCAGCGGATCGGCGACCGACGCCGATAAATCTCGCCGCGGCCGCACCGCCATGATGCGCAGCTTGGTGTCGGCAAAGTATTGCTCGATTGGTCGCACGCCCACGCCACTCTCGATGTGCGACTCAACGACGGAAACTTGCCGGGTTTGTTCGTCCACATGCACAAGCGCAATGTGAGAGAAATTGCCGGGAAAATCGTTCCCCCGCGCAATGAGCGCCGACACCGGCGTACCGCCCCGGGAAACCAGGATGTCGCCGCTGTGCAGCTTCAATCCACGCACGACCGCACTCGGAGTCGCCGGCATGTCCGGATCCTCGAAAGATTGCAGCGCGTTGGTTGAGTGGGCCGATTGCAGGAGCACTTCCTCGACCGCGGCGCGACTGCCATAGAGCAAGCGATAGATTCGTTGGCGCGCCTCGGGAGAATTCGTTGGCCAGGAAACCGACTGCCATTTCACCGCTTGCCGCAATTGTCCGGCGGCGCTCAAAAACTCGGGCCACCGGTCTGGACACACGGCGGCGAGGGGCGAAACTTCAAAAAAGCTGGCTTCGACAAGATCAAACGCGGGCGAACCCGGTGGCAGGTTGGTCTCGGATATTTTGGCGATCGCCGCTTGCACCCCCGCCCAGGCCGCATTGAAGCGGATGCGTCGTTCCTCGGCGCTCAATCCTCTTGCTTCGCGGAACTTCGTTTCGAGTTCCTTCCAGAAGGCGTCACGATGCCAGCGGAACGCCTGCTGGCCGGCGCCGTTCGGGTGCGGTGGCTTGGAATCGGGAAGGAGCAACAGCACATACAGCACGACCAACGCGAGCAAAACACGGATGACCCAACGACTGCCGGACCGTCGCCGCCATTGAACCGAAGTTGACACACCGCGATGCTACGGGGTGGCGGCTGGGTTTCAAGCGGTGATCGCGCCTCAAATTGTGAGTGCCCTGCGAATAAATTTTTCACCGCGCTTGTTGCTTTCTGCGCGCGGCTTTTTATAGTGCGCTCGGTTTGATTGAACTTAGATGAGCAATTCCTCTGACGCCACACCGCTGTGGGACATCAATGCGGCGCGCAACCTCTATAACATCCAGCGCTGGGGCGCGAAGTATTTTGACATCAACGATGCCGGGCACGTCGTCGCCCGCCCGTTGGAGGAGGCGGGCACGGCCGTTGACCTCACAGACGTGATCGAAGAGGCCAAGAGCCGGGGCTTGAAGTTCCCGCTGCTGATTCGTTTTCAGGACATCCTTCGCCATCGCGTCGAAGCCATCAACACGGCCTTCCGCAATTCCATCAGCGAATTCAACTACCAAGGCAAGTATCGTGGCGTGTTTCCGATCAAGGTGAATCAACTGCGCGAAGTCGTGGAAGAGATTCTCGACGCTGGCAAGCCGTTCGATTTCGGTCTTGAAGTCGGAAGCAAGCCGGAATTGTTTGCTGGTCTCGCGTTGCAGAATCAGATGGGCAGTCTCATCGTGTGCAACGGCTACAAGGATTGTGATTTCATCAAGATGGCGCTGCTCGGCATCAAACTGGGCAAAAGGGTCATCATGGTGGTCGAGAAGCTGGAGGAGCTGCGCCAGATCATCAGCGTGTCGAAGCAACTGGGCGTCGAGCCGCTCGTCGGCATCCGCGCACGACTGCTGGCCAAGGGCGCCGGTCGCTGGGCCGAGAGTGGCGGCGAGAATGCGAAGTTCGGCCTGAGCACGGCGGAGATTCTGGCCGCCACCGAAATGTTGAAGGCCGAGAACCTCGGACATTGCCTCAAGCTCGTGCATTTCCACATCGGCTCGCAGGTGCCGGACATTCTCACGGTGAAGAAGGCCGTGCAGGAAGCGGCGCGGTTTTACGCCAAGCTGCACAAGATGGGGTTTGCTATTCAATACCTCGACGTTGGGGGTGGCCTGGGGGTGGATTATGACGGCAGCCGCTCGGCCTTTGACAGTTCCACCAATTACTCGCTCCAAGAATACACCAACGACATCATCTACTACGTTGCGGACGTCTGTAACGCGGAGAAAGTACCGCACCCGGACATCATCAGCGAGAGCGGGCGCGCCATTGTCGCACACCACAGCGTGCTGATCGTCGAAGTGTTCGGCGCCATCGGCAAGACGCGGCCTGACATTACTTTCACCTACGGCGACAATGAACACCCCATTGTTCGCGAGTTGCTCGACATTCGGAAGAACATTGCCAAGTTGAACAAGCTCGAAGCGTATCACGACGCTCAAGAGCGGCGCGACGACGCGCAGCACATGTTCACACTCGGAATGATGGATTTGCCGGACAAGGCCAAGATCGAAAATCTTTATTGGGAGATCAGCCAGGATGTGGTTGAGAGTTTCAAGGGCCAGGCCTACGTCCCCGAGGAAATCCGCAAGCTCGAAGACAGCCTCGGCGATCAATACCTGTGCAACTTCTCCGTCTTCCAGTCATTACTCGACCACTGGGCGCTAGGTCAGTTGTTTCCGATCATGCCGGTGGGCCGATTGGATGAACGCCCCACGCGCGAAGCGACACTGGTGGACATCACGTGCGATTCCGACGGGCAGATCAACAAGTTCATTGACCTGCGCGATGTGCGCGACACGTTGCCGCTGCACAAGCTGAACACCAACGGCGAGGGCAAGCAGGAGCCTTACTACATCGGTTTTTTCCTGATGGGTGCGTATCAGGACATTATGGGCGACCTGCACAATCTCTTTGGCCGCGTCAACGAGGTGCATGTGTTCCTCGATCCGGACGAACCCACCGGCTATTACGTCGAGGAAATCATCGAAGGCAGCACCATCATTCAATGCCTTGCCTCCGTGCAGTACGACGAGTACGAATTGAAACGCCGCATGAAGCAGCAGATGGACGAAGCGATCAAATCCGACCGCATGAAACCTTCCGAAGCCATGCGGCTACTGGACGATTACGAACGCGGGCTGAAGGCTTACACCTACCTGAGTTTCTGACCCATCCGTCCATGAGGATAGAAAATGGAGGATGGAGGATGGAAAAACTCCACCTGCGTTGCTCCGCCATCTTCCATCCGCTATCCTCAATTCTCGTATAGCAAGGCCATGCCTGACACTTCGCCCAATCCCGAACTGCTCCGCTCCCTCGGACGACTGGTGCGTGGCTTGTCGGCCTTGTTCTGGGGGCTGCCGGCGGCGCTGATCATTTGCGTGGGCACGGCGCTGTCCGGATGGTTCCGGGCGTTCAGTGTGGCGCCGGGATTCGCCGCCACCGGTTTGCTGTTGTTTGGCCTGTGGCAACTCGGTGCGTTTCAAAAACAGGAACGCCCCTGGCGGGCGGCCCTTGATCGCGCCCGGCTGATTGGACTGGTGAATTTTGGCCTCAGTCCGTTCCTCTATTTCTTCAACAAGATTCCCGACAATTCCTTCTTCCTGTTCGTCGTGGTGCTGCTGGGGTTGTCGGCCTTGCTGTTCCTGTTCAATCTCAACCTCGTGATCGCCCGGCTGGGCGAAATGTTGCCGGACGAAACGCTGCGTCAGGAAACGCGCCAGTTCACCGTGTTGAACCGCACGTTGCTGGTCATTCTGCTGGCGCTCACCGCCCTCTTTGTCTTTCTCACGCAGATGCCAGATCTGCCGGTGCCGCTGCTGGTGCTGCTGGCCCACCTGCAACGCATCAGCTACTGGTCATTGCTGCTGCTGGTCCTGCTCCCGCTTTCGCTGACGATGGCCCTGCTCTGGAAAACCAAGGAAGTCATCCTCGACAGCGTATTCAACCAGCACAATTAGTTGCCAGTTCAATTCACCAGCCGATACCAGTTGTCGCGCTGATGCGGTTCGTAGCCGAGGTCTTTGATCAGGCGATGCATGTCCGGCACCGTCATGCGAAACGTCGTGCCGGCCTGTGACACCACGTTCTCCTCGATCATGATGCTGCCAAGATCGTTCGCGCCGTACTTGAGCGCGACCTGGCCAATTTCCAATCCCTGCGTGACCCACGAGCTTTGGATGTTTTCGAAGTTGTCGAGGTAGATGCGGCCCAATGCTTGAGTGCGGAGATATTCGTGCGCGCCGACCGTCGGGGCGTTGAGCTTGGTATTCTCGGCCTGGAACGTCCAGGAGATGAACGCGGTGAAATGGCCTTTGCCGTAGCTCAACGACTTTTCCTGCTGCGTGCGCAATCGCTCCAGATGTTCGATGCGATCTTCCATCGTTTCCACGTGACCAAACATCATCGTCGCGCTCGAATACAGTCCCAGCCGATGCGCGACATCCATGACTTCGAGCCAGTCATTGCTCATCGCCTTGAGCGGGGAGATGCGCTGCCGCACGCGGTCCACGAGAATTTCCCCGCCACCACCGGGAATTGAGCCCAAGCCTGCCGCCTTGAAGTCGCCGATGATTTTCTCCAGCGGCTCCTTGAACACTTCGCGGAAGTGGATGAACTCGCTCGGGCTGAATCCGTGGATGTTGAAGTTGGGAAACTTGCCTTTGACGTGCGACAACAGATCCAGATACCACTGCTTCGTGAGCTTCGGGTGATGCCCGCCTTGCATCAACATCTGCGTGCCGCCCAGCGCAATCGTCTCCTCGATCTTCTGATCCATTTCCTCGAACGTGATGACGTAGGAATCGTCGTCCTTCTCCGTCCGATAGAACGCGCAGAACTTGCAATAGACGTTGCAAACGTTCGTGTAGTTGACGTTGCGATCCACGTTGTAGGTCACGATCTCGTTACCACGATTGTTGTAAGCTTTGGCCTTGGCCAGTTGCCGTCTCCGGTCGGCCAACGCGCCGAGTTCTTCGAGCGGCAGGTGGGACAACCGCAAAGCCTCAGCCTGATTGATGCGCTGGCCGTCCCAGACTTTCTGGAGCATTTCGTCGAGTGACGCGTCGTAAATCACGTTATCAGACTAGCCAATAACCCAAACGTTGCAACCGCGCTTTGCTTCGTTATGCTTGCGACCGCTTTTGCTTATGGCCAGTGCGTTCGAATTCACTCTGAATGGCCGCCGCATCCGTGTGGATGACTGCTCGCCCAACACCACGCTACTTGAGTTCCTGCGCACACATGGCCTGACTGGCTCCAAGGAAGGCTGCGCCGAGGGCGATTGCGGCGCGTGCTCCGTCGCGATGATTGAGCGCGACGCTAATGACAAACCAGCCTGGCGTGCGGTGAATAGTTGCCTCTTGCCCGTCTGCCTGGTCGCCGGCCGCGAACTCGTCAGCGTTGAGGGCGTGGGATGTTCCGCGAAGATGCATCCCGTCCAGCGCACGATGGCCGAAGGCTACGGCTCGCAATGCGGTTATTGCACGCCCGGCTTCATTTGCTCGATGTTCGAGGGTTACTACCGCGACGATCTCCACACGCAGGATGCCCTCGACGACCAACTCTCCGGCAATCTCTGTCGCTGCACGGGCTACCGTCCGATTCGGGACGCTGCAATGGATGCTTTCGGCCAACGCGCCACCCGGAACGGCAACGATGCCTTTGTCGAGTGCCTTGCTAAAGCCGACACCAAACTCGGCCCGGCAGAATATCAAAGCGACGGTGAGAAGTTTATTCGACCAACGAATCTTGCCGAATTACTTCAAGCACTGGGCGACAATCCGAACGCGCGCCTCATCGCCGGCGCGACGGAGCTCGGACTCGACATCACCAAGCGATTCAAGAAATTCCCCACATTGATTTCCGTCGAAGCGGTCGCGGAGTTGAAGGAACTCAAATCCACCAGTGCCGAGTGGCACATCGGTGCGGCGGTTACGTTGACCGACATCGAGGACAAACTCGGTCAAGAATTTCCTGCGCTCGGCGACATGCTGCGCGTGTTCGGTTCGCGGCAGATTCGCAACCGCGCTACGATGGGCGGCAACATCGTCACCGCCTCGCCCATCGGCGACAGCGCGCCCGTGCTGCTAGCGCTGGATGCCAAAGTTGTGCTGACCGCGGAATCCGGTGAACGAGTGCTGCCGATTGACCAATTCTTCATTGCCTACCGCAAGACCGCACTGCAACCGGGTGAGGTCCTGAAAACCATCATCATCCCGCGCAACGTTTCCGCGCCGGGACTGACGCGCAAATGCAGCTGGTTCAAAGTTTCCAAGCGACGCGAGATGGACATCAGCACCGTGGCGGCGTGCTTCACGGCGGACTTGGATGGGCAAGGTATCATTCGTCACGTGCGTTTGGCGTATGGCGGTGTAGCAGCCATGCCAATGCGGGCGAAGAAGACTGAAGCTGCACTGCTTGGCAAAGTGTGGAGCGAGGAAGCGATTCAAAGCGTCCTGCCGATCCTGCAAGCTGAGTTCACCCCGATCTCTGATGTGCGCGGCACGGCGGAGTATCGCAGCGGATTGATCACGAATTTGCTGGAGAGGTTTTATTACGACTCGGTAGGGACGAGCTGCCGCTCGTCCACAGAATACGAATTAAAGCCAGACGCGCAGCAGCGCCTCCCTACCGTTCCGCACGAAAGCGCGCACAAACACGTCACCGGCGAGGCAATTTACGTGGACGACCAGACGAACGGGATGCTCGAAGTCTGGCCGGTTTGCTCGCCGCATGCGCGGGCAAAGATTCTGAAGCGCGATGCCACGGCGGCGCGACAGATGCCCGGCATCAAAGCCGTGGTGCTCGCCGAGGACATTCCCGGTGCAAATGACGTGGGGACGAAGAAGGACGAGCCATTGTTCGCCACGAATGAAGTGCTCTTTCACAGTCAACTCGTTGCCCTCGTGGTTGGCGAAACCCAGGAAGCCTGCCGAGCGGCGGCGGAGAAAGTCGTGGTCGAATATGAACCACAGCAGCCAGTGGTGACCCTGCAGCAGGCATTGGCCGAAAAGAGTTTTCACAACGAACCGAATTTCATCCGACGCGGTAATTGTGAGGACGCGTTGTCCACCGCGCCGATGACACTGGAAGGGGAATTCGAGTTACAAGGCCAGGAACATTTCTATCTCGAAACCCACGCCGCCTGGGCGGAGCGTGGCGAGGATGGCTCGATCTTCGTTGCGTCGTCCACGCAGCATCCGTCTGAGGTGCAACAAGTCGTTGCGCATCTCTTGCATCTGGGAACAAACCAAGTCGTCGTTCAAGTTCCACGCATGGGTGGCGGTTTCGGCGGCAAGGAAACCCAAGCTGCTACGCCCGCTGCACTGGCCGCGCTGGCCGCGCATCACACCGGGCAACGAGTGCGCGTGCGGTTCAATCGCGATCAGGACATGGCATTGCTGGGCCATCGGCATCCGTTCTTCGCGAAGTTCAAAGTGGGGTTTGATGAAAACGGCTTGCTACGGGCGGCGCAGATTCACCTGTGGTCAAACGGCGGTTGGGCGCAGGACTTGTCACAGGCGGTGACGGACCGCGCGTTGTTCCACCTCGACAACTCGTATTACATCCCCGCCGTCGAGTTTCGTGGTCAGGTGGCAAAAACCAACCTGTCGTCGAACACGGCGTTCCGTGGATTTGGCGGGCCGCAGGGCATGCTGGTGATTGAGGAAATCCTCGATCGTGTCGCGCGGAGGCTGGGGCTCGCCCCTGAAGTTGTCAGGGAGAGAAATCTTTACCGTGGGACGGATGAGACGAACATGACGCATTACGGGCAGCGCATTGAGGACAACCGAATCCAAACAATCTGGCAGGAGCTTAAGAAGTCTTCAGCGCTCGAACAGCGCCGCTCAGAACTCGCACAATGGAACGCAGCGCATCCGCACACGAAGCGCGGCATTGCGATCACTCCGGTGAAGTTTGGCATCAGCTTCACGGTCACGCATCTGAATCAGGCCGGTGTGTTCGTGCTGATTTACCAGGACGGCACCGTACAATTGAATCATGGTGGCACAGAAATGGGCCAAGGGTTGCACACGAACGTGGCGATGATCGCCGCACAGGAACTGGGCGTGAAGCTGGAGCATATTCGCATCATGCCGACGAGCACGGACAAAGTGCCGAACACTTCCGCGACCGCGGCAAGCGCAGGCACGGACTTGAACGGCGCAGCGGTGAAGAATGCGTGTGAGATCTTGCGCAACAGGCTTGCGCCTATCGCTGCTGAACTTGTAGCCGCCGAGGTAACGAGGCTCAAACGGGGTGCGGAGTGCGGAGTGCGAAATGCGGAGTTGATCAATTTCGTGGACGGGTTTGTCTTTCATCGTGAGTTTCCCGAGGCAAAGGTTGCGTTCGCTGACGTGGCGAAAAAGGCCTATCTCTCCCGCGTCAGTCTTTCGGCAACCGGCTATTACGCCACGCCCGGGATTCATTGGGATCGCGCGGCGGGACGCGGTCAGCCGTTTCACTACTTTGCGTGCGGCGCCGCGGTGACGGAGGTGGAGGTGGACGGGTTCACCGGCATGCACCGCGTGTTGCGGGTGGACATTCTCCACGACGTGGGCGACTCGGTGAACGAAGGCGTCAATCGCGGTCAGATCGAAGGCGGCTTTGTACAGGGCATGGGTTGGTTGACGACTGAAGAACTGAAATGGGACGACCAGGGTGTGTTGCTGACGCACTCGCCGGACACTTACAAAATCCCGTCCGTCGGCGACACGCCACAGATCTTCAACGTGACGCTGCTCAAGAACGCTACTCAAGCTGGCGTCATTCACGGGAGCAAAGCCGTGGGCGAACCGCCGTTCATGCTGGCGATCTCGGTGCGCGAGGCGATTCGCGAGGCGGTGGCCGCGTTTGGTTCGGGGAAGGGTGACGTTGCGCTCGCTTCGCCCGCGACTTGTGAGGCGATCTGGCGGGCGGTGCAAGAACAGCGGCGGAGGGCCGCCGCAGTCCAAGACGCTGGCGCGTGCTGGCCAACGCTCTGATCAGTGCCAAGCATTCTGAAGGGCGCCAACCCCCGAGCGCCTTGGCCCCAGCGGTTCAAATCAATTCCATCTTGGCCGAGGCGGTGGCGCGTTGCTCACTCACCGCCTCCGCCCGCTTGTCTATGTATTGCGCCAGGATGTCCACGGCGATTTCCATCACGCTTTGCGAGCGAATGCGGATGCCGACGGGACAGGCGACGCGCGCGACTTCTTCGGCGGTGGCGATCTTCTGTTTCACAAAGTGCTCGGCGATGGTTCGCGCTTTGCGCGTGCTGCCGATCATACCGAGGAAGGCAAGCGGGCGATGAATCCAGGTTTCCAGCACAAGCGCGTCGTGCTTGTGTCCCCGTGTGACGATGAGGCCAAACGTCGGTACGTTGGGGAATGGGGCGTTACAAAGTTCACCCCAGTCGCCCGTGCGGAGGGTTACGTCCTTCGGAAAGAAATCATGGTTCGCCAGCTCGGGCCGGTCGTCGAAGACGGTGACGGCGAAATCCAGTTGCAATGCCAGGGGCGCAACCGCCTGCGCGATGTGGCCAGAGCCGGCAATCCAGAGCGCACAGGGCGGAGTGATGGTTTCGGTGTAAAGCCAGTCGGTGGAGTTGACGGTTGACGGTTGACGGTTGAAGGCTGGAGCGGTGCGAGCGACGGAGAAATCGCGCTTCACCCCCCAGGATTTAGCAGTGTCGCGGCGGGCCAAGTCACTCCAGAATTGTTCTCCGGCGGCTTGTGCGTTTGGCAGGATCACGCCTAGAACTTTGCCGCCGCAGATGAGGCCGTCGTCCCAGCCGAAATCGTGGTCGAGGACAAGTTCAAAGGTTTCAGGCTTGCCAGTTTTGAGTGAGTTGAGGCCAAGACGTTGTGCTTCGGCTTCGAGGCAGCCACCGCCGAGGGTACCTTGAATGCGGCGGTCAGCGTGGAAGAGGGCTTTCGCACCGAACTTCTGTGGGCTGGAACCTTTGACACCGGTGATGATGCCAAGGGCGACGGATTCGCGGCGTTGCGCGGCAGCGGCCAGGGCCTGGAAGATTGAATCACCCACGACGCAAACGTAGCGCGCCCCGACAAAAGCTCCAAGCCCCAACCATGCTTCTGACAGGCATTCCCCGGAACGCAGGTGGCGAAGCTCAACGCCGCTTCCGGCCCGTGAAGCCGCACCAGCGGGCGGTGGTGTTGGCGGACTATTTCGTATTTGTTCGCCGCCGGATGGGATCAGCGCGGCGTGGTGGCTTCCAGATTAACCTTGCCAGCGGCGGCGAAGATTGGTTCATTTTAGAGGCTACGCGCATGTGGCGGAATTGGCAGACGCGCTACTTTGAGGTGGTAGTGCCGTAAGGCGTGCAGGTTCAAGTCCTGCCATGCGCACCATACCTTTTCGGCTTTTCTCGACTCTTGGATCACGAGTCCGGTGGCTGGCGTTCATTCGTCTTTACTTGATTGGCACAACTTCCAAACATTCGGGCATGCCGATTCTTGGACGCGCGCTGATGGTGGCCGGGCTGTTGCTGGGCAGTCCCGCGGTCAGGGCAGATTCGTCGGCACCGTCGTACATCGTTGACCCTTCCCCGAACGGGTTGCCGCAAAGTTCGGTGATTGCGATGGCACAGACGCGGGATGGTTATCTCTGGCTGGGAACGCGGGACGGCCTGGCGCGTTTCGATGGCAATCACTTCGAGGTTTTCACCGAATGGAACACGCCGGGGTTGAACAACAGTACGATTGTTTGTTTGTTTGCGGACAGCCAGGGTGGGTTGTGGGTGGGGACCGCAGCGGGCGCCAATTTCATCAAGGATGGAAAAGTCTCCAGCCTGGACCTGGGCGGGGGTGCCGGGGTGCAACTGGCCGCCGCGTGCGAGGATGTCACCGGGGCGGTCTGGCTTTACACGGTGGATAGCCGATTGGCGCGGTGTCGTGAGGGGAAGGTCGAAAATATCTGGCCGGTGGGCGAGCGTTTCAGCAACTGCCGCGCGGTCATCGCCGAGCCCTCCGGCCAGATGTGGATCGGGACGGACAGCAGACTGTTTCAAATCGTGTCGGATCTGGCGGCGAAACCGTTTGAGCTGCTGCTGAAATCCAATGCCGTGCCGAGGCAAGATTTCCTGGTAGCCAGCCGGGCGGGTGGTTTCTGGCAATTCGTTGATGGGCGGATTCTGAAGCTGCAAACCAACCGCGTGGCATTGGACTTCGGCCCTTATCCCTGGGGCAGCGCGCGCATCATGGCAGCCATCGAAGATCACGAAGGGAATCTGGCAGTGGGCACCCAGAACGGCGGGGTATTCCGCTTCGACGCGACCGGAACAAATTATTGGGTACCTGGCCTGTCGCAGCCCACCGCGTTGTCGTTGTGTGAGGACCGCGAAGGAAATCTGTGGGTGGGCACGGATGGTGGCGGGTTGAATCGAGTTAAGCGGAATCCATTCAGTCTCGCGGAGGCGGGCCGGGTGTGGGTGGTGCAATCGGTCTGCGCCGATACAAACGGCGGGATGTGGGTTGGCTTCAACGGGGGCGGGGTGACGTATTGGAAGGATGGCGGGGGACAGAACTTCGGGGCCGAGCAGGGGCTGTTGAGCCCCAACTTTTCCACCGTGCTGGTGGATCGCGCCCAACGGGTCTGGGTCGGCACGCGGGACGCGGGTTTGTTCGAGCTGGTCAACGGCCGATTTCAACCGCGCCTGCCCCGGCCGAACATTTCAGCGATTCACGAAGATCGGAGCGGGCGGTTATGGGTGGGAACGGGGAATGGCCTGGCGTATTGGGAGAAGGGTGAGTGGCGCGAATTCAAAAAGGAGAATGGGCTGACGGGAAATCAAATCACTGCCATCACCGATGACGCCAGTGGGAATCTTTGGATCGGCACGGCGCGGGACGGATTGAACTGCTGGCGGGACGGGCAATTCACCGCGTTTCACCAGGCGGACGGCCTGCCCTGCGAGAACATCACCTCGCTGTGTGCGGATCGCGAGGGGGTGTTGTGGGTCGGTACGGGTAATGGGTTGGGCCGCTGGCAAAGCGGTCGTTGGACGCGGTTTGGCGCCAAGGACGGGCTGGCGAGCGACAGCATCGGTTACCTCATTGATGACGAGCAGGACAATTTGTGGCTCGGCTCGAACCTGGGGTTGATGCGCGTGACGAAGAAGTCGCTGGCCAGTTTCGCCTCCGACAAAGGGCCGGCCATTTCATGCCGGGTTTATGGCCCGGGTGATGGGTTGCCCACGAGTGAATGCACCCGGGATTCGCAGCCCGCCGCGTGTCGCACCGAGGACGGGCGGTTGTGGTTTCCCACGACCAAGGGACTCGTCACCTTTGACCCGAAGCAACTCCGGCCCAACACCAATCCACCGCCCGTGGCCATCGAGTCGGTCCTGCTGGATGATGTTGAGCAAAATACGAATCACCTCGCGACCACCGCATTGCGGAGTCTGACGCTGCCGGCCGGCGCGGAACGGCTGGAGATATTCTATACGAGCCTGAATCTCGCCGCACCCGAGCGGGCTCGCTTCCGCTATTGGATGGAAAACCTGGACAAGACCTGGAATTCGCCCACGGAGGTGCGGCGGGCCAGCTACAGCCGGCTGTTACCCGGTGATTATCAGTTTCACGTGACCGCGTGCAACGAAGACGGCGTGTGGAACAAGGCCGGCGTTTCCATTGCCGTAACGGTGCTGCCGCCGTTCTGGCAGGAGTGGTGGTTCCGAACCCTGGCGGCATTAGGTTTGCTCGGAGCGATCGTGGGGGTGGTTTACTTCATCTCCACGCAGCGACTCCAGCGGCAACTCGCATTAATGCGCCAGCAGGAGGCCCTGGAAAAAGAGCGCTCCCGCATCGCCCGCGACTTGCACGATCAACTGGGCGCGAACCTGACCCAGGTGGCGTTGCTCGGGGAAATGGCCGAGGAGGACAGGCATCTGCCGCAGGAAATCGAGTCGCACGCCAAACAGATTTCCCAGACCGCCCGCGACACCTCGCGCGCCCTCGATGAGATCGTCTGGGCCGCGAATCCGCAAAATGACACCCTGGAGGGTCTGGTCAATTACGCCTGCAAGTATGCGCAGGAATATCTCTCCCTGGCCGGATTGCGTTACCGGCTGGAGGTGCCAGCCCAGTTGCCCGCAACGGTCATTCCGCCCGACCTGAGACACAATGTGTTTCTGGCGTTCAAAGAATCGGTGAACAACGTCGTGAAGCATGCCCGGGCCGGCGAGGTGAAGATCCGGCTGCGCCTACATGGCGACCGGTTCACGCTGGAAGTTGAGGATGATGGCCGCGGTCCGGGCGACGCCGCCACCAAGACCGGCAGAAATGGATTGCGCAACATGCGCAAGCGGATGGAAGATGTCGGCGGCGAGTTCGCGCTGGAGCCAGGCGCGGAACGCGGCACCCGGGTCCGGCTCACGGCTCCATTGGGAAAACAGTAAGCACTCATGCCAACCACGGTTTCGATCGTCGAAGACAACGAACAGTTGCGCAGCACCCTCGCGCGCATGATCGCTCGCGCGGAGGGATTTCAGTGCCTGGGCGATTACGGCACGGCCGAAGCCGCGCTCGAAGCCATCCCCAAGCAACCGCCGAATGTCGTGCTGATGGACATCAACCTGCCGGGCATGAACGGCGTGGAATGTGTCCGCCGGCTCAAGCAATTGATCCCGACGACTCAAGTGGTGATGCTCACCGCGTACGAAGATACGGAAAATATTTTCAATTCACTCGCCGCCGGCGCTTCGGGCTATTTGCTCAAACGTTCCAAGAGCGCCGAGATTCTCGAAGCCATAAGCGACGTGCAAAACGGGGGTTCACCGATGACCACCCACATCGCGCGGAAGGTGGTCCAGTCGTTTCAGGCCACCGCCGCGGCTTCGGCTGCCATTCATGCCGAACCATCCGAAGAGCTTTCGCCCCGCGAGCAGGAGGTGCTCGACCTGCTGAGCCAGGGGTTCATGTACAAAGAAATCGCGGACAAACTCGGCATCAGCTTTGAAACGGTCCGCACCTACATCCGACGGATCTACGAGAAGCTCCACGTTCGCACCCGCACGGAGGCGGTAGCCAAGGCATTGAGGCGTTAGAGCCGGGCCGCAAACCGTTGTAATTCAATGAGTTTAGGAATTATCCCTTTGTCCCCCGTAATGGGGACTATTCGGAAAAAGAACGTGCGGTATGATGTCATCGTTGTTGGACGCAAAAGTGCAGGTGACCGTGTGTGAAGCAAGGCGTAAAACTGCAGCGCCGCGAGAAAACAATTTTGAATTGAGCGACTTGAAATAGTGCAATTTGTTCTCAGGCAGAGGGTCGGACGCAAGTCCGGCCCTTTCGCTTTCCCAGCATCGGACCAGAGCTGCACGACTTCCAATCAATCCTTCAAGCCTCCGACCGCGCCTTAAGGAATTTCTCCACGTATTTGCCGAGCAGGTCCGCTTCAAGGTTCACGGCATCACCAACCTTCCGGTCGCAGAGCGCGGTAATTTCAAAGGTGTGAGGGATGATCCAAATTCGGAAGCCGCCCTGCTTCACAGCCGCAACGGTGAGACTGATGCCGTCCACCGCCACCGAACCTTTGTGGACCATATAACGCATCACTGCCCGGGGTGCGGCAATGTCGAGCATGTGGTCGCGACCCACCCGCTCCCATTTTGTGATCCGGCCCAAACCATCCACATGACCGGTGACGAAATGCCCGCCGAGTTCACCGGCAGCGCGCAACGGGCGCTCAAGATTCACGAGGGAGCCCACCTTCGCAAACTGCATGTTGGTTAGCCGCCAGCTCTCTTGCAACATGTCGAACTGAATGAGCCGGTCCTTGCCGCGCGCGGCGAGTTTCACGACTGTGAGACAACAACCGTTGACCGCCACGCTCGCGCCAAGTTTCAACCCGCGCCCAACGGTCCGGGCGCGCACGGTGAGTTGGATGGATTTCTGCGTCGGCTTGATGAATTCAACCCGGCCGGCTTCTTCGACAATGCCAGTAAACATTCGGGAAAACTAGCGGTGGCAGCCAGGGCACGTCGAGGCGTGAATTGGCAATAGTTCACCGGGATTTGCCGACGGAATCAACCCGCGCCGTCAACAGCAAGTCGGTCCCCAGCTTCTGCCATTCGACATCCCGCAATTTGATGACTTTCGACAGGCGTTCGGCGCCCGCGCCCGCCAGACCTTTCCGCGAATCACGCCCTCCCAAAATCTTCGGCGCATAAAAAAACGCCACTCGCTGCGCAAGCCCGCCGAGCACAAACGACCCGTTCACCTCCCCGCCCCCTTCCACCAACAGACGGGTGACGTCCTCCGCCCCCAATCGGCGGAGCAGCCAGCCCAAGTCGAGCGTAGACCCTTTCGTGGGCGCGATGAGCACATTCACTCGCTTCACCAGTGCGGCCACGCGCCTCCTTGGCGCATGCCTGCTTACTACGATGGTCGTCAACGGCGCGCAGGCGTCACTCACAACCTTCGCGTTCAGTGGTGTCCGTGCCCGCGAGTCCAGCACGATCCGCCGCAGCCTCGGAGGTTGAACCTTGAATGTGGGATGTTGAATGTTCCCGAGTACGCGGACGGTCAGGCTGGGATCGTCCGCCAGGATCGTATTGACACCGACTAGAATCGCATCGCTGGCGCGGCGTAATTTCATTCCCCAGGATCGCGCGCTTTCGCCTGTGATCCACTTGGATTCGCCGGTGGCGGTGGCGATCTTCCCATCGAGGGTCATGGCGGCCTTGACCGTAACGAAGGGCGTTCGGTGAACAATCCAGTGATTGAAGGCCTCATTCAACCTTGAGCAATCATCCGTCAATACCCCTGGTGCCACCTCAATCGCCGCACGCTTCAAAAGCTTGAAACCCCTTCCGGCGTGCTTTGGGTTCGGGTCGGTCGCGCCGACCACCACACGTTGAATGCCCGCCGCGATGATGGCCTCGGTACAAGGCGGGGTGCGGCCATGCGTGCAGCACGGTTCAAGCGTCACAAATAGCGTCGCACCGCGTGGATCATGGCCATGCTTCCGCGCGTCCTGCAGCGCCTCGATTTCCGCATGCGGCCCGCCCGCGCGATGATGCCAGCCGCGCCCGATGATCCGAACGCCTTGGACCAACAAAGCGCCCACCATCGGGTTGGGCGATGTCGTTCCACAGCCGCGCCGGGCAAGTCGAAGTGCCAGGCGCATGTATTGAGCGTCAGTCATCCGGACTCAGCCTAGCCACCAAGGGACTTTGGTGTAAACACATCTGGTGAGGTCAAGCAGCACCTCGGGGCACGACTAACTAATTTCAGCCTGCCAACAATCGAAACGCCCGGACGCGGGTTTCGCTGGCACATGTATACGAGAACTCCGCAGGCCCGAATGTGCGCCCCATGGCAACCCGCGGATTGCGGAACGTCATGCTGCTTTCCTGCGTGGAACTGGCCGACACATGAAATTCCCGCGCGCCAGAGCCGGCCAGGATTTTCGGCAGGTTGCGTTCGGTGATGCCGCCCCCCGGCACGACAACGATCCGTCCACCTCCCCTCTTCACGAGCGCAACAATCGTGTCCAATCCTTCAAGCGCCGTCCGCTCCAGCCCGGACGTGAGCACTCGCTGAACCCCCAACCCGATCAGCTCATCAAGTGCTCGTTCGGCATCACAAACCATGTCAAACGCGCGATGGAAGGTGACTGGCAATGGGTGGGCCAACGCGATCAATTCAGCCGTCCGGGCGCGATCAATCGAGCCATCAGGGGCGAGCACCCCGAACACAACCATGTCGGCGCCGGCTCGTTTGACAGCCAGAAGGTCACGCCGCATTACCTCAAACTCGTCGTTCGAATAGCAAAAGTCCGCCCCGCGCGGGCGAATCATAACGGCCATGGGGAGTTTCACCCGTTCGCGAACCGCCTCCACGAGCCCGAGGCTGGGAGTCAGCCCGCCCTCGCATAAATCCTGGCAGAGTTCAATCCGGTCCGCCCCCCCGGCCGCACTGGCCCGTGCCGACTCCACGGAATCCACACAAACTTCAAGCAAGGGTCTCATGACAATGGAGATTTCAACATGGTCGCGCAGCCTAGCCTCCGGCAGAAAATCGCTCAAACAGAAAGCGTTGACCGGCTGCACCGAAAGCAAATCACCGCGCAGCAACCCTTGACGCCCGTGCGGGAATCTGGGAGGGTAGCAGTGTCTCGAAAGGAAAGGCTGTTGCCATGAAAATTCGATGCTTTCCTGCTGCGGTCCTCGTGACCGCGACCTTTGCCCTCTGGGCTGGCCATCCCACGTCCGTCCTCGCGCAAGGGCCAACCCCACCCGCGGCTCCCGTGCCGCCAGAAAAAGTTCAATTATCCAGCGGCGCCGAAGAAGTCCTGAAACTCACCCGCGCCAAAATCAACGATGACATCACGGTCGCCTTTGTCCAAAGCGCCAACCGCCGATTCAATCTCAGCGCGAACGAAATCGTCTATCTGCGTCAGGCGGGCGTGTCGGACCGTGTGCTGACCGCGATGTTGAGCCCGCAAGCACCAGTGACTGCCGAGCCGCCGCCGCCACCGCCCGCTGCGGCTGAAGAAACCTCGCTGGCCAGTGCTCCGCAATACATCACATCGCCCACCACCACTTACGTGGAAACGGTCCCATCCTCCACGGTTTATCTCGCGACCACGCCGGCCTACTATTCGTTCTATGACCCGTGGCCCTATTGGTCTTCGTGGTATCCCTACCCCTATTTCAGTTTCGGTTTTTACTGGGGCAACTACTGGAACTACGGCTATTGCAACAACGCGTACTGGAATAACTACTGCCATTACGGTAATCCACCCCCACCGCCCCCGAATGGGAATCCTCCTCCACCAAATGGAAATCGGCCGCCACCACCCAATGGGAATGGCAATCCCCCCGCGATCAATGGCCGTTCTGGTGGCCAGCCAGGCGCCTTTGCCTCCGATGGTCGTCAGGTGCGCGGCGTAAGTCAGCCAGTCCCCGGCGCAACCGCCAGCCGCAGCGAGAGCCGTTTTGATGGCACGGGATCAAGAACCACGAGCACCTGGGGCAACAATGGCACTCAACCCGCCGCTACCCGAACCAGTTCGAGTCAGGCCAATGCCACCGTAGGCCGTCAAACGGCACGCCCAACTTTGGGGAACAGTGGCGTCAATACCCGGACCACGACTGGCCGACCCAACCCAAATCCAAGCGGGGACCAACTCGCGCGCGGCAATTACAACCCCAGCCCCACGAGTGTTTGGAGCAGTAACAGCCGCCAGGAGACGGCCTCGCGCACGGCCGTCAATCAAAACCCAACCACTTCGGCCCGCCCCAGCCGGGCCAGCACAAGCCCAACCACCGTCTGGAGCCGATCGAGCAGCCCAGCGACGCCCCGGTACTCAGCGAGCCCCACGGCAAGCTATCAGCGCAGCAGTGCCAGCCCGAGCTATAGCTATCGCCCCAGTGGAAGCGCGGCTAACTTCAGCCGTCCCAGTTCGCCTTCGTTCAGCCGACCAAGCATGCCTTCAGCCTCGCCGAACTTCGGCTCCGCCAGTTCGTTCCGAGGTGGAGGAGGTTTTTCCGGCGCAAGCCCGGCCCGCATGTCATCGGGCGGCGGCTCCCGAGGCGGCGGTGGCGGACGCGGTCGCTGAGGCAGAGCAAGAGCATCTGCACGCTCAACGTGAAGGCGTAACCCTCACGTAATCCATGTTCACGCCGACGGCGGTTTCGCGGGCAAACCGGCTCCCTACGTCGCCGGGTACTTCACCGGCGCAGTGCCGGGAAACCACTCCGTATGTTGATCACCTTGGCGACCAAGATAGGTCACCAGCTGGCCACGTAGGAACGCGAAGTAACCCTGCACGCCCGCTTCCATCGCGCGCCGGGTAAACTCGCGATACGACTGGCCATTCCGCTGACTATCGAGAATGTTCGCGCGCAAGTTTTCAATTGAGAACTCCAGCGCGACCGGCGGCAATCCCTCATAGTTGATCGGCGTCACCGCCACGTTCCCATCCGCGCTGTAAAAGGTCTTTCGCAGCGCGACGTAATCCACGTGATAATACTCCACGCCGGCGGCGAGCAATCGGCCGACGACTTCCGGGAATGAGAGGGTGCCAGCGAGGGTTTTGCGGGCGGTTTGAGCGATGATTTCTGTATTCATTTCTTGAGCTGGGCGTCAGACATTGCCGCAACTTAGCGACCGGCGGGAAAGGCTCAAAAGGAAAATGGATTCAAAATCCGAGCGAGCAGAGGAGGCTGCTTCAATACTTACGCGTTATGTTAGTTGGAGTGCACGCGGTAAAACTTTTGAGGACTGTTCGTTGATTGAGTGTCGGTGATTCGGAAATTCCCGGGCGAATATTCAGCGGGGCTGCCGAGCACGGTCCATTCCTGGAGGGGAAGACTCAAGTTGGTCGTGGTGAGAACAGAGAAGCTGGCCGCCGCCGTATTTGTAAAAGTGGCGGTGAAGACCCCATCCGTAACTGTCGGCAATCCTAGAAAGACAGGCAGCGGGACGACCACGGCCAATGTGACTAAGGAACTGGTCACACTGCCGAAGGCGTTTGTGACGAGAATTGCGAAACTTCCGGCGTCTTGAAGCTGAACATTCACCCAAGCCAAGGTGTTGGAGTTTGCACCCGAGACATAGGGACTATTCAATAGATTTGTCTGGAATCGCTGCCATTGGTAATGCAGGGGCGCACTCCCCGTTGCCGAGATTTCGAACGTTGCAGTTGAGCCTGCATTCCTGGTCAGACTTGCAGGTTGGAGCGCGATTTCCGGCAGAGAAATGTATTTTACGGTCGCGTAATCGTACATCGTGGCAGCGGAATAATCCCCGTCCGACGCGCCCGTCACATACGCGGCACCGTCCAGCCCAATGGCGAGACACAGTCGGCCAGTCAGTAGTTCGTTGCCTTTGACCGGTCCGTTGTAACGATTGGTCCAGAGGGCCATACCAGCGTTCGAGTACTTGATGGTGGCGATGTCTCCCCCGGACGAACCGGCGACGAAGATATTTCCCTCCGCGTCCACGGCCACGGAATACGCTGAAGCGTCACCGTTGGTTTCGCCATTGTAGCGATTGGTCCACCAAGTCGTCCCATCACTTTTGAAGGCGACGGTTGTACAGTCCCATCTGCCACTAGCATTCACCGAGCTCCCGGTCACAAAAATGTTACCGATCTCATCCACGGCCACGGCCGTGGGGGCGTCATTGCCGTACGCACCGCCCGGTCCATGGTAATGGTTGGTCCACATCGCCGTTCCCGATCCAGAGTATTTGATCGTCACGTAATCACCCCTTGAACCGGTGTAATCGTCCGCCGAATATCCCGTCACGATGACATTCCCATCCTTGTCCACAGCCAATGAGGAAGCGGAATCATTTCCATTTCCTAGTCCATTGTAACGATTGGTCCACAAAGCGTCACCTGCGACTGAATAGGCAATTGTCACATAGTCCTTGTAAGCATAGGGAGCGACAGATTCTCCGGTGACAAAGATACGACCGTTGCCATCCGCTGCCACGGCAAGGGGGCGATCATCGGAAGCGACTGGATCATCATAACGGTTGGTCCACAATGGCGTGCCGTCGCTCGAGTAAGCAATCGTCGCGTAATCGGTGCCGCCGCTGCCGGAAGAAGCTCCCGTGACGAACACGTTTCCAATCGCATCGACGGCAACTGCAGAAGCCTGGTCACTGCCGTTGAGCGGACCCCGGTATCGGTTCGTCCACAAAGCAACGCCGGCTGCGGAATACTTGATGGTAGCAAAGTCACGGTAGCCGCCAGCGCCAACTGAATAGCCGGTGACGATAACATTTCCACTCCCGTCCGCAGCCATTGCTGTAACACTGTCCTGACTATTACCCGGCCCGTTGTAGCGATTGGTCCAGACCGGAGTTCCCCCACGGGAGTACGCGACGGTAGCGTAATCGAAACTGTTGAATCCGACGGTCGAAAGGCCACCGACAACAACATTGCCAGCACTATTCACCACCACTGTTGTAGCCCGGTCGTCACCATTCGCCACCCCTCCATGACGGTTGGTCCAAAGTCCTATTCCCATTCCCGAATACTTAATGGTGGCGAAATCATACCCGGGGTCATTTGCACTTGAACTGCTTCGTGAATTCCCGGTTACAAGTACGTTGCCGTCCTTGTCGACAGTAATCGCCTGAGCTTGGTCAGTGTAATTTGCCGGACCGTTGTAGCGATTCGTCCATAAAGGCACGCCAGCGCTGGAATAGGCGATGGTGGCATAATCCTCCTGAGGAATGGCCGTCGAGCGACCGGTTACGTACACTTTGCCGGTTGCGTCAACTGCAACCCCGACTGCGTAGTCGCCGCTGGCCGTACTAGGCGAATTGTAACGGTTCGTCCACAGCGCGGTTCCAGCCGATGAGTACTTGATGGTTGCATAATCGTAATATGTGGCACCGCCATGAGAAGACCCCGTCACGAGAACATTGCCATCCCAATCAACTGCCAGCGCCCGAGCCTGATCGGAGTTGTTGCCAGGGCCATTGTAACGGTTCGTCCACAACGGCATCCCGCCTGCGGAATAGGCGATGGTGGCGTAGTCAGCATAGCTTCCATTCTGCGCCGAGCCCGTCACGTACACATTGCCCTCCGACCCGACTGCCACCGCCGCAGGCTGGTCATTTCCGTTTGCCGGACCGTTGTAGCGATTCGTCCACATACCCGTGCCCGCTGCAGAATACTTGATTGTCGCGTAATCGTCTGAGGAGCCAACCCCAGCTGAATAGCCGCTGAGGATCACATCGCCATTCGTGTCCACAATGACCGCAGTGACGCGATCGCTCCCGCTAGCCGGGCCATTGTATTTGTTGGTCCACAAAGGAATTCCGGGCCCGGAATACTTGATTGCGACATAATCGTCGCCACTGCTGCCAAAGCTCAGTACGTAGCCCGCAACAATAACGTTTCCGTTTTCATCAACCGACAAGGTGCTTGCCTGCGCACCAGGACTGAGGAAGCCGTTGTATTTATTCGTCCAGAGTGCTAAACCGGCTGCTGAATAGGCGATTGTTGTCACATCCGAGGAGCCACTTGGGCCGGTCGAGTACCCTGCGACAAAGACGTTGTCATTGGCATCAACCCCCACAGCTGTTGGCACGTCATCGCCGTTCCCAAGACCGGCGTAACTGTTCGTCCATAAAGCGGCGCCGTCGCTCGAGTATTTGACAACCAACATGTTCTTACCGGTCGCATTGTCGGTCGTGGATCCGATGACGACGGCGTTGCCGGCACTGTCGGTTACGATTTTGCCGACCTGATCGTCGGCATTGAGTCCGGAATAGCCATAGCGCGCGACCCAGGCTTGCACGGGTGTCTCGGCATTTGCGGCCTGTTCGCCTCCAATTAACAGATACAGGATGAGAAGTTGAATTAGGCCGGCGAGGCTTCGCTCGTTCAGGCAAACATTGACTCTACGCATATCGGCTCCCGATTCATTGCGACCTTAAGGAACAAGCTGTTGTGCGTCCACAACTATTCCCCGTTAGACCGATGTCTTCATTCCATTATCGGCCTTATTCCTCAAACAACGCCTGCGCGAATTGTTTGGCGTCGAAGGGTTGCAGGTCGTCCGGCTGTTCGCCGAGGCCGATGAATTTGATGGGCAGGCCGAGTTCCTTCTGGATCGCCACCACCATGCCGCCTTTGCTCGTGCCGTCGAGCTTGGTCACGATGAGGCCGGTGAGCGGGACGGCTTTGTTGAATTCGCGCGCCTGGTTCAGCGCGTTCATGCCCGTGCTGCCGTCGAGCACGAGCAGGACTTCGTGTGGCGCGCCCGCGAGTTGCTTGCCGATGACGCGATGAAGCTTGTGCAACTCCTGCATCAGGTTGTGCTTAGTGTGCAGGCGGCCCGCCGTATCAATGAACAGGTAATCCGCCTTGCGCGCCTGTGCGGCGGTGACGGCGTCGTGCGCCACGGACGCGGCATCCGAGCCGTAAGCGCTGGCGATGACTTCAACCTTGAGACGCGTACCCCAGAGCTTGAGTTGTTCGATGGCGGCGGCGCGGAAAGTGTCGCACGCGGCGAGCAGCACGGTTTTTTTCTGCGACTGAAGGTAGTGCGCAAGCTTGGCGGAAGTCGTGGTCTTGCCCGTGCCGTTCACGCCGACGATGGAAACCACCGTCGGGCCGCTGGGCGCTTTGAGTAAATCCGCCTTGTTGGTCGAAAGACTCTTCTCAATCTCCGCCCGCGCGATGGCGAGGTAATCGAGTCCCGCGGTGCCCTGCGATTCGTACGCCAGCTTCACCGCGGTCACGATCTGCGTGGTCATGGCCATGCCGAGGTCGGCGGCGATGAGGGCGTGCTCAATTTCCTCCAGGGACTCGGCGGTCAGCCTGGGTGAGCGCGTGACAATGCGTTTGATCTCGTGGGTGAGCTTGGCGTGCGTCCTGGCGAGGCCGGCCTTGAACTTGGAAAAGAGTCCCATGGTGGAATTGCGGAATTCGGAGTGCGGACTGCGGAATTATTTTGCCACCGCCTGGACGCGCTTGGCGTCGGCGGATTTCTTGGCGGCGTAGAGTTTTTCCACATGCTGGTAGTCCAGCTTCACCGTGCCGATGAGGGGTTTGCCTTTGCTCAAGCCGTGGCAGTCCGAACCGCCGGTGATGAGCAGGCTGTGCTCGCGGGCAATCCTTTGATAACGGTCGGCGGTGGCAGCGTTGTGCTTGGTGTGGAAGCATTCGATGCCGTCGAGACCCGCGCGCACCAGGTCGGGGATGGATTCGTCCGTGCGGTTCAGTCCGGGATGCGCCATCACGGCGAGGCCGCCGGCCTGATGGATCAACTGAATGCCTTCGAGGGCGGACATTTTGGCCTTGGGCACCCAGGCGGGGCGGCCTTTCTTCAGGAAGCGATCAAAGGCTTCGTCGAGCGTACCACACAACCGGGCTTTCACCATCGCGCGTGCGACGTGGGGGCGACCGGGCGAGCGGCAGTTTGCCAACGCGAACACGTCCTCCACCTGCAACGGAATGTTCAACTCGTTGATGCGGGCGACCATTTCGCGGATGCGGTCCTGGCGGACGCTTTGAAACTTGCCGATCTCAGAAAGGAGCTGCGGATTCTGCGGGTCAACCAGGTAGGCGAGGATGTGGAGTTCATTCCCGTTATGTTCCGCGGTCAATTCCGTGCCGACGATGAATTCAACTCCAACCGCCGCACAAGCCGCCGCCGTGCGTTCGCAGCCTTCGACGGTGTCGTGATCGGTCAGGGCAATCGCCCGCAAACCATGGCGCTGGGCGTGCGCGGCAATTTCCTCCGGCGCAAAAGTGCCATCTGAGAAATGCGAATGGAGATGGAGGTCGGCGTAACTCATTTTACATTCCGCGCCGGCCGCATGAGTTCGCCCTTCACCTTGTCGAGGATGCCGTTGACGAACTTGCCGCTGTCCTCGGTGGAAAACTTTTTGGCGATGTCCACGGCTTCGTTGATGCTGACCACCGGCGGGATGTCCTCGCGATGCAACATCTCGTAAATTGCGAGGCGCAGGATATTACGATCCACCGGCGCGATGCGGTTGAAGTCGTAGTTCTTGACGTGCTTTTTGATGTGCACATCCACCTCGTCGCGGTGCTCAAGCGTGCCCCGGATAAGCGGTTCGGAGAAAAGTCGCATTTCCGCTTCGGCGGCGGTGGGGGGCGGAAGTTCCACCGGCTCGTTCCAGTTGGCACGACCCTTTTCCGCGGCCAGTGCGGCGGCGCGCTGTGATTCCCAGAATTCATTGAGCGCCACGTCGAGATCCTCGCGGGGGTTCAAGTCATGCTGGAACAGATACTGGACGGCGCGTTCGCGCGCTTCGCGGCGTTTTCCCATAAACTCCCTGACGATGCCGGAAGTTGAGGCCGCGCGAAATGAAAAACTTCGGTCGGGATTCTCAGCGGGCGCATCTTGACACTTCCCCCGAACCAAAACCAACGCGGGGCGCGGCGTTTACGCCGCCTCACGGTCCGCCAGCGCCGCGGCCAATCGTTTCGCCCAATTCCGCGCGCACGCTGAAGCGACCTCAAGGTCGCGCTCCGGGGGCAGTGTCAAAATACGCCCATTCTCAGCGGGACGGCGGGATGCCGCCGGCACCGCCCATGCGCTTCATCATTTCGGCCTGCATCATGGCCATCATGTTGTCGTAGCGCTTGAAGTCCGCCGGCGCTTCAAAGAGCTTCCCGTCGGGTTTGGCCAGCTTCACGTCTTTGAACAACATGGTCATGGTCGTGCTGCCGTCCACGGTTTCGATCTTCACGGGAAACTTTTTCAGGTCGCTGGCATTCCAGACGGTGGATTCGTGTTGTTTCCCCTTGTCGTCGGTGATCACGACCTTGTTCTTCACGCACGCGTGGCCGTCCACGGTTTCTTTGCCCAGTTCGGTCGTATCAACCTTGAATTTGTTGACCGCATCGGGGCTTTCCGATTCTTTGGCCGGCATTTCGGCATAGGCCTGCAAGCCGGGATAGATCATGTAATTCGTTTTCTTGTCCGGGCGCGAGATGACAATCATGTTGTCCATGCCCATGGCTTTCAACTGCGCGGCGGCGTCCGCCGGCATCTTGCTGTTCTTGAGTTGCGTCATGTCCATCTCAAACCGGGTGCGCCCGTCGTCAAAGGTGAGTTTGCCGGGGATCGTGGTGGTTTCATCCGAACGGTCCCGGGCCTGAATTTCCAGCGCGGCACTAAAGGCCTTGTTGTCGCCAAACAGCTTGGACATGCTGCCGCTGAAGTTCGGCCCGCCGGGACCAGCCCCCAGCCCGCCCTGCGGTCCGGGTTGAGCGGAGGCCGAAAGCATGCCGAGACCGAGCAACGCGATGAGGAGGGACGGGAGTTTTGTTTTCATGGGTGGAAGTTAATTGATTGGTTGAGCGAGCATGAGCCGAAGCGACCAGTGGGGCAACCAAAAAGTCGCCATACAAACTTCGGGCCTCGTGCGGCCCGCCCGTCCATCTGGAGCAGTTTCGGCAACGGCATCATCGCCACGAATGTGACCACCACGATTACGGACGCCGTGGTTGGCGACGCCTCCCGCTATTAGCATGTGCGCCCCCGGAGCCTGGAAACTTCCAACTCGCCTAGTGTCTTCACTTGGGCTAGTCTCCCCGCCTGATTTGGTAGGGACGGGTTCCACCCCGTCCCTACCAACAACGATTTTGACATGATGACCAGCACACAGATCCGCCAGTCGTTCCTCGACTTCTTCAAGTCGAAGTCCCACACCATTGTCCCGTCGTCCTCGCTCATGCCGGACAGCCCGAACCTGCTGTTCACCAACGCCGGCATGAACCAGTTCGTGCCCATCTTCCTCGGCCAGAAAAATCCCGACGTGAAATCCTGGGCTGGTGCCATTCCCGGCAAGGACACCCGCGCCGCCGACACCCAGAAATGCATCCGCGCCGGCGGCAAACACAACGACCTCGACGACGTCGGCCTCGACACCTATCACCACACGTTCTTCGAGATGCTCGGCAACTGGTCCTTCGGCGATTACTTCAAGCGCGAGGCCATTGACTGGGCGTGGGAACTTGTCGTCAAAGGCTGGCAGTTCCCGGCCAACCGGCTTTACGCCACCGTGTTTTGTCCCTACCTCGGCGAACCCGGCTGGGAAACCAAATGGCGCACGGAACTGGAACAGGTGCTCGTCCTGGCCATGACCTCGCCCGAGTTCATTGCGCCCAGCGCCAACGCCTCGCCCTTCGAGATCGCCGATCAGGAAGCCGCCATGTATTGGGCCAAGAAATTCCAGACCGTCGGCCTCGACCCCAAGGTCCACATCGTGCCCGGCAACAAGAAAGACAACTTCTGGATGATGGGCGAAACCGGCCCGTGCGGTCCCTGCACCGAAATCCATGTGGACCTCACGCCCGAGGGCAACACCCGCGGCGCGCTCGTGAACAAAGGCGATGCTCGCTGCATCGAAATCTGGAATCTCGTCTTCATCCAGTTCAGCGCACAACCGCGTGGCGGCGACGCCTCGTCGCCGAAAGGTGGCGGCAGCGCCCTCGCTGCCGATGCGACGGGGGCGTCGCAGCCACTCATCGAATTCGTCCCGCTGCCCGCCAAGCACGTGGACACCGGCATGGGCTTCGAGCGCGTGACTTCGATCATCCAAGGCACGAAAGACTTTTCCGATTTCGCCAACGCCAAAATTTCAAATTACGAAACCGACATCTTCCGCCCGATCTTCGACGCGTTGGAGAAATTAAGCGGCAAGAAATACGGCAGCACGCTGCCCGTAGGACAGGCGTCGCGCCTGTCTCAAACTTTAGAGCCAAGTTCTGCTGAAAAAGATGGAGACAGGCGCGACGCCTGTCCTACGCCGGAACAAATCGCGCTCGACATCGCCTTCCGCGTCATCGCTGACCACATCCGCACGTTGAGCTTCGCGATTGCCGACGGCATTCAGCCCGGCAACACCGACCGCAATTACGTCCTGCGCCGCATCCTGCGCCGAGCTGTGCGCTATGGCCGTTCGCTCGGCTTCCACGAACCATTCTTCTACAAACTCGTGGACGTCGTGGCCGAAAACTTCGGCGACATCTTCCCCGAAATCCGTGCCAAGAAAAAGCACGTGCAAGAAGTCATCCGTACCGAGGAGGAGGCGTTTAACAAGACGTTGGATGGCGGGCTTCAAATTTTCGAGTCAGTGCTGTCCCGCAGAAATGAACTCGCGGAAGTTTGCCAACAACTCTTACCGCTAATCGAACCGTTCAGCCAACGCGCGACAGCCGCACACAATTCCGGAGTGCGAGTGAAAGATTTCATCCGGTCAGAGGAAGCCATGTTGAACGAGATATTCGAGCGCGCAAACCGGTTGAGTCATCAAGACTACTTCCGATTTTTCGACAGAGAGCCGGGACACATGCAGACGTTGGCGAAACATCTGAGATTATTTCGCACTGATGTTGAAACACTCGGTGACATCGTTACCGGCACTGACGAGTTCACTTGGAAGAACGTGCTGACGTGCGCAGCGGATTTGGTTGGCACAACCAAAGGGCGGATCAAAAGCAGCAGCACGTTTCCCGGTCGCGCTGCATTTGTTCTTTACGACACCTACGGTTTCCCGCTCGACCTCACCGAGTTAATGGCGCGCGAACGCGGTCTGACGGTGGACGTTGAAGGTTTCAACAAGTTGATGGAGGAGCAGCGCAATCGCGCCCGCGCCGCGCAGAAAAAGGAAGTCATTGCCGTTTCCCAGGTCGAGACCACGACGCCCACCAAGTTCGTCGGCTATGACCAGCTTGCGGTCGAGGCCAAGGTTTTGGAGGTCGTTGTGATCAAAGGTTCAAAGCAGAAGGTGATGACCAAGCCCGGCGAAGAGCAAAAGTTTAGTGAAGAATCTGACAAGACCGCCGTCATCCTCGACGCCAGCGCCTGTTACGCCGAAATGGGCGGCCAGGTCGGTGACATGGGAGAGATTTCTGCCGGCGAGAATCGGTGGCGTATTACCAACACGCAAAAATCCGGCAACACCTGGCTGCACTTGGTGGAGGGCGAGAACCTGCCCGTGTCCGGCGACGGAGTCGTTCTGCGCGTGGACGCCCCGCGCCGCAACGCCATCCAGCGTCATCACACCGTCACGCATTTGCTGCACTGGGCCTTGCACGAAGTCGTCAGCAAGGAAGCGTCGCAGAAAGGTTCCTTCGTCGGCCCGGACAAGTTGACCTTCGATTTCAACAGCGCCCCGCTCACACCGCAGCAGGTCGCCGACATCGAGAAACTCGTCAACGAACGCATCGTTGAGAACACCGGTGTCTCGTGGACGGAAGTTCTCTACAACGATGTGAAGTCGCGCAGAGACGTGATGCAATTCTTCGGGGACAAGTACGGCGACACCGTCCGGGTCGTCCAGATCGGCGGCGAGGCCGGGCAGTTGAACGGTTATTCGATGGAGCTTTGCGGCGGCACGCACACCCGCGCGACCGGCGAGATCGGTTTGTTCCGCATCGTCGGCGAAAGCGCCATCGCTGCCGGCGTCCGCCGCATTGAAGCCGTCGCCGGCCTTACCGCCTACGACGTGATGAAGCACGACCGCGAGTTGATCAAATCCGTCGCGGGCAAAATCAATTCGCCCATCCACGAACTGGAGAAAAAGATCGAGAGTTTGCTCGCACAGCAGAAGGCGCTGGAGAAGGAAGTGCAGATCGCGCTGCAACGCAATGCCTCGAACGCCGCGAGCGAATTGCTCGAACGCTACCAAACCGTGAATGGCATTCCATTCATCTCGCACAACCTGGGCGATGCCAACGCGGATTTCCTCCAAGCCATCACCGATGCGTTGAAAGGCCGATTCAAGGGCGTCGTGGTTCTCGGCGGCGGTTCCGCAAACGCGGTTGCGTTGGTGGCCACCGTCTCGCCGGAGTTCACTGGCAAAGTTCAAGCCGGCAAGATCATTCAGACCATCGCGCCCATCGTCGGCGGCAAAGGCGGCGGCAAACCCGACAACGCCCGCGGCGGCGGCAAGGACGCGAGCAAACTCGACGAAGCACTGGCGAAGGCGAAGAGCCTGCTGGGATGACCGACGAGCGTTTGCTTTACGACCGCCTCGGCGGCCACGACGGCATCTTGAAGCTGATCAAGACGTTCTACGTGGACGCACGGCAACACGCGGTGCTCGGGCCAATCTTCAACTCCCACATTCAGGATTGGCCGGCGCATCTGGACAAGATTGCGGACTTCTGGGCGTTGCAGACCGGCGGACCCCCGCGCTATCGCGGCGGATTCGCGGGCGCGCACCTGGCGCTTGGTTTGCGGGCTGAACATTTTCAGCACTGGCTGGGCTTGTGGGAGTTCAATAACGCGCGCCAGCTTCCGCCAGCGGAAGGCGCGGAGTTGAATGCGTTGGCTCAAGAATTCGGCCGACGGCTTTTGGCCATCATGCGCGGCCGCGGCGGGAACGAGGCTGCGGCAGCTGCCGGACCCGATTCTCCAAGGTGGTAGTTTGATTTCGCTCCGGTCAGCTTGGCGGGCTTTGGGCTTCATCCCTGAGCGGGCCCGCCCCGGAACCAAGCCCTGATCCGATTAAAGAATCCCGCCAGACTGACGATGAACCGAGTGGAGACGTGTCAGGCTCGCGGTAGCGCAAGCGATTCGTCCCCGGAGCCGGGAAGCCCGGCAGGCCGGGTGCTGACAGGGTGCGAGTTGTCCCCTGGCAGCCGGGACGGAAGCCGCAGACCGCAGGGCCGGAGGCGCGACCCCAAATTGAGACAGGACGCCAAATGACCTTGAGTCGAAAAATCGGTTTGGAGCTGCTGGTCGGGGTGGCCGCACTGCTATTACTTTCCCAAGCGGTGGAATTCGTCCAGGCCCGGAAGGCTCATCGCGATCTGGCCAAGTCCAGCCTGGAACTGCTCCAGCAGCGCGAGTTGCAACAGGTGGAGAACTTCTACTCGGCGGTGGAGCACAATCTCACCGCCGCAACCAGTCGCGGCGACATGGACGAGTTTGAACGCGTGGGCGCGCTGCAAAAGGAGGCCCCGGGATTCGAGGAGTTCTCGCTCTACAATCGGGATGGGCGAATCAGCAGTTCTTCGGATCGTGCGGCGAAGGGACGGATGCTTTCCGCCGAACTCAAGAGCCGGCTATTTTCCAAATCGGAGCGCCTGACCCAGACTTCCACCAATGGCATCGAGATCTACAAATCCATGGTGGCCACCGCCAAGTGCCTCGAATGCCATGAGGACCAGAAGGTGGGCGAAGTGGTGGGGGCGACTTATTTCCGTTTCTCCAACGACGCGGTGAAGCAGTTGGCTCAAAAATTTGAGGCCTCGCAAGCCGCGGCGAACCGGCACTGGCAGATCCTCGCCGGCTCGGTGCTGGCAGCCGGCATGTTGCTGGCATGCGGTCTGGCCGTGGTGGTTGCCCGTCCCATCATCAAAATCGTCGCGCCACTGGTCAACCAGTTGGGCAGCCAGTCCGACGACATTCATTCCGCGGCGAGCCAGGTGTCGGCCGCGAGCCAGCAACTGGCGGACGGGGCCAGTCAGCAAGCGGCGTCCCTGGAGGAGGCCAGCGCTTCGCTTGAAGAGGTGGCCGCGATGACGCGGCGCAATGACGAAAATGCCCGGATCGTCCGGGAATTTACCACGCAAACCCGCCAGGTGTCCGAAGCCGGTGCCAGTAGCACGCGCGCGGTGCGCCGCGCCATGGAAGGCATCCGGGAGGCAGGCGCACAACTGCGGGCGAGCATGGACGGCATCAAGACGGCCAGCCAGGACGTTTCCACGGTGATCAAGACGATTCATGAAATTGCTTTTCAGACCAACCTGCTGGCGCTGAACGCCGCGGTCGAAGCGGCCCGGGCGGGCGAGGCGGGTTTGGGCTTCGCCGTGGTCGCGGACGAGGTCCGCAGCCTGGCCCAACGCAGCGCGGTCGCAGCGCGGGAAACAACAGAGTTGATCGGCAACTCCATCAAGCGCAGCGAGGACGGCGTGCAGATCACCGAGAAAGTGACGCTGTCCGTCGAGGAAGTCGCCGCCCGCACACGCCAATTGGAGCAGCAACTGGACGAAATCCTGACCTGCTCCCAAAAGGTGGAGGAGCAAATGGCGCAGATAGCCTCGGCGTCGGGTGAACAGACCACGGGAGTCACCGAAGTGAGTGCGGCCATTTCCCAGTTGGACAAGGTGACCCAAAGCAATGCGGCTGGGGCGGAGGAAAGCGCGGCGGCGGCGGCGGAAATGACGCGCCAAGCCGGCTTGCTGAGAACCGCTCTCGGCGGATTGCAGCAATTGATCGGTGGCGAATCGGGCGCCGACAGTTCGCGTCAACGGGCCGGTTCAGATGAAAAGTCTGCCCGTTTGATGGGATTGCCCATCTTGCGTACCTAATCACCCATCGCCTCGGCAATGATCTGCGGGTGGACGGTGCCGCTGAACTTTAGCGCGCTTCAAACCTGCGAAAGGCGTCCGGTGGACGACCGGTAACGGCCGACGCAGTCTGAGTGATTTCAGTTCTCCTCCCAGGCGACTTCAAAAACTTGGTTTGGATCCAAGCCGAAAGCACCTAATCCACCCGGATCTCCTTGCCCTTTTCGATGGTCCGCACTTCCGCGGTCGAGCCGGGGACTTTGCCGCCGGTGACGGGTTCGGTGCGTCCTCCCAGATGCGTGCCGAGGAATGCTTCCGCGCGGGCGTTGAAATCAATCCGGTTCTCCGGACGCGCGAAGCCGTGGCCTTCGTCGGGATAAACTACGTAGGTCACGTTGCCGCTGTTCTTGATGATGGCGTCCACGATTTGCTCGGCTTCCGCCTGCTTCACGCGCGGGTCGTTCGCACCCTGGCCGATGAGGAGCGGGCGCTTGATCTTGTCCGCCTTGAACAACGGCGACGCGTTCTTGATCAACTCGGCATCCTTCTCGTTATTGATGTCGCCGACGCGGACGGAGAATTGCGCGAGCATCGGCTTCCAGTACGGCGGAATGGTGTTGAGCAAGGTGCGGATGTTGGACGGCCCGACGATGTCCACCGAGCACGCAAACTTTTCCGGCGTGAAGGTGACGCCCGCCAGCGCGGAGTAACCGCCGTATGAGCCACCGTAGATGGCGACGCGTTTCGGATCGGCGTAGCCTTGCGCGATGGCCCAGTCCACGGCGTCAATCAGATCGTCGTGCATCTTGAGTCCCCATTCCTTGTTGCCGGCGTTGAGGAATTTCTTGCCGTAACCGGTCGAGCCGCGAAAGTTCACCTGGAGGCAGGCGTAACCGCGATTGGCGAACCACTGGGCGTACGGATTGTAACCCCAGTTGTCGCGCGCCCACGGGCCGCCATGAACAAACAGAACCATCGGTAGATTTTTCGCCGGCACCCCGGCAGGCAGAGTGAGGTAGCTGTTCAACTTCAAACCGTCTCGCGCCGGGACGACCACCGCTTTCATTTCCGCGAGGGTAAGGTTCTCCAGCTTGGGTTGCGCTGTGAAGAGGAACGTGGATTTCTTCGCGCCTCGATCCCACGAGTAGAAGCTCACCGGGCCACGATCTGAAGTGTAAGCCACCAGCCAGGTTTTGTCGGCGCGATCGCGGCTGACGATGGAGAAATCGCCGTCGTGAACCTTGGCCAGCGCGTCAAAATCCGCCTGCACGGTGGGATCAATCACCTTCCATTGGCGGCGGCCCGGCTCGAAGCTGACTGCCTCCACGATTTTCTTCTGGGGATGAATCATCACGTCGCCACTGTCCACGTCCGGCGAGGTGGCGATCAACTTTTCCGCGCCGGTGGCCAGGTTGCGTTCGCGCACCCCTGCCGTGTCGCTGCCGATGGAGCTTTGGATGAAAAGCGACTTGCCGTCCTTGGTGAAGTCGAGCGCCCCGAGATTTTCTTCCGGGCCGACTTTCATCCACGAGCGCCAGGGAGACTTTACGTCGTCGCGCACGCGCAATTCCGTACCGCCCTCCGCGGTGCTGACTTCGCCGAGGCGGATCTTGAAATCGTCGTCGGCCATCCAGGCTGCGACGTCGCCGGGATTTTCGGTGTCGAGGACGAGCGCGCCGGTTTCGAGATTGAGGCGGTAGGCGTCGAAGGTCTCGCGGTTGCGGGCGTTGAGTTGAACCAGGATTTCATTCGGAAACTTCTCGTCCATTCCCACCAAACCGGCGCGCACGCCTTGAAGCGGCGTGTAATCGCGGACATTGCCGGTGCCCAAGTCCACGCCGTAGATGTGGAAATTCTCATCGCCGTCGGTATCCTGCAGGTACAGCAGCGTGCGATTGTCCTCGGCCCAGAAGTATTGGCGGATGCCGCGCTTTTTGTCGGCGGTGACCAGCTTGTCATCGTCCTTGCCGATGGTTTTGACCCAGACTTGCAGGACGTTCTTTTTGTCGGGCGCGATCCACGCGAGGCGTGTGCCGTTCGGCGAAAGGCGTGGCGCGGTGCGCACGGGATTACCAAAGAGTACGTCGCGCGGGATCAGCGGCGGCAGGTCCGCGCGGATGGTTGGAGTAAGGTTGAGGGCGATTACGGTCATGGCCAGGGTGAGCGCGTTGACTCTCATGGCGATGAAATGCCAAGGCTGGTTGCAGATGGCAAGCGGAATGGCGGAACATTTTCTGCGATACAAACGGGTGGCGGTTTGCTAGGCTGGCCTGACCACATTGACATGTATCGCGCCTGGTTTCATATCCTGAGCACGCCTTGCTTTTGCCGGTGGGCGACGGGGCTCGCGTTCCTGCTGATGGCCGCCCGGTTCGCCCGTGCGGACGAGGCGGTACTGGCGCTGAATGGTTTTGACCCGGTGCTGCTCACGGAAGGCACGGAGGTGAAAGGGAAGGCCGGGTTGCAAGTGACGCAAGGCCGCTATCGCTATCGCTTTGCCGACACTGAGAATCAGCACAAGTTCGAAGCGGCGCCGGATCGGTACGGCATCCAGCTCGACGGCTTTTGCATGAAGATGGGGCCGCTGAGCGGTCGCGGCAGCCCCGACCGCTGGCTGGTTTCAGCAGGCCGCATTTATCTGTTTGCCTCGGAGAGCTGTCGCAACAGTTTCAAAGCCGACCCGGCGGCTTACACGGACCGCGCCGATTCGCCGCCCGTCGGAAACGCTGCCAGTCGGGCCCGTGGCCGGGAGTTGATCGCATTCGCCTTGGCGGGTTTTGGCGGCGTGGACAAAGTGGATGCGCTCAAGAATGTCCGGTTCTGTGCGGAGACGATTTACGAACAGGAAGGCAAAACAACCAGGATGCGCCAGGCAACCACCGTGGTCATGCCGGACCAGTTGCGACTGGACTATGCATACGGAGATTTTCGGGAGACGCATGAACTGTCCGGTGGGCGGCTGGTGGAGGTGAGTGCGAAGAATGATATCACGCCTTTGCCGGCCGACGTTTACGAGTTCGTGCGGCGCCGGCTTTATCGCGAGCCGCTGGCATTGCTGCGCGCGCGCAACGAGCCGGGGTTTGTGGCGATTGGCGGTGGCAAGGGTGAGATTGCCGGCCAAAGTGTGGAATGGCTGCACATTGGATATGCCGGCGCGACCACCAAGTTGGGGATGGAGCCCAAGACCGGGCGCGTCCTCGCGGCAGTTTATCGCGGTCGCGCACCGTCGCAACTGGGCGAGATTTGTAGAACGTACTCCCATTTCGAAACCGTGGAAGGCGGATTGACGCTGCCCCTGCAGTGGGATGTGACCTACGAAGGCCGCCCGGCGCCCGGGCCGAAGCCGGCCTCGCGGGCTGTGTCGGTGAATGTGCCAATTGAGTCACGATAAAATGGAGAGGATCGTGGGAGAGATTATGGCAGAACCAAAATTGAAAATTCTCGCGGTTATCGGCAGTACCAATGCAGCCTCCGTTACGCGGGTGGTTGTAACCAAGGTGGCGGATGATTTGCGCCTGGCGGGCTGCGAGGTGGACGTGCTGTGCTTGCATAAAGAGCCGCTGGCGCTGTTCAACGTCGAAACGGCCTACAACCAGCCGGGATTTGCGACGTTGGCGGCGCGCGTCGAAGCGGCGGACGTCTTCATTCTCGGCACGCCGGATTATCACGGCAGCATCAGCAGCGCGCTGAAGAATTTCCTCGACCACTTCTGGCGCGAGTTCGCGGGGAAACTGTTCGCCACCATCGTTGCCTCTCATGAAAAGGGGCTGACGGTGACCGATCAATTGCGCACGGTGGCGCGGCAATGTTACGCATGGACGCTGCCGTACGGTGTGGCCTTCGCGGAAAAGCAAGACGTGGCGGACGGCAAAATCATCAGCGATGCGTTCAAAGGCCGGCTGGAGATGTTCGTGCGGGATACGCGGGTCTATGGTGAACTGCTGGCCCGGCAACGTCGCAGCGACCTGGCCGGCAACGATCCGGGCTTCCTGGCGCGGTTGCGGAAGTAAGGAGGCCGAAGATTTCCTTGAACAAATCTCCCAGTCCATTAGTCGGATACGGTGTAAAACAAAACAGTCACACAACCACAAACCATAATCACGAACCATGAAGAAACTAATTCTGGCCATTGCCCTGGCAGCTTTCACCATTGGCGGGTACGCGAACGACTCGGCCAACAAAGACCAATCTGCCTGCACGGGCAAGTCCGCTTGTGCCGACAAGCAGAAGAGCGCCGCGAGTTGCTGCACTGCCGGCAAAAGTCAGTGCCCGGCGGGAGCCAAGACCAAGCAGGATACTGCCAAGAAAGTCGTGCATAGCCCCAAGGGCGAGCAGAACAGCAAGTCTTAAACGACTACGCCTGAACTTCCAACCCGCGTCGCAAGCCGCGGGTTTTTTGTTGCCCGCAAGCAGGCATGGCTTGGTTGCCGGCTCGGTGGACCTTGCCGGGGGTTGACGTTCCGGCTACGGTTTCGGCGTACTTGGTTGTCGCCGGAGAACAAATCGCCCGTGAACTGAACTGACGCCGATGAACCCCTACCTTTCGCTGCTCATTGGTGTGGTGTGCGCAGGTGTTGGCGGCGATTTGTTTGTGCGGGGCTTGATTGGAATCGCCCGTTGGGCGCGGATTTCGGCGGCCATCATTGGGACGACGATTGCGGCCTTCGCCACCTCCAGTCCGGAATTGTCCGTGGCCATCGGAGCGGCCTCCTCCGGACGCCCAGAAATCTCCCTTGGTGACGCCTTGGGCAGTAACGTCGTTAACGTCTCGTTGATACTCGCCATCGCCTTGTGCATTTCAGCGATTCAATCAGCGCGCAGCAGTGTGAAACGGGATTTTCCGGTGGCGCTGTCGGTGCCGATAATCATCGGGGCGCTGGGATTTGATGGCTCATTGTCCCGGCTCGATGGCGGAATCCTGCTGGTGTTCTTTTTTGGGTGGCTCGCTTTTATGATCCGGCAGGCACGGCAGGAGCGGAGCACGGCGCCGGCGGCGGGCGGCGAAGTGCGCGTCGGACTGGTCGCAGCTCAGTCGGTGGCCGGCATGATATTTCTGATCGGTTCGGGATATTTCATTGTCCATGGCGCGCGGGGGATTGCGGTGGCGTTTGGTGTCCCGGAATTCGTAATCGGCGCAACGGTGGTCGCGGTGGGGACGTCAATGCCTGAACTGGCCACGACGGTCATTTCCAAAATCCGGGGTCACGATGACATCGGACTGGGCACGATTCTGGGCAGCAGTATTTTCAACGCCTTCTTCATCGTTGGCACGGCGGCGGTGATTTGTCCGATCCCGGTGGAGCGCACTCCGGTGGGATTCGCGCTGGGCTTTGGTTTGGTGACGACGCTGGTGACGTACCCAAATCGGAGTGGGTTGATCGGGCGCAGCCGGGGCGTGGGGTTGCTGGTTGTTTATGCCATTTACATCGTCTTGTTGTTGAAACATTAAATCGCACGCACAGCAAACAGTTGACTGAACCTATGATCACCTACCAGACCGGCAACGACCTCGACCTCGATGCGGTGATCGAGCTTTATCGCGCTTCCACCCTCGGCGAGCGCCGACCCGTGGATGATCGCGAGCGGATGGGGCTGATGTTGCGCAACGCGAATCTGGTCGTAACGGCGTGGGATGGAGAATTGCTGGTTGGCATCGCGCGCAGCGTGAGCGATTTCAGCTACGCCACATATTTGTCCGATCTGGCGGTGAGGTTGTCACATCAGAAGCAAGGCCTCGGGCGCGAGTTGATTCGTCGCACCCAGGCGCAGGGTGGTAAGGCCACGATCATTTTGCTTTCGGCGCCGAAAGCGGTGGAATATTACCCGCGCATCGGAATGAAATCGCACCCCTCGGCATGGACGTTGCCGGCGGGAGAGCTTTTGAACCCACGCGGATAGTGCGGGGCCGCCGGCTCCATCCTTGACGGAGACGTACCGAAATGAGATTGCTGGCGCGCAACCCTGAAATCCTATGATCCGACTGATCCTGTTCGTCGTCATTGCGCTGTTCATTATTGTGGGTGGTCTGGCCGTCGTGCTTTATCATTTCTTCGGTTGGAAAGGGCTGATTGTCTTTCCGTTCATTCTCGTGGCCGTGGTCTGGCTGGCCAAGCTCGTTATTACCAATCTGGTCAAGAAATTCGCGCTGGGATTGTTTGGCATGAAAGCCGGGGTGTTGAAGGGCGCGACGATGAATGTTCACGCCATCCGGTCGGTTCCCCAACCACCCGAAGCCGAACCGGAGCCGGACGCGGCGGACGAGGATGGAGACGAAATTGCCAAAGAAGACGAGGCCACCGAAGCGGAGAGTGAGGAAGAGGACGATGGGGAGCCGGATGAGCCGGAAACACCCAAAGATTACGTCGAGGTGGATGTGACGATCACGCCCAAAAGCGATGCGTGCAACGCGGTCTGGGAGCCGACAGAATTGATGTTGACGAGCGAAAAGATCAAGAGCCTGGCGGACCTGGAGGAAAAGGAAGTGGGCACAACCCACTCGGTCGAGATTTGGAACGGAACGGCGTTTGCCCCCGATGACCCGGGCAAGTATCCTGGCGAGCAGCGGCTGAAAATCATTTTTGCGGTCAAACCGGGGGCGAAGGATGCCTGGTTGCATTACTACCAGGAACCGATCGGTCAGCTACGACTTCCTCCCGGGACGATTGATGTTTGAAGTGGTTTGCCGCAGCCCCAGGCCCCGGCTCGCAGCGGGTGGAAATGTCCGTTGAAAATCGTGCTTCCCGCCACTAGCTTTTGCGCGCTGTGATGGAGAGTCATGACCAGACGCGCGAAACCCGGCACCCGCTGCTCGGCCGGTGGCCGGTGACGAACGCCCTGTTGTTCGCCAATGTGTTCGTATTTATCTTGCAGGCTCTCCTGCAAAAATTCTATCCACGGTTTCCGCTGGACCATTACTTCGGACTGAGTCTCACGGGATTGCGCGAGGGATATGCATGGCAGTTGTTGACCTTCCAGTTTTTGCACGGGGGCATCCTGCATCTGGTGCTCAACTCCTGGGGGATCTATGTTTTCGGCCATGCAGTCGAACAGGCGCTGGGCCGGAGGCGCTTGCTGAATGTTTACCTCCTGAGCGGGGTTGCGGGCGGCGGCCTGCATGTGCTGGGCAGTTTGCTCCTGCCGAATCATTTTGGAGTGATCCATGCGTTTGGAGGTACGATCTACAATCCAGTGGTTGGGGCTTCCGCGGGTCTGTTTGGTTTGATGGCGGTATTTGCGACGCTGTATCCCCAACATGACCTGAAGGTTCTTCTGTTGTTCGTCTTTCCGATCACCGTCAGCGCGCGGGTGCTGTTGGGAGTCAGCGCCGGGGTTTCCGTGGTGGGGATGTTGATGACCCGCAGCCACGTGGCGCACGGTGCGCATCTGGGCGGCATCCTGGCGGGGTTCATCTATGTGCGCTTCATCCTGCCTGCCCAGAGCGAATCCTGAGCCCGGCGGCGATAGGATCGCCGCCCAGGAAAGCACGTCCGGTGCAAATCGTCCGACGAAAAAGTCCGTTGAAAATCACGCGCCCCGCCACTAGTTTACGCGCAAGATGCTTGATGATCGTGACTATATGCGAAGTGGGAACCGAAGGTCGCTTAACTTCCATTGGTCAGCCACCACGGTGCTACTGGTCGTGATCGGGGCCTGCTTTTTCATCCAGCACCTGATCCCCGCCGACGATGTGGAAAAGTACCTCAGCCTTTCCGCGGAAGGAATGAAGCGCGGCTTCGTCTGGCAACTGTTGACCTTCCAGTTTTTGCATGGGGGGATTTTTCACCTGGGTTTCAATCTTCTGGCGCTGTGGTCGTTCGGGCGGATTGTCGAGGAACGGCTGGGGGTGAGCCGCTATCTCGCGATGTATTTCCTGACGGGAATTGTGGGTGGTTTGTTTCAAGTTGTGCTGTCCTTCCTCTTTCCCGAGATGCATGGAGGTTACCTTTTCGGCGCTTCGGCGGGAGTCTGTGGAGTGATGGCGGTGTTCTGTCGTCTGGAGCCTGAAGTGTCGATCATGCCGTTGTTCATCAAGGCCAAGTACGCCCTGCTGGTTTTTCTTGGCGTGGCGCTGGTCTTTACCCTCGTGCCCGTCGGCCCGCGGATTTCGCATGCGGCTCATCTGGGAGGGATGTTGGCTGGTATCGCGTGGGTGAGGCTTGGATGGCATCACGACTTTGTAACTTTGCCGTGGGAGGTGCTATTCGGCCGGTTACGGCGTATGGGGCCGCTGCAAACGCGGCAACGCAAACAGGAACTGGTTCGCGCGGCTTCCGTGCAGGGTCGTCCGTGGCGGGCCAATGGCCGGCAAGACGAACCGGAAACCGCCCCGGAAGAATTCATCAGCAAGGAAGTGGATCCGATCCTCGACAAAATTTCCGCCCACGGCCTCCAAAGCCTGACCGAACGCGAGCGCAAAATCCTCGAGGCGGCGCAGAAAAAGATATCCAAGCGCTAAGGCGCCTACCACTCGATCACCGCCGCGCCCCAAGTCAGGCCGGCGCCGAACACCACGAGCAGAATCAAATCGCCGCGATGGATGCGGCCGGAACTCACAGCCTCATCCAACGCGATGGCCACCGAGGCAGCGGAGGTGTTGCCATAACGGTCCAAGTTCACAAAGAGTTGATCGGGCCGCGCGCCAAGCCGTTCACCCACGGCATCAATGATGCGCCGGTTGGCCTGGTGCGGGATGATGCACTTGATCTTGGTGATGTCCACGTCGCAGCGGCGCAGCGCCTCGGTGGCGGCATTGACCATGGCCTGCACGGCGTGCTTGAAGGTTTCCTTGCCTTCCATCCGCAGATAGTGGAGTCGCGAGGCGACGGATTGCGCGGTGGCGGGGCAACGGCTGCCGCCGCCGGGCATGTGCAACAGCTCGGCCTTGCTGCCGTCCGCGCCCATTACCGCTGTCAGCAAACCGTGGGAGTTCGCGCGATTTTGCAACACCACGGCCCCGGCGCCGTCGCCGAACAAGACGCAGGTGTTGCGGTCCTGCCAATCCACGATGGAGGAAAGTTTTTCCGCCCCGATCACGAGCACGGTGTCGTAAGTGCGGGACATGATGAATTGCTGGCCAATCTCCAGGCCGTAGATGAAGCCGGAGCAGGCGGCTTCGAGATCAAAAGCGGCGGCACGCAACGCGCCGATCTTCTGCTGGACCAAGGCCGCAGTGGAGGGGAATACCATGTCCGGCGTGATCGTGGCCACGATGATCAGGTCCACCTGGTCGGCGGTGACACCGGCATTTTTCAGCGCACGCTGGGCGGCCTTGGCGCCCAAATCGGAGGTGAACTCGTCCTTGGCAGCGATGCGCCGCTCCTTGATGCCCGTGCGGCTGGTAATCCACTCATCGGTGGTGGCAACCAGTTTCTCCAGTTCGAAATTGGTGAGCGCCTTGGCCGGGACGTAGGCGCCGACGCCGGCGATGGAAACGGAGCGGCCCTGGTAGTTGTAGCGGGCGCGGGGGTTTTTGAACTTGGGTTTGGCTTGGGGGCTCATGCAGAAACCGGGGCGGCGGGCTGGGCGGCGAGACGTTCGTTCGCGCGGCTGATATCGGCGGCGATGGTTTGTTTGATGCCGTGACCAATCTCATCGGCCGTCACGCGCAAGGCGCTGGCGAACGCGAGTTCCCGGGAGGAACCGTGGGCCTTGATCACAATGCCGTTCACGCCCAGGACCGCGGCCCCGCCATACACTTCCGGATCGAGGCGGCGCTTGAGCGCATCGAAGGCCCCTGTGGCCAGCGCGCCGCCAAGGGCGCGGACGGGGTTGGCCTTCACTTCATTCTTCAACAAGCGCCCGATGGTTTTGCTCAGACTTTCGCAGGTTTTCAAAACAATGTTGCCCACGAAACCGTCGCAGACGACCACGTCCACGCCGTCGTTGAAAAGATCGAAGCCTTCGCAATAACCCATGAAATTCAGGTCGAGTTGTGCGCAGAGCCGCGCGGTTTCCTTCGTCAGTTCCGTGCCTTTGCCTTCCTCGGTGCCGTTGGAGAGAACGCCGACGCGGGGTTTTTCGGTGCCGAGGATTTCGCGGGCATAGACGCTGCCCATGACGGCGAATTGTGCGAGGTGCGAAGGTTCGGCGACTGCATTGGCGCCGCAGTCGAGCATGACGAAGTCCTGCGAGAGCGAGGGGAAACGACACGCAATCGCCGGACGTTCCACCCCGTCGAGCCGCCCCAGCTTCATCGAACCGGCGACGAGCGCGCCCGTGTTGCCGGCAGAGATGATGGCATCGGCCTTTTCGTCGCGGACGAGTTCGATGGCGCGCACCATCGAGGAATCTTTCTTTTTGCGGATGCCTTCGAGTGGTTTGTCTTCCATCGTCAACACCTCGGAGGCGTGGACGATTTGCGCGCGGGCATCGGTAAGGCCGGCTTCGCGGAGAGCCGGACGGATTTTGTCCTCCTGGCCGACGAGCAAAATGGAGGAGATGCGCGTGTCGGCCTCGAGTGCGAGTTTGACCCCATTGATGACGACCTCGCAACCGTGGTCGCCACCCATGACATCCACTGCAATTCGCATAGTTGGGGAGCGCGGCGAGCTTTCAATGCGCCCGGGCGCACCGTTCTTACGCGCCGGCGGTAACGGTCAGGACCTGACGGCCCTTGTAGTAACCGCAGGCGGGACAAACCCGGTGCGGTCTGTAGGGGGCATCGCATTGCGGACACTTGCCCAGTTGCGGCAGCTTCAGGACGCTGTTATACGCGCGACGCATGCGCTGACGACTGGTGGACGGTTTACGCTTGGGGACACCCATATTATTGCTCGTTTCTAAAACTTCAGTTTGTCCAACGCAGCCCAGGTTGGCGGGTTATTGGTCGCGCCCGGGCCGTTCTTTTTCGATTTTCCGACGTTCGGTTTCTTCAAGCCGCCGCAATCTGGCTTGCACAACGGATGTTGCGGCAACTCTAGGAGAATATCTTCCCGCAAAAAGGGCGTCAAGTCCACGCAATCGCTGACAATTGGGGCTTTTTCCTCGCCAACGAGCGGAATGTGACAGGTCCAGTCCGCCAGTTCCAGGCGGAATTCGAACGGCTTGAGGCAGCGAACGCATTGGCAGGCGAGCGGCAAAACGAGTTTGCCACGCACGAGCAGGGCGTCATCAAGCCGCTGGACCTCGAGCCGATGGCGGAGCGGTTTGCCGACCTGGACCATCTCATCGCGCGTCTCAATGTCGAGCTCGGCGACGGGCAACTCGCCGTTGAGGGCAAGGTCGCGTTTCTCCAGATGGCGGAGGTTGATGAGCAGCGGCATGATTACTCCTAGGTTTTAACGGTGGCCAATCGAGCCGCAAGGGCCGCCTGCACGTGGGGCGGGACAAAGGGGCTGACGTTGCCGCCGAGCCGGGCAATTTCCTTCACAATACGGGAACTGAGAAAGGTGTAAGTATCCTTGGGCATCATGAAGATGGTTTCAAATTCCTCGTTGAGCTTGCGGTTCATCAGGGCCATTTGAAACTCAAACTCAAAGTCCGAGATGGCCCGCAACCCGCGCAATACCGCCTGGGCCGAGCAACGATGGACATAGTCCACCAGCAACCCGTCAAAGGTGTCCGCCTCAACGTTGGGGATCTGCCCGATTGATTGTTCCACCATGGCCCGGCGTTCGTCCAAGGTGAACAGCGGACTTTTTCCGGCATTCATGGCGACGGCGACAATGACCCGGTCAAACAAGCGCGACGCCCGCTGCACCACGTCCAGATGACCATTGGTGAACGGATCGAAGCTGCCGGGATAAATCGCCGTGCGCATGAAGGAAGTCTAGCGGGCGAGAAATCGTTGACGAGGAAGAAAAGTGCGCCAACCCGATGAGCCGCTGCGGATCACGCACTTCCGTCCCGCCAGGGAACTTCAAAATTGCGAACGGGCTTGAGGAATCCCTTGGGCGTGGTGGCCTCCTGCTCGATGCAAGTGGCCGCCAGTGCGGGATCCGCGAGCCGGATTTGTTCATAGGTGGCTTCACCAATGATGATGCGCCCACGACCCGAAAGGCTCTCCAGGCGGCTGGCGAGGTTCACCTCGCGTCCGAGTACGGTGTAGTTCAAACCGTGCGCGTCCGAGCCCATCAACCCCACCATGACGGCGCCCGAGTTGATGCCGGTCCCCAGCGTCAACACGGGCAACAACGGTTTGGGTGGCAAGCCGGCCGCGATGAGTTTTTTGTTTTCGACATCAATCGCGGCATTGTCGAGCTCGCGCCGCTGGTTCAATTCATGGATGCCACGCTGCGCTTCAATGGCCGCCCGAACGCAGCCCAACGCGTGTAGTGGATTGGGCCGCGGTGCGCCCCAAAAAGCCATGGCGCAGTCACCGATGTATTTGTCGAGGGTTCCGCCATGTTTCTTCACAATGTCGGCGATGAAACCGAGATAGAGACTGATGGTCTGGAGCGTCTGCTCGGCGACCTCGTCGTAACGGACTTCGGCGGCGCGGCCAGTGAGGTGATGTTGTTGAATCTGCTCGGCGGTGATCTCCTGAAGCAGGTCGGTGATTTCGGTGAAGCCGCGCACGTCGGCGAACATCACGGTCACCTCGCGACGCGCACCGCCGAGGGCGAGCGATTCGGCTTCGAGCAGTTCATTCACGACGTCCGGCGCCACGATCTTGGAGAAAACGGATTTCACGCGCCGTTGTTCGCGTTGCTCGAAGACGGCGCGGTAGGTGACCAGCAGGGCATATTGGACAAACAGGGCGCCGACGACGGGCAGAACCATGGGCAGCCAGATGCGGTTTTGAGTAAAAAGCTGAACGCAAAGCAGCGTGTAGATGGCCGCCAGCGCGAGGACGCCAAAGAACCCGGGCAGCACCCGCAGTTGCCACGTGAGCAAGGCCGTGGTGACGCCCAGCAACACGATCAGAGCCAGTTCGAGGGCCACCGAGGCCGACCGAATAAAGCGTCCAGTAATGATGCTGTTGGCCACGTTCCAATGCTTGCTGACCAGCAGCGTGTTTTTTTCCAATGGTGTCGCGCCGCGGTCGGTAAGGTCGTTGCCGGTGGCCTTCGAGCCAATGACGACGAGTTTGTTCCGCCAGCGATTGACAAGGCCGTTCGTGCCGCCACTGGTACGGAGCTGATCCTGCTTGAGCAAACTTTCAAACGATTCCGCCGTGAGGCTGGCGTTGGTGGTGGTGATTTCCCAATTCACGTAAAAGAAGCCATCCCGGTCCACGGGCAGGATCCGCTCGACGCCGTTGGTGCCGCGCAAGGTAATGCGTCCGCGGGGCAGATCCACTTCGGCATCCGCGAGGTTGATTCCCAGCGCCTGCGCGGCGAGCACGATGCCCATGTGCCAGATGCGTTGGACTTCAAACGCTCTTGCCGTGGGAGGCGATCCGGGTGGAAGCGTCCCGCTGAAATCCGAAAGGTTGAAATGGTTGCTCGCGTCAACCGGGACTGTGATTTCCGGCAGCCCGCTGCGCAGGAGGACGATTTTTCCCGGCTCAATCAGGACATGGTTCAAGTCCACCCCATACTCCTTGTCTCCTTCGACTTGCTTGAAGGCGGGATGCCACCGGCGATAATCCTGAAAAGCCCGCGCGCGGCGCAACACGCCATCCGGGTCGGCCTCCGCCGCGATGTCGCCAAGCGCGAGGGCCCGGTCGGCAAAGAGCGAGTGAGGCAGCAACCCACGCTCCGCCGCAATCACACCCAAACCCGAACGGGCCAGTTGCCAGGCGAAGTATTCGTCAGATTCGAGGATGGTCAGGGTCTCGCCGTTGTTCTCGTAAGTTTCCGGTGGCTGCCCGGGGTGCAGCGTGGCCCAGAACTGCGGCAGGTCTGGCCATTGCGTTGCGGATACGGGAACTGGTGCGTGATCGAACCGGCGTCCGGCAAAGAGTACGTCGAAGGCCACGGCTTGGGCGCCTTGGGTCGAAAGTTCACGCAGGACCCGGCCATAAACATGGCGAGGCCAGTAGAGGCCGTAGCGAAAGTGCAGCGAGTTGTTGTTGAGCGCGGCGATGCTCTCATCGCTGATGGCCACGAACCCCAGATTGGTGGCGACCATCGGCGGATGACGGAGAGCCAGGCGCGCCCGCCAGTCATAGGTCATCCGCTCCAGACGGTCGAAGAAGTCGAACTTGGCGACGCAGATCAAACACACCAATAAAATCACCCCGGCCGCGATGAGTGCGGGCGCCTGATGGAGTGGCCGGAATTTCACCGGGGCGAACTAAACAAAAAAACCAGAGCAACTCAAGGCTGCTCTGGTTTGAAATTGGAAGTTTGCCGCTTTACGGCTTGGACCGGGAGACCGGATAAACCGTCTGATCAATTTCGCGGTCCTGCAAACGCGCCCGTGCCCCGCGGCCACCGGGCCGTTGCGAGGTCAGAGAGGAAACGTCGTTGACCAGGAAATTCAGCTGCGACAGGAACGAGGCCGCGATCGGGGACAGTTCACGGGTGAGGCAGTTGAACTGGAATCCGGTTCCGACAACCTGTGCGCCGGGGCTGCCATCCGGAGACGTGTAAGCCGCCACAAGCGAGCCGGTCAGACAGGAGAAAAATCCTTTGGCGCTCGCATAGAAGTAGGTGCCGCGAATACCGGCGACGCCGTTGGGAATCTTGATTTCAAACCGCGAGGCGGCGGCCTGCTTTTTCACCGCGCCGAAAATGGCACCTGTGCGCAGGTCAAGTTCGGTTTCCGTGACGCGGTCGGCGCCAGTGTCCACGGCCGTCAACCGATCGAAAGAGAGCACGGTGTCTTCCAGCACGCGCACAACATCCTGATCCACCGAACGAGTGGCGGCGGCGGTGGGAGCAGGCGGCGGAGTGGCGGTGCTCGACGCGGAAGGGGCTTTGCTCGACATCCCTGCAGCCGCCGCCGGGGCGCTGCTTTCCTCATTCAAGACCACGTCCGCGTAGGAATCCTGAGCGGTCTGGACAATGGCGCCGGATTTCAGAATGGTGCCAACCTTGAGCGGTTGCCAGATGTTGTTGCCGGTCGAGTAACGTGCCGCACCTTTAATGCGCACAACCTTGCCGGTGCGCTGTTTGGACGTTTGAGCTTCGGCACTGGTTACGAGCGCGAGTGATACAACGCCAGCCACCAACCAAATGAGGGTCTTGTTTGCTAGTTTCATAATGGCTTCCGGTCGTTCGAAAGTTTGTCTTACCGTTTTAGTCTAGGAGCATGTCGTTGCCTGTCAACGGAATTTTCACGATTATTTCCGGCCTGTCTTGCTGCAATTCCAAGGCCAAATGCGCCTGTGGGCCCATTCCACTTCAACTGGTCTGCGAGCGAGGCTGCCAGAGGGTCCACAGCCGGGATCAGCTGTCCCAATTCGAGATGGCAACCGGGATGGTTGCGTATCCTGGCGCTGTGGTATAGCACCCGGATGTCGGTCAATCCGCCGCCTGGAGCCAAAGTTTCAGTTGGTGGCAATCAATCACTGCCCCGAGAGTGGCCAATTCGCCGCCGCCAAGAATTCCCCCAACATTCTCAAGGACCTTTCCGTCCGCGCCCAATCCCCAATCGGCGAGGTTCAGTACCGCCACACTCAACCGCCGAACTTCCCGCTCCCCAATCTGAAGCTGCTTCAGGTCCGCGACGGCCAACTCCCTCTGTCCGGCGGCGCCAGCGCCCCGGATGCGATTTGGCGAAGGCGACAATTGCAGGTTCAGCGCGGCTGCGGTTTTGGCATCGAGACAACTCCACACCGCGCCAGAGTCCACCAACAACGCCACCGGTTGCTGATTGATCTTTGCCTGGCACGTTAACGCCGGTGGGCGATGACGCTTCAGTTCAATCGCCAGCTTGCCCGCGTTGCGCAACTGACGCTCCAATACCTCCGCCTGCTCGGGTGACGGCGCGGTTCGCCGCAAATAAAGCCGGTTGTTGGCGCAATCAATGACGGCGTGGTGCCGCGTCAGGAAATCGCACCCGAGGACCACATCATACGGAGCTGGGCGGCCGTTGACGCGCATGTCCTGGCCCATCACCGGTTCGTTCGTCAGGATCACCCGACCAAGTTTGAATTGTCCGATGGTCAGGGGCGGGTTCAATCGGGCCGCCGTGTTCGTCGAGACCGTGGTGAAAGACCAGCCTGTGTCCACCAGGCAACTACGCCGCCGGTTGTTGACCTGGGCGAACAGAAACAAGTGATTCTCCCCCGTGCGTCGCAGTTCAATCAACTCGTAACCGAGTTGCGACAAGACCGCCGCGGGGATCCGCTGGGCCGCCGCCCCCGTTCCGTCTGCAACCGCGGCAAGAATTGCACCGGCCAGGATGCCGAGAATTCTGCGCCTGCCCTTGTTAACGAGGTGGGCTGGGAATGGTTTTGGATGCATGTCCGGCACGCTGCGAAACCCGCCAAGAAAAAGCGCGGACCTTTCGTCCGCGCTGTCGTTGCCATCGCGCTGCGACTACGGGGATTTCTTCTCCGCTTTCTCGGCCTTGACTTCTACATCAACGGCGACGCAGCGATATTGGATCGTTACCTTCGCTCCGACTTTGAGCTCACCGTTGACCTTGGTGCCCTTGTCGCGGGCGACCTGCCATTTTTCCTCCCCCTTTTGGACGACGATCGTGGTATCAGTCAACTCAAGGATCGGGCCGGTGACCTGATAGGTCTTGGCCTGAGGCCCGGCGAGGACGGGGAGTGCCAGAAACACTATGCCTGCGAATGCGATGGCCGAATTGAGTTTGAATGCTTTCATCATTTTGCCTTGGTTGATGGTTTTGTGAGTGGGCGAACGATTTGATCCTACCGCAAATCCACCGGGAATGGCAACTGTCCGCACCGCGACTTTAGGGGCCCGAAGAAGTGCGGGGAGTTTTGGACCGCCGTTGGACAGTTGCGCCGGCAGATGGCCGGGCAGGCGGCGGCTTCAATCCCAAGCTCGACAGCACGCAGCCACGGTGTCATGGTGAGGCCACTACCACGCCTTCGGACAACAGTCCTGAAGGTTACATTTCAACCAGCAGCGTCAATGAAGCCAGGTCAGATTATTGCAGTGGGAATTCTCTGGCTGCTCACGGCCACCGCCGGGCGGACCGCCACCGTCACTTGGGACGGCGGCGGCGGATCACTCTCCTGGCAGAACGCCACAAACTGGAGCGGCAACGTCCTGCCGGGTGCCGGCGATGACGTGACGCTCAACGTCGGGAGCAGTGTCACGATTACGTCAAGCGCAAGCGTCACCATCCGGAGTTTGCGATGCAGCAATCACCTGGCACTGGCGGCCGGGACGTTTCGGGTCATCGCCGGCGGTTCAGTGGTGCAAGGCCAACTGGTCACGAGCGGAAACCCCGTGCTCTCCGCCACGGGTGCGCTAACTTCGTTCACCGTCGTCGGACCGGTCACCGCGGATGGCGCGGGTTTCGAGGCGGCAGGCGGTGCGACCCTCTCCCTGCCGCAGTTGAACGCTTACTCGAAGGGCGCGGGCTGCGTCACCGTCAACTGGCAGGCGACGGGCACCAATAGCGCGCTGGACTTCCCCGGCCTCGCCACAATCACCGGCGCAGCCTGCGCGAGCTTGAACTTGCAGGCGCTCGGTGGCGGGAAAGTATTGCTCACCAATCTGACCACGATCAACGATGGCGCGCTATTCATCCTGGCCGACGGCGCCGGCAGCCGGGTCGATTTGCCGGCGCTTCAGCAATCGCTCGCCACCACCCGCATCGTCTCCTGCGAGGCGCGCAACAGCGGTACGATTTCGTTTCCACTGTTCACCGGCGGCGCGATGGTCACGGTGGCGCTGAGTTCCGGCGGCGTGATCCCCGTAACGCAACTGCTCCGGCTGAACGGATTCAGCGTCACCGGCCTGACACTGGACTTTCCGGCGCTGACCAATCTCACTGGCGGCAACCTCACGGTAAGCGGCGGCGCGGTCGTGGCGGCGCCCAGTTTACTTAACCTGAATCTGACCGGTTGTCCCGCCAGCACGTGGTTGGTCACCGGAACCAACAGCGTGTTGGATTTTTCGCATCTCGCCAGTCTCACTGGCCCGGGTTGCGGTTTCATCAACCTTCAGGCCACGGCGGGCGGCACCATGGTCTTGAGCAATCTCACCACCATCGCCGAGGGCACTTTGAACTTCCTCGCTGATGGCACGAACAGCCTGTTGGACTTGAGCGCGCTGCAACAAATGCTGGCCACCGTTCGCCCGGTGACGTTCGAGGCGCGCAACCGCGGCACGGTTTGGATGCCGTTGCTGACCGGCGGGCCCACGGTCAGCGTCACCTTGAATTCCAGCGGAGTACTGCCCGTGGCGCAGTTGCGGCGATTGAACGGATTCACCGTCACCGGGATCACCGTGGATTTTCCGGCGCTGACGAATCTCAACGGCGGAAGCATTACCGTGAGCGGCGGCGGGGTGGCGACGCTGCCCGGTTTGCAAAGCCTCACGCTGGCGGGCTGTCCATCGGGCACATGGTTGGTCACCGGCGCGAACAGCGTGCTGGACCTTTCGCATCTGGCCAATGTCACCGGCCCGGGTTGCGGTTTCCTCAACCTCCAGGCGAAGGCGGGCGGCACCATGGTCGCGAACAATCTCACCAGCATCGTCGAAGGCACCTTGAACTTCCTCGCCGACGGCGCAAACAGCCTGGTGGACTTGGGCGCGCTGCAGCAGATGCTGGCCACGGCCCGTTTGGTGACGTTCGAGGCGCGCAACAGCGGCACGGTTTGGTTGCCGTTGCTCACGGGTGGGCCGACGGTCAGTGTCAACCTGAGTTCCAGCGGCGTAATGCCCGTGGCACAGATGCGGCGGTTGAACGGATTCGCCGTCAGCGGCATGGGGGTGGATTTTCCCGCGCTGACCAACCTCGCCGGCGGCGACATTACGGTGGATGCCGGGGCCGTCGTCACCGCAACGAACTTCACGAGCCACAGCCAGAGCACCGGCTGTTTTGGCAACGTCTGGCTGGTGAGCGGCGCGGGCAGCGTGCTGGATTTTTCGCACCTGATGACTCTCAACGGCGCGGGTTGCGGCGCGCTCGATGTGCAGGCAAAGGCCGGCGGGATCCTCATCCTTAGCAACCTGCCGACGATCGTGGAAGGCACTGTGAGTTTCCTGGCGGACGGCGCCAACAGCCGGGTGGACTTGGGCGCACTGCAACAGTCTCAGGCTGCACTACGCTCGTTGAATTTCGAGGCGCGCAATAGCGGCACGGTTTGGCTGCCGCTGTTTCCCGGTGGACCGACGGTTACGGTGACGATCAAATCCGGCGGCGTGCTGCCGGCGGCGCAGTTGCGGCAGTTGAGTGGATTCACCGTCAGCGGCATGACCCTGGATTTTCGGGTTCTGACCAACCTCACGGGCGGCTATCTCACGGTGGATGCTGGCGCCGTCGTCACCGCTTCCAACCTGACCAGCCACAGCCAGAACGTCGGTTGCTTCGGCAACACCTGGCTGGTCAGCGGCACGGACAGCCTGCTCGATCTTTCGCACCTGACGAATCTGAACGGTGCGGGTTGTGGCGCGTTCAATGTGCAAGCAACCGCGGGCGGGACACTCATCCTGAGCAACCTGCCGGCCATCACCGAAGGCACATTGAGTTTTGTGGCCGACGGCACGAACAGCCTGGTGGACCTGCGGGCCCTGCTACAATCACTGGGCACGCAGCGAACGGTTGCCTTTGAAGTGCGCAACGCCGGAACGATCCAGATGCCCTTGATGACCGGTGGCGCAACCGTGAACGTCACCTTCAAGACGAACGGCGTGATGCCCGTGGCGGCGCTGGGCCGGTTGAGCGGCATTACGGTCAACGGAATGACGGTCAATTTCCCGGCACTGACCAATTTCGATAGCGGGTTCTTTTCGTTGACCAACGCGGCCACCGTCACGGCGCCGAATCTGCGATCCTACGTGCAAGGGACCACCTGCGCCCCGGACGCCTGGGTGGTTGGTGGCGCCGGGAGCGTGCTGGATCTGTCCGGCATCACCCAGCTCACGGGCGGCACCTGCGCCTGGTTGGACCTGCAAGCGTTCAATGGCGGGCATTTGCTGCTGGGCAATCTCACCAACATCCTCAGCGGAAATGTGTACGCCCTGGCCTTGGGCGCGGGCAGCCTCATTGATCTGCATTCACTCGCGAATTTTCTGAACGCCGCCAGCCTGTCGAAGCTCACCGCCACCAACGGCGGCGACATCGTGTTGAACTCGCCGTTCCTGCTTTCCGGCGTGACCCTCAACATTGCAGCCGGCAGCCCGGGCCTTTCCGCCGTGAACCTGGCGGGCACCAACCTGGTCCTGCGCGGCAATGCCTGGCGCAGTTATTGGGTGGAGCAACGCGACACGACCTCGCCGGCCAACGAATGGATGTTTCTGCGGCGGGTGCCGTTGACGAATGAATTCCAGATCATCGCCCCACGCGCCCCGGCAAACCGGGAATTTCGCGCCGGGGAATTTGTGGCAGATCCGTTTTTGCTCGATCTCACGGTTCTGCCCAATACCGGCGTCGTCCCGGTTCTCTACGGTCCGACTAATCACACTTTCGACGTCCAAGCCACAACCAATCTCTCCCCGCCGGTTTTTTGGGAGCCTTTCGCCACGGTCAGCCTAACAAACACCTTCCGGATCTTCCCACTGGAACCGCTCACCACGCCCCGGCGGTTCTATAAGGTCAACGAGCTGTAGGGACGCCGGTCGGTGTCGCCGGCGCGCCCCCCCCAACGCCAAAGTTGCATTGGCCCGGGGGTTTTCACAAAATCAGCCACCGGCAAAACGGTACGACAAACAATTCATGCCCACTCAACCCGACCCACTGGCAAGACGCGTCAGCTTAGTTTACGGCCTGATGGCGGCGGCTTACATCCTGTGCTCGGATTGGTTGGTGGCGAAACTCATTCCCGACGCCCAACAGATTTCCAATCTACAGACTTACAAAGGCCTGGGTTTTGTCGGGATCACGGCGATGCTCCTGTATGCGGCCTTGAGCCTCGTGCTGCGCCAGCGCGCGAAGGAAACGTCCAACCGCCGGCAGGCCGAGGCGTTGTTGAATGGGCAGAAACAAGCCCTGGAAATGATCGCCAGCGGCGCCCCGCTCGCCAAGACCTTCGACACCCTGCTCCGGCTGATCGAGAAGGAATCGCCCGAGATGCTCGGCTCGATTCTGCTGCTGGAGGGCAATCACCTGCGCCACGGCGCGGCCCCGAGTCTGCCCGCGGAATACGTACGGGCGGTCGAAGGCGTGGAAATCGGACCGCAGGCGGGCTCGTGCGGCACGGCGGCCTTTCGCCGCGAGCCGGTCATCGTGGAGGACATCGCCCGGGATCCGTTATGGGAGAAGTACCACGAAGTGGCGTTGCGCCACGGCCTGCGCGCCTGCTGGTCCACGCCCATCCTGGATGCCCAGGCGCGGGTGCTGGGGACTTTTGCGATTTATTTCCGGACCCCCGTACGGCCGGAGGAATGCCATCGCCATTTGATTGGGGCGGTCACCCATACGGCGGCAGTGGCGATTCTGCGGCATCGGGAAGAAGAAGCCTTGCGCAAAAGCGAGGAACGCTATCGCACCCTGACGGAGCAGGCGGCGGACGCCTTCTTCGTCCATGACGAAGCCGGAAAGATCTTGGAGGTGAACCGGCGCGCGTGCGAAAGCCTCGGCTATTCCCGCGAAGAATTGCTGCAAAAGCGCCTGACGGAACTCGAGCAGGACTACGATCAGGCGGCGCTGGAACAGGTGACGCGGCAACTGCAACCCGGACAGGCGCGGACCCTGATCGGCCTGCATCAGCGCAAGAACGGCAGCCGGTTTCCGGTCGAGGTGCGCTTGGGTTCGTTTGAAACGGATGGCCGCCGGTTGTTTCACGCCTTGTGCCGCGACATCACGGAGCGCAAGCGCGCCGCCGACGCACTCGAGATGTTTCGCACGCTCGTGGATCGCGTAAACGACGCCATCGAGGTCATTGATCCGGAGTCGGGCCGGTTTCTCGACATCAATGAGAAGGCCTGCGCCGATCTGGGTTACGCCCGCGAGGAATTGCTTTCCTTAAGCGTGGGCGACGTGGACCCGGGCATGGACCCGGCGGTCTTCAAGACGAACAAGGAGAGGCTCTGGGACTCGGGCGCGCTGATCCTGGAAAGCGTCCGCCGGCGCAAAGACGGCTCCGCCTTCCCGGTGGAAGTGAACATGAAGTGGGTGTGGCTCGACCGGGATTACATGGTGGCCGTGGTGCGCGACATCAGCGAACGGAAGAAAAATGAGGCGGCACTGCGATCGAGCGAAGAGCGGTTGCGCGCCTGCATTGATAATACGCCCAACGTAGCCGTGCAATGGTATGACCACCAGGGACGGGTGCTGTTCTGGAACGCGGCCTCGCAAGCCTTGTTTGGCTGGACGAGCAACGAAGCGCTCGGCAAGACCCTCGACCAGCTCATGCTGAACCAGGAGCAGGCCGCCGCCGTGATGCATGCGTTCGCAGACGTCAGCAAGTCTGGAAAATCAGTCGGTCCGGCCGAGTTCCAATTCCGCCGCCGCGACGACAGCCGGGGAGTCTGCCTGTCCACGATTTTCACCATCCCAGGCCCGGATGGTTCGCCTCACTTCGTCTGCATGGATGTGGATTTGACCGAGCGCAAACGGGCCGAGGAGGCGGTTCGACGTTCCGAGCACCAATACGCCAGCCTCGTCAACAACATCGAAGGCATCGTCTGGGAAGCCGACCCGCACACCTTGGAGATGAAGTTCGTCAGCTTCCAGGCCCAACGCATTCTCGGCTACCCGGTCCAGGACTGGACCAACCACCGGAAGTTTTGGGAAAATCATCTCCATCCGGAAGACCGCGACCAAGCCATCGCCCACCGCCGGGAACAGGCTGCGCGTGGGGAATCCCATGACGTGCAGTACCGGATGCTGGCCGCCGACGGCCGGGTGGTTTGGATCCAGGACTTTGTCACCGTAGTGGCCGAGCAAGGCCTGCGCGGCGTTCAGGTGGACATCACCCAGCGCAAGGAAGCCGAGGCCAGACTGCGCAAGAACGAGGACCTTTTCCGTTCCCTCATCGAAAACGCCTCGGACCTCATCACGGTGTTGAACAACCGCGGCATCGTCCGCTTCCAGAGCCCGTCCTCGGAGCGGATCATGGGTTACAAGGCCGAACAGATGGTCGGTCAGAATTGCCTGGATTACATTCACGTGGAGGATGTCCCGCGCATCCGCAAGGCGCTGGAACAAACCCTGATCAATCCCGGAATGCAAATCCCTGCCGAGGTCCGCTTCCGCCATCAGAACGGCGAGTGGCGCGCACTCCAGGCCATGGGCAAAAGCATCCCCGGTCAGGCCGAAGACGGTTTCATCGTTGTCAACTCGCGCGACATCACCGAAACCCGGAAGCTCGAGGAACAGTTCCGCCAGTCGCAGAAGATGGAAGCCATCGGGCAGCTCGCCGGCGGCGTCGCCCACGACCTCAATAACATTCTCACCGTCGTCCACATGCAACTAGACCTGCTCAAACACGGTGAGCCGCTTTCCGCCATCCAGTTGGAGTCCATTGTGGACATTGAGAAGGCCAGCCGCCGCGCGGCCGATCTGACCCGGCAGCTCCTGATGTTCAGCCGTCGCCAAGCGGCGCAAAAGACCAATCTCGACCTCAACGCGGTCGTTACCAACATCACCAAGATGCTGCAACGCATCCTGGGTGAAGACGTCGGCGTGCACATCAGCTATGCCCCCCAACCCCTGCCCGTGCACGCGGACACCGGCATGATGGAGCAGATCCTGATGAATCTCGCGGTCAACTCGCGCGATGCAATGCCCGACGGTGGCCGGCTGGTCATTGAAACTTCCTTCGTCGAGTTCGACGAATTCGCCGCCGCCCAAAGGCCCCAGGCGCGACCGGGCCGGTTTGCCTGCCTCTCCGTCAGCGACACCGGGCGCGGTATTCCCAAGGAGATTCTGCCCAGGATTTTTGAGCCGTTCTTCACCACGAAAGACGTCGGCAAAGGCACCGGACTGGGACTCGCCACGGTGTTCGGCATCCTTCAACAGCACAACGGCTGGGTCAATGCGTACAGCGAAGTTGGCAGCGGCACCACCTTCCGGATTTATCTCCCGTTGCTGGCCGTGAATGCCGATCCAGAAGAGAACCAGCCATCCGCGAGTGCGATGCGCGGCGGCCACGAAACCATCCTGCTGGTGGAAGACGAACAGTCGCTGCGCGTCCTCACCCGCAACGTGCTCACGCGCCTCGGCTATCGGGTCCTCGAAGCCACCACGGGCGTCACGGCGCTCGACGTGTGGAAAGAACACCGCGAACAAATCCGCCTGCTGCTCACCGATCTCGTGATGCCCGACGGCATGACCGGGCGCGAACTGGCCGAGCAACTGGTCGAAGCCGATCCCCGGCTGAAAGTCATCTACACCAGCGGCTACAGCCGCGATATCGCCGGCACCAACTTCACCTTGCAGGACGGGGTCAATTTCCTCAGCAAACCCTTCCAGGCCGCGAAGCTCGCCCAGACGGTGCGTACTTGCCTGGATGGCTGAACCCCGACGCGCCGCGAAGCCGGGATTGCAATCCGGCTGAGGTTCAAAGACCATCTCTGGCAGTCCCCGGTTTGAGAATGGTCCATCATGCGTGACCCAGCCAAAAACCTTCCGCTGAGAGCCTGCTTGCTTTATGTCCTCGCCGGAGCGCTGTGGATTTTGTTCTCCGATCAACTCATCGCGCAGTACCCGCAAAACACCCGGGGAATGATCCTGTTTGAAACCTGGAAGGACCTGACGTTCGTGGGCATTTCGGCGGCCTTGCTTTTTTGGTACGTGCATCGTCATCTGAAACAGGAGGCGCAAATCACCGCCGAACTCCGCCAGCAACGCGACCTGCTCGACTCGTTCATCAACAGCCTGCCCGGTGTCGCCTACGTCGTCGACCAGCAGAAGCGCCTGCTGCGTTGGAATCGCCGCTTTGAAGAGGTGACCGCACGCACGGCGGCGGAGTTGCCGGGCTTTGACACCTCCAAGCTTTTCCTCGAGGCGGATGCGCCCATCCTGCAAGCCGGCATGACCCGCGCGCTCACGGAGGGTTCCGCCACCGTGGAAATCCATTTCCTGGACCGCGCAGGGAACGCCATTCCGTACTTGTTTACCGGTGTGCGCACGATGCTGGACGGCAGGTTGTGCCTAGCGGGAATCGGCATTGACATCACCTCGCGCAAACAGGGTGAAGCCCTCCTGGATGGCCAGAAACGCGTTTTGGAAATGATCGCCGCCGGTGCGGCGCTCCCGGAAACCCTCGAGGTGCTGCTGCGCCTGATTGAAAGCCAGGCGAGCGGAATGTTGTGCTCCGTTTTGCTGCTGGATCCCGATGAAGTCCACCTCCGGCACGGGGCAGCCCCCAGCCTGCCGGCGAGTTACATCGCGGCGGTCGACGGCCTGGCCATCGGCCCGTGCGCGGGCTCCTGCGGCACAGCGGCATTTCGACGCGAGCCGGTCATCGTGGAGGACATTGCCGTGGATCCGCTCTGGGAACACTGGCGCGATCTCGCGGCGGCGCACGGCCTGCGTGCCTGCTGGTCCTCTCCCATCTGCGACGCCCACCAACGGGTGTTTGGCACCTTTGCTGTCTATTATCGCACGCCGGGCCGGCCCAGCCGCCGCCACTGGGAGCTGATCGAGGTCGCCACCCAAACCGCCGCCGTGGCCATTGCCACGCAACGCGAGGAGGCGGCGCTGCGGGAGAGCGAATTGCGCCACCGGTTGATGGGCGAAATCATCGTCTCCTTTGCGTTTGCGTACCGGGTCGATGCGGACAAACGCGTGCAGTTGGAGTGGGCCACAAAGCCCATCGAAAAAATCATCGGCTATTCCGAGGCGGAACTCAAATCAACGGTCAGCTTCCGCAGCTTGATTCACCCGGAGGATCGCGCCGAACAGCAGGCGGCGCTGGACCGCATCCTGGCCGGGCACTCGGAAATCATGGAGTTCCGGCTGCGAACCAGGGATGGCCAGTTCCGCTGGTTGCAATGCTACAATCGCCCGGAATGGAGCGCGGACGAACAGCGCGTTGTCCGCATCCACGGCGCTTCCCTGGACATCACCACCCGCAAGTACGCGGAGGAGGCGCGCAAACTCTCGGTCTCGTTGCTGCGCGCGACCCTGGAATCCACCGCCGACGGATTGCTGGTCGTGGATGGCACCGGAAAAATCATTCACTTCAACCAGCGCTTCGCGGAACTCTGGCGTTTGCCGGAGAGCGTGCTGGCGCCGCGCGACGATCAGAAGGCCCTGGCGTTCGTTGCCGACCAACTGCTGCGCCCGGAGGAGTTTTTCACCAAGGTGGCGCAGCTTTATGAAGCGCCGGAGGCGGACAGCTTCGACGTGGTGCAGTTCAAGGACGGCCGGGTCTTTGAGCGCTACTCGCGTCCGCAATGGCTCGATGCCCGGCCCGTGGGCCGCGTCTGGAGCTTTCGCGACGTCACCGAGCGCAAGCAGACGGAGGAAGCGTTGCGCGAAGCCGGCGATCGCCTGCACCTGCTTTCGCAGCGGCTCATCGAAATCCAGGAGTCCGAGCGCCGCCATCTCGCCCGCGAATTGCACGATGAGATCGGCCAGGCCCTCACTGCCACCAAGATCAACCTCGAAAGTCTCCTGCGCGAAACGGAACCCGCCGCCCGGTCCAAGCGCGTGGCCGACAGCATCGCCCTGGTTGAACGCCTGCTCCAGACTGTGCGCAACCTCTCGCTGAATCTGCGGCCACCGATGCTCGACGACCTGGGATTGGTGGCCGCCCTGCGCTGGCTGCTGGATCAGCATGTGCGCAGCACGGGCCGGCAGGTGAATTTCCGTCACGACCTCACGGACGAACGGTTCGCAACGATGATCGAGACCGCGTGTTTCCGCGTCGCACAGGAGGCGTTGACCAACGTGACCCGCCACTCCCGCGCCCATAACGTGCATGTGGAGTTGCAACGCCAGACCGGGGGACTTACGCTCTCGGTGCGCGACGATGGGAAGGGCTTCGATGTTGCCGAAGCGCGACGGCGGGCAACGCACGGCAACAGCCTGGGCCTCGTCAGCATGGAAGAGCGCGTGACCCTGGTCGGCGGACGGTTGACGGTGACTTCGGCCACCGGCAGCGGCACCGAACTCCTCGCTTCGTTTCCATTCCCAGCCCGAAGGCCAATCCGGACCGACTGAATCGCATGAAACCGATTCGCGTATTGCTGGCAGACGATCATGCTCTGGTGCGCGCGGGCCTCCGCGAACTGCTCCAGAAACTCCCCGGCGTCGAAGTCGTGGCCGAGGCCAACGACGGCCGCGAGGCGCTGGCCCTCGTCAAATCCGCGCTCCCCAACTTCGTGCTGCTGGACATCACCATGAAGGGTCTCTCGGGCCTTGAAGCCGCTGAACGCATCGTCAAGGATTTCCCCGGCGTGAAAGTGGTCATGCTCTCCATGCACGCGAACGAAGAATACGTCTTGCGCGCGTTGCGGGCCGGCGTCAGTGGTTACATCATCAAGGACGCGGCCATCGTGGAATTGGAACTGGCCCTCAAAGCGGTGATGGCGGATGAAACCTATCTGAGCCCGACCATTTCCCGCAACGTCATCGAGAGCTACCTGGGCCGCACCGAAGGCAAACCCAGTTCGTTGGAACAACTCACTCCCCGTCAGCGTGAGATCCTCCAGCTCATCGCCGAAGGGCATAGCACGAAGGAAATCGCCTTCACGCTAAAGCTCAGTGTGAAGACCGTCGAGACCCACCGCGCGCAACTGATGGACCGGCTCGAGATTTATGACGTGGCCGGTCTGGTGCGCTATGCCCTGCGCGTGGGCTTGATTTCTCCCGAATGAAGTGGCGGCCGGGTCGCCGACTGGCCGTGCGCTTCAGGTATTCCCCGATGGCCGATTGGTCAGGTCAATGTGACACTGGGCGACGTACATGAGAGTCGCGCCATTGGAACAAACGCCGAAATCAAAATCGCCGGCCGCCCCCCGTGGCCGCCGCCGCCCCCGCCAGGTCGAAAAAGTCACGCTTGAGTCCCCGCGCGAACTCACGCCGCGCCAGCGCGAGACCCTGCAACTCATCGCCCAGGGCCACAGCACCAAGGAAATCGCGTTCCGCCTCGGCGTCAGCGTGAAGACCGTGGAAACGCACCGCCTCCAATTGAAAGAACGGCTGGGCATCTACAATGTGGCCGGCCTGGTGCGTTACGCCCTGCGGATCGGGCTGATCTCCGCCGAGTAAGCTCTCAGGTTTCTCCCGCCGGCATCTAAGGTTTTCCCTGATAGGCGGGCTTTCGCATTAGTGAAAGAATCACTGCTGTATTGAGTGATCATCCACTACCAGTGAGCGCGGCCACGGCCGGAGTCTTTGCCTCCCAACCGCGCGCCATCCGCCTGCTGCTGGCCAATGACGAACAGCATTTCTTCAATGGCTTTCGGACCGAACTGGATTCCGAATTCGAGGTGGTGGCCACGGCCCGCACCAGTGAAGAAGCCCTGCGCCGGGCGCTCGATCACAAGCCGCATGTTGTCCTGCTCGGCGGCTGGCAACCGGAACACGAAACCGCCAGTCTCCGCCGCATGAAGGCACTCCCGCGGCCGCCCAAGGTGCTCGTCCTTGCGGATCACGACTGTGACGAGCTGTACGCCTCCATCCTGGCGGCCGGCGCGGATGTTTGTTTGCCGAAATCAGAATTCCCAGCCCAGTGGCGCTCCTTGATCCGCCGGCTCGCCCTGCCCGCTTGAATCCATTTTCATCCAACTCGGGTTTTCCCCGATAGCCGTAATGATCATTCACGATAACACTGCGCGGCTCATGAGCACCGATCCGCACCCCGCCCAGGAATCCGGGCGGGAGCAACCAGCCCTCCGGCAACCGATCCGGATTCTGCTCGCCGACGACAACGCGGCGTTCCTCGAATTCGCGCGGGAGGAACTCTCGTTCCATCCCGACTTTGAAGTGGTGGGTTGTGTGCGCACCGGCAAGGGCGCGCTGGCCATGACGCAGGAACTGTCGCCCCACATCGTATTTCTGGACCTGTTCGTCGTGTTGCTCGATCTGTTCGTCCCCGGCCAGAATGCCATGGAAACCGTCGTGCGCCTCAAGTCCCTGCCGCAACCACCCAAGGTCATCATCCTTTCGCATCGCGACAGCGATGAATACCGCCCGGGCGCGTTTGCCGCCGGCGCGGACGAATTTCTGACCAAACCGCAGTTCAAACTGCTGGCCCGCTCCATCGTGCGAAGACTCACGAACCGGCCCTGACCTCACCGCCGGTTCGTCCGTCTGTGTCCCGGCTTCACCCGACGCACGCTTGTCCCCCGCGTGTCACACAAAGTTTGCGAGAATTTTCTTGAGCTAATCTCCCGGCGGGTTCATGTACTGGCACGCAGCGTGCAATGGTTCACGCTCAGTCGTACCCGATCTTTGGAATGCAAAACAGGAACAGATTTACCCTGCCCTGTGCGTGATTCGTAGCTGAATCCCTGAACCGTAATTATACGATCCCGGAGCCGGCGCCGCGGTTGTGGCCGACAGGCCTTGATTGGAAGTCGAAAGCAGCCCGGTTCTGCTCCACATGTTGCGAAACATGTTCAAGGGAGTAGCTACACACGGCAATGGTGGGGTTATTTTCCCAAGCCCGTCGCCCGCGCGCCGGGCTTTTTTGTTTTGCACAGAACCTTCAACACTCAACAAATCCACCGCGCTTTTCTTTTGGGCAACCCGTGTCCAACTGCTAGTCTCGATTCATGGCGCGCGACGACTTGTTTTCATCCAACCCGCCGCCGGAAACGGCCAGCTCGAATCCGGCGACCGACGCCACGCGCCACGAGCCGCTCGCCGCGCGGATGCGTCCCCGCAACCTCGACGAATACGTCGGCCAGACGCACATCCTCGCGCCGGGCCAGTTGCTGCGCCGCGCCATCGAGGCCGATCGCATCCAGTCGCTGCTCTTCTACGGGCCGCCCGGCACGGGCAAAACTTCCCTCGCGCAAATCATCGCCCGCCAGACCAAGAGCAAGTTCGAGCGCCTCAGCGGCGTGGAGTCCAACGTGGCCGACATGCGCCGCGTGCTCTCCGGCGCCGCCAATCGCCTCGCAAACACCGGCCAGTCCACCATCTTGTTCATTGACGAAATCCATCGCTTCAACAAGTCCCAGCAGGACGTGCTGTTGCCCGACGTGGAAAGCGGCGTGGTGCGGCTCATCGGCGCGACGACGCACAATCCCTTCTTCTTCGTCAACTCACCGCTGGTCTCGCGCTCGCAGATTTTCGAGTTGAAGCCGTTGAGCGAGGACGAACTGTTCGATTTGATCGCGCGTGCCTTGATTGATGCCGAGCGCGGCATCGGCTACATGAAGATCAAGATCGAGAAAGAAGCCGCGCACCATCTCGCCAAGCTCGCCGACGGCGATGCGCGCAAGGCGTTGAACTCGCTCGAAATCGCTGCGCTCACCACACCGCCTGACTCGGACGGCGCGATTCGCATCACCCTGCAAGTCGCCGAAGAAAGCATCCAGAAAAAGGCGGTCGTTTATGACGGCGATGGCGATGCGCATTACGACACGATCTCCGCGTTCATCAAATCCATGCGCGGCAGCGACCCGGACGCCGCGCTCTACTGGCTCGCGAAGATGATTCACGCCGGCGAAGACCCGCGCTTCATCGCGCGCCGCATCGTCGTTCACGCGGCGGAGGACGTGGGCTTGGCCGACCCGATGGCGCTGGTGCTGGCCAACGCGGCGTTTCAAGCGGCGGAATTCATCGGCTGGCCCGAGGCGCGCATCCCGATTGCCGAGGCGACGATTTACATCGCCACCGCCAACAAGAGCAACAGCACCGTGGTGGCGATTGACGCCGCGCTGGAGGATGTGAAGTCCGGTCGCACGCTCGCCGTGCCGGAACATCTGCGCGACGCGAGCTACAAAGGCGCGAAGCGACAAGGCCACGGTGAAGGCTACAAATACGCCCACGACTACGAAGGCCATTTCGTGCCGCAGGATTATCTCGGCTCAGACAAGCGCTACTACGAACCCACCGAGCAAGGCGTGGAGAAGAAGATCAAAGACCGGCTCGACCAGTGGCGGAAGTTGCGCGAGGAAGCTCGTCGTACAGAAAAAACCTCTGACTGAATCGCGATGAGAGAGTCACAGAAGTTCGCTATTAGTGTTTGTATCTTTCTTGGTCTTTGGGCTGTCGGTCTGGTGTTGCCATTCGCCAGTTGGCACTTTTTCGGCATTAACGTGGCCGTAGCGGTTGGGGTCTTAGTTCCGGTCGTGTGGCTCATGACCATGCCATGCACATGTATGGATGGCGGCGGACTTGGTGGCAGCTTATTGGCCATGATTCAGCTTTTGTCAGGATTGGTGTGGGCAGTTGTTGGCTTGGTAATTTTTGTGCGATATCTCATCTGACCGATGCAGTGAGGAAGCGCGACTAGGTTGTTTTGCTGTTGGCTCCGTTACGGGATGAGCCCGATCCAGGACTGGACGATTATCGCCCGGCAAGTTTGACAATAGATGGCATTAGATTGAAACTGCGGCATGGCTTACACCGAAACAAGTCATTACGATACCATCATCCGGCGGCACATTGACTCGGGAAGAGCTTCCAACAAGACCGAGGTGATTCATCAAGCGCTCACGTTGCTGGATGCGGTGACCCGCGGCAAAGGCCCGGATGGCGCCACGTTCACCAACGCCAGTGAACTTGAGGAATTACTGCTGGCCGGTATCGCCTCCGGGCCGGCCAAGCCCATGACCGCCGAACGCAAGGCCCGGATTTATGGCCGGCTCAAGCGATGAACTGGACCGCACGTCCGCAGGTGGACGAGGACCTGATTGCTGGGCGTAATTTCATCCAGCCCGACAACCCTCGCGCTGCCCGGGCCTTTCTCGACGCGGCCTTCGCCTTGTTCGACCGGCTGGCCAAGTTTCCCGAGATGGGCGCTCGCGCCCGATTGAAGCATCGTCGCCTCAAGAGACTTCGTTACTTTGTCATGCCGCCACCGTTCAACCGCTGGCTGGTGTTCTACGAACCGCTTCCCCAAGGAGTGGAAATCGTCCGCGTCATTTACGGCACCATGAACTGGAAGCAGTCCCCGAATTTGTTCAACTGAGTCAAACCGGATTCGCCATGACCGAATCCCTCAACAACGACAAGCCAACCCTGCACCAGCAAGTCCGCGCGCGGTTGCGGGCCTTGTCGGACGACACTGCTTCAGTTTCCTCCCGGCGCAAATCCCACTCGACAACAACCCCCGCCGGGCCGAGAGTCGGTCATGGGCTGGATTCGATTTTGAGCCCGCATTTAACATGACCATCCGCTACATCATGGGTTTGCTCTTGCTGCTGGGAGCGCTGGGTTGTCTAGGGATGAAGCAGCGGGAATCATTCCGCTGTTTCCCCGGCCACTACACCCACACGGAAGGTTGGGTCTCCACCGGGCCACCGTGCGATGTACCCTTGTCTTCCTTCGACCATGTCATGTATCAGGCAGTTGGCATCTTGTTCAGCCTCGGTGGCATTTACTGCCTGATCCTGCCCTGGGTTCAACGGGAACCGGACTCGGCCACTGAACACCACCAGCCGGGTGATTGAAACTTCTCAGCTTGAGAAACCGGGGGAGTTTCGGAGTCGGCCTGGACTCAGGAGCCGGGAACGCCTCTCATCAAAACCGTTCCGGCAACCGGAGACGTCGTTCAATTCCTTCGCGCGACGGAAAACGAACGGACGCATTCGTGGCCACCACCAACTGGTATTCCTTTTGCCCGACCAGCTCCCGCGCTTGGGCCTCCATGCACCGGCAGATCAGCGCGCTCACATCGTGGCTGCCCCGGAACAGGTAAACCACCGGGCCCATCGGCAGCGGGCCGTCGCTAATCACATTGGCAACCACCGTGCGGGGTGCTTCCTCCAATGCGCGTTCGAGGGAAAACTTCCGTCCCGGCAACGGCGGACCGAACTGGGCGCGGGCGGCGAGTTCCAACGATTGGGCGGCGTAGATGATGTCCGCACCGGTCGAGTCGTCGAGCACTTCCCACAGGACCGGTTCGCCGCTTGCATTGAGCGTCAGGCGGAGGCCTTGCCGATGGCGCACCGATTGGGCGGGAGGTTCACTCGCAGCATAAGTCCACGAATACGAAACCTGGTCGTGTGGCCGGCCATTCACAACCGTCGTGCCGGATTCGCCGGTCACCACGGGTCCGGAATCTCCCGCGGCGAACTGCTCCCGCCAGAGCGACGCGGCATTGGTGTCCGCCACTTCCTGGATGATCAAGGGCGCGAGACGCACCGCGACAGTGCCATTCGAGACGGAGTCCGCCGGTTTGAAGAGAACGGCATTGTCAAATCTGGTGGTGACGCGTGCCTGGATCGTCTCACGCTGGCCCGGTGACAGCGGTTCGTTTTGCCGATGGCAACCACACAGGATGAAGCTGATGAGCGCGAACAGCCCGAACCGTTGGCTCCGCGAATTCAGGTTCGGCAGCAATTTGTCCAACGACTTGTACGCCGTCTTTGCTGAGTCAGATTGCGCGGTCATGATTGATCCAATTAAAATCTAGACAGCTATTTACGTCCAGCTTAGCGTCGAATCGTGAACTGTGATAGGCCGCATACTTCGCCATCCTTTGCTGGTTAGACCGCTTCACCTAAATGAAATCGTGCTCATACTGTGGTCGCGAGAATCTCGACAACGCAACGAGCTGTCGCGAATGCGGCACAAATGAGTTTACGGCGGCAATACCGCCTACAATGAAAGAAATCGTGGATGTAGGTGTCGAAACAGCCGCTGCTGCCCCGGTCGAATTCGTGGCGGATAGCGATGCTGCGGACAGAGCTGCGAGAGAGCGCGAATACCTCAAAACAGATTTGCCGGCGCATCATTATCTTCTGACGTCCACCAATGAGGAACTTGTTGAGATTCTTGCTCACCCATCGGCGTGGTGTGGTTTTGACGTGGCTCATGCCAAGCGGCTGATCAGTGAAAGAGGCATCGATATGAAAAAGGTCGAGGAGAGAAAAGCAGCACACATCCATCAGCTGCGCCGGGGACGGTGTGCGTCCAAAAAGCTAATTTTCTTTGGTTGGGTTTTCTCGATCCTTGGAGGTTTAATCGGCTTGGGAATCGCTTGGTCGTTAGTTTATATGAAGGAGAAAACTCCTCACGGAGAGTTTTTTACATACGATGACAAGTCCAGAGCGATCGGGAGATGGATGCTGAAGGTGGCAGGGGCGGCGTTTGCGGTCGGAATATTTCTGCGATTGATTGGGCTGTTGTCGCGTTAAGTGAAAACTAACACGTCAATCCGCTAAGTGAGAGATTCAAACATCACGCCCACCACAGGATCGGCTGCACGGCCAGCGTCACGGGTCACGCTCCATTCGGTTAAACAATTTCTCAATCATTGTTCACAGCCCGGTTCGTCATGAATCCGGGGTTTGGGTTCCCGCTTGCTCTCACCGCGAATCTGTGTGAAACCACTGCGGCAACGGCATGAAAACCAAAGACGAGATCGTTGCCAACTGGCTGCCCCGCTACACCGGCACGCCTCTCAAGGCGTTCGGCAAACACATCCTGCTGGTCAATTTCAACAATTACGTCCGCATGTTCGCCAAATTGCATCGCGTGCCGGTGCATGGCGCGGATCGCCCCATGCCCAACGCCACGGCGGGCGGCATCACCATCATCAACTTCGGCATGGGCAGCGCCAGCGCGGCCACCGTCATGGATTTGCTCCACGCCATTTCGCCCAAGGCTGTGTTGTTCCTCGGCAAGTGTGGCGGGTTGAAACATGTGACCAATCTCGGCGATTTGATTCTGCCCATCGCGGCCATCCGCGGTGAAGGCGCTTCGAATGATTATTTTCCGCCCGAAGTTCCGGCCTTGCCCGCGTTCAGCCTGCAAAAGGCGATCTCGACAACCATCCGCGATCACAAACGCGATTACTGGACGGGCACGGTCTATACCACGAACCGCCGCGTGTGGGAGCACGATGACCAGTTCAAAAAGTACCTGCGCAAGCTCCGGTGCATCGGCATTGACATGGAGACGGCGACAATCTTCGTGACGGGGTTCTACAACGAGATTCCGACGGGAGCACTATTGCTCGTGTCCGATCAGCCGATGGTGCCGGAGGGAGTGAAAACCGCCGCGAGCGACCAGCGGGTGACGCAGCAGTTCCTCGACAAGCATCTGCGCATAGGGATTGATTCGCTGAAACAACTGATCAATCGCGGGCTGACGGTGAAGCATCTCCGGTTCTAGGCAGGGCCACGGAGTTGGTGACGGAAGAAAGGGCGGACAGCTGGGTGGATTCGGTCGCCGTCACCGGCAAGGGCGGCGCGCTGATCACCAACCACCGCACGACGACCCCCACAAACAACCCACCGACGACCATCCGACCGACGCGCCACGTGTCGGCTTGATTCCAGAAACCCCGCTCTGGCTTGGATTGGTTCAATGCTTCGGTTTACGCAAATTTGGGTGCTGCTATTCCGTAACGCAAACGACGGAACAAAAACTAGCAACTCCGACGCGATAGCAAAGAAATTTGTTCAGCGATTTTGATTTTGCGCTTCTCAGTCCGCGCGCGAACTGGTTCAGTCTGCGCGTGACCGGAGCCATCTTGAACGCGGTGGGGATTCTCATCGGTGGAATTTACGGGCTGACGCGGACCACTCCGCTTTCGGCCCCGACCCAGGGGTTCTTCAAAATGAGCCTCGGGGTGCTCACGATGTTCTTCGGCCTGCGGCTCACCTGGCTGAGCGTGAACGGAACGTTCGGCCTGGTGCTCAAGCAACTGGTCATCGCTTTCGGGGCGGTCATTCTCGGCAGCCTGCTCGGCAAATTGCTGCGCCTGCAAAAGCTATCGAACCGCCTCGGCCAATACGCCCGGCGCTTGATAGAAGGCACCCGCCCGGATGATCCGCATCGGTTCAGCAACGGGATGAACGCCTGCGCCATCCTGTTCTGTGCCGCGCCCCTCGGCATCCTCGGCTCCGTGCAGGATGCCCTGCCCCCGGAGGCCGGCGGGATGGGTTACTGTTTTCCGCTCGCGGTCAAGGCGCTCATGGACGGCCTGGCGATGGCGGGGTTTGTGAAATTGTTCGGCGGTGGGGCGATGGTTTCGGCGCTGCCCGTGTTCGTTTTCCAAGGCACGATCACCATGGCCGTTCACGTTTATCTCGAACCTTTCCTGCGCGCTCACGGACTGCTGGATTCGGTCAACGCAGTGGGCGGACTCATCGTCTGCACGGTCGGCGTGGTGATCTTCGAAATCCGCCGCGTGGAACTGGCCGATTATTTGCCAGGGCTCTTCCTCGCACCGTTGCTCACCTGGCTGTGGAAATAAATTCAGGCCGGGGAGGGCGCTCCGCTCACCCGGCCTGACTTGTGTCCTGACCTCGGTTTATGAGCAACCGAGGCTTTCACCGCAATTCAGACATTTGTAGCAGGCACCGTTGCGCACCGCCACGTGACCGCAGTTCGGACACGTCGGCGCGTCCTGCTGGAAGTGCGCCACGGAATCGCTCAACGATTTCACCGTCTTACCCGCCGGCACGCGGAAACTTCCGCCGGTCGTCGCCGTCTCCTCGACCTCGAAGACATCAGTGTCTTCCGAGATCGGCAGTTCCGGCACCGGCCGGTTTATCTTTTTTTTTAGCTCCTCGATCAGGCCGGGAATGGCGAGTTCCGGCTGGTTGCGGGCGGTGGTGTTCGCCTCGCGATAACCGGGCACAAAATGCATGGCCATCCAGCGGAAGACGTAGTCTGTGATGGACGCGGCGTTGCGAATCTCGGGATTCTTGGTGAAGCCGCTCGGCTCGAAGCGCTGATGCGCGAACTTGCGGGCCAACGCCTCCAGCGGCACACCGTATTGCAGCGCCATGCTGGTCAACGTGCCGATGGCATCCATCAAACCGCCGATGGTCGAACCTTCCTTGGCCATGGTGACGAACAACTCGCCCGGCTGGCCGTCCTCGAACAGGCCAACGGTGAGATAGCCTTCGTGCCCCGCAATGTCGAACTTGTGCGTCACCGCCGTGCGGGTCTCGCGCAGGCGACGGCGCAAAGGCTTGCCAGTTTCCTGACGGAGACTCGCAACCTGGGCTTCAAGTTCCTTGATGCGGGTCTGCAAAGTTACGGCTTCACCGGTGGCAACGGTCTTGTCCCCCGCTTCGTTGGTCTTCTTGGTGTTGAGCGGCTGCGAACGCTTCGAGCCGTCGCGGTAGATCGCCACACACTTGAGGCCCATCTTCCAAGCTTCAACGTAGGTGTTGCGAATGTCCTCGACGGTGCATTCGTTCGGCATGTTGACGGTCTTGGAAATCGCGCCGCTGATGAACGGCTGCGCCGCGGCCATCATCTTGAGGTGCGCGAGATAACCGATGCTCCGCTTGCCGCGGAATGGCTTGAAAGCGCAGTCAAACACCGGTAGATGCTCGGGCTTCAATCCGCTGCGAACCGGCGCGCCGTCCTCCTCCAAGTCTTCAATGGTATCGAACTTCTCGATGTGCGCGATGATGGCTTCAACTTCCTTCGCGTTGTAACCGAGGCGGCGCAAGCCTTCGGGCACGGTGCGATTGACGATCTTCAACATGCCGCCACCGGCGAGCAGTTTGTATTTCACAAGCGCGATATCCGGTTCAACGCCCGTGGTGTCGCAGTCCATGAGGAATGCGATCGTGCCGGTCGGCGCGAGCACGGTGACCTGGGCGTTGCGATAGCCCACCTGCTTGCCGCGCGCCAGCGCGCGATCCCAGCAGCGGCGTGCTTCTTCCTTCAGGTAGCCGAACTCTTCGCTCGGATGAATTTCTTCGACGGCCTCGCGATGGAGTTTGATGACGTCCAGCATCGAATCCACGTTGTCCTTCTTGGCCGGCTTGGCCACCCCGGAGCAACGGGAGTCGCGATAGCCCGGGAAGGCATCCATGGCGGCAGCCAGTTCCGCACTTTGTTCGTAAGCGTGGCCAGTCATGATCGCGGTGATCGCCCCAGCCAGCGCGCGACCTTCGTCGCTGTCGTACGGCAGACCGTAGCTCATGCAGAGCGAACCGAGGTTGGCAAAACCCAGCCCCAGCGTGCGGAAGATGTGCGAGTTCTCGGCAATTTCCTTGGTCGGATAGCAGGCGTTGTCCACGAGAATTTCCTGCGCCGTGATGTAGATGCGGACCGCGGCCTTGAAACGCTCGATGTCGAACGTGCTGTCCTCGCGCTTGAACTTCATAAGGTTCAACGACGCGAGATTGCAGGCGGTGTTGTTGAGGAAGACATACTCGCTGCACGGATTGGTCGAGTGAATCGGCTCGGTGCCCTTGCAGGTGTGCCACTTCTCGATGGCCCCGTCGTATTGCATGCCCGGGTCGCCGCAGATCCAGGTGCCTTCGGCGATCTTGTGCAGCAGCTTTGAGGCATCCTTCTTTTCGAGCGGTTTGCCGCTGGTGATCGAACGCGTCCACCACTCCTTGCCCGTCGTAGCGGCGGTCATGAACTCATCCCCCGCACGCACGGAAAGGTTTTCGTTTTGATACATCACACTGCCGTAGGCATCGCCGTTATACGAGCCGTCGTAACCCTGCTCGATCAACGCCCACGCCTTCTTCTCCTCCTTCTGCTTGGCATCAATGAACTCTTCGATGTCGCCGTGCCAGTCGCGCAGGGTGTTCATCTTCGCCGCGCGCCGGGTCTTGCCACCGGATTTCACAACGTTGGCCACCTGGTCATAAACCTTGAGGAAGCTCATCGGACCGCTGGGGCGTCCGCCGCCACTCAGTTTCTCGCGGGCGGAACGAATCGGCGACAAGTCCGTGCCCGTGCCGGAGCCAAACTTGAACAGCATCGCCTCGGCATGGGCCAGGCGCATGATGCTTTCCATGTTGTCTTCGACAGACTGGATGAAGCACGCGCTGCATTGGGGGTACTCGTATTGCGTGCGAGCCCGCTCGGCCTCGTTGGCTTTGCGGTTGTAAAACCAGTTGCCCTTGTCCGAGTTCTTGCCAATACCGTATTGATGATACAAGCCGACGTTGAACCACACCGGCGAATTGAACGCGCCATATTGATTGGCGCAAAGCCAGGTCAGTTCGTCGTAAAACACCTCGCCCTCAGTCTTGCTGAAATAGCCGTCCTTGACGCCCCAATCGGTAATGGTGCGCGTGATACGATGGATGAGCTGCCGCACGGAAGTCTCGCGCTCGGGCGTGTTCTGCTCGCCGTAAAAATATTTCGAGACGACGACCTTGGTCGCGAGCACCGACCACGACTTCGGCACTTCGACGTTTTCCTGTTTGAAGATGACCTTGCCGCCGTCGTCGGTGATCTCAGCGGTGCGACGATCCCACTCGATTTGGTCGAACGGCTTCACTTTCGCGTCGCTGAAGACGCGCTGAAACGGGGCAGATTTGCCCTTGGCAGCAGTTTCGCGCCGACCATTGCGGGAGGCGGAAACCGGTGCCGGACGACGACGGGTCTGAGTGGCTGGCGCCGTTAAAACATCTTCTCGTGCATCAATCATGTTAAATCCTAAAGTTAAACTTTTTCCTGCGTTACTTACACCGCCATCTGAGGACGAGACAGCACGATAAAACGGCAAAAATCGTGAAATCCTCAAGAAATCGGGTTATTTCCTAAATCCGAAATCCCCCTATTAGTGGGGGAGCGGGCGTATCTTGCTACCACCGATTGTGGCGCTCAAGATAATTTTGAAAAAATAATTCAACAGAGATATTCGCAGTGACACACCTGCTGATTCGCCAATAAGACAGGGCCTTTCGCGAAGTTATTCCCAACGGTGGATAACTTTGAGGATTAGGTTTGGAGCACAAAAGATTAGACCGCCACCAGCAGCAAGACCGAGAGCAGCGGCAGCAGCGGCAAAACCGCGCAAGGCGAACTTGCGAGCACCATGACGAGAACCGTGGCTGCCATTTACCTTCGATACTTGGCTGCCCGCCGTTGGGTGTATTCCTCGTCGCGCGCCAGTTCCTTCTTACCTTTGTGGGGGTGCCGTTTTCGCACCGGATCAATGGTCTTGGGTCGCGCTTTTGGGACCAGCACAATCGGACAGCCTTCGTAACCAAAAGCCTTTCGCAGCTCACCGGCGAGATGCTTTTTATACGGGTCGGAGAAGAGCTCATCGCGATTCACGAACAACAAAAACGTCGGCGGCGCCTGCCGGACCTGCGTGGCGTAAAAAAACTTCAGCCGATGTCCGGCCGCGCTCACGGGTTGCCGGCGTTCCACCGCGTCGTTGATCGTCCGGTTAAGCAGTGAGGTCGGAATTTTCTGCTGCAATTGGGCCGCGACGTAGCGCACGGCTTCCAGCAGGCGATCCAGATGAAAACCGGATTTGGCCGAGGTGAAGATCACCGGGGCGTAATCAAGGAAGAACAATTTCTCCTGAACCCACTGGCCAAACTCACCCAGCATGGTGAGCGGGTTCTCATTGCCTTCGCGACGGTCCTTCCGCTTGCGGCGCTGGATTTCCTCCTCCCGGGCCTGGCGCACGGATTCATCGAAGAGATCCCACTTGTTGATCACCACAATGCACGCCTTGCGGTTCTCAACAATCTGGTCGGCGATCTTCTTGTCCTGCTCCAGAATTCCCGATTCCGCATCCAGAACCAGCACGCAGATGTCGCAGCGGGCGATGGACTCGGCGCTCCGCTGCACGCTGAAAAATTCGACGGTGTCGTCCACGCGGCGGGCCTTTCGCATCCCGGCGGTGTCAATCAGGATGTATTTCTGCCGCACGCCAGCGGTCTCCACCTCAAACGGCACATCCACTGCATCGCGCGTTGTGCCCGGAATCGGGCTGACGATGACCCGCTCGGACTTGGTGAGCGCGTTGATGATGGAAGATTTGCCGACATTCGGGCGGCCCACGATGGCCAGCTTCAACGGTCCGGTGGACTTGGCGGCCGGAAATTTTTCGCCTTCTGGGTCGCCAGAAACTTCCGGGGTCTCCGGGGAAATCTCAATGGCTTCCGGACGATAGACAGGCAACAACCGCACCGCCTCCGTCATCAGCGCGTCAATGCCTTCACCGTGAATCGCCGTGACGGGAAAGATTTTTTCGAAGCCGAGTTGAACGAACTCAGTCGCTTGTGGTTCGGCCTTGGCGGTGTCCACCTTGTTCACCGCCACCAACACGGTCTTGCCACTCTTGCGCAAACGCAGGGCCACTTCGCGGTCCAATGGCATGATGCCTTCCTGCACGTTGACGACGAGGATGATCACGTGCGCCGCCTCGATGGCGAGATCCACCTGCTCCACGGCGGCTTTGACGATTACGTCGGCGGATTTCTCCTTCCGCAACAAGCCGATGCCGCCGGTGTCCACCAGGGTGTACGGGCGACCCAACCATTCCGCCTCCGCGCTCACGCGGTCGCGCGTCACGCCGGGTTGATCATGCACGATGGCAATACGCCGGCCGACGATGCGATTAAACAGCGCGGATTTACCGACATTCGGACGACCAACGATGGCGATGATACCTGACATGGGCTCAGGATGGGTGATTCTCGCGAAGGTAGAAAGGCAAAAGGCTTCCGGTTACTTTTCCAGCTTCCGCATCAAGCCCTTCGCCCGGCTCACCCAGACACGGTCCCGCTTGCGCTGAAAAGCCGGCGCGTGCGGGTCTTCGGCCAGCACAGTGTTGAGTTCGGCCCGAGCGAGGTCGGGTTGATTCTTGGCGAGATAAAGTTCGGCGAGTTGCACTTTCGCCCGAGGATAGGAGTTGTTGGCCACGACGTATTGCCAGGATTTCAAGGCGTCATCGGTTTCGCCCAACGCAGTAAGCGTTTCGGCGTAGGCCATGGCGGTGTAGTTGTATTCGTGCTTGGGATTCTCCCGGAGCACACCTTGCAACAATGGCTTGGCCTCGGCAGGACGTTTTAAGCGCAACAGGCATTGACCGAGATGCGCGCGCGTATCGAGGTCCTGCCCGTCACGTTCCAGCGCGGCACGGTAGGATGCCTCGGCCTTGTCGAGTTTGCCATGTTGAAAATAAACGTCACCCAGTTGCGAATGATGATGCGCCTTGTCGAGGTGATGAATCTGCGCCTGAAGTTCCTTGATGCGTTTGCGGCTTTGCGCGCCGGGCAATTCAAAGCCCTGCATGACGGTCGACCCGCGATAGACATAGAAAAAATAAAAGACGGTCGAGAGGCCCGGGAAGACGAACATGATGCCGGCCCAGATCCATTCGCGCTTGCGCACAGCATCAAGGATCATCCACAGGTTGAACGCCATCATCAGGAATGCGCCGATGATGCTGAACCATATGTGGGCGCTCGAGACCGCCGACACGGCCGAAGTGGCTGAGCCGTCGTAGGAATCCATGGCAAAAGGCTACCCAAGCTCTCTGCGCGCTGGCAAACAAACTTTACCCTGCTACAACTGAAACGTGTCCCAGCGTTCCAAATCCATAGCCACCCGACGCACGAGCCACTTGCGACGCGCCTACAAACTCATGCGCGCACATTTTGGCCATCAACATTGGTGGCCGGGCGAGACGCCGTTCGAGGTATGCGTCGGCGCAATTCTCACCCAGAACACGAGTTGGACCAACGTCGAACGCGCCCTCGCGAATCTAAAATCCGCCGACGTCCTTGACGCGAAGAAAATGTTCGCGCTGACGGAAACGGAACTGGCCCAACTCATCCGCCCCGCCGGCTATTTCAATGTGAAGGCACGACGACTGCGCTCTTTTCTCCGTGTGCTGGTGGAGGAATTCGACGGCAAACTGGAACAGCTGTTCGCCGGTGACACAAGAAAGGTTCGCACGCGCTTGCTCGACATCAACGGTATCGGCCCGGAGACAGCGGACAGCCTGCTGCTTTACGCGGGCGGGCATCATAGTTTCGTGGTGGACGCTTACACAAAGCGGGTTTTCTCCCGCCACCACTGGTGCTCACCAATTAGGGACTATGACGCGGTAAAATCCTTGTGCGAGTCAGCCTTGAGCGAGAAGCCGGACGCAGAGCGGCTCGACTACTGGCAGGATTATCACGCGCAACTGGTCATGGTAGGAAAACACTACTGCCGCAAAAGTGACCCGCGTTGCGAGGATTGCCCGCTTCGACCCCTGTTACCTCGATAAACCCCTGCCATCCTGCGGTTTCGCAAGTCGCCCAGAAGTCACCGCTGCGTCACCTGTTCGTAACACAGGTATGGTTCATTCCTCTCGTATGACATGCCGTCACTTCAGATACCAAGTGCCACGGGAATGCGCGGATGAACTGCGCGACGCCGATCCGGAGCCCTGTCCGGTGTGCGACGCCCTGCCCCACCGCAAAGCGCTGGCGAAAGCCAATGCGATCATGCTCGATCAGCATGACCATGGAGTGGGAGTTGCGAAGTCGGGCTGGCTGGTGCAGTTGTTCGGCGAAAAGCGGGAAGAGGTCTCGCCCACAGCGAGTCTTCCAGTTCCCGTGCGCGCCGCCGCCTGAACCCGCGTCGCCGCGATCAGATCGCGAAGTCGTTGTATTCCGGCTTCACCGCTTCGGTGGGCGGGAACAGCATCCCGGCGCCCACGGTGGCATTCGTGCCCTGCTCGATCAAAATGAACGAGCCGGTGAGGCGGTTGGTCGTGTAGCCGTCGTAAACAATCGGCTTGGCGACCTTCAGACGAATGACGCCGATGTCATTCGCACGGAATTCGGTCGGCCCGGATTCCAAGTCCAGCGTTTCCATGTTGATCCGGCCTTCGATCTGGGTCACGACGGCTTGAACTGTTTGCGGTCCGTGCTTGAGGAAATACTTTTTGCCAGACTGCAACGGGCGGATGCTCATCCAACAGATGCGGGCGTGCAGGTCACTTCCCATCCCGGGCAATTGTTCCAATCCAACAATCATGTCGCCCCGACTGATATCAATGTCGTGTTCCAGACAGATCGTCACCGACTGCGGACAGAACGCTTCTTCGCGTGAACCGTCGTAGGTCCAGATGTCCTTGATGGTCGTCTTGATGCAGCCAGGTAGCACGGCGACCTGCTGGCCTTTGCGCACAATGCCGCTCGCGATTTGCCCACTGAGTCCGCGAAAGTCGTGAAGCGCTTGGTCGGTGGGATTATTCGGGCGATTCACCCATTGCACCGGAAAACGAAACGCATTGAGATTCCAGTCGCTCGCAATGTGAACGGTTTCGAGATGCGCCAGTAGCGTCGGGCCGGGATACCACGGCGTATGTTTGGAAACATCCACGACGTTGTCGCCGTTGAGCGCACTGATGGGAATGAACTTCACATCGCGGAAAACATCGAGCTTAGGTAGAAAATCTTCAATCTCGTCGCGGATTTCCTGAAAGCGCTCTTCCTTCCAGTCCACCAGATCCATTTTGTTGATGGCGATGACGAGGTGCGGAATGCCGAGCATCGCCGCGATGAACGTATGCCGGCGCGTCTGCTCGATGACGCCTTGCCGCGCGTCCACCAGGACTATCGAGAGGTTAGCTGTGCTCGCGCCCGTGACCATGTTGCGCGTGTACTGCACGTGACCCGGCGTGTCGGCGACGATGAATTTCCGTTTGGGCGTGGCGAAGTAGCGATACGCCACATCAATCGTGATGCCCTGCTCGCGTTCAGCGCGCAGACCGTCGGTGAGGTTTGCCAGATTGATCTGGCCGCCGCCCGTGATGTCGGCGGACCGTTCGAGTGCTTCGACCTGATCTTCCATCAGCGACTTCGAGTCATAGAGCAGGCGACCGATGAGCGTGGACTTGCCGTCGTCCACGGAACCACAGGTGTTGAAGCGCAGAATCTCGATGGCGTGTTGCGAATGCGGCATAACTCAGAAATATCCTGCTTTCTTGCGGTCTTCCATGGCGGCTTCGCTGGCCTTGTCATCGGCGCGCGTTCCGCGCTCGGTGACACGAGCGGCACTCACTTCACCGATGATGTCATCCACGCTGTCAGCGGGCGACTCAATCATTCCCGTGCTGATCATGTCGGCAATCGTGCGCACGCGGACGACCATTTTCTTGATCGGCTCGGTCGGTTTCGGACGCGCGCCGGCATAGGGATCGGGCTTGGTTGAGTCCGTGCGGGCGGGCGGCACGGGCAACCACTGACCACCGCGACGGAAGCAATCGCGTTCGTGGCTGAAATAAATGCTCGGCACTTCCAGTTTCTCGCGCTTGATGTATTGCCAGACGTCCATCTCCGTCCAGTTCGAGAGCGGGAACACGCGCATGTTCTCGCCCGGATTGACGCGGGCGTTGTAAAGATTCCAAATCTCAGGCCGCTGCGCCTTGGGATCCCACTGACCGAAGCTGTCGCGGAAACTGAAGAAGCGTTCCTTCGCGCGCGCTTTCTCCTCGTCTCGTCGTGCGCCACCGATGGCGCAGTCGAATTGAAATTCCTCAATCGCGCCAAGCAGCACGGGGATCTGGAGTTTGTTGCGGCTGATCTCCCCGGGTGCGGGTGTCGCCTGACCTTTGGCGATGGCTTCCTCAACCGTGCGAACAATGAGCTTCGCGCCAAGTTGCTTCGCGCGACGGTCGCGGAACTCGATCAACTCAGGAAACTCATGCCCAGTTTCCACGTTCAGAAACGGCATCGGAATGTCGGACGGGCGGAAGGCCTTTTCCGCGAGCCGCAACAGGCAGATGGAATCCTTGCCGCCGGAAAAGAGCAGAGCGGGCCGTTCGAACTCGCCAGCCACTTCACGCATGATGTGAATGGCTTCGGTCTCCAAATACTGCAAGTGATCAAGATGGTAAGAGCTCATGCTACGCCTAAATCCCAGACCCCATTTTTTCACCACCCCAGGCGACGTGCAGGCCACACTCGCGCTTTTCATCTGCCTTGGCGGGGTCGAAGTAATCCCATTCGTTCGGCAGATTGTTCTGTTCGAGGTAAGCCTCCATGTCCGCATCGCTCCAATAGAAAACCGGACTGACTTTGATGGTCTTGAAATTCTTGTCCTCGACCACGATGTCCAAGCCGGCACGATTCGGATTTTGCACCTTGCGCAGCGCCGTCAACCAGATTGTCGGCGCGAGTTCAGTCATGCCGCGCTTGAAGGGTTCGAGCTTCATTACGGCGCTAAAGTCCTTGAGCAAGTGCTCGTTTTCCTCGGTGGGTTCAGGCGGTCCGCCGTGAATGGCATCATAGTGCGCCGCCGTCATCTTCGGCACGTAGGCTTTGATGTTGAGTCGCAGTTGCTTTTTCAACTGCTCGGCGTGCTTGTACGTCGCGGGCCGATTGTAACCGTGATCCGCCCAGAGCACCGGAATATCCGGTTGCGCCTGAGTAGCGAGGTGGAGCATCACCGCTTCATACGGACGATAATTTGTGGAGACGATGGCGCGGCCACCGGCTTGCGCGATGGCCCATTTCACGATTTCGAGCGCGGGTTTGCCCCGCAACTCGGAGTTGGCCGTAGCGATTTGATCGGAAGTCATGGAAATCAATTTGTGGCTGCCGCTTCTTTGAGAAACACCCGGTCACACCAGTCACCGAAGCGTTCGTTGGCGTTACGCTCTTTGGCAAAACGCGCGAGCACGGGACGAAGTTCAGTTTCCATGTCCGGGTCTTTCACGACGTCCTTCCAAATGCGATTGAGGCGCGTGCCGGAAGCATCACCGCCGAGCCAGACCTGGTAACGTCCGGGTGCTTTGCCGACGAACGCAAGCTCCGCGACGTAAGGCCGCGCGCAGCCATTCGGACAACCGGTCGAGCGGATGATGATCTCTTCCCGACCGAGCCCGAGGTCAGCACAGACTTTTTCGATACGATCAATCAGGCCGGGCAGATAGCGCTCGGATTCCGCGAGGCCAAGTCCGCACGTGGGCAGCGACGGGCAGGCCATCGAAGCAGCATGCAGAATCGTGGCCTGATTTTCGGTCTTAACGGCGGCGGCGTTTAGCAGGGCAGTGATGGCGGCCTTGTCCGCATCGCTCGCGTTGGCGAGAATGACGTTTTGGTTGGCCGACAAACGGAACTCGAGGTGCGGGAACTTTTCCGCGACCTGACGCAACGCTGTTTTCTGCGCGTCTTTCACGCGGCCCATGTTGACGAACAAACCGAGAAACCATTTTCCGTCTGTCGCCTTGTGCCAGCCAAGTAAATCGGCGGTCGTGGTAAATTTGTAAGGCTTCGCCGGGGCGAGTGTGATGCCGGCGCGTTGATTGACTTCATTGCGCGCCCATTCCACACCGCGTTCAGCGATGACGTATTTCAGCCGCGCGTGTTTGCGGTCGGTGCGGTCGCCGAAATCGCGATGGATCGTCAGCACGGCTTTGGCCACGTCCACAACTTTGTTGGGCGTGAAGAAGCCGATGACATCCGCGAGGCGCGGATAGGTGGCTTCGTTACCGTGACTGCGACCCATGCCGCCGCCAACGCAGAGGTTGTAGCCGATGAGCTGGTCGTTCTCCACGATCGCGATGAACCCAAGGCAGTTCGTGAAGATGTCCATGTCGTTCACGGGCGGAATCGCGAACCCGATCTTGAATTTGCGCGGCAGATAAGTCTTGCCGTAGAGCCGATCAACGAAATTTTTGTTCTCGGCGGCTTCATTGTCGAGTTGCACGCCATCAATCCAGATGGAGTGATAGGCCTTGGTCTGCGGCGCGAGCGCCAGCGCGACCTGGTGCGCGTCGGCGTAAACCTGTTCGCGCGCCTTGGTGTAGGCGGGCGTCGGTGACGCCATGACGTTGCGGTTCACGTCGCCACAAGCCGCGAGGGTCGAGAGCAACGACTCATTGATCTTCGCAATGAGCGGACGCAAGCCGGATTTCACCACGCCATGGAACTGGATGCTCTGGCGCGTGGTGATGCGGAGCGTATTGTTGCCGTATTGCGTGGCGAGGTCGTCGAACACGCACCACTGTTTCGCCGTCATCACGCCGCCGGGGATGCGCCCTCGGATCATCATGATGTATTTCTTGCCGGTCTTGCGCAGGTCGCGGTCATCCTGTTGATACGAGCCGTGAAACTTCAGAAATTGATTATCGTCCTCGGAAAAGTGGTCCGCAGCGGGATCAGCGATGGTGGCAGCAATACTACCTGCCAGAGTCGGGATTGCCGCCTTGATCTCCTCATTGTGCGTCGGTTTCGCGGACGTGTCGTTCGTTGCCATAATCAATAAACACACACTGTATCAAAGAAATCTGGGTCGTCGAGAACTCATTTTGATATACTCTACTGTTCTTGTGTGGATTTCTGTTTCAGAATCAACGACACAGCGACTTCAAATTTGCTGGGCCTCAGGACGCTTTCGTTTGAGGCTTCGGGGGACGTTTGCGCTCCAAGGTTTGATCTTCCCACGAAGCCGGATCGTCGAGTGATTCGAGATGGGTGAAGACGACCGACTCGGCCAAGTTGCGGCGAATGTCATCTTCGATGCGCTCCAATAATTCGTGCCCGCGCTGAACCGTCCAATCGCCCGGCACCAGGACGTGTACGGAAACAAACTTTCGCGCACCCGCCTGCCGCGTCCGCAACGCATGGAACTGCACACCCGTTTGTTCGTAAACCTGAAAGACTTGGCGCACTCCGGCCACTTCAGCAGCAGATAGCGCGGTATCCATCAGCCCGCCGATGGAACGACGAACAATGCTCACACCCGTCCAGACGATGTTGGCGGCCACGAGCAGCGCGACGACGGGGTCGAGCCATTGCCAGTGAGTCAACGCCACAATGCCAATCCCGACCAGCACGCCGACGGAAGTCCACACATCGGTCAGCAAATGATGCGCGTTGGCTTCCAGCGTGATGGAATTGTGTTTGCGTCCAGCGCGCAGGATCAGCAGCGCCACAACCAAGTTGACCACGGACGCGGCGAGGGAAACAACCAGTCCCACGCCCAGTTCCTGCAACGGCTTCGGGGTAATCAACCGCACAACCGCTGCCGCCGCGATGCTGAACGCGGCCACCAGAATCAAGCCGCCCTCCAATCCGCTGGAAAAATACTCCGCTTTGCCGTGGCCGTAAGCGTGGTCTTCGTCCGCGGGACGAGCCGCGATGGTCAACATGGCCAGCGCCATGATGCCGCCGACGAGATTGACGAGTGATTCAACGGCGTCGGAAAGCAATCCCACCGAACCGGTGATGAGATACGCGGCGGTCTTCAGCCCAATGGTCAGCACGGCCGCCGCGATGGACAGCCAGGCGAAACGGGTGAGAGATTTTCGGATTTCCGCCACGCCGGAATGTTAAACCACGGAACCGCCGAAGCACACGAAAAGAGTTCGCGCAAGCATTGTCCCAAGCGGCGCCGGAATTGCCCATAAAACTGTCTTTATGCTTGCCGGACCCGACGTCGGCTGGTCACTTTGGTTTTGCCGTTCAATCGAATTACCTTTGCCCATGAAGAATCAACCGCTATTCACCCGCCGCTCTTTCCTCAAGACACTCGGTGCAGCTACCGCGGCTGCTCCATTCTTCGCTCGCAATCTGTTCGCTCAATCGCCGAACACTGTGTTGCGCCATGCCAGTTTTGGTGTGGGTGGCATGGGTTGGAGCGACCTGACGCAATTCAAAGCGCATCCCAAATTCAAGCTGGTGGCGTTTTGCGACGTTGACTCCAAGCAGATCGATAAAGTGCAGAAGCAATTTCCAGAGGCGCGAGCCTACCGCGACTGGCGCGTGCTACTCGACAAGGAGGCAAAGAACATTGACTCGGTAAACGTCGCCACGCCCGACCACATGCATGCGCCGATTGCGGTCAGCGCCATGCAACTGGGCAAACATGTTTACGGCCAGAAACCGCTGGCGCATGACCTTTACGAAGTGCGGCGCATGACGGAAATCGCCAAACAGAAGAAAGTGGTCACGCAGATGGGCATTCAGATTCATTCCGCCGCAGCGTATCGAATCGGCGTGAGCGTCTTGCAAAGTGGCGCGATCGGCAAAATCAAGGAGGTCCATTCCTGGTGTCCAAAATCTTGGGGTGATCCTTCGCCCAAGCCGGATCGTTCCGACCCGGTCCCGGAAAACCTGGACTGGAATTTCTGGCTCGGGGTTTGCGCTGACCGCCCCTTCATCGGCGATGCCTACTACCATCCCGCCAACTGGCGCAAACGGCTCGACTTTGGCACGGGCACGTTCGGCGACATGGGTTGCCACATCTTCGATCCAGTATTCAAGGCACTGGAACTAGCCGCGCCGCTATCGGTTCGTTCGGAAGGGCCACCGCCTAATGCGTGGAACTGGGCGCTCGACTCCAAGATCCACTACCAGTTCGCCGGAACGAAATTCACCGCCGACAAAATTCTTCCCGTCACCTGGTATGACGGAGCGTCCAAGCCGCCGGCGGACGTCATCGCCCTGTTGGAAAAGGATCCGTTGCCGGACACCGGTTCGATCTTTGTCGGTACCGAGGGCGTGATGGTGCTGCCGCACATTGCCAAGCCGCAGTTGTATCCGGACGCGAAATTTACGGACTTCAAGTATCCCGACCTCAAGGAAGTGGACCACTGGGGTTCATTCATCAATGCATGCCTCGGTGAAGGCAAAACCTCCGCGAACTTTGCCTATGCCGGGCCGTTGACGGAAGCTGTGCTGCTCGGCGGCGTGGCGTCCCGATTCCCGCAGACCACACTGGAATGGCACGCCCGCAAATTGAAATTCAGCCTCAGTGAAGCGAACCAATTCGTTCGACGCCCCTACCGCAAAGGGTGGAAGGTCAAAGGACTGAGTTGAGCGGGTTTCCCGGCCCCTCGCTCAGATCATGTGACAAAACATCGCGTCGCGCAGCTTGGGCTCGAACCACGTGCTCTTGGGCGGCATGATGCCGCCGGCGTCGGCGATGGTCATCAAGTCCTCAATGCTCGTCGGAAACATGCTGAACGCGCAGGCGTATTCGCCGCTGCTGACGAGTTTTTCCAGTTCCGCTGTGCCGCGGATGCCGCCGACAAAGTTAATCTTCTTGCTCGTGCGCGGGTCGGTGATGCCGAAGATCGGGTCGAGCACGAACTTCTGGAGCAATGTCACATCGAGCTTTTCAATCGGGTCGTTGGTGGCGGCGAATTGCGGGCGGAATGTGAGCGTATGCCATTGGCCGCCGATGAACAGGCCGAGTTCATGTTTGCGCGTCGGCTTGGCGGCGCCATTGGGTTTAATGACGAAAATGGCGTCGAGCTTCTGCAACAATTGCGCGGCGGTCAGGCCGTTGAGGTCTTTCAACACGCGGTTGTAAGGCAGAATTTGCATCTGGTTGTGCGGGAAGATGACCGTGAGGAATTGCCCGCTATGGCCCGCGCCTTTGCGGGATTGATAAACACGACCCGCCGCCGCGCTGCGGTGATGTCCGTCCGCGATGTACAGGAACGGAATTCTTGCGAACTGTTCGGCGATGACCTTGATTCCTTCCGCATCTCCAACCGTCCACGAAGTGTGGCGCACGCCGTCCTTGCCGGTGAAATCCACGTCTGGCTTTTCGGCGACGCGTTTGGCGATGAATTCATCCAGTGCAGCGACGGCGCGATACGTTAGAAACACCGGGCCGGTCTGCGAGTTGAGCGTTTCAATGTGGCGCACGCGGTCGTCTTCCTTGTCCGGGCGCGTGAACTCGTGCTTCTTGATGATGTTGTTGAGGTATTCCTCGCAACTCGCGGCGGCGACGAGCCCGATCTGGGTGTGACCGCCCATGATCTGGCGGTAGAGATAAAAGCACGGTTGCTGGTCCTGATACAAAGCGCCCTGGCTGATGAGCTTGGCGAAGTTCTCCTCGGCCTTGGCATAGACGGGGTCTGAATAAAGGTTAATGCCCGGCGGGAGATCAATTTCCGGCTTGCTGACGTGGAGGAAGCTGAGCGAATTGCCGGCGGCCATGGCGCGGGCTTCCTCGGACGACATCACGTCGTAGGGCAACTCGCAGATTTGGGCGGCGAGTTCAGGTTTGGGTCGCAGGGCAGCAAAAGGTTTCAACGTAGCCATAAAAGCGGGCGGGAAGATAGGGAGGGACAGCCTGGAACGCACGAAAAATTCCCAAAAGAAAGCTTGCCTCGGGGCGTTCGCGGGTTATGCTCTGCGCCCTTAATTTTAGGAAAAGATTTATGGCAAGAATTTGTGAAATCACCGGCATTGGTCCGCGCAAGGGCAGCATCATCTGGCGCAGTGGTAAGTCCAAGAAGAGTGGCGGTATCGGCACGCACATCACCGCGATTACCAAGCGCAAGTTCATGCCGAACCTGCAACGTGTGAAGGCACTGATCGATGGCGAAGTCCGTTACATTCGCGTCTCCACCCGCGCGCTCAAGAAAGGGCTCGTCACCAAGGCACCCAAGCGCACCTGGAAAAAGGACGAGGCCAAAGCGAAGGCCTAAGACTCTTCCCGCAGTTCAATTTTAACAGGCGAAGCGCACCCCGCTTCGCCTTTTTGTTTTGGAAGGGAAGTTCCCATTCGTCGTTGGCCTCCGCTGCCTGCCGTCAGCCGGGCCAAAGTCATGCGGTGCCGCGGGCTGCGGGATTCAGCGGGCTTTAAGCGGACCCGCGTCAATCAGGCGGGTCCAGTGTTCCTGCTCCGCGATGGGGATCAATCCGCCCTGAACTTTTTGCCAGGCGTTCTCGCGCATCGAACGCCAGCCGAACTGGCGGGCGGCGTCCCGAAGCTGACTGGTCTTGACGCCGGGTTGGATCAGGTCGGCGATGGCTTCATTGAGCAGGAACATTTCGTAAATGGCCACGCGCCCACGATGCCCCTTCTGGTTGCATTCCACGCAGCCGCGGCCCAACCAGGCCTTCACCGCACCCGGTTCGATGCCCAGGGCCGCGGCCATCTCCGTGCGCACACCGGGCGTGATGGCCGGATCTGCTTCCGCACAGTGCCGGCAAATGCGCCGGGCGAGCCGTTGCGAAATGCTGCACACGAGCGAGGCCGCGACGAGGTAGGGCTCGATCTTCATTTCCAACAGGCGCGTCACAGCGCCCACACTGTCGTTGGTGTGCAAGGTGGAAAAAACCAAGTGGCCGGTTTGCGCGGCGCGAACGGCGATCTCCGCCGTGTCGAAATCGCGAATCTCACCCACGAGCACGACGTCGGGGTCGTGGCGCAGCACGGAGCGCAGTCCGGCGGCGAAGGTCAGCCCGATCTGTTCCCGCACCTGGATTTGTACGGTGCCGTCCAGTTGATATTCGATCGGGTCTTCAAAGGTGATGATCTTGCGACCCTCGTCATTGGCCTGGGCGAGCGCGGCATAAAGCGTGGTGGTTTTGCCGCTGCCGGTCGGGCCGGTGAGCAACACCATGCCCTGCGGCAAGCGTGTCAGTTGCGCAAAGACCGCCTCGTGCTCGGGCGACATCCCCAACTGGCCGAGATCCAGGAAGAGATTCTGCCGGCCAAGGATGCGCAAGGCCACCGCCTCGCCGTGCTTCGTCGGCATGACGGACACCCGCAAGTCGTATTCCTCGTCGCCCGTCTTCATAGCGATCCGACCGTCCTGCGGCAGCCGCTTTTCCGAGATGTTCAGCCCCGCCATGATTTTGAGCCGTGACACGACGGCCAGGTGCAGATTGCGCATGTCGGCGGGTACCGGCACGGTCTCCAAAATGCCATCCACGCGATAGCGCAGCCGGATCGTATTGGCATAGGGCTCAAGGTGGATGTCCGTGGCCCGCAGCCGCAACGCTTCCTGGAGAATCTGATCCACGAAGGCCGAGATGGTTGCCTCGATCGCGGAATCGGTCGCCTTGCCCTGCACGTCAAAAACGATCTCGCGGTCCATGTCCACCCCGCCGCGCTCCGCCCGCAGCTTCTGAATCGTTTCCGCGCCGAGGCCAAAATGCTTTTTGATGACGGCGTGAATCGCGCTCGGGGTAGCGAGGACGAGTTGGAAGCGCTGGTTGAGCAGGAGACGGAGATTGCCCATTTCCATCTGCCGCGGCGGCTCGCTGAACGCCAGGGTCAGCAGGCCGGCATCGCCCGAGATCGGAAGCATGTGGTGATGGAAAATGAGTTTGATAGGCACCAGCTCGAGTGTCTCCTTCTTGAGATCGAGGGTGGACGGGTCCACGAATTGCAGGTGGTTGACCTCAGCGAGCGCCCGCCACGTGACTTCTTCGGACGCGAAGTTCAGGTCCACGATGGCGCGGTGCTGGGCCAGGTTCAGCCGTTTCTGGCGGCGGCGCACCTGTTCCAACTGGGGCAAGGTCAGCTTGCCCTGCTCGACCAGCAGGTCGCCGACTTCACGCTGAGTGGGACTGGAATCCACGGTCATTTGAGTGGCACTTCGATTACTTGCCGGGCATTGAGACCGAGCAGGTTGGTCTGCGCGGCCGTGTTTGTCAGGGTCAGACTTTGCATGGCGGCGTCCACCACGAACAAGTTCGTCGTCACCATGCCGCCAACCGGAATGCTGACCAACTTGTCACGCATGCGAATGAGAGCGTACTTCGGCCCATCGCCAGTGCGGTAAAATCCCTGGTAGGTCAACTCGAGTTTCCAGGTTGTGGGGGGCGGCGGGGCCGGAGTGGCGGGCGGCGTGGGCGGGGCAGCGCGCGGAACGAAATACGCCGTCGTGAAGAGATTCAGGCTGGTGGGGGCGGAGGTCGGTTTAGCGGCCCCGGCGGCGGCGAAGAGGACTTGCAGTTTGGCCACCGGCACGGGCGTGGTTACGGAGGCGGGATTGGCCGTCGCCTCAAAAAAATGCAGCGCGTGTCCCCCCAAGCCGCTGCCCATGGCTGCGAGCAAGAGCAGCAGCCACAGGGCGGCGTGCAGACCGATGGAAAACCACCGGCTTCTCAAGGTTTCGCTCAGCTTGGCCACACTGCGGGTCATTTCATTTTTGAAAGACGAAGCCCACCGCACGCAAGGAGAGGCGGACTTCATCCAATTTCTCGGGTGATTGCTTACGCAGCACGAACCGGTCAATGAACAGGGCCGGCTTGTTCGTGGGCGCGGCGGGCAGCCCGGCAGCCTTGATTTCGTCGGCCCGCAAAGGCAGCGTCTGCAGAAAGCGGGCGACATTGGCAACCGGCCCGGTAAGCTCGATCTGTAGCGGCAGCTCGGCCAACGAGCGGCCATTGCCAGTGGACGGTGCGTTTGTCAGCGGTATTTGCGCGGCGATGGAGTGAATGGTGGCTACCTTCGCGTGGATGGCCGTGGTCAACAAACCATCGAGGAACGCCAGCTGGGCCCAGAGCAAGGCCGGCTCCTTCATATCTGCTGATTGTTCCGGGAAACCCGCCAGCACGGCGGATTCGAGCACAACGTTTTCCTCTTTGGCGAGTCGAGCCAGCGCGTTCATCCGCCGACCGGCTTCGTATTGGTAGTCCACGAGCAGGAACGGCTCGCCGAGTTGGGCACGCAAAGCGGCGTCCAGTTCGACGCGACTCCGGGCCTGCTGGCGGGCAACCTCCAAGGTGGCGAGTGCGTCGCGCGTCGCCGCGAGTTGATTCGTGATGCTCACGAAATCCAGCTTGAGGGCGTTCGTCTGGCCGAGGGCGGTGGCAAGCCGTCGCCAGGATTGCTCGAGCGGCGCCGCGAGGCTCGCGGCCTTGCGGTCAATCGGCACGAACCCGAACAAATAGACCGCGCCCAACACCCCCGCGAGGAGCGGCAGGATCAAGCGGCGCCGGGTTTCAGGATCGAATCGCATCAGTTCAAGGTGAAAACAAGGTGTTAACCGGCGGGCGACCGTTGGCGGGTGCGCGGGTCTTGGCGGGGGCCATCGCCGAGAATTGCGTCACCGCAAAATCCAGCACGAGGGCAAAGTGACGATCGGGCAGGATCACTTTGGAATCCGCGAGGTTGCGTCGGAGATCTTCAGGCAGCACATCCACGCGCTCAAACACCGGTGATTTTTTGAGATTATTGACGACCAGGCTCAACGTGCTGCGCGCCGCATCCGCATCCTCGGGCACGCACAGTTCGGCAATCAGTCCCGGCCGCGCGGGCGACGCGTTGGTGGCACTCCGGCGCCACGAGGTGAATTCACCCTCCCCTGGATTGAGGGACGGCTTGTTCGTGCTGGCAAGTGACGGCGGTTGGGCGAAGTAACTCTGCTGGTCAGCTATCAACACGCCCCACAAGCTGCGATTGCTGCGGGCGGATTGCAGCAGCGCCAGCGATTGCAGCGTGTCAGTCGTCCGCTGCTGGCGTTCAAACAGGGGGCGCAATTCCTCGTACCCTTTGAGCAAATCGCGCGTCAGAGTGCCGGTTTCCTGCACCGCACTGAGCCCGGCCTGGACTTTGTTCGTCAGCGCCGTCTGGTGTTGAATCAAGGTCCCCTTCTGCCAGAAGCCCAGCGCGAGCGCCACAAAGCACGCGGCCAGCATCATGGCATTCAAAAACTCCAGCCGTTGCCGGCCCAGGCGTTTCTTCCAGGCCAACCGCCGGTTCGCCGGCAGCAGGGATGCAGGTTGTGGGCTCTGGCCCAGTGCGTGGAGGGCGGCGCCGAGGGCAATCTCGAAGCCCGGCACCGCCGGTAACGCGCCCGGCGCCGGGTTCGCGGGCCATGGTTGAAACTTCAGTCCGGCGTGGCGGGCGAGATAATCGCGCAGCCCAGGCTGTTCGAAGGCACTGCCCGTGGCAATCAAGTCGCCAGCCAGATCAAACGGTTGCCCGCGCCATTCGTTCAACTGCCGTTTCAACTCCGCCGCCCAGCCATCCACGATTTCCGAGAAGCCGGCGAGTCTCTGCTCACCGGCGAACAGGTTGGCGCCGTGCTGCAGGCCCTCGGCCACCTCGGGCGAACTGCGCGCGAGCCGCGCAATCGCGCGCGCAAAAAAATCGCCCGCCATCGGGAAACTCGCCACAAAGACGCTGATGCCGTTGCGGACGGCGACGAGTGTGGTGTTTTGCGCCCCCAGATGAACGAGCACGGCGTCGCCATGGCCAGATCGGGCGGCGTGCCAAGCGGTGAGCAGGGCGCTCGCGGTGGTTGTGATTTCGCGGAAATCCTGGTCCTCCAGGCCGAGTTGGGCGATGCGGGATTGAATTTCCCCTTCCTTGCAAAAAGTGACCCAGAAACTCTGGCGATTCTCCGCAAGTTTCGGCACCGGGGTGAAGTCATAGACCATCACGCTTTCGCTCACGCCGCCGAGTTTGACGGTTTCCGCCTCGATGAGCTGGCGGGCTTCCGCATCGGGCACGGGGGGCAAATCCACAATCTGCGAGACAACGATGTCTTGCGGCAGCACCAGCGCGAGGGGCGGCCTCCCCCATTCGGCCACGGTGGCTTGCATGTGGGCTTTGAGTTCCTCAGCCGCCAGGAGGCCTTCTTCGTGCAGATCAACCGCTTCGTGCCGGACCACGCGCAGTTTTCCAAGGCGGCTTTCGAGCAACAGCAGGCGGAGGCACCGACTGCCCGCATCCACTGCGAGCACCCGGCGGATGGGAGGCTCGATTCCGCAGCGCTTGAGGATGAGAGGCCCGGGCGTCACGCTACTTGGATTTGTTGCCACCAACGGCGTCATCGAAGATGACGCCATCGCCGGAGTCATTGATAATGGTGGCGGTGACGAAAACGAGCAGATAGCGCGGGGTGTCAATGGCGGTGCGGCGGCGGAACAGCGCACCAATATAAGGAATGCTGCCCAGGATGGGTACGGACTCCACCAACTCGGTTGTCTGTCGTTCCAAGACTCCACCCATGGCGACCGTCTCGCCAGACTTGACTACGGTGCGCGTGGCCATTTCCTGCGTGCGGTATTGGGGCAGTTTGATAACCAGGTCCGCGCTATTGGAAACACTCTGCTGGATCGTGGCGTAATCAACCAACTGCACGTCCGTCTTCACGCTCGGGTTCAGCGCCAAGAGAATATGCCGGCCATCACCCGAAATGCTGGCCATCACATTCAGTTCCGCGCCCGAGGTGATCTTGGTGGGCTTGCCGCTCGGGACCAATGACGAGGCGGTGTAGTACTGCCCCACCGATTGTTTGACGGTGTATTCTTCGTAGTAGTACTGGACCTTGCCGTCGCTGATGGAGGCCGGGCGATTATTCAATACGGTCAGCCGCGGCGCACTCAAGGTCTGGCTTTCGCCGCTTTGTTCCAGCGCACTGATGGTGGCGGTGAGCTGTGCCTGATCGAGAATGTTCGTGAACATGTACTGAATGCCGAGACCGAGGTTGGGTGCTTGTGCTTCCGAGAGCAGGCCACTGAGGCCCTGCGGCACGGCTCCTCCGGCGGCAACGGTCGCGGCATTGGCCTGCAACCGGCCTGTTTCCCACAGCACCCCCAGTTGCAGGAAGGCTGGCTTGGAGAGGGTGACGAACCGCGCCTCGATCAGCACCTGCTGAATGGGTTGGTCGAACTCCTTGATGATCTTCTCGAGCACATCCAACTGCTCGATCGAGCCGCGCGCCACAATCAGGTTGCGCTCGTAATCAATCATGTATTTCGAACCGGTGAACAGATTCGTGATGGCCCGTTCGATGGCCGGCAGGGCGGGGGCCTCGTCATTGACGAATTTTTTGTATTTCTGGCTTTCGGTAACGGTGGTAATCTGGCCGGCCGTCACCGCCGCCCGGGTAACATCCTCGGATCCGAAGGCCGCCGGCAGGACAAATCCTTTTCGCAGCTTGTAAAAGCGCACTTCCTCCATCAACCGGTTCGTGCTGGCGGCATCAATCATCCACACCAGATCCTGGCCGACCTGGAACTGGACGGCGTAGTTGCGCCCGACATATTTGAAAAACTCGCCGAGCTTGACCTTGTCGAGGTTGATCGTGAGCCGATTGGTCAAAGCCGGGAGCGTTTTGTCGGCGATGATGTTGACCCCGGAAGACTGGCTGAGGTTCAGGATGACTGTTTCAAACGGGACATTGTCGAGGTGGATCGAAACCTCCTTCTCGAGCACCTTGCCCATGGGCCCTTTGGCGGCTTCAAAATCGAATAGCGGCCCCTGCTCGTGAATGGTTTTGCCAAAGTTCTTGGGCACCCACGGCGTGTTCTCAATCAGATCAACGGCGTCCCGCACATCCTTGCGCGCCGGAAGGCCGCGACCTTGCTTCTCCGTGAGCACATCAATGGCAGTAGGATTGTACGTCGCATCATTTCTCGCATCAATGTTGCGAATCTGGTTTTCCAGCGCCTGTTCGCGCCGCTGCTTGCCTTGCTGTAACACCCAAGTGTTGAGTCGTTGGAGCATGGTGTTCTTCGGATCGAACTGCACCAAGCCGGCCGATTTTGCACGGGCCTCCTCCCATTGATTCTTGCCGGCGAGGCGGAAAACCTCCTTGATTTCGGAATCATACACCGGATCGTACTCGATCTTGGGGGCATCGGTCAGTTCGATCGCTGGCTCGCCCGCGGGGGTGGCGGCGGAGGCCATCGCCGGTGAATTTGTCGGCGCGGTTGCCACGGCTGGCGTCGCCATCGTCGCGTTCACCGCCGACGGCGGGGTCGTTCGCTTTGTTGATTGAGGTTTTGGATGCTGGCAACCTGTAAGGAATACCAACGCGACGGGAATCAGGATCAGTCTTAACATGTCGGACACCCTTGCTCCATTAAGCCACCACGAATTATCACCTAAACGGACTGGCGAACTCAAGCGCCAGAATCCTCCTATCCTTGAGCAGATGATTCCAGAATGCCACCACGAATTCTGAGTTTGTGAGGTTCCCAGCTAAAGTAGGACGCATGTCTCCGGCAAATAATTCGAGACTCCGCAAACCTTGGCGAAGTAAAGGCCGACCAATTACCTCAGCCTCGCCGCAAAGTCGCTCGCTTCATTTCGCGATCGGCGTCACGTCGCTTCAGGTCATCGCGCTTGTCGAACTGCTGCTTTCCCTTGCCGACGCCCAGCGCCACCTTCACCTTGCCGTTCTTCCAATAGAACGAGAGCGGGAACAAGGCATTGCCTTTGACCGACGCCAGGTCGAAAAGTTTTCGGATTTCCGATTTGTGCAGGAGCAGCTTGCGCGGAGCTTTGGGCTTATGATTCTGGAGATTGCCGTGGGAATATTCGTCGATGTGGGTGTTGTAAAGAAACACCTCGCCGTTGTCCACCCGCGCGAAGGCGTCGCTGATCTGCCCTTTGCCCGCGCGCAAGGCTTTGACCTCGGTGCCATGCAAAACAATCCCCGCCTCGAAGGTTTCGAGGATGTGATAATCGCGCCGGGCTTTTGAATTGTTGACGATGTCCGCCATAAACGACGACAGCCAGAGGTTGAAGCCTCTGGCTGCGTGCAATCAAGATGTTTGTCAGCTTAGTGCTTCTTGCGCTTCTTGGGGGTGGGCCGGGTCAATTCCACCAGTTCGGGCATTTCCCAACCGACCTTTTCCTCGATGATCTCCCGCAACGCGATGTCCGCCGCGCCCAGCGCGGTGGCATCCGCAATCAATGGCCGGCCCATGCCGCCCCCCCCGGCGTTCAACTGGCGCACGCGGCGCGACACGAGGTTGATGAGCACGTTGGGGTTGCCAACCTTTTCCAGCGCTTTTCGGCAGAGTTCAGAGTTCACAGTATTATCAGTCCAAATCGAGCGGGACAGCATAGTGAACGAATGCGCCGGCGCAATAGAAAAATTGGCTTTCAAACTTGCACGGCGGCGGGCCATTCCCTACAAAACACCCGCACATGTCGGCAACACGTACATTCCATCGGGGCGCTACCGGGTCCAAGTTTGATCTTCAGCAGTTTCTGGAGCGCAGCACCACTTCCGTCAATTCGGCGCTTGACCGCTTTCTACCGTCGGAAAAGACCCAGCCCGCCACGATCCACAAGGCCATGCGTTACTCGCTCTTTGCCGGCGGCAAGCGGATGCGACCGGCTCTCGTACTCGCCGCCGCCGCCGCCTGTGGCGGGCGCGAGTCAGACGCCATGCCACTAGCGTGCGCGGTGGAGTGCATCCACACCTACTCACTCGTGCATGATGATTTACCCGCGATGGACAACGACGACTATCGCCGGGGCAAACTGACGAATCACAAGGTCTTTGGCGAAGGCATCGCAATTCTGGCGGGCGACGCCCTGTTAACGCAGGCGTTTGAAATTGCTGCCCAGGCCGGGAACTGGCCGCGTTACTCCTGCCGCGAGATTATTCTGGAAATCGCCAAAGCCTCCGGCTCACTCGAACTCATTGCCGGCCAGGTCGCGGATTTGGAAGGGGAAGGCAAAAAGACCTCCGCCGCGCAGTTGAAATACATTCACGAGCGCAAGACCTCCGCCCTGCTCTGCTGTTCGGCGCGGCTTGGCGGTATGAGTGCAAACTGCTCGACCGCTCAACTCAAAGCCCTGACCGACTTCGGCTATCACGTCGGCCTCGCCTTCCAAGTGATTGACGACATTCTGGATGTAACGCAAACCAGTGAGAAGCTTGGCAAGACCGCCGGCAAGGACACCAAAGCGCAAAAAGCCACCTACCCTTCCATCGTCGGCTTGGAGAAATCGCGGAAGATCGCCACGGAACTCACTGCCAAAGCCTTTGCCGCCTTGAAGCCGTTGAAAGGAAAAGCCGTCGCTCTTGAGGCCTTGGCGGAATTTCTCCTCAAACGCGAATGTTAAGTGGCCACAAGCTCAAGGTGGCCAAGCATAAGTCTTCCGGTCTTCTTCCTGAACCGCCCACAGATTGTCCGGCCAAACGTCTTTTCGGAATTTGAGGAAGCGCGCACTCCCGTCGGCAAAAGCGAAGTTTGACCCACCAGATCGGCTTTGAGTGCCGGGTCGCGTGGTCGAATGACACCCGCGCTCGACTTGGTCGGCGTCGTTGCCATTTCCCTCCAACAAGTCCATGAAGTAATGCTGCGACACCGCGGTTCCATCATCCAACCTCAAGTTCTTTTTTTCACCCAGGACGACGGTTTCGGACGGTTTGGTGATGGCGATCTCCTTGATTGAGGCACGCGGGTAGGATGCCTGCATGTAAGCCCGGAACTCCGGCTCGCTCAAAGTGCGCTGGAAGTAATCATTCCAGCCATTGATGATATAACTGCGGGGCGAACGATCCGCCAGCGACGGAGAGTTGGTGTCCGTCATGGGCGTCCCGCGCCGCGCATCCGTCGCGCAAACCAGCAGTTCCAGGTTCTTGTATCCTTCCTGAAGCAGCGTGGGCCAGCGATACGCGTTAGTACGCGGCGGCAACAGATCGGTGTTTTCACCGGCATAGAGCGTCGCCGACAACGAGAGTTGGCGGAGATTATTTACACACTTGATCCGGTAAGCGGCCTCCTTGGCACGGGACAAGGTTGGCAACAACATGCTCGCGAGAATCGCGATGATGGCGATGACCACCAGCAATTCGATCAAGGTGAAAGCAGAGGCTCGCTCGGGAGGCGTGCCCAGATTTTGTATTCGCGCGGCGCGCCGTTCGCTTTTCTTACACATGTTCATGTTAGCTTGATTGAATGGACGCTCCCCGTCGTCAGATAGTTTCAGTAAAGAGCGTCAACCGCATTGGCCATGTCGAAAACGAAAATCATTCTGGTTCTGTTCAGCATCATCGCATTGGGAGGCCTCAGCCTTTATCTCAATAGGGACTGGTTCGCGCCGGAGACTATTCAAATTTCGCACCGCGTCAGTCCGTGGATGAAGCGAACTCGCACGAAGCGCGCCAATGACCTCGGCGACCCGGTGACTTTTACGCTCGGCGGATATTACCGGCTCACCAACTTGAAGGTGGTGCTCGCCTCTGAAATCGAAACGAACAAATATGCCCACCCGGTTTGGGAACTCGCCACGGAATCCAATTCCGTGCCCACGTCGAGCTTCGTTTATGGCGGCGGGATCCGCGGCATGCACCCCGCCGTGAAAGGCGCCCGGCCCGATCCGCTGGTGCCTGGCGTCAACTATCGGTTGCTCGTCACCACTGACAAGGACCAACAGGCTCAGCACAGTTTCTGCATTTCAACCAATCGCTGACATTCGGAATGGTCGGGCAAATCCGCAACCGGCCTACTTCGCCAGATGGCAACTGGCACAGTGCCCGGATGAAATCTCCCGCAACTCGGGCGGCTCGGTTGCGCACCGTGGCTTTTCCGCGACCGGACAGCGCGGATGAAACCGGCAGCCACTCGGCGGGTCAATCGGTGATGGCACGTCACCCGGCAGCACGATGCGACGCCGCTTGGTGTCCGGGTCAACCACCGGCACCGCGGAAATCAGCGCCTGCGTGTAGGGATGCTTCGGCGCGCGGATGATGGCTCTCGCCTCGGCCAGTTCCACCACTTTGCCCAGATACATCACCATCACGCGCCGGCTGATATGTTCCACCACGGCGAGATCGTGAGCGATGTACAGGTAGGCAATGCCATGCTGTTGCTGCAAATCCTGAAGGAGATTGATGATCTGGGCCTGCACCGACACATCCAACGCACTCACCGGTTCGTCGCATACAATCAACTTCGGCTCGACCGCCAGCGCCCGCGCGATGCCGATGCGTTGCCGCTGCCCGCCACTGAACTCATGCGGGTAACGCTGGGCATAGCCCGCATCCAACCCCACCGCCTTGAGCAACTCCGCCACCCGTTTCGCCCGCGCGGACCCGCTTTCCGTCAGCCCGTGAATATCCAGTGCCTCACCGATGATGTCCTCCACGGTCATGCGTGGATTCAATGAACCGAACGGATCCTGAAAGATCATCTGAAAACTCCGCCGCCGCCGGCGCAAGTCACTCCCGTCCATCTGCGCTATGTCCTCGCCCTCGAACAGAACGCTGCCCCCGGTCGGCTCGAGGAGCCGCACGATGGCGCGCCCCAAAGTGGTCTTGCCACAACCGCTCTCGCCCACCAGCCCGAGCGTTTCGCCGGGCTCGATGGTGAAGCTGACGTCGTCCACCGCCTTGACGTACGCACGCACGCGACGGAGCATCCCATTGCTTGCCGGGAAGTGGACCTCCAAGTTTTTGATCTCGAGCAGGCTCATTGCCGGCCCTGACTGAAAGCGCCCGGCACTTGAAGGTCAAGCGCAACCTGCGAGCGAGTGACCGGATCAACGAAACCGCACCTCCGTTGACCCTTTGATTTGACGGTCAGCGCGGGGACTGCTAGAACGCCGGGGCAATTGAGCGCATTGATGATCTGCAACCCATGAAAAAATCCGCACAACCGAAATACCGAAGAATTCTGGTCAAGCTCAGTGGCGAGGCCTTGGGCGGTGAAAGCGGCGTGGGCATCAACGCAACTTCCGTCCAAAGCATGGCGGAACAGGTCCGGGAAGTTCGAGACCTGGGAGTGCAGGTGGTGATTGTCTTGGGTGGCGGGAACATCTTTCGCGGGCTGGCGGGAAGTGAAAAGGGCATCGAACGCGCCACCGGCGATTACATGGGCATGTTGGCCACCATCATCAACTCGCTCGCCTTGCAGGATGCGCTGGAAAAACTCGGCGTGGCCACCCGCGTGCAAACCGCCATCACCATGGCTCAAGTCGCTGAGCCCTTCATCCGCCGACGCGCCGTCCGGCATTTGGAGAAAGGCCGCGTGGTCATCTTCGGTGGCGGCACAGGCAATCCGTATTTTTCCACGGATACCGCCGCCGCATTGCGCGCCACCGAAATCGGCGCGGAAGTCATCCTCAAAGCCACCAAGGTTGACGGCATCTATGACAGCGATCCGAAGAAGAATCCCAAGGCGAAACGTTTCGCCCAGATCAGCTACCTCGACGCGCTTCAGAAGCAGCTCAAGGTGATGGACTCCACCGCGTTCTCGCTGTGCATGGACAACAAGATGCCGATCATCGTGTTCGACCTGTTCAAGCCGCATAACCTGCGGAGCGTCGTGATGGGCGAAGCAGTCGGCACGGTGGTCACGGGTTGAGCGATGCCGGAACTCCCCGAAGTTGAGGTGCTCGCCCGGCACTTGCGCCCGCTGCTGTCCGGCAAGCGCATCCGGGCTGTTTCCGTGCGCCGGGCCCGCGTGCTCAAACCAACTTCGCCAGCCCAACTAGAACGCGCTTTGCGCGAGGCGTCGTTTGTCGGACTCACGCGACGCGGGAAGTATCTGGTCTTCGAACTCAAACGGCCCGGGAGCCAACGACCACTCACCGTGATCGGTCATCTCGGAATGACGGGAAAAATGTATCTCATTCCGCGAGACGCTCCGCTGCCCAAACATGCGGCTGTGGTCATGGACCTCGGTCGCAAACTGTTTGTGTATGAGGATACCCGTTACTTTGGACGACTGACGCTCGACACGAGTTCCATTTCGCAACTCGGCCCGGAACCGCTTGGCAAAGATTTCACGACCGGCGCGTTCGCGACCGCACTCAGCCGGTTCCGCCAGGCCATCAAAGTCAAACTGCTGGATCAATCGCTGGTCGCAGGCGTGGGCAACATCTACGCCAGCGAGGCGCTGTTCCTCGCGCGCATCGCTCCACAACGCGCCGCCAACCGGCTGACCCAATCCCAGATTCAACGGCTCCACAAGGCCATCCGCCAAGTGCTGACCGAAGCCATCCGTTCCGGCAGCACGATTCCTTTGAATCACACCGGCAAGAAAGGTGATGGGCTGTTTTACTTCGGGCGGGCCGACAATGCCCCGGACTACTACGAAGAGCGGTTGCGAGTCTATGATCGCAAAGGCCAGCCCTGTTCCCGTTGCGGGACAGCGATCCGCCGCGTCGTGCAAGCCGCGCGGAGCACCTTCTTTTGCCCGCAGTGCCAGACGCGGGCAGACTGAACTGCGCTCAGTGGATCGCTGCCTGTCGCCATTTCGTGCCACATGACCGCGTATCAGAATTTCCGGACATCGCTGCATGAGACCGCGCATACCCTCGGCGTTGGCACTACCTAGCAATGGGGGCAAATCTTTCCGGCGGAGTGTGGGTCGGCACCAACGGCAAGCAACAGATCGAGGCCTTCGACGGGGCCGGTTCGAACATCAATTACGCTGGCACGCATTTCTGGCCTTACGGCTTGAACTACGACAGCGAGGGCAACACCGAAAGCTATCGCCGCCATGTCCTCATGGTCGCTGCCTTCCGCAAAGACATGGGCATCCAGTAGCCCGGCGCTGCTCACAGTATTTGCCGGCGCATGCGCCCATTGCTTCGGGCGGATGTGTATTTCGTGATTGAACAACCGGCGTTGATGCAGTCTCATCCGGATATGAAAGTGCTTTCCTTGCTTATTTTTACGGCCCTGCTGGCCATCACCGGTCAATCACAGGCTATTTATCCACCCCCACCAGCGCCCTCCACTCCGCTGGCCCCGACCTCCACCAACGCGGCCAATTACGTCATTCAGGTTCAGTGGAAGACAGCCAACTCGGGAACCAACAGCCTCAAGTTGCTGACGACAGAGGGACTATTCAGCCTGGATGGCATGCAAACCAACCGGGTGAAGATCAACAACAACGAAATCCCGGTCACCCTGCGATTCAGCGGAATGCTCACAGTGATAAGTCCGGAAAAGGGCCGGCTAAATTTGTTCCTCGGCCGCAACGTGCCCTACGTGACAGGCGTCAATGTCGGCGGCGGAGCGACCTCTTCCACCTACCAGCAGATGCAAGTCGGGCTGAATTCGACCTACATCGTCACCTTCGGCAAACCGTTGGTGGTCCAGTCGGACGACAACGAGGCAATCACTGTGCTCGTGACCCGCGTGGAGGATTAGCGGATTCCTCCCAACAGTTCCTCGCCAACGCCACTCAAGCCTGAGCGTTCCTTTTTCGAGCTGGCAAAGACAGCTTTGTCGCGCGAATGCAGTGGTTTCACTTCAGGGCCAAGTCAACCGGTAGAAGCGAACCGGATGATTTGTCGCGGCGTTGTCAATATAGGTGAAGGTGCCGTCTGGGAAGGGCACCAAGGTTGCGATTGCCTCCCAATCGGTAAAGTTGGTGGAGGCACGCAAGGTATAGCCGATACCTGGCCAGGCTTGAAAACCCAGTTTTATGGCGCCATTACTCTGCCGTGTAATATCGCCAACCTGTAGTTGCACTTCACTCCGAAGGGCATAATCGGCCTCAACCAAAGCGCTCCAAGTGTTGGTGGCGAAGACGCGAGCGAGCAATCGGGTGTTGTTTGTTAACGCCAGAACAAGCGCCGGGCTTTCATCATAAACCTGCGCCTCGGGAGAAACACTGCCGTCGGGCATACGAGGATCGATTCCGTTCGTTGTGTAATACAAAGTGGTTTCTGCCGGTCTGGTCACCGTGACCGACAATGATTCGACGATGATTCCTCCATGCGGAGTGAAAACCGGCGCGTCCAAGGCCGGATACAACCCTGCCTCACGCAATTGACCGATCAGCATATCCGTCCGCACAGGAAACCAGTTGGTCAGCAAGTAGGTCTGTTCGGCCAGCCAGTCATCGCGAGTATAGAGCTTCCAATCCGAGCCCCAAACGCTGGTAGCCCACCAATTCGTGATACCCCAGCGGACCGACTCCGCTATGATAGCCGTGTCGATCTCCTGAGCTCGCTTCATCCAACGGGCGGCGGAACGCTCCGGCGTCAGCACCCCATGGTTGAAGAGTTGTTGCTGGGCGTGATCGGCAAAGACGCGCCGGAATTCCGGATATTGGTGAAGTGACGCGAAAAGCAGCCCCGGCCACGTCGGGGCGACGTCGGCCAAACCAATCAAGTCATAGTCAATGGGAACCACCAAGCCATTTCCCCCAATCCCATCTTCCGCATCCCACGAGAAGAAGTGGAATGGCACACCATGCGCCACACTCCCATTGATCCACCAGTTATGGTCAAGCCATTCGATGTTGACGGCGTAGAAGTTCATCAACAAGTAGTCCACAAAATGCGGGACATTGAGATAATAACACACGTTCGACCAGGCGACGTCATTCGTGATCCCCGCGTTCGCGAGGGTAATCAGTTCATTCCAAGCGTTGGTCGTACCGCCCTGCAACTCCTCTCCATGGAGCGCGTCGTAGTCCGACGGTTTTCCGCCAAGGTAATGAGCCGCGTAGGAGGCGTCCGGCCGCTCGCCAAGGTTGTACAGCCCCCAGTAGAGGCCATTGATGTAGAGATTCACATAAGCTCCGTGCGTACCGTAACCGCCGGCTTCCTGTTGGGTGTCGTCACACCATTGATCCCGCAGCATTTGCGCAGCTGCGCCCGCCACGTACCAATGATCGCTCAACGAAGCGTGAAGCACGAGGACATCAAAGTCCTGCACCGGCGAACCGGGATACAGGTCGAAGAGCAACTTCCCGCTGCCGTACATCTGCTTGAACAACAAACGCAGGCTGTGTTTGGGTGTGTAGGCCGGGTTCCGGCTTATCTGACCGTGCATGCGAATGCCGCAGTTGATTTGAAAACCTGGCTTCAAATCCGGGCGAAAATACTCAACCGAGCAAGGCCGTTCCCACTCCGCCCCGTCGCCGAAGGGGTTCGAGTAAATTCCATTGGTGCCAAACATGTCAGCCGGATTCATGACGACACTCAACGTCGGAACACTGAGCAATGCCGCCGGCATTTGGCCACCCCACCGTGGATTGTTCATCAAGTTCGAATTGCATTCGTAGTATGTGGGGACCACCACTGGATCCGGAAATCCGTAGGCGGTGAGATCCGCGAATCCCCAGTTTGTCGGGAAACCCGCACCAGTTTGGTAGGCCACCTCGGTCGGAAAGACGTAGGTGTGGGTGGCGACGTTTGGCACAAAGGCTGGACGATACGCTGCCGCCCGCAACACCGTGGTGTTGGACAGGACCAACGGGCTGCTGTAAACAAACCCATTCGTCGGGCCAGGTACCGTGCCGTCGGTCGTAAAGTACAGAGTCACGCCCGGCGTCGTGGTGCCCAAAGAAACGGAGACGGAATTAGTAAACCAGCCCCGGCCGGGGGTGAAATTCAGATCCGCAATCAGGAAGTTTGTCCCGACACTGTTGGACAACCCGGGCGTAGGCAACGCCAGATAGTTGTTGGTCGTACCATCCGATGCCAGTCCATAGGAGACATCCGGCAACTGCGGTGGGAAAGTGGGAGCGAACTGTGTCGCAATGGTGACACCGTCCGGCAGCACCAAGGCCAAGTATTCACCTTCATCGGCCATTTTGAAATTGGTGTGCAATGGAGCCCCGGGCGTGCGCCGATTTCGGTCGGAGGCCCACACGACCATAAATTGCCCGGGCCCGATGTTGGTGGCCGGGAAACGCCATTTGGTAAGGGCGGCCGCGTCATCGGTGAGGGACCACCCGTTCAGGTTCACAGGACAGCAACCGCCATTGTAAATCTCGATCCAATCCGAATGTGCGCCAAAGTCGTCAACAGGGCCGATGGTGTTCTTGGCCACGAACTCCGAGATAACGACATTGACGGTGAAATTCGTCCCGACACTGTTGGGCAACCCGGGCGTAGGCGTAGCCAGGAAGCTGTTGGTGAGGCCATCCGCAGGTAATCCGTAGGACACATCCGGCCATTGTGGTGGGAACGTGGGGCTGAACTGCGTGGCGATGGTCACACCATCCGGCTGAATCAGCGCGAGGTACTCGCCTGCGTCGGACAACTTGAAATTGGAGTGCAACGGGGCGCCGGGCGTGCGCCGGTCCTGGTCGGAAGCCCAAACGACCAGAAATTGTCCGGGCCCGATATTGGTCGCCGGGAAACGCCATTTGGTCAATGACGTCAAATCATCGCTGAGTGACCACCCATCCAGATTCACCGGACAGTCACCGGCGTTGTGAATCTCAATCCAATCCGAGTAAGCACCGAAATCATCGGTGATCCCCGCGGTGTTCTTGGCCATGAACTCCGAAATGCTGATGTTGGTATTGGCGCTGGCGGGGGTTGTGACGTTCAGCACCAAACTGCAAAGCGAACTGTTGCTGACCTCGTCAGTGGCCGTGAAAGTAATGAGGAGCGCTCCGACACCAACTTCAGTGCCGGGCAAAGGATTCTGACTAACTGTTACCGCGCCACAAGAATCGCTGGCCATCAGTTCGCCGGTAAAATCAGGCAGGACAATCGAACAGTTGTCGCCCACAACCAACGTGCGGTTCGTGGGACATTGCACGAGTACCGGGGGTAGTGTGTCTATAACATAAACCGTACGCGTGGCTGAATTGGTGTGGCCATTACCGTCATCGGAAGTGTAAGTGACGGTGTAAACTCCCGGCGCATTTGCGTCCACATTGCTGTTGGTGGAGGCACTGACGCTGCCCGCACAGGCGTCACTCGCCGTCACGCCAGCGTCCACATAAGCCACGTGACATTCATTGGTCGCCGGATTCGCCCCTAACACGGCGAGCGTCGGGGCAAGCGTATCCGTGACGTAAACTGTGCGCGTGACCGTGTTCGAGTGGCCATTGCCGTCGTCGGCGGTGTAAGTAACCGAATACACACCAGGAACGTTCGCATCCACAGTGCCGTTCGTGGAGACACTGACATCGCCGGCACAGGCATCGCTTGCGGTTGCGCCTGCGTCAGCGTAGGGCACATGACACTCGTTGGTGACAGGATTCGAGCCAAGCAGGGCGATTTCTGGCGCAACCGTATCCACGACATAAACGGTGCGCGTAGCCGTGTTGGTGTGGCCATTGCCGTCGTCGGACGTGTAAGTCACCGTGTAAATGCCCGGCACATTTGCGGCCACAAGCTCATTCGTCGAAACGCTCACCGAACCTGCACAAACGTCACTCGCGGTTGCCCCAGCATCAGTGTAAACGACATGACACTCGTTGGTCGCGGGATTTGCTCCCAAGACAGTTAGTGCCGGCGCCACCGTATCCGCGACGTTCACGATGCGCGTATTGGTCGTCGAGTTCCCGGCGCCGTCGGTTGCACGATATTCGATGGTGTAACTGCCGGGAACATTGGGGGCCACCAGGCCGTTGGTCATCAGCTCCACCACGCTGCCACAGTTGTCATTCGCGCTAGCCCCCGGATCCATGAAGGCGGCATGACATTCCAAGGTCAACGGATTGTCGCCGATGATGGTGACAACCGGCCCCGTTGCATCCACCACCACAATGGTGTTGGTCGAATACGACGTGTTACCGGCCGAGTCTGCAACCGCGAGAACCACTTCGTTCGTGCCCAGGGCCAACACGGCATCGTTGGTTGGCGACTGCGTAATAGTGACCACGCCACTGCAACCATCCTCGGCCAGAATGTAATTGGTGCCAGTCACATCAGGCATCAGTGCCTGACAGCTGCTGTTCGCGTTCAAGGTCAGGTTGGTGAAGTAATACGTGATCTGCGGTGCGGTCGTGTCCTCCACATAAACCGTGCGTGTCGCCGTGTTGGTGTGGCCGTTGCCGTCGTCGGCGGTGTAACTAACCGAATACACACCAGGAACGTTCGCATCCACAGTGCCGTTCGTGGAGACACTGACGTCGCCAGCACAGGCATCACTTGCGGTCACCCCGGCATCAACGTAACTCACATGACATTCATTGGTCGCGGGATTGGCCCCCAGAAGGGTGAGCGCCGGGGCGACCGTATCCACCACATAAACGGTACGCGTGATGGTGTTGGTGTGGCCGTTGCCATCGTCGGTCGTGTAAGTCACGACGTAAACGCCGGGCACATTTACCTCAACCGTGCTGTTCGTGGAAACATTCACATCACCAGCGCAGGCGTCACTCGCCGTTGCTCCGGCGTCGCTGTATGCGGCATGACACTCGTTGGTGGCCGGATTCGCGCCGAGGAGTGTGATCACCGGGGCAGCGGTATCGGCTACCGTCACGCTGGCAACGGCGGATGCGCTACAGAACGGCCCCGTCACAATAATGGTGTAGTTGCCGGCACCCGCGCCGTGAAGATTGGTCAACGTCACAGTGAGATTTGTTTCACCCGCGATGGCATTGGTTTGCGTGTCAAACCACTGATAAGTCAACGGTCCGTCGCCGCCGGGGCTGGCGGTCAATACTACTGTGCCGCCGCACTCAGCATTGGTAGCCGCCGGTTCAATCGCGACCGTGGGAAGCGGATTCACTGTGACCGTCCCAGAGCCGGTGTTCATGCAGGTCGTCGTTCCATCTGTCACGGTGACGGAGTAAATCGTGGTCGTCGTAGGCGAAACAGTGATCGACGCGGTGGTTGCCCCACCTGGACTCCAGAGGTAGCCCGGACTGTTGGCATCGGTTGTGGCCGTCAACGTCGTGGAGCCACCGGCGCAGATCGTTGCTGAATTCACGCTCACGACCGGCAATGGATTGATCGTGCCAGTCACCGGCGTGGCGGAACTCACGCATCCCTCGGCGCTGGTTTCAGTGACGTAATAAGTGGTCGTGCCACCCACGCTGGGACTGTAGCTCGCGCCCGAGTTCACCAGCGCAGTCAAGCCGGCATCCGAATACCAGTTCAAAGTCCCGCCGCTGCCACTGGCGCTCAGGTTGACAATGCCGCCGCCGCACCGGCCATCGCCCGTCGTCGACGGTGCGGACGGAACTGGATTTACCGTCAACGTCAGTTCCGGCGAAGTCGCCGCTGTGCCGCAACTGGAGGTTACTTCACATGCGTAGGTACCGGAGTCGCCAACCGCGGTTGAAGGAATTGAGTAAGTGCTGCTGGTCGCGCCCGAAATGGGCGAGCCGCCCTTCTTCCACTGGTAAGCAAAGGGAGGCAGGCCGCCACTCGCAATTTCCGTAAGAATCACGGATGTGCCCGCGCACACGGTCGGGCTGGGAGTGGTGGGCGCAGTTACGATTGGCGCGTTGCAGGTGGAAGTGACAGCGATATTGTCGAGCGCGATCTTGGGACGGGAACCGGAGTTGCCGCCGTCTCCGTTGTAGTAGTAAAAACGGATTCTGGCGTTTGAACTGTCGTCAAACGCGCTTGGGAGGGAAACCAACGAAATGCTCCCCGATGCGCCGCTGTTGTTCACCACGTTGAGCACTGCGGCCCCGGTCAATTCAGTAAAGATGGTTCCGTCAACGCTCGTGTAAACTCTGACTGAAGCCGTTCGATTGTCGCTGGCACCGCCGTTGTTCACTTGCGCCCAATCAAAGCTTAAAGTCCCCGCGTTCCGTGCTGTAAAATCCAGCATCAGGTCAATTGCCAACGCTGTGCTGTGGTCGGTGGTGCCGGTGGTCAGCAGCACGATTTTTCCGGACGGATTGGAGCCAAGGTTGTCCCGCTGAACTCCAGCACTCGCACTGGCCGTCTGGAAGGTGGCTGTGCTTACGGTGGTCCGCTTTCCATCGGGAATCGTTCCCGTCGCATTCACCGCGACCACGCTCCAGCGATTCGCGCCCTGGCCGCAGGTGAACCCGTCCTTCCAGTTCACCACGTCGGCAAAGTTCTCCGCGTAATTGCCACCCGCCATCACCCACGGCGTCAAGGTGGACGAGTTGATCACCACCGTAGCACTGCCAGCGGCAACCGACGCGCAACCATTGGAGCTGACGACGGAGCAGCCCAGCGAGACCGTTCCACTTGATCCCGCAGTGAACGTCACGCGATTGGTCTGCGGCTCGGCGCTGGTAATCGTGCCGCCACTGATCGTCCACGCATACGAAGCACCCGAGGCAATGTCGCCCACGTTCGGGACCGAGGCGATGTTGCCGGTGGAATCGGCACACACACCTCCCGGAGCCGTGATCGTCGAACTCGGTGGTCCGCTGACCGTCACCGCGAAGGCGTAACCGCTGCCGCCGCAACCCGTGCTGCTGTTGTTGACCACAAGCGTGCCATGGTAGGTGGCCGGAGCCGCGGCGCCCGGCACCGAAATGACAATCGGCGAGACTGGCAAGGACGTTATCGCAACATCGGCAAAGCCAGCCGTGTGGGCGGCGGCATCAAAGACAATGCTGTATTGATCCGGACTGTCAGTCGTCGCCCCGTACGGCAAATCGGCGCTTGTTACTCCAACACAGACGATGGGATTTGCGCCCAGCGCGATGGTCGGCAGCCCATTGACAGTCATCACAATGCTACTGGAAGTGGCATTCGCAGGTGAAACGCAGATGTCCTCCGAAGGCGTCATCACGACGGTCACGACATCGCCATCCTTCAAACTGGAGGTGGCATACGTGGATCCGATCGCACCCGTGACGGCCACGTCATTGGTCTTCCATTGATAAGCGGGTGCCCCCCCGCCATTGACAGGCGTGGCCGTAAACGTCACCGAAGAGTTCGCGCAAATTGTCGAGCCTGAATCGGCCACGATGCTCACGGACGGCGTGGCCGTGGCATTCACCGTCATGGCGATTTGAACGGCGTCCGCAGTGACCGGCGATGCGCAGGGGTCGTTCGAGATCAACTGGCAGTCGATCGTATCTCCATTGGCCAGACTGCTGTTGGTGTAGGTAGCGCTGCTGGCAGGAACGGAAGTGTCTTGGACCCCGTTCGTCTTCCAGACGTACCCGGGGGAACTACCCCCGTTTACTGGCGTGGCTGTGAAGATGACTTGGCGGCCTGCGCAGATGGTCGTGCCTGGATTTGCGGCAACGCTCAACGACGGCGTGACCGTGGACGTGATTGTCATCGTAAGTTGCAGTGCATCCGCCGTGGAGGCGGTGACGCAGGTGAGACTGGAGGTCAACTGGCAGTCAATCGTGTCGCCATTGGCCAGGCTGCTGTTGGTGTAAGTAGCACTGTCGGCAGGAACTGAAGCGTCCGGCACCCCGTTGGTTTTCCAAATGTAAGTCGGTGAACCGCCGGCATTGACCGGGGTCGCAGTGAAGATGACTTGATTGCCCGCGCAAGTTGTCGTGCCGGGATTTGCGGAAACGCTGACTGACGGTGTGACCGGCGAATTGACAGTGACCGTTGCGCTGCCGGAGAACGTTCCGGGCGTGCAACCGGTCGCATCCGATACCGCTATCACCGTATAAGTGGTCGTGGTGCCCGGGCTGACACTGCGGCTAGCGGGACTGGTGGTGACGCCGGTTTGCGTGACGCTATCGGACCAAGTAACGTCCCAAGGACCGGTACCACTCAGTGCCGCTTCGATGGTCGTCGAGCCGCCAGCACAAATGGTGGCATTACCACTGACCGTTGCCGAAGGCGGCGCGCAGGCAAGGGATAAGTTGCCGCCAAAATCCAAACCGTAGCTGCCTGCGCTTGGAGAATTAAAGCCCCAGCCTCCGGTGGTGGTCTGACCGCTGGCGTAATACCGAATATAGATCGTCGTGGACGCCGGAACATTCTGAAGCGCGCTGATGCCAGAAAGTGAGACTTGTGCCATTGTCAACGAAGTGGAAGTAACTGGTGACCCAATCAAGGTGAACGTAGTTCCATCCAAGCTGTAAGCGAATTGGCTGGTTACGCCAGGTGAGGCGAAAAATGATGCAGTACCAGCAAAGCGAGCATCAATAGAACTCAGGGATAAGGCATAGCCGCTTGCTGCGGCAAACGTTGCTTGGAAATAATCAGTATTTGCCGTTGAAATACCATTGTTCTGAAACCCGACAGTTCTGAACGAATTGGCTCCGGCACTTGCTGCTGCACCTGCCCCGCGAGTCAGTGCAGGGATGCTTGTGAGGTGCGTATCGGACGCAGTGGCATTTGCGGAGGCTACGGAATTCAAACCGGTCAAGTCCCATGCGGCGATGGAAGCTGCACCGGCATTTGTAGCATACAGGCAGAGGAAGGATGTCACGTAAACAAGCCTCCAGAGGAAGGGTTTCATAAGGTCGATTCTCTTTTTGGAACAACCAGATCGAACTCAATTCCAGCAGGGAGGTCCATGGCGCTTGCGGCAGCTGGGTCACTCGAAAGAAGATCGCCAGTCAAGTCTCCCAAAATGGCGGTGCATGACGCGATCGCGTTGATCGTTCGGTTGGTGAGGCAAGACGTGGTCTCGACCGATGCTAAGTTAATGGAGGACGCCGAGAAAGCCGCTGCGGCAACAGGCCAGCAAACCACTCGCACAATCGCATCAATGCAACGTCTTTCGAGCATAGAAACTCGATGATCGCTTAGGGGGCTCAGGTACGAACTGCGTTTGATTCCAAGGTGGACAGTCCGCCCGAATGTTCCAGCGGTCAAGGTCTTGTTCAACTTTCTTTGAAATTGGCCGTTTCCTGTATCTTCTTGGCCGTTTCCTGCACTTTTACTCCGGTGCTTGGTCAGGAGTAATTTCCTTGGCGCAAATCTTCCCAGAGTAGTAGCTTCCAGTGTTGAAAGCTCAGTATGGATGATTTCGGCCTGCGGCCAGTTTTTGATTGGCAACGAATGAAACTTTCAACTAGTTGTACTTGGGTTTGGGTTGTGCTGCTTGTGGCAGGGCAAATATGCAATTCATCGCAGGCGGCAGCACTTCTGAGAGGTCCGTATCTTCAGATTCCGACTCCTGAGAGTATTACCATCCGCTGGCGCACTGACTCGCCGACGGAGAGCGTAGTCTCCTACGGACTGCAAACGAATGACCTGCCTTTCTCTGCAAGCGACCTCACGCCAACCAATGAGCATATTGTGCGGCTTTCTGGGCTGACACCAGCAACGACCTACTATTACTCCATTGGCTCGACCGGTCAGACGTTCGCGGCGGGGATCGACTATCGGTTTGTTACCGGGCCGGCGGCTGGAAATGCAGGACCAACCAGAGTATGGGCCTTCGGTGATTTCGGCGGTATCAGTTATGGGCTCGAATCGGGCAATTCCAACTATGTCAACGGCGAACTCGCGGTACGCGACTCCTACGTCCAATTCAACGGGACAAATAGGACCGACGTCTGGCTTCCCCTGGGAGATATGGCATACGAAAACGGTACCGACGGAGAATTCCAGACCAACTTCTTTGATGCCTTTGCCGGGATCCTCCTACAGACAGCCCCATGGCCAACCATCGGTAATCACGAGGTCTATTCAGTCCCCACAGGTCAACGATTCCCCTATCTCGACATCTTTTCTTTTCCCACCAATGGTGGAGCAGGCGGCGTCGCCTCGGGTTCAGATAGATATTACTCCTTTGATCACGCCAACATTCACTTCATCTGTCTTGATTCCGAGACCGAAAGTCGTGCAACCAATGGCACCATGGCGAACTGGCTGCGCGCAGACCTGGCCGCGGCTACAAACCAATGGATTATCACCTACTTCCATCACTCACCATATACCAAAGGCTCGCACGACAGCGATGCTCCCTATGAAACCTCCATGATTGAGATGCGGCAGAACTTCCTGCCGATTCTGGAGGCAAAGGGAGTTGACCTGGTCCTCGGCGGACACAGTCACGTTTACGAGCGATCTTACCTCCTGCGCGGTCACTATGGCAGTTCCACCAACCTAACTCCTGCAATGATCCTTGATCCAGGCAGCGGAAGCGAAAGCGAAACCGGCGCCTACATCAAGCCTGCTTCCGGTCCATTGGGAAATCGAGGCACTGTGTATGTGGTCGTGGGGACCGGCTGTTGCTTGGAATCTCAAATTGGACAGCATCCCGCGATGTTTACCAACAGAATGCAGTTGGGTTCATTGGTTTTTGAGATTTACAGCAACCGGTTGGAAGCCGTGTTCCTTCGCGAGACGGGCGCCATTGATGACTACTTCACAATCCGGAAGGAAAACCCGAGGTCGCTGGTATGGAGCGGTGCCGCCGACGCCACGACCTGGAGCTTGAGCGCTCAGAACTGGTCGAACATCACGTCCCAAGTAAATGGCGAGTCTTTTCATATCGGTGACGCGGTCCGGTTCGATGATACAACTACCAATCACCTAGTGACCTTGGGCTGGGTCCTGACACCGTCCGGCGTAACCGTCGAGGCGGCGAACACGTTCACTTTCGCTGGTTCCGGCGGCTTAAGTGGGCCTACAGCTCTGACAAAAAAAGGCACTGGCATGCTACGGGTAGGGACGACCAACGATTACACCGGCGGGACGACTGTAAGCAATGGGGTTCTGAGCGTTTCCGGCGGCAAGGCCATTGGCGATTCAAGTGCCGTAGTCATGGCCAACATAGCGACAGCCTCCTTCGTGATCAACGACGGGGAGTCCATCGGTTCATTGGCTGGCGGCGGCACCAGCGGCGGCCATGTGCTGATCAACAGCGGCACCTTGACCACCGGCGGGAATGGAAGCAATACCACATTCGCAGCCAATATCAGCGGCATGGGAGCTTTCACCAAAACGGGCGATGGGACTATGACGTTGACCGGCTTTACGATCCTGCTCGGAAACCTGGTGGTCAAGTCGGGCGCCCTGGTTGTGGATGCGAGTGGTTCCGTGACCACCCTCAACTACCAGAGCATTGGGGCAGATACTGGTGACAATGCCACGTTGACTTTGAAGGGTGGCAGCACCTACTCCGTGGCAAGTGACTTCACCCTCGGCGACATTGGCGGATCTGTTGGGACTCTTAATGTCGCGAACAATGCCAGCCTGACTGCCACCAGATTTTTTGTCGGCGCGGCCAACGCCAGCGGATCGACAGCCAGCGGTACGGTCAATCAGAGTGGCGGCTCCGTGACCGAGACTTCAACCAGCCTTGGCGACTTTGTCATCGGCGGGCGGAGTTCCGATTCCACCAACGGAGTTGGCATCTACAACCTGACCGGCGGCACGCTCACGGCCAACGCCCCGGTGGCTGTGGGGGATTGGGGGAGCGGCACGATCAACCAATCTGGCGGGACATTCAGTGTCGCCTCGACCGGGGGCGGGATCATTCTCCAGAACAACCCGGGTGCGGGCGGAACTTACAATCTGAATGGCGGCACACTGAAAACCTATGCCATTCAGACCGGTATCAGCTCCAGCGATCCCGCGTTCCACAGCGTTTTCAATTTCAACGGCGGCACCTTGCAGCCAACTGCGGACAACGGCGATTTCATGCAAGGTTTGTATCGCGCCAACGTGCGGGATGCTGGCGCCATCATTGACACCGCTGGCTTTGACATCGCGATCCGTCAACCCTTGCTCCAAAGTGAGGCCGTTGGTGATGCCGGAACAGGTGGACTGACCAAGCGCGGCCCCGGCCGACTGACCCTCTCCGCCGTGAACACTTACAGTGGCGGCACGTTTCTCAAGGACGGCGGGCTCACCATCTCTGCGGACGACAACCTTGGATTCCTTACTGGCGATCTATCCATCAGCAACGGCGCAACTTTGGGGAGCACGGCGAACCTGATACTTTCGTCCACTCGCCAGATTTTGCTGGGGTTGCCTGGCGGAGAAATCCAGCCTGATGGCTCCACAGTCTCCGCGATCATTGACGTGGCCGCTGGAACCACGGCGGATGTGCGTTCCCGAATTCTGGGGACCAATGACAATGGGATGGCGCGCCTGATGAAGACGGGGGCAGGTCTGCTCTTCCTGAACAATCTCAGTTTCAACAACGCGTTCAGCGGCGGCATCTACTTGCACGCGGGCATGACCAAAACCGCGCCCGGGCCGCAGTTTGGTGACTCGATCTTGACGCAAGACAACGGGGCGGGCCTGATCAGCAATCAGGACCGGGTTTTTAACTCTCACAGTTTCATTGGCAGCGGCGGCGCGCTGCGCGAATCGGGTCTGGGCTACACAGTGCATCGGAACGGGCCGATCAGAAACGTAAACGACCTGGTAAGCTTCGGCGGGTTGACGCTTCAGGGGGATGAGACAGCCGGCGATCCCTCGCTAAATGCGGGCAAGGTGGGGCTGGGAGGGACGAACACTTTCGGTGGAGTAGGTCAAGCGGTCGTGGTTAATACAAATTTCACGCTCGCCATCAGTCAGGATGCGAACCTGGGCCATATTGCCAACCGGCTCATCTTAAATTCGGGCATCCTCCAGGTGGAGCACGGTGCAGCGAGTGACGGCACCAATGCTTCCACAGCCGTCGCGGCAGAAGTCGCCACTACCCGCCATATCGAACTCACTGGCAACGCGATCATCCACGTGATGAATCAAAGCGATCCAAAGAACGCCCTGGTCGCGACGGCCAACAATGGGCTCGCGGGCACGATGACCATCAACGCGCTGGGGCTGGTCACAGGCCCGGGTTCATTGACCAAAAGTGGTCCGGGAAAGTTGATGATCGGGAGTGCCAATGACTACACCGGCAACACGATTCTCAATGGGGGATTGCTAGGCATTTCGGCCAACAACAACCTCGGTTTTTCCACCGGCTCGCTGACCATCAGCAACGGAGCCACCTTGGAGAGCACCGCTGGCTTCTTCACCACCCGGCAGATACTGTTAGGAAGCCGCGGAACGACACTGCAGGCGGACGGGAACACGGTTTCCGCCATCATCGACGTAACCAATGGCACGACCTTGGACCTGCGGGGCCAGATCCTCGGGACTGACGGTGGCGATCCTGTATTGGTAGCCAGCCGGCTGATGAAGACCGGGGGCGGCACCTTGTTCCTGAACAATCTGAGTTTCAACAACGCCTTCAGCGGCGGCCTTTATCTGCATGGAGGATTAACCAAGACCGCGCCGGGCCCGCAGTTCGGAGACTCGATCCTCACGCAGGACCAAGGGGCGAGGCTCGTGAGCAACCAGGACGGCGTCTTCAACTCCCGCAGCTACATCGGCACGGGCGGCGCGGTTCGTGAATCCGGTGCGGGTTACACAGTTTTCCGCAATGGTCCGGTTCTCAATGTGAACAATGTGGGGAGCTTTGGTGGGTTGACGCTCCAGGGTGACGAGACGGCCGGTGATCCGTCTCTGAATGCGGGCAAGTTGGGCTTGGGCGGCACGAACACCTTCGGCGGTTTGGGTCAGGCCATCGTGGTGAATACGAATTTCACTTTGAGCATCTGCCGGGATGTGAATCTGGGCAACTTGGCGAACAAACTGGTGCTCAACAGCGGTACGCTCGCCGTGGAACACGGGGCGGCCAGCGATGGGACCAATGCGGCGGTAGCGGTGGCGGCGGTCGTGAACACGGCGCGCGAGATCGATATCAGCGGCAACGCGGTCGTCTTCGTTGGAAACCGGAGCGATCCCAAAAACACCGCCGTTGCGGCCAGCAATAACGGCATTCCCGGCCAGATGACGGTCACCGGTCCCATCGTCAACGGTGCTGCCGGCCCGGGCAATTTGACCAAAACGGGCGTGGGCACGTTAACGCTCACTGGCGCGAACACCTATACCGGCAATACGACCATCAATGCCGGAACGCTTGATCTAACCCAACCCACGTTGCATCCAAACTCCACGGTGACCGTGGCGGGTGGTGCTGTTTTGAAGTTGGACTTCAACGGGACCAACCGGGTGGCGGACCTCGTCCTGAATGGTGTCGTCAAATCTCCCGGCAGTTACGACAGCGGCAACAGTTCTCCCTACCTTGCTGGGCCGGGTACTTTGCTGGTGCTGGCGACTGGTCCAGCCATCCTCACAAATGCCGTGAGCGGCAACCTCTTGAGCCTCTCCTGGCCCGCGGGCCAGAATTGGACGCTCCAGACACAGACTAACAGCCTGTCAATAGGACTCGACACCAACTGGGTTGACGTATCCGGCAGCACCTCCTTCAGTTCTACCAACATCACCATCAACGCCAACCAGCCCGCAACCTTTTATCGGCTTAAAAAATAGGCCAGCCTGTGCCGGCCCTTGATAGTCGCCGTGCAAGTGCGCGATTGTTTCCAAATGCGCCGCCGGTTAGCCTTCTTTCCTATGAGTCAACCTGCGTGTCCAATGTGCGAGATGCCCGAAGTTCTGGGGCATCCGGAGAAATGGGAATGTGTCACCTGCGGTCACGAATGGGAGCGCACCGCCGCGCCCGAAGCCCCCACCGGCGCGCGTGTCGTCAAGGATGCCCACGGCAACGTGCTCGCCGATGGCGATTGCGTGATCCTGATCAAGGATTTGAAACTGGGTGGATCGCAGGTGCTCAAGGGCGGCTCAAAATCCAAACCCATCCGATTGGAGGATGGCGACCACGAAATCGCCTGCAAAGTGGATGGCATCGCCGTCGGTCTGAAGGCGTGCTTCGTGAAGAAGGCGTAGGAATCGGCGCGCTGTCAGTGTGGCTGGAATAAATGTTACATTGTCGGCAATAAATTATTGTCCTGACGCGTCTGCTCCGTTCGTCGTACCCGTGAAAGACAACCACGCAACGAAATCATGACAACCACCAACACCAATACCGTTCGCCTTCACCGGGTGCTCCGCGCCAAGCCGGAGCGGATTTATCGTGCATTCCTGGATGCCGATGCCATGGCCAAATGGCTGCCGCCGCACGGTTTCACCGGCAAGGTTCATCATCTCGCCGCCAAGGTCGGCGGCACTTTCAAGATGTCGTTCACCAATTTCAATACAGGCAAGAGCCACTCTTTTGGCGGCACTTATCTCGAACTCAAGCCGAACGAACTCCTCCGCTACACCGACAAGTTTGATGACCCCAATCTGCCCGGTGAAATGATCACCACGGTCGTCTTAAAGCCGGTCGTTTGCGGGACGGAAGTGAACATCACCCAGGCAGGCATCCCCGCGATGATTCCGGTCGAGTTCTGTTACCTGGGCTGGCAGGAATCGCTGACCCTCCTGAATCAACTGGTCGAACCGGAGATTCCTGATCAGCCATAGGCTTTTTAATTCGAACTGCGAGCGGCCCGGGCGCTGGCAACTGGGTGGTTGATGCAAACTACTCTGTCTCCGCTTTTCGCCCGAGTTCGGCAAGTTTGAGGACGGTGTTCCAATTCCGTCCGGTGTTCGTCACGCCGATCCACTTGTCGAACTTCTCGGCCATCTTGCAGGTGCCGAACCCGTTTGGGGTATGGACATAGGCCACGCCTTCGATGACTTTGAGCTCCTCGCCTTTCACAGCCAGCGCACGGATCCGCTCCACGGCTTCCGGCTCGGGCGCGCCCTCAAGCAGAACGGCGTGGACCGTGGTCGGCGCACTGGCCGCGGCTTTGGCAAACGGATTGCGCGCGATCACTGCGTCCCACTCGGCCAGCGTCGGAGCGAAGATCGGCTTGTCGAAACCGAACTCCGCGCGGCACAACTCCGCGATTGTGGCGATGACCTGCTTCCGGCTCCTCCGGCTGCAGACGATGGCATTCCCGCTGTTGATGTAGGTGGCCACGTTTTCAAAGCCCGCCGCGGTGAGTGCTTCGCGCAGCGCCTTGACCGGCAGTTGCGTTTTCCCGCCAACGCCGCGGAAGAGAATGAGATGGACGGTGCGTTTCATCGGTCTGCGCTTATTGGTTCCCTCACCACGCGGCTCAACTCTTCGGCGGCCACTCCACGCCGGTCAGTTCCTTGGGCAACTGCGTCGGGTCCGTCGGATAAACGAGCGACAAGTCGGGCTTGGTTTTTGCGCCGGGCAGAAATTCCAGTTCCTCCGGCGCGCCGACGATGAGCCAGAGCACCTCGGCATCCGTGTCGTTGAACACCTGCCGCAACTGGTCCGGGCCGACCAGCACGCCGCCGTGGCGCGGCACGGTCAACGTCTCGTCGCCCACGCGCAGGCGGCCCGTGCCTTCCAGCACGAAATAAAATTCCTCCTGCCGGATGTGCTTGTGCAACGTGCCCGCACTTTTTGGTGGATACCGCCAGAGCCGCGCGCTGAGATTCTCGCTCCCGGTACGTTCCAGAAAATCCGCGTTCGGGATCTTCATCAAGTTGGCCGGGCGCCAGTGCAGATCTGCCGGCTTGATCAAATGGTAACCTGGGATGGCTTTCATGAACTTGCTGGCGAACACTTCGTCGCCACCAAAGTAAACCAGTTCGCGCAACGCTTCACAAGCCAGCGCAGCAGATGAGAACAACCTGGACCAGCGAGTCAAGAAGCTGCCGGGAAGAACTGCCACTCCACGCACCTCCATTTGATGTCGAAGATTCTTGTTTAGCCCGGCGCACCATGTTCCCGACGCAACTTGCGAAGTTCATTCAGTGGCTGCCAGTCTCGCCAGCACCAGTCCGGTGCATGTAATGTTTCCGGGCTCCGAATACGCCCACCCGCGCTCAATCCAGCGCGTCCGCTGCTGGGGACAAAGGTCTGTCATCAAAAACCATGATGGCGCACGCCCCTGACGTGTGGAAAAATGTGCCGATGTTGAAAGGACTTGGCCGGCTCACAATCAAAAGAATGGCGCTGCTGGGGTTCTGGCTGGTGGCCGTTGCGTCCGTTCGTTTATCTGCGCAGTCAGATCAAACAATCTTCGATGATTCGCTCCAGAACGGCTGGGCGAACTGGAGTTGGGCCACGGTGAATCTCAACAACCCCGCCCCGGTTCACAGCGGCGCAAATTCCATCAGCGTGTCCTCGACCAACTGGCAGGCTCTCTATTTGCATCACACCGCCCAGAACGGTTCAGCTTTTACCCATCTGACTTTCTGGATCAACGGTGGTGGCGCCGGCGGGCAGTCCGTTCAAGTGCAAGCCCAGCGCAACCAAGTGTCGCAACCCGCCGTCGTCTTGGCGCCGCTCCCCGTCAACTCCTGGCGGCAGGAAATCATCCCGCTGACATCACTTGGCGTGGCCACGGCGACGGATTTCGACGGCGTCTGGTGGCAGGTGCAAAACTCCGGGCTCGCGCCCACTTTCTATGTGGACGACATCGCGTTGGTGGTGAGCAACACCGTCCCCGGCACCAGTGGCCCGGTAGCCATCACCATTGACGCCGCCCTCAACCAACGTCCCATCAACCCGCTCATCTACGGCGTCGCCTTCGCCTCGTCGAGTCAGCTCAACGAGTTGAATTCGCCGCTCAACCGCTGGGGCGGCAATTCCACGACCCGTTACAACTGGCAGCTCAACGCGGACAACAAGGCCAACGATTGGTATTACCAGAGCATTGCCGGCGCGAGCGCCACCCCCGGCGCCGATGCCAACAACTTTGTCAGTTCCACCAAAACCGGCGGTGCGCAACCAATGCTCACCATTCCGATGGTTGACTGGATGCCCAAGCTCGGTCCAGGCCGGGGCAAACTGTCGAGCTTTTCCATCGCCAAGTATGGCGCGCAAACCGGCAATGACTGGCAATGGTATCCCGACGCGGGCAACGGTATCGGCACCAACGCCGGCACCACCTGGCTCATCACCACGAACAATCCCAACGACGCCAATTACCTGACCAACTCCGCGTTCCAACAAGCGTGGGTGCGTCTCCTGACCAACAGTTGGGGGCTCTCCACCAACGGAGGCGTGCGTTACTACTGCCTGGACAACGAACACGCGCTCTGGCACTCGACGCATCGCGACATCCATCCCGTCGGCGCCACGATGCAGGAGATCCGCAACAAACTGTTTAATTACGGCGCCAAGGTGAAGGCCGTTGACCCCAACGCCCTGTTACTCGCGCCCGAAGAATGGGGTTGGCCCGGCTATCTTTACAGCGGCTCCGACTGGCAATGGGCGGGCGACCACAGCAATTGGAACCCCGCCAGTTTTCCGGATCGCGCCGCCAATGGCGGGATGGATTACGGCCCCTGGTTGTTGAATCAAGCACGATGGTACGAACAGACCAATGGCGTGCGGCTGCTCGACGTGTTCACGTTCCACATCTATCCACAAGGCGCGAATGAATTCAACGACAACGTGGCCCCCAGCACCCAGATCGCGCGCAACCGCTCCACCCGCGCGCTCTGGGATCCCGGCTACGTGGACCAGTCCTGGATCAACAGCGTCATCAAACTCATTCCCCGCATGCGAGACTGGGTGGCCACTTACTATCCCGGCACGAAGATCGGCATCACAGAGTACAATTGGGGCGCGGAAAATCACATCAACGGCGCGACCGCCCAGGCAGACATCCTCGGCATCTTCGGCCGCGAAGGCCTGGACGTGGCCACGCGTTGGACCACCCCGGACGCCACCACGCCAACGTTCAAAGCGATGAAGCTGTATCGCAATTACGACGGCAACAAATCCACATTCGGCGACACCAGCGTTTTTGCCGGCGGCCCGAATCCGGACAATATCGCCACCTTCGCCGCGCTCCGCTCCACCGACGGCGCCTTGACCATCATGGCCATTAACAAACAACTCTCGAGCAACGCCCCCGTGAACATCACGCTCTCCAACTTCCTGCCAGCGGGCACGGCGCAGGTCTGGCGATTGACCTCCGCCAATACCATCACACGCTTGACTGATCTTGCCATCGCCGGAAACGTGATTAGCAACACGCTGCCTGCGCAGAGCATCACGCTGTTTGTGGTTCCCGGTGGGACCCCCCTACCGCCCAATCTGCGTGACGCCACCTTGGTTTCCGCAAACTCGTTCCGCTTCTGGCTTGATGGCTTGGCTGGCCAGCGTTACGCTATCCAGGGCAGCACCAATTTCGCGAACTGGATTCCGGTTCAAACCAATCCGCGCCCAATGGGTGCCGTGATTGAGACCGCTGGCTTTGGAAAAACCTCGGGGCCGGGCGACGAAAGCCGGACCGGGTGGAGTGGGAAAAGTGGAGCGAGCGAAGGGATTTGAACCCTCGACATTCACGTTGGCAACGTGATGCTCTACCAACTGAGCTACGCTCGCGTCCAAAAAGAGCGTCAGCACACTACGAAAAACCCGCCGGAATGCAAGCCTTGTTTTGGACCGTTTCAAGGCGCTTCCCCAACAATCAGCTACTGTATCCGCCCGAACTTTCGCTCCAGTTCCCGATAATTCATCTCGATCAATGTGGGCCGTCCGTGCGGACAGGTATAGGGCATGGCACAGTGGCGCAAATCCTCCACCAAGTTTTCCAGCTCACGTCCTGCCAACGGATCGTTCGCCTTCACCGCATGGCGACAAACGGTTTTGACCACAACATGTTCACCCAAACGCGCGGAATTCACGTCCTGCCCGGCGGCCTTCAATTCGTCCACCAGATCCAGCGCGAACCGGCGCGCGTCGCCCACCTTCACGAAGGGCGGTAACGCATCCAGCAAAAACGTCCGCTCCCCGAATTCACTCAAACCCACGCCCAATCGCGTCAGTGCCGCCAATTGCCCGCGCAAGAATGTCGCGTCCCGCGGCGACAGTTCGATGGTTTCCGGCAACAACAGCTTCTGGGACGGCGACAACTGGCCACGCTCCAGGCGTTCCAGCATCTGCTCGAACAAAATCCGTTCGTGCGCCGCGTGTTGATCCAACAACACCAGTCCCCGATCCGATTCCAGCACGGCGTAGAGCCGGCCAATCACACCAACCAGTCGCAGCGGAACACTGAGCAGCGGCGTCGGCGTGGTCGAGGGTCGAGAGTCGGGAGTCGAAGGCCCGGGAACTTGCCGGGGCTCTGGTTGAATTGAAGCGCTGGTAGTTGTCGGCGGTGGACTGGGCCGCGCCGGAGCAAACCCCATCTTGAGCGGCGGCTGCTCCGACTTCGTCGGAAACGTCGCGGGCCGTTGCGCTGCCGGGATGCCCAAATTTGGAAGCTCAATCGCCGCCGTCGCCGTATTTGTATCCGGCGGCCGTTGAGTTGTCGGCGCAGCCGTTGGACGTTGAAGGTTGAATGTTGAATGTTGAGCGTTCTCTTTCTCGCTCCCCGCATGAAACTTCAACAGCGCCTCCTTCACCGCCTGCGCCACCCCACGCCGTACCTCGCCTTCGCGATGAAATTTCACCTCGCGCTTGGCCGGATGAATGTTCACATCCACCGCCGCGGGATCAATCTCCAGAAACAGACAGCAGACCGGGTAACGCCCCTTCATCAGCGCCGTGTGATAACCTTCGAGCAGGGCGAAATTGATGCCGCGATTCTCCACCGGCCGGCGGTTGACGAACACATGCTGATCCTCGCGCGTCGCCCGCGAGACACCAGGCGCGCCAATCAAACCCCAAACCCGCAACTTGGAACTCGGAACTTGGAACTCGGAACTCTCCTCCCCCGGCGCTAGCGCATTCTCAAACGATTCCGTTTCATCCACCACGATCGGCTCGGCCAGCTCGACGGCAAAATCCACCTCGATCAATGTCGCGCTGCCCATCAAGGCGCGCAGGCGTTCGCGCACGCCGGACAACCGCTCGGCCATCGCCTCGCCCGATTTCTGCGCGGGCAACTGCCACACCGTCCGACCGTCTTTGACGAAAGTGAACGCCACCTGCGGATGCGCCAGCGCCGCGAGCGTGAGGTAATGCTGGATGTGCGCCGCCTCCGTTTCCTCCGTGCGCATGAACTTCCGGCGCGCGGGCAGATTGAAGAACAACTGCCGCACCTCCACGCTCGTGCCCGTTGCGCTCCCGGCGGCTTTGACATCGGAAATCTTCCCGCCGTTGACGATGACCTGCGTGCCTTCCGGCGAATCGCCTTCGCGCTCGCGGGTGGTGAGCGTGAAGCGGCTCACGCTGGCAATGCTCGGCAGCGCCTCGCCGCGAAAACCCATCGTGGCAATGGCCGCCAGGTCTTCCGCGCGCTGAATCTTGCTGGTGGCGTGGCGTTCGAGACAGAGCAACGCGTCGTCGCGGCTCATGCCCGTGCCGTCATCGGTCACGCGCACGAGGCTGCGACCGCCGGCCTGGATTTCCACCGTGATGCGCGTGGCCTGGGCGTCGAGCGAATTCTCGACCAGTTCCTTCACGATGCTGGCCGGACGCTCAATCACCTCGCCGGCGGCGATTTGATTGGCGACCTGTTCGGGCAGCAATCGGACACGATTCATCGTGGCAGGAACCTGTTGGCTGCTGCGCGCCGCGTCAAGGATTGTTCTCGGAATGGGTACGACGGCAACTACCGGTCATTGGTGGAACGGCTCGCGCTGCGAGCCGTAGCGCCGCGTACAGCGGCGTAATCCTTGGAGCATCCCAGATTCCCGACGTTCCTTCCGTCCGCTATTGCGCGGACGGCGTTCTCGCAGCGCGAGAACGACCACCACTCCGACGCCTTCTGGCGAACGAGAAACGTACGCCGTCTTTGTTGAAACCGCTTCGTCAGGCAACCCACCTAGAAATAAGGACTCGACAAGCATTTCCGCCCAACTTACGGTCGCCCCATGTCTAAGGATAGACTGCAAAGACCGCAGTCGATTACTGGTTAGCGACTACGCACATGAAGTTCCGTTCCTTCAGACACAATTTCCACGACGGCCAATTGGCGAGTTTCACGCTCGGTCCTCGCCGTGAACTCACGTTGGAGATTGCTCTCGATCCGGTCTGGAACAAAGAAGCGCCTCCTTCGGCATCCGTGCGCTTCGGCAGCATCGAAAACTTTGACGAGGTCGCCTCGTTCTTCCGCGCTCTGCCACAGCCACCGCGCCCCGATGCCTACATCGCGGAGGTCATCGGTTTGCAGTATTTGGGAGATGGACCGAATTGGGTCGTTGTTGATCTTGCCGGCCACGGTCACATCAGAGTTCAGTCACATCATGTCACCGAGTCCTAGCAACAGTCCGTCGCCTAACCACAGGGCAGGCTGCAAGGGCTTGCCGACAGTTCGGCGTTGACCGTCACCCCGCCAGCGGCAGCGCAAACGAAAACACTGCCCCGCCCTGCGGACCATTCGCCGCCCAGATGCGGCCGCCGTGGTCTTCGATGATTTTTTTGCAGATGGAAAGCCCCAGCCCCGTGCCATGCGCCTTGCCATGCGTGGCGAACGGTTGAAATAATTTGCCCGCCATCTCGGGCGCAATGCCCGGCCCGTTGTCGGCGATCTCGGTAATGAGCTCGTGTTCCTCTTGATGGAAGCGCAGCGTGAGCACGCCGTCGCTGTGCATGGCCTCGGTGGCGTTGGCCGCCAGATTCAGGAAAACCCGGCGCAGGCGTTTGGCATCCAGGTCCATGGTTACGACGGGCACGGGCCCGGCCAGTTGCAACAGGACGGATTTGAATTCCAGTTCCGGGCGCAGTTCCGCCTCCAGCTGCTCGACAAAAGCCGCGTAGTTCACCGGCAACCGCACACAGCGCTGCCCGGCCTGCGTGAACTGAAGCAGATCGGCTACGAGGTCGTTGATGCGCTCGACCTGCTTTTGAATGCGCCCCTGCGCCGAGGCGCGCACGGACGGCGTCGCCTCCGGTCGGGCATACATGTCCGCCGTGAGGCTGATGATGTTCAGCGGATTCTTCAGGTCATGGACGATGGAGCGTGCGAACTGGCCCACGACCGCGAGTCGCTCCGCCTGCACGACTTCGCGGAGGTGATGCTGGTTGAAATCGCGCAGCCGCTGGCTCACCAGCTTCATGAAGGCCAGCGCCAGCACCGGCGTCCGCTCGATCAATTCCACCATCCGGTCGCACGGCAGGAAATAAACCGTCGCCGGTTGCATTACCACCGCGAAGGCCGAGCGCGGGAGCTGCTCGATCACGGACATTTCGCCAAACACCCCGCCCGCGCCCACCTGCGAAAAAACCTGCCGCACGTCCGTGCCGAGTTGACCGGAGATTTCCACCAGGCCGGATTTCACCACGTAAAGTCCGTCGCCCGGATCGCCCTCGCGGAAAATTTCCTGTCCGGCGGCGAACGTCCGCTCTTCCGCCATCCGGCGCACGGCATTCATCGCCTCGGGGTCGAGGTTGCGAAACAGTTCGGAGTTTTCCAGTGGGCTCACGCGGGCAATCTAGGTGAAATCGTGAGCCGGTAAAGGAAAGACATCTTCGGTCGCAGTAATTGGGCTTGGGTCAATCTTCCAGCCTTACTCTTACTCATAATCGTAATCTTAATTCGCTCTCTTTTCCGCCGGGGCAACGGATTAAGAGTAAGATGAAGATTACGATTAAGAACGAGGACCACTTCAGCGAGATTGCCTAGCCGCACGGTGTCGCTTAACCTGTCGGGCCGGTGACAAAACAGAATTCCAAAGCCCGTCCGCTGCAGGTCGGCTTGATTTCGCTCGGGTGCGCCAAGAACCTGGTGGACGCCGAAATCATGCTCGGCTCGCTGATCAAAGGCGGGGTCGAGATCACGAATGACGCGGCCCAGGCTGACGTCATGATCGTGAACACCTGTTCGTTCATTGACTCCGCACAGGAGGAAAGCGTGGACACGATTCTGGAATCCTCCGAGGTGCGCGAGGCCAAGAATCGCGGTCAGGGTCTCGTCGTTTCGGGCTGTTTGTCGCAACGCTTTCGCGACGAGCTGCCGAAGCTGTTTCCCGAAGTGGATGCGTTCATGGGCATTGATCAGGTGGCGCAGGTCTCGGAAATTGTAAAACGGGCGCATGAGCGAAGGGCGGACAGGGTCGGAAGTCAGAAGTTAGAAGCCAGAAGTCAGAAGACCAAGGTGACGGCGCGACTGGCCGAATTGGAAAAAAAACGGGCTGCGTCCGACCCCGAAAGGGAAGAGAGCATCCGGGGCACGGAAAAGTTTGGGAAAACGAAGACGGTCGTCGCGAACAAGCCATCCTCCATCCTCCAGCCTCAAGCGTCGCCGATTTTCGACGTCACCGCGCGCCCGACTTACATCCCGGATTACGAAACGCCGCGGTTCCGGCTGACCCCGCGCCACTTTGCCTACGTTAAAATCGCCGAGGGCTGCAATCACCCGTGCAGCTTCTGCATCATCCCCCGGATGCGCGGCTCGCATCGCAGCCGGACGCAGAGCGATGTGGTCGCCGAGGCGAAAGCCCTGCTGGCCGACGGCGTGAAGGAACTCAACCTGATCTCGCAGGACTCCACCTACTACGGCCTCGACTTACGACCAAATCATTCCCGCGCGATTTCATCGCCGGAGAAATTCACCGCCGCCGCGAAATCACTCTCGGCGGATGCGACGACGATTTGCACGCTGTTGCGCGAACTAAACGCGTTGCCCGGAGATTTCTGGGTTCGCCTGCTCTACACGCACCCGGCGCACTGGACGGACGAACTCATCCAGACCATCGCCGAGTGCCCCAAGGTCGCGCGTTACGTGGACATCCCGCTCCAGCACATTCACGGGAACATGCTCGAACGGATGCGCCGCGAGACCTCAAAGCAATACATCGTGGATCTGATCGCCCGAATTCGCGCCGGCGTGCCGGGCATCGCGTTGCGCACCACGTTCATCGTCGGTTTCCCCGGCGAGACCGAAGCATGCTTTGCTGACTTGCTGGAGTTCATCAACGAAACCAAATTCGAGCGGCTCGGCGTATTCACCTACTCCAAAGAGGACGGCACTCGCGCCGGCGCGATGGCGGGTCAGCTCTCCGATAAAGTCAAACAGCGCCGCCGCGAGCTGGCGATGGCCGCGCAGCACAAGGTCGCACGGGCGGTTTCGGAATCCTTCGTCGGCCGGACTCTCAAGGTGCTCGTGGAAGGTCAGGCAAATGCAAAGCAGCTCGCGGCCGCGAACGTCAGTTCCTGGGAACACGGCTTGATCCGCGAAGCGGAAACCCGGAACTCGGAACTTGGAACCCGGAACTACTTGATCGCCCGCGGCGAGGCCGATGCGCCGGACATTGACGGTCGGGTTTACATTCGCGGCAAACTGCCCGTCAGCGAGTTTGCCCACGTGAAAGTCATTGGGCACACGGATTACGATTTGATCGCCGAACCCGCATGAATCTGCCGAACAAACTGACGGTCTCGCGCCTGGTGCTCACCGTGGCGTTTCTGTGGGCGATGTTCTCGCGCTCGCCCGTGAACGACTCGCTGGCGCTGATCTTCTTCAGCCTGGCCGGCATCACGGATTTTCTCGATGGCAAGATTGCCCGCGAACGCAATCTCATCACGAACTTTGGCATCCTCATGGACCCGCTCGCGGACAAGATCATGACCTGCTCAGCATTCATTGCCCTCGTGGAACGGCACGTGTTGACGCCCCCACCAGTCGCGTTTGAAATCGGGCGGTTCGCCTTCTCGCCCAAGGTTCAGGCGTGGATGGTCGTGATCATCGTGGCGCGCGAACTGGCGATCACGGGATTACGGCTGCTTGCGGCTTCCAAGAGCGTCGTCCTCGCCGCCGAACGTTACGGCAAGCACAAGACCATTTCGCAGATGGTGGCCATCATCGCCGCGCTGGTGCTCGACGCGTCCGTGGAATGGCCGGCCTGGCTGAAAGGAATATTCTTCCCGTGGGGACCGCCGTTCGCCCAACTGGCGCTGTGGCTGACCGTGTTGTTGACCGCCACTTCGGGCCTGATGTATCTGTGGCGCAACCGGGAATTATATTTGCGCGACATGTGAAATCGTGAGGCCGGTCTCCATCCGGCGCGCGCATCGAACGCCTGGAAACTGCCGGGGCGCAGACCGGCGTTCCACAACCTACTGCTTGCGCGGCGCGGGTGATGGCAGAGGCAACGTCTCGCCCGAGTTCTTGGCCGGGGTGTTGTATTTGGCCGGCGGCAGATTCTTCAACGGATCGGCATTGCGCTGTTTGCGCGCAATCCAAACGCCGACCAGCACGACTACGATGACGGCGACCACGCCCAGCACGATCAATCCCTGCCGCAGGTTCACCTTGGAGAGTTGCAGCGTCACGAAGTCAACCGCGCCCTTCTTCTCGTCGGAGAGGGGCGGTGGCTCGGAAAACTTCTCCGTCTGACCCAGTTCGGCTTCCAGTGACTTGATCACCTGCGGCACGTCGAGCTTCAGCAACGTGGCATACGTCCGCGCGAAACCCCTGATGTAAACCGGTGCGACGAAGATGTCGAAATTTCCCTCTTCGAGCGCGCGGATGTGGTCACCGCGAATCTTGGTGATTTCGGCGACCTCGTTGATCGAGAGTTTTTTGGCTTCGCGCGCCGCGCGGAGTTGTTCGGCAACCGTTGGCATGTCGGCTATTCTTACCGGTTTTTGCGGGGACTTGGCAATGAAGGAAACGCTGTGAGGCCGGGGCTGGACACGCGAACGAGACAGGCATAGCGTTCTGTCATGGGCACAGCAAGGGCACAGCGGTCACTTGGAGATTGGATTTGGCGACTTACCGTGTTGGTGTTGTGCGGCCTGGTCATTTTGGTTCTTGGCCAACCAGTAATTCGGAAATGGCGGAATCGAGAATCGGTCAGGGTCGAAAAGGAGCAAGGATGGGTAAGGCAAGCGGCGCAGCGCCTTCAGCATGCGGGACCACCACCAAAGGACCTCGGTCAGTCTCCACCTTATGCCTCTTGGATCTTCCCTGGCTACTTCGCATTTAGCAATGGCTGGGCAGCTTACGACCTCCACTCGTTCCACGCGATGGATGGCATGGGTGATTTAGCCTTGTTGCGGCTTTCCGACGGGCGTCTTTACTTCAGCAAGCTGCACTATTGCTGCGGCATCACAGACACGATGCCATATTCCGACACCGAACAACTTCCCCAACCTGCAGACGCCGCCGACTTCCTCACGGGGGTCGGTCGTTGTCAGCAGTGGATTTTGCTTTCTTCAGACTACCGACTCCGTTGCACAGTCGTTTGTCCTGATGCCGATAGGCCGATAAAGAACAAGAAGTCGCTTTGGATTTCAATCAGCGACAGCGATGCCGGTAACGAAACCAGCCTGTTCGAACGCCGATACACATTCTCGGGAAGCTTTATCGCATGGAGCACGCGTTGGGACTCGAATGAAAACGTGACCGTTGATGTCTTCGACTGCATTCGCAACCCGATGATGCAATCGGTAAATGAGTCAGATATGCCCACCAACCATCTCGCGACGCTTGAATTCCATCGGGACAAGCAGACGGGCCGATTCACTGACGGCCAGCAGTAATGGACGCCAGGAAATTTATCGAGAAGCCAGCTTCCGTCCCGCCAGATAAACCGCGAACGCCAGCGCAAAGCCGATGAACCAGGCATAGTGGTAAAGATCGGCTACGAGGGGCGGGACGCTTTCAGCCTTGATCACCTTCACCTGAATCAAAAACCCCGGCAGGCTTGGCAGTGCGCCGCCGACCAGCGCCACCAAGGCCACGAGGCTAAAGCCGTTGGTAAAACGATATTCACCGTCGGCTCTGTAGAGCGCGGCGACGTTGAGGGTTCGCTGGCGCCAGACAAAGTAGTCCGCGATAAGGATGCCGCCGATCGGGCCGAGCAACGCGCTATAGGCGATGAGCCAGGTGAAAATGTAGCCGTTCGGATCGGCGACGAGTTTCCACGGCATCATCAGTACGCCGATGATGCCGGTGATATAGCCGCCCACGCGGAAAGAGATTTTCTTCGGAGCGAGGTGCGCGAAGTCGTTGGCCGGACTGACCACGTTGGCGGCAATGTTCGTGGCGAGTGTAGCGATGCAGAGCGAGATCATTGCGGTGATGAGCACGGCGGGGCTGTTGAAGCGCGTCAGCACGTCCACGGGATTCCACAGGGTTTCGCCGAAGATCACCGTGGTGGCGGAGGTCACCGCCACACCGATAAACGAGTAAAGCGCCATCGTCGCCGGCAAGCCCAGCGCCTGGCCGATGACCTGGTCGCGCTGCGATTTCGCGTAGCGCGAGAAATCCGGGATGTTGAGCGAGAGTGTCGCCCAGAAGCCGATCATGCCGGTGAGCGCGGGGAAGAAATAGCTCCAGAATTGTCCTGCTTTCGGCTGGCCCGCGTCAAAGGCGGACGGTTGCGAGAGCATCGGACCAAATCCACCGGCCTTGCGCCAGGCCCACCAGAGCAGCAGCAACCCCAGCGCAATGAGCAACGGCGCCTTGATGTTCAACAGAAAGCGGATGGTATCAATGCCGCGATAGATGACCCACAGGTTGATGCCCCAGAAGAACAAGAAACTGACGAACTGGCCGCCGTTGATGCCAAACCAGTTGGTCGCGGGCGCGGGATGCAGGTTGAGAATCGTGATACAGATTTTGTAAATGGCATCACCACCGATCCACGCCTGGATGCCGAACCAGCCGCACGCGACGAGCGCACGCAGAATCGCCGGTACATTGGCGCCGAGTGTGCCGAACGACGCGCGGCAATAGACGGGAAAGGGAATGCCGTATTTCGTCCCGGCGTGGGCGTTGAGGATCATGGGGACGAGCACGATGAGATTGCCGAGAAATATTGTGAGTACGGCTTGCCACCAATTCATGCCGCCACCAATGAGCGACGAGGCGAGCATGTAGGTGGGGATACACGCCGACATGGAGATCCAGAGTGCCGCGAAACTCAACAGTCCCCACTTGCGACCCGAGGCGGGCACGGGTGCGAGGTCTTCGTTGTAGAGGCGGCTTTGCGCGATGTCGGCCTCGACATCAGGAGCGTTGGCGGCAAGACCGGATGAGGTGGACATAGTCGGTGGCAACCAGGCAATTGCCAGCGCCAGTAAGCCTGAAAACCCGACGGCAAATCAAGTCTCGGTTAATTTTCGCGCTTTCGCTGGGACGCAAATTCGAGTTTCATTTCGGCACTCTATGAGCAAAACCGCAATGTTGTTTGCAGGTCAGGGTGCGCAGACGGTGGGCATGGGCAAAGACCTCGCTGCCACTTTTCCGACGGCGAAGGCGTGGTTTGACCGCGCCAACGCCGCCCTCGGCTACGATCTTTCGTCTGTTTGCTTTAGTGGACCGGATGCCGAACTGACCAAGACGGAAAATGCCCAGCCGGGCATTTTTCTCGTGAGCTGGGTTTGCTTTGAATTGCTCAAGGAGCGCGTGCCTTCGTTGAAGTTCGACGCCACGGCGGGATTGTCGTTGGGCGAGTTCACGGCGTTGACGGCGGCGGGGGCGATGAGTTTCGAGGATGGACTGCGCGTGGTACGCCAGCGTGGTCGTTTCATGCAGGAGGCATGTGAGGTCACGCACGGCGGCATGGCCGCGGTGATCGGACTGGACGAAGCACCCACGCGCGAGGTTTGCGCTGAAGCCGGTGTCGTGCTGGCGAATTTGAACTGTCCCGGGCAACTCGTCATCTCCGGTGAGTCGGAAAAGATTTTGCAAGCAGTTGATCTCGCCAAGGCCAAAGGGGCACGGCGCGCCATTCCCCTGCCCGTCGCGGGCGCGTATCACTCGCCGCTCATGGCCAGTGCGCAACCCAAACTTCAAGCCGAGTTGGCAAAGGCAAAAATCTCGTCACCGGGTGTGCCGGTCGTCTCCAACGTGAACGCGCAACCGCACGCCACTCCCGACCAAATCAGCGCGCGGTTGGTGGAACAGGTCACGTCGTCGGTGCGCTGGGAAGAATCCATGCGATACTTGCTGGCGCAAGGGTTCACACGCTTCATCGAACTTGGACCGGGCACGGCCTTGAGCGGCTTCATGAAACGCATCAACAAGGAAGCGCAGATGTTCAACGTGGCGGATGTCGGGAGTCTCGAAACCACGGTCCAAGCGCTGACGGCCTAATCCCAGCGGATCACCAATTCCAAAACTATGAGTCAACTTACCAACCAAATTGCTGTTGTCACCGGGGCGGGCCGGGGAATCGGTCGCGCCATCGCCTTGAAATTTGCCGCCGAGGGCGCGGACGTGGTCTGCGTCTCACGCACGGCGGAAAATTCCGAGAAGGTCGCCAATGAAGTCCGAGCGCTGGGCCGCAAAGCCTGGGCGCACGCGGTGGATGTGGCGGATGCCAACTCCGTCAATCCCGCCGTCGAAAAGATTCTCGCCGAGTGCGGGCGCGTGGACATTCTCGTGAACAACGCCGGGGTGACGCGCGACGGCTTGCTCATGCGGATGAGCGATGCGGATTGGGACGTGGTGTTGAACACGAATCTTAAAGGCGCGTTCCTCGTCACCAAGGCATTTAGCCGCGCGATGCTCAAGCAACGAGCCGGGCGCGTGATCAACGTTGCATCGGTGATTGGGCTGATGGGCAATGCCGGTCAATGCAACTACGCCGCGAGCAAAGGCGGATTGATCGCCTTTACCAAGTCAGCGGCGAAGGAGTTTGCCGCACGCGGCGTAACGGTGAACGCCATCGCGCCAGGCTTCACGGAGACGGACATGACGGCGGAATTGAAACCGGAGGTTAAGGAACTGGTGTTGAAACAGATTCCGCTGGGGAGCTTTGGTCAGGCCGAGGACATCGCTAATGCCGCGCTTTATCTTGCTGCGACCTCGGGACGCTATGTCACGGGCCAGGTGTTGACGGTGGACGGCGGGATGGTGATGTAATCCGCGCTCAGTGGGCCGCGGTCATCACCAGCACCTGTTCCAGCGTGGAAACGCCGTCGCGGGCGCGATCGAGGGCCACCATGCGGAGGGTTCTCATACCCTGACCGATGGCGATTTTGCTGATCTCGCGCGAATTGGAGCGAGTGATGATGAGTTTGCGGATTTCATCGCTCACCGTCATGGCTTCAATGACCGCCATACGTCCCGCATAACCACTGTTCTTGCAACGATCGCAGCCGCGGCCGCGATACAGCGTCACGCCGTCGAACATGCTGGGATCAATGTTCAAATCCGTGAACATCTTCTGGGGATAAGTCACCGGCTCCTTGCAATGCGAGCAGATGCGGCGCATCAAACGTTGGGCACAGGAAAGAATCACCGAGGACGAAATGAGGAACGGCGCGATGCCCATGTCATCCAGACGCGCGACGGCGCCGGCGGCGTCGTTACAGTGCATGGTGCTCAACACCTGGTGACCAGTGAGCGCGGCTTCAATCGCGATTTCGGCGGTTTCCGTATCCCGAATTTCGCCGATCATGATGATGTCCGGGTCCTGGCGCAGGATGGAGCGCAGGGCGTTGGCGAAGGTGAGCCCGATTTCCTTTTTGACGGGCACCTGATTGATGCCGGGAAGCTGGAATTCAACCGGATCTTCGACGGTGACGATGTTGAAGATCGGATTGTTGAGTTCGTTCAACGCAGAATAAAGCGTCGTGGTCTTGCCGGACCCAGTCGGGCCGGTGACCAGCAACAAGCCGTGCGGCGCGTCCACGGCATACTTGACTGCTTGGAAAGTGTCAGCGTCGAGGCCGAGTTTGTCGAGGCTCGCGGAGAGATTCGACTTGTCGAGCACGCGGAGCACGATCTTTTCGCCATGCACCGTGGGCATGATGGAAACGCGCAGATCGTAATCCTTGCCCCCGACGCGAATGCGCATGCGACCGTCCTGCGGCAGCCGGCGCTCGGCGATGTCCAGGCTGGACATGATCTTGAAACGTGAGGCCAGCGCGAGCTGCATCTGCTTGGGCGGCGGCGTGGCATCCACCAGCACACCGTCCGTGCGATAGCGCAGGCGCAATCCCTTTTCAAACGGCTCGATGTGAATATCGCTCGCCCGATCCTTGATCGCCTGGACGAGGATCAAGTTGGCCAGCTTGATGACGGGTGCTTCCTCGCTGGAGGCGGCGAGTTGGTCGAGGTTAACCTCTTCCGTCGTTTCCTTGACCGTTTCAATATCAGCCGAACTCTCATCGTCGCCTTTCTTCTGGGCGTCCAGGATGAGGTCCTCCATGCTGCCACCCTTGGCGGCATCGAGGCTGTTGAGCTTGTCGGCGATCGCCTTCTCGGAGGCGATCATGGTGGATACGTCCAGCTTGGTGATGCGCTTGACGTCGTCCACCGCCAGCACGTTCAACGGGTCGGCCATGGCGATGAACAACTTGTTCTCCAGGCGGGACACCGGAACGATCTTGTGGTTCAGGGAAATTTCACGCGGCAACAAGTCCGCGATCTCGACCGGAATGTTGATGCGGGCGAGGTTGATGGGCGGCACGTTTAACACGCGACCCATGGAAACCGTCAGGTCCTGCTCGCTGACGAAGGCCTTTTCCGTGACGAGCTTGATGAAGCGGGTGCCTTCGCGCTTCTGCTGTTCGAGCAGTTCCTCGACCTGCTTGGTGGTCAACAGGCCGTCCTCGACGAGCGCGTCGGCAATTCTTTCGCCAAATGATTTTACGGGAGGCATGGCTTAACGGAAAACTTTGCGGAGGTTTTTCAAGAGTTCAGCGGGCGGCACGAGATACCAGAGCAACCGGTTGTTTGTGGCTTCGGCGAGTTCCTTGGCCGCCTGCTGGTTGAACGGGTTGGCGGTGGCAACCATGACAGATTTGCTCATCTTGTCGAACGGCAAGACACACCAGCGCCGGCAGGTTTCCGCCGGAAAGCTGCGGGCCAGGTCAATGTCCATGTCGTACTTCTCCATCGGCAGATAGGCCACCCGCGTGCGATCACACAGCAACTTCAAGGCGGCTTCGGGCAAGATCAATCCCTTGTCCGCGATCAACTGGATGAACGGCTCGGCGACATCCGCCGGCGGATTGATCATGTCGGCGGTGCGCCAGCACAGGTCGAAGTCGGCCTGGGTGATGAGTTTGCCATCGACGAAAATCTTGTGCATCTGCTTCCGGCCATCGTCCACCACGGTGGGAGCTTTGGGGCCGGGCTTCTTGATGAGGCCGGTGCTGCCGTCAGCGGATTTGCGAAAGATGGCAGTGTCTGACATCGCCGGCTGACTCGCCGCGCTGGCCTTGCTTTCGATCTGTTTGAGGGCGGCCTGCACCTCCGGATCGTTGGGGGCATGCTGGAGAATGGTCTCGTATTCCAGAATGGCCGAGGAGAACTGCCCCGCGAGTACGTAGGCTTCCGCAATGCGTTTGGCCGTGCTGATGACATCCTTTTCGCGTCCCAGCTTGCTGTACGCCTCCTTGAGAATTTCGAGCGATTGATAGTCGTGCGGCTGTGTTTGAGTGATCACCTCAAACATTTCAATCGTCTGCGCCAACTGGGCTTCTTCGCCCTGCGTCATAGTGGTTGCCATGTATTCAAAGCAATCAAAGTAACCCCGGCTGTCGCTGGTACGGCTTAACTGGCTGCCAGAGCGGTTTTAACCTAGCAATCTACTGGCCAAATTAGCCACGCGCCGCCCACAACGCAATCTGCTTCCTCATTTTGGCGCTTGGCCACGTCGGAGACACCACTGTCCTGTTCCCGCACGGATGGGCCGGGCAATCTTTTCCGGCTTCAACGTCCCAGTTTTTCCTGTTTTCTTCCGGGCGGGCCGAGCATTCTGCCCGCGTGAAATCCATTCTGCTCCTCAGCCTGTTGACGGCCGGCGGCGTGGCCGGGGCAGAATCATTGGATCAACGTTACGCGGCCCAGGGCAAACTTATTGTCACCCAATTCGTATCCGCGCCGTTTCCCCATCCAAGTCGTGCCAACGGCCGGAAATACAAGGACGAATTCTACCCGGCGGACAGACACTATGCGGATAGCACCGTGGCTTTGTTCATCCCGAAGGACTTTCGCGAAACCGGCCGCATGGATTTCATTGTTCACTTCCACGGCTGGCGCAACACCGTGGCCGGCACGCTCCAACAGTTCAAACTCATCGAGCAACTGGTCGCCAGTGGCAAGAATGCCGTGCTCATCGTGCCGGAAGGTCCACACAACGCTCCGGATTCCGGCGGCGGCAAGCTCGAAGACCCAAATGGTTTCAAGCGTTTCATGGAGGAAGCCGTGACCACGCTCAGGCAACGCGGCGTTTTCAAAAAGGATTTCTTGCTCGGCGACATCATTCTCTCCGGTCATAGCGGGGGTTACCTGGTGATGTCCGCCATCGTGGATCGCGGCGGGTTGACGCCGCACATCAAGGAAGTCTGGTTGTTCGATGCACTCTATGCGCAGGGTGACAGATTTCTCGCGTGGTCACAGCGACCCGACGGTCGCCTACTCAACATCTACACCGATGACGGCGGCACGAAGACGCGCACGGAAGAAATGATCGCGACGCTGAAGGAACAGAATAAACCCGCTTTGATCAGCACCGACGAAAACGTGCTGGGAACTGAGTTGCAAACCAACCGTTTCATATTCCTGCACACGGACCTGACCCACAACGGGGTGATGGCGGAGCGAAAGACGTTTCAGAGATTCCTGGAGACGAGCTGCCTGTCTCTGCGATTGGAGAAACCGGGCGAAACCAGCCGCTTGGTACCGGCGCAACTCGAAAATCTGATCGGACCGCCGGCACGCCCGTGATTAGGGCTGGCTGGTGATCTTCTGCCAGTCGCGGCCCTGCGACCCGGCGTAAATGGCGAAGACCTTTTCGTTCTGGATCAACACTGCGCGCACCACGCTGGAATTGTCCGCGTAACCCAGACTCAGGACACTGTCCGGGATGATGCCGACCTTCTTGTGCGCATACACCAGCGCAAAGACCGCCTGCGCCAGCGCTGAGTACGGCAATTCCTTGTACGCCCCTTCCAGCACGTCCTCGACCGCGTCGGCCAGGAACTCCAGTTGATCCACGAGGTGCGGAAACAACGGCGCATTGATCTGGGTGAACTCCAGTTTCCACTGCGGCAACTGGCGCAGGACCTTCTCAGCAACGCCGGACGTAATGGTCGCTGCTCCGTTGTTAACAAACTTGGCGATCTCGGACATGCGCGCAGTCTAGCGAAACGGCCGGCGCGGCAAAGGGGAAAATCGACCTCGCGCAAACCACGGCGGCTAGGGCGACGTCCTAGAAGCCATCTCATAAATACCTCAAGAGGATAATGGCTGCACCCAGGTGAAGGAAACCTTGGAAGTTTTCCGCGTGATATTCGTAGCGCACCACCAACCGACGGAAGTTAAACAGCCAGGCAAAGAGCCGTTCGAT
>JBGAIM010000023.1:0-74453 GCA_044225555.1 Limisphaerales bacterium | reverse complement strand
CGCGGCGAGTGGAAGAGCGATCAGACTGACATGAAACCCGGCGTCCACGAACGCAAGTGGGAGATTGATTCACTCTGTTACCCGATCCGGCTGGCGCATGGTTACTGGAAACTTTCGGGCGACACCGCTCCGTTTGACGCAGCCTGGCAGGAGGCCATAAAACTCACCTTGCAAACCTTCCGTGAGCAGCAACGGAAAGAGGACCGCGGCCCCTATCACTTTATGCGGCGCACAGAGATTGCGACCGACACCGTGCCCGGGCGCGGCTACGGCAACCCCGCCAGGCCAGTCGGGTTGATCTTCTCGATGTTCCGCCCCAGCGATGACGCCACCATCTTCCCGTTCCTCGTGCCGTCAAACTTTTTCGCCGTTGTGAGCATGCGGCAGGCGGCGGAGATGGTGGAAAAGATCCGCAACGATCATGATCTTGCGAAGCAATGCCGGGCGCTGGCCGATGAAGTGGAAAAGGCGCTGCAGGAACACGCCATCGTGAATCATCCGAAGGCTGGGCGTGTTTTCGCCTTCGAGGTGGATGCCTACGGCAACTACTACTGCACCGACGATGGCAACATTCGAACACGCGCAAGCTGCTGCTCTCGGCGGACAATCCGTATTACTGCTTTGGCAAGGCCGCGAACGGATTGGGCGGGCCGCATGTGGGCGTGAACATGATCTGGCCGTTGGGCGTGATCATCGAGGGCCTGACAGCGACGAAGGATTCCGAGATTAAAGAGTGTCTGAGCACGCTCCAGAAAACCCACGCGGGCACAGGCTTTATCCATGAGGCGTTTCACAAGGATGATCCGAAGAAATTCACGCGCTCGTGGTTCGCCTGGGCGAATACGATCTTCGGAGAGTTTGTTTTGAAAACCTTCAACGAACGACCGCAATTGCTGAACTGAGAATGTGCTCGTCAAGCAAGCCTGCCTTTGTAACGTTGCCGCATCGAACCAGCGACGGACCATAACTCGACTTTTCATTCACGCTAACAACCACCGCAACCAAAACATAACATGGCTTCCATCAGCTCGACCGGAGAACGCACTGCCTCAGCTTCAACCGAGGGACAGAATTTTCGCGGACCGTTCGCCATCATGACCTCGCTGTTTTTCCTGTGGGGTTTCATGACGGTGTTCAATGACATCCTGATTCCGCGATTCAAAGAGGCGTTCACGCTGAATTACTTCCAGGCCATGCTCGTGCAGTTCGCGTTCTTCGGAGCTTACTTTGTCGGGTCGTTGCTCTATTTCATCATCTCCGCCACGAAAGGTGATCCCATAGCCAAGATCGGTTACAAGAACGGCGTCGTCATCGGTTTGTTGATCTCGGCCACCGGCAGCGCGTTGTTCTGGCCGGCGGCGGGAGCGGCCTCTTATCCGATGTTCCTGGCCGCTTTATTTGTCGTCGGCCTGGGTTTCGCCATGCTGCAAATCGCCGCCAATCCCTACGTCACAATTCTTGGTCCCGAGAAGACGGCGTCGAGCCGGTTGAACCTGGCGCAAGGCTTCAATTCCATCGGCACGACCATCGGGCCGTTAATTGGCGGGTGGTTGATTTTCCAATACTTCGCCAAGAGCGGCGCGCATGGGGCGGATTCGGTGAAGGTGCCGTACCTCGCGTTCTGTGTGATCTTCCTGGTGCTCGCGGCGGTCTTCTTTTTCGTCCATTTGCCGCATGTGGGTGAGGGGAAAATTGAGCCGGGTGCGGGAGCGTTGAAGTTTCCGCACGTCGTCCTCGGGGTCATCGCGATTTTCATGTACGTGGGCGGGGAGGTGACGGTCGGCAGCGCCATCATTAATTTTCTCGGTCAACCCAGTGTTGCCGGTCTGTCGGAAATTGATGCCAGCAAATACGTCTCGATTTACTGGGGCGGGCTGATGATTGGGCGCTTCATGGGCGCAGTCGAACTCAGTGAAATGAAGAAGGCCAACAAGCAGATCGCGCTGATCGTCATTCCGCTGCTCGCCTATTTGCTGCTGTGGGCAGCCAAGAGCGCGCCTTTGGATGCGTTGCACGGCGAAGGCAATGCCTCAGTCTTCGCGCTCTGGAAGGATGCGTTCGTGGCCAACTGGGCCGTGTTCAAGATTTACCTGCCTTTCATCGGACTGTGCTGGCTGCTGTTCCAGTTCGGACAATCGAAGGCCGCGCGCACGCTGCTGATTTTCTCGGCCACGGTGGTTGTCCTGCTGGTGACCGCCATCCTCGTTGGTGGCAAGGTGGCGATGTGGTGCGTGGTCGCCATTGGTTTGTTCACCTCAATCGGCTGGTCTAATACGTTCTCGTTGGCGCTCGAAGGCACGGGCGTTTACAAGAGCCAGGTTTCTTCGCTGCTGGTGATGGCGATTCTCGGCGGGGCCGTGTTGCCGCCGTTGCAGGGCAAGATCGCGGACCTGACGCACAACCTGCAGCTCTCCTTCATCGTGCCGCTGATCGCCTACGCCTACGTGGCGTTTTACGGTGCCAAGGGCCACAAGATCGGACGCAAGGAAATCGCGGGCTGATGGGCCAGTGTTCTTGCTGTTGCTCGGCCCGCCTGAACGGGTCGGTTCATCGCTCATTTGCGGCGCTGGACATAAGTGTCCCGGAGCGCGAGCCCGGTAATGAAGAATCCCGAGCTTCAGGAATTCAAGATTGCGCCCCGCGCGGTCAGGGGTGAACGCGGATGAGGGGTGTGAACGCGGTCAATTCCTCCGGGGCCGACATCACGCTCAACACCACGCGGCGACGGCGCTTGGTGGGGCTCCGCCGCAATGTGTTTTGGTGACTGAGCGCATCCGAGATGGTCAGCAGGCGTCGCCCGGAGTGGTCGGCGAGCGATTGCACTGTCCAGTTGTCTTGAGTGAGGAGTGATTTCACCGGAGTGGGGGATTTTGGTTTCACGCGATAGGGGAGTTGTGCGCTTCGGTCACGGATGAATCGTTTTGCGCCGGGGTGGTGGTTGCGGTGCTGGGCTGGTTGGCGGCGGAAATGGTCGTGGCAGTTTGGCGGACGAACTCCACCGCGCAGTCGTGCATGGCTTCGAGATCAGGACGGCAGTAACGCCAGTTGGCGGACTTCGCGAGGTCGCAATGCTGGTGAAAATCCGCCAGCGCGGCCCGATGGGACGCGAGCAGGGTCGCCGGGGACTCCACCAACTCGCGCAGGAATTCTTCCGTGGTCAGTTGCGTCGCCGGAAGTTGGAAGTGTTGCTCGAGGTAACCGCGAATGACCTTCGACACTTCTAGGCAATACACCCGCGCGTAGTCGGGATCCATGAACCGCCGGGCTTCCGCGAGCCCTTGCAGCGCGATCTCATCCGGTGGCATGACGAAGAATTTGCCGTGGCGCAGCCAGCGCCAGGCGGCGTACGCGGCGGCAAGGAAGATGAAGACACCGACCGCGATCGCCGCCCAGAACCAAGGTTGGGTAAGGCGTCTGGGCTGGCGAACGGCCGAAACCTCCCCGGTTGCAGGTGATGTTGGGGACGTTGAGGCTTTGGTCGGTGTCAAAGTGCTGGAGGACGGCGTGGCGGGCTCAGCCGCCAGTACTGCGGGCGCGGGTGCAATGTTGTTGCCGGTGGTGGCGGCTTGCGCGAGCGGGGTTGTGCAGGCGACGCTGAGCAGCAGGCCGGTCACAATCGCGTTCCGGCAGGCGTAAATTGTTGGACGCAGAGTGCTCATTCGACTTTCGGTGATTTTGGGGAAGTGCTTACGCCGGCGGCGGGGTTGGAGGTTTCCGCGTCCTGCGATTTCGTGCCCGGGATGAAGCGGCGGATTGGCGTGCCGCGATAGCGCAGGGCATCCAGTTCCGCCTCGGTGGCCGGAGGGGTGGCGGCGGTTGGTGAATTGTGACTGGGCTCTCTCTGCTCGCCGGGTTTGTTCCCGTTCGTTGTGCTCATGGATTTGTTGCTGCTGATTCGTTTTTGAGAGCCTTGCGTCGGTGGCTCTCGGTTCGGTGTAGATAAGACCACGGCGCTCTTACGGGGTGCTGTCGGCAACATTACAGATTTGAAAGGGAGGGGGACGGGGAAGGAACTGCTGGCAACCGGAATGGTTGTCAGCGCGAAGTTCGCCGAGGCAGACCGTCGAACAGGGCGAAGCCGAATGACTCAGCGACCAGTGATGGAGGAAACTTGCTTGGGCAGACGGACGATGAATTCCGAACCTTCGTTGGGTTTGCTCGCCACAGTGGCCTTGCCACCGTGCGCTTCCACGACGGCTTTGACCAAACTCAGACCGAGGCCAAGCCCACGTTGCGACCGGCTCTTGTCGCCGCGGTAAAGGCGCGACCAGATTTTGTCCTGCTCTTCGGCGGGGATGCCAACGCCGGTGTCGCGGAAAACTGCCACCGCCTCTCCGGCTTCATTGCGCACCGAGATGGTTGCGCGTCCACCGGCGGGTGTGTATTTGAGCGCGTTGTCGAGGAGGTTGGCAAAAACCTGGCGCACGCGCGTGCGGTCCACCAGAGCCTCGCAGGGCGTGGCCAGTTCGGTTTGCACGGTAACCTTTCGGTCATCGGCCACATATTCGTAAAGCTCGACCACTTCGCGGGTGAGTTGACAGAGGTCCACCGGCTCGCGCTGAAGTTTCATCATGCCCGCCTCGGCTTCGGTGATGTCCATGAGCGTGTTGAGCATGCTGAGCACGCGCTCGGATTCCTCGATGCAATCAGCGAGGGCATCGCGCGCGGTGATGGGGCTGGTTTCCGGTTGCAGCGCGACTTCGGCCACGCCGCGCAATCGTGCCAGCGGCGTGCGCAGGTCATGGGCAACGTTGTCGAGGGCTTCCCGCATGGCGCGAATGAGGGCTTGGTTGCGGTCCAACAAGGTGTTGACCAGGCGGGCCAGTTCGTCGAGTTCGTTGCCGGCGGCCCGCACCGGCACCCGCGCCTCCAACTGGCCGGTGCGAATGATTGCCTGGGCGGTGGAAATAATCTGGCGCACGGGTTGCATGGCGCGATAAGCGAAAAAGTTTCCAGCCAAAAAGCCCAGCAGGACGGTTACGCCACCGACCAGCAGAAAACTGTGCCGCAGAAGTTGCAGGAGGGTTTCCCGATTGTTCGTGGCGCGTCCGATCAGCAGCAGCGCGCCGTCCGCCAGCACGGTGGATTCGAGTACGAGATCTTTTTCCTCATCTTTGGGAATGCGAAGGATGACGCCGGGATGGGTGCGATAATCCTGCCAGTCGGCGGGCCCGTCGGTGAAGCTCACCCAATCCTCCGGCACGTTGAGTGCCGTGTAGGCATCGGGGCCTTTGACCAAACAAACGAACAGCATTTTTTGAAAGCGCAGCGGCTGCTTTTGCATCCAGGCACGCAAGGCCTCCACCCCGCCGGTGTCGTACAAGGCGGCGGTTTCTTTGAGCCGTCCTTCGAGCAGCACCCGTTCGCGATCCTGGATTGCCGCCGCGAGCAGGTAGTAAGTCAGGGTGAACAGCGCGACACTGCTGCCCGTGAAGAGCAGCACATACCACAAGCTCAAGCGGAAGCCGATGTTCCGGCTTAGACGTTCAAGCGGGCCGGAGGACATAGCCAACTCCGCGGAGGGTGTGAATCATGGTTTTTTCCTTGTCCAGTTTGGCGCGCAGCCGGTGCATGAGCACATCCACGACGTTCGTCTGCGGATCAAAACTGAAATCAAAGATGTGCTCGAGGATCATGGTTTTGGTGACCGGTCGGTTGGGGTGGCGCATGAGATATTCGAGGAGGGCGAATTCGCGCGGCTGCAAATCAATGACTTCACCACCGCGCTTCACCTCGCGCGTCAGTAAATCCAGCGAGAGATCGCTGACGGTTAAACGTGTCGGTTCCGGGGCGTGCGTGGCCCGGCGGATCAACGCTTGCACGCGGGCCAGCAACTCGGAGAAGGCGAACGGCTTGGTCAGGTAGTCATCGCCGCCGGCCTGGAGTCCTCGCACGCGGTCGTCCACCGAAGCCTTGGCACTGAGAATCAGGACGGGCAACTGGCTGCTTTTGGCGCGGAGTTTTTGAATCAGGCTCAAGCCATCGAGTTTGGGGAGCATGAGGTCCACGACGGCGGCATCGTAGGAACAGGTCAGCGCTTGAATCAATCCGTCTTCGCCATCGGCGGCGTGATCCACCGCAAAGCCGCTTTGCTTGAGGCCATTGACGACGAACGAGGCGATCTTCTTGTCATCTTCGACGACCAGGATTCGCATGCGCGCGAGCTTAGGGTAATCATGCGGGGGTGGACAGTGGATTGTTGGAGGAACGGCGACCCGGCGATCGGGGTATTTCTGCGGTGCGTTCTTCCGTCTCATCCCTCCGGGAAGCGATGGTGGTGGTCTGCAAGGAGACTACAGTTGTCTTTGCACGTCCGCCGGGCTTTTCCTATTCTTCCTCAAGCCATGAATTTGAAATCTTCTCTCACCATCGCCAGCCTGGCGCTGGGACTTTTAGGTTGGACCAACGTTACTCAAGCCGAGACTGCCGCAACTGCACCGGCGGAGCCCTTGAGTCTGTGGTATCGCCAGCCGGCGAAGGAATGGGTCGAGGCGTTGCCCGTCGGCAATGGCCGGCTGGGCGCGATGGTATTCGGCGGCGTAAACCAGGAGCGGCTGCAACTGAACGAAGACACGCTTTGGGCCGGCGGGCCTTACGATCCGGTGAATCCTCAGGCGAAAGCAGCGTTGCCCGAGGTGCGGCAACTGGTTTTTGATGGCAAATACAAAGAGGCGGACCGGTTGATCGGCGCGAAGGTGATGGCCAAGCCGCTTGGTCAGATGCCGTATCAAACCATCGGCAGCCTATTCCTGAATTTCTCGGGCGCGACCAATGTGGAAAATTATCGTCGGGATTTGAATCTCGACACCGCCGTGGCCACGGTGAGTTACACGGCCAACGGTGTGAAGTTCACCCGGGAAGTTTTCTCCAGCCCAGTGGACCAGGTCATTGTGGTCCGCCTCACGGCGGACAAGCAGGAGGCGATTTCATTCACTGCTGGAATGAAAACGCCGCAGAAGGCGACCGTCGCCGTCGAGGACGGCAACACCCTCGTAATGCGGGGCGTGAACGGCGATTCGCAGGGAATCAAAGGGGCGCTGAAGTTTGAGACGCGGGTGAAGGTGCTGGCCGAGGGTGGATTTGTCAGCGTGCTCGGAGCTGGAGATGGCTTGCCCGGGCAGGGACAGCACATTGTCATCAACAAGGCTAACTCCGTAACCCTCCTCATCGCGGCCGCGACGAGCTACAAAAGATTCAACGACGTTGGTGGCGATCCCGAAGCCAGCGTGAAAAAGCAAATTGCCGCGGCGAGCCGGAAGAGTTTCGCCAAGTTGCTCGCGGCGCACACGAAGGAACATCAGCGGTTGTTTCGGCGTGTCACGCTGGATCTCGGTTCGACCGAGGCGACGAAGTTACCAACCGATGAGCGCATCAAGAAGTTTCCCGACGCGAACGATCCGCAGTTTACCGCGCTGTATTTTCAATACGGGCGCTATCTCCTGATCAGCAGTTCGCGCCCGGGCACGCAGCCGGCGGGATTGCAGGGCATCTGGAACGACAGCATGAGTCCGCCATGGGGCGGCAAATACACCATCAACATCAATACGGAGATGAATTATTGGCATGCCGAAACGGTTAATCTGGCTGAATGCGTCGAGCCACTCATTGGGATGGTGAACGATCTCACGCAGACTGGTGCTCGCACCGCGCAGAGCATGTACGGCGCTCGGGGCTGGATGACGCATCACAACACGGATTTGTGGCGGGCGAGTGCGCCAATTGATGGGCCGGCCTGGGGCATGTGGCCAACGGGAGGCGCGTGGCTGTGTTTGCCGGTGTGGGAGCATTATGAATTCAGCGGCGCCAAGAAATATCTCGCCCAGGTTTATCCGGCACTGAAGGGAGCAGCGGAATTTTTTCTCGATACGCTGGTGGAAGACCCGAAGACCAAGTGGTTGGTGACGAATCCATCCATTTCGCCCGAGAACCAACATCCCCTCGGCGCGGCGGTGTGTGCGGGACCGACGATGGACGAGCAGATCATTCGTGATCTGTTTTCCAACTGCATCCGGGCTTCGGAAATCTTGAAGGTGGATGCGGAATTTCGGAAGCAGCTAGAGGCTTCGCGTGCGCGACTGGCGCCCAATCAAGTCGGCAAAGCGGGCCAGTTGCAGGAGTGGCTGGAGGATTGGGACCCGAAAGCGCCCGAGCAGAAGCATCGGCACATTTCGCATCTTTACGGTTTGTATCCCAGCGCGCAGATCACGCCGCGCGGCACGCCAGAACTGGCTGAGGCCACCAAGGTCACGCTGAACACGCGCGGAGACATCACCACTGGCTGGGCCATCGCGTGGCGCATCAACTGTTGGGCGCGGTTGCACGATGGCGACCGCACATTGAGCATCATCAAGCATCTGTTCAGCCCATCGCGCACGTATCCGAACATGTTCGATGCGCACCCGCCGTTTCAAATTGATGGCAACTTTGGTGGCACCTCCGGCATCACCGAGATGTTGCTGCAAAGTCATGCGGGCGAAATCGAGTTGCTGCCGGCGCTGCCCAAGGAATGGGCGGACGGGAGCGTGAAAGGTCTGCGTGCGCGTGGTGGCTTTGAAGTGGATCTGGTTTGGGCTGGTGGAAAATTGACCGAAGCGGTCATTCGTAGCAAAGGTGGGGCGAACCCGAAAGTCCGCCTGGCAGCAACCGTTGCGGACATCACGCTCAAGCCCGGACGACAAGTCCGCTTGGACGCGAACCTGAAAGCCCGCTGATTTCGCGGTGGGTTTGATCGCGGCCGAGTGTGGCCATTTCATGCCACAGATTTCTGGCTTGGATGGCTTTCCTTTCCGTGCCGGAGCGGCGATAATGGGTGGACAGTGACGTTGTTGTTCTTCATTCCAAGTCGTTTCAGGGTGCTCTGCTCCTTGAATTTTCTTTGCGCGCTTTTCCTAGGGTTGAGCCTGTTAAATTCATCCGCGGTGCCGACGGTGGGCGGGCCGCGTGGCAGTCTGGCCATTCATGATCCCTCCACGATCATCAAGTACAAAGGGCGTTACTACATTTACGGCACGGGGCCGGGGATTCTTTCCAAATCATCGGACGACGGCGTGGTGTGGAAGGACGGGCCGGCGGTCTTCGCCACGGCGCCCGCCTGGGTGATTGGCGCGGCGCCGGGCTTCAACGGCGATTTCTGGGCGCCGGATATCGCGTTCATCAACGGCAAATACTGTCTCTACTATTCCGTGTCGAGTTGGGGCAGCCAGCAGTCCGGCATCGGGCTGGTCACCAATCCAACGCTTGATCCGACCGATCCGAATTATCTCTGGACCGATCAAGGCATCGTGATTCAGTCGTTCAATGGCAGTTCGTATAACACGATTGATCCCTGCGTTACCTTTGATGCGAGTGGCAATCCGTGGCTGGCGTTCGGTTCCTATTGGAACGGCATTTACCTGGTGCAACTCGATCCGATCACGGGCAAACGCATCGGCCCCAGTTCGACCCTTACCCAACTCGCTTACAACAGTTCCATTGAAGCGAACTGCCTCTTTCGGCGGGGCGGATATTATTATCTGTTTGTGAACTGGGGTTCGTGTTGCTCGGGGGTAAACAGCACCTACAACGTCCGGGTCGGGCGGAGCACGAGCATCACTGGGCCCTATCTGGATCGAAATGGCGTGGACCTGCGGGCGAACGGCGGCACGTTGTTCCTGGAGGCCACCGGCAAATATGCCGGGCCGGGCCATATCGGAATCCTCAATGAGAACGGCCAGCGCTGGTTCAGCTATCACTACTATGACGCCGGCGATTACGCCTCGTGGTATGGCGCCTACGGCGCGGCAGATTTCGATCTCGCGCCGCTCGCGTGGACGGCGGACGACTGGCCGGTTTTCAATCGTGACTGGTCAGCCATTTACAATTTTGACGCCGATGCGCGTGACGAGAACGGTCAATATTACGGGATGATTCAGGGCGGTACGATCCAAACCGATGCGGTGCGTGGCCGGGTGTTAAATCTCAGTGGCACGAATCAAACGGTCCGATTGCCGGCGGGCGTGGCCAATGCGCGCACGTTTGCCGCCGTGGTGAAGTGGAATGGCGGGCCGCCTTCGTTGCGACCTCCGCGTCGGCGGCACCACTCAGATCATCGAATGGACCAGCGGGCTCACGGTTGGCGCCTGGACGCACGTGGCTTTGACCCTGGACGGCACGCGTGGTGTGCTTTACGTGAATGGCAACCCGGTGGTGACCAACTCCACGATGAGCCTCTCTCCGCTCCAGGTGCGTGCGCAAACCAATCATCTCGGCCGCAGTAAATTCGTCGCCGACCCGGACTTCAACGGCCAGATCAGCAGCTTCCGGGTTTATAGCCGGGCCTTGAGCGCCACCGAGATCGCCTCGCCGCTCCCCGTCATCGCGCAGCCGGCCGATGGTTCGGTTTATTCGCCGGGCTCGGTCATTGCCTTCAATGGGAAGGCGACGGATTTCAATGACGTGCCGATTGCGGCCGCTCGGTTGAACTGGCGGATTGATTACGTGCAAGACGGGCAGACCAATCTGGTTTTCGGTCCACTGAATGGCGGGACCAATGGCGTCTTCGTCGTTCCCACCAATGCCACGGGCGGCGGAACTTATCGCGTGTCGTTGACGGCCACCAATCTCGCGGGCCGCACCCGCACGGTGACCGCGTCGGTTACACCGGCCAATCCGGCGGCCACGTGGTCTTCGTATTATCCCTTCACGGCGGATGCGAGCGATGCGAACGGGCATTTCAACGGCGTGTTGAATGGCGGAGCTTCGATCCAGAGCGATCCCACGCGTGGCAATGTGTTGAATCTCTCCGGGGCGAATCAATATGTGAGCCTGCCGCCGCCAGCGGGCAGCATCCTCACGTTCATGGCGTGGGTGAAGTGGAATGGCGGGGCCGCGTGGCAGCGCATCCTGGATTTTGGCAACGATACCACCCGCTATTGCGTACTCACGCCGTCGGCGGCGAATGGGAAGTTGCGTTTCAACATCACCGTCAACGGTACGGTGGGCGAGCAGATCATGGATGCGCCGGGACCGTTGCCTATTGGCGAGTGGACGCACGTGGCGGTGGTGTTGGACGGCGAACGCGGGGTGCTTTACACCAATGGCGTGCCGGTGGCGACGAACGTGGCGCTCAATCTCGTGCCTGCCGATTTGAGTGCGACCAACATCTGGCTTGGGCGCAGTCAATGGCCGGATCCGTACTTCAACGGGCAAATCAGTTCCGTGCGGAAGTTTTCGCGGGCACTGAGTGCCACGGAGATCGCCGCGCCCATCGCCATGGTGGCCGCGCCCGCGCCGGGCAGCATTTATCGTCCGGGCGACGTGATCAATTTCAGCGGCAGCGCGGTTGATTTTTACGACACGACGATGTCGGCAACTTCGCTGGTGTGGACCGTGCAATGGCGGTCCAACAGCGCCGCCGCGACCGTGCTCGGGCCATTGAATGGTGTTGCGAACGGTTCGTTCTCGATCCCGCTCACCGGCGGCACGGCCAGCAACGGCTTTTACCGCATCCAGCTCGTTGCGACCGATGCCTCGCTACGGAAGGGGACAAATTACGTGGATATTTTCCCGGCATCGTCGCTGGCCACCAACTGGGCGTCGTTTTATCCCTTCACCAGCAACGCCAACGACGCGAGCAATCGTTTCAACGGGACGCTCATGAGCGGGGCGTCGATCGTCAATGACGCGACGCGCGGCAATGCGGCCAATCTATCCGGCGCCAGCCAGTATGTGAACCTCCCCGGCGGTGCGGGTGCGCTGAACACCTTTTCCGGCTGGGTGAAATGGAACGGCGGCAATGCGTGGCAACGGATTTTTGATTTCGGTGTGGATACCACGCGCTGGGTGTATCTGACCCCCAAGGACGGCAGTGGTTTCCTGCAATGCGCCATCACCACGGACGGCACGCGCTACAACCGGGTGCTCCAGTCGCAATTGACGTTTCCCACCAACGAATGGCTGCACGTGGCGGTGATGTTCGACGGCAAGCAGGGCGTGATTTACACCAACGGCCAGCCGGCGGTCGTTAACAACAGCATCAACCTGCTGCCGTCCGATATTGGCGTCACGCGGGCGTGGCTGGGGCGCAGCCAGTTTCCTGCTGATGCCTACTTCAATGGGCGTTTGGATTCCGTCCGGCTCAATTCGCGGGCGCTCACCCTTTCCGAAATCACCGCGCCGACCCCGGTCATCACGGCGCCGACGTCGAGTGTGCTGTACGCGGGTGGCGACACGATTAACTACGCGGGACGGGCGACCGACTACTCTGATGCGCTCTTGCCCGCGAGTGCGTTCAGTTGGTCGGCGGAATTTCAGCATGACGGCGTCACGGATCCTGTCTTTGGGCCGCTGACTGGAGCGACGAACGGTTCGCTTGTGATTTCAACTGCCGCGCCGCTGTCCACGAACGTCGCCTATCGCCTCCGGCTGTCGGTGACGGATACGAACGGCAATCAGCAGAGCGTTTACACCGACGTCTCGCCGAGGCTGAGTTCATTGAGCTTCGACACCGTGCCGTCGGGCTTGCAGGTGCAGTTCGAGGGGCAACCTTTGAACACGCCAACCTCGATTGTGACCGTGGCCGGCATGACCCGCATTCTCACCGCGCCCTCGCCCCAAAGTCAGAGTGGCAGCAACTACAGCTTCGTGCTCTGGTCGGGCGGCGGGGCGATGTCGCACCATATCAGCGTGCCGACGAACAACGCGACCTTCACGGCGAGCTTTGTGCAGCCCGTCATCGGCATTGCGGGAGACGCAACGCAACTGGCGTTGAGCTGGCCGGGCTGGGCGGCGAGTTTGCAGCTCTACATTGCTACCAATCTCTCGCCGCCGATAACTTGGAGTGTCGTGACGAACTCGCCCATCCTTTCCAACGATGTTCAGACCTTGAGCTTTCCCATCGTAGGCGATCAACAATTCTTCCGTCTGCAAACACCTTAATTGGCGCGCCGTTTTCTCGGAGTGCCCGCGAAGGCGGAAATGCCAGCGCCATCCGGCGTTGGCGGCAGCGATTTGTCAGGTGGCATGGATATCATAACTCTGGTTCTTCAGGGCCTCTCTCAAAACATCGCTTCGTTCTGCTAGCTCACGAGCTGCTCGCAGCTCTTCAAGCACCTTCGGTGCTTTCGCAAGTGATGCAGGGTCGAAACCCCCAAAGCGCCGGACAAGCCAGGATACTGCGCCGGCCATCTCACGCTTCGCCGCTTCAATGTCGCCAGCCTCAAGATACGCGAGTGCCTTGCGGTGTCCGTGGGCGATGGAAGCGTAGAGATTGTCTTGGGCTGGTCCTAACATGCGAGCAAGCTCATACGTCCGCAGCATCTCTTTCACTGTGGCTCGCATCTTCTCGTAGTCGGCAGACTTTGCGAGAAGCATCTGGTCTAACTCATCGAAACTATCCTCGAATGCCATAAACGTGTAATGCCGCCTAACGACGATATAGGTTATCCGAAGTTATTCATGGGCTGGCCGCGAGCCGTGCGGCATAGGCGGATTTTCGTGGGAATAACGCGTTTTGCAAGTGGCTTGTTTGGCCTGTCTATAGACCGCGCTTTACCCTTCGTGGCGGTGGCGTAGAATCAAAGGCGTTGAGAATCAAGCCGTCCATTCTGCTCGCGGGCCTTGGCTTCGCGACGGCGGTCGCGTCGTTTGGCGGGGCGGCCGAACTCGGGCCGGGCGCACCCATCCGCGACTTCGCGGTGCGGACCTGGGGGCGGGCGGAGGGTTTGCCGGGTGATTCGGTGACGGCGATTCTGCAAACGCGCGATGGTTATCTCTGGATTGGCACCAGTGCCAAGCTGGTACGTTTCGATGGCATCAAGTTCGTGGCGTTTCCCCTGCCGATGGCGGACCCGAACGCGCCCGCCCGTATCACGGCGCTTTGTGAAGACTCGAACGGCAAGCTGTGGGTGGGCACGCAACAGGATGGGGTGATCTGCCTGGAGGCGGATGGCAGCCGATATTACCGGAAAGGCCGGGGTTTGCTCGACGACAGCGTGACCAGCCTGGCGGCGGATGGAGAGGGGCGGGTTTGGATTGGCACGAGCGCGGGACTGAATTGTTGGGATGGAAAAGAACTTTCCTCGTTCACCAGTCGCGATGGTCTCGTGGATGAACTGGTGTCGGGCGTGCATGTGGCGCGGTCCGGGGTGATTTGGATCACCACGCGCACCGGCATGTATCAATTCAAGGATGGCCGGATCAAGCTGTACGAGTTCGAGACCGAAAGCCAGGGGCGGCATCCGGAGTACCTCGGCGCGTACGAGGATCGCCGGACCAATCTGTGGGCCTACGGCGACACCTATCTCATCAACCTGTCCGAGGACAAACGTTTTAATTACTTTCGGGGCGCGGACGCGGCTTCGGTCCGCATCTGGAGTTTTTGCGAGGGGCGTGACGGGCGGTTGTGGATCGGCACCAGCGGGCGCGGGTTGCTTTGTTTTGGGGACAACAAGTCCCAGCGCGTCACTTTGAGCGAGTTGCACTGGCCGAACGATGTGCGCGCCATTTGTGAGGATCGCGAGGGGAGCCTGTGGCTCGGCACTTCGGGTGGAACGTTGATGCAGTTGCTGGCGCAGCCCGTGCAGATCTTGCGGGCGGACGAGGGCCTGCCACCGGGTGCGGTCAGTTGCCTGATCACCGACCGGAGCGGACGCGTTTTTGCCGGGTTTGAATCGGGCGGATTATTCGCCGGCGAGGCGGGGCGTTTTGAACGATTTCCGGCCAACAGCAGCCCGGAAGGCCAGAGTCTGGTGGCGTCCCTGGGGGTCACGCCGGATGAAACGCTGTGGGTTGCCACGCTGGGCAATGGCCTTTACGGCGTGCGCAACGGCCGCAAACTCCGGCTCACGACGATGGATGGCTTGGCGGACAATTCCATTCCGGCAATTTGCACCACGCCGGACGGCTCGGTTTGGGCCGGCACGCGGGCCGGCATTTTGCATCAGGTCAAGCCGGGTGAAATCGCCAGCTTTGGTCGCGAGCAGGGTCTGCCCGGCACTCCGCTTACCGCGCTTTTGTCCGCGCGCGGTGGGGGGCTCTGGGTTGGCACTCAGGACGGTCGGGTCTTGCGCAACGCACCCGACGCCCCGGGCGGCGGGCCACCCGGAACCGTTCCAAAGTTTGTTGAGACGTATCGCGTCGAGCATCTGGCAATGGGCCAATTTGCGGCGGGCCAAAATGCCATTCTCGCGTTGTGCGAAGACAGCCAGGGTCGGCTGTGGATTGGTACCGACGGCGCCGGGCTGGCCTGTTGGAGACCTGCCGGTCGGGCGCTCGCCTGGACCACGCAGAATGGTTTGCCGGACGACAATGTCAACGGGTTGCTGGAGGATGCGGAGGGGGACTTGTGGCTGGTGACGGGCCGAGGGGTCTTTCGCGCGCCCCGCGAGATGATTCAGGACGCCTTGGTGAATGCCGTGGGATTCCGCGGCCGGCTGATGTTCGAGACCAAGCGAACTTTGGATCAAGGCTCCGCCTTCGGTTGGCCGCGGACTTTGCAGTCGGCCAATGGCAAGCTGTGGTTTGCCACGGCCGAGGGTTTGATTACCGTGGACAAGAGCGGCCGTACTCCGGGCGGGGGGCCGCCTTCCTTGCCGGTTTATCTCGAAAATATTTTGGTGAACGGAAAGGTGCTTCCGTACGGGCACCACGCCCGCCCGGCGGAGGCCGGAATCAACCCGGGCCCGGACGACCGGCGCAAAGGTGGCAAAGGCAGCGTCGCGAAATTACCGGCCGTCCTGGAGTCGCTGGAATTTCAATACACCGCCCTCAGTTTTGTGGCGCCGGAAAAACTGAACTTCCGTCATCAACTGGAGGGCGTGGATCGTGATTGGGTGGTGGATGGCCCCGAGCGGCGGGTGCGTTATGGGCCGCTGGCTTACGGCGATTACCGGTTTCGCGTGGCGGCGAGCCAGGTGGACGGGGTGTGGAGCGAGGTGGCCATGCCGTTCGCGTTTACGGTGCCGACGCCGTGGTGGCGCACCCCGGCGGCGGTGGCGGTTTACATCCTGACCGCGATCGCGGCGGTGGCGGGGACGGCGCGCGTGGTTTCCACCCGGCGGTTGCGCTTGCATCTCGCGCGGCTGGAGCAGCAGCGGGTGCTGGAACGTGAGCGCATGCGGATTGCCCAGGACATGCATGATGACATCGGTTCGAAGCTGACCAAGATTTCGTTCTTGAGCGAGCGGGCCAAGATCGAGTCGGGGGGGAATGGTGCCATGGCCGGCCAGATTGAGTCCATCGCCACCACATCGCGGGAGCTGCTGCAAACGCTGGATGAAATTGTCTGGGCGGTGAACCCGCGCAATGATTCACTGGAGCACCTGGCTGCCTATTTGAGTCACTACGCCGCCGAGTATTTTCAGAACACCGCCGTGCAATGTGAGATGCGATTGCCCCGCGACCTGCCGCATCATCCGCTGTCGGCGGAATTGCGGCACAACCTGTTCCTCGCCTTCGAGGAGGTGTTGAACAATGCGTTGAAACATTCCGGCGCTGCAAACGTGAGCATTGAGATGACCGCCAGTCCTGGCAGTTTTCAGATCGTCATCACGGACAACGGCCGGGGCTTTGATGTGGCGGCGGCGCAAGTGGAGCGGCCCGCCACCTCGAGCCGCCGGGGCGGCAACGGGCTGGTCAACATGCGGCAGCGGCTGGCGGTGGTGGGCGGGGAGTGCGTGGTGCAGAGCCGGCCCGGCCAGGGCACGACGGTCAGTTTGCGCATTCCTTTGGGCCATCCGGCAAAAAACAAAGTTTGACCCGCTCCCCCCTCCACCCCCTCACCCAAGACCAAAGTGAGGGGAGGTTTGGAGGGGGAGAGGGTGACTATCAATTATGAGCAAGACCATCACAGTTTCCCTCGTGGATGATGAGGCCGATCTGCGGGAACACATCGGCGGCTATTTGCAGGCGGCGGGCGGTTTCAAATGCAAGAGTGTTTACGCCAGCGCCGAGGAGGCGCTTCAGCATTTGCCCCACGACAAGCCGGATGTGGTGCTGATGGACATCAATCTCGGCGGCATGGATGGCATCGAATGCGTGCGCCAGTTGAAGACGCTGATGCCCGAGGCGCAGGTGTTGATGCTCACGGTGTTTGAGGATACGGACAAAATTTTCCGGGCGCTGGCGGCGGGCGCGAGTGGTTATTTGTTGAAGCGGCTGTCGCCCTCCAAATTGCTGGAGGCGATTCGCGAGGTGCGGGATGGTGGTTCGCCGATGTCCGCGTCCATCGCGCGCAAGGTGGTGCAATCTTTTCGTGTGGCGCCCGCGCACGGCGACGAAACCATGGACCTCTCGCAGCGCGAGCGGGAAGTGCTCAATGGACTGGCCGAGGGGCTGGCCTACAAACAAATTGCCGACCAGCTCGAAGTGAGCATTCACACGGTGCGGAATTACATCCGGCGCATCTACGAGAAATTGCACGTGCGCTCGCGCACCGAGGCCGTGGCCAAGTTCCTCCGCAAATGAAGCGCGCGAGTTTCCCTTCGTCCTCGGGCCAAACAGTGGCCATTTCATGCCACATGACAGCCACCAGCGTTGTGTCAGGATTGAAACTGTGATTCAGCGTTTCGACAAGCGCGCTGCGAGTTGGTGCCACGTCCTGATGGTCCTGGTCGGCGGCGTGCTGTTGTGCCGGGGCGAGCCGGCCGCCTGGCAGCCGGTGAGCGGAACGTTGATGACGCGGTGGGCGGCACAGGTCAATCCCACCAATGCGCTGCCGGAATATCCGCGACCCCAGTTGGTCCGCAAGGACTGGCTCAATCTCAACGGCCTGTGGAACTATGCAATCGCTCCCGCCACAAATCCTCGACCAACCTCGTTCGAGGGCCGGATTCTCGTTCCCTTTCCGGTGGAATCGGCCTTGTCGGGTGTGCGGCGGCGGTTGGATGAGAAGAGCGTGCTTTGGTATGAGCGCAAGGTGGCGGTGCCGGCGGCGTGGCGTGGTCAACGGATAAGGCTGCACTTCGAGGCGGTGGACTGGCAGGCGCAGGTCTTCGTCAACGGACAGGAAGTCGGCCAGCATCGCGGCGGCTATGATCGGTTTGGTTTCGACATCACCGGGCAACTGCATTGGAACGGGGATGACGAAATCATCGTGGCGGTGACGGATCCCACCGAGGGCGACCAGCCGCGTGGGAAACAATCGCGCAAGCCGGAGGGTATTTTCTACACGCCGAATTCTGGCATCTGGCAGACCGTATGGCTGGAGCCCGTACCGAAAACGTCCGTGGACAAATTGAAGCTGACACCGGACCTGGAGGGCCGGACGCTCCGATTGCAGGTGGGCGTGAACAGTCTCGCCGATAATCTGCGGGTGGAGGCGGTGGCTTTGGTGGCCGGACAGGAGATCGGCCGCACGGCTGGCATGGCGAACACCGAACTTTTTTTGCCGGTGGAGTCGCCGCGGGTGTGGACGCCGGATGATCCATTCCTTTATGACCTGCGCGTGACCTTGCGGGAGAACGGTCGCGAGGTCGAAACCGTCTCGAGTTACTTCGGGATGAGAAAAGTGAGCCTGAAAAAGGATGCGCAAGGCATCACCCGCGTGGCGTTGAATGACGTTTTCCTGTTTCAAGTCGGCACGCTGGACCAGGGTTTCTGGCCGGATGGCATTTATACCGCGCCGACGGATGAGGCGTTGCGTTCGGATATCGAATTCCTGAAGCGGTCGGGTTTCAATCTCACGCGCAAGCATGTGAAGGTGGAGCCGGATCGCTGGTATTACTGGTGCGACAAACTCGGGTTGCTTGTCTGGCAGGACATGCCCAGCGGCAACAACGCCACGCCGGAGGGCCGGCGAGATTTTGAAGCCGAACTGTTGCACCTGGTCGCCGGGTTGGAAAACCATCCCTCCATCATCGTCTGGGTTCTCTTCAACGAAGGCTGGGGGCAATTCGATACCGAACGCCTCACACAGGGGCTCAAGGCGCTGGACCCCTCGCGGCTGGTGAACAACGCCAGCGGTTGGACGGACATGCGGGCGGGCGACTTGATTGATGTGCATAGTTATCCCGGACCGGATTCTCCCGACGCCGAGCCGCGCCGGGCGGCGGTGTTGGGCGAGTTCGGCGGGCTGGGTTTTCAAGTGGTGGATCATTCGTGGTCGTCGAACTGGTGGGGTTATCTCAAGTTGCCGGATCAGAAGGAACTCGCCGGCCGATACGCGCAATTGCTCAAACAGGTCTGGGCGTTGCACGATTTGCGCGGTCTCAGCGCCGCCATCTACACACAGACCACCGACGTGGAAACCGAATGCAATGGTCTGCTGACGTATGACCGGGCGGTGGCAAAGGTGGATCAAGCCACCATTCTCGCTGCGAACCGCGGGGAACTGCGCGGCCCGCCCATGAAGTTTGTGCTGCCGGATGCGGTGTTCGGTCGCACCCTCTGGCGTTACACCACCGACAAGCCGGACGAGGACTGGTGCAAACCCGGGTTTGATGCCTCGGCCTGGAAGGAAGGCCCCGGCGGATTTGGGGCCTCGGGGACGCCGGGTTCGCGGGCCAATACGACCTGGAAAACCGCCAACATCTGGCTGCGCCGGGATTTTGTGCTGGAGACCGAACCCGCCACCGGGCTGACGCTGCGGGTTTATCACGACGAGGACGCGGAGATTTATATCAACGGTGTGCTGGCCGCGCAGTTGGAGGGCTATAACGGCGCCTATGCCGAGGTGGAAATTTCAGCGGCAGCGGCGGCGACGTTGCGATCGGGCCGGAACACGATCGCCGTTCATTGTCGTCAAACCGGCGGCGGCCAGGGAATTGACGTTGGCATTTTGATGGCGACGCCAACGAAAACGGCGGGCCCGGCGTCGGTGAAGTAAAAATCCGCCGTGGCAGTGCTTGAACCAATAGGTACGGCAGAACTGGAATGGCGAAAGGGAAAATATGCGGACACAAAAACTGGCGGGGATGATGGCGGGCACACTGGCACTGGCGTTGATGCTCGGGACAATTCAAGCGGCGGACGTGCCGCGACCGGAACATCCGCGGCCGGATGCCTTCCGTGAGAACTGGGCCACCTTGAATGGCGAGTGGCAGTTCGAGATTGATCGAAACGGTGACGGCGAGGCGCGGGGGTTGAAGTCTGGCAAGGACCTCGATTCCAAAATCACCGTGCCGTTTTGCCCGGAGAGCAAACTCAGTGGCATCGGGCATTACGGCCTGATGAAAAACGTTTGGTATCGCCGACAGTTTGAAGTTCCTGCGGGCATGAAGGGCAAACGTGTGCGTTTGCATTTCGGTGGCGTGGATTACCGCGCGTGGGTCTGGGTGAACGGCCAGCTTGCCGGCGAACACACCGGCGGCAACGTTTCCTTCAACTTCGACATCACACCTCTCCTCCGTGATGGCTCGAATGAACTCGTGGTGCGTGCGTTCGATGATACGACCAGTGGTTGTCAGCCTACCGGTAAGCAGACTCATAACGTGAGCGAGGGTTGCGTTTACACGCGCACCACGGGCATCTGGCAGCCCGTATGGCTGGAAGCCGTCGGGTCGTCATTCGTTGAATCCTTTTCCGTTGTGCCGGATCCGGATCGCTCACGGGTGTTGATCGAGGCGACGGTCAACGGCGCGGACTCCGACCTGACCCTCACCGCCGAGGCCTTCGCCGATGGCAAATTGGTGGGCAAAGATTCCTGTCCGGCGTCGTGGCGGGACAACCGGTTGGTGCTGGAGTTGAAGACCAAGAAGCTATGGGAGCCCGGAAAGCCGTTTCTCTACGACCTGAAGTTTTCGCTGTCGCAAGGCAAGAAGGAGGTTGATGCAGTCGCGAGTTACTTCGGGCTGCGTAAAGTGGCCATCGAAGGGCGGGCGATTCTCATCAACGGCAGACGGGTTTTTCAGCGCACCATTCTGGACCAGGGCTTTTATCCGGACGGCATCTGGACTGCGCCAACCGACGAGGCGTTGAAGCACGACATCGAAATGAGCCTCGCCGCCGGCTACAACGGCGCGCGGTTGCACCAGAAAGTTTTTGAGCCGCGCTTTCTTTATTGGGCGGACAAGCTGGGCTACCTCGTCTGGGGCGAGTTTCCGAACTGGGGCTACAACTATCAGCCGGAGAACTACGCCAACTACCTCAACGAATGGACGGAAGTGCTCCTGCGCGACCGCAATCACCCAGCGATCATCGGCTGGTGTCCGTTCAATGAAACTCCCGGTGCCGCTGGCGAAATCCAGCGGATTGTTTTCCGCGAGACAAAGGCGATTGATCCCACGCGTCCGGTCTTGGAGACGAGTGGGTGGGCGCACACGATGGCGAATGCGGAAGTGCGTGACGACCATGACTACAACCAGAACCCGGAAACCTTCCGCCAACGCTGGCAGGATTTCTTCGGTCGTGGCCCGGGCTCCACCATGCCGTCGCGCTACGCGGCGGGTCAATCGGTTCGCCACGATCTGGGCGTGCCGTTCTGGATCAGTGAATTTGGCGGCATTGGTTGGGCGGTCGAAGGGGGCTGGGGTTACGGCGCCGGGCCGAAGTCTCTGGAGGAATTTTACACGCGCTACGAAGGTTTGGTGAACGCGCAACTCGACAATCCCAACTTGTTTGGCTTCTGCTACACGCAACTCACCGATGTCGAGCAGGAGAAGAACGGGCTCTATTTCTATGATCGCCGTCCGAAGTTTGATCTGAAGCGCCTGCACAAAATCACATCGCGCGAGGCGGCTTATGAAAAGACCGGTCCGACGGTCAGCCAGCCCGCCGTGCGTGCGGAACATCCGTGGCAGGTTATCGTGGGGGCAGCGGCGGATGGTGAACTCTGCCAGCCGTACCGTTTTACGACCACCGCGCCGGCGGCGGAGTGGACGGGAGAAACCTTCGATGACGGCGCGTGGCAAACTGCCCGTGCGCCGTTCGGCACGATTGCGAATCCGCGCACGCGTTGGGAAACGAGCGACCTCTGGCTGCGCCGCTCGTTTGAGTGGAAAGGTGGCAATCTCAAGGACGCGGCGCTCGTGATTTTCTACGACGAAGACACGGAGGTTTATGTCAACGGCAAGAAGATCTGGAGTCGCAGCGGTTTCGTGACGTCGTACGAAATGTTCTCCGTCACCGACGCGCTCAAGGCGGCGTTGCACACCGGGAAGAACACGCTGGCGGTTCGCACGCATCAATCGGGCGGAGGTCAGTACATTGACCTGGCGTTGCTGGTCGCGCCTTGAAAGGACATTATGACGAACAAAGCTTTTGCCACTTGGATCGCCACCCTGGCCATATCCGCAGCCACGATGCACGCCGGAGTTGAAGTGGTCAGTGGTCCGGACCTGTCGCGCACGAACAGCTTTTATGTCAGCAACCGGTCGCCGTTGTTGCCGAGCCGGTTCATCGGCCTGCCCGTGGGCTCGGTCGAGCCGCGCGGCTGGGTGCGGGAATTCCTGCGACGCCAGCGCGAGGGGTTGACCGGTCATCTGGGTGAGATCAGTGGTTGGTTGCAGAAGGAGGACAACGCCTGGCTCAGCAAGGACGGCAAGGGCAAATACGGCTGGGAGGAATTGCCCTACTGGCTCAAGGGTTACATCGAACTGGCCTACATTTTCAACGACCCGAAGATGCTGGCGGAGGTCAAGGTCTGGATTGAAGGTACGCTCGCCAGTCAACGCGCCAACGGCGACTTCGGCCCGGACCAGCGCTTCGAGGACGGCACGCGCGATTACTGGGCGAACATGATCATGCTCTTCTGCCTCCAGTCTTATTACGAGCATACGAGCGACGCCCGCGTGTTGAACCTCATGACGAAGTATTTTCAATACCAGATGACCGTGCCGGACAACGAGATGCTCACGCATTACTGGCAGAAGATGCGCGGCGGCGACAACCTCTACAGCATCTACTGGCTCTACAACCGCACGGGCGATCCGGAGTTGCTGAAAGTCGCGGAAAAGATCCATCGCTGCACTGCGAACTGGCGGATGAAGGACAACCTCCCCAACTGGCACAACGTGAACATTGCCCAATGTTTTCGCGAACCGGGCCAATTCTTCCTCCAGTCACACAATCCGGCCGACCTTGAATTTGCGTATGCAAACTTTCGCGAGGTGCGCAAACGCTTCGGTCAGGTGCCGGGCGGGATGTACGGTGGTGACGAAAATTGCCGTGTTGGATTTGAGGATCCGCGGCAGGCCGTCGAAACCTGCGGCATGGTCGAGCAGATGTTGTCGGATGAAATGCTTTTCCAGATCAGCGGCGATTCGTTCTGGGCCGACCATTGCGAGGAAGTGGCGTTCAACACTTATCCTGCGGCGGTGATGCCGGACTTCACGGCGCTGCGCTATCTGACCGCGCCGAACATGGCGGTCAGCGACAGCAAAAATCACGCGCCGGGTATTGATAATGGCGGACCATTCCTGATGATGAACCCGTTTAGTTCGCGTTGCTGCCAGCACAATCATTCGCACGGCTGGCCTTATTTCAACAAGAGTCTGTGGATGGCGACGCCGGACAACGGCGTCTGCGCCGCACTTTATAGTGCCAGCGAAATCCGCGTGAAGGTGGGCGACGGGACGGAAGTCCGGTTTGCCGAGGAGACGCATTATCCGTTTGAGGACACGATTCGTTTCACGTTCAGCGCGGACAAGGCAGTGACGTTTCCGTTGTATCTGCGCCTGCCGGCTTGGTGTCAGTCGCCGCAGCTTTCCGTCAATGGCTCAGAAACGAAGGTAAGCGCCGGTGAAAAATATGTGCGCATTGCGCGTGAGTGGAAGAATGGCGACGTGGTGACGTTGCGCCTCCCGATGCAGGTGTCCGTGAAAAAATGGACGCGCAACCTTGACTGTGTCAGCGTCAACTACGGCCCGTTGACCTTCTCGCTCAAGATCAGCGAGCGTTACGAACGTCACGACAGCATCAAGACGGCGATCGGTGATTCAAGCTGGCAGAAGGGCGCCGATACCACCAAATGGCCTTCGCACGAGATTCATCCGACTACGCCTTGGAACTACGGGCTGGTGCTCGACGAGCAGCATCCAGAGAAGTCGTTCACCGTCGCGCACGGCAAATGGCCGGCGGACAATTTTCCGTTCACAACCGAATCCGCGCCGATCACGATGCAGGTGAAGGCGAAGCGAATTCCCGAATGGCAACTGGACCGAAGCCATCGGCTTACAAAGCCAGCGCGTCGCATACTTTCGGGGGTGATACGCTGGAGGCGTTGGGCGATGGCCTTGAGCCGAAGTCTTCCAATGACCACGACGTCCCGCGGTTTACCTGGTGGGACCACCGTGGCACGAAGGAATGGGTGCAGTATGATTTCGACCAGGCGAAGACGGTTTCTTCGGTCGAAGTTTATTGGTTCGACGATACCGGCGTCGGGCAATGTCGCGTGCCGAAGTCCTGGAAACTTCTTTATCGGACTGCGGCGGAATGGAAGCCCGTGCCTAACGCCGTGAGCCAGCCTCCGACGAAAGACCAGTGGATCAAGATGCAATTTGGCCCCGTGGACACTTCCGCCGTGCGGCTCGAAGTGGAACTCCAGCCAAACTTCTCAGGCGGCATCCTGGAGTGGCGGGTGAAGTGATTCAGGGATTTAGAACAGGGAACTTATGAAGACACAAAATCTAGTAACGGTTGTGGCGACGCTGGTCGTCACAATTCTGTCATCCATGCCGACCGGAGCAGCGCCTGGCAATTCCGTTTCGACAAGGAGAATGCCGGTGAAGGCTCGGGCTGGTCGGCGGGCAAGACCGAGTTTCCCGAACGCATCACAGTGCCGTTCCCGTGGGGCTCGAAGTTGTCGGGCTTGGAGAACAAGGCGGACATCGGATGGTATCAGCGCGCGGTGAAGGTGCCCGAGTCGTGGAAAGGCAAGCGCGTGTTTCTCGTGGTCGGCGCGAGTGACTGGCTGACGAAGGGCTGGTTCGACGGCCAGTTGTTGGGCGAACATCGCGGTGGCTACACGCCGTTTGAATTCGAACTGACACCAAACGTGAAGTGGGGCGAGGACCAGCAGATCGTCCTGCGCGTGGATGATAGCGCGCACGATTTCAAGCTCTACGGCAAGCAGGGTTACGGTGATGCCAAGGGAATCTGGCAGACCGCTTATTTGGAAGCACGACCGGCGGTGAGCCTCACCTCGCTCCATTATTCGCCGGACATTGACGCCGGAAAAGTGACGGTGAAGGCGCAGTTGAGCGATCCCGCACCAACAGGTGCGAAGTTGACGCTGCACTTCAAGACGGGCGGCGTGCCGGACGCGACACAAGCGGTTGCGAGCGGCGCGAAGGAGGTTGAATTCGACGTGCCCATCGCCAACGCGCATCTGTGGTCGTTGGACGATCCGTTCCTTTACGAAGTGGATGCCGCCTTGAGCGCAGGCGGGGCGGCGGATCACGTCGGCACGTACTTCGGCATGCGCAAGATCGGCGTCGGCAAGTTGCCGGGCACGGAGTTTCCTTACGTCACGCTCAACAACAAACCCATCTACCTCCAGATCACGCTCGACCAGTCGTATCATCCGGAGGGTTTCTACACTTTCCCGAGTGACGCCTTCATGCGCGACGAAATCCTGCGCTCGAAGCGGATCGGATTGAACGCGAATCGCATTCACATCAAGGTCGAGGTGCCGCGCAAACTTTACTGGGCCGACCGCTTGGGGTTGTTGATCATGGCCGACGTGCCGAACTTCTGGGGCAATCCCACGCCCGAGGCACAAAAGGAAAGTGAGTTTGCTATGCGGGGCATGGTGGCGCGCGACTTCAATCATCCGGCCATTTTCAGTTGGGTCACGTTCAATGAGACCTGGGGATTGTTCACCAAGGAAGGCAATGACAAGAAGAGTTACCTGCCCGAGACGCAGGAGTGGGTCATCAAGATGTATCACCTCGCCAAACAACTCGACCCGACGCGGCTCGTCGAAGACAACTCGCCCTGCAACTATGACCACACCGAGACGGACATCAATACCTGGCACGATTACCTGCCTGGCTATGCGTGGCGCGCCCGACTTGATCAAATCGTGAAAGACACTTACGCCGGCTCGACGTGGAATTTCATTGGTGGCCGCAAGCAGGGCAACCAACCGTTGTTCAACAGCGAATGCGGCAATGTCTGGGGTTACGAAGGCAGCACCGGCGATGTGGATTGGACCTACGATTACCACATCATGATGAATGAATTCCGCCGGCATCCGAAAATTGGTGGCTGGCTCTACACGGAACATCACGATGTGATCAATGAGTGGAATGGCTACTACCGCTACGATCGTTCGGACAAAATCACAGGCCTGGACTCGCTCGCGCCGGGCATGAGTCTGACCGACCTGCACAGTCCTTTTTACATTTCCACCGGCGATCAACTCTGTCGTGATGTCAAACCGGGCGAGGCCGTCGTGGTGCCGCTGTTTGCCTCGTTCCTCACGGATCGCAACCCCGGCAAACGCCTCGTGCTCCGTTCGGAACTCTACGGCTGGGACGCATTGGGCCAGAGGGAAAGTTATCTTCAGGCCAGTCAGCCAATTGCCTTTGAACCCTGGATGGCGAAGGAGCTGCCCGCCATGAAACTCAACATGCCAAAGAAACCAGCTCTTGTAGTGCTGGCCTTGTCACTTGAGAACGAAGCGGGCGTGGTGCTCCAGCGGAACTTCACCACCTTCCTCGTAGCCAACGGTCTGCCGCCGCGCGCGGAAAACCTCAAGTCCGCTGGTGGCGACCTTCGGGTCGTGCGTTTTGCGCCGAACACGTTCAAGGACGCGAAGTGGTCGCAGAAGCAGTGGAACGTGCTTGATGGGCTCAAGGTCAACGGGGCAGGGCACGGCTACTTCGAGTATCGCGTCGCCTGGCCGGAGGGATTGGACGCGAAGAAGCTCGCCGGCGCCTCATTCCTCATGGAAGCCTCGGCCAAGCAACTTTTCGGCAAGGATCGCGACGGAGCGAAAGTGGGTGAAGGCGACTTCATGCGCGGCAAAGGGACGCATGATCCGAGCGAACTGCCGAATTCCTATCCGATGACCGACACCGTCACGTTCCCCAGCGAAGTGCGGGTGCGCGTGAATGGCGTAGTGGCGGGCACATTTAATCTGGCAGATGATCCCGCAGATCACCGCGGCATTCTTTCGTGGCACGCACAGCCGCATGACAAGAAACTGCGCGAGGCCGGCTCGTACGGCTATCTTGTTCAAGCGACGCTCCCGGCTGAAGCATTGGCCGCGGCGGCGCAAGCGAAGGAAATCGTGATCCGACTCGAAGTCGACTCAGCGTTGCCCGGTGGTTTGGCGATTTACGGCGAACGGTTTGGCCGGTATCCGCTCGATCCGACGCTCGTCTTCACGATGAAATAAGCGATCAACCGCAGACCAGCATGAGAATCGCCATCGTTCCCATCCTGATCCTGTCACTGACCGGAGCGCTCGCGCAAATGCCCGAGCCTCCGGGCCAGGTCAAGGACGGTGAGACGCCGCAATACGAAGCCTATCTCTTCGCCCACATGATGGAGGGCGATTACGGCCGGCTTTATTACAGTGTCAGCCGGGACGGTCTGCATTGGAATCTGCTCAACGACGGCAAGCGTGTGTTTCAGGATTATCGCGGGCACGCCGACATTTGCCGGGGCCATGACGGACGGTTTTATCTGGTTGGCAACCGAAACGATAGCGCGCCGGACATCAATTTCTGGGTGTCCGACGATTTGGTTCGCTGGGAGAAATACAGCGACTTCACTCCAGACCTGAAGCGGGTACCGAATTATCCCAAGGCGCTGCCTCGGATTGGTGCGCCCAAAGTCTTCTTTGACCAGGCGACCGCACAATACCTGGTCACCTGGCATACGACTCACGACTTGGGCAAAACCGATTTGCCGGAACCTTATTGGGCCGGGCAGCGCACCCTCTTCGCCACTTCGAAGGACCTCAAGACTTTCTCCGATCCACCCCGCAAGTTGTTCGACGTCGATTGGGACATGGCAACCATTGATACGATTGTCCGCCGCGTGGGTGACCGGTACCACGCCTTCATCAAGGATGAGCGTTATCCCTCGCTGGAGTGGCCCACCGGCAAGACCATTCGACTCAGTTCAGCCGATAACCTGCTCGGCCCGTATAGCAAGCCCGGTCCGCCACTAAGCCCCAACTTTCGCGAGGCGCCGACGCTTATTCCCTCGCCCAACGGGAAAGCTTGGTATCTTTACTACGAACAGTATCCCGGCAGATCCTATGGGCTTTCCGTGGCTGCCAATCTTGAGGGACCGTGGTTCCAGCCGGCCGGTTACCAAAAGTCTGACTGGGACAAGTACAGTCTGCCACCCAAGGTTCGTCACGGCTCCATGATTCCCATCAGCAAAGTTCAATACGAAGCACTGGTGGCTGCGTTTGCCACGACGCCTACGAAATAGGTCCCGACAATCCAACTCCCAACCATATTATTGGATGTTCGACAGCAAGCCGGCAAAAGCGTCCAATGGGCGAAGCCTATGAAACTGGGAAAAGGAATCCGCCCGATCGGGGCATCGCACCTGAAGCTTGGCTTCATATGCTCTGCGATTTTGCTGGGCATCGCGAGCAGTTCGCCTGGTCAGAGTTCATCCGGCGACACATTCACCAATCCCGTGTTGGATTCCGGCGCGGATCCGTGGGTGTTCCAGAAGGACGGTTATTGCTACTACATGAATTCGATGGGGCGGAATCTGACCCTCTGGAAAACGCCCAGCATTCCCGACCTCAAGAAGGCGGAAAAGAAAGTGGTTTGGCGACCGCCATCCAGTGGGCCCTACTCCAAGGAGCTGTGGGCGCCGGAAATCCATTTCCTCGAAGGTAAGTGGTACATCTATTTCGCCGCGGATGCCGGCAGCAATCCCTCGCACCGCATCTGGGTGTTGGAGAATGCCTCGCCCGATCCCATGCAAGGCGAATGGATCATGAAGGGCAAACTCGCCGACGCCACGGACCGTTGGGCCATTGACGCCTCGGTTTTCGAGCATAAAGGGAAGCTCTACGCCATCTGGTCGGGCTGGGAATATGAAACCAACGGCGTGCAAAGTATCTACATCGCCGCGATGAAGAATCCGTGGACGATTGAAGGCCCACGTGCGCGCATCTGCACGCCGTCGCTTTCGTGGGAAACCATCGGTGACTTGAAAGCTAATAGCGCTACGGGCGATCCGGCGCATGTGGATGTCAATGAAGGGCCGGAGATGTTGAAACGCGGCGACAAATTGTTCCTCATCTACTCCGCCAGCGGTTGCTGGACCGAACATTACTGTCTGGGAATGCTCTCTACCGACGCTAACAGCAATCTGCTGGATCCGGCCTCGTGGAAGAAATCACCCGAACCGTTGCTCATCTCGCGGCCGGACGCACAGGCGTTCGCCCCGGGTCATTGTGGATTTTTCAAATCGCCTGATGGAACGGAGGATTGGATCATCTTCCACGCCAACTCCGAACCTGGCCAGGGCTGCGGACGCTTTCGCTCGCCCCGTGCGCAAAAAATTTCCTGGAAGACGGACGGGACTCCAGACTTTGGCCAGCCGATCCCTTTGGCGACGCCGATTCGCCGTCCTTCGGGGGAAAAGCGTTAAGTTCGAAATCACGAACAGTCAACCAATCAACCCCTCAGGAACCGGGCGAACCCCTGCTTGTGGCCATTTCATGCCACAGGACTAAACCAAATTGATCTGGGACCATTGCCAAATCAATTACATGAGCGATTCGCCGAACAGACGTCTGCTTCAACTCCCAACCCGTTCTTGCCTCGCCCTTGCGGGCTTGATCGCTGTGTGGTCTGTCGGTGCCGAGGTGTCGCCGACGGTTCAAGCCAAAGCGGTCGCATTTGATCTGCGTGATGTGAAGTTGCTCGCTAGCCCGTTCAAAGACGCAATGGAATTGAACGCGAAGTACCTGCTGTCGTTGGACCCGGACCGGCTGCTTTCGGGTGTGTTGCGAAATGCGGGGCTGACGCCGAAAGCGCCGCGCTATGGCGGTTGGGAATCCGAGGGCGTGGCTGGTCAATCACTCGGCCATTACATGACCGCGCTGGCGTTGCAGTATCGAGCGACGGGCGACAAACGTTTCCTCGACCGTGAGAATTACATCGTGGCTGAACTCGCGGCGTGCCAGACGCGGGACACCAACGGTTTTGTTGCCGCCATCCCGAACGGTCGCGTGTTGTTCACCGCGCTCAAAGAGCGGCGCGGTCGCATGGAAGGCTGGGTGCCGTGGTACACGATGCACAAGCTCTTCGCCGGTTTGCGCGATGCCTATGTGCTATGCGGCAACGAGCAGGCTAGGGCGGTGCTGGTCAAGCTTGCCGACTGGGCGGATTCGGTCACGCGCAACCTCACGCCGGAGGAAATGGAAACCATGCTCGGCACGGAGCACGGCGGCATGCCGGAAGTGCTCGCCGACGTTTACGCGCTGACGGGTGACCCGAAGTATCTCGCGCTATCCAAACGATTCTGTCATCGCTTCGTGATGGACCCGCTATCGCGTGGTGAGGATCGTCTCAACGGCCTGCACGCGAACACGCAGATTCCGAAGATCACGGGCGCGGCGCGACTTTATGAACTGACCGGCGAGGATTATTTCCACAATCTCGCTGACAACTTCTGGAATTTCGTAGTCACCAACCGCACCTACGTCATCGGCGGCAACAGTGACAGCGAACATTTCTTTCCGCCCGAGGAATTTCATCGGCATCTCAGCACCGCCACGTGCGAGACGTGCAATACCTACAACATGCTCAAACTCACGGAGCATCTGTTCGCGTGGCAGCCCGCGGCGCGCTTGCTGGATTATTACGAACGCGCGCTCTACAACCAGATTCTCGGCTCGCAGGACCCGCGCACGGGCATGTTCACTTATTTCCAGTCGTTGCGGCCTGGTGGATTCAAACTGTATTCCAATCCGACGAACGCCTTCTGGTGTTGCGTGGGCACAGGCATGGAGAATCATACCAAGTATGGCGAGATGATTTACGCTCACTCGGCCGAGGCGCTGTGGGTGAATCTGTTCATCCCATCGGAACTGAACTGGGCGGCGAAGGGCGTGCAGGTGCGTCAGGAAACCAAATTCCCGGAAGGCGATGCCACCAAGCTCACATTCAAGTGCAAGCAGTCGACACAATTTGCGCTCAAGCTGCGGGAGCCGGCGTGGGCGTCAGCGTTCGTCGTGTTGATCAACGGTGCGCCGTTGAAGATTGGCGGTGCGACGCAGGGCTACGTTTCTATTGAACAGGAATGGCGTGACGGCGACACGGTGGAGGTTCGCTTCCCGATGTCGCTGTATACCGAACCGCTGCCGCACAGCGCGGACATGCTGGCGGTGCTGTACGGCCCGATTGTTTTGGCGGCGCAACTGGGAGACGAAGGCCTCGACCAACTCGAACTCTACCAGACCAATCACAACGAAAACATCTATCGAAACGTTCCCGTGCCGGTCGTGCCGTATTTCGTGGCCGAGGGCCGACGGGTGTTGGAACGCATTGAGCCGGTGACTGGGCAGTCGTTGACGTTCAAAACGACCGGTCTGGTTCAACCACACGATGTGACGCTGATTCCGCATTGGCGCACGCATCATCAGCGGTTCGCGGCCTACTTTGAAACCTTCACGCCGGAGGAGTGGAAGCCCAAGCAACAAGATTTGGCCGCGGCGGAAGCAGCGCGGCGGGCGTTCGAGGCGCGGATTGTTGACGACGTGAAGCCGGGGGAACAACAGTCCGAAGTGAATCATGCGTTCAAAGGCGAGCGCAGCAACAGCGGGGGCAGTTCGCCGAAATGGCGTGATGCGCGCGACGGCTGGTTCGAATACACCGTGAAAGTGTTGCCGGAATCGCCCATGGAGCTGCTCCTGACCTTCTGGGGCAGCGATGGTGGCGAGCGCGAGTTCGATCTGCTGGCGGGAGGCCGAGTTTTCGCGACGGAGAAATTGAATGCATCCCGGCCGAATGAGATTTTTGACAAATCCTACTCCATTCCTACCGAATTCACGCGGGGCAAGACGCAGATCGTGTTGCGCTTTCAAGCGAAACCCGGCAACACGGCGGGTGGAATTTTTGGCGTGCGGGTGTTGAAGCAATCGCCGCCGGCCACGGCGCAGTCGGTTACGAACTCGTTCAACAACCCGGTCTATACGAACTACCTCGCCGATCCGTTTTGCTGGTATCACGACGGCATGTATTACGCCGTGGGAACTCGGGGCGGTGGCAAACACGATCCGGCGCGCGACGTGCCGATGATCAAGTCCAAGGATTTGCAGCACTGGGAATACGTTGGGGAAGTTCTGGACATGCCGACGGACGAACGGGGCGGGGCGGTATGGGCGCCGGAGACGGCGTATCACAACGGCACGTTCTATCTCTACTACCACGCCAACGGAAACGGGAAAGGCTTCCGCATTCGCGTGGCGACCAGCAAGACTCCCGAAGGGCCGTATCGCGATACCGGCACGCCGCTCACCGACGTGACGCAGAATGATTTCGTTATTGATTCCAGCGCCTTCCGTGATGATGACGGCCAATGGTATTTATTTTACGCGACGGACTTTACCAACACCGACGCCACCACGTTTCGCGGCACCGCACTGGCGGTGGACCGTTTGATTGACATGACGCGACTCGAAGGCAAGCCGACGACGGTGATGCGGGCGCATTGGCAATGGCAGGTGTATGAACGCAATCGGAACATGCGGGGCAAGGTGGCGGATTGGTTCACGCTGGAAGCCCCGGAAGTGGTGAAGCGCAACGGCAAGTACTATTGCTTCTACTCGGGCGGAAATTATCAGAACGACTCTTACGGCGTGGACTATCTGGTGGCGAACGACATCCGCGGGCCGTGGACTGAGATGGGCTGTGAGCGTGGGCCGCAGATCGTCCGCTCCATTCCGGGCCAGGTCTTCGGACCTGGACACAATTCGATTGTCCGCTCGCCCGCCGGCCAGGACTACTTTGTTTATCACGCGTGGAATCCCGAGCGCACCAAACGGCAGGTCTGGGTGGATCCGCTCTTCTGGAGCAACGGCGTTCCGCGGGTGGAGCGCTTTCAGGCGCGCATCCATGAGATGAACCAGAAAGCCGCCGCCAAATAATTCTTCGGGATTGCCGTGACCTGAAAACGTCGCCAAGCTCAAACACAAATCAACTATGAGAACAAATTTGAAAGCTGTCTACGCGTCGGTGCTGATCGCCGTCGCCCTCACCTCAGCTGCGCGCGACCGTTGGACGCCGGAACAAGCCAACGCCTGGTACGCCAAGCAATCGTGGCTCGTCGGCGGCAACTACACGCCGCGCACCGCGATCAATCAGTTGGAGATGTGGCAGGCCGACACGTGGGATCCCAAGACCATTGACCAGGAACTGGGTTGGGCGCAGGAACTCGGCTTCACCAGTATGCGCGTGTTTCTGCACGACATCGTTTGGAATAATGACCGCGACGGCTTGATCAAGCGCATGGAAGAATTCCTGACCCTCGCGGACAAACACAAGATCGGCGTCATGTTCGTGCTCTTCGACAGCGTTTGGGATCCGTCTCCCAAGGCCGGCAAGCAACGAGCGCCGAAACCGCACACGCACAATTCCGGTTGGGTGCAGAGCCCGGGGCAGGACATCTTGAAAGACCCGGCGAAGCAGGACGAATTGAAAGCCTACGTGCAAGGTGTCATCGGCCATTTCCGCAACGACAAGCGAGTCCAGGTTTGGGACGTCTTCAACGAGCCCGACAACCTCGTGCCGCAATACAAAGACGTGTTGCTCCCGGGCAAGGCGGACTTCGCGCTGCAACTCCTGCGCAAGACGTTCGGGTGGGCGCGCGAGGTGAATCCTTCCCAGCCGCTGACCTCGGGTGTGTGGATTGGCAACTGGGGTGATCCGGCCAAACTCTCGCCGACCGAGCGTTGCCAGTTGGAGGATTCCGACGTGATCAGTTTCCACACCTACGATCCAATCGACGGCGCGCGGAAGTGCGTGCAAAACCTGAAGCGTTACCATCGCCCGATCCTCTGCACCGAGTACATGGCGCGTCCGCGCGGCAGCACGTTTGATCCCGTGCTCGGCTTCTTCAAGGAACAAAGCGTCGCGGCCTACTGCTGGGGTTTTGTGGATGGCAAGACGCAGACGATTTATCCGTGGGATTCCTGGGACAAACAATACACGAGCGAACCGACTCCGTGGTTTCACGACATTCTGCGCGGTTCGGGAGTTCCCTACAACGTGAAGGAAGTGGAATACATCAAGAGCGTGACAGGGAAGAAGTGAACCCGACAAACCGATTGCTACTATGAATTCCATACGACTGAAATCCCGGCTTCCTGTCATCAGTGCGATCATGCTGCTGATCACCGCGACCTGCAGCGTCTTCGCGGCGGACCGGGACGCGAAATCCTTTTTGCATCCACTCTTCGCGGACCATGCGGTGTTGCAACGGGAGAAAGCCGTGCCCGTCTGGGGTTGGTCGCAGCCGGGGACGAAAGTCACCGTCACGTTTGCGGGTAACACGGCAACCACCACGGTCGCACCGGATGGCAAATGGATGGTGAAGCTGAAGAAGCTTCCCGCCTCGTCCGAAGGTCGCACACTTTCCGTCACCAATGCGACGACCCACGAGTCGGCCCCGGCGAATGACGTGTTGGTGGGCGACGTGTGGCTGTGCTCCGGCCAGTCCAACATGGAGATGGGCATCGCGATGTGCAACGCGACCAACGACATCACCTCGGCAAACTTCCCGCAGCTCCGATTATTGACCGTGTCGCATCGAATCGCCACCGCGCCGGTGGACACGCTCAATTGCCAGTGGTTGCCGTGCAATCCGGATTCCATCATGCAGGGAACTTGGGGCGGTTTTTCGGCGGCGGCGTTTTATTTTGGCCGCGAGTTGCAGCAGGAATTGAAGATTCCCATTGGTTTGATCCACAGCTCGTGGGGCGGCACGATTGCCGAGGCTTGGACGAGTGCCGAGGGGTTGGCGCCAGTCGGAGATTTTGATGAAGCCGTGAAGCGCGTGCGCGATTCGGAGAATCCGAAGCTGAAGGAGAATTATCCGCAGGTTTACCAAAAGTGGTGTGAGCAAAAGGACCCGGGCACGAAGCAGGGTTGGGACAAGATCGGGAGCGTGGACGCGGCGTGGAAATCTGTGGAGATGCCGAAGTGGTTCGAAGAAACGGGCCTGCCCGGTTTCGACGGCATGGTCTGGTTCCGGCGCGAGTTTGAAGTGCCCGCCGACTGGACCGGAAAGGATCTCAAACTCGATCTGGGCGCGATTGATGACTATGACACGACCTGGATCAACGGCGTGCAAGTCGGCCAGATGAATCGTTACGATCAGTTCCGGAGTTACACCGTTCCGGCCAGCGTCGTGAAGCCGGGCAAGAACGTCATCACGGTCCGCGTGCTCGACACTGGCGGCAACGGCGGTTTCAGTGGCATGCCGGCGCAATTGCGCATCGCACCCGCCGGCGACTCGACCTCCAAACCGGTTTCGCTCGCCGGTACGTGGCAGATGCGCGACTCGGCGACCATGGCGCAACTCGGGTCGCCTCCATCGCCGCCGGATTCCGGAAACCCGAACGTGACCACGGTGCTCTACAACGGGATGATCGCGCCGCTGCTGCCGTACGCGATCAAGGGCGCGATCTGGTATCAGGGCGAGTCCAACGCCGACCGCGCGTGGCAGTATCGCCGTTTGCTGCCGGCCATGATCACCGACTGGCGCAAGCGTTTTGGCGTCGGCGAATTTCCCTTCTACATTGTGCAACTGGCCGCGTTTCAGGATACGGCCTCGCAGCCACGTGAGAACAATTGGGCCGAGCTGCGCGAAGCGCAGGCCCTGACTGCGCGCACGCTGCGCAACTGCGGGCTCGCGGTGGCCATTGATGTGGGCGATGCCAAGGACATCCATCCGAAGGACAAGAAGAGCGTCGGCCAGCGTCTTGCGTTGTGCGCCCTAGCCGAGACATACGGGAAGAAGAGCGAGTATTCCGGCCCGTGGTATCGCTCGATGAAGGTTAAGGGCGACAAGGTCACTTTGAAGTTTGACCATGTGGACGGCGGACTGGTGGCAAAGGGCGGAAAGCTGACTGGCTTTGCGATTGCCGGCGAAGACAAGAAATTCCTCTGGGCTGATGCGGTGATTGAAGGAAATAACGTGGTGGTATCGTCGCCGCAGGTTCCCAAACCCGTGGCCGTGCGTTACGCGTGGGACATCAATCCGGTCTGCAATCTCTACAATCAGGCTGGTCTGCCTGCCGTGCCGTTCCGCACGGACGACTGGAAGGCGATCACGGACAAATCGAAATAAGCGACTTGATCCTGCCGTTTGCCGGACGGATTGTTGAGGCATGGTGATGCCGGATGAGCGTGCAGCATTTGGGATGGGTGCATCCTTATGCCAAGCCTTTATCGAAGACCGTTCTGGAAGTCGCAGAAAACGCCCAGCTTTCTTGCAGCCTCGCTGCTTGTGAGCTTGCTGGTGGGCTCGGGCCTCTCGGGCGAGCCCAGTTATCGCGGCCACTCACTTTATGAATGGCTCTCCACCTATGACTCTCTCGACCGGAGCACACCGCTCCGAGACAGAGTTTTGGGCTGGAACACAAATGGCTTGAACGAGGCCGCTGCGGCTGTCCGTCAGATTGGGACCAATGCAATTCCCAGCCTGCTCGTGTGGATTTCGAACGAACCGTCATCACTTAGGACCAACGCTACCCAAGGAGTTCTGTCCGACGCCGAGGCGCGATACCTGCCTCAATTGGCTATCGTTGGATTTGCCCTCCTCGGAGGTGAGGCACGTCAAGCCCTGCCAGCCCTTGCGCTGCTCGCCAACGATTCGCGGACGAATGTCGCGGAGCGTGCTACGGAAGCGTTAATCAAGATAGGTCCGGATGCGCTTTCGGAGTTGGTTTCAATCATAACGAACACCGCTTCGCCCAGAAGACGGGCTGCAGCGGAAGCCATAGCAAATCTAGCCAACGCTTCCCCAGTCCTCCCGGTGCTTGTCCAATCCGTCAATGACCAGGACGAATTGGTTTCGGTCTTCGCGGCGGTCGCGCTGGTCAAAGTACCCTCCCGGGAAGCACTCGTGCTACCGGCTCTGACCAATATTTTCCACGACTCAAGATTCATGGTGCGTTGGGGATTGCTCCGCACTCTTGCTTGGCAAAAGCCGCAGGAGCAGGTGATGGTTAACGTTCTTGCGCTTGCCTTGAACGATCCTATTTCTGACATGCGGACTGAAGCCCTCCACGTATTCTCCGACCTTGCTCGCAAACCAGAAGTCCTTTTACCTGCCATTACCAACGCACTTAGCGACCCAAATCCTGAAGTGCGTCGTGCAGCAACCAATGCCCTCGCTAAACCGGTGCTTCGATGGTGAAGCGCCAGCGCTTACTTCGGCTGCAAGCGATAGAATTGGGCGGGCGGTGCTGGCAAAGGCAGGAAGAGATTCCATTGGCCATTGGAAAGAGTAGGGGAGTTGGTCACGGGTAACCAATTGGCCGATTGGGTGAGGTTCGATGTGCCGGCGAGTTGTAGGTTATAGGCGTTTTGAAGCCAGGAAAATTGAAGCACGTTACCTTCGAGCTGCAAATCCAATCGCAGCGGTGCGGCGTTGCTGAAGGTGATATTGTCGAATTGCGCGTTGCTTTGAAAGGCTCGCACGCCGATCTGGCCGCGGCGATGGGTGCTATCGGTCCACGTGATCTTCGGCGTGGCCATATCGTTCACATACACTTTCAAGCTCACACCTTGGGCCACGACTTTGAGGTGATGCCAGGTGTTGGTGCCGACGGTCATCGCGGTCGAGGTCAACTCGGTCCATGAGTAATTCATCTTTCCGAGGAACACCGATCCGGTGGCGCGCAGGGCGACGTAGTAGCCAGACATGTCATCAGGGCCGACATAATCGGGATTCGTCGCGCGGAAGAGCAGACCGGCATCGCCGGTCGTGGAACTGAGCAGCACATCGGCTTCGAGCGTGCCGTCGGTCCAGAAGTTATCGCCGGCGAGTGCCTTGCCGTTGGTGTTGGTGTTGTTCAGCAGGTAACGACCGTTGCTGAAGGCGACGTTGGTGCCGTAACGCGTCCAGTTGGTGTCCGTGCCGCTGTTGAAATTGTCGGTGAACGGATTGGGCCACACCTTGGGCGGTGATAGCGCACCGAAGCGGAGTTTCACGCTGGGCGCGACGGCCATGACGCCGAGTTCGTTGGTCTTGGTGGCGTAAATCGCGGGCCACGAAAAGGCGTAGCCGAGATTCCACGCGGGCGGATCAATCTTCTGCCAGGTTTCGCCGAAGTCTTCGCTGAAGGAAACTTCGTTCTCGCAGGAAGTGATGAAGACACGGCCATCGGGCAGCGCAGTGACGAACGGACCGCAGTGTTGACAGGGAATGCGGGTGCCGAGGCCACTGGGCCAAGTGACGCCGTCGTCGGAAGTTTTGAAGTAAACATCCGCATTGCCACTGCCGACGAGTTCATAGACGAGGATGTATTTTCCGTTGGCCATGCGGGCCATCTGCGACATGCCGGGGCGCAGGCTGCCGCCGCCCAGTTGTGCGACGGCAAAGGTTTCACTGCCCCAACTGACGCCGTTGTTGAGGGAGATTTTCTCGGAAATGATCTGGCTGTAGCTGGGATTGTCGGATTGATGTTTCTCGTTCGAGTAAGTGACGATGAGCCGGCCATCGGCCAGCACCCAGAAATCCGGCTCCCAGAGTCCTTTTGCACCCGCACCTTCGCTCGCGTCAATGTTGCTGAGGTAAGTCCAGTTCGCGCCGTTGTTCGTGCTGCGATAGACGGGCAGGCGGTACGACGAGCCGTTGATGAGTGAACGCATTGTGAGCAGAATCTCGCCGCTGGGGAGCGCGACGAGTTCGCCGTTGTCGAGCGTGCGGCCGTCCTCGTTCACTTGTGAGAGAAAGCTCCAAGTCCGACACGTGTCCGTGCTGCGATAAATGGCGAGGTAAGAGTTTGTGCCGGCGGGAAAAATGGTGGAGACGCAAAGCCAGTTGCCGTTGGTCAGTTGGATCATGCGCCCCCAGCCACCGCCAGTGACGTTGACGGTTGTGCCCCAAGTGACCGGGCCGGAGGGACCGGCACCCACAGAAATCAACCCTCCGAGTACCGTCCACAACAACAGCAAGCTCAGATTGATTCGGAGCTGATATGCGATTTGGTTGGGCACAGACTTGGTGGATGACAATACAACCGATGGCAATGGCGCGGAAGGCTGGAGTGGTGGTGGTTTTGTAACCATTTTGTGCCACAAGACGCAGTTGACGTGCCGCACTAAGTTTGTTTTTCAACATGACACCGAGTGAATGTTCCGTGGCCCAGCGCCGTTGGCGGCGGGGTTGGATCGTTGCAGTATTGATTAGTTGGGTGAACGCATCCGGGAGTGAGCCCGGCTCGACGCCAGTGTTTCAAAACCCGATCAATCCCGGGCCCGATCCGTGGATGGATTATTTCGAGGGCAATTATTATCTCACCACGACGCAGGGCGAAGCCATCCGCATGTGGAAGTCGCCCACGATTACGGGACTGAAAACGGCGAAAGCCGTGACGGTATGGGAGGATGCCGAGTCCAGTCGTTCCCGCGGCCTGTGGGCGCCGGAGTTTCATTTCATCAGCAACCGCTGGTATCTCTACTACACCGCGACTTCAAGCGACAACCAGGATGACAATCATCGGATGCACGTGCTCGAAAGTGCCGGCACCGATCCGCTCGGGCCCTACACCTACAAGGGGCGGCTGATCAATCCCACCAATGACCAATACGCCATTGACGGCTCGGTGTTTCAAAAGCCGGACGGCTCGTGGTATTTTCTGTGGGCCGCACGACCGGGGCACGTGTTGACCATCGCGCGCATGGCCAATCCGTGGACGCTCAGTGGGAATGGCGTGGTGATTCCGGCGTCGGGGTTTGGGTGCGAGGAAGTGCGCGAAGGACCGGTCGTGCTGAAGCGGAACGGAAAACTTTTTCTCATCTACTCCGCCTGCGACACCGGTAAACCAGATTACAAGTTGGGCATGTTGGTCGCCGATGAGAATGCCGATGTGCTCGATCCCAAATCTTGGAAGCAGCACCCATCCCCAGTCTTTGAGCGCAACGATGCCAATGGCGTTTTCGGTCCCGGGCACAATGGATTCTTTCGTTCGCCGGATGGAGCGGACTGGATTGTCTATCACGCGAAGATCGTCTCCAACTACACCTATCGCAGCCGCTCGACCCGTGTACAACCATTCACTTGGAATCACGACGGCACACCCAATTTCGGTACTCCCTTGCCGTTGAGCGCGGCATTGGACGAACCCCCGCCCCGGGTGCGTTACGGGAAGTGACCTCCTGACCGCGCGGCTGTATCCCGCCGCGAGGTCCTCGGCTGTTTCTGGAATCGGAACCGGCGTATCACCCGAACGGGGGACTTTTGTCGGCTGACTAATTAACCTAGGCTAGTCCACGTTACCAGATGCGACGACTCACAATTTGATCTCAGGACGTAGGGCCATGACCGCCTTCTTTCAACCGCCAGCATTTCACCCACGATCCAATCACGGCTCAGCACTTGATATTTAGCAACCAAACCCACCGTATGAATACTCAAACCCAATCGAACTCACCGGTCGCCGCCATGATGCCTGCGCGCGCCCGCCTAACACTCAACTTCGGAATCCTGTTCATGGCGATCTGCCTGGCACTATTGGCAAGTGGAGTAACCGCCCGGGCCGCCAGCGACGCTTGGGATGGCTCGACCGATGGCTTCTGGGCCACCAGCGCCAACTGGTTGACGGATCCCTTGACCGTTCCCGGGACCGGCGACACCGCGACGTTTAACGGCGCCGGCAACGGTTTCACCACCATTGATCTGGGCGCGGGTGTCACCCTCAGCAACCTCCTCTTCGACACGGGCAGCGCTGCGGCTTACACCATTGGCGCGGGCGCGGTGGGCAGCCAGACGCTAACGCTCAATAACGGTGGCGGCATCCTGCTGAACTCCGCCGTCGCCAACAATCAACTGCTCAATGCGCTGCTTAGCCTGCCCAGCGAAACCAACGCGACCACTACTATTGCAAACCTGAGTTCCAGCCGGTTGACGCTGGCTGGCGGTATCAGCGCGATTCCCACCAATGGCAACAGCTTGTTGACGGTCACGAATGCCGGGGACGTGGCCATCGCGAGTGTCCTGACCGAAATCGGCGCCGGCAATCTGGCGTTGCTCAAAGCCGGCTCCGGCAAGTTGACCATTTCAACCAATACCATCTGGAGCGGCAGCGGGGCGCTGGGGCGGATTCCCGCGACCAGCGGGGGCTTTCCGCTCGTCGCACGGGAAGGGACCTTGTTATTCAACGGCGGCTCGAACTTCGTCAGCGGTGAACTGGTCATTGGTGGCGTTGTGGCCGATGGTGGGCCGGGGCAGAATGCAAAGATCATGGTGGATGGCAGCACCCTGAACGTCAGTTCCTGGTTCTCGGTCGGCCGAGGCAACGGCGTGGGTGGCGTTAACTCGGACCTGGTTTTGACGAACGGGGCGGTCGTTACGGCGGCAAACTTCAGCGCGGGCTACGACGGTGGTAATGCCGCCAATCGGCCCAAGGGTTCCATTGCGATCTCTGGTAATTCAACCTTCACCATCACCGGCAACGGCAATTTCCAGCTCGGTGAGTCCACCGGTTCGGACATGACCATGACGCTCAGCAACTCCGCGCAGGTCGTGGCCACCGGTACGGGCATCAAGCGGGTTGGTCTTTTTGGCACGGGCACGCTCAACATCAACGACTCTGCGTTGGTCAACTTCGGCAATCAGATTCTCTACGTCGGTTACCGTAACGGCACGGGCGTGGTCAACCAGACCAGCGGCACGTTGAACACGATCGGACAGGTCCGCGTGGGCGGGTCTGATACCAGCGGTACTGGCAACTTTGGCTTCGGGACCTACAATCTGAACGGCGGCATCGTTAAGCTCGGGGGTGCTAATCCCTGCCTTTCGGTTGGTCGTGGCAACAATAACCAGAATCAAACTTCCGGCCGATTCAATATCAATGGTGGGGATCTGTGGTGCACGAACGACGTCGAAATTGGCTACGCGGGCACGAACAACTACGGCTGGCTGACGGTGAACAGTGGCAGTTTCAACGTGGGGCCGGCGGCGACCAAGTGGTTGCAGGTGGGAGTTTGGGACTTCACGAGCGGGCGGTTGGAAATCAACGGCGGCGCGGTGAATCTGATGAACAGCACGTCCATCAAGATGAATCGGCAGAGCGGCATTCCGGGTCCGCTGGGTGGCAATGAAGTGATCCAGAACGGCGGCACGGTGAATTTCTACAGTGATGCCGGGGTTACCCTGGGCGGCGTTGGCCAGCTTGACATGGTTTATGTTGGTGCTGCCGCCAGCGTCAACACCTACAACCTGAACGGCGGCTCATTGAACGTGCCGCAGATTTTCTCGACCACGGCCAACGGCTCCCGCACGTTCAACTTCAACGGCGGGACGCTTCGCGCAGTGCCCACCACCCTCGGCGGGGCGTTTATGAACCTCGGCACGGGTACCACCCTCGTCAACGTGCGCAACGGCGGCGCAATCGTTGATTCCAATGGACGAGACATTACGATCATCGATGCGCTTCAGCACAGCACCATCGGTGGGGACGCGGCGATTGACGGCGGTCTGACCAAGCTCGGTAACGGCATCCTCACGCTCGCGGGTGGCAGTTCCTATACTGGCCCGACCAGTATCAAAGGCGGCTCGCTGGTTTTCTCGCCCGGCGCGGCATCGTACGCCGCAACCGCCCTGACTGTGAGCAATGCGACGCTTTCTCTGGATGTCAGCGGCGGAGCTTCCACCCTGACCGCGAACAGTCTCACGCTGCAGGATAACGCCGCCGTGGTGCTGAACTACGGCGCGTTGAGCGGGAATCCAACCGTCGCCGCCTTGAACATTGCCGGCAGCTTGACGGCCCCGGGCACCGGCCTCAGCATCACCATCAACGGGGTTGGTTTCAAACCCGGTAACTTCACCTTGATTGATTACACCGGCACGGCGCTTCCCGACCTCGCCAACTTCACGCTCGTGCTGGCGCCGGGGCTCAGCGCTACCTTGAACAACAATACCGCCAATACTTCCATTGACCTGGTCATTACGACGGCGCCGCAGAACCTCACCTGGTACGGCACCACCGCCAACTGGGACATCAACACGACCGCGAACTTCAATAACGGTACCCTGACCTATCTTGAATACGGTTCGGGTGCGACCACAGTCGGGGACGCGGTTCGGTTCGACGATTTTCTCTACAACGATTTCATCAATCCGCAAAACACCAATGTGAACCTGACTACGGCCTTGAGTTCGTTCCCGGTCACCGTGGACAGCACGTTGCCTTACACGTTCTCTGGTCCGGGTTCGCTGGCCAACGCCAGCAGCCTGGTCAAATCCAACTCGGGCACCCTTGCGTTGGCCACGGCCAACACCCACACGGGTGGCACGTTGATTTACGGTGGCGCGGTAGCCATCACCAGTGAGAACTCGCTCGGCGCGGTGGCGAGCAAGCTAACGCTCGGCGGCGGCAGCTTGCAGGTCAACGCCAATGCCACGAATACGACCCGCGCCATCAGTGTCGTCGGGGCCTCGACACTCGGGGTGGCGGCGGGTGCAAATTATCAGGTGGGCGGCGTCATCAGTGGCGCCGGCAATCTGAACAAGATTGATACGGGCACCATGATCATGACCGGCAGCAACGGCCTCACGGGCAGTCTGACGGTGGATCAAGGCGCGGTGCGCAGCACGGGCAACCAGACGCTGCCCGCCGTGGTGCGCGTGGGCAATACCGCCGGCCTCGACGGTGTGTTGAGCGTCTCGGCGGGAACTTTCCGGGCGGACAACAATGCGGGTCAATTTACTTCCGCACTGATCGCCGGCGCCGGGGCGGGGGCGGGCGGTGACATTCAACTTGGCGGGGGCACGCTCGTGGTGCGGCAACAACTCGGCCTTGGTGCGGGAGTGGGCGGTTACGGCGCGCTGACAATGAACGGCGGCACCCTGACGTGCGGCAGTTACATTGTGGTGGGCTTTAACAACGACCGGGCGATATTTAATCAGAGCGCGGGCACGACCACGATCAGCAGCAACCTGATGACGATTGCCGCTGGCGGCACTGGTGCCATCGGGGTTGCGAATATCAGCGGTGGCACGTTTACCTCCTCGTTCGGCACCAGCAGCGGCATCATGGTTGGCGAGCGCGGCATCGGCACGCTCAACGTCTCCGGTACCGCTGTCATCAACGTTCCGACGAACAACGGCATGGTGATCGGTCCGGTGGCTTCGCAAGCCGGTTGGGATGGCACGCTGAATCTGAACGGCGGCACGGTTACCGCCAATCGCGTCGCCAAAGGACTGGGCAGCGGCGTCGCCAAGGTCAACTTCAACGGCGGCACGGTGAAGGCCAGCACAGGCAACACCTCTTTCCTCAGCGGCATGGATAGCGCCACGGTTTACGCTGGGGGCGCAATCTTTGATGACGGCGGTTTCGGTATCACCGTCCCGCAAGTGCTGTCAGCGCCGACCGACTTCGGAGTGAATTCGATCGCGGTGGCCAGCGCCGGTTCGGGTTACCTTGACACGCCGATCGTCACGATCACCGGTGGCAGCGGCAGCAACGCCACCGCCACCGCCACGGTTTCCGGCGGGGCAGTCACCGCGATCACGGTGACTTGTCGAGGCACGGGTTACGGCAGCAGCGATGTGCTGACCGCGACCATTGAAAGCGGCGGGGCCACGGCGTCCGGGGCGGTTGCGAATGTCCCGGTGCTGACCGCCAATGTGAGCGGCGGATTGCTCAAGCGCGGCGCGGGCACTTTGAGCCTCACCGGCGCGAACACTTTCAGCGGATCGAACTTTGTCAGCGCGGGCACGCTGCTCGTGAGCCCGGCGCATCAAGTCACCGGTCAGCCGGTGACAGTCGCCAGCAATGCGGCTTTCGGCGTGCTGGTCAATTCAGCCGGCGCTGCGACCGTGGGGAACCTCACGCTTGGCACCGGAACGCTGGACCGGACCACGCTTGCCTTCACGCTGAACACGGGGAGCAATCCGCTCAGTCCTGTGTTGCAGTGTGGGACGCTGACGCTCAACGGCACGAACACCGTCCGCCTCTCGGGTACGGTAAGCGCGGGCACATTCCCGTTGGTGCAATACACTGGAGCGGTGGCCGGCGCGGGCGTGTTCAACCCCACTGTGACGGCGGCTCAGGGGTTGGTGGCGACGCTTTCCAACTACGTCGCGGGCTCGACACTCTATGTCACCGTCAGCGGCACGCCGGGAATCTTCTGGACCGGCACCAACAGTGTGGCGGCCAGCACGAATGTTTGGAATCTTAACACCATCACCAACTGGCTGGCGGCGGGCACGCCAACCACATACCAGGAAACCGCTGCGCCTGGCGATCCGGTCACCTTCAACGACATCGGCAGTGGCGTGGTGCTCCTCAGCAATACGGTCAGTCCGGGCAGCACGACCATCAGCAACAACGCGAGGAATTACGCGTTTAGCGGCAGCGGCCGGATCTCCGGCACCACCGGCGTGACCAAACAGGGCACGGGCACGGCGACGATGAGCCTGGCGGGAAATGATTACTCGGGTGGCACGACGGTCAGCACCGGGCGATTGCAATTGGGCAGCGGCACGGCGATTCCCGACGGGGCGACCGCGAGTGGCGTGAGCATTGGCGCCGGCGGCACGCTGGATATGGCTGGCTTCTCCGAAACGATCAATGGCTTGTCCGGTGGTGGTATCATTGACAATTCCAGCGCCACCGCTTCCACGCTTACCGTGGGCAATGGCAACGGCGGCGGCACCTGGAGCGGCACGATCACCAACAGCACCGGCACCGTCACGGTCATCAAGACGGGCACGGGTTCGCTGACCTTCGCGGGCACGAACTATGTCGGCGGCACGAGCCAGTTCAACGGCGGCACGAATTATCTCACCGCCACCGGCAACCTGACGCACATCGGCACCGGGGAATTCTGGGTGCAGCAGAACGCCGGCACCTCCACGTTTGTGGTGGATGGCGGTACGCTGACCGTGAACAGCTGGCTGGTGGTGGGACGCAATGCCGCCGGCGCGAACGGCACGCTGATTGTCAACGGCGGCACGGTGCAGAAGAGCGGTGCGAACAACATCGTCGTCGGCTCGCTCAATGCCACCGGCGCCCTCATCGTCAACGGCGGTCAGGTCCTCAACAACGGCATGCTGTGGCTCGGCGAGAACGCCTCGGCCAATGCCACCCTCCGTTTGAATGGCGGTCTCGTTCAGGCCACGCAGGTGCGTCCGAACAATACCGTGGCTTCATCCGTCGCCTACTTCAACGGCGGCACGCTCCAAGCCAGCGCCGCCAGCGCGGATTTCATTTCCACGGCCACCACTTGTTACATCCAAGCGGGTGGTCTGATGTTCGACTCGCAGGGTTTTGGCGTCACCAACGCTTCGGGCTTGCAGGAGGATGGCAGTTCGCCCGGCGGCGGGCTCACGAAGCTCGGCGCGGGCACGTTGTCGCTCAGCGGCGCCAACAGTTACTCGGGCCTGACGGTGGTCAGCAACGGCACGTTGCTGGTGGATGGCAGTCTCACGGGCAGCGCCACGGTGTGGTCCGGAGCGACTCTGGGTGGCTCCGGTACCATCAGTGGCGTGGTCACGGTGCAGGCGGGCGGCAAGCTTGCCGCCGGTTCGGGCATCGGCACGCTTAATTTGACGGCGTCGCCTATGTTGAACGGCAGCGTGGTGGCGGAGGTGGATCGCAATGGCGGCACCCCGCTGGCCGATGTCATTGCGGTGGGTAATCCGGTTGCCTACGGTGGCACGCTGGTGTTGACGAATACGGGAGCACCGTTGCAGGCGGGTGACACGTTTACGTTGTTCAGTGCCCCCGGTTACAGCGGTTCGTTCACGCTGGTTTCGCAGACGCCGGGCCAGGTGGTGACGTGGAACACCGCTAACCTGACCGCCAACGGCAGTATCTCGGTCGCGACGGTCGGGTCGTTGACACCGCCGTCAATGACCAACAGCGTCTCGGGCAACACGATCACGTTGAACTGGCCGGCAGATTACCTGGGTTGGGTCCTGCAGTTGCAGACCAACAGCTTGAGCACGGGCTTGTCGAGCAACTGGGTGGACGTGCCCGGCAGCGGTGCCAGCACGAGTGCGACCGTAACGATTGATCCCGTGAACCCGACGGTGTTCATCCGTTTGCGTTCTCCCTAAACGCGTGTCGCCCGGAATACTTCGGGCATTGGCGATTACGGGGCGTCCTGAAAGGGACGCCCCTTTTTTATTTTCGCCGGCGCACAGCGGGCAGGTCGACGGACGTTCCTTGTTGTCCTGAGAATTCCTGAGTGACTGTGGTTGAATTGCGCGGGCTAAGGAAAAACATAAGGGGTGCGCTAAAGTGTGTCGCCATTTCGGGCCACATGACACGAGACCGAAAGAACCTATAATCATTTTATATGTTACTCCATGTCGGGATTACGCCGTGTGTTGGGCTTGTTCCAGCCAGCGGTTTAGTTTTCTTCAGTTGAGTGAGGTTTTAGACGGGAAGTAACGGCAACAACCAAATCCACATGAACAGTTCGAAACAAACAAGATTCACCAAACCGCTTGCGCTGGCCGCCCTGGCCTGTGCCTGTGCGGCATCACCAATTAGCACGCTCGCGAACGACTGGACCGCCGGCACCGGCTGGTGGGACGACGCGGCCAACTGGAACGGCGGCGTGCCGGACAACAGCGGTGGCTGGGCCATCGGTAACATCGGTAACAACGGCACCGCCTTCATCACCAACACCGTCCCCCATGTCAGTGAGGCGTGGGCCGGAAATGGTGGCGTCGCGGGTACCATTGTCGTCACCAACGGCGGCACGCTGCCGGTGGACAACTGGCTGGTGGTGGGGCGCACGGGTAACGGTGGGAACACACCGCTTTCAACCTTGATTGTTGCCGGCACCGGCGTCATCAACAAGACCGGCGACGGCTTTATTGTTGGCGACGGCACCTTTTGCCTTGGGCAGGTGATCGTCAAAGACAGCGCGCATGTGAACATCACTGGCGGCTGGAACGGAATTGGCAATGGGTCTGGCGGGCAGGGCTGGCTTACGCTCCAGGACAATGCCGTTTATACCTTGGCTGCCCAGGACTGGAACATTGGGGACTATGGCAGCGGACGCGGATATGCGTACATCAAAGACAATGCGACGTTGAACGTCTCCCGTTTCTTCGTCGGCAAGAACGACACCGCTTTTGGCGTGGTGTGGCAGACCGGTGGGGCCGTGGTTGGTACCGGTGGCAACGCCAACGAGTGGACCATCGGCGGTGATGGCTCTGCTTCGACGGAAGCCTTCGGTTTTTACAGCCTCTCCGCTGGAACGTTCAGCAATCCGTTTAATTTCCAGATTGGCCGCTATGGCAAGGGCCTCTTTTATCTGAGCGGTGGCACCGTTACTCAGGGTAGTTGGTGCTCCATTGGTCGGTTCACCACCGGGCTGGGCATCCTTTACGTTAGTGGTGGCCAGTTCATCCATACCAGCACGTCGTCCTCACTGATGGTCGGTGAAGGTGGCAGCCGCGGTGAATTGACCGTAGTTGGTCCGGGCAGCGTGACCACCGCACGTGAATTCGCGATCGGCAACGGCGGGACCGGTTACGTCAACTTGAATGGCGGCAGCACCTTGACCGTACCGAGAATCGCGAAATGGGGCGGGACGGGTTACTTGAATCTCAACGGCGGTACGATTAGGCCCACCGCCGCCGATCCCTCGTACCTGGGCGGTCTGAACGAGGCCGTCGTTTATTCCGGCGGCGTCGTTTTTGATACCGCGGGCTTTGATGTGTCGGTGTCCCAGGCCTTGTTGGCCCCGAGCGGCGACGGCGTGCAGAACATTCCGATTGCAGATGGCGGGGCGGGCTATCAGGCGCCGCCGGTTGTGCAGATTGACGCGAGCGGGGTTGGCAGTGGTGCAACGGCGGTCGCCCAGATTAACCCGGTGACCGGCTTGCTCACCAACATCGTGGTGACGGGCTCAGGCTACGGATATGCATTTGCGCCGACGGTGAATCTGATTGGCGGCGGGGCCACGGCGACTGCCTCCCTCAACTCGACGGCGATTGCTCCGGTTTCTTCCGGCGGGCTGACCAAGAATGGCATCGGCACGCTCACGCTCTCGGGCGCGAATACCTACACCGGTGCGACGGCTGTCAACGCCGGCAAACTGGTGACTTCCACCGACTCCACGGGCGCGGGTGCCTACTCGGTGGCAACGGGCGCGGGCTTGGGTGTGAACGTCCTCGCGGCCAATGCGCAATTGAACCAATCCAGCCTGACCTTGGGCGCGTCCACCTTGGACGTTGACCTCGGCAGCTTCGGCAATCCGACGGCGGCACCCTTGAATGTCACCGGCGCGTTGGCAGTCGATGGCGCGGTGACGGTGAACATCGCCACGGCCTTGCCCCAGTTGGGACAGGTCCCGCTGATTGCGTACGGCAGCCGCACAGGCGCGGGCAGTTTTGTTATCGGTTCGCTCCCGTCGGGAGTGGTGGCCACGATTGTGACGAACGGCAATGTGATTGCGTTGAATGTTTCCGCCGTTGCCGCCCCGCGCTGGGATGGCCAGGTGAATGGAGTTTGGGACATTGGCACGACTGCCAACTGGATTGAGCTTAGCACCAGTGCGGCGGCCAATTATGCGGATGGCAATGCGGTGTTGTTCAATGACTCCGCGTCGGGCACCACGAGTGTGACGCTGGGCGTGACCGTCAGTCCGGCCAAGGTCACGGTCAATAACACGAATCTCAGCTACAGCATCAGTGGCGGTGGCAAGATCAGCGGCGCCACCGGCCTGACCAAGCAGGGTTCGGGCAGTCTGGCCCTGAACACTGCGAATGATTACACCGGTGTGACACGCCTTGAGGGTGGCACGGTCAGCGTGACCAATCTCGCCAACGGTGGCCTGGCCAGTGCCATCGGCAAGTCTTCCTCGGCCGCCAACAACCTCGTCCTCGCGGGTGGTGCGTTGAGCTATGCCGGTCCGGCGACCGCCGTTGATCGCGGTTACACAGCGGCGGCACCCAATGCCACCATTGATGCCCAGAGTGACCTGGGCTTGAGCGGTCCGGTGGCCGCTGCGGCGGGCAGTGGTACCGTGAAGACCGGCCCGGCGAAGTTGAGCTATCTCGGTGCTGGTGTGAAGGAGCTGTCGGGCGGCGCCAACCCCGGTTACCGGGTCGAGGCCGGGACACTCGTGTTCAATGGTACCGGTGGCGGTCAGACCAACCACACCCAGAATGACCTTTGGGTGGCCAACACGATTAATCAGGGTGCGGATCTTGTCCTGAGCAACACGGTGTTGAACGTGGATGGCTGGGTCGCGATTGGTCGGGGCAACGGCTCGTCCGACTTTCTAAGCACCGCGACGCTCTACAATTCGAGGTTGCGCTCGGGCAATTTCTCGATGGGCTATGACAATAACATTGGAGGTAATCTCGCGCGGCAAACGCTGACCTTGAATGGCACATCTTCGATCACTAACGGCTCGGATATGAACCTCGGCGAAAGCGTCGGTTCGACGTCCACCATTCAGTTGAACGACAATTCAGCGCTCTTCTCGGATTCCCGAATTCACCTCGGCTGGCATGTCGGCGCGGTCGGCACGATGACGCTCGCCAGCTCCAGTTCTACGTATGTCGATGCGTGGTTCTCCATTGGCCACGAAGGTGGCACGGGTACGTTGACCGTGAAAGATAACAGCACGCTTCGCGTGCTCTGGGATATGAACGTCACCGATGTCGGCTTGGGCACGGGTACGATGAACATTCAGGGCAACGCCCAAGTGATCTGGGGCAGCCTTTTCGTCGGCAAGGGCGTGGGTAGCGTCGGTTTGGTCAACCAGACGGGTGGCAGCGTTCTCGGAACTGACTTCCGCGAAGCCCATGTCGGTTTCCACGGCCAGGGCACTTATAACTTGAGCGCCGGAAGCATTGTTGCGCCGAGCCACTGGTTCGTCGTCGGCCGTTATGCGGACGGCCCGGGCGAGTTCAATGTTACTGGCGGCACGTTCACGCACGGCACAACCGACGCGGGTCGGCTCTTCCGCGTGGGTGAAGAAGGCACCGGCGTGTTGAACGTCAGCGGTACCGGCTCAATCGTGAGTGCAGGCGATGCCGTGACGCTGGGTAACACCGCGGCGGGCAACGGCACCATCAACTTGAATGGCGGTTCCTTGCAGGCGCGTCGCCTGCTCGGCGGACCGGGCGTCGGCAACCTCAACTTCAACGGCGGTGTGTTGCGCGTTGGCACGAATCCCAATGTGGATTTCATCACCGGTCTCGCGTTGGCGAATGTGCTGGCGGGCGGCGCAATCATTGACACCGGCACGAACAGCGTCGGCATCGGCCAGGCGCTGCTGGATGGCGGTGGCAACGGTGGTCTGACCAAACAAGGCACCGGGGCGCTTTATCTCAACGGCGCAAACACCTACCTGGGCACGACGTTGGTCAGCGCCGGCACCTTGGGCGGCAACGGCACCATCGCCGGTCCCGTGACCATCGCGGCGGGGGCTACGCTCTCTCCCGGTGCGTCCATTGGCGTGCTGACCCTCGGTGGCACGTTGAACCTGAATGGCACGAGCACAACCCTCATGGAGTTGAGCAAGAACGCCAACACCAACGACTCGCTGGTGATCCCCTCGATCACCTACGCGGGTACCTTGGTGCTGAAAACCCTCGATGCGACAGTCCTGTCACCTGGTGATACCTTCAAGCTGTTCACGGCCACGACCTATGGCGGTTCGTTCAGTAGCGTGGTTTCCCAGACGCCGGGCCAGACCGTTACGTGGGACACGACCGCGTTAACGACCGACGGCACGGTCAAAGTGGTTACGGCGGTGGCGACACCGGCGACGATCTCCACCACCGTCAGTGGTGGTAATCTTAACCTGACGTGGCCGGCGAGTCAGCTTGGCTATCGTCTCGAAGTGCAGACCAATCCATTGTCAGTTGGTGTCAGCACCAACTGGGTGACGGTGCCGGGTTCGACGGCGGTGACCTCGGTCTCCGTGCCGATCTCGACGACGACGCCGACGGTGTTCTATCGCTTGGTCTTCCCGTAAGGGTGTTGAGATCAGGGTAGGCTGGTTTGGGGGCGTCCTCGGTAGGACGCCCCTTTTCCTTTGCGGATGGCCGCGCCGGTGACTTTCGTCATAAGCACTGCTTGAAAGCTGTGGCCATTTCATGCCACATGACGAATCATCGGTTCGCAGCTAGGTTTGGGTGTAATCCATGATAACAAAACATGAGGCAGTACCAAGCGGGTCATCCGGCTCGCAAGCTAGCCGTTGCCTGAGGGGTTCACAGGTTGGGCAACGGCGTGTATCCGCGTTCACGCTCATTGAACTACTGGTGGTCATTGCCATTATCGCCATTCTGGCGGCCATGTTGCTGCCAGCCTTGTCCAAAGCAAAAGGCAAGGCAAAGGCGATTTCCAGCATGAACAACCTCAATCAGATGGGGAAAGCGATGGTGATGTATGTGGGCGACAACAACAGCTATTACCCTGGCTGTCTATGGGTCAGCGGTGGGACGTATTACTATGTCTGGATGCCGCGGCTCCTTACGTACATGGGAAACAATCGCAATTCCTTCCTGTGTCCCTCCGCGTCACAAGATGCGGCTTATGACCGGGGACTGAACCCAACCTTGGTGTCCATGATCGACCCTTCGACCGGAGTGCTCAACACCAATTCTGTCTTGAATACCTCGCGCTTTTCTTACGGTTGGAATGACTGGGGTTTAGGCCCTGTGCTTAACGGTCCCTGCCTGGGTTTGGGAGGTGACGTCCAGACCCCCACGTATCTGGTGAAAGAAAGCCGGGTCAAGGCGCCGTCCCAGATGATCGGCATTGGGGATGTGCCCGCTGTCAAGGTGGGGATGAATTTCAACGCGAACATGGATGTCACCAGTGATACGCCGCCCCATTCTGAGCGCCCTTCCAATCGTCACAACTACCGGACGGGTTTGCTGTTCGCTGATGGGCACGCCGAAGGACCAAAACGCAGCGATGTCATCAACCCGGCGCCGAACTGGCCCTGGCGGAACCGTTGGAGCAATGACAACCTGCCTCACAATGAAGTGAGCTGGCTGGTAACCCCGGCATACAACAGCTATCTCGATCCGTAAGCAGCGTGGCTGAAATCTGACTGAGCACATTTTTGAAAATGAAGAATTTATTTGGGTTCGTGCTGGTGCTGTCCTTGGTGGGACTGCTGGGGTGCGGGGACAGTAAGAGGTCGGAAGCGGATCGAGTCGCCGAGGCTGCGAGGCAGTCCTTCGCCACTGCTCCGGAGCCGCTCAAGGCAAGGTATCAAGAGCTAAAATCTGCGATTGAGGCCAGTGATTTCTCCAAAGCCAAGGCGAGTCTCGACCAGCTCAAGCAGTCGCCAACCCAGTTGTCGCCCGAGCAGCAAATGGCCGTCGCCGAGCAGGAGCAGGCGTTGATGCTCAAGGCGTCCACGGCGGCTCAAAATGGCGATGCGAACGCTCTCAAGTTGATCCAGGCCGTGCGCTCGGAACGCCGCTCCCGTTGAGCCCCGGCGCCGGATTCCTCCCGTTTCCGCCGCGGACAAGACCGCTCCGCAAAAAACTTTGACCATGATGAAACTGAAATCCTCCGTCACCGCGCGGCTCGTTCTGGGCCTTGCCACCATTCCACTGCTCGCTATTCCCACGCTGGCCGCTGAAACTTCGGCCGCCCTCCGGCCACCCGCCGTGCCGCTGGTGGCCTGCGATCCTTACTTCAGCGTCTGGTCGCCCGCCGACAAACTGACCGATGCGGACACCACTCACTGGACGGGAAAGCGTCAACGGCTGAACAGCGTGGTGACCATTGATGGCAAAAAACTTCGCGTGCTGGGCAATGATCCCGCCGATCTGCCGGCGTTGATGCAGACCAGCGTGAACGTGCTGCCGACCCGGACGATCTGCCAGTTCGAGGGGGCCGGGGTTGCGTTGACACTGACGTTCCTGACGCCCGCGCTGCCGGGTGAGATTGATCTGCTCTCGCGTCCCGTGACTTATGTCACGTACGAGTTTCGCGCCACGGATGGTGCGAAACACAAAGTGGCTTTCGATTTCGATGCCTCGGCGGAACTGACCGTGAACCAGGGCACGCAACAAGTCGTTGGCTCGCTGCTGCCGGCGGGCCGGGTCGGCGAACTCGTCGGGGCCAAAGTCGGCGCCGTGGATCAAGCGATCCTTGGGAAGAAAGGCGACGACATTCGCATTGATTGGGGACATCTGTATCTTGCCGCCCCCAAGGCGCAGGCGGAAGCCAGTTACAGTTTGCGCAACCGGGCTTCTGCGAGTCAATTGGCCCAGGGGGTGGCGGGCGACACCGCCATTGCGTCGCTCGCTTTCAAGAGTATCGAGGTTTCCACCAAACCGGTTTCCCGCTGGCTCCTGCTGGCCTACGACGACGAATACTCGATCCAATACATGAAGAAAAACCTGCGCCCGTACTGGCGGCGCAATGGTTGGGAAGCGGCTGACCTGCTCAAAGCTTCGGCCAAGGAGTACGCGTCGTTGTCAAAACGCTGCGCTGCCTTTGATACCGAACTGATGGCCGATCTCACGAAGGCGGGCGGGGAGAAATATGCACAGCTGTGCGCGCTGGCGTATCGCCAATGCTTCGCCGCCGGCAAGTTTGTTGCCGACGCGAACGGCCAGCCGATTTCCTTCTGCAAGGAGAACCATTCCAACGGTTGCATCGGCACCTCGGACGTTTTCTATCCGATGGCGCCGCAGTTCCTGTTGTTTGGTCCGTCCGTCGCCAAATCGTTCCTTGTTCCGTTCATGAACTATGCGGCCAGCGAACGCTGGAAATTTCCGTTCGCCCCGCATGATCTCGGCACGTATCCGCACGCCAATGGCCAGGTCTATGGCGGTGGCGAGCGCACCGAGGACAATCAGATGCCCGTCGAGGAAAGCGGCAATCTGCTGATCCTGATGGCGGCGGTCGCGGAGATGGAAGGCAACGCCAACTTTGCCGGGCGCTATTGGAAACAACTCGAGCAGTGGGCCGAATATCTCAAGGCCAAGGGCTTTGACCCCGAGAATCAATTGTGCACGGACGATTTTGCCGGCCACCTTGCCCACAACGTCAACTTGAGCGTCAAGGCGATCTGTGGTCTCGGCGCGTTTGGCAAGCTGTGTGAAATGCGGGGGGACAAGGCCAAGGCGGCGGATTACTCGAAGGTGGCGAAGGAATTCGCCGCGCGCTGGGTGAAGGAAGCCGATGACGGTGAGAAGTTCCGGCTCGCGTTCGACAAGCCCGGTTCGTGGAGTCAGAAGTACAATCTCATGTGGGATCGCATTCTTGGATTGAATCTGTTTCCCGCCGAAGTCGCGCGCAAGGAAATGGACTACTACAAGCAGCACCAGAACAAGTACGGGCTGCCGCTCGACAATCGCCGGGATTACACCAAGCTTGATTGGATCACGTGGACCGCCACGCTCACGCAGAATCGTGCGGACTTCGAAGCTTTGATTGATCCAGTTTACATCTTCCTCAATGAGACGCCGGATCGCGCACCGATGCCTGACTGGTATCAGACGAAGTCAGCGAAGAAAGAGGGCTTCACCGCGCGTCCAGTTGTGGGCGGTGTGTTTGCCCAGTTGCTCTATGACAAGGCGGTCTGGCAGAAGTGGGCCAAGCGAGACCAGACCAAGGCGGCGAACTGGGCGCCGATGCCCACGCCGCCGAAAGTCACGGTCGTTGTTCCGGCGGCGGACAAATCGCCGGCCACCTGGCGTTACACGACCGCCAAGCCGGGCGAGAATTGGTTCAAGACCGATTTTGACGGGACGTCGTGGAAGGAAGGACAAAGTGGTTTCGGCACCCGCAACACGCCTGGAACCAATGTGGGCACGCCCTGGAACTCATCCGAAATCTGGTTGCGCCGGGAGATCGAAATGCCGGGCGGCAAGTGGCAGAACTTGCAGGCGTGGCTGCACCATGACGAGGACGCGGAGATTTACATCAACGGCGTGCTGGCGTTGCGCACATCCGGCTACACGAGTAGTTATGATGCCTTCCCGCTCACCCCTGCCGGCAAGGCGGCCATCAAGCCGGGCAAAAACCTGGTTGCCATTCACTGCCGGCAGACTCAAGGCGGACAGTACATCGATTTTGGTTTGGTGGATGTCGGGGTTCAATAAACTCGCAGCCGCCAGCCTCAGCCAAGCCACGCGCCGTACAACTTCCTTAAGCTTGCCGAGTCGCAGCGGGTGGTGAAACCTGCTGCGTCATGACCGAGCAGGAATTTCGCGTCGCGTATCCAGTCATCTTTGGCTGGATTCAAAATACTCTGGCACAACACGGATCGGTCACCCGGCCCGTGGCTTCGCTCGGGTTCCAGCGACTGCCGCTTTACTACAACGGCGAGACTTTCACTGCTGCCAAAGTAGTCGTCGTGCCGGTGGTGCCAGTACCGCCGCTCGCAGAAATGGGCCTTGACCGTTTCCGGGATTTCGCGGACCTGACTCCGGCAGGCATCACGTATCTCGACACCTATTTCGTGCGGGCTGACCACGTCGCGGACGAATCGGTCCACTTCCACGAACTGGTGCATGTGGTTCAGTGGCGGCTGCTCGGCCCGGAACGGTTTCTTGCCGATTATGCCGACGGGCTGGAACGCTTCGGTTATCGCAACAGTCCGCTCGAAGTAATGGCGTACGATTTGCAAAACCGCTTTGAGACCGGCTCGCCATCATTTGATGTGGAGCGAGTCGTCGCCCGGGCGCTGGTTCCGAAATGAAACGGCGGACCTTCAGACAACTACGGGCCCAGGCGCAGCCGGAGTTGCATCATCATGTTTATGTTGTGTTGCTCGACGCGGCCGCAGGCAAAATCCGGAAGGTGCGAGCCGCCAATCCCAAACGCGATCCGAAGCTGCCATGTGTGTATGTCGGCATGACGGGGTTGCAGCCGGAGGAGCGGTTCGCCAATCACAAGGCGGGCATCAAAGCCGCCTACGTGGTCAAGCGCTACGGCCTCCGCCTGCTGCCGGAATGGTACGAGCATCTGAACCCGATGCCGTTCGCGGCGGCGGCCCAGATGGAAAAGGACCTGGCGGAAGATTTGCGTCGGGCTGGTTACACCGTGACGGGTGGGCATTGAATGCTTGGATTCAGCGTCGCGTCAGGTAACCATGGTTGAAACGGGTCGCAATATATGAAAACAAAATCCATCGGTTTGGTTTTTCTACTGGCTACATTCCTCTCCTCCGTCGTCCCGGGTGCGGAGTCATTGAAGGATTACACCAACGAAACCGCAGCCCAACGAGACGCCCGCATGGCGTGGTTCAACGACGCCCGCTTTGGCATGTTCATCCACTGGGGCGTTTACTCCGTGCCCGCTGGCGAATGGGAAGGGAAGACAAATTACGGCGAGTGGTTTCTGGAGGAGACCAAGATGCCGGTGTCGCAGTATGAAAAATTCGCGCAGCAGTTCAACCCGGTGAAGTTCGACGCCCGCGCGTGGGTGAAAGCGGCCAAGAACGCCGGCATGAAATACATCGTCATCACCAGCAAACATCACGATGGGTTCGGGATGTATCGTTCCGATCTCACGGATTGGTGCATCAAGTCCACGCCGTTCCAGCGCGACCCGCTCAAGGAACTCGCCGACGCCTGCGCCGCCGAAGGCATCACGTTCTGTTTCTATCACTCGATCATGGACTGGCATCATCCGGATTGGGGACAGCGTCGCGCCTGGAATGACCGGGCCACGGGCACGCCGGACATGGACCGTTACACCGCCTACATGAAGGGGCAACTCAAGGAACTGCTTACGCGCTACGGACCGATCGGAATTCTCTGGTTCGATGGCGAATGGGAGAAACCGTGGACGCACGAACGCGGCGTGGACCTCTACAACTATGTGCGCAGTCTGCAGCCGCAGATCATCATCAACAATCGCGTTGGCAAAGCCCGCGCCGGCATGAACGGCATGGATCAGGGCCAGGAGCGCATTGGCGATTACGGCACGCCGGAGCAGAATATTCCGGCGAAAGGTTTTGGCCCTGGCGTGTCGTGGGAATCCTGCATGACGATGAATGATCACTGGGGTTTCAATCGTAACGACAATCACTGGAAATCCACCGAGACGCTCGTGCGCAACCTGATTGATTGTGCCAGCAAGGGCGGGAATTACCTGCTCAACATTGGCCCGACGAGCGAAGGCCTGTTCCCGCAAGCGAGCCTCGATCGGCTCGCGCAGATCGGGGCTTGGATGAAAATCAACGGCGTCGCCATCTATGGCACAACCGCGAGTCCGTTCTCGCGCCTGCCTTGGGGGCGTTGCACGACGAAAGTGGCTGGCAGTGAAACGACCTTGTTCCTGCACGTCTTCAACTGGCCCAAGGACGGCAAGCTCACCGTCCCCGGGTTGAAGAGCCCGGTGAAGTCGGCCCGGTTGCTGGCCGGAGGTAAAACCTTGAAAGTTGTCAGCGCGGCGGATGGTGCGGTTGTTGAGGTTCCTGCCAACGCGCCGGACGCCATTTCCTCGACGGTGGCTTTGGTGATCAACGGCGCACCGGAAGTCAGTGCGTCGGCAATCAATCAGCAAGCGGATGGCTCGGTGCGGTTGGTGGCGGACGAGGCTGACTTGAATGGCGAGTTGCGCTACGAATCCGGCGGCGGCAAGGACAACATCGGGTATTGGACGAACCCGGACGATACCGCGAGTTGGAAATTCAAGGTGACTCGTCCCGGCAAATTCCTTGTCGTCGCTGAGATTGCCTCGCAAGGGCAGGGGCGGTTCGAGGTTTCCGTCGCCGGCCAGAAGCTGCAAGGTATCGCGCCCAACACGGGCGAATATACTAAGTTCAAACCGGTTGAAATCGCAGGGGCTGTAGAAATCACCAAACCGGGCAGTTATACGCTGGTGGTGAAGCCCATCGCGGCTGACTGGCAACCGTTGAACTTGAAATCGCTCAAGCTCCAGCCCGCCCCGCACTGAGCCGCAGCGAATGAAACCAGTCCCCTCTGGTCGTGCGATGCTCTGCGTCGGTTTGCTGGGTTTGTCGCTGTGCCGTGCAATCAACCCACAACTGATCGCTGCCGCCCTGCCTCCAGGAATTCCCGCGGAAGTTCAGGCACGCGCGGAAGTCTCTCCTTTGCGGTCTTGGTTTCTGCCCCCGGTTCGGATCATCTGGCAAAGCGAGCAAGGCGTGCAAAACGCCGGCGCATTGCTTCAATCGAAACCAGGCCAAGCCGTGCTTCAAGAGCCGTCGCCGCCGTGCTTTCTCACCGCGAGTTCCAATGGGGCCGCGGGCATCCTCTTGGATTTTGGTGTGGAAGTGAATGGCAGCATCGAATTGTTCACTACGATGACTGCCATTCAGACCCCGGTGCCGGTGCGCATACGCTTCGGTGAATCCGCCGCGGAAGCGATGGCGGAACTTGGCGGGAAGCAGCACGCTCAGAATGATCATGCCCTGCGGGACGAAGTGGTTAACCTGCCCTGGCTCGGGAGGAAGACGGTCGGACCAAGTGGCTTTCGGTTCGTGCGGCTGGATGCCGTGGATCCCAAACTGCCGGTGGTGTTGAGCCAGGTCCGGGCGGTTTTGACGATGCGCGATCTGCCGTACGTGGGTTCGTTCCGCTGCAATGACGAACGGCTCAATCGTATTTGGCAGGTCGGCGCGTACACCGTGCAGTTGAACATGCAGGAGTATCTTTGGGACGGCATCAAACGCGACCGACTCGTCTGGCTCGGCGATATGCATCCGGAAGTCAGCACGATCAACGCTGTGTTTGGCTATAACGAGGTCGTGCCGCGCTCGCTGGATCTCATTCGTCAGGTGACGCCACCGACCGAGTGGATGAACGGCATCAGCAGCTATTCGATTTGGTGGGTGCTGATCCAGGAGGACTGGTGGATGCACCACGGCAATCGCCAATATCTCGAAGCCCAGCAGGATTATCTCGCGAAACTCCTGCGCCATCTCGCGACCTTCGTCAACGCAGATGGATCTGAAAAGCTCGAGGGCATGCGCTTCCTCGACTGGCCGACGTCAGAGAGCAAGCCCGCTGTCCATGAAGGCTTGCAAGCCATGCTGGTGCTTACGATGGAAAGTGGAGCACGACTTTCGACGACTCTGGGCGATGAACCGATGGCGAAGTTGTGTCGTGAAACCGTGATCACCTTGCGGAAGCATCAACCGGAGAGCAGTGGCCGCAAATCACCCGCCGCCTTATTGGCGTTGGCTGGAGTGCGGTCGCCCAAGGAGGTGGCTGATCAGGTGCTCAAGGCCAATGGCCCCAGTGATCTCTCGACGTTTTACGGCTTCTATGTCTTGCAGGCCCTGGCGAAGTCGGGTGACGTGAACACCGCCCTGGATTTCATCAGCACTTACTGGGGCACGATGCTCGATTTTGGCGCGACCACGTTCTGGGAGGACTTCGACCTCGCGTGGACGAACAACGCGGCGCGCATTGATGGACTGGTGCCGCCGGACAAGAAGGACATTCACGGTGATTACGGCGCGTATTGCTATCTCGGTTTCCGGCACAGCCTTTGTCATGGTTGGGCGAGCGGACCGACGGCGTGGCTGAGTCAACACGTGTTGGGCGTCACGCCGCTTGAGCCCGGTTTCAAACGCGTGCGCATTGTGCCGCAACTGGGTCGCCTACAATGGGCGGAAGGCAGTTACCCCACACCACTCGGCCCGATCAAAGTCCGCCACGAGCGACTGGCCGATGGCGGCATCAAATCTGACATCCAGGCACCGGCAGGCATCACGGTTGAACGCAAATGAGAAGCTTCTATCGCCGTTCGGGTAGCGGGCTGCTGCTGTTGTTGGTCCTCGTGCAGGCGGGCACATCCCTGGCTGAGGTCGTCGTTTCCCGTTACAACGAACCTTACCCGGTGGCGGCCTCCAAGAAAGGATTGCAGGTGCAGCTGGTGGACGATGCGCTGGCGCTGGGCGTCAAACATGCCGGGTTGAACATCAATCTCACGGGCGTATTCATCCGCGATCCAGCCGGGGACGCGGTGAGTTACAATTTTGAGGGCGAGACGTTTCGTTTTCGTCGCAGTTATCTCGAAGGCATGGACGCGCAGGTGAAAGTGTTGTCCGACGCGGGCGTGTTGGTGAACCTGATTGTGCTGGCCTACGCATCCGGCAAGCCGGACGTGGACCGAGTGCTGTTGCATCCGAATTACAGCACCAATGCACCCAACCATCTTGGCGCTTTCAATACCGTCACGCCCGAGGGAAGAAAGTGGTTTGCGGCGTGTCTCGGTTTTCTGGCGGAACGATGGTCGCGTCCCGATAAGAAATATGGTCGCGTGGTCGGCTACATCATTGGTAACGAGGTCAACTCGCATTGGTGGTGGAGTAATCAGGGCCGGGCAACGATGCCGGAATTCGCGGATGATTACCTGCGCACCGTGCGTCTGATGCACGACTCGATCCGCAAACAATCATCTTGGGCGCGGGTATATCTCTCGCTCGAACACCATTGGAACTTGCGCTACGCGGCGGGTGACGAGCGGCAGAGTTTTCCGGCGCGGGAGTTCCTGGAATATTTTGCACGCCGGGCGAAAGCGCAGGGGGACTTCGACTGGAATCTGGCGTTTCATCCGTATCCGGAAAATTTGTTCAAGCCGGATTTCTGGAACGACAAATCCGCGACCACCAATGCCAACACGCCCCGCATTACGTTCAAAAACCTGAAGGTTCTGACCGCCTTCATGAACACCCCCGAGATGCGCTACGCCGGCCAGCCGCGCCGGATTATTCTGAGCGAGCAGGGATTTCACACGCCGGATGGCGAAGCCGGCGAAGTTCTCCAAGCCGCCGCGTATTGTTACGCCTACAAGAAGGTCGAGGCGCTCGAGGGTATTGACGCATTCATTTTGCACCGACACGTGGACCACGATGGCGAAGGAGGATTGCTGCTCGGCTTGCGCCGCAACAAACCGGCCGGAGGCGAGTCGCAACCAAAAAAACGGATTTACGAATGTTTCCGTCTGGCCGACACGCCGCAGTGGGAGGCAGCCTTTGCTTTCGCGCTGCCGATTGTTGGACTCAAAGACTGGAACGAGTTGAAGTGAGGCGAGCCTTCGTTGCGGCCAGCGACGGCTACTTTTCACGACCGGCCAGCACCCGCTCAATGCGGCGATCGGGGATGAGCCATAGGAAGGCGACAAGGACATACAGGCTGATCGCAATCCATGGATTCACGAACGCGAGCGGGATCGCCGCGAGGTAGCAGAGGGCGGAGAGCTTGCCCTTCCAGTCTTTCCCGATGGCTGCCGCGAGCAGGGAATTTTGTCCCTGTTGGGCAATGATGGTGCGTTGCAGAATGAGATAAGCGCCCGCCGCCATCAGCAGCACGAAACCGTAAGCCGCCGTGGGCGTGGGCGCGAGATGGTTCTCTCCCACCCAGGCCGTCGTGAAGGGAAAGAGCGACAGCCAGAACAGCAGGTGCAGGTTCGCCCACAGGATGCCGCCGCTGACGTGCCGGGTGGAATGGAACATGTGATGGTGGTTGTTCCAATAGATGCCGACGTAGATGAAGCTCAAAACGTAACTCAAGAATACCGGCACGAGCGGTGTTAGGTCCGCCAGTTCTGCCGAATGCTTCGCCGATTCGACTGGGTGCGGAACTTTCAACTCCAGCACCATGATCGTGATGATGATGGCGAGGACGCCGTCGCTGAAGGCTTCGAGCCGGTTCTTTTCCATGCGGCAAGCTTACTAACACTGCGGGCTGTTGTCGCCTGCGGAGACAGCGGGAAGCGAGTCTCTTTGTCGTGCGTCAAGGTCTCTGGAGCCGAAAGAATCGCGCCGTCGTGTCCAGAGCCTGCGTAACGATGATCTGGCCGCCGTTGGTATAAATGGGCGATGGCTCTGGTGACCAATTGCCAGCTGCCGCCAGGTTGGTGGTTGAATAGAGTGCGAAACTGCCACCATTTGTCTCGGGCCAGTTCAGCACGAAGTTTCCACCGCTGGCGGTCGTGATGGAAAGCGACGGCGTGGGCAGGAGGTAGCCAGAACCGATCAACTCCATATCAAAGCCCAAGGTAGAGTTGGTCACCGAGCTTTGATGCAATTCCACCGCCACTAGATTGGTTCCGGCCAACAGATTCACTGCCAGATTCGTCGGATAGAAAATGTGCACCGTGTATCCCGTCATCGCGCTCAAGGCGAGATTGGTGTACGTGATCTCGCCGCTGGGCAGATTGGCGCGAAATGCCTCCTGGCCATTGAGCCACACCGCCGCCCCGCCCGTGCGGGCGAGTCGGAAATTAAGGTTGGTGATTACGGCGTTCCACGGCACGACAAACTGGCGACGGAAATAAGTCGTGACAAATTTGCTGTTCGCATCCGGTCCGAAGCTGACAGACGTGGCGGTTGCGAGGTCGCCGTAACCGAGCCGGGCGATGCCATTGCTCCAGACGCTTTCATCGTAATTGGGTTGCGCCCAGTTTGTCCCCAGGTCTGCCCCCGTGTCCGAGTATTTCCAATTCGCGCCGCCGTTGATGAGCGTGGAGGTGATGAGATTTGTCCGGACGGCGATGGACAGGACGCGAGTCGTCCATTCAGTCGCAATGGCCCTCAACCCCGGCGGGCTGGGATGCAAATGGTCGCTCAGGAACATTGTGCTGTAATCCACGGCGGAAAACATGTCCGCGAGAAATACATTTTGCCCCGCCGCGCGCTGCTGATTCACCATCGCTTGCAGGGCCGCATTATAGATCGGGACGTTCGTCGCGTACGCGTTGTAGCCGAGGTTGGCGTTCTGCAACGTGGTCATCTTGGCTAGGATGACGTTCGCGTTGGGAACATTGGAGAAGATGACGCTGAGCAGATTCGGCATGTCGTTGGTCGCCACAGTCCAAGGGTTTCGTCCGCGCCCGATGTCATTCGCCCCGATGAGAATTAGCACGAGATCGGGACGGTTGTTGGTGATGGCCAGCGCATCACGAACGATCTTTTGCAGATAAGCGTCGGTGGTGCTGTAATTGTACACCGCAAAGACTCCGGGCGGGGCGATAACCGTTCCGCAATAGCCTTCATGTCGCCGCTTGGTGAAACCGGGGTAACCCGTGCTTTGCAACCGGCCGGTGTTCGTGAACACGATGCCGTTCGTTTCCAGCAGCGGTTGAAGAAACAGGCGCCAGGCACCATTGGTCACGCAGTCATCCGTGATCGAATCGCCGATGGCCATGACCTTGATGGGATTGGCTGCGCTGAAATTGGCCAGGACTAATTCCGCGCGCACGACCGGTACGATCAGGAAGAACAGGCAAAGTGAGAGGAAACGGAGACCACGCGACTTCATGGGCGGGAGAATCCGTCAGAACGACCCGTGGCGCAAACCGAATTCCGACGGGATTAAGATACAAAGGTGTCGTGCAGCCGCGGGCCGTTGCAAATCGTGAGGTTGGTCAGGAAGCCGAAGTCGCCGGACGCATTCGTTTTGTCAGTGAAGCGATCAGTGCATCCCGGGCCTGGATGGCATGGGGATTCAAACGAAGCAACCGCGGATTCCAGGCGAAGCGATAGTGGAATGGCTTTGTCGTCACGCCGCGCACGTTCGTTCGGATGAAGCTCGTTTCATAACGTTCAGGTTTGAGAAAATCCGGCAGAAACGCCGCCAGCGAATCAGTTCCAAGAACCGCTCGGGCCTCGAGGAAGCTGTTGCACACGAGTTGTGGTCGGTATTCTGTCATTGTTGGTGTGGGTGGCATCTCTTTCGCGGCAACAACCAAACGCAATCGTCCGGCTTTCAATTCTGCGAGCACACGGCGGTCGTTGCTGAAAAGAGTTCGGGGTGTCCAGAGAAACAGTCGCCAGGCGCCAACTACTTTCATTTGGAGCGGGCGGCTGAGTTCGGTGTTGGTGACGATGCCGAAATCCAAAGTCAGATCGTGGAGTCGGCGTTCCACTTCATCATCAGCCACTGATTCGACCGTGTAGCGCGGGTCCGGTTTGCTTCTGCGAACGCCGGCGAGTGCCGGCAGGATGAAGTGCTCAATGACCGTGGCACTCGCGCCAATGCGAAAGTCCTGTTCCTCGGCAACGCAACCGCGGCGAAAATTCGACAACCCCAGCAAAAAGAAGCGGGAGATGCGCGCCAATTCCTTGCCGTTGGCCGTCAGCCGAATCCCTTTGCCCTGCCGCTCGACAAGTTTGGTTTGAAAGAAGTCCTCCAGTTCCTTGATCTGTCGGCTGAACTGGCTTTGCCGCACCGGGTCGCCGGCGGCGGCCTTCACAATGCTGCCGGCGGCGTTGACTTCGAGCAGGGCGCGCAACCGGTCCAATGACAGACCACCCTCGGCAAAGAGCTTTGCAAACATGACGGGGCAGTACAGTAGGTTGCGCGAATCCCGCTATCAAGGCGTTTGCCCACCGGTAGAGTTGGCCTGCCGGATGAACCGGTGAAACAAATCGAACATGAATACGAACCTGCCAAAAGCGGAACAGAGGATTGTATTGGAAATCCTTGCCAAAACATTTGATCTGCCGCCGGAGAAAATTCCCGGCGACGCACGGATCAAGGAGGACTTGGGCGCGGATTCGTTGACCGTCATGGAAATCACCATGGTGCTGGAAGAACGCTTCCACGCCACCATTGCCGATGAACGGCTGGAAGAGGTCAAGACCGTGAAGGAATTGTGCGAGGCGCTGGCCGAGACGTTATTTCCTTATGCTCGTCCGCGTTGAAATGGGAACCCGTTTCCGGGTTTCCAATTGGGCGGCGTAAGAATTGAACCAAATAAATTCATGGCTCAGGTCTGAGGCGGTCTTTACAAGCACATCGGGCGCCCGCTAAATAGGAGCGCATGAGTTTGGAGACTCTGATGTTGCTGGCGATTGTGAGCGTGGCGGTCCTGGCCGGTGGCTATTGGATCGCGACCCACTATTTTTCCGAGGAGGCCCGCTGGGAGCGCCGTCGGCGGCGCAGCAATGCGCCCATCGCCAGCCGGAGCAGCCGGCCCTCGGTCAAATTGAGCGTGCGCACCAAGAAAGAGCGCCGCAAGTAAGGCGAGCTTCATCGCGCGAAAGAACGGAGTGCTTGCGTTCCCCGGCCTCGGTTCGACGATTCGGTGACAACTGGTAGCGTGCTGTTTGTGCCTTCACGGATCATCAGGTGTCGGGCGCAAATACCGCGGCGAGCTCGAGGGCAGCCAAAACTTTTCAGAACAAATGGCCCTTTGAGTCCTTGGTTCACGGCGCGAGTTCGATGACGCTGGCTTCGAGACCCTTCACACAGTTCGGAACGATCCCATCGCGCATGAGTTCTTCGCCCGTGAACGACTTGCCTTCCTGTGGCAATGCAGCGCGGCCCGGAGACGGATTCATTTCGTGCACGGTGTAATGCTTCGCTGGATCGAGTCCTTGCGGGCGGACTGGTTGCGCCGCGCCATCTTTCAATTGAAACACAAACAGCACAGCTTTTGTCTGGTCGGGGGAAACATAGTTGATTGCGCCGCGCTCGGCATTATGCGGACGCTCCAAGCGATACAAATCGCCGAGATGCACCACATCGCGGATGCGTTTGTAGGCGGCAATCGCGCCCGCGCAAACCGCCTTGTCTTCCGGCGAAAGTTTCACGAGGTCAAGGTCCATGCCGTAACGCGCGCTCATGGCGACGCTGCATGCAAAATGCATCGGGCGATGCCCCCAATGTGTGACGTGACTCGCCATGCTCATCGCGGGGAAAAAGTAGGAGTAATCCCATTGCATCGGGATGCGCACGGTCGGGTCGGTGTTGTCGCTCGGCCAGAACTCGTGAAAGTATTTCAACGCGCCGTAATCCACGCGCCCGCCGCCGCCGGAGCAAAGCATCAACTCGGTTTTCGGAAACGTCTTTGCCGTCTTGTCCATCAGCGCGTAGAGCGCGTGAACGTAATCAATCCACAGATGCGATTGGCGATCCGGCTTGAGCCACGGAGAGCCCGGTTGCGTGAGATAACGGTTGCAATCCCACTTCGCATACGCGATGCCCCGCACGCTGAAGACATCTTGAATCACCTGCCATTCGAACCTTTGCACCTCAGGTCGTGTGAGATCGAGCACGAGTTGATTGCGTTGCAATTCCAGTTCTCGCTTCGGCTGACGGATGACCCAGTCAGGATGCTTCTCGAATAACTCGCTCTTCGGATTCACCATCTCAGGTTCGATCCAGATGCCGAATTGCAGGCCGCGCTTGTTGGCTTCTGCTGCCAGTGGCGCGAGGCCCTTGGGCAATCGCTTCCTGTTTGGCTGCCAGTCGCCGAGGCCGGCGTTGTCGTTGACGCGAGGATATTTGTTGGCGAACCAACCGTCGTCCAAGAGAAACAACTCTGTCCCAATTACCTTGGCTGGATCGTACAGGCTGACGATGCGGTCGAAATCAAAATCAAAACCCGTCGCCTCCCAGTTGTTCAGCAATACCGTGCGCGGTTGATTCCCATCGCGCAACGCGAATTCCCGCGCCCAACGATGCAGCTTGCGGCTCATGTCGCCCAGGCCGTGATCGCTCCACGTCCAGATCATCGTTGGTGTGGTGAACTTCTCGCCGGACTGCAAGTGATACGCGGAGGCGAAGGGATTGATACCGCACACCGCGCGCAACCCGGTGGCGAAGTTGTCGAACGCAAACCGGAAGCTGCCCGACCACGCCAGTGAACCGGCCAGCACGCGACCGCTATTTTCCTGCGGCGCACCGTCGAGCGAGAGCACGAACGACGGATTGCGGAACTGATGGGCACGGACACCGATCTTGCAATCGAGCACTTTCGTGCCCGGAGTGAGCGGTTCAATGACCGGTTGCATCTCCTTCGCCCAATCGCCGAAGAAGTGCATCAGGTTCACATTCGTTGTCGCAAGCAGCAGCGAACTCGACGCCATTTGTTCGAGTGTCACCAAGCCCCGCTCGTGGTGCTGGATTTCGGTCCATTGCTCAATGACGTCCCGCTCGTGATCAGTGCGGAAGCAGAGTGTCACTGCAAACGGATAGGCCGGGTCACGCAGTTGAAGGCACGTCAGCTCGCGTCCATTGCTTTCATTGGTGCGCGCCACACCTTGATAAAGCAAGGTAGTTGAAGTGTTGCCGTCGGCGTGAACGACCTGCAAGGCAGGTTCCCAGATGTAACCGTCAGCGGCTTGCGGATAGCTTTCGTCATTGCGCGAAGGCTTTGCCGAGGGCGATCCACCAATGGCACGTTGATATAACCGCCCATCATCGCCCACCTGAAAGTTCAGCGCGAAACTCTTGGTTTGCACGGCGAAGGTCTCAAACGCGGGCAACGCCACCGGGCGTGCCGCGCCGTCCGCCATGACAATTTGTGCGTCCGCCCAATCTGCGTGGTCGTTACTCTCGCCATCGCCCGCATCTGTCGCGCGTAGGGTCAGAGTTTTCACGCCGGCCAAATTCACATTCACTTGCTTGGCGGGCTGACCGGGCTTCATCAGCCCACTGCGCCAAAGCTCCCTGTTGTCTCCCATGACGATGAACTCGACGCTGCCTTGCGCGCTGGCGCTGTCATTCATGCCGACGAAGGCCGTGAAGCGTTTCGCGTTGCCGCCGAGGTCCACGCGCAGTTTGCTGTTGGCGTGTGTGCCGACCCCGTTGGTGAATGATTTGCCGCCAATGCTCAGGGCGTCTCCGTTGATGCCGTGATTGATCTTGGGCGCGCTCCAGCCGCAGGTCATTTGCTTCAAGTCCAAGACGGTCAGCGGAACGGATTCAGCGGACACGGCCCATGAGCCGGCAAGGAGCGCGAATGTGAGAGCAAGCGTGGCGGACATGGTCTTCATATCAGTGGATGTTGCCAGAGGCGCTTTTGGCCTGTCTCGCAAAATCAACCGTGAGCCAATCTAACCCGTGGAATCAGGGCGGGAAGCCGCAACATCCATCCAATCCGCAGTCAGTCATTGCGCGGCCTTGCTTTTGCCAGCCAGCTTCACTGCTTGGAATGGCCGGGAGAGTAAACGGGGACCGAGGGGTGCTTGGGGAAAACGGCGATCTGCCTCGTTCCAGGAAACAATGAACCAAGATTAGTAAATACCAATGGCTGCCTGAGAATATACTCAGGGTCACACACGTGGTTTCCAGTTTGCGGGTCAACGCGTCTGATCGGTCAACACGGCTTCGTGCAGGAACAGGCTGGCCCATTCTCGCGCAGCCAAACGGTCCTCCATCGTGCCGCCGATCAGTTGGAAACGACCGCGAGGTTCTTCGACCAGTTTGGCCGCTCCGAAACGGGCCACGATTTTGCCCTGCAAGAGTATTGATTCAATCAGATGTCTTAGTTTCATGGCGGCAGGTTATCGCGGGAGGTAGGACAAAAACCGTCCTTGCCCAAAACTGTCTTAAAGATCGGGGGATGGCTCCATGTGGCCATTTTATGCCACATGACAAGTGCCTTGCCAGCCGGTTCGATATACCGTGCGTGACCGGCCCAACCGATAATGACTTTGACCATTGCCAAATAAAGCCCACGCTCGTGCGTCTGACTCTCATGCGCGCGTCCCAACTTTGTCTGGCGGTTGCCTTGGCAGCGGTTTCATGCCTGTCTGCGGCGGACAATCCATCGCCGTTTCCGCTCGATCCAAATCAAAACCTCGAACGCACCTGTTTCCAAACGGGTGGCGCGTGGAGCGAGGCCAGCAATCTCCGCTCGGACGTCGCCATCGTTTACGGCATTGATGCAAAACTCCCGCAACGCATCGAGACCTGGCGGGATCGCGGCTATCGCATCCACGTGATGACCGGCGTCGCGTGGGGGCAGTATCAGGATTATCTCTACGGCCGCTTCGACGGCATCAATCACGAGGACGAGGCCCAGACCGATCGCAACGGCCACAAGATCAGCCACGGCGGCGACGTATATTACATGTGCCCCGGGACAAACTACGGGAAGTTCCTGGCCACCGGCGTGCAACGGGCGCTCGATGCCGGCGCGGAAGCGATCCACCTCGAAGAACCGGAGTTCTGGGACCGCGGCGGTTATTCGGAAGGGTTCAAGCGCGAGTGGCGTAGCTATTACAACGAGGAGTGGCAGCCACCGCATAGTTCCGTGGATGCCCGCTGGCGCGCTGGGAAGTTGAAGTACTTTCTTTATCGTCGCGCGTTGCAGCAGGTGTTTGATCATGTGCAGGAGTTCAACCAGCGCACCGGCAAACACGTTCGTTGCTACGTGCCGACGCACAGCCTGCTCAACTACGCGCAATGGTGCATCGTCAGTCCGCAATCCAGCCTCGCGATGCTGAAGGGTTGCGATGGCTACATTGCGCAAGTTTGGACCGGCACCTCACGCGAGCCAAACAAGTATCGCGGCGAGGTTCGTTCGCGCACTTTTGAGACGGCGTTTCTCGAATACGGTGCGATGCAAAATCTCGTCCGCGCCACGGGTCGCGGGGTCTGGTATTTGAACGACCCCATCGAAGACAATCCCAACCACGATTGGGACGACTACAAGCGCAATTGGGAATCCACGCTGACGGCTTCGTTGTTTCAACCCGAGGTCTGGCAGTTTGAAGTTGCCCCTTGGCCCGAGCGCATCTTCAACGGGCGTTACCCGCGTTCCGCCAAGCGCGAAGACCGCAAAGTCATTCCACCCGAGTATGCCACGGAGTTGCAGACGGTGATGAACGCGCTCAACGACCTGAAGCAGGACCACGTGGAATGGGATTGTGGCACGACGGGTATCGGTGTGGTGGCGAGCGATTCGTTGATGTTCCAACGCGGCGAACCCACGCCGAGCGATCCGCACCTGGGTAATTTTTATGGTCTCGCAATGCCATTGATCAAACGCGGATTGCCCGTCACGCCCGCGCAATTGGAAAACTTCACAGTAACCAATTACCTCAACGGCTTTCGTATCCTGTTGCTCAGTTACGACGGACAGAAACCGCTGTCGCCTGAGGTGCATGTTCCGCTGGCCGACTGGGTGAAAAAGGGCGGGGTGCTGGTTGTGTGCGACGCCGATGCTGATCCGTATCTAAAAGTGCGCGACTGGTGGAACAGCGACGGGCGCAATTACTCGACGCCGCGCGTACATCTTTTTGAAAAGCTTGGCCTCAAGTCGAGCGCCACTACGAATGAGTTTCACGCTGTTGGCAAAGGCGGTTTGATCTGGCTACGCGAACGTCCGGCTAATTGTTCAGTCAGTGCGGAAGGTGCGGCGCACGTGGTTGAAGCCACAAAGCAGGCGGCCCAGGCGGCGGGCTTGAACTGGCGGGAGGGAAATTATCTTTTGCTTCAACGCGGCCCGTATGTGATCGCCGCCGGTCTGGATGAATCGGTAGCGGGTGAACCCAAGGCACTACGAGGGCGTTTCGTAAATCTTTTCGATTCCGAATTGCGCGTGATCGAAGGCGTCAGCCTCAAGCCCGGCGACCGCTATCTCTTGCGCGATTTGAATTTCAAACCGGCGGTCCGGCCCACCGTGCTGGCCTCGGCTTGCAAAGCGTTGGAGACCGGGCGCGATGCCAATTCGTTGTCGTTTGCCGTGGAAGGTGTGGCGAAAACTCCGGCGGTCGTTTTGCTCGGCACGGCGAAAGCACCCAAGTCTGTCGCCCTGGATGGCGAGCCGTTGACGAGTTTGGAGTTCTCCCAGAAGGACAGCCTGCTTTGGATTCGCTTCGGCAACGAGGCGCGGCCGCGAACGTTGCAGATCAGTTTTTGAATTTACCATGAAAACATTGCGAACCGTTTTAACCACACTTTGCCTGAGCACCACCGTGGCGTTGGCTGCCGAAACCGTCGCGCCCGTCATGCTCGCGAATCCATTGCAAGGAACCGATTCGACGGGAGGCTTTTCCCACGGCAACGAGTATCCGGCCATCGCGCTGCCGTTCCCCATGAATGCTTGGTCGGCTTATACGCAGCCGCAGCGCGACTCGTTCTACTATCAATACCGACAGAACAAGATTCGCGGCATCCGCCAGACGCACCAGCCCAGTCCGTGGATTGGTGACTACGCGAACTTTTCGTTGATGCCGGTTTCCGGGAAACTCGCTGTGAAGGAGGATGATCGGGCCTCCGACTTCCGCCATGAGACCGAGGTGGCGCGGCCGAGTTATTACAAGGTGCGGTTGGATACCTGGAAGGCGACAGCGGAGGTGACGCCCACCGAGCGCGCGGCCAGCTTTCGTTTCACGTTTGAGGAAAACGGTGATGCCTATGTGGTGCTCGATGCTTTTAACAAGGGGTCGGCGGTTGAGATTATCCCCAGTCAAAACAAGGTGGCTGGCATTTGCCGCAATAACAACGGTGGCGTGCCGGACAATTTTTCCAATTACTTCGTCATCATTTTCGACCGGCCCTTCGCGAGTTACGGCACGTGGACGCCAGACGTCATCAAAGCCGGCGAAACAAAGCTGGGCGAACGTCATACGGGCGCGTATCTGAAGTTTGACACGGGCAAAGGCAGGGTGGTCGGTTGCAAGGTTGCATCGTCGTACATCAGCCCCGAGCAGGCCCAGCGCAATCTGGATCGCGAGATTGGTTCATCTAGTTTCGATGAAGTGCTGCAAAAGGCGGATGCGGTTTGGAATAAGACGATGGGGCGGCTGCTGGTCGAAGGCGGCACGGAGGAGCAGCATCGTACATTTTACAGCGCGGTGTATCGCAGTGTGATTTTCCCGCATCGTTTCTACGAATACGACGAACATGATAAACCGATTTATTTCAGCCCTTACGACGGGAAGGTTCATCAGGGTTATCTCTACACGGATACAGGTTTCTGGGACACATTTCGCGCTTCGCATCCACTCTACAATCTGTTGTTCCCCGAAATCAGCGCGGAGATCATGCAAGGGTTGCTGGCGGCGTACGACCAGAGCGGCTGGCTTCCGTCGTGGTCCAGCCCGGGACATCGCGGATGCATGATTGGCAATCACGCCTTTTCGCTGCTCACCGATGCCTGGGTGAAGGGGATTACCAATTTCAACGCCGGTAAAGCCGTGGAGGCCATGGTCCATGATGCCACCACGCAGGGGCCGGAGCAGTGCCGATCCATCGGGCGTGATGGGGCGGAGTTCTGCAAGAAACTGGGCTATGTGCCTTATCCGAACGTCGGCGAAGCGACGGCCAAGACCTTGGAGTACGCCTATGATGATTTCTGTGCGGCCGTTCTGGCACGGCAGATCGGGCGCAAGGTGGAGGCGGATGCCTTTGCCCGGAGCGCGATGAACTACACGAATATGCTCGATACGGGCATTGGTTTTGTGCGGGGCCGCAAAGCGAGTGGTGAGTGGTGTGAAAACTTCGATCCGACCGAATGGGGTGGCCCATTCACGGAAGGCAACTCGTGGCATTGGACCTGGAGCGTGTTTCAAGATGTGCCGGGACTGATCAAATTGTTGGGCGGTGATGAAGCGTTTGGCCGGAAGCTCGACGCGGTCTTTTACACGCCACCCGATGTGAAGGTTGGCACGTATCGCGGGATGATTCACGAGATGACCGAGATGGTGGCGTTGAACATGGGCCAGTATGCCCACGGCAATCAGCCCATCCAGCACATGATTTATCTCTACAACTATGCCGGCCAGCCTTGGAAGGCGCAGGCGCGTGGGCGCGAAGTGATGGGGCGGTTGTATCAATCCACGCCTGACGGAATGTGCGGCGACGAGGACACCGGGCAGATGTCTGCCTGGTATGTCTTCAGCGCATTGGGATTTTATCCGGTCACACCCGGTACCACCGAGTATGTGATCGGCAGTCCGCTGTTTGATCGTGCGACCATCACGCTGTCAGATGGGAAGAAGTTCGTCGTGACAGCGAAGATGAATGGCCCGCAGCGGCCCTATATTCGCAGCGCGAGTCTTAATGGGTCGCCCTTCAGCAAAACCTATCTCGAGCACGGGCAGATCGTCAGCGGTGGGGAATTGATCTTTGAGATGACCTCGGCCCCGGATTACAAATGGGCCACGGCGCCGGAGAGCCGGCCGGGCAGCGCCATGAATTTGTTGTCAGGAAGCAACCGGTAATCCGAGCAGCCAGAGATTTCCAGCCTTGTTCCCGGCGAGCTTGGCCGATTGGAGCTGTAGTTTGCAGCGTTGTCCGCCGTTGCTCCGCGCCGTCTCGCCGACCGGGTCAGACCTCAACCGACTCAGGTTACAATAATACAACAAATGATACATATTTCATATTGAAGGTCCTTGGTTCGGGTGAAGAATCCCTTCATAACAACCACCGTAAACACATCGGCAGTGCAATGTACTATGCACATCCTGTCCACCATGAAGCTGTTTTCCCGGGAAATGATGGGTCTTCGTGTGGCGGAGTTGCAGACTGGACAGCGGCTGGCGCGGGATTAATCTTGTAGTCATGATAACCAACCACTCAACCAAGCCCAAAGCCTTTACCCTTATCGAACTATTGGTAGTAATCGCGATCATTGCGATTTTGGCGGGGATGTTGTTGCCGGCGCTGGCCAAGGCGAAGTCGAAGGCGCAGCAGGTGTATTGTTTGAACAATGGGAAGCAGATGATGATTGCGTTTCATTTGTATGCGAATGATACGCGGGATTT
>JBGAIM010000022.1:0-75239 GCA_044225555.1 Limisphaerales bacterium | reverse complement strand
ATCGAACGGCTCTTTGCCTGGCTGTTTAACTTCCGTCGGTTGGTGGTGCGCTACGAATATCACGCGGAAAACTTCCAAGGTTTCCTTCACCTGGGTGCAGCCATTATCCTCTTGAGGTATTTATGAGATGGCTTCTAGGATTACAAAGCGCGACATGATGAAGCGCTTCAAGCTGAGTTTCCGCGTTGAAGTTCAAGAGTTCGCAGGTGATCTGTCATCACCTGAACGCGGGCCGGAAGAGCCGCAAGGTTCTTCCGGCTTTTTCCCGCCGCCCGGGTTTGTCACACAATCGTAACCTTTCCGCCGTTTGGCTGTAACGCTTCGGCACCAAACTTTCCCCGAACTCTGAACCTCAACGTGAATGAAAAGATACAAATTGAAGAAGGCGGGCCTCCTCGCCACGGCGGCGGTGGTGGCGTTTGTCATTAACGGCCACGCGCAAAGCGTGGATTCATTGCTGGACAAGCTGGTGGACAAAGGGGTCCTGACGGTCAAGGAAGCCAACGACCTCCGGTCTGAATCCGATAAAGATTTCGACAAGGCTTACGCGGCAAAGACGGGCATGCCAGACTGGGTTACGGCGCTCAAGTTCAACGGGGATGTTCGCGTGCGGTATGAGAACTTCACCTCGGACAACCCGGCGTTCGTGGATCGTAACCGTTACCGCTTCCGCCTGCGTTTCGGGGCGGTGGCGACGCTGATGGATGACTTTGAGGCCGGCTTCCGGCTCACTTCCAGCGAACCCGTCGGCACTTCGGGCGGCGATCCAATCTCGGGCAACAGTACGTTTCAGGAAAATGGCTCCAAAAAGTTCATCTATATTGACCAGGCCTATGGCAAGTGGTCGCCGTTGAAAGGGCCGCATCTTTCCGGCAGTCTCACCGTGGGCAAGATGGAGAACCCGTTTGTATTCACGGATCTGGTTTTTGATCCGGATTACACTCCCGAGGGCATGGCCATGCAATCGGCCTATCGGTTTAATGATGTTCAAACGGCGCAATTGATCGGGGGCGCGTTTGTGCTCGATGAACTAGGGGCGTCCAGTTCCGATGCCTACATGTATGGGGTGCAGGCGCGTCTCGATTCCGTTTGGACGCCCAAGGTAAAAACCTCCGTGGGGGTGGCCGGCCTTTTCATTCAGAACGATCAGGCACTCCTCAACGCGGCCGTCCCGAATATCAATCGCGGCAACGACCGCGATGTCGTCACGGCGCCGGTTTACAACTTCAATCCGATTGTGACTGATGCGTCGTTGACTTATACCTTCGACAAAGCCCCATTTTATTCCGGCGCGTTTCCGATCAAGGTGGGTGGCGACTTCATCATCAACCCAGCAGCCCCAGCCACGGCGCCAACTTCAGCCGACAACTTTGGTTACTCGGCGGGGATTTTGATCGGCAAGGCGGGCAAGAAGCACACTTGGGAACTTGCATATACTTGGAAATACCTCGGAGGCAACGCGTGGTGGGAAGAACTCGTGGACTCGGATTTCGGAGCGTTTTATCAGACCGCTCAGGCCAATTCGGGCTTGGGAGCGGGTTACGGTTCGGGCACGGGCGTGCAAGGACACGTCGTCAAACTGGCCTACTCGCCCTACGATTGCATCATCCTTTCGGCGAAATGGTTTCGCACCGAGTTAGTGAACGCATCGCCAGCGGGTTCCGACAGCAAAATGAACCGGGTGCAGGTGGATGCCATGTGGAAATTCTAAACCAAACTATTTGCCGGAACGTAACATCCAATCGCTTTAACAATGACTAAACTGCTAGACATCATGAAAATGAAAATTCCGACAACACTCATAATGCTGCTGCTGGCAGCGGCGGCGACAGCCAACGCCGGCTCGATTACCGTCAAAGGCTCGGACACGCTCGTCATCCTCGCGCAGAAATGGGCGGAGGTTTATATGGGGCAGAAACCGGACGTGAAAATTCAGGTCACCGGCGGCGGGTCGGGGACGGGCTTCGCCGCGCTCCAAAACCAGGCCACTGACTTGTGCAACGCCTCGCGCAAAATCAAAGCCAAGGAAATCGAAAGTTGCGTCAAGGCCTTCAACAAACGACCCACGGAATACAAGGTGGCCATTGACGGCCTCTCGGTTTACGTCAGCGCTGACAATCCGGTGAAAGAGCTTTCGCTCGACCAGCTCGAACTCATCTTCACGGGCAAGATCAAGAACTGGAAGGAACTCGGCGGGACGGACGGGCCGATCACCGTTTACAGTCGCGAGAACAGCTCCGGCACGTATGAGTTCTTCAAGGAGCACGTGCTCAAGGGCAAGGACTTTGCCGCCAGCGCGCAGACTATGCCTGGCACGGCCGCAGTTCTCCAAGCAGTCGCCAAGGACAAAAATGGCATTGGTTACGGCGGTGCAGCCTACGGCGCGGGGGCAAAACATCTAAATGTTAAAGCAGACGACTCTTCACCGGCGGTCGAGCCGACCGAGGAAAATGTCATCGGCCAGAAGTATCCCATCTGGCGCTACCTCTACGTTTACGTGAATCCGGCGCTCGACAAGGGCGAGATTGCTGCCTACCTGAACTGGATTCGCAGCGGGGACGGTCAGAAAGTGGTGAAGGACGTGGGCTATTTCCCCTTGCCCGAAAATCTGCGGGCCAAGTGAGTTGAACAAGAAAGCCCGAACGCGATGAACCCGGTGGCCGCACCCCGATTGGGCCGGCCACCCGGGTTTGCGCCTTGCCCGGGATTCAGGTCCGATACCTGACGCAGCATGGTCCAACACCACCCCAACGAAAAACGTCCGCACGGCTGGCTGGGCATTCATCGCGGCCACAAGGCGCGCCCGGTCGAATGGCTGGCGGAGAAGTTCATCTTCCTCGTGTCGCTCTCGACCATCCTGGTGATCTTTCTGATTTTCATCTTCGTTGGACGCGAGGCCTGGCCGTTGTTGGCCGGGCATACGAACAGTGCCTTGGTTCAACCCGTCATCTTGCCGCAGGAGGCCGAGAAATTGCCGCCGGAACAAATCCGTGAATATCTGAACCTGTCGCAGCAGCAGTTCGCGGAGATGGACAAGGAAACCATCCAGACGTTGATGGACATCAAGGTCGAGGCGCAGAACGAAATCCCGGCACAATTCCGGAACGACCCGGACGCGAACCTCAACACGACGGAATGGCGGCAGATGATTTTCCCGCGTCAATGGACCGGCTACGACAAACCGGAATACATCTGGCAGCCCGTCGGCCAGATCCATAAGTACAACATCATCCCGCTCATTGTCGGCAGCTTGAAGACGACGTTGATTGGACTGTTCTTTTCCGTCCCGCTGGCGGTGGCGGCCGCAATTTACGTTTCGCAACTGGCCCGCCCCCGTGTGCGCGAGGTGGTGAAGCCGGCGATTGAAATGCTGTCCGGCATTCCGTCGGTCGTCGTTGGCTTCTTCGCCCTGCTGGTCATGGCCACCGTGCTGCAAACGATTTTTGGGTACGAAACCCGCCTGAATGCCTTCGTCGCCGGCATTGCGCTCGGCTTTGCCGTCATTCCGCTGGTGTTCTCGATTGCCGAGGATGCCCTCACGAGCGTGCCGCAAAGTTACACGCAGGCGGCGTTGGCGTTGGGCGCCTCGCGCTGGCAGACCGCGTGGCAGATCGTCCTGCCCGCCGCGCTGCCCGGGGTGTTTGCGGCCGTCGTGCTGGGTTTTGGCCGGGCGATTGGTGAGACCATGATCGTGCTCATGGTTTGCTCGGCGAGCGTGATGTCATGGAGCATTTTCGATTCAGCGCGCAGCATCACCACGACGATTGCCGCCGAAATGGCGGAAGCTGTCGCGGGGGGGCATCATTACCGGGTGCTGTTCACCCTGGGTGCGCTGCTCTTTGCGGTGACTTTTGTCGCGAACATGGTTGGCGACATTGTCATGCACCGGCTCAAATACAGACTGGAGGGCAAGCGCTAATGCCAGTCCAGAGTCAAGCGGTTGCCGTCCAGGGTCGAAGTTTCCGCTCGGTTCGATTCGATGTCGCCTCGTTTTGTTTCAGCGGCTTGACCGGTCTGGCGACCTTGCTGATTTTGGGCATCCTGGTCGTGATCCTTGCCAACATCATCTACAACGGTTGGGAGGCCATCTCGTGGCGGTTCGTCTCCACCATTCCAAAGAAGGACTTTTTTGATGCCAACACCACCGGTGTCCTACCGATGATTGTCGGCACGACGTTTCGGGTGTTCGTGATGACATTGTTTGTCATTCCTGTCGGTGTTATCACCGCCATTTACCTGACGGAGTACGCGCCGCAAGCTGCGCTGGTCACCCGCGTCATTCGGGCGGCGGTCAACAATCTGGCGGGCGTGCCCTCGATTGTGTTCGGCCTGTTCGGGCTGGGTTTCTTCATCAACTTCATCGGTCGTAATCTAGACCAGTTGATGCACAATCCCGAGCCGGTTTGGGGTCAACCCGCATTGATTTGGGCAGCATTGACGCTGGCGGTGATGACTTTGCCGGTGGTCATCGTGGCGACGGAGGAATCGCTGAAAGCCATTCCGCCGGGCCTGCGCGAAGCGAGTCTGGCGTTGGGGGCGACCAAGTTGGAAACCATTTTGCGGGTAGTGTTGCCCCAGGCGTTACCGGGCATCATGACCGGCGGCATCCTCGCCGTGAGCCGTGCGGCGGGCGAGGTGGCGCCCATCCTGTTCACGGGCGTCGCGTATTACATGGCGTCGCTGCCGCATCGTTTGACCGATCAATTCATGGACCTCGGCTATCATGTCTTCGTGCTGTCCACGCAGTCGCCGAACATAGAGCAAACGCGTCCGATTCTCTATGCCACCGTGCTCGTGCTCTTGATGCTAACATTCGCGTTGAATTTGGTGGCGATTTTCATCCGCGCGCGTGTGCGCAAAAAACTACGGGGGCTGGGCTGATTTGATTGTATGTCTGAAACTGTACTACCTCCAATGGCTGTGGCCGGCACCCCAGCGGGTTCAACGACCGCTTCCACCGCGGCTACGTTGATCGAAATCGCCAGTTTGTCGCTCTTTTACGGCCAGTCCAAGGCGCTCAAAGACATCAACCTGACCTTGCGCGAGAAAATCGTAACCGCGTTCATCGGTCCCTCCGGCTGTGGCAAGTCCACGTTGCTGCGCTGCCTGAACCGCATGAATGACCTCATTGACGGGGTGCGCATCGAGGGCGCGATCAAGATTGGCGGACATGACATCTACGCGTCCGATGTGGATGTCATCGAGTTGCGCAAGCGCATCGGCATGGTGTTTCAAAAGTCGAATCCGTTCCCAAAATCCATTTACGATAACGTGGCGTATGGACTGAGGATTCAGGGCGTGAACAAGAAGTCTGAACTGGATGCCGCTGTTGAGCAGAGCCTCCGGAGTTCGGCATTGTGGGACGAGGTGAAGGACCGGTTGCACGGCAGCGCGCTCGGATTGTCCGGCGGACAACAGCAACGACTGTGCATTGCCCGGGCGATTGCGGTGAAGCCGGAGATCATCCTGATGGATGAACCGGCCAGCGCGCTCGATCCGATTGCCACGTCGCGCATCGAGGATTTGATTCTTGAACTGAAGAGGGATTTCACCATCGTCATCGTCACGCACAACATGCAGCAGGCGGCGCGCATTTCGGATGACACGGCGTTTTTCTACATCGGCGAACTGGTGGAGTTCGGTCCGACGAAGAAGATTTTCACGAACCCGTCACAGAAGCGGACGGAGGATTACGTGACTGGACGATTTGGCTGATTGGTTTCTTAATCTTGTTCTTAATCCTAATCTTAGTCGGGGCGGAAGCGGATTAAGATTAAGAGAAAGATTAGGATTAAGGCTTTGAAGAACTCTTGAACGAATTATGGAACGACACTTCGATCATGATCTGGCGGAGTTGAAGGACAAACTCCTGACGATGGCGAGCCACGCGGAAAAGGCGGTTGGCGATTCCGTCACGGCACTGGTCAATCGCAACCTGGAACTCGCGTTGCAGGTCAAGGCCAACGACGAGATTCTTGACCGGTTCGAGATGGAGATTGACGAGACGGCCATCACTCTGCTCGCCCGCGCTCCGCTCGCCAGCGACCTGCGTCTCGTCACCGTGGCGATGAAAATTTCCCAAAACCTTGAACGCGCCGGCGACGAGGCCACGAAAATTGCCAAGCGCGCCCGTGATTTGTGCAAGGAGCCGCCGCTGAAACTCGCGCTGGCTCTTCCCCAGATGTCCACACTGGCGCTGGGGCTGCTCAAATCCTCCCTGGACGCCTTTGTGAACCGTGATTCCTCCGCGGCGCGGGCGTTGATTCCCCGGGACAAGCAGGTCAACGCGCTGCACAAGGAGATTCAGCAACAGCTCATCGCGCACATGAAGGAGAACCCCGACTACATTGCGCGCTGTCTGCATTTTCTCGTCGCTGCCAAGAGCCTCGAACGTATCGCCGATCATGCCACGAACATCGCGGAGGAGGTTGTTTACCTTTATGAGGCGACCGACATCCGGCACGCGGACAAAGTCTAGATTCTCCATAACCGTATCGGGCGCGGCTGTGCGCGAAGCGTCAGCCGCAGCATGTGGCAATGCTCTGCGGTTGGTCTGCGACACAGGCGCGCGCCAAAAATAGACCAATGCTTCTGGTCGGTCAGGCTTGACACTCCCGGCGTGCTTCCGGGCACAATCCACTTTTCGGCGGACGATCATGAATCCCAGCACGATTGAAATCCTGGCGTCGGTGTTTTTCGGCATCGCGGTGGTGCATACCTTTTGCGTGAAGCGTTTCGCGCATTGGGCGCATCAATGCCCGCCGGATTCCGTCAGCCGGCACCTGCTGCACTTTCTGGCAGAAACCGAAGTCGTGTTCGGCTTGTGGGCGGCGGTGTTGTTCCTTGGCATCGGTATCGCCACCAAATCACTGCACGGCGCGATTGATTACATTACCGGGCTCAACTTCACCGAACCCAAGTTCGTGTTCGTCATCATGGTGGTGGCGGCCACGCGGCCCGTGGTGAAGCTGGCGGAGACTCTGATTACGCTCGCCTCCCGCGCGCTGCCCCTGCGCGAGGGCTTGTCGTTCTACCTGGCGGCGTTGATTCTCGGACCGCTGCTCGGTTCGTTCATCACCGAGCCGGCGGCCATGACGCTCCTGGCGCTGGTGCTCAAGCGCCGCTATTTCGATCAGGGCATCAGTCAGAAACTGGCTTACGCCACGCTGGGCCTGTTGTTTGTGAACGTATCCATCGGCGGCACGCTGACGCATTTTGCCGCGCCACCGGTGCTGATGGTGGCCGCCAAGTGGCAGTGGGACACGGCGTATATGTTCACCCATTTCGGCTGGAAGGCGGCGAGTGCCTGCGCAGTCTCAACCATTCTGGTGGCACTCTATTTCCGCAAAGAACTATCTGCGCTTGAACCAGTGCGCGACAAGAGTCAGGGCGTACCCGTGTGGCTGACGATCACCCATCTGGTGGCGCTGGCGTTAGTGGTTTTGTTCGCGCATTACCCGGACCTGTTTTTCGGCGTATTGGTTTTGTTCTTGGGCGTAGTTACCGCCACTCAGAAACATCAAGACGCGCTCAAGCTGCGCGAGGGATTGCTGGTCGGTTTCTTCCTGGCCGGCCTCGTCACGCTGGGTTCACTTCAGGCCTACTGGCTCAAGCCGCTGATCCAAAGTCTGAATGGCAGCGCGCTGTTCTATGGGGCGACCGGATTGACCGCGCTGACGGACAATGCCGCGCTCACTTACTTGGGCTCGCTGGTGGAAGGCATTTCCGATGAACTCAAATACGCCCTCGTCGCGGGAGCGGTGACGGGCGGAGGATTGACCGTCATCGCCAATGCGCCCAATCCAGCGGGCGTGGGCATTCTTCAGGGTTCAAAGGTGTTCGCGGGTGAGGGCATCAGCCCGGTCTGGCTGTTGGTCGGGGCGTTGTTTCCAACTGGGGTAGCGATCGTCTTCTTCTGGCTGCTGCACTGACGTGGTTGATCAACTGACTTCTTCCACGATGGCATTTGGACCGCTGCGGCCGATGATGCGCACGGTTTGGCCTTTGGCCACCATTTCGCCCCGCGTGATCACATCGAGAAGTTCTTCATCGAATTTTGCCTTGCCGCCCGGACATAAGGGCGCGATCGCCACGCCCGTCTGGCCGAGGCGCGCGGTCAGTTCCTCTTCAATCGCTGCCACCGATTCAACCCCGCTGGCGGTTTGGGAAACGAGCCGGTGGAACAGCGCGGTTTGCGGGAGGAAGCGAGCAAGAATCAACGCCAGCACCACCGAGATTAGCACCGCCACGCCGAGGTCGCGCAGGGGGAGTTCCAATTGCGGCAGCGAGGGCAGGGCGGGTGTGCCCGGGTAGGTGTCCACCATCCCCATCACGAGGGCGACCAGCATCAAGACTGCGCCCGTGATGCCGGCGATGAACGTGCCGGGCACCACGAACAACTCGACCACGACCAGGATCAGACCGAGGACGAACACGATCACCCAACCCGCCGCGGACAGTCCCGCCACATAGCCGCCCAGGAAGTAAATGGCAAATGCCGTGATGCCAACGATGCCGGGCAGTCCGAAGCCAGGCGTTTTGAACTCAATGTAGATGCCGATGATGCCGATGATCAGCAGAATTGGTGCGATGGCGGTGATCCAGATGCCCAACTTCTCCGCGCCGCTCGGCTTGATTTCAATTCGCTGTGCGTTGGCGTAGCCCAGTTGTTGCAGCAGGGCATCCATGGATTCGACCGTGCCCGAGGACAGCAGTGGCTTGGGTGGGTTGCCGTATTCCTTGGCCGCCTGCCGGTCCGTTAGCGTCAGGATGTTGCCTTCCTTGTTCAAAACTTCACCGTCAATGGTCAGTGCCTTGGTCTTGTCAATCATCGCTTCGATGACGTCAATGTTATGTCCGTTCTTTTCGGCTTGGGTGCGCACCAATGCGCGAATCGCCGAAGTCATCTTGGCTTCGACTGTGTCCGGCATTTTTTCCACACCGGAACCGCCGGGCGACATCATGATGGGCGCAGCCGCTCCAATGACGCTTTGCGGAGCCATGTAGATCTTCTGGGTCGCGACGGAGATGAAAGAGCCGGCGGAGAACGCGCGGTCGTTGACGAAGGTCACGGTCTGGCCCTTGAACTTCCCGATGATCTGGATGATTTCCTCAGTGACATCCACCCGCCCGCCATCCGTATTCATGTCCAGAATGAGCGCGTCGGCATTGGCTTCCATGGCCTCTTTGACGCCGCGACGCACCACATAGACCAGGGGCGGCATGATGTCTTCGCGAATGGGCAGGATGTAAACCCTTCCGCTCCGCGTGGCTGCGGGCGGATTGGTTTCGGCTGCTCCACCGGCAATGCTGGCAAACATCAGTCCGCCGACCAACCAATTGAAAGCGCGCCCGAGATTCATACCGCAGCTTACGACTCACGCCCAAGCTTCACAACGGCGAATCGTGCCCGACTCGCCACCGTTCTAATTCAATGCGGACGGTGGGTTGGCGCAGACATCTTGCTGGGCCGATTGGTTTCGCCAATTGGGCTTGGCCAAAACCTGCATTTACGGCAAGGCGCACTTGGATTGGTTCGGCGGAGTGAAAGGGAATCGCCAGGTGTTCAGATAGACTGGTGGGAGCTTGTCGCACTCCGCATTCTCTTACCTTCACGACGCACCTGCCGGTTCGCCAATCTGCAAATTTTGCTTCACCTGCATCGGTATTATCTTAAGCTCGGCCTATGTTAGTCCGCTTAGGTCATATCCTGCTGATCGTCGCGTTGCTTGCGGCAACGGGCGGCCATTGGGCGTTGCTCCAAACCGTGGCGTGGACAAACATGCTCGCGGAGAATCTTCGCACCGAGTCACTCGGCGCGGCCCTTGCGAAGACGTTTGATGGCGAACATCCCTGCTCGATGTGCAAAGCAATTTCCCAGGGGAAAAAGTCTGAAAAGAAAACAGAGTTCCCGTTGCTGGCGAAGAAACTGGAGTTTGTCTGCGAACGGGGCGCTTTCATCTTCTCCGCGCCCCGTGAGTTCTGGCTGGTTGCGGATTTTCAATCTACTTGCGGTCAGGTATCCCATCGTCCTCCGGTGCCGCCGCCACGCGGCTCTCTCGTTTGACCCGCGGCAATTCGCGTCGTTCGTTCTTCCAACCGCCCGAGCTTTGGCCGGGCTGATTTTACCTTCGGCGCGTTTGCCGGTTCGCTCCCTTCACTGACAGTCCTCCGGCAGGTTGCCATGCGCGACGGCGTGTGTCGTTGGCGTGTGCGCCGGGTTTCCGTTGGGAAACGCGCAACCCGTCCGCAAACCATTTGAAAACTGAAATCTAAATTTTTTTATGTCGAAATTGAAAATTGCCTTAAGCGCGACCTTGTGCACGCTCGTTCCCGTCGTTGCCGTATCCGCTGCCACGCTGACCAATGTTCCCATGCAAGGCGGCATGGCCATGCCGATGGTATCGTACAACGCCACCGACGGCAAAATCCACGTGATGATGCCTATGGAAGTACCGGCGCTGACGCCCTTGCTCGTCAGCAATCCCGCCGACAGCTTCGATCCCGCGGATCCTTGGTTCGATTGCGTGGATCCGTCGCGGCAGGGCGCATCGTTTAGCCGGCGTTACGGTTTCATGATGGAGGCCATGACGGATCCTTTGCCGGCACACACCCAAATGTGGATTCGCAAAGTCTCCGGTCCGGCCGAACTCAAGGCGTATCGCTACAAAGACACCGCGCCGAAAGCCTGGCAGGCGGTGTTCGGCACCGATGGCGTCACCAACGCGCTCTATTGGAATGGCATGATGTTCCACCCCGCGTTCACCGCGCCGCCGGGCACGAACAACTTGAGTGCCGCATTCGAGTTGTATCTGCTCGACACCACCACCGGCCTGGAAGTGCCCAACTCGAGCAGCGACCTGCTGTTGTTTGATTTCACAAACGTCGCCGATGGCCGTCCGGTCTTGAGTCTGGAACAAACGATCACCGTCGCGTGGCCGGTCAACACCGCCACGAACTGGGTCCTGGAAGGCGCGACCAATGCAAACGCGTCGGTGTGGACGACGATAACCAACTCTCCGGTCGTCGTGGACGGCAAGCCGTGCGTCGTGTTGGCGGCCGGTGCGACGGCGCAGTTCTTCCGGATGCGCTACCAACCGTGAACCCTCGCGCCACAGGGAATTCCAGAACCGGCTTCACGTTGATCGAGTTGCTCGTGGTGATGATCATCATCGCGATTCTCGCCGCGTTGCTGCTGCCGGCGTTGGCGCGGGCCCGGGAAACCGCGCGCGCGCGCCAATGCCTCAGTCAAATGCGGCAGCTTGGTTTGGCGGTGCGGCTGTACGCGGACGAGAACGACGACACATTCCCACGAAGTTTACATTCGGCGTTTGCCAACGGACAACTGCCGTGGGAGCGGAGCATCGCGCCGCAACTCGGGTCAAGCATCACCGCGTGGACGAACTTGCTGGCGGGCGTTTACCATTGCCCTTCCGACAAGCGCACCATGCCCTGGAGCTACGGTCTCAACGTGTATTATGAACTCGGAGCGGACGACGACTACACCGGCAAGCCGGACACGTGGCGACGGATGGCCCAGGTACCACGCCCGGCGGCCACCATCCTGTTCGCCGAAAACTACAGCAGTGCGGACCATTTGATGGCGCACTTCTGGTTCGCCGTTGCGGACACCGATGACCTGGCCGCCCGCCGGCATCAGACCCGGGCGAACTACACGTTTGCGGACGGCCATGCCGCTCTGCAGCGGTTGAATCAGGTCTTCGCCCCACCGCAAACCGACCTCTGGAATCCCTCGCTGGCAAAATGAACGGGACTGAATCCAAACTTCTCGACAAAAAATGAACTCACTGAAACCACGAAGACTCGGAATCCTGGCGGCGATTCTATTGCTGCCTGTCTTCGCCTTGGCGGAGGAAACACCAGTTGCCACGGCCAACGCCACCAATCAATTCGTGATCAAGGGCATGAGTTGTGACGGTTGCGCGCGCGGCATTGCCTCGGAATTGAGGCGTGTGCCGGGCGTGGCATCCGCCGAGGTGACTCTCAGTAACAACCTCGCAGTCGTGGCTTACGACACGAATCGTGTGTCGACTCAAGCTTTGAAGCAGGCCATCGTTGAAGCTGGTTATGAAGCCAAACTCGTCAAACCACCAAAACCAAAGCGGCTCTGAAGCAAGCCAACCACCCGCCGCGGCGGACGACACGCGTCTGACGCGGCGGGAGTTGATCGGCACACTTTGTCTCGGCCTGGCCATCGCCGGCGTGGCCGTCGGCATTGTCTTTTGGACCGGGGAGCGCGAACGTCCGGCGCTCGCACCTGCCAAGCTGGACCATCCCCGGCGACTGGTTCCCTTCCAGCTCACAGAACGGAGCGAGCGCACGGTGACGGACGCCGACGTGGCGGGAAAGATTCTCGTGGTGAACTTCGTGTTTACCAGTTGCTCCCTGAGTTGCCGGGCGGTGAATGACCGCATGGCGGAAATTCAGGCGATGATCGGTGAGGCGAGCGATGTTCAGTTGCTTTCGCTCAGCGTTGATCCACGCAGCGACACACCCGCCGCGCTCACGGCGTTTGCCAACGGCTTCCGCGCCGACTCCAATCGCTGGTTGTTCCTGACCGGGGAAAAGCCCCAGCTTTACGGCTTGATTGAAACGAGTTTCATCTCGAAATCACCCGAACTCGAATCATTGGTTCCCGGTGGCTTTACCAGCACCGACCGCATCATGTTGGTGGACCCGCTCGGCAACGTCTGCGCCTCGTTCAATGGGCTGAAACGCGACGTGGCCAAAACCGTGGTCGCCGAAATCGAAAACATACGCAATCGCACCCAAGCAAAATGAATCCCTCCATTTTTTCCATATCAATCGCCATTTTGACGGTAGTTGTCGCGCGGCCGAATCTGGCGCGGGCCGCCGAGGCTCGTCCGGCAACCAATCAAACCCACACGGCGCGTGGCGTGGTTCGGGAAATTGCTCCCGACCGTCGCAAAGCCGTCATTCGCCATGAGGCAATCCCGAATTACATGCCGGCCATGACGATGGAGTTCAACGTGCGCGACACAAATGAACTCAGCGGTATTGGTGCCGGTGACACGATCAACTTCCAACTCACGGCGACAGAGGACACGCACTGGATTGATCACGTCCGCAAAGTTGCTTCGGCCACGAACGGCACGCCCGCGGCGAAAGCCCGCATCACCCCGGCACAAATCGCCGAACTCAAACCTGGCGATCAGTTGCCGGATTACGAATTGATGGCCGAAACCGGCAAAGCCATCCGGTTTTCGGATTTTCGGGGCAAGGCCGTGGCGTTCACATTCATTTTCACGCGCTGCCCACTGCCAGATTACTGCCCGCGAATGGGCAACAACTTCGCCAAGGCCCGCGAACTGATTCTTGCCACCACTAACACACCAACGAACTGGCAGTTCCTCTCGATTTCCTTCGACCCTGATTTCGATCAGCCGGTGGTGCTTTCGAGCTACGCCAATTTCTATCGCAAGGACAACGCCGACCGCTGGCTGTTCGCCGCCGCGCCGATGAAGTCTCTGGCCGAACTCGCGCCGCGCCTGGATCTTATGGTCAATCGCGAAGCTGGCGGGAGCATTTCGCACAACCTGCGAACCGTCGTCCTCGACCCGCAAGGTCGCATCCATCGCCAGTTGGATGGCAATGAATGGACGCCCAAGCAACTCGCAGAGGCCCTCACTGAGGCGGCTTCGAAATGAGCTTACTCTAAAAACTGGGCGGGGAACCTTTGCGCCGGTCAGCGCTCCTAGGAATAGATGATTCGCCAGGTCCGAAGAACAGCAAAAATTGCTTCCCCTCTCATGGCGATGGCTTATGCTCGCCTGGTGTTAGTCCGCTTGGGTCATGTCCTCTTGATTGCCGCGTTGCTCGTGGCCACGGGCGGTCATTGGGCGGTGCTTCAAACGGTGGCGTGGACGAACATGCTGGCGGAAAATCTGCAAACCGGCTCCTGGTCCGAAGCCTTGACCAGGACTTTCGATGGCAAACATCCCTGCACGATGTGCAAGCAGATTTCCGCCGGCAAAAAGTCCGAGAAGAAAACCGAATTTCCCTCGCCCGCCGCGAAACTCGAATTTGTTTCAGAACGTCCGACGTTGGTTTTCGCCGCCCCCACGGATTTTGATCTCCTGACCGTGCTGACGGAGCCGCTCACCTCCTGGACTGAAGCGCCGCCCACCCCGCCGCCCCTGGCGGTTTGATCTTCATTCGGTGTCGGTTTTATCAACCGACCTTCTCGTTCATCGGAATGCGTCTGCTCGCGTCCGGTGATGTTTCCCGAAATTGTTCCGTCTCGAACGCCATGCGTTCGAGCGATTGGTCATGCGACGAAAAAAATCAGGTTTCACGCTCATTGAGTTGCTGGTGGTGATTGCGATCATCGCCGTTCTCGCCGCGATGCTGCTGCCCGCCTTGGGCCGGGCGAGAGGCCGTGCGCGCTCAACTCAATGTGTGAACAACCTCAAGCAACTGGGGTTGGCCACCTGGATGTACTCCAATGACTTCGACGACCGCTTGCCGGCGTCGGTGCACATGACGGGCAACATTTCATGGGTGGCTTCATTGACGCCTTATCTCAGCGCCAAGATCAGCGCCACCAGTCTCGGCAGCGCCACGAACACCTATCTCTGCCCGGTCGAGAAACCGGGTTCAAGCCGTTCTTACAGTTATGCAGTGAATGATTTTCTGGTCAACCTCGTGACCCTGCCCGGAAATCCCACCCCGATCGCGCGCCGCGCCCAAGTGCCGAGCGCCTCGGACACGGTGTGGATGACGGAGTCGTCCGAGTTGTTGTTGAACGAGGATCATTTTCATTTTGCCGGCCGTGCCGCAGATGGTGCGGGTTATTCCCCGGATATTTTCTCAACTCAGGTGGTGGTGCAACGCCACCTCGGCGCGGCAACCTACCTGTTTCTCGACGGTCACGTGCAAGGGATCAAGTGGCAGCACGTCCGGCCCAAGTTGACGGAAACCGGGGGGCGTTTCATCCATCCCCAAGGCAATCCGTAATCCGTTCGTTACCTCAACAAAATCCATGAACGCTCGCGTCCTTCGCCAGGGCTTTGCCCTGCTCTCAATCTGCCTCAGTCAAATATTCTGGTTTCCAGCCCACGCCCAACACGGCCACATCTATGCCGGCGCCACCAACCAAATCGCCGGCACGCCGCTCTGGTTCGTGAACGGTGATCTGTGGGACACCAATTCGTATGGCGGCTTCACGGGATCGCCCGCCTGCATCTATCTCGAGAGCAACATTCCCGATCTCTATCCTGGACTGTATCAGTCGGCGACGACTTTTTCCGCGCTGCCCGCCACGATTTTCACCGGCGGCCCAAGCGCGAACGCAGCGGCGTTGGGAACTTACATCGAACTGCGTTTCGTCTCATTGCAAGGCCCGGCGGGCGGAACGCTGACAATCTGGGATGAAAACACAAATCCATTGCAGCCCGCGCCGCTGTTCACGATCCCGGTCGGCGCGACCAATGGCACAAATCGTTTCAACCTGAGCGAAGGCGATCCCTTCGATCCCGAATCCGATCCATATGGTCACATCCACGGACGCCGCTTCACGCTGGACAAACCCGGACTTTACACGCTCGGCTTGCAATTGCTGGACACCGCCAACAACGGGCCAGGTGGCACGCCGGTACAATTGCCGTCAGCCATCACCTATTTCTATCTGCAAGCGGGGCTGACTCTGAGCAATTTTTCTCGGAGCAACAATGTCGTGACCGCGCGCTTCGGTCTGCCGGGCTTCAAGGATTGCATCCTCGAAGCAGGCCCGACCCCGACCGGCACGAATTGGGCGACGATCGCCACCATCAGCGGCACCGACCACAGCGAATTGCGTTGGGTCACCGACCTGAGCGCGTCCGCACCAACCCGATATTATCGCCTGCGCAAGACCACGCCGTAAGCGCGAGCAAACTAATTTTCGGAAATCCGAAAAACCAAAACGTAAACAGAAACAACAAACAAAAAGGCAAAGAATGAAAAACAACATCAGATCACGCGAAGCCAAGCGCTTCGCCGGAGTCCTCAGCGCCCTGGCCGCCACCCTGCTGGCGGGAAACATCGCTCAAGCGCACATTAGTTATACCGGACGCGACTTTGGCTCCTACACCGGCCTGACGTTCGGGACACTGTCCATCAACAACCAAACCGTCACCGGCAATTACGGCTGGGCCGATGCCGCCGACGGCATTCTCGGCGACAGCCATCGCGGTCGGGCTTTCCGTTTCCATCTCGACAACACCGCCACCATAAGTTTGGACGTTTTCGCCAATCCAACCGCTACGGGGACATCACTCGGCGGGCTGAATCCCGCCTTCTCAATTTACTCCGGACTGGCGGCTCTCTCCCCGTTTAGTCCTCCCAGCCAAACCACCAACGCGGTGAGTGCCGACCATGATTTCGGCGCGGCCTCCGTTGCGTGGCGTACCTGGTGGGTGCAACAAAACCTGAATCCACTTGCCACCGACGAAAGCCCAACCGATGGCAGTTGGAATGCGCTGGGCGACTGGAAAATCGGCGGTGACGGCGACCTCCCCGGCGATTTCTCGCAGCTCAGCAGCTTTATCTACAAAGGTTCGGTGGCGGCCACCGGCGGGGCAAACACGATCTCGGGTAACTTCCTGCTCGATGCGGGTGACTACACCATCTTTATCGGCGGCAATGACATTGCGAACAAAACCTCCGGGACAGCACTCTCCGCATATGGCATCGGGGCAACCTTTTCGGTCACTCCCGTGCCGGAGCCATCCGCGCTCGCATTGATCGGGCTGGGCGCGGTGTGTTTGAGCCGCGCAGCGCGTCGTCGCAATGCTTGAGCTATGCGCTGCCTGCACCAGAATTTCGCTCGGGTGATAGTGTTTGCGTTGGTGGGCTTGGGGGCGTTCGCGCTCCCAAGCTTCAGCGACACGCACCTCTTCTCCGGCGCGCTCGGCACGAATCAAAACGACAAGTTGTTCTTCAGCAACGGCTCGGCCTTTGACGCGAACCTCAGCACTTACTCGTTCCCGCAAATCCTGCGCACGAACGGATTGAACGCCGGTTACTATCGCGGCGATGTGCTGACCTTCACCGCCTTGGCCGGAACTCTGGCTAATGGTGGCCCAATCACCAATCACGCCGCATTCGGTTCGCGTCTGGCCGTGCAAGTTGTCAGTGTGGACGGCCCGCCCGGCGGCAGCTTTGCATTTTGGGAGGGTGACGGAGAAAGCGACCTCGGCGTCATCACCTTCAGCGTCCCCGTCGGCACGACCGATGGCACGAACTATCTCGTTGTCAGTGAAAATGACGGCGAGCCTGGGGCTGATCCCTATGGCCACATTCACGGTCGCGAATTCACGACCAGTCTGCCGGGAACTTATACGGTGGGTTTCCGCGTCATTGATCTCTCGACCAATGGATTGAACGGCGGGCCGATTCAAGCGCCGTCGGATATTCTCCCGGTGCGCTTCCAGGCCGGGGTGCGGATTGAAAATATCCAGCTCTTTACCAATCGCGTCACCCTATCGTTCCGCTGCCCGCCCGGCATCAGCAATATTTTGGAAGCCAACGAATCGCTCGCAACACCCAATTGGCAAACAGTGGCCGGACCGTTGCGCGGCAACAACAATCTGCAAACGCTTTCCGAAACAAATGCGCCAACGCCGCATCGGCTTTATCGCATCCGCCACTTGAACAACCTGCCGTGATGCGAGCTGCCATCAAGACTATCACCGTCCTCGTGCTGATCCTGAGTCTGGGCCTGCACTGGGCGTTGCTCCAATCGGTCGCCTGGGTCGGCATGGTTGTCAGCTATTCGCGCGATGCCTCCTTCACTGAAGCGGTGAGTAAAACCTTCGACGGTGAGCATCCTTGCCCCATGTGCAAGATGATCAAGAAGGGCCGCGCCGAGGAAAAAGAGCAGGAACAGAAGCAAAATGTGAAGCCCGGCTCAAAGAGCGAGTTGGGCTTGGTCTGGCAGAGCACGACGTATCATTTTTCCTGCGACCGCGAGTTGATTCCTTCGCCACACCAAGACGCCTCCACGCGATCCGACGAACCTCCCAAGCCGCGTCCCCGGTCGGTTTGATTCTTCCGTCTCATTCCTAAATCCCTCGGTCTACTCGGGCACTTTTGTGTCCGCGTTTCAGACTGCGGGAACTATTCCCATTCCGTTTTGACCAAGGGCTGTCGCCTGCGGTCGGCAATTATTTGAAATGTCTTTGTCCGTTCTGGCGTTGCGCCTGGAGCAACCGCTGCACGGTTCTGGGCATCAGTGAAACGTTAAATTTGAAATCGTATCGACATCTCAGGTTATGAAAAAGATCTTTGCGGCAACTGCGATCGCCACATTCGCTGGCATATCGACCTTCCAAGTTTCGGCAGCCGTTCTGCCTAACACGACCGCCAACGGCGTCGTTTATCTCACTTATGATCGTGCGGCATGGGCCACCATCGCTCCGAGCGCGGAATACACGGACATTAGTTCCAACCCCACAGGAATTACCAACTCATGCGCTGATATTGACGGTCAGCGATGGATGTTCCCGGACCGTTTTGAAGGAACGAATTGGGTGTCCGCACCGTATCCCAGTGCTTACCTGACGCCGTTGCCGGACTATCCGTTGGCGCAACCCGCTGGCGGGTTTGTTTTGCTGGTGAACAGTTACGGCAGCAACAGCTTTGCAGCGAATCACAAGATCACCTCTTACAACTCCACCTCGAACACGAATGGCTACATTGGGCTCGGCGGTTCGTTCCGTTCCACCAGCGATTTCAACGAACCAGGCGCGTCGGTTTGGTGGGAGCATCTGGCCTTGATGCAAGACCCGGCGGATTCCATTTGGAAACTCTATGCCACCTCTGGCCCGGGCCAAGGCAGCTTGTTCGAGTTGCGCAACGTGACGACGGAAACGATCAACGGCAACCTGCACCTGTCGGCGGATTACGTCTTCGGCAACACCGACTGGCTGCTGTTCTTCCAGGACGTGAACGGCCATCTCGATACGAATATGATTCTCGGCCATATCGAACTGGTTCCAGCCGGAGTATCACGCGTCGTCGCGGGCAAGGCAGTCATCAACTACAGCCAGAGCGCATGGGAGTCGCTCGCGTCGGGCTTCGCGACCCCGCCCGTGCTGACACTGTCGGCGTTCTTCAACCAAGCGCAGGCAAACGCGATCAACCAAAGCCAACTGCTGACCAACGTGCAGGCTGGCTTCTCCTATACGAACGAAATCTACGCGATGAATGGAGCGACTGTCTCCAATTTGCCCACGCGGTTCACGCAGCCGACCACATTCCTTTACCCGAGCGGCAATCTGACGAATCACGTTGGCAGCATTGGATTGGGAGGCGTGGCGCGATTCGCTGTGCTGGGTGGAATCGGCGGCAATCTCTTGTTCGGCGATTTTACTCTCCAATATGACCCCGCTCGCATCGCGCTCGGCGGGACGGGTTGGTATCTCTACGGCAACATCCCTCCGGCGGCAGCCGTGTTTGATCTCATGACCGTGAACGTCGTGGAAACGACGAACTCGTTCACCATCTCGGGGAATCTGGGCGTGTCCTTTGAAGTGGCAAACTTCCTGTTCGGCACACCGGGTGACACGCTCGCGAATGTGGGCACGTTCAACTTCACCGGTTACACCGCTCCTCTAACCACGCCGGTCATCAATCAACTCACCACCTCGGGCGGCAATCTGGTGGTGCAGGCTGCAAACGGTCTTCCGGGAAGTGGCTTTACGTTGCTTTCGACGACGAACTTGAACCTGTCTTTGTCGGAGTGGAGCACGGCGCTCGCCAGTGCTTTCGATGGCAGCGGCGTGAGTTCCAATTCAATTCCGATCAATCCGACCGAACCAGCAAGGTACTTCCGAATTCAGCAACCGTGAACTTGCGGTCGCCAACAACCCAGTTGCAACGTCCTGCCGTCGCGTGCGCTCGCGGCGGCAGGCGGTGCAGTCCTTGTCTTGGATTCACCCTGATGGAACTGCTGGTGGTAATCGCGGTCATTGCCATCCTTGCCGCGTTACTCCTGCCGACACTCTCCTCGGCAAAGCAGCGTGCCAAGCGCACCGTCTGTTTGAACAATCTCAAGCAATTTGCGCTGGCCGACACGATGTATTGCAACGACCACGGACAGTTGCCTGCGGGTAATGATTTCGTGCCGAGCACCATCACCGTGGATCGCCTCAAGGTCATGGCCGAAACGCTGAGGATGACCATTCCGAGCGGACCGGCGGCAACCTGGCCCAAGCGGGCCGAACAACCGCGTTGGATCAATTGTCCGATGGCCGCGGCATCCGGTCACGCGGAAGGCGTGACCCTTGGCGGCGGACTTTACACGGGTTACGCCTACTACGGAGGAATTGAGAGTTCGCGGATGGTCAGCATGGGTTTTGCAACCCTGCTGAACGCACCACACTCAGCCGATCTCAAGAACACCAGACGCGGCGTTCTTTGGACGGACGTGCTCGATGAATTCATTACGCCCGACGCGCGTCGCTTTGAATTCTTTCATGCCCGCAAGCAGGTCAAGTATCCCGATTTCCGCTACCATGCTGATGAACTCGATGGCATCCATCGAGCGTGGTCGGACGGTTCTGTCGAATGGACGACCGGCAAGCGCCTCAACCTTACGGGAACAGGTAGCCCTGATCTTCAAATCAAACATCTCCTTGGCAACTATTACTACTAACCACGAATACCCCATGAATAACGAATCACTCTCTCGTCGTGAAATGATGCGCGTGCTGACGCTGGCCTCAGTGTCCGGTGCAATTGCGCCACAAATTCTGGCGGCGGCTGAACCGCCCGCAGCCAGCACGACAAACACGCCCCTGCACATTCATCCGCAACAACAATTGCAGATGGGCAGCGAGCAAATCGCCATCCTCGTGTATCCCGAATTCACGGCTCTCGATGCGCTCGGGCCGCATTACTTCCTCTCCGGAATGATGGGCGCGACCGTGCGCTTCGTCGCCAAGACGCTTGATCCCGTCCCGTGCGAAGGCGCAAGCAAAGGCGGCTTTTGCGTGAAACCGCATCTGACGTTCGCCGATTGCCCCGAGCAACTGGACCTGTTGCTCGTGCCCGGTGGCTTGACCGGCACATTCGCCGCGATTGAAGACAAGGCGACGATCAATTTCCTCAAAAGTCGCGCCGCCAAAACCAAACTCGTCGGCAGCGTCTGCACCGGCTCGCTCGTGCTTGGAGCGGCGGGTTTGCTGCAAGGCCGCAAAGCCACGAGTCATTGGCAGATGCTCGAAGTGTTGAAGGCGGTTGGCGCGACACCAGTGGCGGAACGGATTGTGTTCGATGGCACAGACCGCGTCACGGCGGCTGGCGTCAGCGCGGGATTGGATTTGGGTCTCGAACTGGTGCGCCGTTATCGCGGCGACTTCTATGCGAAGGGAATGCAACTCCTTGGCGAATACGATCCGCATCCCGCTTTTTCTGGCGGAGGCAATCCGAAGACCGCCGACCCGACCGCTGTGAACATGCTCAACATGATGCACGCGCCGTTGGTCGAGAAATTCAAAACCACTATCGCCAATGTCGCGTCGAAATAAAATCAACTCCCGGATGACGAAGCGAAACACGATCTGCTTTGCTTTGCTGTCGGCGAGCCTTCTCACTGGTGCATCAGTGACTAGCCTCAGTCAGGAGGCGGGTGTCGTCAGTGCAGATTTGCAGCATCATGCCATCCCGCGAGTTCTGCTTGAGCCTTCCGTGGACGACACACTGGTTCAAGTAGAGTTGAGCAAAGTGGGCGGAGTCATGGTGGACCGTGGTCAACTTCTGCCCAAGGTTGAGCTTTTGAAAAGGCTCGAAAGAGTTTCATTTGAACTCCCCAAGCCTGCGACCACGAATCGCGAGGATGCAGATTTGGCCGCCCATTGCAGAGCGGCTGTGGGAGTCGTAGGCCGGATGGTGCGAATGGGTGCGTCCAACGATTGGGTGGCGCTGCCAGCGACCGGGTTCTTTATCTCTGATTCCGGAATGTTCGTCACGAGTTCTCACGTGATTCACGATCAGGATTACGAAGGAATGATTGTTCTGGTCGGCGACGGGCGGGTGCTGCCCGTGCGGGCGGTGCTGGCGGATGATGAACAATATGACGTGGCCATTTTGAAAACGGAGGGCGGAAGAGTTTCCGCACTCCCGCTGGAAGCGTCTGGCAAGACGGGGGCTCGCGTGGCGGTCATGAGTCATCCCGTCGGCCGGTTCTTCACTTTCGCCCAAGGCTCGATAACGCGCCGCAGCTTCCAGCACGAGGGCGGGCGCTTTCAAGAGATGCTCGAAATCTCTGCGGAATTTGGTCCGGGGAGCAGCGGTGCGCCCGTCGTTAATTCGCGCGGGAATGTGATCGGCTGGGTGGATGCGCTGCGAATCTGGCCCAATCCGGCGCTGCGAAGTTCTTCGTCCGCCCCCACGCTCACGTTTCGCGAGTGTGGGGTTGCGGCCGACATTTTACGTCTGCTCCAACAAGTCCGTGATGTCTCCGCACGCGCCACAGTGAATCCAACTTCTCGAACCGACTTGGCGGAAAGTTTCAAGACACCTGCCCCATGAATTTTGCCAGCCAATGAGTTCCCGCCGATACCTGAGCCACAAGTGGCGCATTGCAGTCTCCCGTGCCGGTCGCTGGGGGATCGTGGTAGTGGTGTCACTTTCGCTCGGTGCTCATTGGGCCTTTCTCCAGACTGTCGCGTGGACGGGGATGATGGTCAGCTATTCCCGTGATGCTTCCTTCACCGAAGCATTGAGCAAAACTTTCGACGGCCAACATCCTTGCTGCATGTGCAAGATGATTCAAAAGGGCCGGGCCGATGAGAAAAAGCAAGAGGGGCAACAAGCCAAACCTGGATCGAAGCAGGAGTTGGGTCTCGCTTGGAAGTTTTTTGACTTCGATTTCTCCTGCGACACTGAGCGTGTCGCGGCTTCGGATGCAAGGGCGGAGGCGCGCCGTGAAGAACCTCCCAAGCCGCGGCCACGGAAGTCGGTTTCCAACTTCGCCTGAAGTTGCTCCCCGCTCGTTGCAGAAATGGCCGAGGCACATTCGACGGGGTGCTCCACAACCAGTCCTCGAAATTATTCCGGTAGGCAGCGTCGCTGAACGGCAAATCATGCCGTGCAAGCGGGCCGGGCTTTCCATCTGGGAAGATTCGCAGCCAAAGAACTTGAACCATTTGAAACTGACAATTGAAGAATCCATGAAGAATTATATTCCGAGAAAATGTGTAACGACCGCAGGCTTGCTGGCCTGTGTTGCGCAATTCGCCTGCGCGCAGACGCCTATTAAAGACGTGCTCGCACAGATTGACCCGGCGACGGGCAAGGCCAAGGACACCACCACGGAGTTTTCCGTGACGGGCATCGTCGCCGCGAAGCTTGCATTGCCCGACCAGAAGGTGCTGGCGTTCGTCCACAATCCGGGTGAGCCGGCACTCGCAGTGCAAACCGATGTGAAGGACGGCGCGCAACTCGTCCCGCGCAATGTGGTGAAACTCACCGGCAAGCTGGGTGATGGCCCATTCGGCGCTGCCCTTGTGCTTAACGCCGGAAGTGTGTCGGTGACGGAGAGCAACAAACCGTTCACCTCGGCGTCCATAGCCGGATCGCTGTTCAAGGACGCCTCAACGATGGCAGGACGCTATGTTCAGTTGACCAACGTCTCATTCAGCGCGGCAAAGTTGGACGCGTCGGGCACGACGAAAGTCAAATGTGCTGATGGCACAGAGGTCACATTGCTGATCAGCAAGGGGGGCATCGACCGTGACACGCCCAAGGATGCCACGGACGTTTTTGGCGTCATCGTCAAGTCCGGAAACGAATGGCAACTCGCTGCATCACGATTCCTACCAGTAAATCGTAAGCAATGCATGGAATTGGCGACTCAACGCACATGCTTGTCGTGCCACAACCCCGATACTTTGGTAACCGGCCCAGCCTACCGGGAGGTGGCTGCCAAGTATCGCAACGATCCTGAAGCGATCAGCAAGATCATCACCCAGATGGAAAACGGCGGCACGGGCAAGTGGGGAACAAACGTCATGATTCCGCTCAAGGCGCTCGTCCCTCCCGAAGAAATGAAGACGCTGGCACATTGGGTTTACAGCTACCGCTGGGACGCTCTGCTGGCAGAATAAATCCAACAAGGACTGTTTATGAAGACGAGATTTATTCTAGTGCTTGCTCTGAGCAGCCTCGCGCCAGTGATTATGGCTGAGGTTTCCCCTTTCACCGCAAATGTGACCAATCAATTCCAAGTGAAAGGCATGAGCTGCGACGGTTGCGCCCGCGGCATCGCCTCGGAACTGCGACGCGTGCCGGGTGTGGTATCTGCCGAAGTGACCTTCAGCAACAAACTCGCTGTTGTGGCTTACGACACAAATCAGGTTTCGGCTGACGGTTTAAAAAAGGCGATTGTTGAAGCAGGTTATGACGCCAAGCTCATCAAACCCTCAAAAACAAAACGGCACTGAAACACGGCAACCATCCCCCGCGTCAGACGATACTCGTCTGACGCGGCGGGAGCTGTTCAGCACGCTTTGCCTCGGTCTCGCCATAGCCGGCGTGGCCGCAGGCATTGCGGTCTGGTCGGGCAAGCGAGTTGCTCCTTGAGTTGCCGTGCGGTGAATGATCGCATGGCGGACATCCAAATCCTCGTCGGCGAGGCAGAAGACGTTCAGTTGTTTTCGCTCACCGTTGATCCACGCAACGATACACCTGCCGCCCTCAATTTTTTTGCCGACGCCTTCCACGCCGACACTAATTGCTGACTTTTCCTGATCGCATTATGCTCGTGGACCCGCGTGGTAACATCTTCGCTTCGTTCAACGGATTGAACAGGTGTGGCGACGAATGTTGTTGCCGAGATTCAAGAACAGCGCACTGTGGCGTCATTCTGAATTGATCTCGCCTTATCTGCGATTATTCTCTGTTCAACTCGGCGACAAACCATGAATCCAGCCTTACGCGCAAACTGGTCCGTTCAAGTCGAAGGTCACAACCGCTCTTTACCTTCGCGTCCATGCTCACGATGGATCGCTGGCGCGGTTGCTTCATGTATGCTGGCATCCCTGACCCATGCAGCGGACAGCGAACGGCAAGTTGCGACTAATACGGTCGCGCACGCCGTTGAAATTCCGGGCGTGCATAATGCCTTTCGCGCGACGCAGCGGATTTATTCCGGCTCGCAGCCGGAAGGTGATGAGGCATTCGCTGGGATTGCAAAGCTCGGGGTGAAAACCATTGTCAGTGTGGATGGCAGCGTCCCGGACGTCGAAGCGGCGCGCAAATATGGGTTGCGCTATGTCCATCTGCCCTACGGTTACGATGGGATTCCGACCAACCGAGTGGCTGAACTTGCCAAACTCACGGCTGAGTTGAGCGGACCTTTCTTTGTGCATTGTCATCACGGGTTGCATCGCGGACCGGCGGCGGTGGCGGTGATGTGTGAGGCGTCGGCTGGTTGGACGACGAATCAGGCGGTGGAGTGGATGCATGTGGCAGGCACGGCGGCGGATTATCCGGGGCTCTACCGCGCGGCCATTGAATTCAAAACGCCCACAGCGGTGGAGTTGGCGGCAGTCAAGGGATTCCCCGAAGTGACAAGGCCCTCCTCACTCGTGGAGGCGATGGTGAAGATTGACGAGCATTTCTCCTGGCTCAAGCGATCACAAAAGGCGGGTTGGGAAACACCGCCGGGGCACGCGGATATTTCCCCCGCCCATGAGGCTGCGATGTTGTGGGAACAGTTCAAGGAAATGGTCCGGACAAAAGACACCGCTGAACGGTCAAACGATTACCGGAACAAACTCACGGACGCAGTGAAAAGCGCGGAGGCGTTGCATCAACTCCTCAAGGCGGGCAAGGATACCGCCGCGATGGAAGCCGCCTTTAAGAGGGCAGGGCAGAGTTGCGCTGCCTGTCACCAGAAATATCGCAACGAGTGATGTTTGATCGGAAAACCTCAATTCTACTGGCGGGACTGATTACCTGCCTGAACGTTTCGTGTCGCAAGGAAACCACCGCACCCGTCACTGGAAATCCAGTGACCGCGACGAACATTCAATCGTTTGCTGTCACAGGCGTGGTCAAGGAACTCAGGCCGGACAGTCGGACCATCGTTATCAAGCATCAGCCGGTGACGAATTACATGGAGGCGATGACGATGCCGTTCAAGGTCAAGGGGGCGGAGGAACTGGCGGGGTTGCAAGCGGGCGATGAAATCTCCTTTCTCCTGCTGGTCGACGAGAACGAAAGTTGGATTGATCGAGTGATCAAAACCGGACGGTCGTTTCCGGTGACTAACTTCACGGTGTCGGCGGCAGTAAATGGCGTCCAGTCTGCGGCTCCACCGTCGCTGCTCGATTTCAAATTCACAAACGAATTTGGGCGGCCCGTTTCGTTCAACGATTTCAAGGGACAGGCTGTCGCGTTCACGTTCTTTTTCACGCGCTGCCCAATTCCCGAGTATTGTCCGCGGCTGATGAAGAATTTTTCCGAGGTATCGCAGAAGCTCAAGGCCATGCCCAACGCGCCGACGAACTGGCAGCTGCTCGCGATTTCTTTCGACACCGCCTTCGATACGCCGGAAATTCTCCGGGCCTATGCCCGGCAATATGACTACGATACCAATCACTGGACATTCCTGACTGGTCCCCCGGACAAGATCGCCGAACTCGCCAATGCTTCGGGCGTGACCTACAAACCCGACGGCCCGTCTTTCAATCACGATTTCCGCACCCTGGTGCTGGATACCAGAGGCCGATTGCAAATGAATTTCCCGATTGGTGGCAATTTGTCCGACCTGCTGGTCGGGGAGATTCTGAAGGCCGCTGCGGTGACCAATCATTAAGCCAAGGGTGGTTATGACGACCCGCGAACCGGAGCCGGTGTTTTGCATTCCCTTCTCGCCGGAGGAACTCAAAGTTCCGACTGCCAGTGGCGGAGCGGGCGGAACTTTGCGGTGACGCTCAACACAAAGGGCAGCGGAGCGGGCGGTCGCCGACGGGGCGATTCTGACGGGAGTTTGAACTCAGGAGCGGGAAAATCGCAAGGCGACTACGGAGATCGTGACGCGGTTACCGGCCCGCCTTCGGGCAAAGCATAGGTCAGCGCCATCGTCGCCCAACTCGTCGCCGCCGCCGACATCCATTGATCGTAGCCATGCGGGAAACTGCCCTCGAAGTAAGGCTGGAAGGCCAAGGCCCGGGTCTTGGTGTACCACGAACCATCTTCCTGCTGGCTGGAGAGCAGGAATTTGATGCCGCGTTGATAGGCTGGATCGGAAGCAGGCAGCCCGCCAAGCCGGAGCGATACCAGACTTCGTCCGGTCGCGTAGGCTGAGCTCGGCATGGTGGGAAGATCGGACCAACCTCCATCAGGCCGCTGCGTGGCGCGGAGTTCCTGCCGGGCTTTCTTGATTGCGGCCGGGTCGGTGTTCGCCCAACTCAAGCCGGTCAACCGCCAGCACCGGTCTTCATTGTTGAAGGCTTTTGCTTTGGCCAGCCAGTTGGCGGCGCGCCGAACCGCTTTATCATAGACGGCCTTGTCGTTCTGGGGTGCATAGAGTTGAAGTGCGCGCATGGCGAGCGCGGTCTGGCCAATGTATTGCAGGCAGATCGGCGGGCGAGTGTCCGCCTGCGGGTAGGCCCATTCGCCATTGGCTTGCTGGCGGGCCAGGAGGAACATGGCCGCCGCGTCCGTGTTCAGGTCGGGTTTGTGATGTTCCGCGTGCAGTCCCACCAAGACATAGGACACCACGAAATCGCTGAACATATCGCCCACCTCGGAGATCATGTAACCCTGGCGCAGCCGGTCCCGCTTGGCTTCAAGGGCTTCAACGTTGAAACGCACTTGCGCGGCCGCGGTGGGTTCGTCGAGGTGAAAACCACGTTGCCGAGCGAGCCCAATCGCCATCGCTTCCACGCTGTTGTTGTGGCAGGAGAAACAAGCGGCCTGCTTGGTGAACTGGGCATCGGCGCGTTGCAGCAAAGGCAGGCTGGCTTGCACCGCCTCGCGGATGGAGTTGTCGCGTTTGGGTTTCAGGGCGACGGGAGTCTCGGGCCCGGCCTTGGCACCGGCCTTGGCACCGGCCTTGGTCAGGAATTCGACGATGGGGGTGTTCCCGTTTTGTTTCGCGATCTCCAGCACCGTGAGCCCGGCATCACCAGATTTGGTATGACGGTTGGTGGCATTCACGTCCGCACCCCGTTCCACCAGCAGCTTGACGACATCGAGCGGAACCATGTCCGACACGGCCGCATACATCAGAGGGGTTCGGCCCAGCGGATCGTAGGCGTTCACGTCGGCGCCGCGGTCGAGCATCAGGCGCACGGCCTTGAGGTCGCCAAGGACCGCGACCATTTGGAGCGCCGAAGTGTAGGCGGACTTGTCCGTGATCTGGTCCGCCAGCCGTTGCAGGCTTTTTGTGCTCTTCGTGGTCACCGCCAGGTTGAGCCCCCAATCCGCCGTAGCCTTGGCATCAGCGCCATGCTGAAGGAGCAACTTGACGATCGCCTCGTCACCACTCGTGAGCGCTTCCAGCAAGGGACTGGACTCGCTGGCCGGTCGGGCATTCGGATTCGGGTTGGCGCCCTTGGCGAGCAGGAACTTCACGATCGGTGCGGCGCCCGGGCGGCGCGCGGCAATCATCAGTGGCGTGCGATTGGCGTCGGACTTGGCATTGACGTCGGCGCCGTGACCGACCAGGAGTTTGGTTTTTTCCAAGTCCTTGGCTGCCCACATGAGCGGAGTGGCGTTGGCATCGTTGCCTTTGTTAGGGTCGGCTCCCATTTTCAATAACTTGGCCAGCGTGCTGGCGTCGGCGTAAAGCACCGCATACATGAAAGGAGTGGAACCTTCCGGTCCGCGGGCGTTGAGCAGGCTCGGATCAGCCGCCACGGCCTGCATGAAGCTCGGCAGGTCAGCGGTGCGCAACGATTCCACCATGGCCACGGCCTTGGGATTCAGCGGCGGCAAGTCCTGCTCGTTGGCGAGGGCATCAGGCCATTCGGCGCCCTGGTCGATCCAAGCTTTTATGAGGGCGATCTGTTCGTCTTCCAACGCACCTTTGGGCGGCATCTGCATGCCAAACTCATCGCTGATTAACCGGAGGTAAACGAAGCTGTTGGCGCTGCCGCCTGGAACAACCCGCCGCGAGAAGGGTTTCTCGGCGGAACTCCGGCGATCCAGGCGCAAACCGTTTTTTTGCTTCTTCGGTCCGTGACACTCGATGCAGTTTTGCCGGAACAGCGGCAGGACATCGTTGGCGAAATCCACCTTTTGCGTCGCCTCGGCAGGCGAACTGCAGGTCAGGAGCGAGAAGACCAGGCCAGCCCAAATGGTCACTGTTCTGGTTACATTCAGTCTCCTAGTGACAGGAAACCACATAGTTGAAGTTGGGTAAGGAAATAATGAGTTCATGGGTGCCGTTCTGAGGGTTACGCGAATGATGCTCAGGGAATATGCTGAACCACGCAATAGAAAAATTGCAGATCACCATGTTCCAGCCTTATCGATGAGGTGCGACTGCGTGCAGACCTCTTTCGGCTCAGGTTTGCCTCTGGTCACGGGAAAAGGCCGCGACAATGATCCGGTGCTTATGCTCAGCGCCAACTTCCAGAGTGGGAGGAGGCAAAGTGGCATGCCTGATTCGTGACAAGGAGTGGCCCTGTGTGCGATGAGGCCAGGCATGAGAAAAAATGCCAGATCGATTACAGTATCGCCGGAAATTGTGGGGCACATCGACGGGCTGACCGAGGCGAACTTCAAATTTCTGACGGGGCTCATCACCTAGTTGGATGGGCACGAGAAGCAGCAAACGCGGCATCGAATAGCGATGATTAATCGGCTGACGCGGATAGACGCCGCGACCTCGCTGCTGCTGGTGGACCAACTGAGGTTACAACAGGGCAAGGTGACAACCAAGGCACTGCCCGGATCCATTCACGGCTGGTAGGCCCGGTAAAAGCGAACCGGATGATTCGTTGCGGTGGAATCAATAAATCCCGCCGTCCCTTCGCTCCCGAGCAGTACCGGGCCACCGAGATTTTGCCATACGGTATTCGTCAGGTTGGTGACGCTTTGCAGCTGAATCGTCGTATTCAGCGGGCCCGAAAAAGTGAGGTGCGCACCGTTCGTGCGAACTTCGATCCGGCTGATCCTGAGCCGCGGAACGGCGGTCCCGTTAACCACCACCGTTGTATTTATAAACTGGAGTTCATTGGTGGGAACAGGATCGTTCACCCCGAATAACAGAACATAGTAAGCAGCGCCTGCGACCGGACTGCCGGTGAAGGTCACTGTGCCGGGCGCGCTGGCCCGAAACCGCACGTTGAATTGCGGCTTTTCGCCTGCTCCCGTCGGAGTAAAGCCCGCGAATGAGCCGAGTCCTTGAACTGAGCCAGCGTTGGTGGTGTTGGCCGACGTCCCATTCGTGAACGGGGCGATAAAGGTCACGGCGCCATTGACGGTCACCGACGATCCCGGCGCATAATCCACATTGAGATAAGATGCGAAGAGGCCCTGGGCATTGGCCCGCAGGTCTGTCACGTAGCCGCGCAGCAGGAACTGCTCTCCCACGTTCACGGTGGAAACGACATTAGAATTGAGGTCGGTCGTTTCCAGCCGAATCCGCACGGTGGCAGCCGCGCCGATATCAGGGAGCGAGAGGGTGCCCAGAAGAATTGCGGGCCAGAAGCCAACCGTTAGGGCTGATCGGGACCTGCCGCCAGCAGGAGAATTGATTGCGCGACGCAGACGCTGTCGGAGGGAGAACAGGGAGAACGAATTGGCGACCTTCGACATAACACAAGAAATGGATTGTTGGGGTGCGCCCCGGATCAGGAGTGATTGGTTTCGCGGCGATTATTTGCCGATTCAGCACAGTGTCAAGGTTGTGTGCTGGATTACGCTGCCGCGTTTACCTGTCACCGCAGCGATTCGCAGAAAATGGGCCGGAGGGATTACGACTGCTACCGTATGCTGCGCGGCTATTGCAATTTGCGGCGAGCGGCGCGGTGGCGGGCAGTTGGTCGCTGTCCATCGCCACGGTCGGAGGGTTCCGTGGATACGGACAAGAACGGTGTCAATGATCGGTGAGAATCTCCCGCCAAATCTTGATAAGCGGCTTGACTCAGTCGAAGCAGGCAACACATCGCGGCGAGGGTTCACGAAAGATGGCTTTTTTGTGTTGGTGGTTGTGTTGGTTTTTGTTCGGCGTTTTTCAGGAAGTTCGCCAAGTTGCAGGGAAGGGGGCTGAAAACTGGTAGAGCGCATTTTGACCAATAAAAACGGCCCTGAAACGTGAGTCTCAGGGCCGGAAATTGGTTGCGGGGACAGGATTTGAACCTGTGACCTTCAGGTTATGAGCCTGACGAGCTACCGGGCTGCTCCACCCCGCGTGCCGCGAGTCAACATGTCGTGCGTACGAGGTTTATTTCGCTCCGGTCCTGGCGCGCTGAAGCCTTTCGTTAAATTGCTGGGGCGTTTCGCCTTGGATAAATTCATCCAGAACCCGCCGCACGGCGATAATCTGCTCGGTGTCCAGGTAGCAACCTACGTTGGTCTTGCCCTCCGACTGGGTGACGGTGAAGCGGAATGGCAGGTTGGTCGTCTGAACGCCGCCGGCCGCGTTCGTGAATTCAATCTCGGCCCGGCCCTGCCATTTTTTCCAATCGTCATCATAGACGTTCACGGAGGTTTCGAGGGTGCGTCGCCAGCCGGGGCTGTTGGTTACGGTGGTATTGAAAGCCACCTGGGCCTTTGCGTAGAGAGGCAGTTCGCGCTTCGAACAGCCGCTGAGAAACATGGCCACACCAGTCAGATACGCGAGCAGGAACGGGAGATTGAGCCGGTGGTGAAGTGGTGATTCTTCGCGTTGGCGAAAGGCGGCGGCCGGCACGGAGATCTTCAGTGCCAGGCTGAGAACGGAGCGCCAACCAAGTGCGACGTTGAGGTTCATGTAGTGGGCAAAAATTTTTGGACGATGAGGTCAACTAGGACGGGGCAACTGTTGTTTTCCCTGCCCGTAAGAAATAGTCGCTCTTTGATAATTTGGGGGCCAAGAAAAATCGCAGCGGAGTTTTCTCCATCCGTTTGATTACGCACAGGCGCGATTGAATATGGGAGTTGAAGTTCCGTCAATTGCAGGCAACATATTCGCCGTGTTGCTTTCCGACAGTACGTAAGTTCGTGGAGACGTGCGGCTACTTTGTCGAAATCAGCCCTAACCTAAGTAACAACGTTGTAATTATGAAAGTTCGTACGTTCTCTGTCGCATTCCTTCCTTCCAATCCTTCCCTGGCCGTGATGGCAGTAAGTGCGCTTTCGCTTGCTGCCGGGACAACCACGCTGCAAGCCCAGCCGTTCTCCGTTCCGAACTACTCGTTTGAGTCACAGTCCGCTTCCGGGTTTCCGTTCGACACCAACCCGAACCTTGATGCGTGGCAGAAGATTGCCGAGCCGGCGTTCTACACGCCGGCGTTCGGGAGTTATGGAATTCCCTGGTCCGGTACGGCCGGTGGTTTCGTCAATGTCTCGGTGTACAACCCGAACCCCTACGCCAATGTCACTGGAGCGCAGGCGGGTTACATCTTGATGGTGCCGCAGGTCACCTTGTTCCAGGATTACAGCACGTCGCCGACGCATGACTTCAATGCAACTTTTGAAATCGGCAAAGCGTACAACATGACCATCGGTGTGTATGCCAAGAGCAGCTTCGGCCCCATTCCCACCGGCTCCACATTGGAACTGAGTCTCTACTATCGGGATAATTTGGATAATAAAGTGAAGGTTGGCTCGACAGTGGTGACCTATAGCTCGGCGGCTTTTCCGACGGTGGCGAATCCAAACCTGATTGATTATCAGGTGAACATTTCAGCCGTGCAGGCTGGTGATGCCTGGGCGGGAAAGCACATTGGCATCCAGTTGGAATCCACGATTCCCATTGAAATGACTTCATTTGCGAACTGGGACTTCGACAACGTCCGTTTGACGGCCGTTCCCGAACCAACTTCACTGGCATTGCTGGGATTGGGACTGGGCGGATTGGCACTGGTGCGTTCACGTCGCGGGCGTTGAATCCCGCTGTGCCATGCCGAACTTAAAACGAGACTCCACGCACGCTCCAGCTTTGTTGTTGTGGTTGAGTCTGCGGGTGCAGCTGTACGCCTTGTTGTGCGTATCGCTGTTGTTGGGAGGCTCAGGTAGGGCTGCAGAGATTCCTGTCCCGAACGGCTCGTTCGAAACCCCCGCCACGTTTTTTGTCAGCCTCAACATTGATAACTGGCAACGAACCCCGCAACCGGGTTGGTGGGACACGAATACCTCGGGCGATTGGTCCACGTTGATCGGCATTTTCAAGAATACTGCTGCGGGAAATTTCGATCATATTGACAATTGCCACAGCAATCAGGCGGCGTGGCTCTTTGCGCAACCGGAGGTCGGGGTGTTTCAGGATTACGATTCGGTGGACTGGAACGACGCGACTCCGACGCATGCGTTTGACGCGCGGTTTGAAGTGGGAAAAGCGTACCGCCTTTCAGTCGGTCTGCTGGTTGGTGGGAAGGGCAGTGGAGGCGGAGTTACGCCGGGATCAACCGTGAACTTCAGCTTGTATTTTCGGGATGCCAACAGCAATCGCGTCACCGTGGCCGCGGTCTCCATCACCAATTCGCTTGAGGTCTTCACCAACAGCACGCACCTGCTCGACTTCTTTGTGGATGTGCCGACGGTGCGGCTTGAGGACGCCTGGGCCGGACAGCCCATCGGCATCTTCCTGCTTTCCACGGCTGATTTGTCGGACGAGGGCTACTGGGACATTGACAACGTCCGGCTGAATTCCCTGCTGGCACCAGTTTTCTTGAATCCAGCCCGGGCAAACGGACAGTTTCAATTCAACCTGCAAAGTGAACCGGGCATGGCCGTGGAAATTCTCACCAGCACAAACACCACACTGCCTGCCAACGAATGGTCGAGATTGATGACCGTTACCAACCTGACGGGCACGATTCCCTTGGTTGACACCAACGCGGACTTCGACCAGCGTTTCTACCAAGCGCGGCTGGTGCCGTAGCGGCAACTCATGTCCATCCGACCGGCCAAACCGGGTCAGGCGACGGCCGATCATCGTGCGTTCACGTTGATCGAATTGCTCGTCGTCATCGCCATCATTGGCGTCCTCGCGGCCCTGCTGCTGCCGGCACTTGCGTCAGCCCGCGAGAAGGGGCGACGGACCGTCTGCCTGTCGAACCTGCGGCAGATGGGCATTGCGATTCAGGTTTATTCACAGGACAACGACGGGCGGATTCCGTTTGGCCCAAAGGCGCCACCATTCACCAATCCGTCCAATTTCTATCCGTCCACCGGCGCGCCGACGAGCTTGTTGTCGTTGCAGACTGGCGCACCGGTGGGCCTCGGTTTGTTGCTGCAACATCATCTGGCGGCGCAGCCCAAAGTCCTCTTCTGTCCCAGCACGGATCAACCACTCGACACCGAAGCCGAACTTGCAAAGGTGGGCACTTATCAATCGCAAGGCAGTTATTATTACCGTCACGCCGGTAACACGCTCTTGTTCGATGCGCCGGGCAGCACCTTATCGCTCACGGCGCCACGGTTGGACAGTTTGGGCGAAAATCGCAACGGCCTGGCCATTCGCGCCTTGGTTATTGATACCTTGTTCCTGTGTCCCGATGACCTGGCAGTCTTCAATGTCAAACCGCGCACGCATCATCGGCAAAAATCCGCCACGATCCTGTTTGCTGATGGACATGCCTTTTCCCGGTCGAACAAGGATGGCCGGTTTACCGTGGATGTCACCGACTACAGCCAGATTCGCAATGCCTTCAACAAGATTCTCCAGGTTTTCGAGCGGGCCGACACCGAGCAGTGAAGATTTTGAACTGAATTTAAGGCTGACTGTCTTTGAATATGAAATATAATTGTGGCGTCTCGATTGGTGTCAAACGCCAGAAACTGAACAAAAACAAATAACATGAAGAAACTCATCGCCTCCCTAGCTGCCGTGCTCGTCACGGTGTCGGTCTTTGCCGCTGAATTCCCGGACATCAGCGTCAAGGAAGTCAAAGCCCTTACGGAAACCAAGAAAGCCGTGATCATTGATGTGAACGGTTCGGAGTCCTACCAGAAAGGGCACGTGCCCGGTGCTTTGAATTACGAAGCCATCTCGGGCAAGCTGGCCAGCGCGTTGCCCGCGGACAAGAACGCGCTGATCATCGCTTACTGCGGCAATCCCAAGTGCAAAGCCTACAAGGAAGCCGCCGAAGCCGCAGCCAAGTTGGGCTACAAGAATGTGAAGCACATGTCCGCTGGAATCGCGGGCTGGAAGGAAGCCGGCGAGAAGACGGAAACGAACTGAAGCCGTCTTGCAGACTATTGGCGACTCATGCCGTGGCGTGAGTCGCCTTTTCCTTTTTGACCTCCAATTATTTCTGGCGATGCCAAATCGCGAAGATCATCCTCCCGCAGTATGAAAGCCGTTCGCTTGGTCAAACCCGGGCAGTCATTGGAGCTGCACGAAGTGCCGGTCCCCACGCCCGGCGCGGGCGATGTGCTGGTGCGAGTGAAGGCGGCGGGCATCTGTCATTCAGATGCACATTATCGCGCCGGCATTTCAAGCGTCGAACCATTGCCGATGACGCTGGGCCATGAGGTTGCCGGAGTGGTGGAGCAGGTTGGTGGCGAAGTAAAAGACGTGAAGCCCGGGGACCGCGTCTGTCTCCACTATCTGGCGACGTGTGGCGATTGCGATTGGTGTCGCGCGGGAAATGAACAGTTCTGTCGCACGGCCCAAATGATCGGCAAGCATCGCGATGGCGGCTACGCGGAGTTCATACTGATGCCGGCGCGCAGCGTGTTCACGTTGCCGGACGAAATTTCCTTTGCGCAGGGTGCAATCATGATGTGCTCATCCGCGACTTCCTTGCACGCGTTGCGCAAGGCGCGATTGCAGCCGGGGGAGAGTGTGGCGGTTTTTGGCGTCGGCGGTCTGGGAATTTCCGCCCTCCAACTCGCTCGGGCGCTGGGCGCGGGGCCGGTGTTTGCGGTGGACATCAACCCGCGCAAACTCGAACTGGCGGCAAGTCTGGGGGCGGTTCCCGTAAACGCGGCGGAAAGGAATCCCGTGGCGGCGATCCAGGAACTGACCGCCGGCAAGGGCGCGGATGTTTCGCTCGAACTCATCGGCCTTCCGACCACGATGCAGCAGTCGGTTCGGGCATTGGCCATCAAAGGTCGTGCGGCGCTTGTCGGCATCACAGAAAAAAGTTTTCCGGTCACGCCTTATCACGAAGTCATCAACAAGGAAGCGGAGATCATCGGAGTATCGGATCATCTCGCATCCGAGTTGCCCGAGTTGCTGGATTTTGCGTGCCGGCGAAAACTTGACCTCGCCAACGCCGTCACGCACACGGTGCCGCTGGACGCAACTGCGATCAATGACACACTAAACCGGTTGGAGCAATTCAGCGATGACGTGCGAACCGTGATCGTTCCATGATGGTGTCGCGCGAAAGCCGCAGCCTTCGCGCATTCGGCGACGGACGGCAGTAGCACTTTGGTGCTATTGGCATGACTCGAGGGAGACTTCCATACTCGCTGGTGCTTCAGATTTCCCGCTGATGCGGAATTTGTTTCCGCCGACAAAAAGTTTTCTGAAACAAAGAACAGTCTCGTGAGTAATTACACACGATGACGCACAACAACATTAACAACCTGAAAGCAAACACTGAAATGAACACCAATTCTGACCTGAATACCGCTGCGGGTCCCGTGATTCGCGCTTCCCGCCGTCCGTCCACTTTTTTGAAGGTGGGAACGTTTATCCTTTCGCTGACCGCGCTGTGCCTTTCGTATCAGGCGGCCAATGAGGCAGTTGCCCTCTATGGAGTTTTGGACAAAGTCCAGGACACGCTGGCCACTGAGCAATTCGTCAAGGCCCAGATGACCGCCGGCACACGGATTTCTGAAACAAATCCCTCGGTTGCCGGGTTGTAAGGAGTACGACGATGAAAAGTATCAGTATCACGATGAGAACCAATCCGGCATTCAAACAAACCCAGCCGCTGCCCATGCTGCGTGCAGATTTTGCGCAGCGCGCCGGTTGGGCGGCGAAGAGCATCGCCCAGGCGGCGGGTGCGTGGCCGGCGGCGGCGATGCGGGCAGCCGGGGCCGTCGTCAAGCCGGGCCTCAATGTGCGCGCGGCGGGTGTCATGGGCTGACATGCGCGCCGGGAACTCCAACCAAAATTGTTATGCAACGGTTTTGCTTCACCAAGGCTTCCGGCCTTAAGCTGTGTCCCAGACGAGCGGCGCCCGCCCATGACCGACGCGCAACAGTTCGAGGCGTTCCTGCACAATTACCAAAACATGGTATTTAGCACCGCCATGCGCCTGACCGCCAACCAATCCGAAGCCGAGGACATCACCCAGGAAGTTTTTTTACGCGCTTACGAACGGTTCGGCGAATTGCAGGGGAGTCCGACGGTGGCTGGTTGGCTCAAGACGGTGGCCAGGAATCTCAGCCTGAATCATCTTTCGCGCTACCGTTCGCGGTGGAGTTTTTTTTCAGAGATGTTTCGCGGTGAGGGAGACGAGGATGAGCCAATGATAGATTTTCCCGCGGCTGATGACACGCATGAGAATATGGCCGCCACGGATCGGCGTGAATTTGTGGAACAGGCGCTGCAGAGTTTGCCGCCGTCGCAACGCATTCCGCTGGTTCTGCACCATTTTGAAGATTTGCAGTACGACGAGATCGCTGAGAAGCTCGGCGTCTCCCTGGGCAAGGTGAAGACGGATATTTTTCGCGGGCGCGAAGCGCTGCGCCGGAAGTTGCACCTCAAGCTGAAGGAGGAGGAACCGGGCTAGGAACACAGGTGGTTGGATGACGCGTATGAATCCCCAATACGAAAAGCAACTCGAGGCCAGCGTGCGGCGCGAACTGGAGGCACTGGGCGAACTGTCCGCGCCGCCCGCGCTCGCGAACCGGATTCTGTCCGCCATTGAACAGCGCGCGGCCACGCCGTGGTACCGCCAATCTTGGTCAGCGTGGCCGTTCGCGCTGCGAATGGCGTCGTTGACGGTGCTGCTATTGCTGTTCGCCGGCATATGTATTGGGTTCCAAGCGGCCGGGCATTCAGCCGCTGCCAGCCAGGCGAGCGGATGGCTGGCGGGACTGGGCGTCATTTGGAAAACCTTGGGCGTTTTGGGGAGCGCGGTGGTTGCGACGATTCAATATCTGGGTACCGGAATCGTAGTCGGGGCTGCGGTTCTATTGCTGGCGACTTACGCCGCGGGCATTGGGTTGGGGACTGCTTTTGTGCGACTCGCCATGGCCCGGCGATAAAAGAAATTATATGAAGAATAGAAATTGGAAACGACGGTGGCTGCTTCTGCCGATTACGGTCGGGGGACTCATGCTGGGGTTGGCAGGAGGTGTTGCTCAGGATGACGCGACCAACTCGATGACTGCGGAAACGGCGGAAGAAGTCGTCAGCACGAATGAGGTGATGGCGACCGAGGAGGCTAACGATCCTTGGGCGCGCAAATGGGCCTTCAAGGAGCAGTTTGACAAGCTCAGACCCGGGCAACGCCCCGACGCGGTTGTCAGGTTTGAAGATGTTGAATTGAAAACCAATCAGACTGCGGAAGCCGTGGTCGTCATCGGAGGTTCGGCCAAGATTTACGGCAAAGTGCGGGAGGCGGTGGTGGTCATCGGGGGCGACGCAACGATTGACGGTGCGGAAGTCGGCGAGGCGGTCGTGGCGGTGTTGGGCAACATAAAAGTCAAATCGGGAAGCACTATTCATGGTGAGGTCGTCTCGGTTGGCGGTAAAATAGATATTGCCGACGATGCCGTAGTCGAAGGCCACGTGCAGCCGGTGGATTTTGGAGGCTTGGGATTGCCCAAGATGGACTGGCTGAGGGAGTGGTTGGTGCAATGCGTGTTCAAGCTGCGGCCGCTGGCGTTGTCACCGCACCTTGGATGGGTGTGGGCCGTGGCCGGGGCGTTTTTCTTGTTCTACCTGCTGGTGGCGGTGGCATTACCCAAGCCCGTTGAGAATTGTGTGCTCGAACTGACACGCCGCCCGGCCACGACGTTTCTGATGGGCTTGCTGACCATGCTGCTGCTGCCGGTGATTCTCGTGGTTTTGGCGGCAACCGGGATTGGCATCTTCATCATTCCGTTTTTGGTGGCCGCCGTAAAATTTGGCGCGGCCATTGGCAAGGTCGCGCTGCTGGTCTATCTCGGCCAATCCCTCGGGCGCGCTTTTGGCGGCGCACTGCCGCTGAAACCGCTGCTGGCGTTTTTGGTTGGCGCAATCGTCCTTACACTTCTTTACTTGGTGCCGGTGCTGGGTCTGCTCACCTTCGCAGTTACGGGAATGTGGGGATTGGGCCTGGCGGTCATGGCCGTTTTCGGTGGAACCAAGCGCGAAATGCCGTCCCGGCAGAACGTGCCCGCATCGCCCGCGCCGCCCGCTGCAACGGCAGCACCACCTGTGGCGGCAACGGAGGTCGCGGCTTTCGCTGCGGGTACGACGCCCATTGCTCCGGCCCAGCCGACTGAACCAACATTGGGCGGCGTGCCCCCCGCGCCAGGCTCGCCCCCCGCGCCGATGGTCGTTCCTCCGGCAAGGATTTCAATTGCTGCCGAAGCGCTCACCTTGCCGCGTGCCAGTTTTTGGGAACGCATGGGCGCGGCGTTCCTCGATATAATTCTTGTGAGCATCCTGGGCGCAATCGTCGGCGGACCGCCGCAGATGTTCCTGGTATGGCTGGCGTACTTCTCCGGCATGTGGGCTTGGAAGGGTACGACAGTTGGCGGGGTCGTGCTGAACTTGAAAGTCGTACGGCTCGACGATCAGCCGGTGACGTTTGTCGTTGCCTTGGTGCGTGGACTGGCGGCCGGTTTTTCCGTGATCGTGTTGTTCCTCGGTTTCTTCTGGATGATCTGGGATCGCGAGAAACAGACGTGGCATGACAAGATTGCCGGGACGGTGGTCGTGCGCCAGCCGCGAGGGATGCCGTTGGTCTGCCTGTGATCGTGGTGCGGGTCAGAGCGCAAGTTCGCCGGCGGCTTCGGTCAGTTTTTCGCACGTGACCAAACGGGGGCGCTGCCGGTAGTGAAAGATGGTGAGGATGTTCATGCCGATGTCTTTCTTCGGATCGGGGATCACCCGGACCACTAGGCTTACGCCACCTTGATCTATCAGGTCCATGAGTTGTCCGATCTCGGTCGCGCAATCCGAACTCATGGATTCGAGCCGGGTCAAATCCACCAACAGCCGGAAACCCGGACTCAAGTCGGCCAGTAATGCCTTCACATCCTCACGGCCATGTTTCAGGTCATCCGTTTGTACTTGCTCGATGTAACTCACGCAAAGCAGTTGCCGGGCTGGGTTGGATGTCGCCAAAATCATGGCCGGAGGTTAACGGTTCCACCTGGGAAGTTCGATCAAGAAGCTCGCGCAGGTTGGGAGAGTAATTCTCCTGTTTAGAAGAATGAAAAAAGCCGGAACAAATCAATCCATCACTCATCGTAAGCTAGTTCCGGTCGATTCCTTCGCAGGTGGGATTGGCCGGGATTGAAAATCGCGGCAACCCAAAACCTCAAATCAGAGAACAGTTTATGAAAAGAATCCTCCTTTCAGCTTTGTTGGCTTCCGCTTTGGTGTCTGTGCCGGCGGCCACGTATCAATATAATTTCAACTTTGTTCCTGAAGGCGCTGGCACCGGCTCCGGGACTGGCAGTGCCATTTACAACGATGTCACGCATTCCTTCCAGATGACCGCTAATTTCAGTGGATTGAGTGGGAATGTCACGCAAACGCATTTTCACGGGGCGACAGCGACTCCGGGTGTTGGAAACGCCAGCATCATGGTTGGCAATACGAGTCTGCCTGGTTTCCCTCTTGGAGGGACTAGTGGGAACTATAGCCAAACCTTAGATTTGTCCCAGGGTTCCGTTTACAACACTACCTACCTGAATACCACTTCCGGTGGCAATGTAGCTACCGCTGAGGCCGGTTTTTTCAACGCCCTGAATCAGGGCCGGTCTTACTGGAATATCCACTCGTCGACTTTTCCCGGAGGTGAAATCCGCGCTTATGCCACTTTGGTCCCTGAACCTTCGAGCCTTGCTTTGTTCGGACTCGGGGCCGTAGCGTTTGTCGCGCGTCGCTGGAGCAATCGGCGGCAGTCATAATCGCGGGCATTTCATTTTAAGCGCAAAGTCGGGGTTCGGCTTTGCGCTTTGTTGTTACTAATGGCCTATGCGGTCCAGATTGAACCCTCCGCTGACAAGCTGGCGTCGCGTTCTTACCGCCCTGTGGCTGTTGGTTTGTTTCGCGACGTTCTCCAGTCCTCCAAAAATTGACTTCATCGAGCTGTTCCTGAATGACCGGATATTGATCCATTTCGACACGGAACCAAACCGCACTTACGAATTGCAATACACGGAAACGCTGACTAATGGAGTGCCGGGAGGGAGGTGGACCAACTTGTTCGTGGCCCCAAGCATTCCCTTCGTAAACCACTATGTCGTCGTGGATACGCGGCTGCAGCCACAAAGATTTTATCGGTTACGGGTTACGCCCTGAATTTCCGCATGAGGTTTTCCCTTCCTTTGCTGCTGATCGTTGCTGGCACCGGAGCACAGGCCTGCGATTTGTGCGCGGTTTACCGGGCGGCTGACGCGCGCGGCGAGTCGGGCGAAGGCTGGGTGGTCACGGTTGCCGAGCAATACATCCCCTATCGCACGAGCCAGGTGGATGGCGAGGTGGTGCATCCGGCCAATCCGGATTTTGTGGACAGCTCCATCACGCACTTTGTCCTGGGCTACAACGTGTCTTCCCGGTTCGGTCTTAGCTTGAATGTGCCGTTGACGCACCTGCAATTCAAACGCACGGACTTGAGCTATTCCTTGACGGCGCCGCCGGTGATTTTCACCGAGCAGGGAACGGAGACGGGGTTGGGCGATGTCTCGTTGATCGGACGGGTGGCAATAATCAGAAAGCTGGCGATGGATTATGGACTCGTGGTGAACGTGCTGGCGGGTGTGAAATTCCCCACGGGTAATGACCAGCGGCTGGATGATGAGATCGAGCAGACGGAAATCTATAATGCCTTGCTGCCGCCGGGGACGCCGCATGATCCGCTGGGCCATTCCATCAGCAGCGTGCATCAGCATAATCTGGCATTGGGTTCCGGTTCTTACGACGGCATCTTTGCGCTGACCGCAAGCGGGAACTGGCGGCGTTTGTTCTTCAACGGACAGATTCAATATTACCTGCGCAGCGAGGGGGAATCTGGTTTCAAGTACGGCAACGAACTGATGGTTTCTGGTGGGCCGGGAGTATTCGTGCTGTTGGACAAGTCTTACACGCTCAGTCTCCAGGCTTTCGCCCTGTACGATACGATGGGGCAAGATGAATTGTTGGGGACTCCTTCGGGCGCCACGGGCTCGACCGCGTGGTATATCGGGCCGCTCATGAATTTCACCTGGCGCAGCCAGTTCAGTGCGAACCTCGGGGTGGATCTGCCGCTGCAAATCGCCAACAACGGCTACCAAAGTGTTCCGAATTATCGTCTGCACGGTGGGGTTTCGTGGCGATTCTAAAACCCACATTATTGATGAAAGGCACGTGAATTTGTCGCGTCGGGTTCAGAACCTTGGGGCGATGAGGGTTGATTTGGTTGTCTTGAAGGCGCACGGCCATTGGGATTCTCCGCAAACGAGCCAGTTGACATGCGGGCCGTGCATGGTAAAAATTGGTCATAGCTGAGTGGTAGTCCAACACGAAGCCATGCGCTTGACCGGTCAATTTCAGAATCACGGACGCTCTCATGACAGGGCAGGGAGAGGTTTTACCTTGATCGAACTGCTGGTGGTGATTGCCATAATTGCCATGCTGGCGGCCCTGCTGCTCCCGACGTTGAATCGGGCGCGGGCCAAAGCCCAAGGATACCAGTCCGTTAACAACACCCGCCAACTGCTGCTGGCGTGGATCCTTTACTCCGACGATCACAATGGGCGGCTGGTTTACAATTTGGGCGGGCCAAAGGGCGAAAAAGATCCGGCTCGCAAGACCAACCTCAACTGGGTCAACAACAATCTTGATTGGGAAGTCAAAGCGGACTCCGATAATACCAATACCGCTGCGTTGATTGAGTCGGGCTTGGGGACCTATGCCAGCAAGGTGACGTCCATTTATCGCTGTCCGGCGGATCGAGTATTAAGTCAGAAACAACGGGAGGCCGGCTGGACGGAGCGCGTGCGGAGCTATTCGATGAACGCCATGGTGGGAGACGCCGGGGAACTGAGCGCCGAAGGCTACAACGAGAACAACCCGCACTATGTTCAATTCTTTCGCATTACGGACATACCGCTGCCGTCCGAAATTTTTGTATTCGTTGAGGAACATCCCGACAGCATCAACGATGGCTATTTCCTCAACCAATTCTACGTCAAACACTGGATTGATCTGCCGTCTTCGGATCACAGTGGCGCGGCTCCGTTTGCGTTTGTGGATGGGCATGCGCAATTGCGGCGCTGGGTGGATGCCACGACCAAGCAACCTCAGTTGCCGGATGCGGTTGCGTTTCCCGTTTCCCTTCAGGCTGATGAATCCACGGATCTGAACTGGGTGATGCAGCATACGAGCTTGAAACCCAAGCCGTAACTGGGTGTTGTCGTTGTTCGGGGTCCGCCCCATTGGGTTTCAACGGCACGAGTGCCTTTCCTTCTTGGCTTCAATTGGTGACGTCCAGTCTTTATTTCGACAAACCAGGTTTGCTTCATTTGCGGGAACCAAATCACCCATTTCGCGCTCCCAACCATGTGATACAACCGCCGCGATGGACTTCGTATAAGCTTTTGATTGGGCGGTTGTGGGCGGTGGTGCTCGATGCGCGCCATGGAGAGGCCCGCACTGAGTCAGTCGACTTCCGTTGCATGCGGACCGGTCAGGAAGACCGATTCGCCACCGCGGCTAGCCGGGCGTTCAGTTGTCATGCTTGAATGATTGGATGCGTTGCAGAACAAGACGAAGTAAGCAAAATGAAACCACACGCCAATTACCTGTTCGCGAGCCTTTGCATTGCCGTACTGTGCGGGTCGTCAGACCTCCCCGCGGCAACCATCTGGTCAGGACCGGCCATCAGTTTCACAAACACGGTCGCGGCTGACGTCGATCAAATTACGGCCAGCGTCGGGCTGACCCGCGGCACAAGTCAGGGCCTTTACAATGCCACAACCGAGGCTTTCTTCACGCATTTCTTGAGCCCGCAAAATACCGAATGGGCCAACGGCTCCACGGCAGACTATTCCACGCTGAGTTACACGGATTGGAATACGTGGGCCAAGACCATCAACCTTGGCCCCCCGAATACCGTTGGCGTCAACGCCGTGCTGCACCTCATTTCCGACGACATCTATATCGACATAAAATTTCTCGCCTGGCCGGTCGGAGGTGGATTCGCCTACCAACGATCCACTCCGCCGGGTGGCAATGTGCCGCCGACCGTCGCCATCACGTCTCCCACCAACACCCAGTCCTTTACTGCGCCGGCCAACGTGACCATCGTCGTCAACGCGTCCGACGCGAACGGCAGTGTCACGAATGTGCAATTCTTCGACGGAGTCAGCCTGCTTGGGGCCACGAATAACGCGCCGTACGTCCTGACGACCAGCTTCGCCACCGGCAGTCACGCACTCACCGCAGTGGCCACCGACAACCTCGGGCTCGCCGCCACTTCCAGCGTCGTGAATATCACGGTCAGTGTGGGAAATATTCCGCCCAGTGTGACCATCACCAACCCGCCGGATAATTCCACGTTGAGCAGTTCCGCAACTGTGACTATCAATGCCGCCGCCAACGATACGGACGGTAGCGTGACGAACGTGCAATTCTTCGACGGAACCGTTTCCCTGGGCAACGATGTGACCAGTCCCTACAGTGTCACCACCAGCCTCGCATTGGGTCTGCACACGCTGACGGCGGTCGTCTCGGACAATCTGGGCCTTGCCACAACCTCCGCCCCCGTCCATGTGACCATGGCCAGGTACCTGCCCGCGATCACAAACGGAAACATCAACCTCCTCCTGCAGCCGGTCGCCCTCGGTATGTCCGCGCCCGATTATGCCATCAGCCCGCCAGGGGACCTGAGCCGGCTGTTCGTCGTGGAGCAAAACGGGCTGTTGCGAATCATCCAGAACGGCACCTTGCTGGCGGGCGCCGCCCTCGACATTTCAGGTTTGATTTCGACCTCGCTGAATCCCGTCAACGCCAACGATGAACGCGGCTTCCTCGGGCTGGCTTTTCATCCCGGTTTCAACAACCCGGTTAGCCCCGGCTTTCAAACGCTTTATACGTTCAACAGCCAGTTGTTGGGAACGGGTCCGACTTATGCCGCGCCGAATGGCGCCTCGCAAGGTTACAAGACCGCGGTCAACGAGTGGAAGATTTCGAGCACCAACGCGAATGTGGTGGACCCCGACTCGCGCCGCGAGATCATCTCGTTTGGCAAGAATGCGAACAACCACAATGGCGGCACGATAGCCTTTGGTCCGGACGGTTATCTGTATCTCGGTTTGGGTGACGGCGGCAATGCCAACGATGTTGGCGCCAGCCATATTGAGCCCGGTGGTAACGCACAGAACCTGGGCACGCCGCTCGGCAAAATGTTGCGGTTTGATCCGATCAATCCCACGTTGAACCCCGCGAGCCCTGATCCGATCAGTGCCAATGGGCAATATCGCATCCCTACCACCAACCCATTTCAAGGTGTGGGCCAGGTGCCGGAGATTTTTGCCTACGGACTCCGTAACCCCTACCGTTTTTCGTTTGATCGCGCAAACGGCGAACTGATTCTGGCCGATGTCGGTCAGAACAACATCGAGGAGATTGACCGCATTGTTCTTGGCGGCAACTATGGTTGGGCGATCAAGGAAGGGGACTTCCTGTTCAACCGCACGAATGGTCCAGCCGGCAACGCCGGAACCATCGGCGCCCCTCCGGGAAATCGCAGCCCCGGAAGTCCGGTCGGACTCACGGATCCGATCACGGGGACTCTCGGGACGCTTGAGTACGATCACAATGACGGCATTTCCATTACCGGCGGCTTTGTTTATCGCGGCACTGCGATTCCCGAGCTGGTCGGCAAGTATGTCTTCGGCGATCTGGCTCTCAAAACCGCGCCGGCAAGGGCAGACGGACGGATCTTCTATGCCGATTTGCAAACCGGTCTGATCAAGGCGTTCTTCCTCTCGCAGTTTGGCTCGGCGATTTTGCCAAATGGACTGACCGTGCATGGCTTCGGACAGGACGCCGATGGCGAACTGTACGCCTTGGTGACGAATACTTCGGCCAATGGGACGGGCGGAATTGTTTACAAACTCTTTCCCGCTGTGCGTCTGACGGTGCAGGTATCGGGCGACCAGTTGGACATCTCCTGGCCCCTTGCGGGTGGACGACTGGAAACGCAGACCAACAGCCCGAGTGCCGGCCTCAGCGCGACCTGGTTCACCGTGCCTGGTTCGACGACCACCAATCGCGTCCTCGTTCCAATTGATCCAGCAAACGGCAACGTGTTCTACCGGCTGGCCCTGCCTTGATTGACGGGGTGTTCCGGCCACCGGACGTGGTTGGCGCGGTTGGTTCGCAACTCCGCTTCGCTTCAGGCCTTGGCCAGCAATATTCCGGAGAATAACCGTGTGGGCTAGGCGTGATCGATGATGCTTCGCCCGTTGTGCGGAGTTGCCCCGAGGAACCATTCAACTGGAAACACACGACTCAGAGTGGAGATGGCAATGCCCACGAAACCGACGCTGATCGGAACGGTCAATCCAGCGATCAGGCTGGAAGCCAGGTGAACTCACCACAGCGACCGGCAGTCACAACCGTTGCTTGAGTTGAGACTCATCGAAGCCCGCGAGCAAATAAACCTTTCCCCCTTCGCGCCAGGTAGCGGTCACGAGCGTGCTCACGCCGGCAAACAGTGGCGCCGTCGGCTGCGGCGGGTCCACCAAGTCCTGTTGGTCAATGACGAAAAGGAACAGATCGCTTTTTGCACCGGGCGACAGCGGTTTGCCGGTGCGGAAACACACCATCGCCACGGGTTTGCCCTGCCAGCTCAACGCACCGCAACCGACCGTTGGAGTTAGTGCGAGGCCCTTCGGCAGGACATAGTCGCCGTGTGATTGGTGCTGAGTTAGGAACGTGCGGATTTGAGTGACATCATTTGTTTCCAAATCCATTCCATAGGCGCGCGCGGCCGTTCGCACCATGCGATTGCGATAGGCGGCAAAACTCACGTCCTGCTCCGGCGATCGGGGAAGGTTGAGCCAGAGTGAACCGATCGCAATCAGCAGCATCACTGTGGCGGCGGTGGCGAGCACGGCAGGCCGGCGCCACCAGACGGTCAGGCCCCGGGACTTGAACTCGGAGACAATCTGTTGCTGGAGGCCTTCCGGCACGGGCACGGCTTGCAGGCGGGCGTGGATGGCGTTTTGCAGCGCGCAGTGATTTTCGAGCCACTTGGCCAAGCCGGCGTCCTGCTGGCACAACGCCAGCGCCTCGGCCACTTCCGGATCCTGGGCGTCATTCGTCCAAGGCCGGTAGGCCAGCAAAATTTGTCGGGCTTGTTGTGCAGTCACGATTGCGTCTTGTCATTTCGTTGCGGCAGATCTTTTGCCAGCAACTTTTGCAATTGTCCGATGCCGCGGGAGATTCTCGATTTCACCGTGCCCAGGGGCAGGCCGAGAACCTCGGCGATTTCCTTGTAGGAATAATCCTGGAGGTAGAACAGGGCCACGGGAGCTTGAAAACTTTCATCCACGCGCGCCAGTGATGCGAGCACCTTGTCGGTATCGATCTGGCTGATCGCGTTCGGCTGGATGACGGGCAGCTCGAATTCCGCCGCCTCAAGTTCCTGGTGGGGGAAACGAACCTGCCGCCGCCTTGATTCCAGAAATTGGCGGTGCAGAGTCGTAAACAGCCAGGTCTTCACTTTATCAGGATCACGCAACTGATGGCCCTTGGTGGCCCAGACGTAGAACGTTTGTTGAGTCAGATCACAGGCATCCGCCTCGGAGCGCGTCAGGCTGAAGGCAAACTGGTAGAGTGGCTCGTAGAAACGAGCCACCAAGCCTTCAAAATCCCCAGCCGATGCCATAGTGCGTCATCACCAAATAAGAGCAGCTGACACGAGAATTGTTCCCGCGCCCGGTCGCCCGGACCAATTTGGCCGAGAGGAGATGGACATTCGAGCGTAAAAGTCTGCGACTTTCGGGAACTTTTCACTTGGCTGGCGCCTCACAGTCGGGTGAAGGATTCCTTGATAACAACTTTAGCTCGACGCGGCGGTTTGAAGTTCCGTCGCTGTCCGGTTGGGCCAAGATTGTGCCCGGCCATCTCGCCGTCCCGCCGAGTGGTCCGCAAACTTGCGGTGAAACTCTGGCGAACCCAGGCTTGGTCCAAGTCATTGACAAAAGTCTAGGAAGAGTTTAGGGGCTTGCGTGCGACGGACGAGCAAGAATCTGCCCGGCAATCGGGTTCGGTGCCTCACCGGAATTACTGCCGCGTCGTTGTGGCTTCTCGTGCTATTGGTGGCGAACTCCTGTTCAACGGTTCCGCGGGCGGTCATCGTGCCGACGGACATCCCGGGTGCGAATTACGTCGGCAACAAAACCTGCCTGCAGTGCCACACCAATTACGTCCAGCAATTCCCCGCCAGCGCCCATGCCCGGATGCACTTTGCGCCGGTGGCGACAGCCGGCCCCAGCGGTTGTGAAGCCTGCCACGGTCCCGGGAGCAAACACGTTGAAATCGGTGGCGGGCGTGGGAAATTTATTTTGAATCCGGGCCGGGACGCCGCCGCCTGTTTCAATTGTCACCTCGACACCCACGCCGAATTCAGCCTGCCGCAGCATCATCCGGTGCTCGAAGGCAAAATGAACTGCGTGCAGTGCCACGACCCTCACGGCGCGGATATCATGAAGCCCGCCGGCGGCTCGGGTCTGGCGCGCTTGAACCAATCCTGCGCGAACTGTCACCGCGACCAGTCGAAGCCTTTCGTCTTCGAGCACGAAGCCTTGCGCGAAGGTTGCACGGTGTGTCACAGCCCACACGGTGCGATCAACGCCAAGATGCTCGTTGAAAGCGACAACAATCTTTGCCTGAAATGTCACGCACAGGTGCAGGGGACACCGGGGCAGATTTTCATCGGAAAAGAAAACCACACGACCTATCTCAGTTATGGCACCTGCTGGAGTGCCGGTTGCCACACCGCCGTACATGGGTCAAACGTCAGCCCGCGTCATCGCTACTGAGACAACTGTGAGCATTCGAAGTCCAGCCTGGTCGGGTTTGACAGTTTCGGTGCTGTTCCTGGTTGCTCATTCTGCAGCGGCGGATCCCAACGCGTTGGAATCCTTGCCCGCCGTTTCGCGGAGGATCGATTTCGTTGCGGATATCCAGCCCATCTTCGAGCAAAACTGTGTACGCTGTCACGGTGCTACGCGCCACAAAGGGGGATTTCGACTGGACCAGTATGAGTTCTTTTTGAAGGGTGGTGACAACGGCCCGGCAGTTTTTCCGGGCAGCAGTACCAATTCACCGCTGATTCGTTTTGTCGCGCGGCTTGATCCGGAATCGGTGATGCCACCTGAGGGACAGGGCGAACCGTTAACGCCCGGGCAGGTGGAACTCTTGCGGGCCTGGGTGGATCAGGGCGCCTGGTGGGGGCCGGATGACGATCAGAGATTCAATCTGACCCTTGCTCCAGCCGTCGGATTCACCACTGTGACCGGTAACGAATCCAAGTTTCGCCAACTTACGGGCCTGCGCGATGGTTGGCGCGGCGGAGTTGAGGAGATCGAGGTGTTTGAACAGGTCACACCGGAAACGAAATACACCTTCAGCGGCCACGCCTTGACTGACGACTATCGGGCCCGGCTGTTCGTCGAGAAATCAGACCGCGGGTTCGCGCAGTTTGGCTTCGAGCAGTTCAGGAAATACGACTCGGATACAGGCGGCTACTATCCGGGATTTACACCGTCGGTTTTCAGTCTCGATCGCGATCTGCACCTCGACGTCGGGCGCGCCTGGGCAGACTTTGGCCTGATCTTGCCCGACTGGCCACGAATGGTGCTGGGTTATGAATACCAGTACCGGAATGGTGAAAAAGCGACGTTGCAATGGGGGGCGGTGACGGACGGGATCGCGACCCGGAATATTTATCCGGCCTACAAGGAGATTGATGAGCACACGCACATCCTGAAATTCGACTTTGATCTCAATCGCGGCGGCTGGCGACTCGAAGACAACTTCCGCGGCGAGTGGACTGACTCCAATACGCGGCAGGTGAATGTCGCTTTTGTGGACCTAAGCACTCCGAATTCGCCAGTTCAGGACAATGTCCAGCAAGGCTGGCGATCATTTGAGGGCGCCAATACGCTGCGCCTGGAGCGCCAATTTCGTCCCTGGCTTTTCACGTCCGCCGGTTATCTCTACAGCCAACTCTCGGGAGACGCGGACTTCAACCTCGATGAGTCCATTCCGGGCGGACTGGTGCTCCGGCAGTACACCGCCCAGCGCATCGCCCTGGAGCGGCAATCACAGGTGGCCAACGCCAACGTCCTGCTGGGCCCGTGGCAGGGCGGGACGCTGACCTTTGGCGTGCAAGGCGAGTGGACGCAGCAAAACGGAAACCTCGCGGGCACGGAATTCGTGGATCCCGCGGGCGCCACCAACAGCGCCTTCACGGAGCTTGACAAGGTGGTGGTGGACGAAAGTGTCACCTTGCGTTACACGCGGTTGCCGTTCACCACGCTTTATACCGAGGCACGGTTGCAGCAGGAGAGCCTCGATCAATCCGAAAACTCGCTGGGTGATCTGCCGCCCACCTTCCTGCGGGATACGGACGCCCAGAGCAGCGCCTTCGATGTTCGCACGGGTTTCGATACCTCCCCGCGCAACTGGCTCAAGCTGGGCGCCTATTATCGCTGGCGCGCCCGTTCCTCGACCTACGACGGCGCGGCCTACGATCCCAGCGATCCCCTTATCCCCATCTCCGGCTATCCGGCGCTCATCACGGCCCGCGACTTGACGACGCAGGAGGTCGGCGCACGGTTTACCGTCCGCCCGAGTGGCTGGTGGAAGACCACCTTCAGTTGGCGCTGGGTGGCCACCGACTATCTCACCACAACCAAATCAGTCACCGCAGTTACCACCGATGATGCTTCACCGGGTGGAGAAATGTTTGCCGGCAACTACGACGCGCAAATCTTCAGCGTGAACTTCACCCTGACCCCCTGGCGTCGGTTGAATTTATTTTCGACCCTGTCTTATCAGAATGTGCGCAACACCACCATTCAGGATTCGACCGAGGCGGTTGTGCCCTATCGGGGAAATACCTGGAGCTGGTTGTTCCATGGGCGTTATGTGCTGACGCCGAAGACGGACCTGATCGGCGGCTACAATTTCTCATCGTCCGACTTCCAACAGGATAATTTTGCGACCGGCCTGCCGCTGGGGATGGACTATCGCTTGCATGGTTTGCAAGTCGGGCTAGTGTCTCGCTGCACGAAAGATTTGACGACCAAATTGCAATACGGCTTTTACCACTACACCGAACCCAGTTCGGGTGGGGCGAACAATTACACGGCCAATGCCGTATTCGTCTCGTTGAACTGGCGGCTCAACTAGACAACCCTCCCAAACCCTATGCGAAACAAGCCCTCCCTCGTGTTCCTCGGCCTGAGTATGATGTTCCCGCCGCTTGCGTTGCCGGCGGTCACCAACACGGTCCAGATTGGCAGCTACTTCTTCAATCCGACCAACCTGACCATCAATGTCGGCGACGCCGTCCGTTGGACAAACACCACGTCGGCCACCGTTTTCCACGATGTCACCCGCACCAACACGCCTTTTACCTGGGCGAGCGGAGATCTGGATGGCACCCCTACGACGTTCACGCTGACCTTCACCACCAATGGTTTTTTTCCGTACTTTTGCAACCGGCATGTTTACGCACCTTTGCCGCAAAATCGCCATAGCGAACAAACTGGCACCGTTACCGTGGTTTCCATCAATCTGGCGCCTTCAGTTTCCCTGACCAATCCTGCGCACAACGCCAGACTCACCGCCCCCGCCAACATTCTCCTGCAAGCTGCCGCCACGGATGATGGTGCGGTGACCAATGTGCAGTTCTTTTCCGGAGGCACGCTCTTGGGAAATGACACTGGATCACCCTACAGCTTCACCCTCAATAACGCTGCGGCGGGCAACTACACTTTCACCGCGCGGGCGCAGGATAACTCGGGACTGGCGGCCACATCCGCGGTGGTGAATGTGTTCGTGCTGACCAACGCCATTCTCACATCACCCACGCTGCTGCCCAACGGGCAATTCCAACTCACGATTCAGGGCATCGCGGGCCAGACCTACGCCACCGAGGCCTCCACCAACCTGGCAAACTGGTCCGCCATCATCACCAATGTGGCGCCTGCCAACTCCTTCAATGTCACCGACACCACCTCGACGAACGTGCTCCAACGCTTCTACCGGGCGCGACAGGATCTGTGATGCGTTCGAAATCGAGAGGTTGTCGGGAACCATCCTCGGCCACGAAGCTCTCACTTGGCAGATGATGATCATTGCATTTGGGTGGCTTGGAATACTGTTTCGGCAGCGGGCTTTGCTGCCTACGATTATTCTTACCTGCGGGATTTCCGCCTCCGCGCAGACCTTCAATGTGACCGGCGGAGACTTCCTTAACTACACCATCGACGGACTGGCCGATCCCGGCTTCACCTTGCAACGCGGGGTTACCTACGTTTTCCAGTTGAGCAATGTGGGCATCCATCCGTTTTGGATCAAATCTTCGCTCGGGCTGGGGTCCGCCGGGGCGTTTGGCACGGGGGTGGTGAACAATGGCGCAACCGCTGGCAGCGTTACCTTTACCGTGCCTGCCGGTGCCCCCGACCAACTTTTTTATCAATGCGGAAATCATGGCAGCATGACGGGCACGCTGACGATCGTCACCCCGGCCTCGCCGCCCACCGTTCGGGTTGTTAACATTTCCGTGGGGCAAAACGTCGTGGTGACCTCGACCGGCACCAACGGCTGGAGCGTTCTTCCGGAATTCAAATGCGATCTCACAACGACGAATTGGACTCCCGTGGCTTCCTTCACGAACTCGTTCAGCAACGGCACGAACATCACCGGCTTCGACCGGCTGGAAGCCGTGTGCGGTTCGCCGAGTGTGTTTATCCGCATTCGCAATCAACCGAACTAGCCGTCCGCCCGTGCGGAAGCGCTTTATCAAACCGGTTGGCATCGCTATCGTAACCGCGCATGACGACGCTGCTCATTGCCACGCGCAATGCCCACAAGGTCGGTGAAATCCGCGCCATCCTTGGCGATCAATTCCGCTATCTGTCACTTCGCGATCTTCCCGATGCGCCCGCCGTGGTTGAGGACGCGGAGACCTTTGCTGATAACGCGGCGAAGAAGGCGGTGGAACTTGCCCGGTGGTTGCATCGAACCGGGAACTCGACACTTGGAACCCGGAACGCCTTCGTGCTCGCCGACGATTCCGGTCTGGAGGTGGACGCGCTCGGGGGCAAACCGGGTGTGCATTCCGCGCGCTTTGCCGCGGCGGACTCAGCGCACGCGGGGAATTCGCCCGACGCGGACAATAACGCGAAACTGCTGCGCCTGCTGAAAGACGTGCCCCTGGAAAAACGCACCGCCCGCTTTCGTTGCGTCATTGCGCTGACCGGGTTGAATTCGGACCCGTCAACGAAGCCGGAACTGTTCGATGGGGCTTGCGAGGGGCGAATTGAGCTCGGACCCCGCGGTCAGGGTGGTTTTGGTTACGATCCGCTGTTCGTGCCGGATGGGTTCACCCAATCCTTTGCCGAGCTGGGGGAAGACGTGAAGAACCGGCTTAGCCACCGCTCCCGGGCGTTGGCGAAGCTGAAGACTTGGCTGGCGCGCTGAGAATTCCAGTTGTCCGCTTCGATCAGCTGTGCAATTATCCTGTTAATTTCCGCGCCAGCGAGATCGGCTGAAGTTGCGGCAGACGTTGTATCCATGAGCATCTCAATCGTCCGGCAAGGAGCCAAACTCGCGGTTGCCTTGGCCATTTTACTGGGCCTGCAATCAACCAGCCGCGCGCAATACACCAACGGTCTCTACGCCGAGTTCAACACCAGCATGGGCAGTTTCACCTGCCGGCTTGAATATGTGTTGGCGCCAAAGGCCTGCGCCAATTTTATCGGCCTCGCCACCGGGCAGCGCTACTGGGTGGACGCTGCCAACGGCCGAATCAAGACCAATCTCTTCTACAATGGTCTCATCTTTCACCGGGTCATTACCAATTTCATGAACCAAGCCGGTTCTCCGAATGGACAGGGTACGGATGGTCCCGGCTATGCGTTCGAGGATGAATTCACTCCGAGCTTGCGCCACGATGGCTTCGGCGTTCTGTCCTCGGCCAATTCCGGACCGGATTCAAACGGCGCGCAGTTCTTCATCACCGTCACCAATACATCCTGGCTGGACAACGTGCATACCGTTTTTGGCCGGCTGTATGGCGGATCGAACGTGGTCTATGCAATCAACCGTGTGCCCACAGTTGCCAGTAAGCCCCTGACCGATGTGGTGATCCAGAGCGTGAACATTCGACGCGTGGGCACGTCGGCGATGGCGTTTGACATCAATGCGCAGGGTTTGCCCGTCGTTACCAATCTCAACACAAAGATTGGACGGGCCGGTACGAACATCAGTCTGACCTTCAGTAACCGGCTCAACGTGGACAACCGGATTTTTACCTCCAGTGATCTGGCCTCGTGGACCCACGGCGAACTGGGAGTTGAAACCGCCGTACCAGTGACCAATACGATCTACGCGCCGGCCAATGCCACGCGTCAGTTCTACCAGTTAGCGCAAGTGCTGTATCCGAACACCCTGTTCCCGCCGCGCAAAGTGTTCGGCCGGACGGTGACGGTTGTTTTTACGCAAGGGGGGAGTGGAACGCTGGTCATCAATTTCAATTCCACCGGCGGGGGAAATTATACCATCAACGGTTCTCCCGGCAGCGTGCTTAGTTACACCTGGCGACAAGAACCCTTCAACGGCCGGCTATGGCCCATCAGTTTTGTCGGCGCGTTTGACTATGACATGACGCTGTTGCTGAATTTCACCAACGCCACCAGCGGAGCCATGACGGGCACGGTGTACAGTCCGCCGTTTTACTATCCGAACGATCCTTTTGCCTTTCCCGTTGCGGGCACGTTCACCATTTCGCCTTAAGCGAGCTAGCGTGGCAGTGGCAGCTTGCCGTGAATCAGCCCGTTGCTGGCCACCATCCGGATCTTCTGCGTGCCGGACACTTGTTCGGTCCAGAATTTCCCGCCCGCGCATTCAATCAACAAGCCGCCCGCCGCCACATCCCACAGGCTGACGCCGCGTTCGATGTAGGCGTCAAAACGACCGCTGGCTACATACGCCAGACCCAGCGCGGCCGCGCCCATCATTCGCATTTTGCGTACGCGCCGCGCCATCCAGATGAAGTGGGGCAGGGCGCGCTCCAGACTGTGCCGGCTCTTGGCGAAGCCCACACACACGATGGCTTCCTTCAATTCCTTGCGCGCACTGACAGTGGTGACCTGGCCGTTCAAGCGCGTCGGTTCGCCCCGCATCGCCGTCCACGTCTCATCGGTGAACGGATCATAAACCACGCCGACGATGGTTTCGTATTCAGGTGACTTGGAACTTGAAACTCGGAACTTGGAACGCCGTGTCTGCAACGCAATCGAGACGCACGCGTGCGGGATGCCGTAGGCAAAGTTCACCGTGCCGTCAATGGGATCCACGACCCAGCGTAGCGCTTCATTCACCGCGCCCGAGTCGCCCTCCTCGCCGAGCAGGGAGATTTTGGGGAATGCCCGCCGGAGCAGCTTCTCAATCAACTTCTGGCAGCGCACATCCAGCTCCAGTTTGATGTCGTGTGAAGTCTTGGCATTGACCTTTTTTGTCGCGCGCAAATTCTGGCGCATCAACTTGCCGGCGGCGTGGGCGGCACGAACCGCCGCCACCAGGGCTTTGCGTAATTCCGATTTGTTCATCTGCCCGATTCTGGGCGAGAGACTGTGCTGAGGCGAGCCGAACTTTGCCGCCCGCGGGTGTGGCCACTGGGGTCCGGAGCCAGGTTCACGGTAGTCGTAGTCGGTAGAACAGTTGATTCTTGGCCGGGTCGATCGCGTTGGTCAGGCTGAATCCGCCGTTGACATCGAATTGATTCGTGGCAAGGCGGCTCCAGTTGGTCATCGGCAGTGCGACGTTGGTGGCCGCCAGTAAATAGTAGCTGGCGTTGGCCGTGCCGTTGCTGCCGCGCATGATGAGATTGTTGCCATCCGTGCCAACGGAGCTGAACACCGGCGGCGTGGTTGGCGCAGTGCTGAAGACGGCGATGGTGCCGTCGGTCGCAAGGCGATTCGTCCAGGCGAGATTCGGGTTGGCCAAAGTGGGCAGGCTGACGGTGCTGAATGAACCCGCGTAGCTCGTCGCCTCGAACAGTTTGAACATCTGTCCTGCTGCGAGTGTGCCGGAGGTGTTGCTGACGATAAGAGTTCCGCCGTAAGTCATCGAGCCGAGCATTTTCACGACGTCGTTCGTCACCGAGGTCGCGTTCAACTCCATGCGGCTCGTGCTGCCGGAGGCGAGGCTCAGTGTGGAGTTAAACGTGAGTTTGCCGATGGCGTCTCCAGGCGAGAGCGTAGCGCCGCTGTCGAGCGTGGTCGCGCTGCTGATGATGCCCGAGCCCCCCAGGGTCGCACCGCTACGGACGGTAATTGTTCCCGAGCCGAGGCCGCTGCCAAAGTTGTTGTTCACGAACACGGCGCCGTTGCTGATGATCGTGCCGCCGGTGTATGTGCTCGCGCCGCTCAAGGTGAGCCGGCCGGTGCCGAGTTTGTGGAGGATCACGAGGCTGTTGGTCACCGCCGTATTGCTGCTGATGATGCCGCTGAAGACGGAATCCACGTTCGCGCCGCCGATCTGATAGATGGTGTTGCCGGTGCCGCCATTGGATTGCGGGCCGGTAAGTGTGCCGCTGCCAGAAATCTTTCCGAGGCGCACGGTGTTGCCCGCATTCCGGGGTTGCAACGTGCCGTTAATGGTGAACAACGGAATGAGCGAACCGTAGGTGTTGCCGCTGGAGTTCGCCGAGAAACGCAGCGTCGCACCGACCGGGATATTGATCGTGCCGGTGAAGCTGTCGAACTGCGTGGTGGCCGTTCCGGAGAAGCTGACGCCGCTGGAAAGGTTCAACACGCTGCTGCCGTTGCCGGAAATCACGTTGCCGCTCACGCCATTGCCGAGGCCGGGTGAGAAGATCGTGCCTGTCTGGTTGGCCGGAATGGTGATGTTGCCCGGATAAAAATAGGCTGGAGAGCTGGGGGGGAAGTTGAACGTGCCGCCGTTGCTGAGGGTGAGAGTGCCGGTACTCAGGGCCGCCCCCGTGGTCAGGGTGATCGCCCCGGCGCCGATGAGGACATTGCCAGCGTAACTGCTGTTGGTGCTGGATACGGTCAATGTGCCAGCGGCTTGTTTCACGAGCGTGCCGCTACCGGCGAGAACGGAACTCCACGACTGCGCGTTCGGGTTCGCGAAGATCAGGGTGGCGTTGTTGACGATGTTGCCGGGGAGATTTCCGTTGATGGAAATGCCGTCGCCGAGTTGCAGTGAACCGGCGGCGATCGTCGTGCCGCCGGAGAACGTGTTTACGCCGGTGTTCGCAATGGTGAGCTTGCCCGTGTTGGTCTTTATCAAGTTCATCGTGCCATTCAGAGCACCGGCCCCGGTTAGGGCGTAAGGGTACACGCTGCTTACCACCATGGTGGCCGGGGCCACATTTGTGATCAGGTTCACGGGAGGCATAGTTGGGCTGCCAGCGCTGAAAATCACGGAGTCGCCATTGGCAAAGGCGCGAGGCTGCATATTGGTGGTGCTCCAATTGAGCGTCACCAGGTCCCAGACACTCGAGAATCCATCGCCGATCCAGATCAATGTTTGTGGCAGTACAAAGTTCGTGCTGACGACGGTGATCGTGCCACTGGTGTTCAACGTGCCCGTGTACCACATCAGATTGGCAGCGACCGTGGGAAGCGTCATGCTGGAGAACGAACCCGCGTAGGCGGCAGCGTCAAAGATCTTGAAGCTATCGCCCGCAGCCAGGGTGCCGCTGAGGTTGGTGACGATCAGGGAGCCGCCAAAAGTCAGTGTGCTCGAAGAATCGAGCAGGTCTTTGCCGGCAGTGGTCTTGCTGATTTCAATGCGCGTCGTGCTGCCGGCGTTCAACGTGAGGCTGTTGTTGACCGTGAGCGTGCCGATGCCGCCTGCGGCAGGTGAGATTGTGATGCTGCCTGTGCCTGCGAGCGTCCCGCCGGTGTTGACGGTGACGCTGCCCGTGCCCGTGCCGCTGCCGCTCGTGTTGTTCACGGTGAGCGTGCCGCCGTCCACGATCGTGCCGCCGTTGTAAGTGTTCGCGCCGGTGAGCGTCCAGTTACCTGTGCCGACTTTGGTGACAGTGTTTGCGCCATCGGCGAGAATCTGTCCAGCGAACGTCGCGTCCTGGTTGTTGTAACCGATGTTGAAATTGCGCCCACTCGAAGTCTGATTTCCAGGTCCGACGACGCTGCTGCTGGTGCCGCCCAGCGCGCCGATCAGCATCGGGTTGCCGCTGCCGCTCTGGGTGACGATCACGTTGTCGTTGAGAAAAAGCGTCGCGCCTGCGTAGCCGGAACTGTTCGAGACGCGGAATTCCGCCGTGCTCGCGGTCAACTGCGCCGTGACGTTGATCGTGCCGGTGAAGGCAGACCAGTTGCCGTCCAAATACCCCCGCACGTAGTTGACTTCGAGATTCAATGTCCCGCCGCCGCTGAGCGAACTGCTCATGGTGTAGCGGGCCGGAGTCAGAAGCGAGGCCGTCGCTCCGGCCGGGACAATGATTGGACGGCTGAAAGTTCCGTAGCCGGCGTCCGCATCTCCGAGATCGCCGCCAAATAGTTTCAACGTGCCGCCGTAAAGTGTGACGCTGCCCAACGAGCCGAGCGAGTAATTGTTTGCCGTGATGCTTGCGCCGCCACTCGGCCCGAAAAGCGCGAGCGTGCCGTTGCTGACAGTCGTTCCCCCCGTGAATGAGTTTTCGCCGGTGAGGATCAATTGGCCTGTGCCTGATTTGATCAGCGAACCGCCACCGGTCAACACGCCGTTCCAAGTCAGCGTCGTGCCGCTGCTGGTGACGTCGAGATTCGCGCTGCTGTTGATTGTTGCGCCGCGATCCGTGCTGACGGAGCTGCCGGTGTAACTCAGTTTGCCGCTGCCGAAAACAAGATCGGTTACGTTGGACGAAGCCGCTCCGATGCTGCTCGCTGCGCCGCCATTCGCGAGACGCGACACGGAAAGCGCGCCGCCGCCGATGATCGTCGGGCCGGTGAAATCGTTTAGCGTGAGAACCGTCAGCGTGCCGGAGTTGGTTTTGGTGAGGCCGGTCGTGCCGGTGATCCTGCCCGCGCCAGTCAGCGTGTAATTCACCGTGGCATCTGCGGTGACAGACGCAGGCGTCAGGTCGCCGACCAGATTTGCAGTGAGATTTGATGATCCGGTGTTGTCAAAGAGAACGTCGTCACCGAAGTAAAATTTGTCCGCGATGACTTCCGGGCGGGAAGCGTTGACGATGATGGCGATCTGGCCAGGCGGATTGGTGAGTAGGCCGCTGATGCCGGAGAGCGAAAAGTTCGCGAGGCTGCCGCTCAGCGTGCCGCTGTAGGTGATGAGCGTGTAAACGCCGTTGCCGGGCAGGCCGTCGAGCAAGGTGAACTTGAGCACGTTCACGCCGCTGAGATTCAGGTTGCCGATCACGTTGATGACGTCGTTGGTTTTGATCGTGCCCGTCGGGTCGTCGGAGAGATCGAAACGGTTCGTCACGCCGCCGGAGAGGGTGAGCGTGTTGGTGATCGTGAGCGTGCCCGGGGCGGCGATCCCATTGCCGGGCGCGATGGTCGAGCCGCTCACCGCCGTGAGCGAATTACCAAGCGCACCGTTGCCGCCGACTGTGCCGCTGCTGCGGACGGTGACGGCGCTGGCGGTCAATTCACCGTGGACGAGGAGCGTGCCGTTGCTGACGGTGGTGTTGCCGGTGTAGCCGTTCGTGTTGTTGATGGTGAGCGTGCCGGCGTTGGTTTTGTTCAACGCCATTGTGCCATCAAGCGAACCACTGCCGCTGAAGGTGTAATTCCTGGTTGCGTCAACAGTGACGGATGCAGGTGCGAGCGAGCCGACGAGATTGACGGCGGGATTGGTCGAGCCGGTGTTGTCGAACGTGACCGGTTCGCCGGCGTGGAATTGGTAGAGCAAAGAGATGCCATCATGCCAGTTGTAATCGCCGAGCGTGTTCCAGTTGTTCGCGAGATCGTCGCCATGCCAGATTGCCTTGTAACTTTGCGCAGATGGCGTGAAGAACAGATTCATGGTGCGCGTCACCGGGCTGCCGTCGGCGTCGTTGACGGTGAATTGGAAACTGGCCGGTCCGTTCAGGCCGGGAGTGGGAGTGAAGAGCGCTTCGTAATTGTTCGTCAGCGTGACCGTGCCGTTGGTGGGGTTGGCGACTGACCAGAACGGCGAGTGATTCACGACAACCCATCCGCGCGTGAACTGGCGGAGATCCACGACGACATTCGTGTTCTGCAACGCGATGCCGTGCGGTTCGGCGAGCCAGTTCAAATAATCTTCGAGGCGCGTGTAGCCGCTGCCGCTGGGACTGGCGGCATTGTTGTCGGCGACGGCGGGATTCGAGCCCGTGCCGTTTTCCCAATAGTCAGGCATGCCGTCGCTGTCGGCGTCGGGGTAGGGCGTGCCGTTGCGGACGAGGCCCGGACCGCTCATCGGCGCGACGAGTTCGCTGGTGATGGTGCCGCCGTCCAAGCCCCACGAGGTGAGTTCGGAAATCATCAGTTCATCCACGGTATCGCGGCGGAACGACGGGCCGGCGTCGCTGATCGCGAGCTTGAGCGCGGTCAGCGATGAGTAAGCCGAACCCGTCGAGATTGGATAAGAATAGGGCGAAGCTTGTGGATCGTGCGTGCCGTAAGCGGCAAGCGAAAGGTCGCTACCGTTGAGCGCTCCGTTCCGGTCGCCGTCATACCAGTTGTTCGCGTGGTAAATGTGAAAATCTGTGTTGCCGCCGCCGATCGCCGTGCTTTGCAGACGACGTTGTTCACGAACTCCATCACGCCTTTGACTTTCGGATTGCGGGTGTCGTTGTCGATGTAGAGCGAACGCAGGATGCTCACGCCGCCGGCGGTCTGGATGAGGCCGCCGGCGGAGTGGCCTTGCAAGCCCTGTGAGATGATCGAAGACTGGATCGTGATGTTCGTGATGTCACCGCTGATGGAAAACGTTTCATCGCGTCCCCACGACGACGTGATGTGATCGAAGATCATGTTGTTTCCGTTCGCGATGCCCATGGCGTCCGTGCCAGAAGTACCATTGATGCCCTGCCGGACGCGGATGAAGCGGCAAATGTTGTTGTGCGAACCGGAAAACGAAAGGCCGTCGCCGTAGATCGTCACGCCGTCGCCCGGCGCGGTCTGACCGGCGATGGTGATGTTGGGTTTGGGCGCGAACCGACCGCTGGAATAATCGAACACGCCGCCGACTTTGAAAATGATGGTCCGTCCGGAAACGCTACACGCCTCGCGAAACGAACCGACGCCGGAATCGTTGGTCGTGGTCACGAAATACACCGAACCGCCGCGGCCGCCGGTGGCGTATTTGCCGAAACCTTCCGCGCCTGGAAAGGCGGGGAGTTGGGCGAAAAGCGAATTGGCGAGAAAGAGTGGAGCTAACCCCCAGATGGCTGGTGCGAATCTCGAGACGTGTTGCTTCATGGCGCTACGGGCTGCGTAGAAAATTAACACGCAGCGCCAAAGTGACGAATTCAAATTATGGGGACAGCCGCCGTTTGAGCGTGGCAATGCAGAATTCTCAATACGTTTTGCAAAGGATGTGTGCTTTGCAAAGAAGGGCCGCATTGCTACTGTCAGTCTGTGAATCTCCTGATCCCTTGGTCGCGCGCCCTGGTGCTGGCCGTCGTGCTCGGCCTCGCTGGTTGTGCGGGTTCAAAACCGGATGACCAGCTCGCGCATTCCGATCCGTGGTCGCGCGTGCCGGGGATTTTGAGACGAATCGTGCCGCCAACATTTCCGGCGCGGGATTTCCCAGTCACACAGTATGGCGCGATGGGTGACGGCGAGACCGATTGCACCCCGGCGATTGCGGCGGCGATTACGGCGTGCCAGGCGGCGGGTGGAGGACGGGTCGTGGTGCCGCCGGGAGTTTTTCTCAGTGGCGCGATTCATCTGAAGAGCGGGGTGGATTTGCATGTGAGCGAGGGGGCGACCATTCGGTTTGTCACCAACACAGCCGCATATCTCCCCGTGGTGTTCACGCGTTATGAATGCACCGAGGTGATGAACTTCTCGCCGCCGATTTATGCGTTCGCGCAGACGAACATTGCCATCACTGGGAAGGGCACGCTCGATGGCCAGGGTCAATGGTGGCATCGGTGGCTGGGGAAATGGAACGCCGACAGTCGTGCGCTGGTGGACATGGGCAATCGTGGCGTGCCGGTGGCGCAGCGCGTGTTTGGCGAGGGGCATTACCTGCGGCCGAACTTTATCCAACCCGTCCGCTGCCGCAATGTGTTGATCGAAGGCGTGCGCGTGATCAACTCGCCGATGTGGACGCTGTCGCCGCTGTACTGCACGAACGTCACCATTCGTGGTGTTGCCGTGGAAACCCGGGGGCCAAACACCGATGGTTGCGATCCCGATTCTTGCACGGATGTGTTGATCGAGAACTGTGTATTTAGCAATGGTGACGATTGCATTGCGGTGAAGTCCGGCCGGGATGGCGACGGGCGTCGGGTGAACATTCCCTCGGAGAATATTGTGATCCGCAACTGCGTGTTTCGCGACGGGCATGGGGGCGTGACAATGGGGAGCGAAACGTCAGGTGGCATTCGCAATGTGTTTGCGGAGAATTGCCAGTTCGACAGTCCGGACCTCGACATGGCGATGCGCTTCAAGTCGAACCCGGCGCGCGGCGGTTTTGTGGAGGACATTTATTTGCGCAACTGCACGGTGAAGACGGCGAAGTACGGGATTCACATGACCCTGCGCTACGGCGCGGGCGGGGCGCGGGAGGGGGAGCATCCGCCGCGGATGCGGAACATTGAGATTCGCAACTCGCAGTTTGGTGCGCTGACGAAGCAGCCAATTTTTATCGAGGGCTATGCGGCGACGAATCAGATCAAGGATGTCACGATCGCCGATTGTGAATTTGAAGCGGGGAATGACACGGTGACGATCACCAATGCTTCCAGAATTAGCATCCTCAACTGCCGCGGCCTGGGAGGCAATTGACGGTCGTCGTTCACAAATTTCAACCCGAATTGCAAACCGCCCGGCTTTGAATCGGGTGCGCCGGGCGGTAGCTTCTTGGCAACAAGCCGATGGTGTAGCCAGGAATTTGGGCGGAGCCCCGCAGGCTTCGTCAGGTGTTGGGATGGTTGGGTAACGGGTGGGAGGCCGGAGAGCCGGTCCCACCCGTGACACCGCAACGGGAATCAGGGCGCCGGAGCGTGAAAAGCGGCACGCCGGAAGCTTGAATCCAACTGGAAGCCTATGATGAAAGCAAAGCTGAGCGCGTCAATCCGTCCGCAGGGCAAGGCCTTTACGCTGATTGAACTCCTGGTAGTCATTGCCATCATCGCCATTCTGGCGGCGATGTTGCTTCCCGCGTTGTCCAATGCCAAGGAAAAGGCGTGGAAGACGAATTGCATCAGCAATCTCCGGCAGATTGGTATTGGAGTGAATTCCTACGTGAACGATGCGAATGACTGGATGCCCGTTTGCGGCTGGCCGGAGGGACAGAACCCGTGGCAAACCTACAGCGCCTGTCGCGTCACGCCGGGCACGATGTCCCCCACCCGCGGATTCATGAGCCTCGGTTTGCTCTTCCGCACCAAGCTCACGCCCGATCCCAAGGTTTTTTATTGCCCCAGCAACAAGCGCGCGGGTGAAACCTGGACCTACGGCTATTACGCGACATTGCCCAACACCTGGCCCTCGACGCCTGCCACTTCCGGTGACGAACAGGTGCGCACCGGCTACAATTATTATCCGCAGGTGCGCGACATGGAGCCGGTGGCCGGAGCGGGTGAACTGTTGCCCAAGCTCGTGTTCAAGTCCGTGACCCTCGAGTTCGGTGGTGACTTCAAGATGGTGGTGGCGAAGCAAAGCCAGGTGGATCTGAACAAGAGTATTTCCACGGATTTGATCCACAACGTGAACGCCACGGCGCACAAGGTGAACTCCTCGTTCGGGGGCTTGAACGCGCTGTTTGCGGACGGGCACGTCCTCTATCAGACGGCCCGGGGGAATCCCCAGGCGTTTGTGCCCACACTCTGGGATGCTGTGGGCAACGACTCACCGCCCAGTCCGCGTTTCCGCAAATTGATGAATGCCTGGAAGCCCTGACGGCGGCAGCGCGGCGAGTGGCATTCATTCAAGCGGTCGGCGCTGGTCGGGCGTGGGTTGCTTCATTTTGACCCGGATGTTTTCTTGAGGGCCGGCCCCAGCCAGGTTGCGAAAGCTGCGCGGCCAGAATCTTCAGCAAGGCAGGCGGAAAACCATCGCGGAAGCATGATTCTGCTCGCGTCGCAAATCATGACCGCTTAGCCTGACCCTGCAATAACTTATGTCAGGACACGGAGTTCCTCACCACGCGGAGAACCGCGAACAAAAGAAGATCGGCATCATCATCGCGGTCATCGCCGTGGTCATGGCCATCGTGGCTGCCCTCACCAATAACGAGGCCAATCACATGATCGTGAAGGAGATTCAATCCTCGAACGGCTTTGCCTGGTATCAAGCCAAGCGCCAGCGCACCTACCTGAACGACCTGGAGCTCAAACGCATTGATGTTGATCTTCACGGCAACCCGACCGAAGCCCAGCACAAGTTGCTCGAAGAGTCAGCCGCCAAACTCCACGCCAAGAATCTCGAGTACGAGAAGGAAAACGAGCAAATCCGGTCCCGGGCGGAAGCTGACAAGCTGGACGCCGAAATGGCGGCTCATCGTCATCACAGTTTCGAGTACGGCGAAATCTGCCTCCACTTCGCGGTCGTGCTCTGTTCGCTGACGCTGTTGACCGAGACGAAGCTTTTTTTCCGGCTGGGGATTGCGGCGACGTTGGCCGGCCTGGCCCTCACGGTTTTCACGCTCGTCCAAAAACCGCACGGGGCGGCCATGCATGCTTCAGCCTTACCCGCCGCTCCCAGCGCCGTTCAGCATCCTTGAGCAAACGGTTGCTGGTAAAAGCAGAAAGCGCCGGTTACCCGGCGCTCCCTGGAACAGCACCAACTCCAAGCCTGACTGCCTACGGCGTGTAGGGCAGACCGACTACGCGGTAGTAAAGTTCCGCGCCGGTTGTTGGCGAATTGGTGTAGGAGGTTGAACTCCCGGTGGCCAGCACCGTTGCGTTCGTGGTCCAAGTGGACGAGGTAAGCGAGGGGGCTGAAAGGACTTGGTAGCTCGCTCCGCTCTCGGAGGCCCAAGTCAACTTGATGGAATCCGTGGCGAGTGACTGGACGCCGGTGATGCTGAACGGCGCCACCGCCACCGAGCCCTGTAACACGTCCACTTTGAATTCAGGGAAGGTGAAGTTGTCGGCCGTGGTCTCGGCCGAGTTGGGCCGGATGGCGAAGGCGTCAAAACGATGGTAGGCAAAGTTGGTTTCCGTGACGGAGTGGACGAGGTCCAGCGTGCCGCCCGAGATGCGGGTCGTGATGGTAACGGCGTTGACGGCGATCCGCGCGACGCTGAACTCCAAGGTGTACTGCTGGCCGGCTTGGAACGCAGGTGAATTGGAGTAGCCGCCCCCGGCTGGTCCGCTTCCCAAGGACTCGTACAGACTGGACGACCCCATGAGATTATTATCGGCGAGGGAACTCCGAACGAGGAGTTGCAAAGGAGAATTCACGCTGAAGGTTGGGCCAAAATCCAGATTGAGCATGTAGCCCCGGACGCCAATGCCGTTGCCCGTGCTGCCACCGGCGGTGGCCCCGTCGGCGGTGACGCGTGTGCCGCCGTCCGCGTAATCGAACAGGCCGAGGCGCAAGCCGCTGTTGTTGGTGTGCAGGCTGTAGGAGTTCGCAATGAAAGGCAGCCGCACCAGGAGAGTGCGACCGACCGCCAGGTGAACCGGCGGTTGATTGGTTTCCACAAAGTAACCCAGCCACAAGCTGGAAACACCCGCGACGGTTGTGCCAACCAGGTTGCCGTTTTGCTGGTAGGCCACGAGACTTTGAGGCGACGCGCCCGTGAACCAGACGGAGTTGGTGCTGGTCAGGGGGAGGTTGCTGCGGTCGTCATAGCCAAGGTCCGGATCGGTGAAGGTGTCGTCCATGACGACGCCCGCAGGGGTGGCGACGGGGGCCGTCAGGGTTACCGCAGCCGGGGCCGAGGTGACTGAGGAATTGTTGCAGGCCACGCTGACAATCGCGCGATACTGGGTGCCGCTCTCGGTGAGCGACAAGTTCGGCGTCCGGTAGGTTTCCGCGTTCGCACCGGCAATGTTGTTCCACGAGCTTCCGGAATTGGTGCTCCGTTGCCACTGGATGCTCGGGGAAGTGGCAGTCCCAAGGGGCTTGATGCTGAAGGTCGCAGAGAGTTCCGCACTTTGCGTCACGGGAACCGGTTGTTGTTCAATGCCCGCGCCCACGCACGAGCCGAAAGCCGGAGTCGCCTCCGCCCAAGTCGTGGCGATGCGCAATTCGTCGAATTCAGAATTCGATCCGGCGACGAAAACCATTCGACCGGGGCCGGAGCCGGCGGATTCCGCACCGTCGGCGGTCATCGCGCTGGGCGGCGGGATGTTCGCCTCGTCCGCGCCGAACGCGCTGGGCGGCGGGTTGATCCAGAGGGAGTTGGTGTCATTGGCCGTGCCCGGCACCATCTGCTGTCGCACCACGATAAAAATGGTTTGGCCGACGTTGATGTTGGTGGTTGCGAAGTTCGTCTGGGCGGCGCCGGGTTTGAAAATGCCGAGTTGAATCTGGCCGCCGACATTCTTTGCGATCAAATCCCAATGTTGGGCGCTCCCGGTCCCGCTGTTTTGAGTGTTCAATCGGACGATGATCTCGCCATCGGTGGAAACATCCGCCGCATTGCGAAAGCGGTAAAGAAACGAGTAGTAGAGGTTGGTGTCAGTGGTGGCGGTCGGGTACTGGCCGGTGGCAAATTGATTCCGCACATTGAGCGCCGAGGTGGCGCTCGTAAAGGCGCGATCTCCGGCGGAAACCACCAGGCCCAGTGCGGTACCGTCCAGACTGCCGCTGCCATTTGTCAGCGTCACCTGGGTGGTGGTATTGCCCCAGCCTTCCGTCGTGCCTGTGGAGGCATCCGTGCCAAGGACTCCGGTGCTGAGCCCGACCAACTGGCTCACGCGAATCACGGTGGCGTGGGCGCAATGGCAGATCAAGGCGGTGCTCAGGCCGATGAGGATCAAGCGAGTATTCTTCATAGGAGCGTGCTACTGGCGTTCAATTGAGGGAGCAATTCATCCGGCACCGTCGGTACGGCCGCCAACCAAAGACAACGTGCGCCCTCAGCAACAAGGTTTGGTTCACCCGCACCCTAACACCCGGTTGCGCGGGCCACAGCCCCCAGATGTTGCAAACCTGTTTGAAATATGCGCACCGCGTTGATGCCGCGCCGAACCGGCGGCTGGCGCACGTTGTAATGTCTTTTGACGACGTGTCCGCATTCGCTGAACACGAATGGCCGGGCCTGGTCCATCTTTTGGGAGCGAAACGGACGCCGTGGCCACCGCCCGACGAAGAAATTGGGTTGAAAGTAAGCCGCGCCCGCTTCAGCTTGAGCCGACAAGCCATGGCACGCCACCAGAAACGAGTGCTGATCGCCTTGGGCTGGTATGATTACCGGCTGCATCGCGGCATCGAGAAGTACGCGCAGGAACACGGCTGGCATCTCTCCGCCAACTTCGCGCGCGAAAAAGTCATCCCCTGGGGCTGGGACGGTGACGGCATTCTGGCGTGGCTGGGCGAAGGCGATGACCTGGCCGAGTTCGTCAAACACGTGAAAAAGCCGACCGTGGATTTCAGTTTCCGCCGGCAACATCTCAAATTTCCTCGCGTCCTCGAAGATCACGCCCACGCGGCCGAATTGGTGGCGGAACATTTCCTTTCGCGCGGTTTCAGCCACTTCGCCTACTACAGCGACGCCGACAACTGGTCCTATGCCGAGCGCGGCCAGGGTTTCGTGGAGGCACTGAAACGGACCGGGCACGAATGTGTCTGGCTGCCGTGGTATCGCGCGCCGGAGTACCGGCTGGGCCGCGAGCAATGGCGGAGCAAGCGCCGCTGGCTCACGGCGCAGTTGAAACAACTACCCAAGCCGCTGGGCGTCTTCGCGGCCAATGACGAGCAGGCGCTGGATGTGCTGGACTCCTGCGAAAGCGCCGAATTGGCCGTGCCCGAGCAAGTGGCCATCGTGGGGGCGGAAAATTATCTGCTGGCGCCCGATGCCATGCACACGCCGATTTCCAGCGTGGACACCAATCTCGAAACACTCGGTTATCGCGGGGCGGCCTTGCTCGACGAGTTGATGAACGGCAGGCCTGCGCCCAAAACTGCGCTGCGGGTTCCCGCCGCCAGCATTGTCACGCGCAAGAGCAGCGATCTCCTGGCGGTGAATCACAAGGGCGTGGCCAACAGTCTCCGGTTCATCTGGGAACACGCCAGCGAGCCGATCAGCGTCAAGGACCTGGTCGGAGTGGCCGCCATGTCACGACGCGGTTTGCACAAGGCATTCTTGGAAGCAGTGGGCCGAACGCCCGGTCAGGAGTTGCAACGCATCCGCATCGAGCGCGCCAAACGCCTGCTCACCGAGGCGGAACACAAGGTGGAGGTAATTGCGACGATGTGCGGTTACCAAAGCGCTAACAGTTTCTGTGTCGCGTTCAAGCAGGCCACCGGCATGTCGCCCAAGCAATTCCGGCTGGGGTTCGTGCACTGACGCCGCCCCGCCGTTCAATTGCCCGGGATGGCGGCTTTGCGCGCGGATTTTTTGGCGGATAACATATCCGGGAGCCCGAGGTAGGCTTTCGCATTTCCGTAACAGATGTTCCGGATCATGGTGCCGAGCAAGGCTTCGTCATTGGGTAGTTCGCGGTTATCCACGTCACGGCCGATGAGGTTGCAAAGCACGCGTCGGAAATATTCGTGGCGGGGATAGCTCATGAACGAACGCGAGTCGGTGACCATGCCGACGAAACGCGAGAGCAGTCCCAGATTGGACAACGTGTTCATCTGCCATTCCATGCCTTCTTTCTGATCCAGGAACCACCAGCCGGACCCGAGTTGGATTTTTCCAGCAATGGTGCCGTCCTGGAAGTTCCCAATCATCGTCGCAAAGGCATAATTGTCCGCCGGGTTCAGATTGTAGATGATCGTTTTGGGTAGAGCATTGTCCTGATCTAGCCGGTCGAGGTACGCTGCGAGCGCTTGGGCCTGCGGGAAATCGCCGATGGAATCAAAGCCGGTGTCCGGGCCCAGCTGTTTGAGCAGGCGCGTGTTGTTATTACGCAGCGCGCCGAGATGCAGTTGCTTCACCCAGCCGCGCTCGGCATCCAAGTGACCGAAGTATACCATCAAGAAAGCGGAGAACTGCGCGTGTTCCAGTGGCGAAACTGGCTTGCCCTTGCGGGCCTTGGCAAAGATGGCGGCGGCAACTTTCTCCGAGCAAAACTCGGCGGAGCAATGGTTCAGTCCGTGATCGGACAGCCGGCAGCCGCGTTCGTGGAAAAACGTGTGCCGCAGTTTGAGCGCCTTGAGGAAGCTGGTGAGATTGTTGATGTCCACGTTGCTGGCCACTTCCAGTTTGTCCACCCACGCGTTGAAGGCTTCGGGTTGATGGACGGCCAGCGCTTTGTCGGGCCGATAAGCGGGATGCACCTTGGTGGCGCAGGGCGATGCGGCGAGTGATTCGTGATAGCGCAAATCATCCGTGGGATCATCCGTGGTGCAGAGCGCGCTGACGTTGAACTTCTGGAGAATGCCCTGGGTGGAGAAGGCTGGCGTGGCCAGTTGCTCGTTGGCCTGATTCCAGATGCGCGCGGCGGTGGATTCATCGAGCAACTGATCAATGCCGAAGTAACGCTTCAACTCCAGATGCGTCCAGTGATAGAGCGGATTGCGCAACGTGTGCGGCACGGTGGCCGCCCACGCCTGGAATTTGGCGAAGGGCTCGGCCTCGCCGGTGCAGAATTTTTCGGCCACGCCATTCGACCGCATCGCGCGCCACTTGTAGTGGTCGCCCTCGAGCCAGATCTCAAACAGGTTTCGGAAGCGACGGTTCTCGGCGATGTCGCGCGGTGGCAGGTGATTGTGGTAATCCAGGATGGGTTGCGCTTCGGCGAAGTGATGATAGAGCCGCCGGGCGGTTTTCGTCTGGAGCAGAAAATCTTCGTGGATGAATTTCATGGTCGTACCATTGCTGCTGATGTTTCCAGCGTACCCGACCCGGCCGGCAGGACTCAAGCCGAACCAATGTTCGACACCAGTCCGCCAAGCCATTGGGTGCGCTGCAATTTAGTTTAGGCGCTGGTGACCGTCGTGGCATCGGGACTTTTTGCAGGATTGATTGAATTATCTGCACCCGGCCTCACCTTTTTGGGCGAGGCGCAATGGGACATAAATTTCAAGCGGGTTTGCAGAAAATCATGGCCGCAATTGCGAGGCGTTTGCTACACTGAACCGCCAAGCCAATGAATCAAAACGCATTGAAACTCAGTAAATTCTCGCTCGGAGTAGGGGATCGTTTCGCGCACCAGGCCGAAGCCCAGTTGCGCGCCTGCCTGATGGCCGCGGAACGCGGAGTCGAGGTCGTGCCGGTCTGGAACAAGTCCAACCGCGAACACTTGATCGTCGGCAGCGAGCCGGCCAGTGTGCGCGCCGCGGCGGATGCGGCGGTCAAAGCGCTGGGCTGGCAGAAGCCCTACCACGTGGACGCGGATCACATCGGGCTCAAGACCGTGGATCGCTTTCTCGCGCACTCGGATTTTTTCACCATTGATGTCGCCGACTTCATCGGCAAGCCGGCGGACGCGGCAGCCATCAAGGCGTTTGTGGATCGTCACCCGGAACTCATCGGCAGGATCGAGATCGCCGGAATTGAGCGCCCCTTTCAAATTACGCGCGCCGACGTTGAACGCGTCGCCGGCAAGTTCCTGCTCGCCGTGCAGGAGGCCGGCAAGGTCTATCGCTACCTCGCGGAGAAGAAGGGCGGCACTGGTTTCATTCCCGAGGTTTCGATGGACGAAACCGATTCGCCCCAGACCCCACCGGAGTTGCTCGTCATTCTCGCTGCCATTGCGGACGAGAAAATTCCCATCCAGACCATTGCGCCCAAATTCACAGGTCGCTTTAACAAGGGCGTGGATTATGTCGGCGACGCGGTGCAATTCGAGCGCGAGTTCTCTGACGATATCTGCGTCATCGCCTTTGCCGTCAAGAAATACGGCCTGCCCGACAACCTCAAACTCAGCGTGCATTCCGGCAGTGACAAGTTTTCCATCTATCCGGCCATCCGGCGCACCTTGCAGAAGAGCGGGGCGGGGGTGCATCTGAAAACCGCCGGCACGACGTGGCTGGAAGAAATCATCGGCCTCGCCGAAGCGGGCGGTGAGGGGCTCGTGCTCGCCAAGGAGATTTACGCCGAGGCGCTCGCGCATTGCGAGGAGCTCTGCGCACCTTACGCCACGGTGATTGATATTGATCGCACCAAGCTGCCGCCGGCCACTACGGTGAACGGCTGGAGTTCAGCACAAATGTGCGCTGCGTTGCGGCACGATCCCAAGTGCAAGGAATTCAATCCGCATGTCCGCCAGTTGCTGCACGTCGGCTACAAGGTTGCGGCCAAAATGGGAACGCGTTACTTGAACCTGCTGGAGCAGTGCGAATCCGCCGTGGCGCGCAACGTGACCGGCAACTTGTTCGACCGCCACATCAAGGCCGTATTTCTCAGTTGATCATTCCCGGCTGCGAAGTTTGCCTTGTGGCTGGTTTGAGAATCTAAATAATCCATCGCCATGACCAAGTACCGCCGATTCACCTGCACCCGGCTTTTATCGCCATGAGCTTCGCTTCCGTGAATGAAACGATTGGGCGCCATCGGTGGACGATCTGTGCCCTGGTCTTCGCCGCGACGACGATCAATTACCTGGATCGCAACGTCCTCGGTCTCCTCAAGCCCGTGCTCACGGCGGCGGGCGTGTTCGGTGAGGACAAGGTCCAGGAGTTGAACTATTCCCGGGTCGTCATCTGTTTCCAGATCGCTTATGCGCTGGGCATGCTGGCGGCGGGCAAGATCATTGACAAGGTCGGGACCAAATCAGGTTATGCCTGGTCGCTCATCGGCTGGAGTGTCGCCGCCATCGGCCATGCGTTTGGTCATCACACCTGGAGTTTCGGATTCTGGCGGGCGGCGTTGGGCATCACCGAAGCGGGCAACTTCCCCGCCGCCAACAAGACCATTGCCGAATGGTTTCCAAAAAAGGAACGGGCGTTCGCCACCGGTCTTTACAATTCAGGTGCGAACGTCGGCTCCATCGTCGCTCCGCTTTATGTGCCTTACCTCGCCCGGGCGTGGGGCTGGGAGTGGGCTTTTATTGTCACCGGCCTGGTCGGCCTGTTGTGGCTCGTATTCTGGTATGCCCTGTACGGCACGCCGGCGGCAAAACTCCAGAGCGGCAAACTTTCCCAAGCGGAATATGAGTTCATCCACAGTGACGTGGATGAACAGGACGCCGAGAAAACCGAAGTTGGGAAGTCGAAAGTCTCGTGGTTCAAACTCCTCACGTTCCGGCAGACCTGGGCGTTCTTCATGGGCAAGTTCATGACCGATCCCATCTGGTGGTTCTTCCTCTTCTGGCTGCCGGCCTTCCTGGCGGGCGAAAACCTGCGCAAGATCAAGGAATACGCGGCCAACTCTGGCGCGGCGGGCGAACCGGTCCGGGCATTTATCGCCGGGAATCCCAACCTCAAGGGTGATCTGCCGGCTTTCATCACCGACATCCCCGGCGTCATCAGCTGGCCGTTCGCCGTCGCGGTCGTTTATTCCGTCTCCACGGTCGGTTCGATCTTTGGCGGCTGGCTGCCGAAACATTTTATCAACGGCGGCATGGATGCCAACAAGGCGCGTAAGTTATCGATGTTCATCTATGCCCTGTTCCCGCTCACGGTGCTGCTCGCCTCGCGTCTCGGTGCAATCAATACCTGGCTCGCCGTGGCCACCATCGCCATCGCCTGCGCGGCGCACCAGGCCTGGTCCGCCAATATTTTCACAACGGTTTCCGACATGTTTCCGAAGAAGGTGGTCGCTTCGGTCACTGGCATCGGCGGCATGGCCGGCGCGGTGGGCGGCATTCTCATCGCCTACACCGCCGGCCTCCTGCTCCAGCACTTCAAAGACCTGGGCAAGATCGAAGTGGGCTACGGCATCATGTTTATGATCTGCGGACTGGCATACCTGGCGGCTTGGGTGGTCATGCACCTCCTCGTGCCGAAGTTTAAGAAGATTGCCCTGTGAATGGCCGGTGGCGACTGAATTGATTTTTGCGTTAATGCCGATTCCTCAATTGAACTGAAATATGAGTACTGGTCTGAACATTCCCCAATCCGGCGCATTGGACTTCCTGTCTCTTGGCGCCCTCGTCAACCGCCTCGATCCCGGCCTCATCCCGTTCCGCAAGGCGACGCATTGCGACATCCACGTCAGCGGCGGCGAATTCAACGTCTCGGCCAACCTGTCCGATTGCTTCCGGCTCAACACCGGCATTGCGACGGCGATGGTGGATTATCCCATTGGCGATCTCATCGCCGAACGCGTCCGCGCGATGGGCGTGAAACCGTTCTACAAAAAATTCAAACACGACGGCGTGCGCGGCCCGAACATGGCGACGGTTTATTCCGATCGCGGCCAGGGCGTGCGCGCGCCGGTGGTTTTCTACAATCGCAGCAACGAAGCCGCCGGCCAGCTCAAGCCCGGCGACTTCAACTGGAAGGAAATTTTCGGCGCCGGCGTCCGATGGTTTCACTCCGGCGGCATCTTCGCCGCGCTGTCCGAAACCACCGGCGAAGTCATTATCGAAGCCATGAAAGCCGCGAAGGCGGCCGGCGCGATCACATCCTTCGACTTGAACTATCGCCAGAAGCTCTGGGACATCTGGGGCGGTCAGGACAAGGCGGTGAAGGTTCTCGCTCGTATCGTTGAAAATGTGGACGTGCTGGTCGGCAACGAGGAAGACTTGCAGAAGGGCCTCGGCGTCGAAGGCCAGGACGTGGAAAGCAAATCCAAGCTCGACCCGAGCGCGTTCTACGCGGTCATCGAGAAGGCCACGAAGAAATTCCCGAACGTCAAAGCCGTCGCGACCACGCTGCGCGAAGTGCATTCGACCAACCGCCACACGTGGGGCGCCGTCGCGTGGATCAACGGCCAGACCTACCAATCCCCGATGTGCGAACTCGATGTCGTGGACCGCGTCGGCGGCGGCGATGGTTATGCGGCCGGCTTTTTCTACGGCCTGCTCACCGGCGAATCCGAACAGCAAGCCGTGAATCTTGGCTGGGCGCATGGCGCGTTGCTCACCACGTTCCCCGGCGACACGACGATGGCGACGGTGGAGCAGGTGAAGGCCTTTGCCAAAGGCGGCTCGGCGCGCATCCAGCGTTGAGTCGTCAACCGGAATCAACCAACGGCGTCCCGCCCCGGTGGGAGGCCATTTCCGTGTGGAGTTGGTTTCAAATCCGACATCACCAGGACAAATCTGGTGCGAACGGGTGTCACTGGGTTGCCCCAACGCAGCGTACGCCTTTTGGTTGATTGGTCTCCTCCGGCCTACTTGGGAGAAATGGTGAGACTAGCTTTGCAGTCTATTACTAGAAGCCATCTCATAAATATGTTCTTGTACTTTTATCGATAACGTACAATGTGGGTGGATGGATCTGAGCAACGAGCAATGGCGACTCGTCGATACCATCATACCAGCCGACCCAGTACGTGCCGACGGGCGGGG